>NZ_JROO01000053.1 GCF_000826685.1 Streptomonospora alba
GCGCTGCGCGCCGCGTGCTTCTCAGCACCGCCCGCCGTCGCCCGCCGGAGAGGCGGAGAGCACCGCTCCGCTGCGCTCGCGTGTGCGCCACCGGTCTTACCTTCAGGACGAAACCGAACGATAGGCTCTCACCTCATGTGGCGGGTTGGAATCGCACGAGCGGTGGCCGGGGTCGCGGCCGCTCTGCTCGCGCTGTGCGCTCCCGCCGCCTGGGCGCAGGGCGGCGCGACACCTTCCGCCGACGCCTCGCTGCCCGCCTCGCTGCCCGACGACGGCCGGCACCGGACCACCAACGACATCCGGCTCGACCTGGACGAGAACGGAGTGCTGCATGCCGAGGAGTCCGTCGCGTTCGGCAAGGAACCGCCCGAGGAGTTCGTGCGGACCTTTTCGATTCGCGAACCCTATGACGCCGAACGCAGCCGGATCTACAAGGTCGACGGGATCTCGGCTGTCGACGGAAGCGGGCGCGAGATCCCCGTCTCCACCGACCAGGACGGCGGCACGCTGAACGTGCGGATGGACACCGCCGGACGCTCGGAGGCCGTGCTGCGCTACACCGTCCGCGGCGCTGTGGACCCCGTGGGCGGCGGCACCGAACTGGAGTGGACCGCCGTGGGCGGCTACAGCCGGACCGTGGCCGAGACGACCGTCGTCGTCGATGCGGCGGTGCCGCCGGTGGCCCTGTCGTGCACGGCGGGCCGGGCGCGCAGCTCCATCTACTGCACCTCCTCCGACATGGGCGGGCACGAGGCGGTGCTGGCACGCTTCCTGCAGACGGACATGGGGCCGCAGGAGAGGCTGCACGTCGTCGTGAGCTACCCCGCCGACGCCATCGGCGGCGAAGCGATCATCGAGCGCGACTGGTCGCTGCAGTCGGCCTTCGCCATCACCCCGGCCACCGGGACGGTCTTCGGACTGCTGCTGCTCGTTCCGATGGGCGTGCTGATCGCCCTCATCCGGATCCGCGGGCGCGACGAGCGCACGATCCGCACCGAGGCCGCTGCGGGCGACAGCGCGCCCGTGGACTCCTCCGGCGCGGGCGGCGATGCGGGCGGCGTCCGCTTCAGGCCCCCCGACGACGTGCACCCCGGCCAGATCGGCACGCTCATCGACGAGCAGGCCGATGTCGTCGACATCACGGCCACGGTGCTCGACCTGGCCGTGCGCGGCCACCTGACCATCCGCGAGCTGCCGCACGCCCACTACTCGGCGACCGACTGGCGGCTGGACCAGGCCGCCGGCCCCCTCGACGACGACCTGCTCGGTTACGAGCGGCTGCTGCTGGACGCCCTCTTCCAGGACGCCCCCCAGGTCAAGCTCTCCGAACTGGGGCGCAGCGGGTTCCCGGACCGGCTCGCCGAAGTCCGCGAGGAGCTCTACCGCGACATGGTGCGGTTGAAGTGGTTCGCCAACAGGCCCAACGTCGAACGCAACCGCTGGACCACCGCCGGCATCGGCATCACCGTGCTGGGCGTGGCCCTGACCGTGGTGCTGGCCGTCATGACCCAGTGGGCCTTCACCGCCCTGGCCGTGGTCATCGCCGGCGCCGCGGTGACCGTGGGCGCCCAGTACATGCCCGCCAAGACCCGTCAGGGCAGCGTGGTCTTCGCGCACACCCTGGGCTTCCGCCGCTACCTGCTCAACGCCGGCGCGGAGGACGTGCCGCCGGAGAACCGGGTTACGGTGTTCTCCCGCTACCTGCCCTACGCGGTCATCTTCGACAACGTCGACCGCTGGGCCGCCATCCTGGCATCGGCGAGCAGCGAGTGCGCCGCAGACGGACTGCCCTGGTACAGCGGCCCCGACGACTGGCGGATGCAGGACTTCGCCGACTCCATCCGCTCCTTCGTTCTGACGCTGACCGGAGTGATCTCCAACACGCGGCAGTTCCGAACGCTGCGCTGAGCACGGATTCCGAGTACACGGCACACCCGAACCGACAGCGAGGAGGAAGGCCATGCGGGCGGTCCTGCAACGGGTCGCGCACGCCTCGGTGAGCGTCGACGGCGAGGTCGCCGGCGAGATCAGCGGACCCGGGCTGCTCGCCCTGGTGGGCGTCACCCACACCGACACCGCCGCCGAGGCCGCGAAGCTGGCCGCCAAGATGTGGGGCCTGCGCATCCTCGACGGCGAGGCCTCGTGCTCCGACCTCGGGGCGCCGCTGCTGGTCGTCAGCCAGTTCACCCTCTACGGCGACGCGCGCAAGGGCCGCCGGCCGACCTGGCAGGCGGCGGCCCCGGGCGCCGTGGCCGAGCCTCTGGTCGACGCCGTCGTCTCGGAGCTGCGCGACCTCGGCGCCCATGTGGCGACCGGGGTGTTCGGCGCGCAGATGTCGGTCTCGCTGACCAACGAGGGGCCGTTCACCGTCATCGTCGAGGTGTGACCGGCCCTGCCGGGCCGCGCCGCTGCGCTCCCGGCCCGTCTACTCCTCGGTGCCCGGCTCGAACTTGTAGCCCAGTCCGCGCACCGTCAGGATGAAATCCGGGTTGCCCGGATCGTGCTCGACCTTCGCCCGCAACCGCTTGACGTGCACATCCAGGGTCTTGGTGTCGCCCACGTAATCGGCCCCCCAGACACGGTCGATCAGCTGCATCCGCGTCAGCACCCGGCCGGCGTTGCGCAGCAGCACCTCCAGCAGCTCGAACTCCTTGAGGGGGAGCTGGATGCTCTCGCCGCGCACCGTCACCACGTGCCGCTCCACGTCCATGCGCACCGGACCGGCCTCCAGAGCCGTGGGGAGCATGGCCTCGTCCTCGCCGCGCCGCCGCAGGACGGCGCGGATCCGGGCGACCAGCTCCCGGGAGGAGAACGGCTTGGTCACGTAGTCGTCGGCGCCCAGCTCCAGCCCCACCACCTTGTCGATCTCGCTGTCTTTGGCCGTCAGCATGATCACGGGGACGTTCGACTTCTGCCGCAGCGTCCGGCACACCTCGGTGCCCGGCAGGCCGGGCAGCATCAGATCGAGCAGTACCAGGTCGGCCCCGGACCGGTCGAAAGCCTCCAACGCCACCGTTCCGGTCTGCGCGACCGCAACCTCGAATCCTTCCTTGCGCAGCATGTACGAGAGGGCATCGCTGTAGGATTCCTCGTCCTCAACGACGAGTACACGCGTCACTGTGCTGCCTCCTGATTTGGTGTGTCGCCGGGGCGGGGACGCTCCCGGGTCTGGGCGTTGGGCAGACGCAGCGTGAACGTCGAACCCGAGCCTTCCTTGCTCCACACGGTGACTTCACCGCGGTGGTGGGTCATGATGTGCTTGACGATCGCCAAGCCCAGCCCGGTGCCGCCGGTGGCCCGGCTGCGAGCGGCGTCGACACGGTAGAAGCGCTCGAAGATGCGTTCCAGGTCCTGGGCGGGGATGCCGATTCCCTGGTCGGCGACGCTGATCTCCACCATCTCGTCGGCGGACTCCACCGAGATGGACACCCGGGTCCGCTCGGGACTGTAGGCGACGGCGTTGGCGACCAGGTTGCGCATCGCGGTGGCCAGCAGGCCCTCGTCGCCGAGCGCGACGGCGCCCTCGGTACCGCTGGCGACGAGCTCGATCTCCTTGGTCTCGGCCGCGGTACGCACGGTGTCCATCGCCTCCTCGACGACGACCTCGACCGGTACGCGACCGGGATCGGCCATCGGTTCGGCGCCCTGGATGCGCGAGAGGGTGATCAGGTCCTGGACCACGCTGTTGAGCCGGGACGCCTCCTGCTGCATACGCCCCGTGAAACGGCGCACCGCGTCGGGGTCGTCGCTGGCGTCGGCGATGGTCTCGGCGAGCAGCGACAGCGCGCCGACGGGTGTCTTCAGCTCGTGGCTGATGTTGGCCACGAAGTCGCGGCGGACCGCCTCCACGCGGCGCCGCTCGGTCTGGTCCTCGGCCAGCACGAGTACCAGCCCCGTACCGCCCAGGGGCGCCACGCGCACGGCGAAGGAGGTGGAGTCGGGGCCGAACTTGCGCACGGCCACCTCGATCTCGGTCTCGCGGATGACGCCGTCGCGGCGCACCTGCCGCGCCAGGGCGAGCAGGTCGCCGATGACCAGCTCCTCGCCGCCCACGATCCCGTAGGCGCGCGCGGCCGAGCTGGCGCGCAGCACCCGGTCGGCGGGGTCCAGGACGACCGCCGAGGACGGCAGCGCCGCGAGGACCTCGGCGATACCGGACGGCAGCTCCGTCTGGCGCGGCGGCTCCTGGGCACGCGGCCCGCCTGACTCGCTGATGCGAAACGCCAGGCCTGCCGCGACGCCTGTCACGAGGCCGACGAGTCCCGCGATGGCGGCCAGCAGTTCTCCTTGCACATTTCGATCGTAAGCCGCAGACGCGCTGCCGTACCCTGCTGACCACGGGTTACCACCGAGGTTCTGCGACTATTCACCGACGATTCCGCGTTGATTCAGCTACGAACTGGGACGATGAGAACATGCGCGATACGTATCATGAGGAGCTTGACTCCCTCAGCGAGCGCCTCGTCGAGATGACGCGGCTTGCCCGCCACGCGGTCGCCCGTGCGACCACAGCCCTGCTCGACGCCGACCTGAACGCGGCACAGGAGGTCATCTCCGGCGACGAGGAGCTCAACCGGCTCGACGAGGAGATCGAGGCCACGGCGTTCGATCTGATGGCCCGGCAGCAGCCGGTGGCACGTGACCTGCGCATCATCATCACGTCATTGCACATGGCCGGTGATCTGGAACGCATGGGCGACCACGCGGTGCACATCGCCAAGATCGCCCGCCGCCGCCACCCCGACTCCGCGATTCCCGCCGAGCTGCGTTCCACGGTGCTGGAGATGGGCCATCAGGCGGAGCTGCTGGTGATCAAGGCCGGCGAGGTCGTCAACCAGCGCGACGCCGAGACCGCCAGGGAACTGGACTCCGACGACGACCGCATGGACAAGCTCCGCCGCCGACTGCTCACCCGCATCCTCGACCCCAACTGGCAGCACGGCGTCGAGGCCACGATGGACGTCACCCTGGCCGGGCGGTTCTACGAGCGGTTCGGCGACCACGCCGTGCACGTCGCCGACAATCTGATCTACATGGTCACCGGGGAGCGGACGAGCGAATCCGACCCGGAGTCGTAGGCGGCTCCGGCGGGCTCGCCGCCCCGTCGCCCCACCGGACGCTGCGGGCCGGGTCGATCGCCGGCGAGGCCGGCCCGCAGTCGCCGACCCGGCCACACCGGGGACATCGTGCCTTCGTCCGCCCGTTGCACGGTGCCGTGACCGAAGTGAGACCATGGAGTCAGGGAAGGCTCCTTCGGGCATCTTCTGAGTGCCGACCGGCAGGCTGCGCGCGGGCAGCGGGCGGCCGCCGCTCCGGCTCCCGTCAGGCACTCATTCCGGCTGACCGGAAGCACCTGGCGTGGGCTTTGTCAAGACCCCGAATGCGGCACTGACCTGCGCGTACGTAAACCGAATAGGTACGTTAAGTCACAGATTCGTGGTATCCTGGTGGTAGCGGAAGGGGTACTTGTCACATGACTTTCAAGGTCGGCGACACCGTTGTCTACCCCCATCATGGGGCTGCTCGTATCGAGGCGATCGAGTCTCGCACCATTAAGGGCGAGGATAGGACCTACCTCGTTCTCCGGGTGGACAAGGGTGATCTCACAGTACGCGTACCGGCGGAGAACGCCCAAGACGTCGGAGTACGTGACGTGGTCGGGCAGGACGGCCTGGACCGGGTCTTCGAGGTCCTGCGCGCACCGCACACCGAGGAGCCCACGAACTGGTCGCGGCGCTACAAGGCGAACCTGGAGAAGCTCGCGTCCGGTGACGTCAACAAGGTCGCCGAGGTCGTGCGCGACCTGTGGCGGCGCGACAAGGAGCGCGGTCTCTCCGCCGGAGAGAAGCGGATGCTCGCCAAGGCGCGTCAGATTCTCGTGAGCGAACTCGCGCTCGCGGAGAAGACCAATGAGGACAAAGCCGAGGCACTTCTCGACGAAGTCCTCACGGACTGACGCCAGCCAAGGCTGATCACTTTATTTATGCAAAGAATTCCGAGGGTGGGCGTCGGTACCGACGTCCACCCTTTTATGTCCGGAAGAACTCTCTTTCTCGCCGGTTTGGAATGGCCGGACGAAACGGGAGTCAGTGGCCATTCCGACGGCGACGTCGCCGCACACGCCGCCTGCGACGCGCTGTTCTCGGCGTGCGGGCTGGGTGACCTGGGCAGTCAGTTCGGCACCGACGACCCGCGGTGGAAGGGGGCTTCGGGGGCCGAGTTGCTCACCGAGTCCGCGGCGCGGGTGCGTGCGGCAGGCTTCGCGGTCGGCAACGTCGCGGTCCAGATCGTCGGCAACCGACCGAAATTCGCTCCGCGCCGTGCGGAGGCCGAGCGGGTCCTGTCGGCGGCGGCCGGCGCCCCGGTCACGGTGTCGGCGACCACCACCGACGGCCTGGGCCTGACCGGCAGGGGCGAGGGCGTCGCGGCGATCGCCACCGCACTGTGCATGCCCGAGCAGGACTGAGGCGGTCTCGGCGGCGTCTGCATTGCTCTCTCCGCGACGGGCGCGGGAGGGCATTCGCGTATCGCCGGAGGCGCGGACGGGCGCGGTCGCAATCCGCGGTAGCGCACAGACGGGCCCGCACGCCCATAGCAGAGCGAAAATGATTTATACCCGCTCGCCGCGCTTTCATGCGTCCGAATGCGAGCCGTCCAGGCGAATTCTCACGCACGCATTCCGCTCGGGCGGTGGCGCCACTCCGCGGGCCACCGTCGCCCGGCGGTCGCCTACTCCTCAGGAGGTCTGGGCTGGCTGCGCACCCGGTTGGACGGGGGGTCCTCCGGGAACGGCGACGACGGTCCGCTCTGCGGGCCGCGGCGCGGTTTGAGCACCATCGGGCGCTTCTCGATCGGGGGCGCGGCAGGGTAGGCCTCTCCGCCGGGAGGACCGTAGGCGTCGATGCCCGCGGCTCCGTCCTCGGGCGCGCCGCCCTCCTCGGGGGCGGAGGCGTCGGCGGCAGGGTCGAGGGCTGCGGCGCCGGGTTCCGCCTCGTCGTTCGTCGGGTCACCGAGCGGAAGGTCGTGCACGAACCCGTCGGCCTCCTCGGCGGGCTGCGCCTGGGGCGCGGCGGCCTGCCCGTCAACGCCGGGCTCGGCGTCGGCGGACTCGGGCGCGGGCTGGCTGTCGGCGGCGCGCTTTATGGGATTCTCGGCTGCGCCGGGAGTGCGCTTGGGCAGCACGGGCGAATCCTCGCCAGCGCGCGCTCCGCTCGCCGCCGCACCGGCGTCCGCGGCCGTGTCGTCGGCGTCCGCGTCGCTGGGCTCCGGGGCCGGTTCGGCGGCCGCCCGGGTCTTGGCGGCCGTGTCCGCGTAGGAAGAGGCGCCGTCGGCCGCGGCCGGATCCGGCCCGCCGGCTTCGGGCCCCTCGTCGGCCGTGTCCGGCGACGGCTCGGGGCGCAGGCCGTGGTGCCCGTCTTCGGCGTCCTGCCGTTCGTCGAACGGGAAGTCGTCATCGGCCTGCTCTTCGGATGCGGAAACGGCCGACTGCGTGGGTCGGGTGCCGGGTTCGGCGGCCTCGGGCTCCGCGGCGGCGTTGGGCCACAGCGGGGCGGTCTCGGCCGCGGAGTCGGCGTGGGAGGCGTCCTCGGCGGCCGTCTGCTCCGCCTCCTCGGCCGCCTCGGCGGCCGGCGCCTCGCCGCGGGGCGTCCGCTGCTTGCCGGCGTTGGAACGTCGGCCAAGGAGGCCCCGGCGCTTGCGGGCCGGCTCCGGCTCCTCTGCGGACTCGGGCGGTTCCAGGCTGCTGGGGCGCTCGGGGCGGCTCGGGCGCTCCGTGGGAGCCGGGCGCGGCGGGCGCAGGCCCGGATCGCGGAAGTCCGTCGGCTCGGGATCACGCGGGCGGGGCGGCTTGCCGTCGGTCCGCTCCGCAGGGCGGTCCGAGTCCTCGGCTGCGGCCTCGCGAGCGGGCTCGGCTCCGAGCAGATCGTCGAGTGGCCGGGTCTCCTCCTCCTGGAGCCCCTCGGCCGGGAGGTCCTCGCTGCGGGGACCGGCCGCGGGCTGAGCCGCGCCCGTGGCGCGCGGTCGGCGGGGCGCGGTGCCGGGAACCTCGCCGCGCAGGTGCATGACCACGGAAAGGAAGAGCCGGAAGGCCACCAGCAGCGCCAGCCACGGGGCGACGGCCGCCGCCACCGTCGCGACCGCGGGCACCAGCACGAAGCCGCTCGCCTCCAGCGCGCTCGCCCCCGCGGCCACGGCGACCAGCAGGAGGATGAGGCCGTCCGCCCACAGCCGCCGTGTGCGGGGGGCCGTGCGCAGCGCGTAGCTCGTCCACAGCGCCATGAGCACCAGCAGGGTGAAGACGGCGGGATAGAGATGGGAGTACTGCGGACCCACGTTGCCCTGCACGGCGATCTGGTAGATGCCGTTGTAGGAGAGCAGGACCGCGCACGCCGCGATCACCAGCACGCCGAGCGCGGTGAACAGGATCGCGGCGACGGACGAGCGCGGCTCATCAGCGGGGGTGTGCGCACCTGCGGCTTCGGAGGGAGTTTTAACGGCCATCGTGCGCAGAAGCGTAGCCCAGCGGACGCGGCGAACACGAGGTACCGCCCGAAACCGGCCGCCCGGCTCCTGCGGGGAACGCGACCTTCCCACGGTCCGTCGGCCGCGAGGCGGGCAGCGGCGGCGGATCGTCGGCGTGCACTCGGATGCGGATGCGAATCCCGGGATGGGCTCGCCGAACGGTCGCCGAATTGCGGACAACCGTTTTCGTCCCTTATCCGCCCTCCACTATTGGGGTGCGCAGTGCTCCGGAGGGGATCGGACCGTAGGGGCTGCAGCGAAGGCGGCGGAGGGCGGAGTCGCCGACGGCGGTGGACGGTCGGATCGACGCCGAGGCGCACCGACGCGGCACGGGAACCCGCCGGGTACGCGGGTGTCCACGGCGCCGCGGACGATGCGGGGACAGGTGGGCTGTGGACAGAACGCCCGTGATCGACCCGCGAGCCGCTACCCTGGGCGGTGTGAGTCTGCGCTTCTACGACACCAGTGCCCGCCAGGTCCGCGATTTCACCCCGCTGCGCGAGGGGCGTGCGTCGCTGTACCTGTGTGGTGCCACGGTGCAGGCGCCGCCGCACATCGGGCACATCCGGTCGGGTGTGAACTTCGACATCCTCCGCCGGTGGCTGGAGTACCGGGGCTACCGGGTCGTCCTGTGCCGCAACGTCACCGACATCGACGACAAGATCATCAACGTCGCCGCCGACGAGGGCGTCGAGTGGTGGGAGGTCGCCGAGCGCAACCAGCGCGCGTTCACCTCCGCCTACGACATCCTCGGCTGCCTTCCCCCCACGGTCGAGCCGCGCGCCACAGGGCATGTGCCCGAGATGATCGAGCTGATGCGCCGGCTCATCGACCGCGGCCACGCCTACCCGGCCGACGACGGCTCGGGCGACGTCTACTTCGACGTCCGCTCTTACTCCGGCTACGGCGCGCTTTCCAACCAGCGGATCGAGCAGATGCGGGGCGCCTGCGACACCGACGACGACCGCGGCAAGCGCGACCCCCGCGACTTCGCGCTGTGGAAGGGCGCCCGGCCGGGCGAGCCCAGCTGGGAGACCCCGTGGGGCCGCGGCCGCCCGGGATGGCACCTGGAGTGCTCGGCCATGTCGACCAAGTACCTGGGCGGTTCCTTCGACGTGCACGGGGGCGGGCTCGACCTCGTGTTCCCCCACCACGAGAACGAGGTCGCCCAGTCCAAGGCCGCCGGCGACGGCTTCGCCCAGTACTGGATGCACAACGGGCTCCTGCACATGAGCGGCGAGAAGATGAGCAAGTCGCTGGGCAACTCCCTGCTCATCCCGTACATGATCCGCAAGGTGCGCCCGGTCGAGCTCCGCTACTTCCTCGCCCAGGCGCACTACCGGTCGGTCATCGACTACTCCGACGAGGCGCTGTACGAGGCCGCGGCCGCCTACCAGCGGATCGAGGGCTTCCTGACCCGCGCGAGCGAGGTCGCGGGCACGATCGAGCGGCCCTCGGAGGTCCCCGACGCCTTCGCCGAGGCGCTGGACGACGACCTCGGCGTCTCGCCTGCACTGGCCGTCGTGCACAACGCGGTCCGCGAGGGCAACACCGCGATCGCCGAGGGCGCCAAGGAGCGGATCTCCGAGCTCGGCGGCCGGGTGCGCGCCATGATGGACGTGCTCGGGCTCGACCCGCTCTCCGAGACCTGGGGGAGCGGCGGCGACTCCGGGCTGCGCGACGTCGTCGACGCCCTGGTGGCGGTGGCCTTGGAGCAGCGCCAAGCCGCGCGGCAGCGCAAGGACTACGCTGCGGCCGACGCCATCCGCGACCAGCTGCTCACCGCCGGCGTCGCCGTCGAGGACACCCCGCGCGGCCCGCGCTGGGAGCTCCGCCGGGGCTGACAGGGGCTGAACGGCCGTCGGCCGGGTCGGCGGGGAACGCCGTATCCGCGCCGCCGCTCGGGCGACGCGGACGGCGGCGCACGCGCGCTGCCGGGCCGCCGATGGCGCGTTCACCCGTCACGATCGGCGACCATGGAGGGGTGCCGTGTAATGCGGTCGGCCCTGGGGAACCGGCTGCGCGTCCGCAGGCGCAGGGCCGGGCCCGGTGAGGGCGGATCCGCCGCTGCGGAACGCCTCTCGGCGAAGGCAGGTACAGGCATCGAAGGCACCATGCGAGACCGCGGGCCCGAGACCGGGTCCGGCGGCGCGCCACCAGCGGTAACCGAAGGGTGAGGACAGCAGGCCATGCCGGCGAAGAAGAGCAAGAAGGGCCCCACCAAGGGCACCGGCGGCAAGGGGAAGCGCTCCCTGGAGGGCAAGAAGGGGACGCTTCCGGCTACGGAGCGCCATTGGTACGCCGATAAGATGCGCCGCTCTGCCAAGGGCACCGGCAAGCAGCCCGCCAAGGACGCCGACAAGCAGCCGGCCAAGGGCGCGGCGAAGCCGGCCGCTCCCGCGGCTCCCTCCCGCACCGGGGGCGGCGACTCCGGCGCCCGTCCCGGCAGCGACCTCCTCGTCGGCCGCAATCCGGTCATCGAGGCGCTGCGCGCGGGCTTTCCCGCCAAGCGGCTGTTCCTGGCCAACAGCCTGGATCAGGACGAGCGCATCACCGAGGCCGCGCGCCTGGCCGGCGAAGCAGGCCTTGACGTCCGCGAGGTCTCACGCTCGGAGCTGGACCGCCGCTGCGACAGCCAGGGCCAGCCGGGCGCCGCGCACCAGGGCCTCGTCCTGCTGACCCGGCCCTACCGCTACTGGGATCCCGAGGACCTGCTCGAACACGCGCGGTCCCAGGCCGAGGAGGCCGGCGTCGCGCCGCTCATCATGGCCCTGGACGGGGTCACCGACCCGCACAACCTGGGGGCTGTGGCCCGCTCCGCGGCGGCCTTCGGCGCGCACGGCCTGCTGATCCCCGAACGCCGCGCGGCGGGCGTGGGCATCGCCGCCTGGAAGACCTCGGCGGGCACGCTGGCCCGCCTCCCCGTCGCCCAGGCCACCAATCTCACGCGCAGCCTCAAGTCCTACAAGAGCTCCGGCGTCTTCGTGGCCGGCCTCGACGGCGACGGCGAGACCGTGTTGGACTCCCTGAACGTGGCGAGCGACCCCCTGGTCGTCGTGACCGGCTCGGAGGGCAAGGGCCTGTCCCGCCTGGTCCGCGAAACCTGCGACCAGGTCGCGCGCATCCCGATCGGCGGCGCCGAGTCCCTCAACGCCTCCGTGGCCGCCGGTGTCGCCCTCTACGAGATCACCCGCCTCCGATCGGCCACCACGAAGTCCGGGCACTGACCTGAAACCGGTAGCATGCCAATGTGCGCCCACGCAGCGCCGCGGGCCGCACAAGCCGACGTAGCTCAATCGGTAGAGCACTCGCCTTGTAAGCGATAGGTTAGGGGTTCGATTCCCCTCGTCGGCTCTATTTCTGTCCGAACCCGCAGGTCAGGGCAGCGGCACGACTCCGCCGCCCGGAGTCTCCGGGCGGCGGATGCACATTTTCTGCACACTGACAGAGATCGCTTATGCGGCCTTCGAGTCGGTGAGCCTAGCCAGATGCTCGGCCCGTGTGGCGCCGAGAGCGTCGGCGACCTCGTCGAGCCGGTCCGGCCACAGGTGCCCGTAGGTGTCCAGTGTGATGCTGGGCTTGCGGTGGCCGAGCATCGTCTGCACGACGTAGACGTCCGCACCGGCGGCGATCGCCAGCGACGCGGCGGTATGCCGGAGCTTGTGCGGTGTGAGTCCGCGTCCGCCGAGGTCCGCGTCCTTGACAGCTCTGTTGAAGACCCGCGGACGCCAGTTCCGGAGCCAGATCGGACCGCCGCGCGGAGCCGTGAACAGCAGGTCATCCGGGGACCGGTCGCCGACGAGGTCCCGTAGTTCCCCGACGAGGAAGGCCGGTACCGGCACCGACCGGACTTCCCCCTTCTTCGGTTGGCCGAGTGTCAGCTTCCCCTTGTTGTCCTTGTAGGCACGATCGATGTGCGCCCGCCGGTTGTCCAGGTTCAGCCGCCCCACGGTCAGCGCCGACGCTTCGGACCAGCGAAGGCCCGTATAGGCGAGGAAGCGGACGACCGTCCCATGCGTGCCTGCCGCCAGAGCGAGCCGTTCCACGTCCACATGCGACAGGTAGACGTGGCCGCGCGGCGGCAGCTTGGGCAGCGGGACGCCCCGCGCGGGGTTGCGGGTGATGAACTCGCTCTTGACCGCCCACTCCAGGACCGAGAGCAGCACCAGGTGAACGCCCCGGATCGTCGCGGCGCTGATCGGCTTGTCACCGCCTTTGCGGGGTTCGGTCTGGAGCGCGAGCACCCAGTCCGCCACGTCCTGATAGCGCACTGCCGAGACGCGGACGCCGCCCCAGCGCGGTAGGACGTAGTTGTCCAAGTGGTCGCGGTAGAGATTGCGCGATCCCTCTTCAAGGTCGGTCTTGGACTTCCACCAGGACTCGGCGACGGTTTCCACGCGCACCTTGCCGAGCGTGGGATCACGGTACGCGCCCTCGGAGATCTGGTTTTCGATCTCGGATCGGCGCTTCTCCGCTTCGGGCTTCTTCTTGAAGGTGCCGGCACTTCGGATGCGGCCGGTCGGATCGTAGTAGCGGACCATCCACCGGTTGGGGACTTGGCGCTTCGCCGCCTTGGCTTTGGCCACCGCATCCCGGTACTTCTTGTTCTGTTGCAGGTCGTTGACCCAGGCCCGAGCCATCGGGGCCGCTCCTTTCCTGCCGTCCGACGGTTCAGGGCTGTTGCAAGACCCAGGCGTGCACCTCGTCGGGGACGTAGCGCACGTAGCGCCCGACGCGATGCGAGGGCGGGCCGGTCTCCATGTAGCGCCAGCGGTACAGAGTCTTCTCGGGGACGCACAGGTAGGCCGCGGTCTCGTGCACGGACCAGAGCTGAGACGCCGATCGTTGGCGAAGGCTGGTCTTGTCAGGAGCGGCGCCGGACGGGTCGAGCTGAGCGGTCGCACGCATCATGCGGCCCTTTCTGCGGTTGCCGAGAGTTCGTCGGATCGGTGTTGCCGAGCGGCGTCGAGCTGGGCGCGGCGTTTGAGCGCTTCGCCGACGGCCCGGAGTAGGCGGTGTTCTCGGGGCGGGACGTCGGGGTCGGTGGGGCGCGCCAGTTCCCAGGCGTGGTTGCCGGAAGACACGGAATCCAGCGCCGGAGCGCTTTCGTCGGGGTCGGCGTCGGGATCCACGCCGAGCGCGTCGAGGACCCACCGCAGTCGGTCCGCCTTGTGGTCGGCGACGGTCTTGCCCGACCACTTCCGAGACACCAGGACGCGGCGTCCGGCGTAGCCGAGATGTTCGCGCCGATGGGCTTTGTTGCGGCAGAAGCCCGGCACCATGCCCGCTTTGGCGCCGTCCGGTTGGATGCCGTACCGGAGCCAGTTGGCGCAGCGCGGCGAGCAGGGTTCGAACCGCAGGGCTTCCACGAGCCGTTCGACGTGCCGCTGTTGGGCGTCGGTCTCGACGGCGTGGCATTCGGCGATGTCCTTGGTCAGGTACTTCGCCAAATACCGGACGCACCGGTCGGCGTCCTCAGTGCCGGCCACCACGCCCTTGGCGTCAACCTGCGGCCCGAAGCGGACCACGTGCATGGGTTCGGCGTCCGGGTCGGCGTCGAGTGCGTCGAGCGCCTGTTCCCAGGTGGGCAAAACTTCGCCGGTCACAGGGTCGAGGTAGTTCCCGGTCGCCTCGTCGAAGACCGGCAGGTTCTCGCCCGCATAGACCGCCTCGTCGGCGTTGGGCCACCACACCTGGTGATACGTGGCCGCCGCGATCTGGCGCAGCTCCGCGCGCGGGATCGTGCCCCGCGTCGCCATGTGCAGGTGCGGCGCCAGCCGCCGCTGCGGCTCCACGGTCGCGAAGTACTGCACGTCGAACCCGGCCACGCGGCGCAGGTTCTGCACGAACCGGTCGACGAGCTTGGAGAAGTGCAGCGCGTCCCGCGCGGCCCGCCGGTAGTCATACGTGGAGGGGGCCACAGGTGTGCCGTCCGATTTCACGCGCCCGTAGGTGTCGCAGGTAAGCGTGAGGAACAGCGAGGGCCGGAATGTCCTGCCGGTGGCCGGATCCTCGTAGGCGCGGCCCACGGTGGTCTTGGCCATCTGCCGCTTGGGCAGGTCCGGCGCGTCCGGGCGCCGCTTGGTCGAGCGCACCCGACGCGACGTTGCCGACGAGGCGCCGCGCGAGACCGAGCCCCGCATGCCCGAGTCCGCGATCTCGGCGTCCAGGTCGGCGATGGCCTGATCCAACGCGGCCACCTCGTCGGCATCCGCCCCGCCCTCGTCGGCGAGCCGGTCCCGCTCGGCGGTCACCATTGCGCGCCGTTCCACCCACGCCCGCTGTACCTCGGACGGGTCATTCGGCGTGACAGTCGGTTCCTCGTCGAGGTGCCAACCCTCTTCGCACTGACTGCGCCGGATGGACCGCTTGCGCTTGGCACACGACGGGCACCGGGATTCCAGCGTGGAGGAGCACGGGACGTCCACGATCTCGGTTCGGCCCGTGGTGATGTCGGTCCGCCGCAGGGACACGGGCCGGATGCAGACGCCCTTGTCGGCGGCGATCTGCTCGGCCACCTCACGGGCGAGCGGTTGCGCTTGGCGCTCGGCGCGTGTGGACTTACCGGTCGGAGTAGGCATCAGCCCATCACCCCCGCAGCGGCACGTTCACCGGCCATGTAGTCGATGTCGCCATCGGTGACGAAGGCGGCCCGCACGCGCACCGGGACGGGAGAGCCTTCCAGCTTCACGAAGGCCACGCCGGGCAGGTCGGGGCTGATCAGGTGCGCATCAGCGCCCCGGTCACGGGCGCCTTCCCCGAGGACCATGTCCACCTGTGACGCCTCGTCCAGCCGGAGCGCGATCTTGTCCGGGAACAGGTTCCGGAGGTTCAGCACCTCCTTGCGCGGATCCTGCAGCGCCGCCAAGACGCAGAAGCCCACCGAGCGGCCCTGACTGGTCAGCGTCGCGATGGCGTTCTCGGCACGGCGGCGGATGTCGCGGTCGGGGTGGTAGGCGGTCAGGAACGCCACCTCGTCCAGCACCACCACGACGAATGGATCCCGCACCGAGGGCACGTGCACCCGCTTGCGGCCCGCGTAGCGTTCAGCGCGTTCCTGCATCGCCGCAACCGCCGCTTCGAGGAGGTCAACGGCGTCTTCCGCCGCATCGGCGTACCGGGCGAACAGATCCCGGCCGAAAGAAAGCTCCATCCGCTTGGGATCGATCGCCCACACCTCGGCCGTCCCCGCGCGAATGGCCGGAGTCATGGCGCGGACGGCCGACCACAGCACTGAGCCTTTACCGGCCCCGGTCACGCCGACGGTCAGCACGTGGGTTCCGTGCAGCCGCAGCCGCCACGGTTGCCCGTCCTCACAGCGTCCGACCGGCAGCGCAGCCAGGTCGATGCCGTGCGGCGAGTCCGGGACCGGTAGTGCGTCGATCTGCTCGGCGAGCATGTCCCGCCGAGGGAACTCCAGGACGAGGTCACGCGCCCCGCGTACTTCGACGCGGCAGGAGGGGGCGCCGAAGCCGTGCGCCAGCTCGGCCACCCGTTGTTCGAACTCGGCCGGGGCGGTGCCGGCCACCAGCTTCACCCGCACCCGATCGGCCCACGCCGAGCAGGTCACGCCGCGGATCTGCGGAAGGTACTGGCGTTCCAGGTAGGACTCGGCCAGGCCGGAGACCACCAGGACGGGTTGCCAGTGGCGCCGGTAGATCCACAGCCACCGCCAGGCGGCCAGCGCACGCCGTGCGAGGCGAGCCTTGAACGACTCCGGCCACCGGCGCCACCAGACCAGGAGAGCCACGTCGGCGAGCGTCCAGGCCACGGCCAGCCCCAGCCACCCGACGAGGTACGCCAGCAGCGCAGAGGCGCCCGCAGTTGCGACGGCCACGGGGAAGCGGAGCGGCAGCATGACGAGGAGCCGCACCAGGCGCCACAGGAAGCCCGCCACGACGACGATGCCCGGCGTCTCGACCACCGGAGTCGAGAAGCGGATGGTCTGCGCCGGTACCGGCGCGGTCGGTTGCACCTGCGTTGCTCCGGCGCTCTTGCGTCCCAGCATCACCGACCACCCCCGCTCTCCTCGTCGGCGCGGAGTGCGGCCAGTTCGGCGCGAGCCTCGTCGGCCACGGCACGGGTTTCGGCGTCGTCGGTCTGGTCGGCGATGCGATCGAGGATGGAGGACTTCCAGGCCACCAGGGGCGCATCCGGGCCGGTACGAGAGTCGTTGAAGACGGTGTTGCGGTGGGCGCGCAGGGCGTCCATGAACTCGGTGATCTCGCGCGGGCTGACCCGCGTTGACGGATCGGACATACTGAAGGGACACCTCTTCCAGAGATTTCGCAGGTCTCGCAGGAGGGTTGAAGGGGCGGCCGCAGGTGTTGGCGCACCAGGCCGCCCCGCTTGCGTTCAGCGGATGATCAGCCCGCGTCCTTGGATCCCGAGGCACCCGCACCGGCAGCGGCCGGAGCCTTGCGGGAGGCGGCGCCGTTGCCGCCCGGCGTCTTCACCCCGCGTGCCCGAAGCGAGTACGCGACGCGGGGACGCCGCCCGGAGTCGTCCACGTAGGGCATGACCGACATCTGCTCGAACTCGACGGGCCGGAATGGCAGGCCGGGCACCTCGTCGGGCAGGGTCGGGCAGTGCTCGGCGGCCACCTTCACCTTCACCGACTTCTGCTTGCCCCGTGCTTCGGGATCGGCGTCGATCACGTCCACCGCCCACAGCGGCAGCCCGGACACCTTGTCCATCTGCGGACGCTTGGTCTCGAAGTCGGTAATGGGCTCCACGCCGAGCGCGTAGGCACCGTGCGGGAACACCGTCCCGAACTCCACCGGCAGCGCACCCTGAATCGCCATGGTTCCTACCTCTCTACGACCCGATCACCAGGCCGGACATACGAAAAGCGTGTGGGCTGTCGCCCCTTCCAAAGCTGGAAGGCGAGCGGCGACAACCCACACGCTAACCCGTACTTTTAGTTGTGTCTAGTAGTTTGAGTACTAGTTCGTACTCAGAGTGCGCCCGTACGTCTGGCGAGCCCTTGCAGGGCCGGTCCCGCCGGGTCCTGGACGGTGAGCAGATCCCCGACGGCTTGGCGCACCAGCGGATGGCTGCGCACCTGCTCAGGCGTGATCTGCTCGGCCTGCTCCAGCGCGGAGACGGCCGCATCGGCGTTGCGCCGCTGGAGGTGCGCGCGCGCAACATCGATAAGGAACCGCCCCTGGCGCTCCGTCGACAGGCCCGAGGTGTCGACACCGTCAGCCGCCCGCAGCGCTACCCCGGCATCACCCAGTTCCACCGCAACCGCCACCTCGTGCAGGGACACGTTGGTTGGCCCGAACTCGGTGTTGTAGTCGTTGCGATCGCCCCCCAGACGCTCAGCGACCGCCCGCGCCTGCGCGATGTTGCGATAGGCGGTGGTGGCCTCGTTGCGCCGAGCCGCAGCGACGGCGCGTTGCAGAGTCAGCGCACCGAACAGCGACATCGCTTCCAACTCGCCCCGATCGGCCAGGGGAGACAGCGCCTCACACGAGGTGCCGGCGGTCGCCTCCACCTGGTCGAAGTAGCCCGCCCCTTGGAAGGTCAGGCACAGCCGGAACTCACCGGCGGCCATCAGTAGCGGCTCATCAGCGCGTTCGGCCGCCGTGATCGCCCGATCAGCAGCGATCCAGGCCGCTTCGAACTCGCCGAGCTTGCTCAAAGCCGACGAGCACGCCTGATACGTAGTGTTCAGCAGCCGGAACAGCGGCACCCGCTGCCCGTTGGGCACCGAACGAGCAGCCGCCTCCAACTCCGGAACGAGCGCTTCGAGAAGCTCGGTCAGTTCCACATACCGGCTCGCATGCGTCAGGCTCCACGCCTCGTCCACCCGATCCCGCAGGGCGTCCACATCCGGAGCGGCGGTGTCGCCATCCCCGTTGCGCAGGATGGCGCTCAATGCGTGCGCACGGCTGAGCACCAGCCGCAGGCGGCTACTGCCGGGCGCCTCCTCGGCGGTCGAGGCGACGATGGGCGACTCGGCGGCCAGCTCCGAGAGCGGCACCTCCAGGACGTCGGCGACGGCTTCCAGCACCGACATGCGGTCGATCCGGCGGACACCGCGCTCGACCTGGGAGACCCAGGCTTCCGAGCGGTCGACGAGGCCGGCGAACTCCCGTTGGGAGAGTCCGCGGCGCTTGCGGTGCTGGGCGATCTTGCGCCCGAGCGCTTTCTGATACTCGTTGCTCACCCCGTGACTCCCTTGGCGTCCTGCACCGTCAGGAAGTCGACTTCGACGGATGCGAGGTACTGGCCGCGCGCGTCGAGGAACCGCTTCACATGCGGCTGCTGCTCGTGGGCGTCGAAGGCGGCCCGGTCGCGGTACAGCTCGTAGAAGTACCGCTCAAGCGGCTTCTCCTCCACGGTGTGCACCGCGTAGACGAGCGTGCCCGGCTCACTCTCGCGGATCTGCGGCAGCGTCTCCGCCACCAGCGCATCGAAGCCTGACGCGCTGTCCTCGTCCTTCAGCGTGAACCGCACCGCCAGTCCGAACATGGCGTCTCCTCACCTCACGTCGACATCTCTAGTCGCACTAATTGTCTTCCAAACGTAGTGCAAGTACCAGGCACCTAATGTACGGTAGCCGTACTTATAGTACTAGAGATGCAGCTCACTGTCTTGTGAGGTGCCGAACTCACCGAGGTGAGCCCTATGACCCTCCACCCCAACGACGCCGACCGGACCCGCGTCGCCGCCTGCCGCTGGTTCCCCGGAAGCCCCTCCTCCGTGCGGGACGTGCGCCGGTTCATTGCGAACCGACTGGCCGACTGCCCCGAAGCCGACGACGCCGTCCTCGTCGCCAGCGAACTCGCCACCAACGCCATCCAACACACCGAGTCGGGCACCTGGACGACCGGCTTCCTCGTCATGCTGGAACACACCGAGGACGAGGGTGCCCTGATCACCGTCCACGACGCCGGCACCACGTCCAGCACGCCCTACGTGGAGGACTTCAAGCCCGACACAGACTGCGGACGCGGTCTGACCCTCGTGAACGCGGTCGCCAAGAGCTGGGGCAGCCAAGGCGGGCCGGCCGAACGCATGAGCTGGTGTGTTGTGAGGTGTCACTAGCTTGCTTGGCGCTCCACAAGCGGTACACCAGGTACGTAGTGACTACTGAAATCGGATGCCGAACAATCCGCCATTGTCGTACTTATCAGTCATGCGAGCCGCTTCATGGTAAGAGACATCGAAGCCCTCATCAAAAGCCTTCTGCAGGTCGTCCGAATTCAAGCAAACAATATACTGCAAGCCTTCATTGTCGGCTGCCTCGGATGCCACCTTCAGTGCATTCGCCAATTGCCTACCCTCGACCCCATCATAAAGATGGCTATCATGAACTAAGAAATCTGGACCGCGCCCGTTTCGCTTGGCTGTCACCGCCATAGTCAAGTCGAAACAGAACATGGCCATACTTCTAACGCCTTCGCTGGCGTCCCCGCCAATAAATGGCGAAAAGGTGTAACCTGATTTTGAGGGTTCTATAGCCAAAGATGACGGTCGACGACTACCATAAAGTGCGTAAGCAAAACTTGCGAAAGTATCGGCAATGCGCTCGATCTGCGATGCCCGATCCGTCAAGTCATTACTTACCTGCATCTCAAGCTCAGCAGATCGCAACTGCAGGTGCCTGTTACTATTCTCCCACCTGTCGACGACCGCGCGACGTTCCTGCAATTCCGAAATTCTCCCCGAAATGGCTCCTAACTCCTGCTGTAGTTGGTTGTAGGTCTCTAGTGCGCCGCCAGATTCGAGGAGCCTCATAAGCTCGCCTCTGCGACGATCTAATTCTGCTAGGCGCATCCTGTCTGCGTCGATCTCTGCCGCAAGTGATGCTCTCTCAGAGTCTAAGTACCGACGTCGGTTGTTCACTACCGAACGGTGGAATTCTGTAACCTGTTCAAATCTCCGGATGACAGATCCAGGTAGTGTTATCCCAACATTGTCATACACATCGCGAAGGTATTCATAATCTAGCTGCTCGGAATCTTCTCGTTCGATAGATTGTTCAATATCGCTGAGCCTCCTTCCGTCCATCACCAACTTATCGTTAAGAGAACGAATGTCCTTGCTTAGTTGGTCCGCAAGCTTTCGATTCTCCGAGTAACGATCGACGACTTGAAAGTTGGATATTTGACTTTGAAGGGTCTCTCTTTCTATGTCTAGTGTGCGAATTTGAGCATCTAAGTCCTGAGCACGTCCCAGGGTCATACCCAGGACAGGATCCCGAGCAGCCTTTTTTAGGTCCTTGAGACTTTTTTCAGCCTCTCGTAGCTCTTTAACTTGAGAGACTAGTCCAGTATCTAGAGAGAACAGATGTGCAAGAGTCGACAGCGTATCGACTTTGGACTGCTTGCTATGTGTTTCAGTCGGGTTGGCGAATCCTCCATTCGCAACGTCTCTAAGATAGAAAGAAATAAGTGAACGATACGAAGGATCGAAGTCGCTCCCCTCCAGGCCAAACAATTCGTTGCCGAGTTGTCTACGCCAATCGGACAGCTTTATACGTACGTCATCTACCTCGAGCATCCCGTGTGTCTCACCGGACCGAGCGACCAGGTGCCGGCGAGTATTAGTGGAAAACTCCAAGAAGAAAGTTGACTTATCTAGCTCGGGGATCCTTGTAACATGGTTAGGACGTGCGGTAGCACCGAGTAGGAAGTCTAGGATCTTAACTAGGCCGGTTTTGCCTACAGCGTTTCTGCTGTCGCTCGTACGGGCTGTCTTGGTTCGGTCTGCGACAACAATATTGAGCCCTGGACGAAACGATGCGCTTTTAAAGTTAGGAAGATCACTAGACAGTCTTTGAAGCATGAGATGTCCTAACCAACTGCTCCTCCTGGAAATCGATGGCACCGACAGTAAAGAGAAAGTCCAAGGCCAAGGAAAACCACCAGAACGGGACTGATGACTCTAATTTGTTATCAATCCGCCATTTCGAGAATCTTTCCCAAACTGCACTGACAGAACCGGGGTGCTCAAGCTGGATCAAAATTTGAGCTCCCACAGAGATAATGGCCTGGTCGGTTCCAATGGCCTTGGACGGTAGTAACATTTACGAACCCTCGGGAGGAGCCTTAAAGATTTCACACTGTTCGAAGAAGTACGTTACGACCATCATGGCTGCACTCCTTTCTTCAGCACCTCCTTCCCTCCCGGGGAACGCCTCAGCAATCAATTCATCACATAGTGCGTGAAATACAGCATCTGGGTTCTGTAGCTTTGCCAAGAGACCATCATAGCGCTCACGAAGGTTCTGGGACACCGAATCCTGTTCCCCTGGCGAACTTCTTTGGAAGAAATACCGAACATGATCCGTATGAGGTTGTATCCTTAGTATAAGTTGGACTACTTCGTCGCTGAACTCATTATGCTCTATCTTCCCGTAAGGGACCGGGGGGATACCCTCAAGATCGGTAGAGAGGCGCGTCCGAGCAAGGGACTCGACGCAACGGGCAATGTATGTCATTCCTGCCGGATGATCAGTAGGAGGAGCACCCAACAGGTCGCACAATTGTTCGCGTGTAATATCTTCCGTACAGTGGTCCCACAAGACTTGAGGAGGCCAGCATTGAATTTCTACATCATCAGCTTCTTCCTGTAGATCCATCATCCCCTCTACAACCATATATGCAAGACCGATATAGTTGTTGTGCACAAAAGCCCACTTCTGCATTTTATCTTTCCAGTAAGTTCTCGCAGAAGTGAAATCAGTTTTCATTTTATTTTTTACATAATCTGGTTTTGGGTTCGTTGCTCCGTAGCAAGCTAGCATCAACCCTTCGACCCATCCGTCACACCCCTTGTCTCCCCTTCCCGAAGGATCCACCTGATAGAACTTTCCTGGGTGCCTGGCCTGCATAAATTCGGTGACGAAATTTTGCCATTCGAAGCTGCTCTTCAGATGGCTCCGGGCCATAAACACACTACGGAACCATGCTCTATCCTGAGCGTCAGGCATTCCCATCGAGTCACACCGTTTCCACTGAGACTTGTGGGGGCAGTGTAGCTCCGTCCTCCTTCATTTTTAAGACTTTGGACTAATTCGTTGCCGAATCTGGCCATATGGGATCAAGGGCGACGGCGCTCCGCGCCGTCGCTACCGGCTTGCCGTCCGCCGCTCGGGCTGCGGGCTGGCGCCCGGTCCCGAGCGTGCGGACGGCCGCCGGGGGTCGCAGCACCGCGCGCCGCTTGGACCACATTCGCCCCATCGGGGTCGCGCCGTCGCCGGAACATGGCCAGTCAGAGCGCCGACAGGTTCGCATCGGAAGCCGCCCTATGGTCACTGGCGTTCTGGGTCCCGAGGCACTCGGTCGCGCGACTCTGTCTGTCTCGGTTGCCGGCACCGGCGCGACCGCGCACCTCGGACCGGGGACGTGGTTGCTCGCTACTGTGGTTGCCGAGAGAGTGGTTGCGCGTGCGCGCGTAGCCGACCATTGGCGCTGGTGGCCGCGATGGCTGAAGTTCCGAGCGGATGCACATTAGATGCACACGGCATCGAGAAGGCCCGGGAAACGGTGCGAACCGGCGCGCAGGCCGACGCCCAGCTCAGCGGCGGTCCGGGGGAGTGGCCGCAGCCCAGCAGCACCCCCGCAGGCTAACGATAGGTTAGGGGTTCGATTCCCCTCGTCGGCTCTAATCCTGCCCGAACTAGCAGGTCAGGGCAGCGACACGACTCCTCTGCCCGAGGACTCCAGGCGGCGGTCACATGCGTTGCGCGAGGAGTCGGCAGCCGGGGCCGGCGAGTTCCGAGGCCGCGTCGGCGCGGCCTGCGATCGCCATCAGGACGGCCTCGCCCGTGCCGCGTACCTCGGGACCGCTGCCGTTCGTCCAATCCAGGTCGGTCGCGACGAGCGTCAAACCCCGGGCCCGCTTGGCCGCACCGATGGGCGGGGCCTGCAGCGCCAAACCCAGGGCGGTGCGGAGGCGGTCGTGCGGGATGTCGCGGGGCAGGCCGAGCGGGCGGCGGATGTCCTGCTGGTGGATCATCCCGTCGACGAGGGCGATCATCCCTCCGCGCAGCGCGGTCAGCCCGCGGGGGCGCTCGTAGGCGCGCATGATGCGCACCAGTTCGGCAGGGCTGCGGGAGTACTCGGCGACGCCGATCGCGTTGGCCTTGTCGGGGCTGAATCCGGCGCGGAGCAGCCGCAGGAGCGTGCGGGGCCAGCCCAGCTCGTCGTAGCTGATCACGTGAGCCACGACGTCGCGTACGCTCCAGCTCTCGCACAGGCTCGGGGCGTCCCATCGCTCCGGCGGCAGCGAGTCGAGCAGGTCGGCGAACTCGGCGCGTTCCCGCATGGCCATGGCCATCACATCGGCTTTGTCACCCTGCTGCGTCATAGCGCCGCCTCAACGAGTCGCGAATCGAGCCGATGCGGGAAGCCGGCCCGGCGGCCGCTGCCACGCCCGGCGCGGGTACGCACCCCTTCGTCCCGCTGATCCGCAAGTATCGACTGAGGGCCGAGCACGGTCAATCACCCGTCCGCGCTGCCGCCGAGGCAGGGCCCGGCGAGTGATCCGCCTCGCGCTCGGGACCGATCGCCCGCTCCTCGGCAGGAGTCGGCTGGGGGCCTCGCGGAGTCCGGCGTACGAACCGACGGGAGCAGTCCGTCCCTCTTCCTGGGACCCCCGGTCCTGCCTCCAAGGCTCTTGGCCTTGATCGTACATTCCTAATTGGTTATATTCCTCGTGTAGCAACAACAGGCGAGGTGTCGGCCGAACCCCGGCCCCGGGAGCTCCTCGGTCTGTCGCCCGTCGGCGAAGGCCTCAGCACCCGCGACCCTGCACCTGGACACCCTGCCGGACCTACGCGCCTCGGAGGAGCAACCGTGGACGAACCCCTGCGCCCAGTCGGAGACCGGTGGGCACTGCGCTTCGAGCGGCGCTTCGCCCACCCGCCGGAGAAGGTGTGGCGCGCCATCACCGAACCGGAGCACCTCAGCCGGTGGTATCCCTTCCCCGCCACGGAGCTGGATCCGCGTGTGGGCGGGACCATCCGGTTCAGCGACGGCGAAAGCGCCGAACTGCAAGCCGAGATCACCGAGTTCCTGCCGCCGAAGGTCTTCGCCTTCCGGGAATACGACGAAGAGACCGGTACCCACGAGCTGCGCATCGAACTGCACCCCGACGACGACGGCTGCCGAATGGTCTTCACGCACACCTTCGCCGACAAGACCTGGGCCGCACAGACCGAGACCGGTTGGATGCACTGCCTCGACGCGCTCACCCGGGCACTGGACGAGTCGGTCTAAGAGGACGCCTCCGCTGCCGCCCCTCCCGTGCCACAGAGGACGGGCGCTCAGCGGTGCCGACCGGGAGCCGGGCCAATCCGCCCAGGCCCCCGGCCTGGCCGGGGATGTAGTCGTCGGCGCGGGCGACCGGGTTCGGGTCCGTGGTCCGCTCGGCGCCGTGGACGGGGCCGGGCGGACGAACCGATTCCAGGCCGTCGGCCGGGCCCCGGCGTCGTGTAGCGATGTCAGGTGCCGTGTCGGCGGGGTCGCCCGTGCGGCTACGAGGCGCCCGAGCGGCCCCCGAGCCGGACTCTGCCGCCGGTGGCCTTGAAGAGGGCCCTGGGCAGCGGCGAGACCGGCGCCCCGGGCAGTTCGCGCAGTCGGCGTTCGAAGGAGCCGGGCTGAGCCGTGGGGCGCCGCCCCGACGGCGACGGCGCCTGCCCCGTCCCCTCGATGAAAGCCCGTGCCTCCGCGGAGCCGGGGACCGCCGTGACCGGCGAGCCCGCCCGGTCGGCGTAGGGCTCGGAAGGGCGCTGCGCGGTGGAGGACGGCGAAGCGTGCGGTGAAGCGGCCTCCGCGCCGGCTGTCGGCGGGCCCGGCGCGGTGCTCGCGGCGAAGTCGGCGGTCGGCGCCGGCGGGTCCCCCGGTCGGTGTGTGGACGGGGCGGACGGGCCCTCAGGCGGCGCGGGGTGCCGGAACGCCGGCTGCGGGCCGGACACCGGCGTCAGGCGCGTCGTCTCCTCGCCCGGCTGGGCGGTCGCGGCGGCCGACGGCGAGGCGTCGGGCCGGTGCGGCCGGCCAGGGGCCGACGATCGTGCCTGCTGGGGATGATCCTCGGGCCGTGCACCCGCGGGCGGGTACGGCGCCGGGTCCGACCCGCCCGGGGGCCGGGCCTGCCCGCTGCCGGTGGAAGCCTGTGCCTCGGACGGCAGGGGACGGCTCGCCGGGCGCGACGGGTCCGCGCCGACCTTCCCGGCCGCAGGGCTGCCGGGGGCCCGGGACCACGGTGAGTCGCCCGGCGGCCGCTGCTCATACCGGCCGCCACGCGCCTCGTCCTCCCGGGGCCAGGACGCCGGGTACGGCCCCGAGGCAGCGGGACGGTCGGGCGAGGCGTACGGATCCTGGCGCCCCCCTCGCATTCCGGCCTCCTGAGGGCCGGTCGCCGGGCGGGCGGTGCGGGGCTCCGCCGCGGTGCTCGGCGCCTGCGGCACGGCCGAAGCCGGAGTGCTCTGCTGCTGCGTACCGGTCGGCCCCTGAGGCGTCGGCGGCTGCGGCGCAGGGCCCTGCCCGGGCGCGGTCCCGGGACGCGCGGTTCCCTGCTGCGCGGAGTGCGGGTGCCCGGGGCCGCCGGACTGCGGAGCTTCGTGCGACGGCCCCGCCGCGCCGAGGATGTCGCTGCGGTCCAGCTGGACGGTCTGTTCCTCCGGGCGGGGTTCGGCGGAGGCGGGGGAGCCGCCCGGTCGCCGGGTTCCGGTGGCGGGGTCGGCGGTCCCGGACTGCTGGGGGCCGGAGGCGGGCCGAGCCGTGGCGTCAGGCTGGTGGGGCCCCGCGCCCGGTTGTCCGGGTGCGGGCCGACGCTGCAGCGGATGGGTCTGATCCTCGGGCCTGGCGGACGTCGGCTCGCGGGACTCCGCCTGCTGCCGGTGCCCTCCGGGCCCCTGGACCTCCGCCGCCGTCCGTGCGCCGCCTGCGGGGCCGCCACCGCCGACGCCGCCGGCCCCATACGCTCCGCCTGCGGGCCGTTGCGGACCTGCTCCGCCCATCGTGCCCGCGCCGTCGGCACGGTGCGGTCCGGAGTGCGGCCACGGGGGGCCGCCGACCGCCCCGGCCTCGTTCTGCGGCGCGTGCCTGCCGCGGGGCGCGGGGTCGCCGCGGTCGGGCCGGCCCGGCTCCCGCCCCGCCTGCTGCGGCCCCCACCGGGGGTCCTCCCGGTACCGGGCATACGGAGGCGGGGGCACGTCGAAGTCCGCGTACGGGGAGGTGTCCTCGCGTGGTGCCTCCGGCGCGTGGGCAGCCGGGGACGACCGCTCCCGCGGCTCACCGCTGTCTTCGTGCTCTCCGTTCGGCGGTCGGTCGGGCATGGTCGCGCACTCCCGGGCGTCGGTTCGGGGCGGGTGGTGCCACCGCACCCCGACGAACATCGTCACACGGACCCGGCCATCACCGGGCCGGTCCGCGGTACCGGCCTTACAGCGACCGGCGCAGGCATTCCGCGGCGATCCGGGTCGCCGTCGCGTGCGTTGCGGCGGAGATGCGCGAGGGATCGATGCGCGTCCCCTCCGCGAGATGCCGGTCGAAGCCGAGCCGGAACACCTCCGCGCCACTCTCGCGCAGGATCGCAGCCGAGGCCGGATAGTCGAACGCGGGGTCCTGGCCACGCGTCTGCTCGGTGAACACAACGGCGATGCGGTTCGGCAGCGTCTCGGCCCCGTTGGCCGCCATCCAGTCGAAGGCGCGCCCGATGCTCGCCGCACCGTCCCGAGTGGAGGGGACCACCAGCACGTGGGCGTGTGCGCTCGCCTGCGCGGCCCGGTTGAGGCCGTCGGTCATGTCGGCGGCGCGGTCGATGACCGTCGTCCCGAAGAACCGGGTCAGCGGCAGCACGGCGCCCCGGTAGCGCCCCGCGTCCAGCCGCCCCTGCGCCATCTCCTCCTGCAATCCCGGCAGCAGCCACAGCCCTTCGCCGATTCCCTCAAGGCAGTGCGCCACATCGCCGAAGGAGTCGGATTCGATGGCGTCTCCCGCCAGGCCCGGCGCGCCGGACGCCTCCGCGCCCAGCCGCGGCCCCAGTCCGCTGTTGCCCGGTCCCAGGTCCAGCGCCAGAACCCGGTCGTAGCGGTAATGCGCGAAGACCAGGGCCAGCAGCGCCGTCACCGTGCTCTCCGCCGCCCACCCCTGCGGCCGACTCACCACGATTCGGCGCCCGGTGACCAGGGACCGCTGCAGCTCGCGCCCCAGCCGCACCGGCTCCAGCACGTCCTCCGGCGGGCGGAACGGGCGTGCGGCGCCCCGGCCGACCCGGCGCAGCAGCGAGTCACCGTGCCGGGCGGCGCGGGTGGCGGCCGTGCCGGCGGACGGTTCCGCGCTGTCGTGCATCGTCTGGCCTCCGAAAAGCGTGTTCCCGCGGTGGGTCGCAACGGTCAGAAGGTGTTGATGAGCCGCTCGTAGGTGCCGAAGGAGCCGATCGCCACCGGGATGAGCACGACGACCGCCACCGCCTCGAACCGGTTGGCGATGCGCCGCAGCCGCGCCCTGGTGTGCTCGGGCGGATCGACGGACAGCACCACCGCGGGAATGAGCAGCACCGCCAGCAGCGCCCCGATCGACGGCCACAGTGCCCAGGACGCCAGGTCGACCCAGTTGACCGCCAACGCGATCACGGTCACCAGCGACGCCGCCATCAGCGGCGCTTTCTGCAGGATGAGGGGGAACAGCCGCGAGCGGCTGGCCACCACGATCGCGAGCAGTCCCGCCAGGCCCGCGGTCCACCCGTTCAGGTCGGCGGCCAGCCCCACGCCGGCCGCCGCCGCCGACACCGCGGCCGCGACGGTGGATACGGTCATCGTGCGGTGCGCGCCGGCCAGGGCCTTCATGACATCGGTGCGCGCCACCGCCGAGCCCGCGCCGCGCCGGTCGTCCAGCGCCGTCAGGCCGGACGTCGACATGGCGAAGCGCAGAATCAGGCTGAGCACCACTACGCACGCGATCGCCGCCACGGCGCCGACCTGGGAGTGCGACATCCCGACGGCGGAGCCCCCGGCCCACACCGCGGTCAGCGCCAGCGTGACAGCACCGCCGATGGTCCCCCCGCGCCCCAGCGGTGTGGTCAGTCCCAGGCCGATCACCACACCTCCGGCGATGCCCGCCAGGCCGCACCACAGCACCCAGCCGGGCCAGCCGTAGAGCCCCGCGGACAGATGCACCGCCTCGCCGGCCAGCATGCCGCCCGCGATCGCCACCGCCGTGCCGGCCGGCTCCCGCCAGGTCGCCGCAAGAGTCCAGCCCAGGGCCAGAAGCGCCGCCGCGCCGCCGCCCAGAGCGACGACCCCCGCGGCGCCGCCGGAACCCGTCCACAGCAGCGAGCCGACGGCGAGGACGAGTGCGGCGACCGCCACCGTTGCGCTCCACCGGCGGGCGGCGGCGTTCCACCGGCCCAGGTCGCCGTCGAGGACGTCGCCGACCGCGTCGGGCACCTCGTGGACGACCGGCGCGGGGACGGGCTCGTCGATGCGCATCAGCCGCAGCACGTCGCCGTCGGAGATGCTGCGATCGGCCAGGGTGGAGTCGCTGTCGAGGTGTACGCCGGAGGCGGTGGCCAAGTGCATGGGCAGGGCCGGATTGCGCGCCTGGTCGCCCATGAGCTTGAGCACCTCGGGCATCAGCGCGCCGATCGGTTCCTGAGCGGGGAGGACGGCATCGACGCGGCGGTTCTCACCGACGAGTGTCACGCGGCTCCAGGACGTCATCGAGCCCTTTCCCATCACTACTTCGCTGCGGTCTCCGCGCGGTCGGGGCGCGGACTGGGGTGCGGCGCCGCGTCGGCGGCGGGGTCAGGCGGGCACCTCGCTCGCTTCGACCCGTTCGAGGTAGCCGTTGCCCAGCAGCCAGCGGATGCTCGCCAGCGCGGGAGGCTGGACGAACCCGCCGGCGTCGACGGCGAATCGGACGCCCCCGCCCGGGTTGGCGCCTTCGCTGGGGGAAAGCGACGCGTCGACCTGGAAGGGGTGGATCACACGGTATCGGTGGTAGGCGTCAGCGGCGGAGTCCGCATCCTGCCCGGTGCCGTCCTGCGCTCCGGTCTCGGGCTCGGCGCCTTCCTCCGCGCCCGCGGAGGGTGCGGTCGGTTCGGGCACAGGGCTGTCGTCGGGGACCGTGGAGGTCCCGAGGGCGCCGCGGGCGATGTCGGGCAGCCCGCGCTCGCCGAACGGCTGGCCGTCGGGGAAGAGCAGCGAGCCGCTCTCCTGGCCGAACGCGTCGACGAGCGTGCCCGACTTCAGGGTGACCGGCGCGCTGTCGCCGCTGCCGTCGCGCAGCTGTGTGCGGACGTCGCCGAGGAACGTCTCGGTCTGCTTCCGGGCCTGCTGCTCCTCGGATGCGCTCAGCGGCTGCGGCTCGTCGTCGACGAGCGTGAGCTCGCCGTAGAGCCAGCGGGCGGCCTCGTCCTCGGTCGGGAAGTCCGCGCCGGTGCGCCCCTGCTCGTATTCGACGATTCCCGCGGAGTAGCCCCGATCGTTCTCGGTGAGCAGGTAGTAGCTGGTGGCGGTGCCCTCGGCGGGACGCGGTTCGCCGGGAAGCACGTGGAGCTCAGGCGGCACGCCCGCGCTGTCGAGTTCGGCCGCGAGCATGTCCATGGTGACCTCGCCGCCCACCCAGTCGGCCGGCACGGGCGCCGAGGGCGCGGGCGGCGGCGCGGACTGGGCCTGCTGCTCCTGTTGGGAGGCCTCCTCCTGATTGCCGAGCTGATACTGCAGAAACGACCAGCCCACACTGCCGGCGCAGGCGACGGCGGAGACCACCAGGCCCGCGATGATCTTGCCGAGGTTCTCGTCGAGCCTTCGCCGGGTGCGCTGGGGACCGAACAGCACCGCCTCCCGGAGACGCTTGCGGCGCACGGCGACCGATTCCAGCAACTGGCTGTCGTAGTCGCGGGCCATCAAGCCTCCTTTGCGGAGCGGGCGGCGGATACGGTCCGTGTTCGCGGGAGGGGGCCGCGTGGCGGACGCAGGGCGCGGGGAGGGGCGTCCGCAAGATTACGAGGGACGGCGCGGAGCCTGAGCACGCCCCGGCCGCAGGCGCGCAGGGACTCGCGGAACCCGGTCGTCCGCGGACGGCTCGGCCGCCGACCCGGGACGAGGGGAGCGACGGCGGTCGGCGCGCGGTGCCGACCGCCCCGGCGATCCGTTCCGGACGGACCGGCAAGGCCGCGCCGACCGGGTGAGGGCGTCGGCGGGGTCCGTCCTGGGCGGTGGGAGCGTGCGCCTAGATGGACTGCACGGCCGCGTTCGCCCGGGAGAGGGACTCCTGGGCGGTGCCGTCGTTGCTTTCGAGGGTCTGACGCACCAGGCGGATGATCTCACGCACCTCGTTGGCGGCGTCGTGCCACTTCTGCTCCTTGGCGCTGTACTCCGTGTCGACGCCGTCGGCGAGGAAGTCGGACATCGCGGTGGTGACGTCGCCCTCGTGCTCGCCGATCAGACCTTCCAGGCGCGTCATGATCGAGTGGATGTTGGTCTGCGCCTCCTCCGAGGCGCCGATGTCGTAGCTGTTGCGTCCGGCAGTCATCGCTTGTCCTCCTCAGCCGCGGATCCGGTCAGGCCGTGCGGAACTTGGCGGCGTCGAAGTTCGCCGCCCCCATGTTCTTGTTGGCGTCGTCGGCCATGGTCTGGTTACCGCTCATGAAGGCCTGCTGCATTCCGCCTTGGCCTTGGTTGATCGAGGTCAGGCCGGAGTTGAGGTCGGCCGTGATCTCGTCCGCGCGGGCCTTGAACGAGTCGAACGCCGCCTTGCCGGAACCGTTGAACCGTCCGGCCAGGGGCTCGGCGGCGTCGATCAGCTGCGTGATCAAGGTGCCGAGTTCGTCGCCCGTTCCCGAGGTGTTGCGGGTCAGGGTGGTCAGGGTCTGATCGCCGAAGTCCCAACGTGACATCTGTTCACCTGCTCCTCGGTTTCCTGCTGTGTTCCGCGAATGGGACGCCTCCGCCGGGCCACCGGTTCCGGCGATCCGGAGCAGACGGTGAACGCCGACGATTCCTCGAGACAGCGATTATATGGGTCATAATGACGGGCGGCAGTCGGCTGCCATCGGTAGGTGACAGCGCGAACCTGTGGGGGATTCGCATGAAGTTCGAAGTCGTCGATCCCGCTGATCGGCCTGCTGAGGACGGTGTCGAGACGCCCGCCGGCGCGGGTTCCCCGCCGTCGGCGCGGCCCGGCGGCGACGTGCCCGGAGCAGGCGCGGCCGAGGCCGCAGAGGCCGCTGCGGACGACGGATGCGCCGCGGACGACGCAGGCGGCGATCAGGCCGAGGACGAGGCGGAGCAGGATCCCCAAGCGCGGCTGACGGCCTCGACCCGTCGGCTCTCCGCCCAGGCCAGGCAGGGCGCCGCGCTGGTCGGCGACAGCCTGGCCAAGCTGGCCCACCAGGTCGCCGAATTGGAAGTGGCCGACACCGGCCACAGGCCTGCGCCGGCCCCCTCCAGTTTTCGCGCCGACCGGTTCGGCACCGGCCGCCTCGCGGGTTCCGCCGGTGTCGGCGAAGCGGCATCCTGCATACGTCCGCCCCCTGCCGTACCGGGCGCGGAGGTTCGCGATCATTATGGAACCGGGCGTGCTTCGGAAGCGCCCAATCACCGATGACCGGCATTGAGCAACCCACGACGCGCAGCGCCATCGCTCGGGGCGGTGGCGGGAGACGGGAGCGGGAGGGAGCAGCGTGAGCGCATGGGACATCCAGCCCACTGAGGTCAACGGCATCCTGCAGACGGTCGGCGGGCACGTCGGCGGCGAAGACGGCGAGGGCGGCCTCGTCGCCAAGATCGATACGTTCGGCGAGCACGTGAGCGAGGCCGGTGCCGCCGCAGCCAGCGGCCCCATCGGCACGGCGCTGGAGGAGTTCGTCGGCGAGTACGGGCCTGCGCTGCAGGAGATGGTCCTCAAGAGCGGCAGTTGCATCCAGGGATGCGTCGACGCCACGAGCGCCTACCTGAACGGCAACCTGCAGATGGCCGCCGACGCCCAGGGCAATGCCGGAAGCATCGAGGATTTGGGCCTGTAGCGGCCCGCGCGGTCCCTGACCGGACGGGGCGGCGGGACCCGGTCGGCCCCGCCGCGGCCCTCGGTCAGCTCGGCGCGCCCCCCGCCGCGGTCAGCGGCGAGCGCCCGATCCGTGCCGCCGAGGTGCCCAGGCCGGTCGGCCCCCACGAGAACCCCTGCCGGGGATCGGGGGCGTGCTTGTGCCGCAGGTAGTCGTCCTTGTAGCGCCCGCACGCGCGGTGCCATTCGAGGATCCCCGACATCCAGTCCTTGAGCCCCTCGGCGTGACCGGTGATCACGGCGCGGGCGCGGTCGTCGAGTTCCCAAGCGTCGAGGAGGTCGTCGAGTTCCGTCGCGAGGATGTGCTCGAACTGCTCCATGCGGGCCCGCGTGAGGTCGACGACGATGTCGCGTGCGGTCTCGCGGGCGACATCCAGGAAGTTCTCCGTCACCACGACCAGGTTGTGGACCTCGCCCTCGAACTCGATCTCCTTCTGGTAGGAGTGCAGATCATTCACGAAGCACGCGTAGTCCTGCGCAGCCGTTTCGAGCTCGCGCAGCGTACGCGTCCGGCGGATCCCCTCGGGGATCTCCTCGGCGTGCGCGAGCCACGAAAGGGAGATGGTCATGTCCGAGCCGAAGGTGCGCCGGCGCATCTCGATGTAGTCGACCGGGTCGGGCACCCGGTTCTGCGCCTGGTTGTACAGCTCCCACACCCAGCTGTCGGCCATCTCCGCCACCGCCGTGCGGAACCGGCGGCGCGAGTCGGGGGGCATCGGCCCGGCGGTGCGGCGCCACAGGTCGGCCAGACCGCGTTCGAGCGGGTTGGCGGGCTCGGGGGTCTCCTCGCCTTCCAACGGCATGAACTGCCGCAACCGCTCGCTCTGCAGCTTCGCGGCTTCGACGCCGCGGGTGGCGCCGAACCACCGCGGGTAGGCGTCGTCGCCGTAGGTGCCCCAGACCAGCCAGGCGCTGGAGAGGCGGAGCTGCTCGCGGGTGCTGTCGGCGTGGATCATCGAGCCGCAGTAGGCGACGTCGTTGGCGCGGAAGTTCTCCTCGTCCCACACCGCGGCGGCGCCCAGTCCGGGCACCGCCGCCAGCATGCCCATCTCGCGCGCCCATTCGAGCGAATACGAGCGCGCGTCGTCCAGGTGGGGGCTGAGGCGGATCGGGAAGGGCATGTACAGCGGTTCGCACTCCAGGGGGCCCGTCTGCGGCAGCAGCGGTTGGGAGTGCTGGCGCGACCTGCGGCGCAGGCCCGGCTCCAGGGAGGTGAACGCCGGGCGCCCGGCCGAGGTGCCCAGGCCGGTGGGGCCGCTGAGGCCGCCCGAGCGTGCCGTGGCGCCCTCGTTCATGTACCGGCTGGAGCGGGCGTGCCACTCGTGCCCGCCGGCCTGCCAGTCCTGCAGGCCCTTGGCGAACGCGGCCACGGCGGCCTGCTGTTCCGGCGGCAGACCGTGCTCGGCCAGCAGCGCGGGCGTCTCGACCAGGGCGGTGTCCTCGAACTGCAGCATCCGCGAGGTGAGCAGGTCGTTGACCAGCTCCGCGGCCTCCTGGGTGGAGCAGTCGAAGAACCGCTCGAAGACGAGTACGGCGTTGGAGTTCTCGCCCTCCTCGCGCACTTCGCGCTGGTAGGAGAACAGGTCGTTGCGCAGGTGGACGGCATCGGCGAAGGTGTCGACGAGAACGGTGACCGGCCGCGAGCCGGTGATCGCCTCCGGGACCTCGGCGTCCGCGGCGACCTCGACCAGGTTGGCCGACCAGGGCGCCCCTCCCACCCGGCGGCGCATCTGGATGTACTCGATCGGATTGGCCACGCGCTGCCGGTTGATGTTGTCGAGCTCCCACATCGACTCGACCATCAGGTTGTGCGTGCTCAGTGTGAAGCGCCGCCGCCAGTCGTCGGAGCGGTGCGGCACGGTGCGTTGCCAGAGGTCGCGCAGCGCGGTCTCGGCCGGGTTGGCGGGCTCGGGCGGCTGCTCGCCGTCGGCGGTCATGAAGCGTTCGAGCCGCTCGACGTAGGCCTGCCCGCCGGCGAGGTCGCCGGTGTACTTGAACAGTTCCAGGAAGTGGTCGTCGAAGAAGAACACCCAGACGTACCAGTCGGTGATCAGGTCGAGGGTGGGGCCGTCGCAATCGGGATGGGTGTAGGCGCACAGCAGCGCATAGTCCATGACGGCGAGGTCGTGCTCGTTCCACACCACGCCGCCTCTGGGAGCGGGGGCGTCGAGGATCCCCATCCGCTTCGCCCAGTCCATCGTGTGCCGGCGCGAGCGCTCGACGTGGGGATTGATGCGGGCCGGGTGCGACAGGTAGAAGCCGGGCAGTGTGAACGCGTCCATCCGCGTACCTACTCTCGTCGACCGACTGAGGCGGAAGTACCCTCCGGATCCTATCGGTCGCGCTCCGTCGTGTGCGGGTGTTCCCGTTCGCGAATGCGCGCAGTGAGGCGGACGTGGCTCCGGGGGAAGCCTGGTATGCGTAGAGCAGGCGTTTCGCGGTTTTTCGCGCACGGTGTGCGACCGGCGGGGCGCATGTGCCGGTCGCGAATGGAACGGAAGGTGACGGTGTCTGGGGTTCCACGGCAGGCGCTCCGGTGCGGGTCCGGGTCGACGGATCGGCTGCCGCGTCGCGGTTCCCACTCTGTTCCCCTCCGGAACGGGATTCGGAGGTCCGGGACCGGCATGAATCCCTGGCCGGAAACGGACAGTGTGCTGCGGGAGGCCCGGAGTGAGCGGTTTCCTGAGGGCGACCCCGTGACCCGTGGTCGTGCCCGAGTGAAAGAAGTGAGTCTGCGAGTTCCGGCGGTGGCGCTTTGAGTGAGAAGGTGGTCAGTCCC
>NZ_JROO01000054.1 GCF_000826685.1 Streptomonospora alba
CCGCGCTGGTGTCGGACGGTGCCGAACTGTCTCGCGCCGGGTTCGATGAGCGGGTGCACCGGTTGGCGCGGGAGCTGATCGCGCGGGGTGTGGGGCCGGAGTCGGTGGTGGCGGTGGCGCTGCCGCGGTCGGTGGAGCTGGTGGTGGCGCTGCACGCGGTGGTGTGCGCGGGGGCGGCCTATCTGCCGGTGGAGACCGATCAGCCCGTCGAGCGGGTGGCGTTCGTGCTGGAGGACGCCGGCCCGGCACTGCTGCTGTGCCGTGACGAGGACACCGCCGACCTGCCCGCCGAGCCCGCCGTTCCCCGGATCGTGCTGGACGACCCCGCGACCGCGACCCGCCTGGCCGCCCGCGATCCCGGCCCCGTTTCCGACGCCGATCGGAGGGCGCCGCTGCGGGGCGGGCATCCGGCTTATGTTCTTTACACGTCGGGGTCGACGGGGCGGCCCAAGGGTGTGGTGGTCTCTCATGGGGCGATCGTGAACCGGTTGGCGTGGATGCAGGGCGCCTACGGGCTGGGGCCCGATGACCGTGTGCTGTTGAAGACGCCGGTGTCGTTCGACGTGTCGGTGTGGGAGTTGTTCTGGCCCTTCGCCGCGGGTGCGGGGCTGGTGGCGGCCGCGCCGGGCGGGCACCGCGACCCCGCCTACCTCGCCGGGCTGATGAAGGACACCGGCGTCACGGTGTGCCACTTCGTGCCCTCGATGCTCCGGCTCTTCGTCGAGGAGCCGCGGGCGGCCCTGTGCACGTCGCTGCGCCGGGTCTTCGCCTCGGGTGAGGCGCTGGGCGCCGAAACCGCCCGCCGGTTGCGGGACCTGCTGCCGCGGACCGCGTTGGCGAACCTGTACGGGCCCACGGAGGCGGCGGTGGACGTCACCGCGTTCGAGGTCGGGGATGAGGAATTCACCGGTGCGGGTGTGCCGATCGGGCGGCCGGTGTGGAACACGGGCGTCTATGTGCTGGACGGTCGGTTGGCGCCGGTGCCCGCGGGTGTGGAGGGTGAGCTGTACCTGTCGGGTGTGCAGCTGGCGCGGGGGTATGTGAACCGGCCGGGGTTGTCGGCGGAGCGGTTCGCGGCCGATCCGTTCGGTGCGCCGGGTGCGCGGATGTATCGCACGGGCGACGTGGTGCGGTGGGACGCCGAGGGCCGGCTGGTGTTCGTGGGGCGTTCGGACTTCCAGGTGAAGGTGCGCGGGATGCGCATCGAACTCGG
>NZ_JROO01000055.1 GCF_000826685.1 Streptomonospora alba
CTCGGCGCAGGCGTCGCGGTCGGCATCGGAAGCGCGCATCCGGCCTTCCGGGACGCGTTCGTCGTCCAACGCCCACCCCCTGCCGCACGAATGATGGGAATTTCACGATACGCGGCCCACGCGCCGGAGGAAAGCGGCGGACAAACGGTTGGACGAAAGTTGCAGATCAGCGCGGCGGTCGAATGCCCCGGTCGTCAGCGTCGGCAGCCGCCCGAGATGATCACCAGCGCCCAGATGGCGAGCGGCATCGCCGGCCAGAAGCCCTGGAGGTCGCCCGCGGCGATGCTGGAGACCAGCCAGACGGTGATCATCACGCCCGCGCCGCCCATCCAGGTGTTCCACTTGCCGGTGCGCTCCCTCCAGGACGGCGGGGCGTTCTCCCTACCGGTGTGGGCGAGGTCCACCGGGCCGTTGCCGGGGGAGCCGGGCGCGGGGATGTCGGTGGTCAGCGGCGCGAGCTCGCCCACGGTACGAGCGCCCATGGCCGAGTCCAGCCGGGACTGGTATTCGGCGAGGTCCAAGCGTCCGTCCGACAGGGCGTCGGACAGCCGGAGCGCGACGGCGTCGCGGTCGGCGTCTGAGGCGCGGAGCTCATCGCGCGGTGTGAGATCGGGGCTCAACGGTCACGCCTCCTCGTGCAGGTTCTCCTGACAGATTAGACGCGCGGGGCGGCGCGCGGGATCCTCCGTTGGTTGCGGATTCCCGATACGACCGAAGTAGCATTTCTCCGTCGCGGCGCCTCGTCCGGTCGTGCGCGCGCCGCCGTGCTCGCGGTGCCAGGCGGCGACGGCGGCGCATGTCGCTGCGTCGGAGGCGCCGATCACGCCGGTGCCCTCGAAGGAGCCGGTGTAGCCGAACGGGCTGCCGTCCAGGCGCAGCAGTGCGCCCCCCGCTTCCTCCAGCACCAGTCCCGGCGCCGCCGTGTCCCAGTCCCGCACCGCCACGTCCTTGACGAACAGGTGCGCGGCGCCGTCGGCGATGCGGCACAGTTTCAGCGCGATGCTGCCCGACTCCAGGTACCCGCGGCAGCCGAAGCGTTCATAGGCGGCCCGCGCGATCCCGCGCGGCTCGGGCGTGTTGTCGGTGAGCACCCCGGCACCCGGCTCCGGCGCAGCGGTGCGCAGGCGGAGGCCGTCGGCCGCGGCGCCGCGGCCGCGCACGGCCGTGTAGCAGCGGTCGGCCTCGGGGGCGTAGACGGCGGCGACCACGGGACTGCGGCCCTCGATCAGCGCCGCCTGGGTGACGTAGCCGCCGAATCCGTGCACATAGCTGGCCGTGCCGTCGATCGGGTCGATCAGCCAGTAGCGGTCGGGCCGCCGGCCGCCCAACCCGGCGGGGTCCTCCTCACTGAGCACGGGCGCGCCCGGCTCGACACGGCTCAGCCGGGCGCGAAGCTCCTCGTGCGCCATGGCGTCGGCGCGCGCCTTGAACTGGTCGCCCTGCCACACGCCCGCGATGGCCCTGGAGTCGCTCCGCCAGCCGCGCAGCAGCGCCCCCACCTCGCGCACCGCCCGCTCCGCTCCGGACAGCACCGCTGCCCGGGCCGGGGCGATCCCTGCCGAGCCGCCGCTCACGACCCCGCCCCCACCGTCGACTCCGCCGGGGATTCCGCGGCCGGGCTGAGGCCGGCCCCGGTGAAGTCCGCCTCTTCGATGAACTCGTCGGACCACCGGCGCACCATCACGACCCCCTCGCGCCAGTCGCCGGCCAGGTGTGGACCACCGGCGGTGGCCTGCCGCAGCAGACCGCCGACTTCGTCGACCCCGGCGGCCCGGGTCAGCGGAGCCGTGGAGGAGAAGCGCGGGTTGATCTCGAAGATGCGCGGCTCGCCGTCGGAGTCCAGGGCCAGCTGCACATTGAAGGGCCCGTCCGCGCGCAGCTCCTGCTGTACGGCACGGCACACTTCGCTGACGCGCTCGTGGCGGCGTGTCACCGCGTACTTGGTGACGCCGCGCTTGAGCACGACCTCCTTGGGCACGACCGCCTGCACCACGCCGTCGCGCCAGGCCACGACCGAGACGGTGAACTCGGTTCCGGCGATCTCCTCCTGCGCGATCAGCTCGTCGGCGGGCCTGCCGGTCTCGGCCAGCAGCGCGCCCAGCCGGTGGGCCGAGCCCAACCGCACCACGCCCCGGCCGCCGCGCCCTGAGCGTGGCTTGACCACGAGCGGCTCCGCGGGCGGGCCGGTCCACTCGGCGGCGGTCCGGGTGCGCGGTACCGGTAGTCCCGCGTCGGCCAGGCGGCGCATCAGCGCGTACTTGTCCAGGCAGGTCGCCACGAACTCCGGGCGGGGCAGCAGGACGGCGATGCCGTCGTCGGCGAGCCGCGAGACCGCCGCCAGCTCCTCGTCGACCAGCGGCACGAGGGCGGCGGCCCCTTCGCGCAGGCAGATGCCGCGGATCCCGGGCAGGTAGGCGTCGCTCGCGCCCGGCGGGACGAGATGGCAGCGGTCGGCCAGGTAGAGGCCGGGAGCGGTGGGGTCGATGTCGGTGGCCACCACGCGGTAGCCCTGCCGCTGGAGGTCCTGGATGATGCCGGGGGTCTGGGGAGCGCCTGCGGTGGTGACGACGACGGTGGGCCGGCCGGGACGTTCTGCAGCGGACACCGATGGACCTTTCCGTTGGGGCCGGGCTGAGGCGGGCGGTCGGCTCGGGGCTGCTGGGCGCGGTGGCGCGGTGCGGCCGCGAAACCGGCCCCTGCGGGGCGGCGCCCCCGGGCTGGATCATCCGTCTATCGAGACTAGACCGCTTAGGGGTCCCGGATCCGCCGGTGGCCACTTCCGGTTCCCAGGACAACCGGAAGGGGGCCGCGGCGTAGGGGAGGCGGCGCCTGCAGGGCGTCGCGCCGGAGCGTGCCGGGCGCTCCGGCGTCAGCCCGCGGTCGCGGGGCGGCCCGGCGTGTCGAGGAGACCGTGTCCGGCCAGGAAGGCCGCCAAGCCGTCGTCTCCGGCGTAGTGGTGGGCGGCGATGCCCAGTCGCTTGGCCGCGAGCACGTTCTCCTCGCGGTCGTCGACGAAGGCTGTGCGCTCCGGCGCGGCGCCCAGCTCGCCCAGCACGCGCTCGTAGATCGCGGGGTCGGGCTTGCACAGGCCCAGCTCGGAGCTGAAGAACAGCGCGTCGAAGCCGGCCGTCATCGGCGCGTTGCGCAGCGCACCGGAGATGTCCAGGGGTGCGTTGGACAGCAGCGCCGTGCGTACACCGCGCCGCCCCAACAGGTCCAGAACGCGCGCGGTCTCCTCGCGGACGTGCAGCCACGAGCCCACATCCAGCGCCCACAGCCCGTGGAGCGTGGCGGCGTCCCAGTCGGCACCCGCCCGCGCGGCCACCCGGTTCCAGTACTCCGCACCGCCGATCCCGCCGTCGTAGGCGGGGCGCTCGCTCCAGTAGGCCGACCACAGATCGTCGGCCGGTACCCCGGCCAGCTCCTCCATCTTCGCCCGGTCCTCGCGTGGCGGGCTCAGGGAGATCACGTCGCCGTAGTCGAAGACGACCACGTCGATGCCCGAGCTGTCTGCGCCCATGTCCGTATGCACCTCGCCTGTGTCGGAGATTGTCCTCGTCGTACCCGTGAACGCCCCTGTCGGCGCCGAGGCGGGGGCGCCCCGGCCGGGGCGCCCCCGCATGCCGGCTGCGGTGGCTACGCGACCTCGTAGACCGGCGCGATGATCGCGCGCCCGATCGAGTGGAAGAAGAGGTTGAAGCCGAGGAACGCGGGCGATGCGGTCTCGTCGATGCCCAGCGACTCCACGTCCACCGCGTGCACAGCGAACATGTAGCGGTGCGGGCCGTGCCCGCCGGGCGGCGCCGCGCCGATGTAGCGCCGGGCGCCGGCGTCGTTGCGCAGAGTCAGCGCACCCGCGGGCAGCCCCGAGCCGGATTCGTCGCCGGCGCCGGCGGGCAGTTCGGTGGTGCTCGCGGGGATGTCGCACACCGCCCAGTGCCAGAATCCGCTGGCCGTGGGCGCGTCGGGATCGAAGCAGGTGACCGCGAAGCTGCGGGTGCCCTCGGGGAAACCGGTCCAGGACAGGTGCGGCGAGACGTCCTCGCCTCCCGCCCCCATGATGCCGCTGACCTGCGGGTTCGACAGAGTCTTGCCGTCGGCGACGTCGTCGCTGGCCACGCTGAACGACGGAACGGAGGGCAGGAATTCGTAAGGAGAAGGCGGCTGTGCCACGTCGGGCCTCCTGAGTGATCGGGTGTCTGGGCCGGGGCGGGTCCGCCCCGTGCCCCTGCTACCAATGAGCCCCCAACACCTATCGCGTGTGCCGCGACTTCGCTAACGCGTGTCGACGTGTTGGAAGGCCTCGGCCAGCCGGTCCTCGCCCAGGCCGCCGCCGACCGCCTGCTCGGCGAGCCAGGGGCGCAGCGCCTCGCCCAGTTCCGCGACGTCGCCGATCTGGCTGGCGTGGCAGGACAGAGCGGTCAGCTTGCGGTCGAAGACGTCGGTGATGTCGCTGAAGCGGTCCGGCGAGGGCCCGTGGACCAGCCACACCTCGGGGACCTTCCACGGCTCCAGCCCTTCCTCGGCGAGCAGTTCGGGGTGGGCGTGCGGGTTGCGGGCGTCGGGGTAGACGGCGTTGATCCCGGCCTCGCCGGTTGCCAGGTGATCGGGGTGGCTGGGCGCGATCCGCTTCCAATCGCGCTCGGGACTGGGGAGGACCACGCGTTGAGGGCGGACCCGGCGAACGACCCTGGCGATGTCGCGGCGCAGGTCCAGCGTGGGCAGCACCCGGCCGTCGCCGTAACCCAGAAACCTGACGTCGTGCACCCCCACGGCCTCGGCGGCCTTGCGCTGCTCGCTGCGGCGCAGGTCGGCCAGCGCGCCGGTGTCCAGGGTCCTGTCGTCTCCGCCCGCCTCGCCGTCGGTCACCATCAGGTAGGTCACCTCGACCCCCGCGTCGGTCCACAGCGCGACCGTGCCGGCGCAGGCGAAGTCGACGTCGTCGGGGTGGGCCATGACGACCAGCGCGCGGTCGATCCCGTCGGTGTGCTCGGTCCGGCCGCCGGCCCGGTTCCCGTTCGGCATGGGCGCCTTCCTCCTTCACGTGTCTTGCGGAGCCGCCCGCTGCGGCGGCCCCGGATCGAACAGCGTTGCACCGGCCTTGCGGATTCCGCTACTCGTGCCGCACGAGCGCGGATCACCCGCCGCGCAGCGCCCTGGCCGCGCCCGGATAGGCCAGCGCGGCCAGGGCGAACAGCGCCGCCGGGGCCAGCCAGACCGACCCCAGCGCATAGCCCGCGTAGACGAGGACCGTCACCGCCTCGGCGCCGAACCCGCCCAGGGACGAGACGGTCGCCCGCGCGTCCTCGCCCACACTGTCTTGAAGCCGCGCTTCGGCCGCGGCCCCGGCCCACTCGCTCACACCGAAGGTGACGGCGAGCAGGACCAGTCCCGCCGGGTGGCCCACGAGCGCGCCGACGGCCATGCAGCAGCCGGCGGCCACCAGCGCCGGCGCGGTGCTGCGGGTGCGGCGCCCCGCGAGCCAACCGCCCACCACCGTGCCGGCCGAGACGACCAGCAGGGCCAACGGCACCGCCGGGGTGCTCAGCCCCGTGGAGCGCGCGAGCAGGGGCAGGTACTCGTCCATGGCCCCGGAGACGCCGACCAGCAGACCGAGTGTCAGCAGCGCCCTGCGCGCCGCCGGAGAGGCCCGGACCTCGGCCAGCGCCCCACGCGACACCGCGGCCGCCGAGGCCGCGGCCCAGCGCAGGGACCGGCGCGGCCGCCGTCTGCCGTGTGCCGCGCGGCGAGCCGCGGTGCGCCGCGCGTGCTCCCCCTCGGCCGGCAGCGACCGGCCCGCCAGCGCGCACGCCAAGGCCGCCAGCACGCTCGCGGCGCCCGCCGCGGTGTAGCCTCCGGCGCCCAGTACCGGAATCGCGGCCACCGAGGCGACCATGATGGCGGTGGTGGCCGCCGCGCGCGAGCGCCCGATCAAGCGCGTGTAGGTCTCGCTCACCCACGTGTCCGCCGCCTGCCCGCCGGGGGCGCGGAATCCGGGGTCCCCGTCCGGGTGAGCGGCCCCGGCGCGGCCGGGTGCGGCAGGACGGCCGGCGATGTGCGCGAGCTCGGAGTAGACCAGGGCCTCAAGAGCCCCCGAGCGCATCGCCGCCCCGGCGCCCCAGAGCACGAAGCCCGCGGCGAAGGAGGCGTAGCCCGGTGCGAAGGTCCACAGCCCGAATCCGGCCGCGCTGAGCAGCGGAGCGCAAGAGACCAGCAAGCGGCGCGAGCAGAGATCGGCCAGCACGCCGGAGGGGATCTCCAGCACCATGCCGGTCACCGACCACAGCACGAACAGCGAGGAGATCCGGGCAGGACTCAGCCCGGCGTCGGCGAAAAGCAGCGAATAGACCGGGTACAGGAGGACGAGGTCCTCCAGGAACGCATACCCGTACAGCGCGCGGGCGAGCCGCGCCTCGGCAGCGGGTCAATGTCGTCGCTTGTGCATACCGACCACCATAGACGCCCCGTCCGTCGAGCGCACGGGTGTTTCCCCAGAGCCACCGGCCGCATCCCGCCGGAGAGACCCGCGGCTTGCGCACCGCCCCGCACAACCGGGAGACGCCGCGGTCGGTGAAGAGCGTTCCCCCGGAAAGGGCGCCGCCGGGATACCGGTTCGGATCAGGGGACGACGACCGCTCGGCCCTTGACGAGGCCGGCTTCCATCCGCTCGTAGGCCTCGGGTCCGCTCTCGATGCCGTAGCGCTCCACGTGGACGTCGAGTACGCCTTGGCGGGCCAGGTCGATCAGCTCGATCAGCTCCGAGCGGGTGCCCCAGTAGGTGATGCCGGTCCGCGAGCCGAAGGGCACCGACTCGAATCCGACCTCGACCGTGCCGCCGCCGATGCCGACCAGGGCGAGGTCGCCGTCCTGGCCGACCATGCGCCGGGCCAGGGCGGTGGTGGCCGCGGCTCCGACGAAGTCGAACACGGCCGCTGCGCCCAAGCCTCGGCTGAGGTCGCGCACCGCTTCCAGCGCGGACTCGTCCGAGGGCAGCGTGTGTTGGGCCCCGCTGCGCCGCGCCAGCTCCAGACTCTCCTCGCGCACGTCCAGCGCCACCACGGTGGCCGCGCTGAGCCGGCGCAGCAGCTGCACAGCGATGTGGCCCAGCCCCCCGACGCCGATCACCACGGTGACACTGCCTGCCACGAGCCGGTCCAGCGACCGCTTGATCGCGTGGTAGGGAGTCAGCCCGGCGTCGGTCAGCGGAACCGTCTGCACCGGATCGAGGTCGCCGATGGGCACCACGTGCCGCTCGGAGTCGATGAGCACGTATTCGGCCAGTGCACCCTGCGAGCCCAGCCCCGGCGGGAAGACGCCCAGCCGCGCCGCGTGCGGGCAGTAGTTCTCCCGACCCTGGGCACACATCCGGCACACGCCGCAGCCCCACGGCCCGTAGACCACGACCGATTCGCCCACCGATACCCGGGAGACGCCCGGGCCCACGGACTCGACGCGGCCGGCGCCCTCGTGGCCCAGCGTCATCGGCAGCTCGTAGGGGAACCCGTCGGCCGGCCAGCTCATCACGGCGAGATCGGAGTGGCACAGGCCCGCCGCCGTGACCTTCAGCAGCAGCTGTCCCGGTCCGGGTTCGGGCACCTCGACGTCGGTGACACGGGGTTTCTCGCCCACGCTCATGTACCGGACCGCGCGCACGGCCGACTCCCTTCGTTCGGGTTCCCCGGCGGCGCCGCAGGTGGGCGGGCCTGCGGCCATCATCGGACGGCCCGCACGCGCCGGTCACGCCGCAACGCCGACGTCACGGCGCCGCGCGCGGCGCGCGGGGGCGACAGTCGGGCCCCTCCTGTCCAGGGCCGAAGGGCCGCCCGGGCCGACGGATCCGCGCCCTCCCGGGCCTGTGCGGACGCGCACGGTACGGTTGGGCTCCTGTAACGCCTCGACCCGCGCCGCCGCCAGGCGGCACGACCCGGATGGGGAGACTCTCCGGACTGGAGACAGCACGATGCCGCGTAGACGCAACATGGTGGCCACCGTGCTCCTGCGCACGTTGCTGGGCTTTCTGGGCGCCCAGCTCCTCGTGGTTCTCGGGCTCACCGCCGTCAACCAGTGGCGCAAGCGGGTTCGGCCGCGGCGCGCCGACTTCCCGCGTACCCCGCCCAAGGCGCTGCCGGTGGGCGCGAGCGAGATCACCGTCTACACCTATGGCGAGGACCTCTACCGCGACATGCTCGAAGCGATCCGCGGTGCTCGCCACCGGATCATGTTCGAGTCCTTCATCATCAAGAACGACGCCACCGGGCGCCGGTTCAAGCGGGCGCTGATCGCGGCGGCCGAGCGCGGCGTCGACGTCTACGTCGTCTACGACTCCTTCGCCAACCTCGTCGTGCCGCGCACGTTCTTCCGGTTCCCGCCCGGCGTCCACGTCCTGGCCTACCCGCTGCTGCGGCCGGGCCTGCTGCTGCTGGACATCAGCAAGGGCGGGCGCGACCACCGCAAGATCCTCGCGGTCGACGGCGAGATCGGCTTCGTCGGCGGCTACAACGTGGGCTCGGTCTACGCCACCCAGTGGCGCGACACCCACGTGCGGGTGACGGGCCCCTCGGCATGGGAGCTGGAGAACGCGTTCCGCGATTTCTGGAACATGCTCCGCGGCGAGGACCAGCCGGTCATCGCCGACACCGGAACTCCCGACTGGTCGCCGGCCCTGCGCGCCCACCGCAACGTGCCCGAGCAGCTGATCTACCCCATCCGCGGGATGTATCTGGAGGCCATCGACCGGGCGCGCGAGCACCTCTACATCACCCAGGCCTACTTCATCCCCGACCACCAGATCCTGCGCGCCCTGATCGACGCCGCCCAACGCGGTGTGGACGTGCGTCTGCTGGTTCCCGAGGACTCCAACCACGTCGTCGCCGACTGGATCTCCCGCGGTTTCTACGGCGAGCTGCTGCGCGGCGGCGTGAAGCTGTACCTGTACCAGCACGCGATGGTGCACGCCAAGACCGCCACCATCGACCGGCGCTGGTCGACGATCGGCACGGCCAACGTCGACCGGCTCAGCCTCACCGGCAATTACGAGATCAACGTCGAGGTTTTCGACGCCGACCTGGCCGCCCACCTGGAGCGGGTCTTCGCCAAGGACACGACCAACGCCCGGCTGCTCACTCCCGAGGAGTGGTCCGGCCGGCCGCTGGTGGCCAAGCTGTGCGAGGCGCTGCTGCAGCCGCTGCGCCCGCTGCTGTGAGCCGGCCTTTGGCGGCGTGTCAGCAGCTGACCTGCCCTTCGGCCTGCACAGGCCACAACTTTCGGCAGTGCCGCCGCGGGCGATCGCGGCGGTAGCGTCGCGGCCATGGGACAGCCGGGTGCCGCCGCCGCGCGCGCGGTTCGGGAGCTGCTGCGGCCGCTGAGCGGCCGGCCGACGCTGCGCACCGCCGTCGTAGACCTGCTGCTGTGGCTCGCGGCGAGCCTGCCGACGGTACTGGAGTACACCGCGCACCTCGCGGGTTCCCCGGGCGCGAAGCTGGAGTCGCCGGCCGAGACCGCGGCGGCGTGTGCGGCGCTGGCCGCAGCGTTCGCCGCCAGCCGCCCCTACCCTCTGCCCGCCGCCCTGCTGGTCCTTGTGCTGTCACAGGTCTGGGCGCCGACCGGCTTCATCCTCGCTCTGACGATGCTGTGCTACCTGCTGGGGCGGCGCGACGAGCGGGTGTGGCTGACCGGGGCGGCGACCCTCGTCTGCGTCGCCGCACTCGCGATCAGCGTGGCCCTCGATCCCGAAGTGCTCTTCCGTGTGCCCGGGATGATGATGACCTACGTGTTCACCATCGTGCTGCCGTGGATGGTCGGCAGCTACCTGCGCCAACGCGAGAACCTCGACGAGGCCGGCTGGGAGCGGGCGCGCCGGCTCGAGCGCGAGCAGCGCATCGCCCAAGACGAGGCGCGGCTGCGCGAGCGCTCCCGCATCGCCCAGGACATGCACGACTCGCTGGGACACGAGCTGAGCCTGCTCGCGTTGCGCGCGGGCGGCCTGGAGCTGGCCCCCGACATGCCCGAGCGCCACCGCACCTCGGCGGCGGAGCTGCGCGAGAGCGCCACCACGGCCACCGAGCGGCTGCGCGAGATCGTCGGCGTGCTGCGCGAGTCCGGCGACCCCGCCCCGACGGATCCGGCCGGAGAGGGGATCGTCGAGGTCGTCGAGCGCGCGCGGCGATCCGGAGTCGACGTGGCGCTGGAGCGCACGGGGACCTGGGAGGGCGTCGCTCCCATGGTCGACCGGGCCGCCCACCGGGTCGTCCAGGAGGGTCTGACCAACGCCACCAAGCACGCGCCCGGTGCGCCGGTGCGGGTCCGGCTGGAGCGCTCAGCCGAGGAGATCGCGGTCACGGTCGCCAACCGTGCGCCTCGCGAACCCGCGCCGCGGCCCTCGGACGCCCCCGGAGGCGGGCGCGGACTCGTGGGACTGGCCGAGCGCGTCCGGCTGGCCGGTGGCACCCTGGAGTCCGGCGAGCGCGGCGGCGGGTTCGCGGTCGTCGCCCGCTTCCCCGCCGACGGAAGGCCTGCTGCCGCGAACGAGGGCGGGCCCGGGGACGGGTCCGCCTCCGCAGCGGCCGACGAGCACCGGCGCGCGGTGCGGCGCAGCCTGCGCCGGCGCACGGTGTCGATGATCGCGGCCGGCGCGGCACTGGTGGCGGTGGGGCTCGCTTTCGCGGCGGGCGGCTCCTACCTGCGCATGGCGTCGGCCACGATGGAGCCCGCCGAGTACGAAGACCTGCGCGTGGGGACGCCCCTGGAGCAGGTGGAGCCGCAGCTGCCCTGGCAGCAGTACGATCCGGCCGTGGACGCCGACGACAGCGCCGCGCCCGAGCGCTACGACTGCCGCTACTACCGGTCCGACGAGGGCTTCCCCAGCGGCGAATACACCGTGTTCCGGCTGTGCTTCAACGAGGGCGAACTGGTGTCCAAAGACGTGCTGGAGGACCCGGGCACCTCCGCGAGCGACGGGTGAGCGGCCACAGGGATGCGCGCCGGTGGCCCAGCCGGGCGCGGGCCGTATGCGAGATCCGTGGTGAGAAAGGACGTGGGCGCCGATGATCCGGGTGCTGCTGGCCGACGACGAGGCGATGATCCGGGCGGGGGTGCGGGCGATCCTAAACACCGACGGGGGGATCGAGGTCGTCGCCGAGGCCGCCGACGGCCGCGAGGCGATCGAACTGACCGCCTCGCACCGCCCCGACGTAGCGCTCCTCGACATCCGCATGCCTCGCCTCGACGGGCTCAGCGCCGCCGCCGAGATACGGCGGGAGGTCCCCTCCACCGCCGTGGTCATCCTCACCACCTTCGACGAGGACGCCTACATCTCCCGCGCATTGAGCGAGGGCGCGGCGGGCTTCCTGCTCAAAGCGGGCGACCCGCGCGAGCTGGTGCAGGGGGTGCGCGCGGTGGCCGACGGCGCCGCCTACCTGTCTCCCAGGGTGGCCCGCCACGTCATCGACGAGCTCAGCGGCGGCGGCCGGATGAGTCGCGGCGCCGAGGCCCGCGCCCGCACCGCCGAGCTGACCGAGCGCGAGCGCGACGTGCTCGCGCTGGTGGGCTCCGGGCTGTCCAACGCCGAGATCGCGGGTCGGCTGTACCTGGTGGAGGGCACGGTCAAGAGCTACGTCAGCGCCATCCTGAACCGGCTGGGCATGCGCAACCGCGTCCAGGCGGCGATCCTCGCCTACGAGGCGGGCCTGGTGGAGGCCGACGTCTAGGTTCTGTTTCTTGACGGGCAGGGCGCGCCAGGGTATGCGGCCGGTCCGGTCCCGGCTCTACGCATCAGCGTTGATCTTGTACCTGCGGTCATTGTGAGCGACTTGGTGTCAACTGGTGAGTGCAAGCGGGTCAGGTCGCCTGGAGCACCTCGTTGAGGCGCCGGGCCGGGGTGCTCCATCCCAGGGTCTGGCGCGGCCCGTGCCGCCGCATATCGGCGCGGAACTAGACGCTCTCCAGGAACCGGTTCACGATCGCCGACCATCGCGCCTTGGCCTCGGCGTTCGCCTCGGGCGACGCCAGGCCCGACCGTGTTGCGACGATCGAGGCGCTGCCGTCCTTTCCGGGTTCGCTGGTGACGAGGACGGACGAGCCGTCCGCGGCTTTGGTGCGCCACGTCATGCGCTTCTCCGTGCCGCCGACCCGCGCGTCGGCGGCGACCAGATCGAGCACCTCGCGATCGTCGGCGGCGAACTCCACCCATGCGTCCATGAGCTCCCGCATGCCGAGCTTCGTCGACCTGCTCACACTGGTCTCGAAGGTTCCGTCCGCCCGCTGGCCGGGTACCCGCCGGCCGATGTGGCGCTCGTAGGCGACGGTCACCGACTGCGCCCACCAGCCGGGGTTGTCGACGGTTCCGGCGAGCTCTTCACTCACCCTGAGCGCGATGGTGCGGTGGTCGAGGCCGGGGGCGCCGATACCGGCCATGAACCTCAGCCACGTGTCCCAGGTCCGCCCGGTGGCGCGTTCGATCGGTTCTACGTGAGCGTTCTCCGCCATAGGACTCCCTCTGCGTCCCCGAACCGACAGCTCCGTCGAAGAACCGCTGCGGCTCCGCCTCGGCGGCCGCCGGGTGCGCTGGCCCTCGGGCCGCGCGGCGGCGTAGGACGGGGAGTCGGCCTCTGCCGGTGGTCTTCGGGTGTCGATACAGCATACGGCGGCCCGCCCCGTCCTGGCGGACCGCCGTACGACTGCGTCGCGAGTCAGGCGTCGCGCCTGCTCAGCGCCACGTAGCCGAGTACGAGCGACAGGGCCGCCCAGCCGACCAGCAGCAGCGAGCCCATACCCCAGCCGTAGGGATCGTCGGCTCCGGTCATCAGCGGTGTGCCGGCCATGGCGGGCATGTGGTTCACGATGTCGGTGACGGTGTCGTTCCTGACCATCTGGCTGATCATCGGCACCGCCAGTACGACCCCGACGACCGTCGTGATGGCGCCCGCCGTGCTGCGCATCAGCAGCCCCAGGCCCAGGGTGAACAGTGCGAGTCCCATCAAGTAGCCGCCGACACCCACGACCCCGTGCAGGACGGACGCCGTCCCATAGGTCACCGAGTCGCCGAACACCCCCGCGGTCACCGCGATCGTCGCCGCGCCCGCCGCGCACCCGGCCGCGAAGGTCGCGACCGCCAGGACCGCGATCTTGGCGATCAGCATGCGGCCGCGCCGGGGCACCGTCGTCAGCGTGGTGCGCATCGCGCCGGTGGCGTACTCGCCCGTCACCGCCAGCGCGGCGACCGCCACCACCGCGAACTGGCTCAGCAGCGTGGACACGATCGCGAGTGTGTTGGCGGCCGGAGTGTCGCCGCTGTCGCTCGCCGTCAGCGCCAGTCCTGCGAGCGCCGCCGTACCCGCCGTGGCCAGCACCGCCACGACCAGGCACAGCCAGGTGGAGCGCAGGCCCCACAGCTTGGTCCACTCCGCCGCCACGGCTCCGATCAGCCCGCCGCCACGGGCCTGCTGCGGCGCTGTGCCGCGCGTCTGTGCTGTCGCCGCCATGGTCACACCCGTTCCTTCTCGTCGATGCCCTCTGCCGCCGAGTCCTCGGCCTGAGCAGGAGCTCCGAACTCCACACTGGAAGCCGTCAGTTCCATGTAGGCCTGCTCCAGCGACGCCTCGCGCGGGCTGAGCTCGTTGATCCGCACGCCCGCCTGATGGGCCACGCCGCCGACGCGGTCCATGGTCCCGCCGGTCACGATCAGCTCGTCGCCGCCGCGGCTCTCCACCCGCATCCCGGCGACCAGCAGCTGCTGCTCCAGCTCGTCGGCCTGGGGCGTGCGCACCCGCACCGCGGTCAGCGAGCTGGCCTCGATGACCTCGGCGACGGGCGCGTCGGCGATGAGCCTGCCCTTGCCGATGACCACGAGCTGGTCGGCCGTCGCCTGCATCTCGCTCATGAGGTGGCTGGACACGAACACCGTGCGGCCCTCGGCGGCCAGCGAGCGCATCAGCCCGCGGATCCACCGCACGCCGTCGGGGTCGAGGCCGTTGACCGGCTCGTCGAACATCAGGATCCCCGGGTCGCCCAGCAGCGCACCGGCGATCCCCAGCCGCTGCCCCATGCCCAGCGAGAACTTCCCCGACCGGTGGCCGGCGACCTCGGTCAGACCGACCGTCTCCAGTACCTCGTCCACGCGGCGCAGCGGCAGCCCGTTGCTGCGCGCCATCGCCTTGAGGTGGTTGCGGGCGGTCTGGCCGGGATGCACCGCCTTGGCGTCCAGCAGTGCGCCGATCCGGCGCATCGGGTGGCGCAGCTCGGCGTAGGGCTTGCCCTCGACCAGGGCCCGGCCCGCCGTGGGGCGGTCCAGTCCCAGCACCATCCGCATCGTCGTCGATTTCCCGGCGCCGTTGGGGCCCAGGAACCCGGTGACCTTTCCGGGCGTGAGATCGACGGAGAGCCGGTCGACGACGACCTTGTCCCCGTAGCGTTTCGTCAGGTCCTGAAGGCTGATCACGCTGTCCTCGCTCCTCGTCCTCGCGATGTCGATACAGACGACACTAGGGCTGCGCACCACGGCGCCACAGTGCGCGATCGGCAGCCTGGACCCCCTACTTTCGGCAGGGGTGCGCGCGCCGCGCCCCCGCCGAAAGACCGGGGCCGGGCAGCTGCGACGGGCGCTCTAGGCTGGTGGGCATGGGGAACCGGTGGGCACCCCGGTGGCCGGCGCCGGGCGCGTGGCGGCGTATCGCCGTCGATGCCGCGCTGTGGGCCGGCTGCACCGCCCTCATCGCCCAGGAGGTCTTCGACGTCCGGGCCGCGCCGATCGCCGAGACGGCGGCCATGGCGGTGCTGCTGGCCCTCGCCTTCGCGCTGCGGCGCCGGCGGCCGTTCGCCGCGCTCGGACTGGCGCTGGCGGCTCTCGTCGCGCAGGGGGTCGTCATCGCACTCACCCTGACCTCGGGGCTGATCGTGACGTACACGGTGGCCTGCGCGGCGCTGGCCTTCTCGGCCGGGCGGCGCTCGGACCGCACCGCCCCGGTGGTAGCGATGCTCGCCACCGCGGCGCTGGCCACCTTGACGGCCTACGCGCTGACCTGGACCCGCCTCGGCGACGTCCGGGAAACGCTGACCGGCGTCACCGACTGGGCGGGGGGTCTCCTGACGCTCGCCGCGGCGGTGCTCGCACCCTGGTTGCTGGGTCGCTACTGGCGCCGACACGCCGAACTGCGCACGGCCGGCTGGGAGATCGCCGAGCGCATGGAGCGCGCCCGCGACCTGGACGCCGAGCGCGCCCGTCTGCGGGAGCGCGCCAGCATCGCCACCCGGATGCACGACTCCCTCGGCCACGACCTGGCGCTGATCGCCGTGCGCGCCGGCGCCCTGGAGATGGCGCCCGAGGGCGGGGACACCCGCGCGGCGGCGGCCGAGCTGCGCGCCGCCGCGCACGGCGCCAATCTGCGGCTGCGCGAGGTCATCGGGGTGCTGCGCGAGGATGCGGGACAGGCCGATCCCGGCCGGGACGACGGCGGCGAGGACGTCGCCGCTCTGGTCGACCGCGCGGTGCGCGCGGGACTGGACGTGCGGCTGCTGCGGGAGGGAACCGACCTCGACCCCGCGTCGCCGGCGGGGCGGGCGGCGCACCGCGTCGTGCAAGAGGCGCTGACCAACGCGGCCCGGCACGCCCCCGGAGCCGAGGTGACCGTGCGGGTGGTGCGCGAGGAAGGCGCGACCGCGATACGGGTGTCGGACAGCGGTGCCGCGACCGCCGCCGCGCCGTCCGCGCCCGCGGGCGGCGGCGGAACGGGGCTGGCCGGGCTGCGAGAGCTCGTCGCGGGGATGGGCGGCGGCTTCCGCGCAGGTCCGGGCGGGGAAGGGGACCGTGAGGGGAGCGGGTTCACTGTGGCCGCGCGTATCCCCGACGCCGCCGAGCCGCCGGCCGCGGCCGAGTCCGAGGGCACCGAGACGGGGCGGCGGTTGAGCGGTGCGCGCCGCAGCGCCCGCCGGAGGTTGGCGACGGCGGTGACCGTCCCGCCGGCCTTGGCCGCGGCCGTGGTCGCCGCCGGGTTCGCCGTGCTGTGGTACGTCGGCGCCAACTCGGTGCTGCCCGAGGACGACTACGCGCGGCTGAGCGTCGGCCAGGACCGCGCCGCCGTCGAACGGGAGCTGCCCCGCTTCGACTACCCGGCCCGCGGCCTGGTGGACCCCCCGCCCGCGCCGCCCGGCTCGACGTGCCGCTACTACCTCGTCGAATACGAGAACGGGCTGCCGCCGGTCTACCGGCTGTGCTTCGCCGAAAAGCACCTGGTGGCCAAGGACCGCATCGCCCGCGAGTGAAGCCGCGGGCGCGCGGAAGCGGCGCGCGTAGGGCGCGGTGAGGGGCGCGTACACCGCTAGGGTGCAGGCGGGCCCGGCACTGCCGGGGCGGGAAGGAGGCGTGCCGGTGATCCGCATCGTGCTGGCCGACGACGAGACCATGGTCCGCGCGGGCATGCGCGCGATCCTCTCGGCCGACCCCGCCATCGAGGTGGTCGGCGAAGCCGCCGACGGCGCCGAGGCGGTCGCGCTGGTGGGTGCGCACCTGCCCGATGTCGCCCTGCTCGACGTGCAGATGCCCGGCACCGGCGGCCTGGAGGCCACCGAGGCCATCACCGGGCGCTTCCCCGGCACCGCCGTCGTCATCCTCACCACCTTCTCCGAGGACGCCTACATCGCGCGGGCGCTGAGCGGCGGCGCGAGCGGGTTCGTGCTCAAGACGGGCGACCCCCGCGAGTTGGTCGCGGGACTGCACGCCGTGGCCAAGGGCGGCGCCTACCTCTCACCCGAGATCGCCCACCGGCTGATCGCCGAGCTCCGCGGCACCGACCGCATGGCGCGCGGCACGGCCGCACGCGAACGCGTCGGCCGGCTCTCGGCACGCGAGCGCGACGTCCTCGCGCTGATCACCGAAGGCCTGTCCAACGAGGACATCGCCGAGCGGCTGGGAATCGTTCCGGGCACGGTGAAGGTGCACGTCGGATCGATCCTCACCCGGCTGGACGCGCGCAACCGCGTGCAGGCGGCGATCCTGGCCTACGAGGCCGGACTGATCGCCGGCGGTCCGTCCGCCCCCGAGCGCTGACCCGCGATCCGAGGGCGTGCGGGCGCCCGCGTCCTATGCCCAAAGAGGTAGTGCCCCGACGACCGGCGGGTCAGGCGCCGGTCACCCGAGGGCGGCGAGGATGCCGGACATGAGAACGACGAACTCCTGCTCACCGACGCGAAGCCGAGCGGTCTCCTACGCCCTCGCAGCCGGTGTCCTCGCTGCCTGCTGCACGGTACCGGCCGCCGACGCGGCCATCACCGAACCCGGCCCGATCCGCCTGGAGCCGCCCGAACCCACCGGGCCTCACGCGATCGGCCGCGCCGATCTGCACCTGGTCGACGAAAGCCGCGGCCACCCCTGGGTGCAGGGCGCGAAGCAGCGGGACGTCGTGGTGTCGGTGTGGTATCCGGCCGAGGACGCCGGCGGCGAGCCCGCCCCCTACATGTCCGATGCCGCCGCCGGCGCCATGTCCAGCGAGATGGAGCAGGTCGGCCTGTCCCGCGACGCCGTCGACTTCGCCGGTTCGACGACCCATGCGGTCGTCGGCGCCGACGTGGCGGACGGGGCGGGAAAACTCCCCGTCCTGCTGTACTCCCATGGATTCAACCAGTCCCGCTACCAGGCCACCGCGCAGCTGGAAGAGCTGGCCGCCCGGGGCTACGCGGTGGTCGCCATGGACCACCCCTACGAAACCGAGGCGGTGCAGCTCCCCGGCGGCCGCGTCCTGCGGGAGAACGCCCCCGACCTCACCGCCGCCACCTACAGGTCCGCGATCGCCACGCGGGTCGCGGACACGCGTTTCGTACTGGACACCGTGGAGCGGATCGCCCGGGGCGGCGATCCGGCCGAGGGCGGGCAGTCGCTGCCGCATGGGTTCGGCGACGCACTGGACCTGTCGTCGATCGGCATGTTCGGCCACTCCGCCGGCGGCCTTACCACCGCCGAGGCGATGCTCGTCGACGACCGGATCGACGCGGGTGTGGACCTCGACGGCAGCATCGCCTACCACGTCGGCGACCAGGAGTGGGCCGAGGCCACCGTGAAGGGCGTCGACCGGCCGTTCATGGTCATGAACGGCGGTCTCAGCAAGGGCGAACCCGACACCAGAGCGCACTCGGCGGACCTGCGGAGGTTTCGCAGGAACTCCACCGGGCCCTTCGCCGAGCTGTTCCTGAAGAACGCCGAGCACATGAGCTTCATCGACACCCAGTGGATGGCGGCACAGGTCGAGGCGGAACTGGACCCCGGCGGTCCGGCATGGGAGGACGAGATCGCGGCCGCGGTCGGCAGCGGCGACAGCCGGGACAGCGTCGCGGCCCAGCGCGCCTACATCACGGCCTTCTTCGACGAGTACGTGCGCGGCCGGGAGCAGCCGCTGCTCGACGGTCCCTCGCCGGAGCATCCGGCGGTCGAGTTCATCGAGTCACCGCGATGACCGGCGCTGAATCCGGACGGCCGCGGCCCGGTCTCCCGGGCCGCGGCGGCGCGCGGTCGCGCCGGGCAGCCGATCAGGCGTCGCGGACGCGCAGTTCGGTGTAGGCGACGATCTGGGCGGCCGCGGCCCAGCCGAGCACGGTGGCCAGGTTGACGGGGCCGTCGTGCGGCGCGGTGTAGAAGCCGACGTCCCCGGCGGCGTAGACCTCGATGGCCGCCGTGCCGGGCAGGTAAGCGGCGGCGTCGTTCAGCGCCTGTACCTCGCTGAGCTGCAGCACCAGAGGGATCCCGATCAGCAGCAGGAAACCGACGCCGATGGTGGCGGCGGTGCCGCGCATCGCGGTGCCCAGGCCCGTGAACAGCACCGCCAGTACCGCCATGCACCCGCCGGCGCCCAGCACCGTGGTCAGGGCGTAGCCGGGGTCGAGCCGGGCGTGGGAACCGACGACACTCCACAGCAGCCCGATGCCCAGCGCCGTCGTCACCGCGCCCGCGGCGAAGGCCAGACCCGCGGTGACGCAGGTGCGCGCCGCCAGAACCAGACCGCGCCGGGGCACGGTCTGCAGCGTCGTGATGACGGCGCGGGTGGAGTACTCGTTGGTGGCCGCCATCGCCGAAAGCGTCAGTACGACGAACTGCACCAGGTAGAACACGCCCTGGGAGGTCAGTTGCGCGTAGGAGAACCCGCTTGCGGCGACGGGGTCCTCCGCGAACCGGTCGGCCGTGGAAACCCCCATCAGCAGCGCGAAGGCGGACATCGCGACCAGTCCCAGGCCCAGGCACCACCAGGTGGCACGCAGCGAGGCCAGCTTGGTCCACTCCATGGCCAGGGCGCGGACCAGCACCCGGGACGCCGATGGAGCCGCCGCGGGGGCGATCGGCCCCTCCGCGACACTACGGGTGAAGGACCGGGCGGTGGCGGTCATGTGCGCTCCTTCGCTGCTGTCGGCGCCGCGCCGGTCGGGCGGGTGCTCGCGCCGCCGCTGAACTCCGTAGCGGTCTCGGTGAGTTCGAGGTAGGCCTGCTCCAGCGACGTCTCGGCGCGGAACAGGGTGTGCACCCGGGCACCGGCGGCGTGCGCCGTGTCGCCCACCTCCTCGGGGGCGAGTCCGTGCACCACCAGCTCGCCGCCCCCGGCGTCCTCCACCCGCACCCGGCCCTCCGCACCGGCGGGCACCGTGCTCAGGTGTTCGGCGAGCAGGGCGGCGTCGGGGGTGCGCACCGTCACCGGCGAGCGCGACCACGCCGCGATCACGTCCGCCATCGGTTCGTCGACCAGCAGCCGCCCGCCGCCGACGACCACCAGGTGGTCGGCGACCAGTTGCATCTCGCTCATCAGGTGGCTGGAGACGAAGACGGTGCGGCCCTCGTCGGCGAGGTCGCGCACGAGGCGGCGGATCCACAGCACCCCGTCCATGTCCAACCCGTTGACCGGTTCGTCGAATACCAGAACCGCGGGGTCGCCCAGGAGCGCGGCGGCGATGCCCAACCGCTGGCGCATGCCCAGTGAGAAGCCGCCGATGCGCTTGCGTGCGACATCCGCCAGCCCCACCTCCTGCAGAACCTCGGCCACGCGCGTGGGCGCCACACCGCTGCCGCGCGCGAGCGCCAGCAGGTGCGCGCGGGCGCTGCGGCCGGGATGCACCGCCGAGGCGTCCAGCAGGGCGCCGACCTCCCGCGTCGGCTCGGGGATCTCGGTGTAGGGGCGGCCGCCGACCAGCGCCGCGCCCGACGTGGGCCGGTCCAGCCCCAGCAGCACCCGCATCGTGGTCGACTTGCCCGCCCCGTTGGGGCCGAGGAAGCCGGTCACCCGGCCGGGCGGGACCTCGAAACCGAGATCGTCCACGGCGACGGTCTCGCCGTAGCGTTTCGTCAGGTGGCGTACTGTCAGCACCTTCGCGCCTCCGCCTTCGTCGTCATCGGATACGGCGACGCTACGGAGACACGGGCGGCGGCACATCGGTTGTTCGTCGCCGCCGGGATATGCCCGAAGGCATAGTCGAACGGCCGCCGACGGGGTGCCGGTGGGCTCAGCCGGTGCCGCCGTCCTCCCGCCCGGCCCGTGCGCGCTGTTCCACGGGGCCGTGCGTGCCCTGCAGGTGTATGGCGGTGTTGATCAGCGCGATGTGGGAGAGCGCCTGCGGGAAGTTGCCGATGAGCCGCCCGGCCCTCGTGTCGAACTCCTCGGACAGCAGGCCGACGTCGTTGCACAGGCCCAGCAGCCGCTCGAAGAGTTCCCTGCCCTCCTCCACGCGGCCCTGCATCACCAGGTTGTCGGCCAGCCAGAACGAACACGGCAGGAACGCGCCCTCGCCCGGGGCCAGGCCGTCGAGATCGGCGCCGCCCGCGCCCGTGGTGTAGCGCTGCAGGAATCCGTCACGCGCGAGTTCCTCGCGGATCGCCGTGACCGTGCCCGTCATCCGCTCGTCGTCGGCCGGCAGGAACCCCAGCGTGGGCAACTGCAGCAAGGACGCGTCCATCGCCGGCGAATCGTAGGTCTGAGTGAACGCCCCCCGCGCGGGGTCGAAGCCGTTCTCGCAGACGTCGTCGAAGATCTCCTCGCGCAGACGCCGCCACCGCTCCACCGGTCCCGAAAGACCGAACTCCTCGACCGCCTTGACGGCGCGGTCCGCGGCCGTCCACGCCATGACCTTGGAGTGGGTGAACTGCCGCCGCCGTCCGCGCACCTCCCAGATCCCGTTGTCGGGATCGCGCCAGTGCTTCTCCAGGAATCCCATCAGCGCACACTGCAGCTCCCACACCGACTCCTCCGGCGGGATGCCGTGGTTGCGTGCCTGGTGGAGCGCGTCCATCAGCTCGCCGTAGACGTCCAGCTGCCAGTGCCGCGACGCCTGGTTGCCCGTGCGCACCGGACGCGATCCGGCGTAGCCCGAGAGCCAGTCCAGCTCCACCTCGGGCAGGTGCCGCTCGCCCTCGATGCCGTACATGATCCGCATCTGGGCCGGTTCGCCGGCCACCGCGCGCAGCAGCCACTCCCGCCAGGCGGCGGCCTCCTCCTCGTAGCCGGAGTTGAGCAGCGCCAGCAGCGTGAAGGTGGCGTCGCGGATCCAGCAGTAGCGGTAATCCCAGTTGAGCCCTCCGCCCGGCTTCTCGGGCAGCGAGGTGGTGGGCGCTGCGACGGTGCCGCCGCTGGGGGAGTAGGTGAGCGCCTTGAGTGTGATCAGCGAGCGAACGACCTGGTCGCGGTAGGGGCCGTCGTACGCACATCGCTGCGCCCATCGCTGCCACCAGGTCGCGGTGCGTTCGATGGCCGCGGCCACGTCGATGCGCTCGGGCGGCGGACCGTGCGGCGAGACCCAGGCCAGGCGGAAGTCGACGTGTTCGCCCTCGCCGACGCTGAATTCGGCGGAGGGGAGCCTGCGCTCGCCGACGTCGAACTCGATGTCGGAGTCGAGGTAGAGGGCGTCGGGGCCGGCGACGAAGTGCAGGCGGCGGTCGTACTTGCGGGTCCAGGGAACGATGTCGCCGTAGTTCGGCCGCACCACCGCCTCCGTGCGCATCCGCACCCGTCCGCTGAGCCCTTCGACACGGCGCACCAGGTCGGGGTGCTCGTCGCGGACCGGCATGCAATCGGTGACACGCACGGTCCCGCCGTCGCAGCCGAAGTCGGTCTCCAGCACCAGGGTCTCGGGCCGGTAGCGCCGGCCGAGCAGCCGGTGCTCCTCGGCGGGCGCCATGCTCCAGTAGCCGTTGGAGGGCTCGCCCAGCAGACCGGTGAGGCACGCCCCGGAGTCGAACCGCGGCAGGCACAGCCAGTCGATGCAGCCGTCGGAGCCGATCAGCGCCGCGGTCTGGGTGTCGCCGATCAGCGCGTAGTCCTCGATGTTCAGCGGCACGCGGTCGTCTCCCTTCTGGGGCCCGCCACGGTGTGCGGGCTCGTGGACAGGGGCCCCGCCACGCTGCCGGACACCGTGCGGATACGGCGACGGAGATGCGGTACCGGTGCCCGGTTGCCCGTCGCCGCCCGGATAGGCCCGAAGGCGTGGCCGAGCGGCCGCAGAGGCCCCGGGCGGCGGTTCAGTCGCCCCGGCGCCTCTGCCCGGTCTGGGCACGCTCTTCGATGGGACCGTGCCCCCTCTCCAGCAGCAGGGCGGTGTTGACCAGCGCGATGTGGGAGAGCGCCTGCGGGAAGTTGCCGACCATCCGCCCGGCCCTCGTGTCGAACTCCTCCGACAGCAGGCCGACGTCGTTGCACAGCCCCAGCAGCCGCTCGAACAGCTTGCGTCCCTCGTCGACGCGGCCCTGCATGATCAGGTTGTCGGCGAGCCAGAAGTTGCACGCCAGAAACGCGCCCTCGCCCGGCGGCAGGGCATCGACGTCGGGGCTGTCCTCGTCCGTCGAGTAGCGCTGCACCAGCCCGTCCTCGACGAGTTCGTTCTGGATCGCCTCGACGGTGCCCTTCATCCGCTCGTCGTCGGCGGGCAGGAACCCCACGGTGCTCAACTGCAGCAGCGCCGCGTCCAGCGTCGAGGAACCGTAGGACTGGGTGAACGTCCCCCGCTCGGGGTCGAACGCGTTCTCGCAGACGTCGTCGAAGATCTCCTGGCGCATTCGCCGCCACCGGTCGGAGGGGCCCTCAAGGCCGAAGTCCTCCACCGCTTTGACCGCGCGATCGGCCGCCGTCCACGCCATCACATTGGAGTGGGTGAACTGCCGCGGCGGGCCCCGCACCTCCCAGATCCCGTTGTCGGGATCGCGCCAGTGGTCCTCCAGGTACTCCATGAGGGCGCGCTGTACATCCCAGGCGGGCGCGTGCGGCGGGATGCCGCGGCTGCGGGCGTGATGCAGCGCGTCCATCAGCTCTCCGTAGACGTCGAGCTGGCAGTGCCGCGCAGCGTGGTTGCCCACGCGCACCGGAGTGGAGCCCTCGTAGCCCGAGAGCCAGTCCAGTTCCATCTCGGGCAGCCGCCGCTCGCCCTCGATGCCGTACATGATGAGCATCTGCGCGGGTTCGCCGGCCACCGCGCGCAGCAGCCACTCCCGCCACGATCCGGCCTCCTCCTCGTAGCCGGAGTTCAAGAGCGCAAGCAGCGTCAGGGTGGCGTCGCGGATCCAGCAGTAGCGGTAATCCCAGTTGCGCACCCCGCCCAGCTGCTCGGGCAGGGAGGTGGTGGCGGCGGCGACGGTGCCCCCGCTCGGGTAGTAGGTCAGCGCCTTGAGCGTTATCAGGGAGCGCACCACTTCGTCGCGGTACTCGCCGTCGTAGTCGCAGTGGTGTGCCCACCCGCGCCACCACTCTTCGGTGCGCTCGATCTCGGCGCTGATGTCTGCGTCCTCCGGCGGCTCCGCGTTGGGGGCCACCCATGCCAGCCGGAAGTCGACGGTCTCCCCCTCGCCGACGGTGAACTCGGTGCAGGGGAGCCTGTGGTCGCCGAGATCGAACTCCACGTCGGAGTCGAGGTAGAGGGTGTCGGGGCCGGCGACGAAATGCAACCGGTTGCCGTACCTGCGGGTCCAGGGCACGATGGAGCCGTAGTCGGTACGCACCACCGCCTCGGAGCGGACGCGTACCCGGCCTTGGAGCCCTTGCACCCGGCGGACGACATCGGGGTGCTCGTTGCGGAGCGGCATGCAGTCGATCACGCGCACGACGCCGTCGTCGCATTCGAAGTCGGTCTCCAGCACCAGAGTGTCGTGGCGGTAGCGCCGTCCGCGCAGCCGGTGCGGTACGGCCGGAGCCATGCTCCAGTACCCGTTGTCGCCGTCGCCGACCAGCTCGGCGAAGCACGCGGCGGAGTCGAACCGGGGCAGGCACAGCCAGTCGATGCGGCCGTCGTTGCCTACGAGCGCCGCGGTCCCGGTGTCGCCGATCAGCGCGTAGTCCTCGATATGGAGGGACACCCGGTGGTCTCCTTCCGGGAGGGGGATGGGTCTCTCTTCGCTTTATTCCCTGCTCAGGGGGTGGGTGCACGTGATAGGGGCCGGCGTCCGCGGTGTGCTGCGCGGGGAGCCGGTCTCGGAGTCCGCGTGCGGCCTGGCCGCGGCCCGCGTCAACCGGGACCGCGGCGGCGCTCCTCAGCGGGGTAAGCGCCGCGTCCTGCGCACCAGGCGCCAGGCCAGGACCCCGGCCGCGGCCGAGCCGCCGAGCGCGGCCGCGCCGAGGCGGCCGCTGCGACGGGCGGCCCACTGCTGGAGGCTGACCGCCCGTCCGCGCTCGTCGAACGAGCCGTGGGCACCGTAGTCGCGGCCGCCGGACCTGTCGGCGGGCTCCCACAGGTTGGCCGGCTCTCCCGGACGCGGCTCGTCGATCTGCTGGGAGGAGTACCCGGAGCGGGCGAGCATGCGGTCGAGCAGTCCCGGCACCAGCCGGTTGCCCAGGATCGTCTGCATGGCGGAACCGCCCACCCAGTACTCGCGCGGCCGCGGCCGGTCGGCGGCGCGGGCGACGGCGCGAGCGGCGACCTCCGGCTGGTAGATCGGCGGCACCGGCTGGGCGTGGCGGGGCAGGCGGGAGAGCACCCATTCGAACTGCGGCGTGTTCAGGGCGGGCAGCTGCACCATCGTGGTGGCCACACCCGAACCGTCGTGCAGCAGTTCGCAGCGCAGGGACTCGTGGAAGCCCTGGATCGCGTGCTTGGCCGCGCAGTAGGCCGACTGGAGCGGGATGCCGCGGTAGGCCAGCGCCGACCCGACTTGCACGATCGTGCCTCGGTCGCGGGGCAGCATGCGCGCCAGAGCGGCCTTGGTGCCGTGGACGTAGCCGAGGTAGGTCACCTCGGTCACCCGCCGGAACTCGTCCGGGCCGATCCGGCTGACGGGTGCGAAGACCCCGGTGAAGGCGTTGTTGATCCAGACGTCGATCGCGCCGAACTCCTCCTCGACGCGTTCGGCCGCGCCGTCGACCCCGTCGAAGTCGGCCACGTCGACGGGGATCTCCAGCGGGGTGCCGCCCGCCTGGCGGACATCCTCGGCGGCGCCGGCGAGCCCTTCCTCGCCGCGGGCCAGCAGCGCGACCCGGTCGCCGCGCGACGCGAACTCCCGGGCCGTCGCGCGCCCGACGCCCCCGCTCGCGCCGGTGATGACCACGACTCTGGATCCCTCAGGCATCGCCCCTCCGTCCGTCCCGATTCGTCGGACAGCCGCCGACCGCGTGTGGCGGCCGCGGACCGCCGGACCCCGCGAGACGACTGTGCCCGCAGGCCGCAGCCGTCGCGGGGCCGACGCCGCGCCCGCTACCCGGCGCCCGGTCGGCTATGCCCGAGCCGTCGGTACCGTGCTCGGCCGCCCCTGGGCACCCGCGGGCGCGTCCGCGCCGACCGGCGAGGCGAGGAGGTCGTCGATCAGCGGCGAGCGCTCGCGTGCGGTGGCCGCGGCCCACCCGGCGCGGGTGCGGGCGGCGGGGGACAGGCACCAGTCCCACAGCGCGTCCAACCGATCGCGGAATACGGAGGGCTCGTGGCTGCGGTCGCGCACGGCCGCAGCCGGCCAGCCCAGTGCCCGCGCCTGCGCGCCGACCTTGGCGCCGCCTGCCACCGGGTCGACGGCAACCGCCGGAACCCCGTTGCGCAGCGCCAGCACCAGTCCGTGCAGGCGTGTGGTGACCACCAGGTCCACGCGGCGCACGAGCGCGTCGAATTGCCGGTAGGTGGCGCAGTGCCCCCATTCGGAGACGTCCAGCCGGGTGTCCAGCGGGACGCGGGCGCAGTTCTTGGCCGTGAGCCAGAGCGCGAGTTCGGCGTGCACATCGGCGTGCTCGCGCCGGTCGCCGTACTCGGGCTGATCCGGCGCCCGGATCACCCCGACCACGGGCATATCCGGTCCGCAGGGCGCCGCGGCCGCCAGGTCGGGGCGGGGTGACGAGGTCGCGCCGTCGCGCGGGAACACGGAGTGGAAGCCGCGTACCGCCTCGTCGCCCGGGTCGACCACCGAGACGCCCACCGCGGTCCGGTGGCAGTGGGCGAAGCGCGCATGCAGGTCGCGCACCTGTTGCCCGTGCGCCGGCCCGCAGACGAAGACCAGGTGGTCGTAGTCGCCGGGGGAGAGGTCGTCGAGAACCGGACCGTCGATGAGGGTGTTGGGACTGCGGCCGATGTCGTGCGGGACACCGGCCTCGTCCAACGCCGCGCTGACGGCGGCCGCCGCGCCCACGTCACCGGCGGTCGCCTCGCCGTGCAGAAAACCGAACCAGCCTGTAACCAGTGCTCGCATGGCCGCCCGCTACCCATGGGGCGGCAGGGTAGATGTACGGCTCTGAAAGGGGTCGCCGTGCACAGGGCGTGCGGGCAGCAGGCGTGCGGGGAGAAGGAGTGCGGGCACAAGCGGGCCGAAAGCGTGCGGAGGGGCGGAGTGGAGGGCGCGGCGGCCCGGCCACGAGCCGGCGACACCGCCGCCGGGATTCGAGCCTGCGGGTTCCCTCTCCTAACCTGACCGGGCAGACGGGAAAAACGGACGGGGAACGCGAGAAAGGGTGAAGCGCCGTGCCGCGAACGGGAGGTTCGGAAGACACCGGCAGGTTATATCTGAGCGAACTGCGCTTGGCGCTGCGCAACAACGCCGGGGCATACGGGTACTCGGTGATGATCACCGGAGCGCTCGCGGCGGTGAGCGCTCTCAACGGCAGCCCGAGTGTGGGCCAGGTGTTCCTCTTCCTGCTCGGCGCGGTGCTCAGCTTCGCGGCTATCGAGATGCTGGCCACGCGCGTGTTCACCAGACCGATGAACGACAGCGAGGGAACGAAGGTCATCGCCCTCGGCAGCTCCCTCAACCTGTTCTCCATCGGCCTCGCAGTCGGCGCCGCGGCCCTCGTCGGCCTCGTCCTCCCGAGTACCGCCGCATGGCTCGTCGGGGGCTTCTTCGCCTCCGTCGCCTACCTGCTCACCGCCGCCGTGGAGATGAGCGTCGCCCGACGTATCGAGGAGTACCGCGACGTGGAGTGAGCGGGTTGGAGCGAGGGAGGCGGAGAGCAGGGGCGCTGTACGGGTGGCGTCGGTCGGTCGGCGTGCGCGGACGGCGGGGTTGCCGACGGGGCGGCGACGGTCGGGGGACGGGACCATCCGCCCACCACCCTGGCTGTCCGCCGCCGCCCCGCCCTCGCCGGGTACGTGGCCGAGGTTCGCAGCACCGGCGAGTGAGATCCCACCCTCCCTGCCGCCCCTACCGGCCCCCTGACCTCCGCGTGCGGACGGCGGACCGCCGTGGCGGCGGAGAGGAGCGGGGTGAGGGGCACCACCCGAGGACTAAACGGGACGGGCGCGGATAGAGGCGTTCTGGGTATGAGGAGCACAGCAGTGCTCGGCGCCGCAGGCGCGCAGGAGCCGCTCGCCGGCTTCGCGCGTTCGCCGGTGTGCACGTCGTAGGCGGACAGGAGGTGCGTGTCCGTGGACTCCTTCTGGCCCGCTCTCGCGCTGTTCGCGGTCGCATCCGCCGGGGTACTCGGACTCTACGGCGCCGCCGCGCTCCTCAGCGTCGGTGAACCGCTGGTGCGCGAACCGTACATGGGAGGCAGCCCTGTCTCCGAGCACGCCGTCTCGCGGTTCCACGTGCGGTGGTACGCCGTGACGCTGCTGTTCATCGCCTTCGACATGGAGATGGTCTTCATGTACCCGTGGGTGCTCGTCGTCGCCGAGAAGGGGATGCACGCCGTCGGCGAGATGTTCGGCTTCCTCGCCGTCCTGGTGGCCGCCGTCGTCTACGCGTGGCGGGAAGGGGCCTTCAGATGGACATGAGGGCAGACGCCGCGGCGGACCGGACGACAGGCGTGAGCGGTATCGCCCGGTGGCTGGCGCACGTGTCGGCCCAGCGGCCGCTGCTCGTGACAGCGGTGGGCGGCACCGAGTGCCGCTTGGCCGTGGAGCGCGTCGTGCGGGAACGCGGCCTGCGCCGCGCGCTGAGCCCGAGCGAGGCGGACACGCTGGTGGAGTGCGGTCCCGCTGGATCGGGGGTCGACGAGGCGGCGGAGCGCGTCTGGGACCAGATGGGCGAACCGCGCGCACGGGTCCGGGTCCGTTCGGCGGAGGAGGCCGGCGCCCGGATCGACGAGGCGCGGATCGCGCTGCTGGATCTGCCCGCGCAGCGCCGTGCGGCGGCGCGCCGGACCGATGCGGACCGCGTCGAAGACCAGGAATCGGCAGAGCCCGGGACCGACGACGGCGCCCAGACCGCGGACGAGGCCGAGGACCCCGGGCAGGATCGGCAGGACCGGCACGACCACCGAGAGCACCGGGACCGGCAGGCCCGATCCCGCCATCACGACGGTCAGAGCCACCACGCTCACGAGGACCGGCAGGGCCACGGCCGGGACGACGCGGAGGAGCACGAGCGGGCCCCCGGGCGGGGTGAGCACGGCGGTCACGGGAACGCTCATGGGCACGGTCAGGACCACGATCGTGAAGAAGAAGGCGGCGGCCAGGAGGACCACGAAGGCCACGACCACCACGACCACCACGGCATGGAGCTTCCCGGCGGCCTGGTGATGGCCGATCGTGGGGACGACCGGGACGGGCTGCGGCTCGACCGGCTGCACATCGCCATCGGGCCCGTACAGGCCGACTGGCCCGCAGGTCTGGTGCTCGGATTGACGGTCCAGGGCGACGTGGTGCAGGAAGCCGAAGTCGCCGTCCAGACGCCCTCCGTCGAGGACGTCTCCGTGTTCTGGGACGACATCGCCCGGGAGACCCTCGACCCCGGGGCGCTGCGGTTCCGTGCCGCCGCTTCGGCCGACTCGCTCCAGCGGTTCCTCGCCGTCGCCGGGTGGCCCGACGCCGCGGCGACAGGGCTCCTGCTGCGCGACACGCTGCTGGTTCCGGAGGGGCAGGCGACCGGGAGGACGCGGTTCACCCGCTGGCTTCGGCGGGTGCGCCGGTCGAAGCTGCTGCGGTGGTCGCTGCGCGGCCTCGGCCCCATTCCCGGCGGCGACCGACTCGCTGGACCGACCGAATCCTGGCCCGTCCCCGCACGCTTGCACGGAGACGCGGCGGCGCGCGTCGGGCGGTGGATCGACGACATCGCCGCGGTGCTCATGCCCGACACCTCCGACACCTTCCTCGCGCCGCCCATCTCGCGAGAGCGGAGCGGCCCGCCCGCCGGCGGGCTCTCCTCCGCGCCGCCCTTCCCGCCGCTGGGCCGGGAGCGCGCCGAGTACGCCCGGGCCGCCGTGGCTCTCCTGCCGGACATGGTGGCCGGCCAGGAGCTGGCGGCCGTGCGGCTCGTCGTCGCCTCCCTCGATCCCGACCTGGAGTCGCTCGCCGTATACCTGCCCGAAGCCGCCCATGATTGACGCCGACGACGCCGTGCACTGGTGGGGCCTGGTCCTCGCCCCCGCACTGCTGGCCGCCTACGCCTACGCCGCGGCGGCAGGCTCCGCGGCCCGGACGGCCCGCGCCTCGGGTGCGCCCGCCGCCGCGGCACTGGCCGCGCCGGCGCGCGAGGCGGCCGGGCTGCTGCTGCGCCGTCGGCGCACGGTGCCGGGCGCGGACACGCTGCTGTGGCGCGTCGGTATCGCGAGCGTGCCCGTGGCAGCGGTCATGGCCGTGCTGGTCGTTCCCGTCGGCGGACGGGCCATCGCCGACCTGTCCATCGGCGTCGTGTGGTTCAACGCCATGGAGGTCCTGCTGTGGGGCGGGATGTGGCTGGCCGGCTGGGGTGCGAACTCGGTCTGGGGACTGGTCGGCGGCTACCGGTACCTGATCCAGGGGCTCTCGCACGAGCTGCCGCACATGTTCGCCCTGACCACCGCCGCGGTGGGGGCCGGCTCGCTGCGTGTCGGCGACATCGCCGCCGCTCAGCAGGACGTGTGGTTCGTGCTCGTGATGCCCGCCGCCTTCGTCGTCTACCTGGTCTCGGCGCTGGCCATGTCCTTCTGGCCGCCGTTCGACCAGCCGGTGGGCCGCGACCTCTCCGGCGGGGCGGCCGCCGAGCCCTCCGGCCCGGACCGGCTGGTCCTGCTGGCGGGCCGCCACGCGATGCTCGCCGCCGCCGCGGCGATGGCCGTGCCGCTGTTCCTCGGCGGCGGCGCCGGTCCGCTGCTGCCGGGCTGGGCGTGGTCGCTGCTCAAGGCCGCCGCCGTGCTCGCGCTGCTGGTGTGGGCCGGCGGCCGGGTGCCGGCGGTGCGCATGGACCGGTTCGCCGAGGTGGGCTGGGTGGTGCTGCTTCCGCTGGTACTGCTGCAGGCGCTTGCGGTGTCCGTCTTCGTCGTCGCGGGTTGGATGTGATCGCTCATGGCCGAGTGGACCGTCTTCGTCGTCTGCGCGGTGGCGGCCGTCGCCGCGGGCGCGGCCGTGTTCCGGGTGGATTCCATGGCCCGGGCCACGTTCGCGCTGCTGGCGTCGTTCGTCTTCACCGCCGTGCCGGTGCTGCTGCTCGACCTCGCCTACCTGGGCGTGCTGATCGTGCTGATGATGACCATGGAGATGGTGGTCATGGCCGTCTTCATGATCATGTTCATGATGAACCCCGCCGGTCTGATGCCGATGACCATGGTGCACAACACCAAGGGCGCGCTGGCCATATCGATCGCCGTCTTCTGCGTCCTGGCCGCCGGAGCCCTGCTGGTGCCGTGGCCGCGCGAGTCCGCACCGCCGCCCGCCGACCCCACGCTGCAGCTCGGCGAGGCGATCATGGGCGACGACATGCTGGTGATGATGGTCGCCGGCCTGGTGCTGTTCGCGACCATGGTCTCGGGGGTGGTCCTGGCCACCGGCCGCGGCCGCTACGACCGCTACGGCGACGATCTGCGCGGCCGCCCCGACGACCCGATCCGCGGGGGTGTGGGCCGGTGATGCTGGAGGCGTTCCTGCTGCTGGCCGCCGCGCTGCTGGCCGTGGGCCTGTACGGCGCGCTGAGCCAGCAGTCCGTCGTCATGGTCATGATGGGTCTGGAGCTGATGCTCAACGCGGTGATGGTCGCCGCCGCGGCCGTCTGGTTCCACACGTCGCCCCACTCGGCCGACGGGCAGCTGCTGGTGCTTGCGGCGATGCTGGCCATGGCGGTGGAGATGGCCATGGGGTTCGCGGTGACGATCGCGATCTTCCGCGCCCGCGACGTGGACGTGACCGACTCCGCCGGCGATCTGCGGGGCTGAGCCGATGGGCGCGACGGATCCGGTGGACGCGGTGCTGTGGGTGCTGGTCGGCCTGCCCGCGCTGGCCGGTGCGGCCCTGCTGCTCGGCGGGCGGCGAGCCGAGCGCGCCGCAGCGCCCGCCGCCACGGCCGTCGCCGTGGCCCTGGCCGTACCCGCCGCGGTCGCGGCGGTCCATCGCCCGGCGGTGACGGCGCCCGCGCTTCCCGGCATCCCGTTCGGGCTGGCCGTGGACGGCCTGGCGGCGATCGGCGTGTGCACCCTGGTCGCCGTCTTCGCGGCCGTGGTCGTGTTCTCCGCCGGCGAGCGCGAAGGAGCCGGCGGCCGCTCCCGCTACTACGGGCTGCTGCTGCTCTTCGCCGCGGCCATGCTGGCGACCGTCACGGCCACCGACCTGTTCACCCTGCTGATGGCCTGGGAGGTCATGGGCGCGACCTCCTACGGGCTGATCGCCTTCCACTGGCGCCATCCGCGCACCGGATCCTCGGCCGCCGTCTCCTTCCTGACCACGCGCACCGCCGACCTGGGGATGTACGCGGCCGCGGGTGCCGCTCTGGCGGGCGGCGCCCGCGGATTGGACCTGGGCGAGCTGGCGGGGGTGAGCGGGCCGTGGGACCACGTGGTCGCCGGCGGGCTGCTGGCCGCGGCCCTGGGCAAGGCCGCCCAGCTGCCGTTCTCCTTCTGGCTGTCGCGCGCCATGGACGGGCCCAGCCCGGTCTCGGCGCTGCTGCATTCGGCGACGATGGTGGCCGCCGGCGGGTACCTGCTGCTGCGCGTCGAGCCGGCGCTGGCCGCGACCGGGTGGGCCGGTCCCGCTGCCGCCTGGATCGGCGCCTCGACAGCCCTGGTGATGGGCGCCGTCGCCTGCGTCCAGCACGACCTCAAGCAGCTGCTCGCCGCCTCGACCAGCGCCCAGCTCGGGTTCGTCGTCCTGGCCGCCGGCGTCGGCGGCGTGGCCGGCGGCGCGGCCCAGTTCGCTGCGCACGCGGCCGCCAAGAGCCTGCTGTTCCTCGTCGCCGGCCTCTGGCTGGCCCGACTGGGCACGAAGCACTTGGCGGAGCTGCGCGGCGCCGCGCGCGGACACCCGCTGGCGGGAACGTGCTTCACGGCGGGCGCACTCGCGCTGGGCGGGATGCCGCCGTTGTCGCTGTGGGCGGCCAAGGACCTCGTCCTGGCCGCGGCCGAGCCCCCCGGCCTGCACGCCGCGGGCCTGGCGGCCTCGGCGCTGGCGGCGGGCTACGCGGGAGTGGCGCTGGCGGCGGTGTGGTCCAGCCCGGCCCCCGCCGCGTCGGTGCGCACCGCCGGCGGTGCGGGGCCGGGAGACGCACGCCATGCCTTCGCCGAACGGCTGCCCCTGATCGCGCTCGCCACCGCCGCCGTGGTAACGGGTGCGCTGGCGCTGCCCGCCGTCGGGCACGCGTGGAGCCTCCTGCTGGGCCGCCCGGGGGCGCCCGCGCCCGGACTCGGCGAGGCGGCGGTGTCCGCGCTGATCGCGGTGGTCGTCCTCGCCGCGGTGATGCTGATCGGCATCCGCCGGGGTGTACCCGCGGAGGCCGCCGAACGGCGGGGCGTGCGCCCACTGCGTGCCTGGCTGGGGCTGGAACCCGCCGCAGGCGCCCTGGTGGTCGCACCGGTGCTCGCTGCGGCCCGCGGCCTGGCGGCCTTCGACGACCGCGTTGTGGACCGCGCCGTGACGGGCGCGGCGTCCGGCGTCCCCCGCCTCGCCGGCGTCGTGGGCAGGCGTGTCGAGCCCGCGGTGGAGGCGGTGGTCGCGGCGGTGGCCACCGGCGCCCGGGGACTCGGGGATTACGCGCGCCGCCCGCAGACCGGCCAAGCCCACCAGTACTACGCCCAGGCCGTGACCGCCCTCCTGGTCGCCGCACTGGTCTTCGTCCTCGCCGGCGCGGTGATGTGAGCCATGGCCCCGACCGCGAGACCACCCGTCCCGGCGGCAGCCGCGCCCCTCCGCACCGGGCGGCGCCGGAGGGTGCCGCCGACCGTGATCGTGATGAGGCTGCTGAGGTGATCCGTGTTATCCGTCGTCGTCTTCCTTCCCCTGCTGGCCGCCGGCGTGCTGCTGGCGGCGCCGCGGCTCTCCGCCCGGGCCGTGCTCACGACGTGGACCGCCGCAGCGGCAGTCGACCTGGTGCTGGTGGGCGTGCTGTGGAGCGGCTACGTCGACTCGGGCGGCAAGGGGACCGCCGGCACGCGGCTTGCCGGGCCGACGGCGTATGAGACCGACCTGGAGTGGATCCCCAGCCTCGGGTCCGGCTACCACATCGGCGTCGACGGCCTCTCCCTGCCGCTCGTAGCGATGACCGCGGTGCTGTTCCTGGCCTGCGCGGTCTACTCGCTGCGCGACAGGCCGGAGCGCCCGCGCGGCTACGCGGCGGTGTTCCTCGCGCTGCAGACGGTCTCCACCGGGCTGTTCGTCGCGCTGGACCTGCTGCTGTTCTTCGTCTTCTTCGACCTGTCCATCGCGCTGATGTACTTCGTCATCGCCGGATGGGGGCACGGCGACCCAGCCCGTTCGGCGCTGCGCTTCTTCCTCTACACCTTCGTGGGCTCGCTGGCGCTTCTGGTCGGGTTCATCGGCCTCTACCTGGCCGCCGACCCGCACACCTTCGACATGGTCGACCTGGCCGCCCAGAACCCGCTGGGCGGGCGCGCCGCGGCGGGCGGCGCGGTGCTGCTGGCCGTGGGCCTGGGGCTGGCGGTGAAAACGCCGATCGTGCCCTTCCACACCTGGCTGCCGCCCGCGCACACCGACGCGCCCGCCGTCGGCTCCGCGATCCTGGCCGGGGTGCTGCTGAAGATGGGCGCCTACGGCTTCATCCGCATCGCGCTGCCGATCCTGCCCGAGGCCTGGCGGGCCTGGGCGCCGGCCATCGCGCTGATCGGCGCGGTCTCGGTCCTCTACGGCGCCCTGGTGGCGCTGGCCCAGAACGACTTCAAACGCATGGTCGCCTACACCTCGGTCAACCACATGGGCTATGTGGTGCTGGGCCTGGGAGCGGCGGGCACGGCCGCGGCGGGTACCGCTCCCGCCGCTGCCGAGCTGGCCATCACCGGCGCGGCGGTGCAGCTGGTCAGCCACGGTCTACTCACCGGCGCGCTGTTCCTGCTCGCCGGGGTGCTGTACACGCGTGGCGGGGGCTACGACATGGGCGCCTACAGCGGCCTCGCCGGGCCCGCGCCCCGATTCGCCGCCGTGCTGGCCGTGGCGGTCTTCGGCTCGCTGGGGCTTCCCGGGCTTTCGGGCTTCATCGCCGAGTTCCAGGTCTTCACCGGTGGCCTGGGCCTGGCGCCGGTGCCCACCGCCCTGGCGCTGCCCGGGATCCTCATCACCGCCGCGCTGCTGCTGCGCGCACTGCAGCGGCTGCTCCTGGGGCCCCGCGTGCTGCCGCCGGGAACCGGATTCGGCGACCTGCGGCCGCAGGAGAGCGCGGCGATCGTTCCGCTGCTGGCCCTGTCGGTGGTGATCGGGCTGCTGCCGCGGACCCTGCTCGACGTCCTGGCGCCGGCGGCCGAAGCGGTCGCCGCCCTGGTGCTGCGGTAGGCGGGGCGCCATGACGACCACGACGCTGATCGCGCTCCTGCCCGAGGCGGCGCTGGCCGCCGCCGCGGTCGCCGGGCTGCTGCTGGGCAGCTGGCTGCCCCGCCGCCGCCAGTGGGCGGTGCGCGCCCTCGCGCTGACCGCCGTCGCCGCCGGGCTGGCCGCCACCGCCTTCGCGGCAGCGGGCCCGCCCCACACCGCCTCATCGGGATCCTGGGCCGTCGACACCGGACTGCACGCCGCGCGCGTCGCCGTGCTGGTGGGCACGGGGCTTGTGGTGCTGGCCGGATCCGACAGCCTCGCCGGTGCCCGCCGTGAAAGCGAGGCCTACGTCCTGATGCTGCTCGCGGCGGTGGGCTCCCTGGTCCTGGCCGGCGCGAACGGGCTGCTCGTGCTGGTCATGGGCTATCTGCTGGCGAGTATTCCGCTCTATGCCATGGTCGCCTTCGCCAAAGACGCGCCCGGTACCGAGGCGGGCCTGAAGTACTTCCTGATGGGCGCCCTGTTCGGCGTGGTGCTGCTGGGCGGGACGACGGTGCTGCTCGGCGCGGGCGGCGCCACCGACTACCTCCCGCTGGCCGCCGGACTGCCCGGGGCGCCGCGTGCGGCCGCCGCGGCCGGGGCCGTCGCGGTGCTGGCGGCGCTGCTGTTCAAGGCGGGGGCGGTGCCCGCCCACTTCTGGGTGCCCGACGCCGCCGAGGGCGCACCGGCGCCCGTCGCCGCGTTCATCACCACCGTGCCCAAGATCGGCGCGCTGGTGGCGGCCTACCGGCTCGGCGCCGCGCTGCCGCTGGAGGCCGTCGGCGACTGGTCGCTGCTGGTGGCGGCGGCCGCGGCCGCCACCATGGTGCTGGGCAACCTCGCCGCCTTCGCCCAGCACCGTGTCCGCCGGCTGCTGGCCTACTCCACCATCGGCCAGGTGGGGTTCCTGCTGATGGCGGTGGCGGCCTACGGGCGTGCGGAAGAGGCGCTGCCGGGTCTGCTGTACTACCTGCTCGCCTACACCGTTACCAACATCGGCGCGTTCGCCGCGGTGTGCGCGCTGCCCCGGGCCGAGCGCCTCGACCAGTGGGGAGGACTGTTCGGCCGCCGCCCCTGGCTCGCCCTCAGCCTGGTGGTATGCCTGCTCGGCCTGGTCGGGACACCGCCGACCGCGGTGTTCGTCGGCAAGCTGACCGTGTTCACCGCCGCGTTCGACGCGGGAATGGTGTGGCTGGTGGTGCTGGCCGCGACGATGACCGTGGCCAGCCTGTTCTACTACCTGCGCTGGATCCTGCCGCTGTTCCGCGCGGCGGATCCGCATGCACAGAGCGCCGGTGCGGATTCGGCCGGGGGGTGGAGCACCGCCGTGGCCGTGGCCGCGGCCACGCTGTCACTGCTGCTGGGCGTGGCCGCCGGGCCGGTGCTGGACTGGCTGGGCAGCGGTGCCCTGGCGGGGTGAGCGCCCCCCTGCGGCAGCGCGTTCGCGTGCGCGCCGCCGCGCATCGGGGCGGCAGCCGGCTATCCGGCGCTGTCGGGCCGGTAGACGCACAGGAGCACCCCGGTGGACGCGGTCCGGGTGGACACCAGCCGCAGCGGGCGCGCCCGGCCGTCCTCCGGGAAGATGCGCTTGCCGCCGCCGAGCAGGACGGGTTCGATCATCATCCGGTACTCGTCGACGAGGTCGTGGGCGACCAGCTGGCGTGCGAAGTCGGAGCTGCCCCAGACGTGGATGTCGCCCTCGCCCTCCTTGCGCAACCGGTCGACGGCGCCGAAGACGTCGTCGGCGGGCAGCAGGGTGGAGTTCCACTCCATGTCCGCGGGAGCCAGCGTCCGGGAGGCGACGTGCTTGGGCAGCGCGTTCATGCGGTCGGCGAAGGGGTCGTCGCCCGCGCGCGCGGGCCAGGCGTCGGCCATGACCCGCCATGTGCGGCGGCCGAACAGCAGGGCCTCGGCGTTCTCCATGCCGCCGTCGATGAAGGCGCTCATCGCCTCCGTGTCGAAGTAGGGCCCCGACCAGCCGCCGTGGGCGAAGCCGCCGTCGGTGTCCTCCTCGGCGCCGCCGGGGGCCTGCACGACGCCGTCCAGGCTCATGAAGTCAGTCAGTACGATCCGCATGTCACCGCTCCAAACCGGTTGTCGCTGTAGTCGGAGAGTAGACCCGGACACCGACGGAAACTCATCGGTCCGCAGCGGCTCGTGCGGGAGATCGCTTCGCAGCGCGCCGGGCGCCGCCCCGTGCGCGCCTGACGCGCGCACGGGGCGGGCCGGGACGCGGCGGTCAGTCCCCGGCCGGGTCCTGCGCGCCCTGCTCGCCGCCGTCGCCGCCTTCCTGCGCGGCGGCCCGTTCGCGGTCGCGGATGCGCTGCCGCTGCGGGACGACCGTGTACTTGGGGTCGGCCGCCGAGTCCTGGCCCGCCTTGAAGACGCCGAACCGGGTACACGCCGAGCCCGCCACCAGTGCCGCACCCGCGATCGCCGACACCGTGCGGCTGCGACCGCCCACCAGCGCCCCCACCGCGCCGCCGATCGTCAGCACCTTGGCCGCACGCATCAGCGCCCCGCCGCGCCCCTGCTTGTAGGGCTCGGCGATCATGCCCATGCGCCGTTCCATCGTCGCCACCGCCGCGTTCTCCAGCGCCGATCCCACCACGCCCGCGCGCCGAGCGGGACCCGCCTGGCCCACCGGCGCCGTGATCATGCCCATGCCTCCGGCCGCGGCGGCGCCGGAGCCCACGAACACGAACGGCATCTCCCGGTATCCCTCGTGCCATGCGGGCACTGCGGTGTTGCAGATCAGCGGGGCGGTGTAGGCGGCCACGGCCGGGCCGATCGCGCCCGCGCCCAGCCCCGCCAGGCGGCCCGCGCCCGGCAGGATGCCGGTGGCCTGGGAGACCGCCGCCGCGCCGGCGAGCGGGCCGTAGCACACCAGGATCCAGGTGCCCACGCTCATCGGGGAGGTCCACTTGATCACCCGCAGCATGTTCAGGAACCGCTCCGGACGCCCCAGGTCGTGGATCAGCGCCGCCAGCGACCCCGAGACGGCCCCCAGCGCGGTGTAGCGCAGCGGCCGCGCCAGGTCCGGTCGCCCGGTCAGGTCGGCGCCGGCCGCCAGCACCGACGAGGCGCCGGCCAGGCCGCCCAGGAACAGGTAACCGCCGATGTCCTGCGGTTTCCAGGTGATCTGGTTGAGCACCGGCTGGTCGTAGTAGGACCGGAACTCCGAGCCGCCGCCGCGGCCACGATCGGGGCTCTCCCGGGACCGGTGCCCGTCCGAGACCGCGCCGGTCATCGCCTCGCGGCCGGGCCGGGCGCCGCGGATGCCCTCCTTGGTCACGTCCGAAGTGCTCAACGCCGCCTCCCCAGGAACGTCGCGGTGATTCCGGCCAGCAGCGTCGCCGCGGCGACGCCGGCGTGGCGCCACATCGACGGCAGGTCGCGTGTGGTCACCACAGGGTCGGGCGGCAGGCCGTAGACCTCCGGATCCTCCAGCAGCAGGAAGAACGCGCCGTCGCCGCCGACGCCGTCGTCGGGGTCGCGGCCGTAGAGCTGCGCGGAGCCGATGCCGTGCTCGTGCAGGTTGCGCAGCCGCTCGTCGGCGCGCTCGCGCAGTTCGTCCAGGTCGCCGTACTGGATCGAGTCGGTCGGGCAGGCCTTGGCGCACGCCGGCTCCATGCCCTCGCCCAGCCGGTCGTAGCACAGCGTGCACTTCCACACGCGGCCGTCGTCCTTGCGCTGGTCGATCACCCCGTAGGGGCAGGCCGGCACGCAGTAGCCGCAGCCGTTGCAGATGTCCTCCTGCACCACGACGGTGCCGTACTCGGTGCGGAACAGCGACCCCGTCGGGCACACGTCCAGGCAGGCGGCGTGGGTGCAGTGCTTGCACACGTCGGAGGACATCAGCCAGCGGAACTCGCCGCGCTCGTCCTCACCGGTGTAGGCGCCGGGCAGGTCGAATGAGGGCATGCCCAGGTCCACGGAGTCGGGCGCGCCCTCGGGGCGGCCCAGATTGGTCTCCTGGGCGCCCAGGGGAGCGCGCTGCTCGATGAAGGCGACGTGGCGCCAGGTGTCGGCTCCGAGCCCGCTGGTGTTGTCGAAGGACATCGCGGTGAAGTCCAGCCCGTCCTCGGGCACCAGGTTCCATTCCTTGCAGGCGACCTCGCAGGCCTTGCACCCGATGCACACGCTCGTGTCGGTGAAGAACCCCATGCGCGGGCGGTCGTCCTGCGGATCCGCGGCGCTCTCGGGTACGCCGGTGCGCACACCGGACTGCTCGTCCAGGGCCATGCCTCATACCTCCGTTCCGGTCCGGTCGTCCACTCCGGCGCGGCGCTGGTAGTCCAGGACCAGCTCACGGCGATCGGGTCCGCGCGGGCGCCGTCCCGGCCGGATGTCGACGGTCAGCGCCTTGACCTCCTGGATGTGCACGTTGGGATCCAGCGAGATCGAGGACAGCTCGTTGAACGCGTCGCCTTTCGCGTAGCCGTTGGGCCCCCAGTGGTAGGGCATTCCGATCTGGTGCACGATGCGGTCGTGCACCCGCAGCGGCACCATGCGGTCGGTGACCAGCACCCGCGCCTCGATCGCGTTGCGTGCCGAGACGATCGTGGCCCAGTCGCCGTGGGTCAGGCCGCGCTCGCGCGCCAGCTCCGGCGAGACCTCGCAGAAGAACTCCGGCTGCAGCTCGGCGAGGTAGGGCGTCCACCGGGTCATCCCGCCGGCGGTGAAGTGCTCGGTGAGCCGGTAGGTGGTCGCCACGTAGGGGTAGATCCCGGCCTGCGGCGAACCCGGGTCGGGGTGGTAGCGGTTCGCCGGGTGCGGGTAGACCAGGCGGACCGGGTTGCGGCCCTGGCCGTAGAGCAGGTTCTCGAACGGCGAGTCCTGCGGCTCGTAGTGGGTGGGCATGGGCCCGTCGGCGAGCCCGGAGGGGGCGTACAGCCACCCCTTGCCGTCGCCCTGCATGATGAACGCGTCGGTGCCGGCGAGCGCATCCACCCCCGTAGCGTCCTCGGGCGGTACGTAGTCGGGGCGCTTCTCGGCCTCGAAGTCGGGGTTGTCGTGCCCGACCCACCGCTCCTGCTCCTCGTCCCACCAGACCAGCGCCTTGCGGTCGCTCCAGGGCGCGCCGTCGGCGTCGGCCGAGGCCCGGTTGTAGAGCACCCGCCGGTTCCTGGGCCACGCCCACGCCCATTCCGCGGCGATCCAGTCCTGCTCGGTGTGCGGCTTGCGGCGGGCGGCCTGGTTGACGCCGTCGGCGTAGACGCCGCAGTAGATCCAGCAGCCGCAGCTGGTCGATCCGTCGGCGCGCAGCTGAGTGTAATCGTGCAGGTGCTCGCCTTCGGGGCCGTACCCGTTGATCTCGGCCAGCACCGCGGCCGCGTCGGGCTCGTCCCCCTCCTCCAGGGGGTAATCCCACGTCAGATGCTGGAGGGGCCGGTCGCGCGGGTCGGTGGAGTCGGCCAGCTTCTCCTTGAGGATGCGGCCCAGGTGGTACATGAACCACAGGTCGCTGCGGGCGTCGCCCTCGGGCATCACCGCCCGGTGGTGCCATTGCAGCATCCGGTTGGTGTTGGTGAAGGTGCCCGACTTCTCGGTGTGGGCGGCCGCGGGGAAGAAGAACACCTCGGTGCCGATGTCCTCGGTGCGCAGCTCGCCCGATTCGATCTCCGGGCCGTCCTTCCACCAGGTAGCGCTCTCGATCTGCGAGAAGTCGCGCACCACGAGCCAGTCCAGGTTGGCCATGCCCAGCCGCTGCGCGCGGGTGTTGGCCGAGCCCACGGCGGGGTTCTCGCCCATCAGGAAGTAGCCCTTGCACACACCGCGCATCTGCTCCATGACGGTGTCGTAGGTGCTGTGCGAACCGCTGATGCGGGGCAGGTAGTCGAAGGCGAAGTCGTTCTCCTCCGTCGCGTGCTCGCCCCACCAGGCTTTGAGCAGGCTGACGATGTAGGTGTCCATCTTCGACCAGAAGCCCTTGACCGCGGCGTCGCCGACGATGAAGTCCTGCAGGGTCTCCTCTTCGTGGGCGTGGGGCATCGGGATGTAGCCCGGCAGCAGGTTGAACAGGGTGGGCACGTCGCTGGAGCCCTGGATGCTGGCGTGGCCGCGCAGCGCCTGGATACCGCCGCCGGGTCGGCCGATGTTGCCCAGCAGCAGCTGCAGGATCGAGGCGGTGCGGATGTACTGGGCGCCCACGGTGTGCTGGGTCCAGCCCACGGCGTAGCAGAACACCGAGGTGCGGTCGCGTCCGGAGTTCTCGATCAGGTGGTCGGCCACGCGGTTGAAGACGTCCGGGGGGATCCCGCAGATCTGTTCGACCATCTCCGGCGTATACCGGGAGTAGTGGCGCTTGAGGATCTGGAGCACGCACCGCGGATGCTCCAGGGTGGGGTCGGTCTCGGGGGTACCGCCCACCGGTGCGCCGCCCGACCCCTGCTGTTCGGGGCGGCCCGAGGCGCGCTCCTTGGCGACGCGATCCTCGTAGAGCTGGTCGCGTTTGCCCGAGGCCGGCGCGACGTTGGCGCCCTCGTACATCCAGCTGCGCGCGTCGTAGTTGCGCGACTCGGGGTCGAACCCCGCGAACAGCCCGTCCAGGTCCTCGGTGTCGCGGAAGTCCTCGTTGACGATCGTGGCCGCGTTGGTGAAGTCGAGCAGGTACTCGCGGAAGTACTTCTCCTCGTTGAGGACCCGGTTGATGATCCCGCCGAGGAAGGCGATGTCGGTGCCGGCGCGGATGGGCACGTGCATGTCGGCCAGTGCGCTGGTGCGGCTGAAGTGCGGGTCGACGTGGATGACCACGGCGCCGCGGGCCTTGGCCTCCATCACCCACTGGAATCCGACGGGGTGGGCCTCGGCGTAGTTGGAGCCCTCGATGACGATGCAGTCGGCGTTCTGCTGGTCCTGCATGAACGTGGTGGCGCCGCCGCGGCCGAACGAGGTGCCCAGCCCCGCCACAGTGGAGCTGTGGCACACGCGCGCCTGGTTGTCGATCTGCACCACGCCCAGCGCGGTCAGCAGCTTCTTGATGAGGTAGTTCTCCTCGTTGTCCAGGACGGCGCCGCCGAGGTGGGCGATCCCCATGGTGCGGGAGGTCGGTATCCCGTTCTCCTCGTCCTGCCAGCCTTCTTCGCGGGACTGCAGCACCCGGTCGGCGACCATGTGCATCGCCTCCCACAGTCCGATCTCCTGCCAGTCGGAGCCGTGCGGAGGCCGGTACAGCACCCGGTGCTCACGCGAGGACCCCGTGGTGAGCTGGAGGGTGGCCGAGCCCTTGGGGCACAGCCGCCCCCGGCTGACGGGGGAGTCGGGGTCGCCCTCGATCTGGACGACCTTCTCGTCGCGGACGTAGACGTTCTGGCCGCATCCCACCGCGCAGTAGGGGCAGACCGACTTCACCACGCGGTCCGCCTCGGCCGTACGCGCCCGCAGGTCGCGGCTGCCCGCGGACTTGGCCGCAGCCCCGCGGCCGGACCGGTCGTTTCCGGTGAGCTGCCTGTAGACCGGCCATGACTCGATCAGCGTGCGAACGCCCATCGCCTCTCCTCCGCCTGATGCACTGGTCGGGCCGACGGGCACGCGGACGGACCGCTGTGCTCGTAGGGCGACCGGCCGCTACCCCTCCGGAGTGACGGCAAACACAGGCCGCGCCGTGCTGGAAGCGGCGGTGAAAGCGCCGGTGGGCGGGTCCTGCGGGCAGCGCTTGAGGCGGGTGCGCAGACCGCCGCCGTCGTCGGCGTCCGCTGAAACGGCCGCCCGGCGGCCGCATCCGGGTGCGGCCGCCGGGCGGCGGCGGGGCCGGGCGTCGAGAGGCGAGGGTCAGCTCTGCGGGCCCGCGTCGGTGTGCTCGTCGACCTGCTCGGGGACCTTCAGGGGTTTGAGCAGTACCCATCCCCCCATCAGGACGCTGAAGACGAACATGCCCAATCCCGCCCACAGGTTGAGGTTCGCGCCGTCGCGGTGGCCCTCCTCCGGGGGAAGGAGGAGGCCCATGGCGATCAGGACCACGCCGTAGATGACGAACAGCAGCGCGATGACCGACCGCACGTCGAAGGCTTTGGCGGTCTTGCGCCGCTCGCCTCCGGAGCCGTTGGCACTCATCGGATTGCCTCCTTGGCAGCGTTTATCGGCGTCCGCCCTGCAGGGCTCAACCGAAGATGACGTTCAGGGCGATGACGATCACCACGACGATGGCCGCCAGCACGGTCGGACGGCGGTACCACCCGGCGTCCTCGCCGGTGTGCGAGGGGCGGCGCGACTCGCGCGGTGTGAGCGAGTGCACCAGGCCCACAAGCTCGGATTCGGGCTTGGGCCGGGTGAACAGGCTGACCACGACGCTGACCACGATGTCGACGACGAAGGCGGCGCCGGCGCCGACGAAGCTTGTGCCCTGAGCCGAAAGGCCGATCACCCCCGTCTCGCCGAGGACGAACACCGCGATCGCCGCCGCGGTACCGGTGACCAGGCCGCTCCAGCCGGCGTGCGGCGTCATCCTCTTCCAGTACATGCCCAGGATGAACGTCGCGAACAGCGGCGCGTTGAAGAACGAGAACAGCTGCTGCAGGTAGTCCATCAGGTTGGAGTAGCCCGAGGCGATGTAGGCGGTGCCCACGGCGCCCACGGTCGCGCCCACGGTGACCCACGGCCCCATCTTCAGGTAGTAGGAGTCGGGCCGGTTCCGGACGATGTAGGTCTGCCAGATGTCGTAGGTGAAGACCGTGTTGAACGAGCTGAGGTTGGCGGCCATGCCCGCCATGAACGACGCGAGGAGCCCCGCCAGCGCGATACCGAGCAGCCCGTTGGGCAGCAGGTCGCGCATGAGCAGCAGGATGGCGTCGTTGTAGGTGACGTTGGTGTCCTCACCGGCCTTGAGCGCCACCATCTCGGAGGCGGCCACGCCCGCGATCATGCCGGGGATGACGACGATGAAGGGGATGAGCAGCTTGGGGAACGCGCCGATGATGGGCGTGCGCATGGCCGCCGACATGCTCTTGGAGGCCATGGCGCGCTGGACCTCGACGAAGTTGGTGGTCCAGTAGCCGAAAGCCAGTACGAAGCCCAGACCCAGCACGATGCCGAAGACGCTCAGGATGTCGTTGGTGAAGCCGGTCAGCTCGTTGCCGGGCCAGGCTGAGAGCTGTCCGGGCCCCTGCGGGCTCGCGGTGACCTCTTCGACCAGTCCCGACCAGCCGCCGACGCGGTTCAGCCCGGCCAGGGTGAGCGGTGTCAGCGCGGCCACGATGACGAAGAACTGCAGCACCTCGTTGTAGATGGCCGCGGAGAGCCCGCCCAGCGCGGTATAGCTGAGGACGATCGCGGCGGCGAGCATCAGCGACACCCACAGCGGCCAGCCCAGCAGCGCGTTGACGATGGTGGCCAGCAGGAACAGGTTGATGCCGGCGATCAGGATCTGGGCGAGCGCGAAGCTGATGCCGTTGACCAGGTGCGCGGCCTTGCCGAAACGGCGGTTCATGAACTCCGGGACGCTGCGGACCTTGGAGCCGTAGTAGAACGGCATCATCACCAGGCCCAGGAACAGCATCGCCGGGATGGCGCCGACCCAGAAGTAGTGCATGGTCGCCATGCCGTAGCGGGCGCCGTTGGCCGACATGCCGATGATCTCGATGGCGCCGAGGTTGGCCGCGATGAACGCCAAGCCGGTCACCCACGCCGGCAGCGACCGCCCGGACAGGAAGAAGTCGAGGCTGGTCGAGACGGAGCGGCGGGCGAGGATGCCGATACCCAGCACGAACACGAAGTACAGGGCGAGCAGGGTGTAGTCGACGGCGTTGGCGTCCAGCCTCAGTGGCTCTTGTGCTAGGGCGATCACTTCGGCCGGTCCTCTCTGAACACGTTGGTCCTCCCGTTCGGGGGTGGGCTGCGGGCCTGCCGGTCCCCGGTCGGCACTCCTGCGGGCCGGGGACCGGCGAGGCCGACGGATTCGGGCGCGGCTACCCGCGATCGCGGGCGGGCAAAGGCACCGCGTGCTATCGGCCGCGGCGCCCGGGAACCCGCCGGCGGCCGCGGGCGGCGCGTGCGGCATAGCGCGCCGAATCCGGTGCCGGCGGGCGCCCGCGTCCGTACCCGGGTTCCTGTGCGGTTGTGGTTCGGATGCGGCGTCAATTTCTCACGAAATCGAACATCAACCCACATTCGGAGCGACCCTCGTGCACGAGTGCAGGCGTGTCAAGCCTGGCACGAGGGGCACGGGATCCCGGCTCTGACACGCCCCTTATCCCCCGCGCAGGCGGTACCTGCGACGGGATGGGCGGACGGGCCGACCGGCCGACCGGCCGGTCGGTGCGGTGTCGGATCTTGACATCAATGTGCGATATGTCGCTATGATCCCAACACATTCCAACACGGTCGCGCGGCTTCGCGGG
>NZ_JROO01000056.1 GCF_000826685.1 Streptomonospora alba
TGGCGCCGGCGCTCATCGGCCGACACCGCCAGCGCCGACTGGTGGTTGAGGGGCGTCGACAGGCCGAGCACGGAGTTCCGGGTGAACTCGCGGCGCCGGCGGAACTCGGCGCTCGCCTCCGCGGCAGCCTCCCCGCCGGCGGGGCGGTTGAAGGCCGGGACGCTGAAGCTCGCCGTGCGTTGGAAGACGAACAGTTCGGCCGCCTGCTCGGCGACGACGGGGGTGAGCTGGATGCCCGAGGAGCCGGTCCCGACGACCGCCACGCGCTTGCCGGTGAAGCCGACATCCTCGGTCGGCCATGCGCCGGTGTGGTACCACTCCCCCGCGAAGTTCTCCAGGCCGGATAAATCGGGCACCCAGGGGACGGACAGGCACCCCGTGGCCATGACGCAATAGCGCGCCCTGACGACGTCTCCGCGGTCGGTTTCGACCAGCCAACGGCCGGACTCCTCGTCGAAGACGGCGCGTTCGACACGCGTGTCGAGCTGGACGTGCGGACGTAGGCCGAACCGGTCGGCCACATGGTCGAGGTAGCGAAGCAGCTCCTCCTGGCGCGGATAGCGTTCGCTCCACCGCCACTCACTCAGCAGCTCCTCGGAGAACGCGTACTGGTAGTCGATGCTCTCCACGTCACAGCGAGCACCCGGATACCGATTCCAGAACCAGGTTCCCCCGACGCCGCCGCCGGCCTCGAAGACCCGTACGGTCAACCCCTGTTCGCGGAGCCGGTACAGCTGGTAGAGCCCGGCGAATCCGGCGCCCACCACGACGGCGTCGTAGTCGGCTGTGTGACGGGGCTCGTGGTAAGCGCACATACAAGGTCCCTTCTTCGCCACACGAGTAGACAGGAGTCTTTCACTGGAGCAGTGGTTTCGGACCCCTGCGGCCACGGCCTCGGCGGCATGCGCCGACGGGCCGAGTTCGTCGCTGAGGTCGTGCACGGTCTCGGGCCCCGCGAACCGACGATGACGACCGTGTACCCGTTCGCTATCGCCGCGCCCGAACCGGCTTCCGACCTCGCCCCGCGCCGATGACGCCGATGGTCGTCACAAGCGCCTCCGCTGCACAGCCGTGATGAGAAATGCTGTGCGCTCGCGCGATCGCGCCGTGCGTCGCATCCGGCGCCCGAACGGATTCACTCGAACGCGGCGCCGTCCGCCTCATGCACCGGAGCGGCGGAATCCTTGCAATCCCGTGTCCGGGCGGGCAGGTCCGCCGAGGCCAGAAGGGCCAGCTTGTCCGCGTCGTCGGATCCGGGGTCCGGGTGGTACACGACCAGTTTCAGGTCCTCGGCCCCGCCCACGCTCAGCCGCTCTCTGTTGAGCGTGAGTTCCCCGATCTGCGGGTGATCCAACCGGATCGGCGTCCCGCGCTGGCCTCGTACTTCATGGCGAGCCCAGAGCCGACGAAACAGGGGGCTCGCCAATGAGAGCTCTCCGACGAGATCGGCGAAGCGGGGATCCTCGATGTCGTTGCCCACGGATTGCCGCAGATTCGCGATGAAGCACTCCGTGACGTTCTCCCACTCCGGGTACAGCCTCTGCTGGCCGGGTTCCAGGAACATGTCCCTCAGCTGGTTGCCGCCCACGACGAGTCGGGGATCGAGGGCCCTGGCGAGTGAGTTCGAGGCCAGGATGTCGAAGTACCGGCCTTCGATGAAGGCGGGCTGGACGAGGGAGTCCAGGAGCTTGAGCGCGCCGGGCGGCACGGTCTCCTTGCGCGGTCGGCGTCTGCGCTGCCGGGACGCCTCGGAGACCAACGTCAGCAGGTGGGCGAAGTGGTCGTCGTCGAGGTGCAGCGCCCGCGCGATCGCCTTGAGCACCTGCACGGACGGGTTGCGATCGCGGCCCCGCTCCAGCCGCAGGTAGTAGTCCGCGCTGATGCCGGCGAGCATCGCGACCTCCTCCCGCCGCAGCCCGGGCGCACGCCGCACCCCCACGTTGGGGATGCCCGCCTGCTCAGGCGTCACCAGCTCGCGCCGAGCGCGCAGGTACGCACCGAGGGCGTTCGGTCTCTCGCTCATGCGGTCAGCCTATTTCGCCGCAAAGCGAATAGAGGGGGCCCTGCCACACCCCAGGCTCGAAAGGGCTCTGGGTCCGGAGAGCGGCCCCGCATAGCGTTCCTGACGCACCAGGCCACACCTTTCCGGAGGAGAACCATGACCGTCGCACTCATCACCGGGGCCAACAAGGGAATCGGTTTCGAGACAGCCAAACAGCTTCTGGAGTCGGGCCACGTCGTCTACATCGGCGCGCGCGACGCCGAACGGGGTGAGAAAGCCGCGGCCGCGATCGGCACGCGATTCGTCCAGCTCGACGTGACCGACGACGCGTCGGTGAACAATGCGCTGGCGACGATCGATGCGGCCGAGGGCCGGCTCGACGTCCTGGTGAACAACGCGGGCATCCTGGCGGCAGGAGACGTCGACGGCCCCTTGGCCCTGCGTGCCTTCGACACCAACGCGGTGGGGATCGTGCGGGTCACGGAGGCGGCGCTCCCCCTGCTGCGCAAGTCCGCGAATCCCACCGTCGTCACCGTTTCGAGCAGCGCCGGGTCGTTCTGGGCGGTGACCAGCCCCGAAAGGCCCGAGTTCCACCTGTCGTCCGCGCTCTACTCCGCCTCCAAGGCGGCGGCCACCATGCTGACGGTCCAGTACGCCAAGTCCCAGCCGGGCATCAAGTTCAACGCGCTGGAGCCCGGCACCACCGCCACGGACATGACCGCGGCCTTCGGAATCGGAAGGCCACCCGAAAAGAGCGCCGAGGCCGTCGTGCGCCTGGCGACCCTCGACGCGGACGGCCCGACGGGGACCTTCCAGGACGAGAACAGGGAACTGCCCTGGTAGGCGCGTAGCAACCTGCGACGGAACTCAGCGGCGACGGCCGGCCCGGGGAGTGGGTCCCAAGCCGTCAAGATCCGAGTACAGCCCCTGCTCGGGGCATGGAGAGGTGATCATCATGGCTGACTTCGACATCCACGGGTTCTACCGCCGTTACATCGAGGAGCTCAACGCCCACACGTTCGACGGCATGGACGCGTTCATCCACGACAAGGTCACCCTGAACGGCGAGCCGGGCACCCGGGACGATGTCATCGCGGTTCAGAAGGCAGACATCGACGCGGTGCCGGACTTCCACTGGGAGGTCCGGGAGTTCCTCGTCGACGGTGACCGCGCGGCTGTCCGTGCGATCAACACGGGTACCCCCGTGAAGGAGTGGCTCGGTGTGGCTCCCACCGGCGCCTCGTTCGAGATCGTCGAGTACGCCATCTACCGGATCCGCGACGGACGGTTCGTACAGATGACGGCCCTGCACGACGCCTCGGCGCTAGAGCGACAGCTGGCGGGCTGACCTCTCACCTACCGACTTGGTCGGCGGCGCTGGTGTGATGCATCGTCGGCAACCGACGATGCCGAGGTGCCAGAGACTCCTCGCCGCGCCATCGGCGTGAGTCACCGGAATTTTCACAAGCGGGCTACTCAGCAGAGGACTCGCTTCGCCGGCCACCGGCGGTGCCGCCATCGGGTAGGACCAGGAGAACCCGCCGGTCCGGGTGCCCACGTTCCACTCGGCCGAGGGTTGGCGTTTGGTGGCCGAGTAGTCGCCCGTGCCGCCGTCGCTCCCGGCGTCGGCGGCCACCGCCAGCAGCGTGCCCTCGCCCCCGGTTGCCATGGCCGTGACCGTGACCGAGAGCGTCTGGGCTTCGGTGTCGTTGACGGCGTCCAAACCGACCGAGGGTACGCAGCCCTCGCCGCCGCCGGCGTCGGTGCAGCCGTCGAGGGCGACCAGGGCCAGTCGGGAGCCGTAGTCACCGCCGAAGGCCGAGGCGAAGTCGGCGTAGTTGACTCCCACCTGCACCGGAGCCGCGCCCGTGCCGCCGTCGGTGCGCTTGAGCCGCAGCAGCAACCCTCCACGCCCAGGCGCCGAGCCTGCGCGCGGTCCAGCACCTCCAGCTCGGCTTCCTGCACCTGCGTAGCGCTCCGCTGCGGCAAGCGGGGACCGCTCAGAACCGCGGCGACGGCCTGCACCGTCCGCACCTGTCCTGTGCGATGGGGGTGCGCTCCAGTCCGCACCCGAGGCCTGCTTTCGTGTTGGCTCGGGTCGTCCCCTCTCCGCCCCGCCTTGGCTACCTGCTGCGAGTTTTCAGGCGTTCTGGTGCGGTAGGTATGGGAGAGTGCCGTTTTGACGGAAAGCTGGGGTTTGCGACCGTGGGAGCAGGAGCGGGTCTGATGGGTGCAGGCGGGCAGCAGCCGCGAGCAGCCACGACCGGTCGTGCCCTGGTCCTCACCCTCGCCTCGGCTCTGGTTCCCGGCCTGGCCCATCTGCGGACCGGGCGACGGTGGGCCGGGGCGACCCTCCTGAGCCTGTTCGCGGTCCTGACCCTGGGTACCGCCGTCACGGCCCTGCTGCTGCACGGCGACCCGGCCGACAGCCTCCGGCTCGCCTCCCAGGGACGGTGGCTGCTGGCGGCGAGCCTGGCCGTCTTCGCGGCGGCGGTACTGTGGATGACCGTCATCGTGCACTCCTGGGTCATCATTCGGCCGCCCGCGGCCGGGCGCCCGGCCCGGTTCACCGGTGCGACGCTGGTCGTGCTGCTGTGCCTGGCCGTGGCTCTGCCCGCGGGGGCGGCCATGCGCACTGCCTACACCGCCCACGACACCGTCGATTCGGTCTTCGGTCCCGAACGCCCCGATGAACCGCCCCATGACGAAAGCGATCCGTGGGATGGGCGTGAGCGCATCAACGTGCTGCTGCTGGGCGGCGACTCGGGCGGCAACCGCTACGGGCTGCGCACCGACTCGATGATGGTGGCCAGCGTCGATGTGGAGTACGGCGACGTCGTGCTGATCGGGCTACCGCGCAACCTGGAGAACGTGCCCTTCCCCGACGGCACACGACTCGCCCGCGCCTACCCGGAACCGCAGGGGTTCGACGGCCTGCTCAACGACGTCTATCAGACCGTGGCCGAAGCCCCGGAGCGACTGGCCATCGACACCGGCGCCGAAGACCCCGCCGCCGACACCCTCAAGCGGGTCATCGCCGACGCCGTCGGCCTCGACATCGGCTACTACGCGCTGGTGGACATGCAGGGCTTCGACGACCTCGTCGACGCGATCGGCGGCATCGACGTACACATCGACGAGCCCATCCCCTACGGCCAGCAGGGCGAGGTCCTCAAGGCCGGCGACCGGCACCTCGACGGCAACGAGGCGCTCTGGTACGGGCGCAGCCGCACCAACAGCGACGACTACACCCGCATGGGCCGCCAAGGATGCCTGATCAAGTACGTCGCCGAACAGGCCGACCCGATGACCGTGCTCACCAGCTTCCAGGAGTTGGCCGGGGCGACCAAGCGCACCCTGCGTACCGACATCCCCCAGTCCAAGGCGGGGGCGTTCATCGACCTCGCGGAACTGACCAGCGGCGAAGGCGGCTTCAAGACGCTGCAGCTTTCCCCGCCCCAGGTCGATACCGCTTACCCGGACTGGGAGGAGATCCGCGGCCTGGTCGACGACGCCGTGGCCGAACAGGAGCGGTCGCAGCCATCCGATGACAGCGGCACCCCCTCCGGCTCGCCCGCCTCTCCCGGATCTCCCGGGGACGCGGACCAGGGTTCCACGGGCGGCGGCTCGTCCGTCCCCGACACCCCGGGCCGCCAGGTCGGCGAAGACGCGACCTCGCTCGACAAGCTCTGCCCCTGACGTCCGACGCCATCCTGCGCCGGCTCCTGCTGCCCCGCGGTGATGACCAGGGCGAGCGCCGCCTCCGCGCACCGCCGCGGGTACCGGGTCAGGCCCCGGTGGGCCGAAGGGTCACACCGGTGATGGTGCGCCCGTTGGTCTCGGTGACCGTGGCCGTCCACCCCTGCAGCGCGACCTCCTGCCCAGGCTGCTGCGGGATCTCGCCGAGCGCGGCGATGAGCAGGCCTGCCACGGTCACATAATCGCCCTCGGGCGCATCCTTCACGTGGACGGCGATGTCCGGCAGATCGTGGACAGGGTAGGTGCCGGGCAGCGAGATCGACCCGTCCGCATGGCGTTCGACGGTCTGCAGGTCCGAGTCCGTCTCGTCGTAGATCTCCCCGACGATCTCTTCGAGCAGATCCTCCAGGCTGACGATGCCGTCGATACCGCCCGTCTCGTTCACGACCACCCCCAACTGCTGATGCTCGGTCGTCATTCGCCGCAGCGCCTCGGAGACGACGAGGGAGTCGGGCAGCAGAAGCGGAGAACGCACCAACTCGCGCAAGCTGGCCTGCGACCGCAGCAGATCCGACCAGTGCACAACCCCGATGACATCGTCCAGATCCTCATCGGTGACCACAGGGGCACGCGAGTGGCCGTGCTCGGCGAGCATCAACGCCGCCTCATCCGTCCCGGTGGCGGCCGGAATGGTGAAGACGCTGCCCCGCGGAACGACCACCTCGCGCAACCGCCGATCGGTGATCTCGAACGCGCCGCTGAGGATCGTCCGCTGCTCGGGGGTGATCCCCCGCTGGGTGGTGATCATGTCGCGCAGTTCCTCTTCGGATATCTCCTCCTTGGCCGCATCGGGGTTTCCTCCGCTCAGACGCACCACCAGGTTGGTGGATACGCTGAGCAGCCACACGGCCGGGCGCGACAGCAGCGCCAGCAGGTTCAGCGGCCGGGCGACCAGCAGCGACCATCCCTCGGCTCGCTGCATGGCGATGCGTTTGGGGGCGAGTTCACCGAAGACCAGCGTGATGAAGGTCAGGACGACGGTCACCAGGACGACGGCCACCGGGCGGGCGGCGTCGCCGAGGAAACCCAGCGGCTCGACCAACGGCTGCGCCAAGGCGATCGCGGCGGTCGCAGAGGCGAGGAACCCGGCCAGGGTGATGCCGATCTGAATGGTCGCCATGAACCGGTTCGGTTCACGGGCCAAGCGCGCGACGGCCTGGCCGCCGGTTCCGCGTTCCTCCAGCTTCTTCAGCTGGCCCTCGCGCAACGTGATGAGCGCGATCTCGCTGCCGGCGAAGAGGGCGTTGACGACGACCAGGACGAGAACGAGGCCGAGCTGGACCCCGTAGCCTTCCATAGCGGCCTTCCCTGTAGATGATGTGGGCCCCCTGGCCGTGATCGGGCCTGGAAAGCACACCTTCCCATAAGGGGCGAGCCCGACACACAGGCGGGAGAGCCTCACCCGGGGGCGGTCCAGCGGGGCGGAAGCCGGTCTGGCTCTTCTCGCAGAGAGACCCACGGGCCTGAAACACCCGTCTCCGGGGGGGCTGGGCCGACACCGCCCCTGACAGCCCAGCCCGGAAGATCGTCCGTCGCCGATCCGGGCCGGATCGCCGGCTCGTCGCACGCGACCGTGTGCCGGTCGGCGCTGGAACCGGTCGATGCGGGCCCTGGCCTGACGATTCTGATTCCAGGAAGGAGGCAGAGTATGGCAGCACCGGGGAAGTACAGCGACGAGCTTCGTGAGCGGGCGACGCGGCTGACATTGGAGGCGATCGCGGTCGAGGGCGAGAGGACGGGCCCGATCCGCCGGATCGCCCGGCAACCGGACATCCACCCCGAGGCGCTGCGGTCGTGGGTCAAGCGGGCCGAGATCGACGCCGGCCGGGCACCCGGCCAGAACCGCGGCGAAGCCGGTTCAGACGAGGGGCGGGATCACGGCACGCGGGTCAGCACCAGCGGGGCGGGGCTGGTCTCAAGAAGCCGGGAACTGACGCTGCCCAGGATGCTTCGGGCGATGCCGACCCGGCCGCGGTTGGCGAGGACGGCGATGCTTCCCGGGTGCCGGCTGAGCAGTTTCGCGACCTCCTCGGCCGGAGCCGATCCCCTCAGCTGAGTGTGACCGACCGATGCGCCGCCGTCGGCCATGCGGTCGGCGATTCGAGCCGTCCGCTCCTCCGATGCCTCGACGTCATCTTCGGTCGATGCGACATGGACCAGTTCCAGCTCCAGTTTGAGCTGGTCGGCCCAGCTTTGCGCGAGCGCGATGCCCGTATCGTCCCGGGCGCCGTGATCCAGGCATACCATCGCTCGGCGGAAGGAGTCCGTGCTGTGGTCGGACCGGTAGCTCGGCCCGACCATCAAGACGGGGCCCGGCGCCGTGTGCAGGACGTACTCCGTAACGCTTCCGGCGACCAGCCGCGAGAAGCGATCGCGGTTGTGGGTGGCCATGCACACGACCGTGCCGGCCTGTTCGGCGATCATGTCCACGATGACGTCGCCCGCCCAGCCCGAACCCACGACCGTCACCTCGACATGGTCATAGGCCGATGCGGCGGCGGTCTCGTCCACGTTCCGCGCCCATCTGCCGCGGACGGGATCATGCACGGTCAGCAACTCGACCGGCACCTGTAGTGTCCGTGCGATCCGAAGCGCGGGGTCGACGGCCGATTCGGCCTCGCGCGAGCCGTCCAACGGCACGACCAGTCGCGTGATGGACGAGAGACCGGCGCTCGCGGCAGGCGCCCGCCTGCGGCGGGTGCCGCGATTCGGCCTGACCTCCACTGTTAAACTCCCTCCGATCCGGCACACCCCCAGCAACGGGAGACGATGAGCGTCCAACTGCCCGCCGACGGGTGGATCCTCGCAACCGCGCTGCTCCTCGTCGCCGCGGTCCTGGCGGCGGGATTCGCTCACCGGATCCGTGTCCCCGGGCTGCTGCTGTTCCTCGCGTTGGGCATGCTCATCGCCGACGACGGCTTGGCGCTGGTCTCGCTGAACGATCCCGAAATCGCCCAGATCGGCGGCACTGTCGCACTGCTGCTGATCCTCTTCGAAGGCGGGCTGACAACCAAGCCCGGCGACATCCGGCGCGCAGCAGCCCCCGGACTGCTCCTGGCCACCGTGGCCGTGGTCATCACCGCGGGGATCCTCGGGGCAGGAACCTACCTCCTGCTCGATATCGAGCTCCTCACCGCCCTGTTGATCGGAGCGGTCGTGGCATCCACCGATGCCGCGGCGGTGTTCGCCATGCTACGGCGGGCACCCTTGCCCCGCAGACTAGCGGCACTGCTCGGCGTCGAATCCGGCGCCAACGATCCCATCGCCATCATGCTCACCATCGGGTTGATCACCACATGGCGCGGATCGCCCGGCCCGGGTGACTGGCTCCTCTTCACCGTCGTCCAACTCGGCGGCGGACTGGCGGTCGGCGCACTCGTGGGACTAGCCGGAAGCTGGCTGCTGACGCGCATCAACCTCGGTCCTGCCGGGGTGTACCCGGTATTGGCGCTCGGCATCGCCGGCCTCTCCTACGGCATAGCCGCCCAGCTGGGCGCCTCAGGGTTCCTCGCCGTCTACATCACCGGGCTCGTCGTGGGCGCCCGCGCGCCCCTGCACCGCCGCGGCATCCGCACGTTCCACGAGGGCCTGTCCAACACCGCCGAAGTCGGCCTGTTCCTCATGCTCGGCATGCTGGTCTTTCCCACCGAGCTTCCCGCGGTGGCCACGGCCGGCCTCGCTGTCACCGCGGTGCTGGTACTCGTGGCCCGCCCGGTCTCCGTCGCGCTCTGCCTGGTGTGGTTCGGCTATTCCTGGCGCGAGCTCGTCTTCATCAGCTGGGTCGGGTTGCGCGGTGCCGTGCCGATCGTCCTCGCCACCTTCCCTTTCGTCGCCGGATACCCCGACGGCACGCTGATCTTCAACGTCGTGTTCTTCGTCGTGCTGGTCTCGGCCGCTGTCCAGGGCGTCAGCATCCGCACGGTCGCGCGCTGGCTCGGGCTCGGCGCCGGCGGCCACACCCTGGCACCCGTCGCCGAGGCGCTACCCGTCAGCGACATCGGCACCGAACTGATCGAGGTCCGGGCCGCCGCCGACCTGCCCATCGTCGGCAAGCAGCTGGACGAGGTATCCCCGCCGCACGGTCTGGTCACCACGATTCTGCGCGGAAACCGCGCACTCATCCCCACCCCTCGTACACGTATCCGCGAGAACGACCTCATCATCGTCGCCATGCCACGCCGCCCCGACGCCAACCGGCTCGTCACCGCCTGGGCCAAAGGCGAGACACCCGCTCCCTGACCGCTCGGCAGCGAGAGGCCCGGCTATCACCAGGTCCCTCTGGCGGGCGTTGACCTTCGAGTGGGCTTGAGGGTCTAGATTCGGGCCATGACTGCGCGCGACGCGGGCGAATCGGCGTCCGCACCCGCCTCCCGACCGGGGACGGCGCTGGTCACCGGCGCGTCCTCGGGTATCGGACGCGAGACGGCCCGGCTCCTGGCCGAGAAGGGCTTCCGCGTCTTCGGCATCAGCCGCGCCGACCGCCCCGACTTCGCCGGCGTGTCGCTCGCGCCGAGGTCGCCTCACCCGACGGCGGCCCCCTCAGGCTCGGCCATCGGGACGGGGATCGCCGGCCGTGTCACCGGAACATCGTGGCGGCCGTTGCCACCCGGGGCCTGCCGCTGTGGCGCATTCGTCCATCGGCGACGATAGAGAAACCGCGTCGGGGGTAGTCGGCACATATGTCTCGTATCGCCGATGTACTACGCACGATCGCGAACGCCATCGCGTCCGCGATAGGAGCCGTCGCCCATGCCGTCGTCACAGTGGTGACACTGCCCTTCCGGGCTCTGGCCAAGCTCTTTCGCAAGCGCTGACCTCGGCCTTCCCAGGAGCAAGACCGCAGCCCCCTCTGAGCAGCGTCCCAACGGCCCCCAGAAAGCGGGACCTTCGGGTTGATCGACCGTTGGCGATCCGCACCGGCGTCCGCTGCGAACACCGCGTGAGCGTGAAACGGGCGTCGCCATCAGGCCGGGTGCGGCCCGCCGCCGCGCGGGCGACCGGGCCGTCCGCGGTGTCCGCACCGCCCTCGCCGCCGGCGAGGGCGGCGAGGGCGGTGCGGCGCAGTGCTCCCGACAGTGTCAGCGCAACCGCTACGGTGACCACGCATCCGCCCGCACCCGCGGCGTCGAAGGTGAGGGGCGCCGAGGCGGCGTCCAGCAGCAGGCCGCCCGCCACCCGCCGCGGAGCTGCGGAGCCGAGGTGCGCACGGGTCGGGGGCCGGCGGCGCGGGTCACCTGGGGTTCTCGGTCTCGATCCCCGCGAGCGGACCCGGCGGCTCGTCGAGCGTGCGCGCCGCGACCTCGTCATAGGTCGGGAGGCCGGTGACGCTGTCGCCTGCTCGGACGGACTCCGCGGTCTCGGCGGTGGCTTTGAGGGCGGCCCTGAACAGGAGCGATCCGGTGCTCACCCGGCGGACACCGAGGTCGCGGAGCTGCCGCAACGGGAGTTGGCTGAGCAGGTTGAGGGGCACGGGCAGGTCCCGGGCCAGCGCGCCGATCAGCGCGCTGTCCCGCAGGCCCGGCACGAAGACGCCGTCCGCACCGGCCCCGACGTAGCGATCCGCCCGTCGCCGGGTCTCTTCCCTGGCTTCGTGCCGCCAGTAGGTGTCGACGCGTGCGTTGACGAACAGCTCGGGTGCGGCGTCCTTGACCGCCCGGACCAGGTGAGCCTGTTCGGCCGCCGGCGCGAGCCCGCCGGGGCGGCCGTCCTCGACGTTGATCCCCGCCACGCCCAGGACGGCCAGCTCGCTCGCCAACTCGGCGGGGTCGGCCCCGAGTCCGTACTCGATGTCGACGGTGATCGGGACCGGGAGGGCGACGAGCCGGGACGCGAGTTCCCGTGTTTCGGAGCGGGTGCGGCCGGCGGCGTCGGGAAGCCCGTGCGCGGCCGCGACGCCGAGGCTCGTCGTTCCGACGGCGGCGAAGCCCGCCCGCACCAGCGCCATGGCGGAGGCCACGTCCCAGGCGTTGGGGAGGACGAGCGGCTCCGGGCCGTCGTGCATGCGCCGGAAGAGGCGGGCCCCGTCGACCAGGGCCCCGGCCTGGGCCCTGGCGGGGCAGGCGTGGCGTCCGGCCCCGAAGGGCCGGGCGGCGAGGTCGACGACGACCTCCGAACCGTCGGGGGCGATCCTGCGTGTGGTCGGAACCGGGGGCTCCCGACCCGCCATCGCCGCCCGTACGGCGTCGTGGGCCTGCACCAGCAGTCCGAGCCGTACGGCGGTCTCCTCGTCCCAGCGCCCGCCGGCCGCTGCCACCAGGCGGGCGACGGCCTCGTCCGCGGCCGCGGTGACGCACTGGTGGGGCTGGTAGCAGGAGGCGACGAGAGCGACGTCGGCCGCCGCCGACCGGGGCAGGCCCAGCGCTTCGGCGAGGTTCGCGACGGGCGCCCCGGGCCGCCGCAGCGCCGCGGCGTCGAGGGCCCCGAGCATCCGCTCGGCGAGCGCGCGCCGCCGCGCGTGCACCGGGCCTTCGGCGAACCGGGGGACCCGGCCCCGCAGCCAACGCACGCCGTCGCGCGCAGGCGGCTGGACGGGGACCGTGTACCCGGGGTTCTCCAGAATCTCCATGGCCCGAAGCTAAGGACGGGAAGGTTCGGTGGAGCCCGAACCTTCCATGGGCGACGATCGCTGTATGCCCGGTGAAACGCTGGCGGCCGTCGCGGGGGTCGTCGCCAACCGCACCCGCGCCGCGTTCTGCGACTCCCTCCTCGACGGCCGGTCCTGGTCGCTGTCCCAGCTGGCCGACGCAGCCGGGGTTTCACTGCCGACCGCGAGCGAGCACGCGACCGTCCTGGTCGCCGCCGGGCTGTGCCGCGAGCACCGCCGCGGACGGAGCCGCCGCCTCGCACTCGCCGACGCACGCGTGGCTGGGTGCCTGGAGGAGCTGGCCTCGCTCGCCGGGCCGCGGCAGACGGGCGGGCGAACGCTCGCGGCGGTGTCGAAGAGGCAGGCCCTCGCGCGCGGGCGTACCTGCTACGACCACCTGGCCGGGCGGCTCGGGGCGGCCATCACCGACGCGCTGCACGAGCGCGGCGTCCTCGACACCGCGTTCGCCTTCACCCCCTTCGGTCGCGAATGGTTCGCCGACCACTTCGCCGGCCCCATCGCCCCCGGTCGGCGCCCGCTGACTCGCAGCTGCCTCGACTGGACCGAGCGGCGCTCCCATCTCGCCGGGGCGGCGGGGGCCAGGGTCTGCACCGTCCTCTTCGAGCGCCGATGGATCGAGCGAATCGGTACCGACCGCGCCGTCGTACCGACGGCTGAGGGCGCGGAGGGGATCGGCCGGCTGCTGGGGTGCGACGTGAGCGGGGACAGCCGCTGACGCCGTTCGCCCGGTGGGCGCCCCGCCGACTCCGCTACCGGTGAAAGCGGCCCGGCGACCCGTGGACCGTCCGCGACGCCGCCCCCGTGCCGTCGCCCGGCCGACGACGTGCGCGTGGCGGCGCCGCCCCGCTGAGCGTCCGCCGCTTCCCGTGCACACCGTGTGGATCGACCGGCCCGGGCGGCTCCGGTGAACGTCACCAGCGGCGGCAGGGCGGCCGCGTCGGTGACGGCGTGGACGGCCACCGCCGCCGACCGGATCGATCCGCTGCGGCACATCGGCTCGGCGGCGAGGGTCCCCACCAGACGAAGGGAACCCCGGGCCGACGGCACGGCGCGATGGCCCGCCGGGTCACCCGTGCAGCCGGCCGCCGGGGCAGGGTCCGGGAAACTTCGCACGTCGGCTGTGTCGTGTCGTCCGACGCTGTCGAGGAGCGGGTGATGATACTCGGTCCATGCTCAGTGGAATCCTCGGACGCGTTCTGCCCGCATCACAGGTGCGCACCTCAGACGAACTTGTGCAGAGCCTGGACCTGTCGGCGGGTGACAGCCGGGCCAAGAGGTCGGCGTTCTGGACGATGCTGGCACTGTCCGCTGTCATCGCGGTCGGCGGCGTACTGACGGACTCGACGGCCACGGTGATCGGGGCGATGATCATCGCCCCTCTGTCCACCCCCATCATGGCGATCGCCCTGGGCATCGTCCGCCAGCGCCCGACCGATGCGGTTCGGACGACCGTCCTGGGCTGCCTCCTGGTGATCGGAGTCGGTTTGGTGGTTTCGGCGGTGGTGCCCAGCGGCTACGACCTGCTGAAGAACAGCCAGGTCACGGGACGGACCTCGCCCGGGATCATGGATCTCGTCTCCGCTCTGGCGACAGGTGCCGCCGGTGCGGTGGCGCTGGCGCGCCGGGACGTCGCCGCCGTTCTGCCCGGTGTGGCCATCGCGATCTCGCTGGTCCCTCCCCTGGTGGTTGCGGGCGTATGCCTGGGGCGCGGTGCGCTTTGGCTTGCGGCGGGCGCCTCGGTCCTGTTCCTGTCCAACCTCTTCGCGCTGGTGTTCGCCGGCATGGTGCTCTTCGCGGCGGCCGGCCACGGCACACCGCCGAAGGACCGCAGAGAGCGCCCTGCACGCAGAGCACGGCGTGTGCTGGGCCTGCTGTTCGTGATCGTGCTCGTCCCCTTGGCCGCCCACACTGCGGCCACCCTCCTGCTCACGGTGTGGACGGAGCGGGCCGAGGCCGCCGCCGAGCGATGGATATCCCGGCAACCGCACGCATCGGTGAGCCGGGTGTACACGGCCTCGCGGACGGTGCACATCGAAGTCCGCTCCCGCGACGCCCCGCCCCCGGTGGACCCGCTGCTCGCCGACCTCCGGGGCCGAGTCCCCGGCCGTCTCGCGGTGGTGGTGGAGACGACCCGCGGAGAACGCGTCGACGCCGGTGCGATCGGCGGCTCCTAGCCCTTGCCCGCGCCGCCTCGGGCGGGGCCTGCCGCGATTCCGTGCTCCGGACCGGTCTCCCGTCCCCGCGAGGTGCGGCCGGGTCAGGGCGTGACGATCGGGAAGTCGGGGCGGGACTCGTCGAGAACCGACATCAGCCGGCTGAGCACCGCGGTGTCGCCCCGGTGCCGCACCCCCTCCAGATCCGCGTTCGTGAGGACCTGCACCAGCTCGGGCTTGGACAGGGTCAGCACCAGTTCCGCCGGGTCGCCCGAGGGATCGGGGTAGTGGATGAGCACGCCGTTGGAGAGCACGGCCCGGTAGCGCTCGCCGGTATCGGTCATGTGGAGGTCCAGGGAGAGCTCCTCCGCCCAGGCGCGCGGCCCGTCGACGCGGATCGCCACCGAGTCCAGGAGCTGGGTGACGTCGAGCGCCGGCACCAGGCTGTCGGTCAGGGCGATGGCCGTCGGCGGCACGCCCTCCCGTAGCTCCGAGGCCCCTACAAGGAAGAAGTTCCGCCAGGTGGCGCATTCGGATCCGTAGCCCAGGCGCGTGAGGAGGTCGGCCAGCAGCTCCTTGGCGTCGGATCGGTCGGGCGCGGCGAACACGGCGTGCGAGCCCAGCTCGGCGGCGAAGCGGAGGTCTCCCTCGTCGGCGAACGAACGGGCCCGGTCCATGAGGACGTCGACACCGCCGAAGGCGCGGGCGTAGCGCTGGGCCTGGGCCTGCGGAGGGTACTGCCACAGGTGGGCGGGGTTGCCGTCGAACCATCCCATGTAGCGCTGATAGACCGCTTTGATGTCGTGGGAGATCGAACCGTAGTAGCCCCGTGCGCTCCAGGCCTGTTCCAGCTCCGGAGGGATGGGCAGCTCTTCGGCGATCTCGGCGCCCGTGGCCCCCTTGTTCATCATCCGCAGCGTCTGGTCGTGGATGTAGGCGTAGATGTCGCGTTGTTCGGAGAGGAATCCCCGAATCCTCTCGACGCCCCAGACAGACCAGTGGTGGGAGGCGAAGACGACGTCGGAGCGGTCGGCGAACAGCTCGATCGCCTCGTTCAGGTAGCGCGACCACATCCTGGCGTCGCGGACCTGCGCACCGCGGAGGGTGAGCAGGTTGTGCAGGGTGTGGCAGGCGTTCTCGGCCGTGCACAGGGCCCGGTGCTCGGGCAGGTGGAAGTTCATCTCCGCCGGCGCCTCGGTCCCCGGCGTCATCTGGAAGACGAACCGGACCCCGTCCAGCACCTCCTCCTGACCGGTGCGGGTGACCTCCAGGGTCGGGGGGACCAGTCCCACCCGGCCCTGGGACGTGCCGATGCCCAGGCCCATCCCGACCCGTCCCTCAGGTCCGGGTTCGAGGCCGAACGCGGCGAAGTACATGCCGCGCCGGATCATGGCGGTGCCGGCGTAGACGTTCTCCGACACGGCGTGCTGCATGAAGTCCTTCGGCGCCGCGATCGGGATCCTGCCCGCTCGGACCTCGGCCGCGTCGACGACCCCGAGCACACCGCCGAAGTGATCGAGGTGCGGGTGGGTGTAGACGACGGCCGTGACGGGCCGGTCGGAGCGGTGCCGCCGGTACAGGTCCAGAGCCGCCGCGGCCACCTCCTCGGAGACCAGGGGATCCACGACGATGACGCCCTCGCGGCCCTCGATGAGCGTCATGTTGGACAGGTCCATGCCACGCACCTGGTAGACGCCCTCGACGACCTCGAACAGCCCGCTCATGACGGTCAGCCGCCCCTGGCGCCACAGGTGGGGGTGAACGGTGCCGGGAGCGGGGCCCGCGCCGTCGTCCAGGAAGGCGAACGGGCGCAGGTCCCAGACGGAGCGCCCCTGCTCGTTCGTCACGTTCAGGGGCGCCGGGGCGATGAAACCGCGGCGGGCGTCGTCGAAGTCGGCGGTGTCGTCGGGCGAGGGGACCGTCGGACCCCGCCGGTCGTCCCCCGACCCGGTCGGCCGGGGGACGTCGGCGGGCCTGCTCCCCGTGTCGGCGCCGTGTGCCATAGACCCTCCTGCGGTCGTCGTCGGCCCCGGGTGCCGCGCACCCGGGGCCGCGGAAGTGCCGGCCCGGCACATACCCGCAACCGAGTCGTCGTAGGGCCAAGCGGCGGTCAACGCCTGGTCCCGGGCCGCGCCGACCGGGCCCGCACCTCCCTCCGCCGCGCCCTGGTGCGGGATCGGCCGGCAGGGTCAGCGCTCCTCGTCCTCCTGGTAGACCTCCGCAGTTCCGGGACCGTGGTCGGGCAGTGCGGAGTCGGCGACGGCCTCCCGGTGCAGCCGCAGGAACTCCAGGTGCCGCTCGTACTCGTCGAGGATGTTGCCGATGAGCTGCTCCTTGCTGTAGCCCATCACGTCATAGCCCTGGCTGCCCTCGGTGAGGTAGACCTCGAAGCGCACGTAGGTGTCGTGCTCGGTCAGCGACCGGATGGCGAACGCCGGAGTGGGAACCTCGATCGGCCACACCCGGTAGCTGAACTCCTCCTCGGTGCCCATGGGCACTCTCAGCTCCAGGTGCGGGATCCCGGTGTCCTCGTCGACGCCTTCGACGACGGAGGCGTCCGCGCCCTGTTCGCGCAGCTCGCCCGAGACTTCCTGGAACGCGGGACGGCACACCTCGTCGACGAACCTGGTGCCCGCCCTCTTGCCGGGGAAGTTCATCGCGCGCGCGAGCCGCTGCCGCCAGGTTCGGGCGGTCATCGGTGCCGACAGGGCGGTCCGGGACGCATCGCTCCGGAACCCCTCGACCCGCAGCGCCCTGGACAGGCCCCACATGACCAGGATCATCACGAACGAGAACGGAAGCCCCATGATGATGGTCGCGTTGGTCAGCGCGCTCACGCCGCCGACGATGAGCATGGCCAGGGTGAGCAGACCGGTCACCGACGCCCAGTAGACGCGCAGCCACGCCGGTGCGTCGGTGATGGGCGTGGGCAGGTAGGAGCTGAGGTTGCCGGTCACCAGCGCACCGGAGTCGGCCGAGGTGACGTAGAGCAGCAGTCCGACGATCGTGGCCAGCCCGGCGCTGAAGAGGAACCCCGGGTACTGGTCGAGCAGCGTGTAGAACCCGTGCTCGGGTGTGTTCATGGCGGTCTGGCCGAACTCGGTGTTGCCGCCCATCACGATGCTCAGCGCGCTGTTGCCGAAGATCGACAGGAAGGTCAGCGTGTACAGCAGGGGGATCACCAGCGTCGCCGCGACGAACTGCCGGATGGTGCGGCCGCGCGAGATCCTGGCGAGGAACAGTCCCACGAACGGCGCCCAGGCGATCCACCAGGCCCAGAAGAACAGCGTCCAGGCGTTGAGCCAGTCGATCGGCTGGTCGTAGGCGAAGGTGTTCAGCGTGATCTCGGGGAAGCGGCTGATGTAGTCGCCGATGTTCAGGATCAGGGCGTTGAGCAGCCAGACCGGGTCCTCGGCGATGAGCACGTACAGCATCAGGATGATGGCGAGCACGACGTTGATCTCGGAAAGCCGCCTGATCCCCCGGTCGACACCGGCGACGGCGGAGACCGTGGCCACGAGCACGGCGAGGACGATCAGCCCGACCTGCGCCGTGACCCCCTCGGGGATGCCGAAGAGGACGTTCAGTCCGTAGTTGAGCTGCACGACGCCGATCCCCAGCGACACGGAGATGCCGAAGACGGTTCCGATGATGGCCGCGAGGTCCACCGCGTCGCCGATCCGGCCGTGGATGCGCCTGCCGATGAGCGGGTACAGGGCCGATCGGATGGCCAGCGGAAGGCGGTAGCGGAACGCGAAGTAGCCCAGCGCCATGCCCATCAGCGCATACATCGCCCACCCGGTGATGCCGTAGTGGAACAGCGACCACACCACAGCCTGCCTGGCCGCCTCGATGGTCTCCGGGTCGCCCTCGGGCGGCGCGAGGTAGTGGGTGACGGGCCCGGAGACGGAGAAGAACAGCAGGTCGATGCCGATTCCCGCCGCGAACAGCATGGAGGCCCACGCGAACAGGCCGTAGTCGGGGGTGGAGTGCTGCGGCCCGAGCTTGACCGCGCCGTAGCGCGACAGGGCGATGAACACCACGAAACCCAGGTACAGGGTGGCGACGAGGAAGTAGTACCAGCCGAATCCCCGGGAGATCCATCCCACGACCGTGCCGATGACGTAGTCGGCTCCCGTCGGCGTGATGATCGCCCAGATCGAGATCGCGAGGATGACCACGGACGCCCCGACGAACACCACGGGTTTGAGCCTGCTCGCCTCGGGCCGCTGTTTGACCGCGGTTGCGGGGTCCCCCGGTCCGGGGGCGTTCCCCCGTCCTCCGTTGCTGGACACGGACTCTCCTCTCATACCTGTGATGCCGGTACCGGCTCACTGCGGGTGGAAGCGGGACGCTGCCGATTATGGACTTCGCGGCTCCTCGGCGAACACCGTCAGGCATGCGTCATTTGTCGCTGTAGCCTCCATTACCGGCAGAGATCCGGTGCATGCCCGGTTCCGGATGATAAGGATCACCGGTCGTCGCGGATGAGGTCGGCGGCCCGCTCGCCGGTCGCCAGCACGGTGACCATGGGGTTGGGAGTGGGAAGCGTCGGGAAGACCGACGCGTCGACGACGCGCAGTCCGGACAGGCCGCGCACCCGCAGCCGCGGGTCGACGACCGCCGTCTCGTCGTCCTCGGCACCCATGCGGCAGGTCCCGGCAGGGTGGTACACGGTGTGGGCGGCGCGACGGCCGAACTCCGACAGCCCTGCGTCGGTGGTGACACCGGGTCCCGGGGCGATCTCCCGCTTCAGCGCGGACTTGAAGGGCTCGGTGGCCGCGATCTCGCGGGCGATCTTCAGGCCGTCCACGATGGTCCGCGCGTCGTGGTCGTCGCGGTCGGTGAAGTAGCGGAAGTCCAGTGCGGGCTTGACCGAAGGGTCGGCGCTGGTCAGCCACAGCTTGCCGCGGGCGCGCGAGCGCGGGATGTTGGGCGTCATGCAGATGGCGTGCTCGGGCACGGGGTAACCGAGCCGCTCGGTGTTCTCCGCGAACGGAACCATGTAGATGTGGAACATCAGATCCGGACGCGGATCGCCGGTGTCGCGCCGGACGAACAGGGCGCCGTCGGAGTCCATGACCGTGGTGTCCGGCAGCGGGTCGGTCTCCCACATGATGATGGACTCCGGGTGGTCGAGCAGGTTCTCGCCCACGCCCGGAAGGTCGTGGCGCACCTCGACGCCCACGTCCCGCAGGTCCCGGGCGGGGCCGACACCGGAGTGCAGCAGCAGCCGAGGGGTATCGACGGCCCCGGCGCAGAGGACGACCTCGCGGTCGGCGCGGACGGTCCGGCGTTCACCGGAGGGCGCCACCACTTCGACTCCCGTGGCGCGGCCGTCCTCCAGCAGCAGCTTCGCGGCCCAGGTCTCGGTCATGAGCGTGAGGTTCTCCCGCACGCCGAGGATGGGGTGCAGGTAGGCCACGGAGGCCGACGATCGGTACCCGGTGTAGGGGTCGTAGGCCACCGGGAGGAAGCCGACCCCGTCGCTGAAGCCGCCGCCGTGCGAGGTCGCGGCGTTGAAGTCGTCGATGACCGGCGCTCCCGTGGCCGCGGCCGACGCCTCGATCCAGTCCTTGACGACCGGATTGCGGTCCTGTCGGGCCACCGGGACGATGTTGCACTTGATGCGGTCGCAGTAGGCCTGCACCGTCGCGTTGTCCCAGCCCGCGGCGCCGGCCGCCTCCCAGTCGGCGAGGTCCTCGGCGAACGGCCGGAAGCTGATCAGCGTGTTGTGCGAGGAGCATCCGCCGAGCACGCGGGCCCGCGCGTGGCGGATGTGGGAGTTGCCGTACGGCTGCTCCACGGTCGGGTAGTCGTAGTCCAGTTCGCCACCCAGCACGTTGAGCCAGTTGCGCAGCTTCAGCACGCGCTCGTCACCCACGTCGGAGGGGCCGCCTTCGATCAGGCAGACGGTGGTGTCGGGATCCTCGGTGAGCCGGTTGGCCACCACGGACCCCGCCGTACCGCCACCGACGATCACGTAGTCATACGGCATTCTCGTTCTCCCTCACAGTGGCGTCGGGGTATCGGGATCAGCCGAACCAGCGCTGCGGCGCGGGCTCCAGGTTGCGGTAGATGTGCTTGGCCTCCCGGTACTCGTCGAGGCCGGCGTGGCCGAGTTCGCGGCCGATGCCCGAGCGCTTGAAGCCGCCCCACTCCGCCCCCGGCAGGTAGGGGTGGAAGTCGTTGATCCAGACGGTGCCGTGGCGCAGCGCGCGCGCCACCCGGTCGCCGCGTGCGGCGTCGTCGGTCCACACGGCGCCGGCGAGGCCGTAGTCGGTGTCGTTGGCGAGTTCGACGGCCTCGGCCTCGGTGCGGAACCTCTCCACGGTGACAACGGGGCCGAAGACCTCCTGCTGCACGATCTCCATGTCGCGGCGGCAGTCCACGAAGACGGTGGGACGGAAGAAGTACCCCTCTGCCAGCTCCGGGGCGTCGGGGCGCTCGCCCCCGGTGAGCAGCCGCGCTCCCTCCTCGATTCCCGTGGCCACGGCCGCCTCGACCTTGCCGCGGTGCTCGGCGGAGATCAGCGGGCCGGCTTGGGTCTCCTCGGCCTGGCCGTTTCCCAGCTTGATGCGCTCGGCGCGCCGGACCAGCTCCGCGACGAACGCATCGTGGATCGCCTCGTGGACGATGAGCCGCGACCCGGCGGAGCAGACCTGACCGGAGTCGAAGAAGGCGGCGTTCAGCGCGTAGTCGACGGCGGTGTCGAAGTCGGCGTCGTCGAAGACGACGTTGGGGTTCTTGCCGCCCAGCTCCAGCGCGACCTTCTTCACCGTGCCGGAGGCCGCCGCCATGATCCGCCTGCCGGTGTCCAGACCGCCGGTGAAGGACACGAGGTCGACGTCGCGGCTGTCCACCATTCCGGCGCCGACCGACGCCCCAGCGCCGAGCACGAAGTTGACGACGCCCGGGGGCACGCCCGCCTCGGTGGCCAGCTCCACCAGCTTCGCCGAAGTCACCGGTGTGATCTCACTGGGTTTGATCACCACGGTGTCGCCGGCGGCGAGCGCCGGAGCGACCTTCCAGGAGAGCTGCAGCAGCGGATAGTTCCATGGGGCGATGAGCGCGCACACGCCGACCGGCTCGTAGACGACTCGGCTGAAGACCGCTTCGTCCGTGGAGACGACGCGGCCCGCGTCCTTGTCGGCGAGTCCCGCGTAGTACCGGAAGACGGCGGTGACGTCGTCGACGTCCATACCGCCCTCGGCGACCGTCTTCCCGGTGTCCAGGGACTCCGCGAGGGCGATTCGCTCGCGGTCGCGCTGGAGGCGGTCGGCGATCCCGTCCAGGATCGCTCCGCGTTCTGCCGCCGGGCGGTGCGGCCACTCGCCGTGATCGAAGGCTCGGCGCGCCGCCGCGATCGCGGCGGTCACATCGGTGTCCCCCGCCTCGCTCACGACCGCGATGACAGAGGCGTCGTAGGGATTGCGGATCTCCCGGACGCCGCCGTCGGCGGCCGGGCGCCATGAGCCGTCGATATAGAGGCTCGTGGCCGTGGTGGCTCCCGGATCGGACAGGTACTCGGCGCCGGACAGCGCCCCTTCAGCAGTGGTCACAAAGGGTTGGCTCACAGGCCCCGTGCTGCCCTGGGAACTCCGCCGCCTAACCTGCGGTTCCACTTCTTTGCCGTTCCGATGCGCCTGGTCACCGGGCGATCGCCGTCCTGGGCCGACCGGAGCCGGTCCTGAGCGGGGGGTCGGCTGCCCGGAGCGCTCATCGGTCCGATCGGCGGAGTCCCGCGATGAGGAGCCCGACCACTCGGCGTGCGTCGTAGCGGGGGTCGCTCTCCGCGCCGATGCAGATGTTGCCGACGCCGCGCATGAGCTCGTAGGCCTCGATGTCGGAGCGGATCTCGCCGGCTTCGGCCGAGGCGTCGAGGAGCTGGGCACACACGGGCAGGAGGCGGTCGAGGAAGTAGGCGTGCAGCGCTTCGAAGTCCGTGTTGTCGGAGCGCAGGACGGCGGCGAGCCCGTGCTTGGTGACCAGGAAGTCGACGAAGAGGTCGATCCATCGCCCCAGCGCGGCGTACGGGGTCGGACCGCTCTCCAGCAGGGCCGGACCGGCCTCGGCGCAGGCCTCGACCTGGCGCCGGTAGACGGCGACGACGAGGTCGGCCCGGGTCGGGAAGTGGCGGTAGATCGTCCCCATCCCGACGCCGGCCTTGGCCGCGATTTCGCGTACCGGGGCCTCCACGCCTGAGGCGACGAAGACCGCGGCGGCCGCGTCGAGCAGGGTCTCCTGGTTGCGCCGGGCGTCCGCCCGCTTGGCCCGGGCCGCGTGCCCCGTGCCCTCGCCGTCGTCGTTCACCGCTCAGCTCTCCTGCTCTACGTGACTTGCCAAACGGAACAATGCTCCGTATTGTTTCCGGAGCAGTGCTCCGCTTAATCATTCTGCCAGAGCAGGGGCACAGCAGCGCAACCGCACGGCCGCCGCGCATCGCCACACCCCGTTTCGCTCCCGATGAAGGAGAACCCTCATGCAGTACCGCACCCTGGGCCGCACCGGTGTACAGGTCAGCTCGCTCGCGTTGGGCGCGATGAACTTCGGCACGATGGGCGGCACCACCCAGGACGAGGTCACCGCCATCGTCGACGCCGCCCTCGAGGGCGGGATCAACCTCATCGACACCGCCGACGTGTACAGCGGCGGCGAGTCCGAGGAGATGGTCGGCAAGGCCGTCGCCGGCCGCCGAGACGACATCGTGCTGGCCACGAAGGCGGGCCTGCCCATGGGCGATGGGCGCGGCCGCCGGGGCAGCTCGCGCCGCTGGCTGGTCACCGCGCTGGACGACAGCCTGCGCCGTCTCGGCGTCGACCACGTGGACCTCTTCCAGATCCACCGGTGGGACCCCGGCACCAGCGACGAGGAGACGCTGTCCGCTCTGACCGACCTGCAGCGCGCGGGCAAGATCCGCCACTTCGGCTCCTCGACCTTTCCCGCCTACCGCCTCGTGCAGGCCCAGTGGACCGCCCGCGACCACCGCCTGAGCCGCTACGTCACCGAGCAGCCCAGCTACTCGGTCCTGCAGCGCGCAATCGAGGGCGACGTGCTGCCTGTCGCCGAAGAGTACGGACTCGGGGTACTGGTGTGGAGTCCGCTGGCTTCCGGCTGGCTGTCCGGGGCGATCCGCGAAGGCCGCGAGGTCACCACCAACCGCGCGGCGTTCATGCCGCAACGCTTCGACACCGCGGTCCCGTCCAACCGGGTCAGGCTCGACGCCGTGGAGCAGCTGGCCGAGATCGCCGACGGGGCCGGTCTGACCATGATCCAGCTCGCGCTGGGGTTCGTTACCGCCCACCCGGGCGTGACCAGCGCGCTCATCGGTCCCCGCACACTGGACCACCTGCACTCGCAGCTCGCCGCCGCGGACACCGTGCTCTCCGCCGACGTACTCGACGCGATCGACGCCGTCGTCGCTCCCGGCACCGACCTGGCGGCACACGAGAAGAACGACACCCCGCCCGCACTGCTCGACCCGTCGATGCGGCGCCGCTGACCGTCCGAGGGGGCTCCCCGGCTTCTCCCACGACTTCGGGAGCTGCGGGAGCGGACGTGTCCGGCGCGAAGGCCGCCGGGAGACGCCGGGCCTCTCTCTGCGCACGGCCACGCGAACCGAGTACATCCGCCTTCCGGTAACCACGTCGAGACACCGGCAGCGCGCCCCTTCGGCGCGCTGCCGGTGTCGAAAGGACCCACGACTCCATGCCACACACACCCCGGCCGCGCTTCGGCATCATGACCGCGCCCTCGCAGGTCGACTACCACGACGTCCTGCGGGTCTGGCGCGAGGCGGACACGATTCCGGAGATCGAGCACGCGTGGTTGTTCGACCACCTCATGCCGATCGGCGGTGACCCGGACGGACAGGCGTACGAAGGTTGGACGCTGCTCTCGGCCCTCGCCGCCCACACCCGACGACTGCGGCTGGGCGTACTCGTGACCAGCAACCGGTTCCGACCGCCCGCGATGCTGGCCAAGATCGCCACGACCGTCGACATCGTCTCCGGCGGTCGGCTCGACTTCGGTATCGGCGCCGGCTCCCGACCCGGCCATCCCCTGGCGCGGCGCGAATACGAAGCCCACGGCCTGCCCTTCCACGACTCCGCACACGCTGTGGGAAGCCTCGCGGAAGCCTGCACGGTGATTCGGCGCTTGTGGACCGAGGAGGAGCCGTTCGACTTCGACGGCACCTACCACCGGCTGATCGGGGCGTTCGGCAACCCCAAACCCGTGCAGCGCCCCCACCCGCCGATCCTCGTCGGCGGACGCTCGTCCGCGGCGCTGCGCGTGGCCGCCGAGCACGCCGACGTGTGGAACGTCCCGGGCGGTGGCATCGGCGACGCCGTAGGCCGCAGCGCGCTGCTGGACCGCAACTGCGCCGAGATCGGTCGCGACCCCGCCTCGATCACCCGCTCGATCCCCCTGCCCGTCTCCTACGAACAGCCCGGTACCACCCGGGACGCGATCGGCGCTGCGATCGGCGCCGGCTTCGGGCACATCATCCTCGGACTGCCGGCGCCCTACCCCGCCGACGTCGCACAGTGGGTCGCCGACGAACTCGTCGGCCCCTCCGCCTCCCGGTGAGGACCGTCCGGGCCGCGCATCATCGGCTGTCGCGGGCCATGCCCGCCTCGTGGGCGATCAGGGCCGCCTGTACCCGGTTGCCCACGTCCAGCCGGGTGTGGATCGAGGCGAGGTGGGTTTCGACCGTGCTCTCCGTCAGCCCCAGCCGGTCGGCGATCCGGGCGTTGGTGATGCCTTCTCCATAGGTTCTCCGACATGACACGTCGGATACGCGGAGCGGGCGCCGGCCTGCTGACCGTTTTTCCGCTGGTGTGCGAGGGCGAAGTCGCGGCGCAGGCGTCGCCGCGCGTCCTGGGCGAGGTGCGGCGGCAGCGGATCGCCGCAGGGCTCTGCAGCGGTCTCCTCCACCTGCCGAGCCGCCGCGGCATGCGGCAGCCGGGCACCGACCTCGAATCCCCCGTCCAGGGGCGCGGCCGAGAACGTCCCCCCGGCCAGCCGACGCCACCGGTGCCTGCATCGCGCTCTACAGCAGGCGGCGTGCGGCGTCGAGCAGCGGGGTGCGGTAGCTGCGCCCGAACAGGCACACGTGGGCGAGCAGCGGGTGCAGCTGGTGCAGCGGGACGCGGTCGCGCCGTCCGTCGGCGAGGGGGAAGGCCTCGTGGTAGGCGGCGAGGATCCGTTCCAGGTGCGGGGCGCCGAACAGTTCCAGCATGGCCAGGTCGGTCTCGCGGTGCCCGCCGTGCGCGGCGGGGTCGATCAGCACCGCCCCGTCGCGGCCCCACAGCACGTTTCCGTCCCACAGGTCGCCGTGGATACGGGCCGGGGGCTCGTCCGGGCCTGCGAGGTCGTCGACGCGGGCGAGCACGCGTTCCAGCTGCGCCACGTCGCCGGAGTCCAGGAACCCCCGGTCGTGGGCGTCGCGCAGGTAGGGCAGCAGGCGGCGCCGGGCGTACCACTCGGGCCACGCCCGGCCCGGGGTGTTGTCCAGGGGCAGAGTGGCCAGCCACCCCGGCCAGGAGGCCCCGAAGGCCTCCGCCCCGGCCCGGTGGGTGGTCGCCAGGCGCCGCCCCAGATCGTCGGCCGCCGCCGCGGTCGCGCCGCGCTCGTGCACCTGCTCCATCACCAGCACGCCGCCATCGGCGGCGGCCAGGACCTCGGGCACGTCGGCCCCTCCGGGCACCTCGGCGAGCCAGCGCAGACCGGCGGCCTCGGAGTCCAACGCCTCGGCGTGGCCCTCGGCGACCTTGGCGAAGAAGCGGCGCCCGTCGGCCAGCTCCCCGCGGTACAGCGTCCACGCGTGCGAGGAGCCCAGCGGGGTGCAGGAACGCACCTCGCTGGACACGGCCGCGGAGACGGCCTTTGCGGGAGCGGTTTCGGGATTTCCGTGGGACATGGAGGTACTCGATGGGCGGGCCGGGGCCGGGTGCGAGACACACGGTACTTCCGCGAGTCGCACGATGTCGCGGACCTCGGGCTTCGCGCGGAGCGTCGGCGGCGATCCGCTGCCCGTCACCCGGGACCGGAAACCCGGCAGCCGCTCTCCGCCGTGCTCCCGGCCGTATCGACCGACCGATCCGCCGCGTCAAGGCCCCCGGGACCCCCGCGACCCGTTCCGCGGCAGGTTCAGCGTGCCGGCCTTGGGGAACCGGGCTCGACCGCCGACGCGGTACGCCGGCGGTCGAGCCCGGTTCGCAGCTGGGGCCCGGAACGTCGTCGTCTCAGTTCATGAACATGCCGCCGTCCACGTTCAGGGTCTGGCCGGAGACGAAGCCGGCGTCGGGTGACGCCAGGAAGAACACGGGCCCGACCAGGTCCTGCGGATACTGGTCCCGCTGGAGCGCCCGTCCCTTTCGTTGCGACTCGATGAGCTCGGCGGGGAAGTTCTCGACGATGGGGCCGGTCAGGGTGAGCCCCGGCGTCACGAGGTTGACGGTGATTCCGTCGTCGCCCACCTCGCGGGCGAGGCTGCGGGTGAAGCCGACGAGGGCGGCCTTCGCGGAGACGTAGTGCACCTGGCCGGGCACTCCCGGATACATCGACGCGGAGCCGAAGTTCACGATCCGGCCCCACCCCCGGCCCCGCATCAGGGGCAGCAGGGCATGGGTGACCAGGTAGTACCCGGTCAGGTTGATGTCGATCACCTGGCGCCAGCGGTCCGGCGTGGTGTTCTCGAACGTGTCGATCGGGAAGAAGCCGGCGCCGTTGACGAGCACGTCCAGCCCGCCGTTGCCGTCGACGGCCTCGGCCAGGCGGGCGACGTCGGCCTCGTCGGTGATGTCGGCCGCGAGGGTCACCAGCCGGTCCCGCGCCCCGATGTCGGCGGACAGCTTGTCGATCGCGTCCGGCGAGAGGTCGGTGGCGATCACCGTGTCGCCGTTGGTGAGGAACCGCTTGACCAGTTCCGCCCCGACGCCGCCGGCGGCTCCGGTGACGACCACGACGCGGCCCGTCTCCTGGCGAGCGGACACGCCGTCGCCCCTCATGTTCGGACCGCGCCGACGGCCAGCGTCGGGTAGTCGGTGTATCCGCGCTCGTCGCCGCCGTAGGCCTTGGACATGTCGGGCTCGGCGAGTTCGGCTCCGGTCGCCAGCCGTTCCGGCAGGTCGGGGTTGGAGATGAAGTACTGGCCGAACGAGACCAGGTCGGTGACGCCCTCGTCGACGAGGGCGAGGTGCTCCGGCGCCGTCCTGGCTCCGGGCGTGGCCGGGTTGAGGATCATGGCGCCGTTCCATGCACGGCGCAGCTCGCGGGAGAACTCGGGCGCCCGCGACTCCAGCACGTGCAGATACGCCGGTCCGATGCCGTTCAACTCCTCGACCAGGTGGCTGTAGGTCTCTTCGAAGTCCTCCTCCTCGATGTCGTTGAAGGGGTTCGCCGGCGAGATCCGGATGGCGGTGCGGTCGCCGCCGATCGCCTCGGCGACCGCCGCGACGACCTCAAGGGCGAAGCGGGCCCGGTTGGGAGCGGAGGCACCCCAGTCGTCCGTCCGCCGGTTGGCGTTCGTGGAGAGGAACTGGTGGATGAGGTAGCCGTTCGCTCCGTGGATCTCGACGCCGTCGAAGCCCGCTTCGACGGCGTTCCGGGCCGCGTCGGCGAAGTCGCGGATCGTTCGGCCGATCTCCTGGGCACCGAGTTCCCGCGGGACGACGAAGTCCTGGAGGCCTTCCTCGGTGAAGATCCGGCCCTCGGCCTTCACCGGGGACGGGCCGACGGGATGGTGGGCGGTCCTGTAGTTGGCCGGGTGGCCGATGCGGCCGGTGTGCATCAGCTGGGCGTAGATCGTCCCGCCCTCGGCGTGGACCGCGTCCGTGACCGTGCGCCAGCCGGTGATCTGGGCGCCGGTGTGCAGCCCGGGCGTATTCGGATAGCCCTGGCCGACGGCGCTCGGCTGGGTGCCCTCGGTGATGATCAACCCGGCGCCGGCGCGCTGCGCGTAGTACGTGGCCATCATGTCGGTCGGGGCGAGTTCCGGGCCGAACGCCCTGCTGCGGGTCATCGGCGACATGACGATCCGGTTTTCGAGTCGGTGCCGGCCGACGCGGGTGGGAGTGAAGGCTGCTCGCATGTGTTCCTCCGAATTGCTTGCTCGAACAACTAACTTCACTGTGCCATCCGCCAGAGCGTCATCCAAGCATTCCGGCAAAAAAAGTTGCTCAGACAACCATGATTGGTGTCCTAGACTGGACCGGTGAGTACGACGAACAGCGCCGACGGCGACGCGGCCGCCGCGGACTCGGGCCGTGGCCGGGTCTCAAACGCCGGGCCCGTAAGCCATGCGATCTTCCGGGTGGCGCGCATCCACAAGCTGCTCGCCGGACAACTGCTGCGCGAGGTCGGCCTGCATCCGGGGCAGGAACTGCTGATGATGCGGCTCTGGGACGAGGGCCCGCAGCGGCAGGCCGACCTGACCGCGGTTCTCGACGCCGACGCTCCGACCGTCACCCGCTCCGTGCGGCGCCTCGAACGCGCCGGGTTCGTGCGCCGTTCGCCCAGCCCGACGGACGGACGGGTGACGATCGTCGAGGCGACGCCGGCGAGCATGGGGCTGCGGCAGGCCGTCGAGCGGATCTGGGCGGACCTGGAGCGCATGACGGTCGCGGACATGGACGACGGTCGGCAGGACGGTGTCCTGCGCACGCTCGGTGAGCTGGAGCGCAACCTCACCGCGTCGGAGAAGAGCCGCGCGGACGATCGCTGAGGCGCGGCCGCTCGCCCTTTCCCGGTCCGGCCGGGTACCGACCGCCGCTCGGCACTACAGCGCGTGCGGCCGCGTCATCCCGCGAATCCCGCGGTCGGGACGCCCCGCGCGCCCGGCCGGACGCGGAAGAGCGCACCGGCCCGGGGCCACCGCGCCGTATCCACCCCCACGGCCGACGTGGTGATGTAGAGATCGGTCAGGTCCGGGCCGCCGAACGTGCATGCGGTGGGACGCGGGACCGGCACCTCCACGACGGTGTCCACCTCGCCCGACGGCGTGTAGCGGCGGACGGCCGCTCCGTCCCACAGCGCCACCCAGACACCGCCCTCGGCATCGAGGCAGAGCCCGTCGGGGTTCCCGGCGCCCGCGGGGATCTCGGCGAAGGTGCTCCGTTGCCCGAGTTCCCCTGCGGAGGTGATCGCGAAGCAGTCGATACGGCGCGTGGGGGTGTCGACGTAGTAAGCGCGGTCCCCCGCCGGTGTCCACACGAGGCCGTTGGAGATCGTGACTCCGTCGAGAACCCGCGTCACGCCGAGGTCGGGATCGAGGCGGTAGAGGGCACCGCCGCCCGGTGTCTCGTCATAGGCCATGGAACCGCAGTAGAAGCGGCCCCGGGGATCGCATCCGCCTTCGTTCATGCGCACCCCGGTGTCGCTCCACAGCTCGGGCAGCGCTCGCACCGCCCCCGTCACCGGTTCGACCAGGGCGAAGCCGCGTTCCACGGCCGCCACCAGTCCGCCCCCGTGGCGCGGGCGCACGGCGGCCGCGACCTCGCCGACGTGCAAGCGGGGCCGCGCGCCGTCGGCAGGGGCGAGCCCGAGGACGTCGCCGGCGAGCATGTCGACCCAGCGGAGCAGCCCCTCGTCGGGGCACCAGACCGGACCTTCGCCATGGTGGGCCCGCGGGGCGTCGACAGGCTGAGCGTGGAAGCGGTGCGGAGGGGCGCTGGGCGAGGGGGCGCTCATCGTCGGATCACCTCGTTGCGTTCGCGATGCGGCGCCACATCGTTGCACATCGCCTACCGGGAGCGGTCGATCCGCTCAGCGGAGCGCGGAGTAGACGGTGAAGGCGGGGAGTTCGCGGCGGGTGACGGTCGGGAAGAGGTCGCGGAGCCCGTGTTCGATGCGAGCGAGCTTGTCCTCCGGCAGCGCGAGGCCGCGGGCGATCCGAGACGGCCGCGTTCCGCCGTGCCAGGCGATCAGTACCCGCCCGCCGGGACGTGTCACCCGGTGCAGTTCACGCAGTCCGGCCTCCAGGTCCGGCCAGATCGCCACGTTGTTCACCGAGACGACGGCGTCGAACTCCTCGTCGTCGAACCCCGTGCGCTCGGCGGTTCCGAGCCGCAGATCGATGCGGCCCGCGGCGGTCTCCGCCCGGTGCGGTCGTGCCGCGAGCCGCCGCATCTCCGGCGACGGATCCACGCCGCGTATCCGTTCGGCGGGGGTGCGTCGCAGCAGGCGGATCAATCCGCCGGGCCCGTAGCCGACTTCCAGGACCTTCTCGCCCTCGCGGACGTCAAGCAGGTCCAGGAGGTCCCACTGCCTGTTCGTCCGCAGCATCAGCCGCCCGGCGAGCCGACCGGGGATGCCGCGCGGCACCGCGAACGGCGACCGGGTGGGTTCTTCCGCGGACCAGGGTTTCACGGCTTTCATGTCCTCAGGGTGGTGCTTCAAGCCGGCTTGAAGTCAAGCTGGGGACATGGAGCTCATTCCGATCGGTGAGGCCGCCGGGCGACTCGGCATACGAGCGTCGGCGTTGCGCTATTACGAGGAACGCGGGCTGGTCGAGCCGACGGCGAGGATTCGCGGCAAGCGGTTCTACGGTCTGCAGGAGCTGCGCCGCTTGGCCTTCCTTCGGATCGCACAGCGGCTGGGTATACGCCTGGGCACGGCGGCCGCGGTTCTGGACGAGCCGGCCGAGCAGTGGCGCGCGACGGTCGACGAGCAGATCGCGGACCTGGAGGAGTTGATCGCCAGGGCCCAGGGGGCGAAGGACTTCCTCCTGCATGCGCGCATGTGCCCGGCCGAGCACCCGACACGGGAATGCCCCGAAGCGATGGGGATGCTCGACGGGCTCCTCGAAGGGGGTTCCTTCGAGGAGCTCGCGCGCGAGCACAGGGATCGCCCTTAGCCGAGGTGTTCCGCGGGATTCTGCCGACCGGGCGGGGCGGAGGTCAGGGCCGGACCGCCGAGTGGAAGTTGCTCTGGTAGTAGCCGTCCAGCGAGACCTCTTGCACCGGCTTGCTCGGGTTGGACCCGTGTACCATCTTGTTGCCGCCCACGTACATGCCCACGTGGTCCGGGCCGCTGTAGAAGAAGATCAGGTCGCCGGGCTGCATGGCGTCCCAGGAGACCGGACTTCCGGCGTTGACCTGGTCGTAGGT
>NZ_JROO01000057.1 GCF_000826685.1 Streptomonospora alba
GGCGGCCCGGTTGATCGGATGCGCCGGGTCAGGGTTTGCGGGCGACGCCCCCGTACTCGGCGACCGGCCCGATCGTGTCGGCGCCGGTCTCCTCCGGACGCCACAGCGAGCACGAGACCACACCCGGCTCCAGCAGCTCCAGGCCGTCGAAGAGGGCCTCGATCCCCGCGGCCGAGCGCACCGTGAGCTTGGGCGTGCCGCGTTCGTTCCACGCCGCGGCCACCTGGTGGGCCCGTTCGGGGTCGAGGTCGTCGGTGGGGTGCGAGACGACCAGGTAGCTTCCCGGCGCGAGCGCCCCCAGCAGCCGGTCCAGGACCGCGCGGACCTCGGCGTCGTCGTCGACGAAGTTCACCACGCCCAGCAGCATCAGCGCCACCGGCCGGGAGAGGTCCAGGCTCGCGGCGGCCGCCTCCAGGATCGTGTCCGGATCGCGCAGGTCGGCGTCGATGTAGTCGGTGACGCCCTCCGCGGTGCCGGTGAGCAGGGCGCGGGCGTGTACGAGCACCAGCGGATCGTTGTCCACGTACACCACGCGGGCGTCGGGAGCCACCGACTGGGCGACCTCGTGGGTGTTGTTGCGAGTGGGGAGCCCGGTACCGATGTCGAGGAACTGCCGCACACCCTGGTCGCGGGTCAGGTGGGTGACGGTGCGGACCAGGAACTCGCGGTCCGCGCGCGCGTTGTCGGCGATCTCGGGGAAGAACGAGCGGATCCGCTCGCCCATCTCCCTGTCGACGGCGTAGTTGTCCTTGCCGCCCAGCCAGTAGTTCCAGATGCGGGGATTGTGGGGGACCGACGTGTCGATCGCGGGTGCCGGCTCGGGGGTCTCGGGGGCCACGGTCCTGCTTTCTGGGCTCGGGTCCGGTGAGGGGCGGCGGGCGCCGCCGGATTCATTCAACGACCCCGTGCGCGCCTTCGGCAAGTCCGGGGCCGCGGGGCCTCCGCGCACGTGACCGAGGAGATGAATCGTTTTCAGGCCAACGGGCGACGGGCGGTGAGGCAGAGCGGGGATTCCGATGCTGCGGCTGCATGATCGTCCGTGTGGTCGGGGATACGTGCGCAGCATCGGCTCGGCGTTCGGAAAAAATCGATTCAGGAAGGATGTTCCCGGCAGTACTCGCCGTGTTACCGTCCGTTCGACCTCCGGGCGAGGCCTCTGCCCGGCGAGGAGGACCCGGCCGTCCCTCTCCGTGTGGCCGGGTGCGATCCGTCGCCGGTCTGCGCCGCCCCCGCTGCGGGCTGCGGCCGCGCCCTTCGGTGGTCGCCGTGCTCATCCCCCGATCCCCCAAGGAGCAGCACGAATGACACATCGCAACCCTCCGATACCCGGCCGCCGCAGGCGCCGTCCCCTCGCCGCCGCCCTGTTCGCCGGTCTGCTGGCCGCCGCCGGCCTCGTCGCGGTCCCCTCCCCGGCCCAGGCGGCCGTGGACGTCGACACCGGTACCGAATACGTGCTGCAGAACGTGCACAGCGGCCTGGTCGCCGACGTCGAGGACGGATCCACCGAGACCGGCGCCGAGCTGATCCAGTGGTCGCGCACCGACCAGCCCTGGCAGCGGTTCCGGTTCGCGTCCTCGGGCGACGGCTACTACCGGATCATCAACGTCAACAGCGGCCAGGCGATCGACGTCTGGGAGCACTCCACCGAGGGCGGGGCCGAGATCCGCCAGTACACCGACCTCGGCGGAGACAACCAGCAGTGGCGCGTGGAGGAGGCCGGTACCGGCGTCAGCCTGATCAACCGCAACAGCGGCTTGGCGCTGGAGGCCTGGGAATGGGGCGACAGCGAGGGCGACCGCCTGTCCCAGTGGGACCCGACCGGCGAAGCCAACCAGCAGTGGCGGCTGATCCCCGTGGGCGACTCCGGAGGCGGAGACCCCTCGGGTGAATGCGGCACCGGCAGCTACGACGCCGAGGTCACCCAGTCCGGCGGGACCTACACCGCAGCCGGCGGCGGAACGGTCCACTACAGCGGCGGCGACCTGGCCGAGGCCGTGCGTGCGGCCATCGGCAGCCTCAGCGGCGGCCGCGGCTCCCAGGAGTCGGTCGTCGTCCGCGCCTCGGGCGACGTCTCCGCCGGCGAGTCGATCGACGTGCCCAGCCACACCCGCATCGAGGTGTGCGGCACGCTCAACGCCACCGGGTCGGCCTCGGCGAACAACGCGCCGATCCGCATCCGCCACGCCCAGGACGTCTCCGTCCCCTACCTCAGCGTCACGGGCGCGCCCTACTTCGCGGTGTGGGTCCGCACCTCGCAGAACGTCCACCTCGGCGAGATCGACCTGCGCCAGTCCGGCGGAGCCGGCATCCGCATCGACAGCCGCGACGACGACTCCGTCCGCGAGGCGCGCGACATCACGGTCGACCACGTCTACGTCGAAGGCACGGGCGGGCACGGCGTCGAGACCTACGGGGTGGACGGAATCGACATCGGGACCGTCGTCGCCCGCGACACCGGCTACTCCGGCCTGCTGCTCAACGACACGGTCAACGCCGACATCGGCCTGGTCGACGGGGTCGGAACCGGAACCGGGACCGGCTACGCCGCCTTCCGCATGGCCAACCGCAACGGCCGGGTGGGCGGCTCCTACCCGACCACCGTCCACGTCGACGAGGTGCGCGCCCGCGGCGGAGGCCGGGGCATCTTCTGCGTCTCCGAAAGCGGAGGTGCGGTCATCGACCGGGTCGACATCGCCGACACGGGCAGCAACGCCATCCTGATCGAGAACTGCCACAACGTCGACATCGCGGCGGAGCAGGGAAGCGTCGCCGGCCCCGGGAACATCAGGCTCGCCGCGCGGTCCGACTTCGCCAACACCTCCGACATCACTCTGCAGAACCTGACCGTCACCGATTCGGGGATCACCGAGCGGCCGTGCGTCGACGGGATCACCTACCGCAACAACACCCTCGTCAACAGCGGCAACGACGTCTGCTGACCCGCGGAGCGAGGGCGGCCCGGGCGCCGGCCGTGCCGGACGAGCGAATCCGGCACGGCACGCCGGGCCGCCCGCCGCGTCCGGGCGGCGGGCAGCCGGTTCGCAGGCCGCCCGCCGCCCGGTGATCTGCCAAGCGGTACCGAAATGACGCAGAAGCCCGCTATCGATGGCATTCTTCGTGTTCTGGCGGATTCAGTACCATTCACTCCCGAGTCTGCCGACGGAACCCGGTAGGGCGCCCGCGTATCGTGGATGGGGCCGGGCGGGCCGACGGGTTGGAGTGTGCCGTGTCGACATCCCCGATCCTCGACGACCTGCTGCGTCATCTCAGACCCAGCACGTCCCAGGACGCCGAACCGGAGCCGCGGCGGCTCGCCGACCGCCTGCGGCAGGAGACCGGCACCGACATCGCCCTGGTGAACGGCGAGGGGCGGGCGGAGGTGGCCACCTCCGGGATCACCGGGGACGTGCTCGCGGCCCTCGGCCCGGTGCTTACGCAGCTGCTCCGCGGACAGGTCGCCGCGGCCGCCACACAGGTGGGCGCCATGCACGTGCGGTGCGAACTGCTCAGGCGGGAGGCGCCGCGGTCGGTCCTGGTGGTGGCGGCCCGGTCGCCGCTGACGCGGGAGGCGATCACACTGGCGTCCCACACCGGAACCGTCGTCGACGCGCTGCGGCGCGTCCGCCACGCCGACGAGCTCGCCGACCGCTACCAGCACGCGGCGGACCGGCTGCGCGCCGGGATCTTCATGGCCCTGATGTCGGGCGACGTGACGCTGGCGCGCAGGATGACGGTCGGGGACGTCCCCCCGTTGCTGAACGCCGAGCGCGTCCGGCTCCACCTGCTGTACTGCCCGTCTCCGGAGCGCGACAGCATCGCCCAGACCTACCAGGACGGCTCGGGTTACCACGGCCGCAGCCTGATGGTGCGCTGCCCCGTCTACGAACCCCACCTGATCTGCCTCGTTCCCGACGACGACCCCCACGAGGGCGGCGGCCTGGGCGCCGTCCTGCGTTCGCTGGTGCAGGAGAACCCGCACTACGCCCTGGGAGTCAGCGAGCCCCAGCCGCTCCAGGCCACGGCGGAGGCCTACGAGCAGGCCCGCCACGCGCTGGCCGCAGCCCGCCACACGACCGGCCGCACCGCCCCGTACCACGGTCACGCACCGCTGGCCCGCCTGCTGCCCCGCGGGCAGGCCGACGCCTGGGCGCGCAGCGTGCTGGCGCCGATCGACACGCTGCCCCGCCTCACCGTCGACATCACCCGCCTGGCCCTGACCTTCCCCCGATTGGGTGTCGCCCGCCTGCTGGGTATCAGCCGCAACACCGTCACCGCCCACCTGCGGCGCGTCGAGGACGCTCTCGACCTGGACCTCCACGACGTCCGCGTCCGCGCCGAACTCGCTCTGGCCCTGGCCGTCACCGGCCTCCCGCCGGTCGGCGACGACGCGGGCCGCCTACCGGAGCGGTCCCTGGACGCCCTGCTGTCCACCGAGGAAGCCGCCACCTGGGCCCGGACGTTCCTCAAGCCCGTGGAGAACCACGCCCACCGCCACCTGCTCCCGACCCTGCGCGCCTGGGTCGACGCCGGTACCGACGCCCAGCGCGCGGCGCGCAACCTCGACGTGAGCCGCACCACGGTCCGCTCGCATCTGCGCACGGCCGAGCGGCTCTTGAACAGGGATCTGCTGGCCCTAGGCCCTGGGACCCACGACCTGGTCCATGCGCTGCGCATCACCGACCGTGCATCGTGATCAGTCGCCGCCCGGCGGTTGGGCACCGTGCGCATTGCCCCGTCGGCGCCGTCCGCCTACTGTCAGCTGCGCTGGTCGAGGAACGATGAGCGAGCAAGCGGAAGGTTCGGGGCGCCGTCCCGGTGCGGGAGGGTTCGGAAGGCGCTCGGGGAGGATCGTGGGCCCGCAGCTCATTCCCCGGCTCGGTACCGCCGACCGTTCGAGGGGGCCGGTCGGAGGAACTGCGGTGCCGGACCAGGACGGGGTCCGGCACCGCATCGTCGTGTGCCTGGGGGAACCGGGATCCGGTCCGGCGGTTCTCGGCGTAGCCGGGCCTCCACGCCCCCGCCCCCACCCTCGTTGATCTTGTACCCACTGTCACGGAAAGTGTTTTCCAGTGACCGTAGGTACAAGATCAACCGTGGTATCGGTGTGCGCGCAGCGGCAGGGACTCCAGGGCGCGCAGCGTGACGTTGGGGTGGGTCCGGACGCTTCCGGCGATCTCGAAGCGCTCGACCCGCTGCACGAGGGCGTTCAGCACGGCCTCGGCCTCCAGTCGCGCCACGTGCTGGCCGACGCACTGGTGGATGCCCATGCCGAAGCCCACGTGGCCCGACGGATCGCGGGACAGGTCGAAGGCGTCGGGGTCGGTCCACGAGCGGGAAGTTGTTGCGCGGGCCGCCGACGGAGACGAGGCCGCCTTCGCGCAGGTCGTCGTGGACGAACGCCGAACCGCCGCTGCCGTCGGGTTCGCGCAGCACGCCGATGCGGTAGGAGTAGGCGTCCCACCGGTCCCCGCACAGCGAGTACTGCCGGGTCGTCCCGTTGGGCAGGGTCAGGTCGATGTGCGCCCCGGGCGCCCAGTCGGCCAGCCGCCGCAGGTCGGGGTGCTCCAGTCGCAGCACGGCCACCCCATCGGCCGCGAAGGCCTTGTCGGCGACCCGCATCCGGCTGCCGGTGCTCCCGTGCGCGAGTGCGGCCGGGCGTTCCGAGCGTCCCGGAGCCCGGGTCCGCGGTGCCACTGCCATCCTCACTCCTCAAGCTCGAAGGACCTGCCCCGAGAATGCGCCGGACGCCGCGCTCGGGACAGGGGCCTTCTCATTCAGCGAGAGGAGGTGCGGGTGCGCAGCCGGCGTCGTCGCGGCGGCGTTCCAGCATGACGGTGTCGCGCCAGACGCCGTGGTGCTGTGCGATGCGTTCGCGTACGCCCAGGGTGCGGAAGCCGGCGCTGCGGTGCAGGGCCAGACTGGGCTTGTTCTCAGGGAAGATCGCGGTCTGCAGGGTCCACAGGCCGTCGGCGTCGGCGGCGGTGACCTGCTTGTGGATCAGGGCCTTTCCGACGCCGCGGCCGCGCGCGGATTCGGCGACGTAGACCGAGGTCTCGGCCACCCCGGCATAGACCTGCCGGCTGGAGACGGGGGTGGCGGCCGCCCAGCCGACCGGTCCGTCCTCACCGTCGGCCTCGGCGATCCACCGGTGGTCGGCGAGCCATGTGTCGTCGAGGTCGTCGGCGGAGGGGACCTCGGTCTCGAAGGTGGCGTCGCCTGTGGCGATGCCTTCGGCGTAGATCCGGCGCACCGCGTCGAAGTCGCCGGGTTCCATGGCGCGCACCGACACGTCGCCGGGCAGGTCGACCGGGCAGCAGGGCCGCGAGTCGAGCAGGCCCATCACGGCGTCGGCCGCATGCGGCAGGCCCGTGCAGCAGGCGGGATTGATCATGACGCGGGTCGAGGTGCCCGCCTTGGTGAGCGTGACGAAGCCGACCTCGGCGAGCTTGCGCAGGTGATGGGAGACGGTGGGCTGGCGCAGGCCCAGCGCTTCGGCGAGCCCTCCGACCGTCGCCGCCGCCGGAGCCGAGGCGATGGTGTGCAGCAGGCGCACCCTGGCCGGCTCGGCCAGGCAGGCGAACCAGGCGGCGTAGGTCTCGGCGTCGGAGGCGGGAAGCGTCGGCAGCGGGGGCGAGGAGATCGGAGCGGTCATCCCCCCATTATCGACCATGATCTATGGTTGCTTTCATTGATCCGGATCGATAAATTCCACATTAGATCGACAGCAATCGATGGAAGGTGGGTCATGGCTGAAGGACATCCGGTCGTGGTGGTGGGATCCGGCCCCGCGGGACTCGCGGCGGCGGCTGAGCTGCACTCCCGGGGAGTGCCCGTATGCGTGTTGGAGAAGGCGGACGCGGCGGGGGCGGCGGTGCGGGCGTGGGGCCACGTGCGCCTGTTCTCCTCCTGGCGCGACCTGGTCGCCCCGGCCGCCGAGAAGCTGCTGGCCGCAGGCGGATGGCGGCGTCCCCCCGACGACGCCTACCCGACCGGATCCGAGTGGGCCGACCTCTACCTGGAGCCGCTGGCCGCCGCTTTGGGAGAGCGGGTGCGCTTCGGTGCGGAGGTCGTCGGGGTGAGCCGCCGCGGCCGTGACCGGGTGGTCGACGCCGGGCGCGCCGAGGAGCCCTTCACCGTGCGGGTGCGCACATCCGGCGGTGAGGAGCGGATGCTCGCCCGCGCGGTGGTCGACGCCTCGGGTACGTGGGGCGCGCCCAACCCGCTGGGCGGCGACGGCCTGCCCGCCCTCGGCGAGAGCGCCGCCGCCGAGCGGATCGAGTTCCGTATCCCGGATACGGGCAGCGCCGAGGTGCGCTCCCGCTACGCCGGACGGCGCACCGCCGTGGTGGGGAGCGGCCATTCCGCCCTGACGACGCTGGTCGCGCTCGCCGGGCTCGCCGAAGAGGCGCCGGGCACCCGCGCGGTGTGGGTGCTGCGCCGCGGAGACGTGGGCGACGCCTTCGGCGGCGGAGCCGACGACCGACTCGCCGCCCGCGGCGCGCTGGGCCGGCGCGCCCGTGCAGCGGTCGAGTCAGGGCGCATCGAGGTGGTCACCGGGTTCCGCACCGCGGAGGTCCGCACGGACGGCGACGAGGTCACGCTCCTCGACCAGAACGGCAGGGCACTCGGCCCCGTGGACGAGATCGTCGCACTGACCGGCTTCCGGCCCGACCTGTCGTGGCTTACGGAGATCCGCCTGGGACTGGACGCCACGCTGGAGGCGCCGGTGGAACTGGCCCCGCTGATCGATCCGAACGTGCACTCCTGCGGCACCGTCTACCCGCACGGCGCCGCGGAACTGTCCCACCCCGAGCCCGGTTTCTACCTCGTGGGGATGAAGTCCTACGGCCGCGCGCCGACGTTCCTCGCGCTGACCGGTTTCGAACAGGTCCGCAGCATCGCCGCCGCGATCGCCGGGGACCACGAGTCGGCCGCGCGAGTGGAGCTGACGCTGCCCGAAACCGGCGTGTGCCAGGGCTCGGGACTCGCGGAGGCGCCCGAGGAGGAGGCGGCGGCCGAAGGCGGCTGCTGCGGTCCGGCCCCGCAGCCGGTCGAACTCGCGCGCCCGGCCTCCTCCGTTCCGCAGTGATCCGAGGGCAGGAAGCCGTGCCCGGCGCTCCGGATTCGTAGGGAGCGCGGCGGCCGCCCGGCCGCAGCCGCCCGGGCGGCCGCGGCCGGGTTCCGGTCAGAGTCCGGCCGCGGCCGGGGCCTTGCGCACGTGGGCGGCCAGCGGCGCGACGACGTGTTCGGCGTCGCGGTGGACGCCGCGCAGCGTGTTGGAGGAGAAGGAGCGCTGGAACTCCAGGCCCGCATAGACCAGCCCGGGGTGCGTGGCCGAGACGCCGCCGGTGTGCAGGGGCGCGCCGTCGGGGTCGAGCGCGCCCAGCGGGCGCAGGTAGCCGAGGGCGGGCCGGTAGCCGGTGGCGAACAGCACGGTGTCGACGGGTTCGCGCCGGCCGTCGGCCCAGACCACGTGGTCGCCGTCGAAGGCGGTGAACATCTCCCGCCGGTCCATCCGGCCCGAGTCCAAGGCGTTCCCGTAATCGCCGGTCTCCATGACCGGTGTGCCTCCCACGTAGTGGACCAGCCACTCGGGCGGGAGGCGGTCGAAGCCGGTGTCGACCAGCCAGTCGTGCAGGTCCCGGCCGTTGTGGAGCTGGTGGAGGAACCGGATCGGGGCGCGGGTGGCCAGAGTCACCGACGCGGTCCGGGACAGCTCGTAGCCGACTTGGACCGCGGAGTTGCCGCCGCCGACCACGACGACGCGCTTGCCGGCGTAAGGCTCGGGTTTGCGGTAGTCGGCCACGTGCAGGAGGTCGCCGGGGAAGTCCTCCTGCCCGGGCAGTACGGGCAGGTGGGGGTTGGCGAAGGAGCCGCCGGCCGCGATGAGGCCGGCGGCGCTCAGGGTCCGGCCGTCGGCGGTGTGCACGGCGAACCCGGCGCCGTCGGCTTCGACCGCCTCCACCCGGGTGCCCGTGCGGATCTCCACGTCGAGCTGTGCGGCGTAGCGCTCCAGGTAGGCGGCGACCTCGTCGCGGTGCGGGTAGCGGTCGGGGGCGCCGGGGAAAGGGGCGCCGGGCATCGCGCTGTGGCGGGCGGGGGAGAACACGGTGAGGCTGTCGTAGTAGTGCGGCCAGGACCCGACCGGGCGCTCTCCCGCCTCCAGGACGAGAGGGCGCAGGTCGGCGTCGCGCGCCGCTCGGGCGGCGGTCAGCCCGGATTGGCCGCCGCCGACGATGATCACGGTGTCGTCGGGTGTACTCATGACCTGACCGTATCGTAAAATCGTGAAATGACGATATGACGATGTGGGACCATGGGGCCATGAGCGAGGTGGCGGGCGTGCAGGCGTGCGAGGGCCTGGAATCCGAGGCGGCGTGCGGGGGAGGGGCCTCCGCCGAACTGAGCGAGGGCACCCACGACTTCCTCAAGGCGCTGGCGAGTCCGACCCGCCAGCGCATCATGCTGCTGTTCGCCCAGGGGGCGGAGTTGTCGGTCGGGGAGGTCGCCGAGCGGATCGGCATCGGCCAGTCCACCGCGTCCCAGCAACTCGCCCTGCTGCGTAGGGGCGGGATCCTGACGTCCCGCCGCGAGGGCAAGATCGTGCTCTACCGCTCCGATCGCGACAGAACCATGGAAGCCCTCGACGACCTGCAGACGTACCTGAAGTTCTGCTGCTGATGGGATACGCGGCTGCACGCCTGCCGCCTGCGCCGTCGGCGTCGCCCGCGACGCGCTGATTCCCGGCGGCGCTCGGATCCGCGTTCGAGCGCCGGTCGGCTCAGTGGTCGAAAGCCGGCTGCGCCCACCGATCGCCGGGACCGTGATCGGGCGTGTTCACCGGCGGTCGGGAACCGCCGCGCTGGGCGAGGCGAAGAACCGCCGGGCCCACAGGGAGACGTAGACCAGTCCCACCAGGACGGGCACCTCGATGAGGGGGCCGACCACGCCTGCGAGCGCCTGGCCGGAGGTGACACCGAAGACCCCGACGGCCACGGCGATGGCCAGCTCGAAGTTGTTGCCGGAGGCGGTGAAGGCCAGGGTGGTCGAACGCTCGTAGGACAGGCGGATGGCCCGGCCCAGCAGCATGGACAACCCCCACATCAGCACGAAGTAGACGAGCAGGGGCACGGCGATGCGTGCGACGTCCACAGGGCTGGAGGTGATGGCCTCGCCCTGCAGGGCGAACAGCATGACGATGGTGAACAGCAGGCCGTAGAGGGCCAGCGGGCCGATGCGGGGCAGGAAGCGCTCCTCGTACCACGTCCGGCCCTTGGCGCGTTCGCCGAAGGCGCGGGTGAGGTAGCCGGCGACCAGCGGGATGCCGAGGAAGACCACCACCATCGCGGCGATCTCCCACGCGGAGGCGTCGATGCCGCTGGTGTCCAGGCCCATCCATCCCGGCAGGAGGTCCAGGTAGAACCAGCCGAGCAGGCCGAAGGCCAGCACCTGGAACACCGAGTTGAGGGCGACCAGGACGGCCGCGGCCTCGCGGTCGCCGCAGGCCAGGTCGTTCCAGATGATCACCATGGCGATGCAGCGGGCCAGTCCGACGATGATCAGCCCGGTGCGGAACTCCGGCAGATCGGCCAGGAAGATCCAGGCCAGGGCGAACATCACCGCCGGCCCCACCAGCCAGTTGAGCACCAGCGAGGACACCAGCAGACGCGTGTCTCGGGTGACGGAGTCCAGCCGGTCGTAGCGCACCTTGGCCAGTACCGGATACATCATGACCAGCAGGCCGATGGCGATCGGCACGGAGATGCCGCCGGCCTGGACCGCATCCAGTGCCGCCTGCAGTCCCGGCACCCAGCGCCCCAGCATGAGGCCGGCGGCCATGGCGAGGCCGATCCACACCGGAAGGAAGCGGTCGAGCGTCGACAGCCTCGGCGGCCCGGCCGTAGCGGCGGCCGCGGCGTCTGTGCCGGGTGAGGCCATGGCGGTGTCCCCCTGGGGTATGCGAGAAAGTTCCGAGGGCCACCATATATCGAAACTCTTTTATATCAACACGAGCTGATAAGTTGGTGCTTGCGGCGCCGCCTCGACCGGTGCCCGCGCCGTCGACGGTCGTACAGGAAGGCCAGGCCCGTGCCGGACAAACCGAGTGTGCTCTTCGTCTGCGTCCACAACGCCGGCCGCTCCCAGATGGCGGCCGGACTCCTCACCCACCTCGCAGAAGACCGGGTCGAGGTCCGCTCCGCCGGGTCCCAGCCCGCCGGGTCGATCAACCCGGTCGCGGTCGAGGCCATGGCCGAATTGGGCATCGACATCACCGGCGAGCAGCCCAAGACCCTGACGTGGGACGCCGTGGACGCCAGCGACGTCGTCATCACCATGGGGTGCGGCGACACCTGCCCTGTCTTCCCCGGCAAGCGCTACCTCGACTGGGAGTTGGACGATCCGGCCGGTCAGCCGCTGGAGCGGGTGCGGCCGGTCCGCGACGAGCTCCGCCGCAGGATCGAAGGCCTGCTGGAGGAGCTGGGCGTGCCCGCCAAGAAGTGACGGTGCGCCCGCGCCGGGTTCAGCACGGCCGGTAGCGCCCGCGGGCGTCGGCGGCCTGGTCGGCGAGGTCGCGCAGACCGTCGGCGGTCTCGGCGATCGCCTCGGGGTGCAGCCGGTAATAGGTGTAGCGCCCGCGGGGCTCGGTCTCCACGAGCCCGGCCTGGCGCAGCAGGCGCAGATGGTGGCTGACGGTCGTCTGCCGGGCGCCGGTGTGCTCGATCAGGTGGCAGGTGCACATCTGCTCTGTGGCGAGCAGGCGCACGATCCGCGCCCGCAGCGGATCTCCGAACAGGCCGACGGCGGTCTCGGCGACGGAGTCCTCCTGTGACATCAGCATGTTTCGATATCACCACGTCCGGGTCAGGGCGTCAATCGCACCGCTCGCCCCTTCGCCGTTCCCCGGCGGCGGTCGGCGTCCTCAGCCGCCGCGCGGCGCGTACATGATCACGGCGACGCCGATCAGGCAGATCAGCGCGCCGGCGATGTCGAAGCGGTCGGGACGGAACCCGTCGACGGCCATCCCCCAGGCCAGCGACCCGGCGACGAACACCCCGCCGTAGGCGGCCAGGATCCGCCCGAAGTGGGCGTCGGGCTGCAGCGTGGCGACGAATCCGTACAGGCCCAGAGCGATCACCCCGGCCCCGATCCAGACCAGGCCCCGGTGTTCGCGCACCCCCTGCCACACCAGCCAGGCCCCGCCGATCTCGAACACAGCGGCCAGGGCGAACAGCAGCACGGAACGCAGAATCAGCACACGCCTCCCTCGATCGCAGGCTCACAGTCCGAATGTAGGCCCTCATGCGGCGGTGGCGACGACGGCGGCGGACGGCTCAGGTCCGCGTCGACCGGTGTCGGCCGGCGTGGGGTTGCGCACCCGACGGGGAGGCGACAGCGGCGGACGCCGGTGCTGCCGGCGCGGGAAGGGCGCCCGACGACCGCGCAGACCACCCTCGTCGCCGACCGCCGCCCCACGTCAGCAGCTCCGACCGACGCCGTCCCGTCGCTCGCGGTGATGCAGGCGTTCTGTCGCGGACTATTGCGGACAACCCACAAACGGGTGGAATCCGTAACGAAACGGTTGAGTGCGGTGTTGGCGATGCACTAGTCTTCCGCCGAGTCCGGTCGTCTGTACGTGCCATCACGAGGATGGCAGGGGTCGGCTCCTGCCGAACTCCGCCCGAGCTCCCCCACCGCTCGGCCCGCGGAGCCGGACCCCCGCGGCCGCGCCCCCCCCGGCGTGCCGCACGCAGCTTCCCCCGGGCGCCACCGTCCGACAGCCGCACGGCTGCGTTTCCGCGGCCTGCGGCGTCCTCCCGGATCAGGGTCTTCCGGCAGGCGGCCCCCTGGCAGAAAGGTGTGCACCATCATCGACGAACGCCATGAGCGCGGCTCGTACTTCCGTCATCTCGCGACGGTCGGCCTCGTCGCCGCAGGCGCTCTGATCCTCTCCTCCAGTGCGGCGGTCGCCGAACCGACCGTCGACGAGGTGCAGGAGAAGATCCAGAAGCTGGAAGAGGAGCACGCGAATCTCGCCGAGAAGTACAACCAGGC
>NZ_JROO01000058.1 GCF_000826685.1 Streptomonospora alba
GCCGGCGTGTCGGTTCGGCGGGCGGGCGCTCCTGGCGGCTGGAGAGCCCGCCCCGCTTATAGACGGACCGGGGCGCGGCGCCGATATCGGCACGGCGGCCCCGCACCCCGGTCCCACCCCCTGCGCGGACCCGGGGCACGGCGCCGGTGCTCGGGACGGACGGCACCGGCCCCGGTCCTGTTCCCGCCCCTGGGACGGGCCCGGTGGGCGGACACGCGGCCCACCGGGACGGGAGCGCTGTACCGCGCTCCCCGTCGGCGCCTGCGGCTCCCCCCGAAGACCGCAGTGCGCCCGACCCGGGAACGGTTTCCGCGTGGCGCGTACTCGCTTCCCGGGCGATCCGGATGCCCGCCGTTCAAGGACGGACACCCGCACGCGGAAGAGGCCCTCGACTCTTCCCTTTGCGTGTAGGGGGTCGGCTAACCGTCAGCCTCCGGATCATGCACGCGGATCGCCAAAGATTCGCAAGGTCGCCGAGGGCCCGGTGGGCGCGCTCACATGACCCGAAACCGCCGTTCACACGGGGTTCCAGCACCGTAATTCACATCACGCGAAGATCAACGGCATATGGGGATTTCGCAAAGGGCCGGCCGTGTTGCAGCGCTCGGTGTCCCGCGATGGGGGCTTGGGTGCCCCCGGCGAGGACGCGGCGTCCCGCTACGGGACCGTCCTTTCGAGTTCGAGCACCGGCCCTCCCGCGGCTTCACGGTGCCGCCCGCCGACACCTGCCCTTTCTGGTGTCCCCTTCGTCATGCCTGCTGGAGTCTTAGTGAGCCTTACCGCTGTGCGCCCTCGTCTTCGGAGCAACGCCGCACCGCAGGCGCCGAGCCGCCGCGTCGACCGCCCGCGCCGGTCGGTCGCCCTGCTCGTGTTCATCCTGGGAGTCCTCTCGGCGACGAGCTCCCTGGCCACCGACCTGTACCTGCCCGCGTTCCCGCAGATCGCGGCCGACCTCAACGCCCCCGAATCCCAGATCCAGCTCACGCTGACCGCGGTCATGGTCGGCCTGGCGCTGGGCCAGCTGATCATCGGCCCGCTCAGCGACCAGCTGGGCCGCCGCAAGCCGCTGCTGGTGGGGATCGCGGTCTTCGCCGCCACCTCGCTGCTGTGCATGGTCGTGCAGACGGCCGAGGTGTTCACCGCGGTGCGCTTCGTCCAGGGACTGGCCGCCGCGGCCGGAATGGTCGTCTCGCGCGCCGTCGTGCGCGACACCTTCGACGGCGACTCCGCCGCCAAGTTCTTCTCCCGGCTGGTGCTGCTGGTCGGTCTGGCACCGATGCTCGGTCCGCTGCTGGGCGGGCAGCTGCTGCTCATCGGCCCCTGGCAGCTGATCTTCGCCGTGCTGGGCGCGGCGGGCGCGGCCGGCTTCGCGCTGGTCTACTTCGGCCTGCCCGAGAGCCTGCCGGTCCAGGACCGCGTCCGCCAGGACCCCAAGCAGATGATGCGGCACTTCCTGCGCCTGGTGGTCGACCCGCGCTTCATCGGCGCCGCACTGACCATGGCGCTGAGCTTCGCCATGACCTTCACCTACATCTCGGCGTTCTCCTTCGTCTCCCAGGAGGAGTTCGGGGCGACGCCGCAGCAGTTCAGCCTGATCTTCGGGATCAACACGCTCGGCATGATCCTGGGCAACCAGGTCAACGCCGCGCTAATCGGCAAGATGCACACCACCCGGCGCCTGCTCATCGGCCTGGTGGGCGCAGTGGCCTCGGTGGGGCTGCTGCTGGTGCTGCACATGTACGGCCAGACCGACCTGGTCACGGTGACGGCTGTGCTGTTCGTGATGATGTTCTGCACCGGCCTGATCTCGCCCAACGCCACGACGCTGGCGATCGTCAGCCAGCCGTCCTCCTCGGCCGGCAGCGCCTCGGCGCTGCTGGGCACCCTGCAGTTCGCCATCGGCGGCAGCCTCGCCTCCACCGCCGGGCTGCACGGCGGGACGACGATGACGAGCATGGTTCTGGTCATGCTGGTCACCGGACTGGCGGCGACGGGCGTCTTCGCGCTGACGGCGGTGCGGGGGCACACGAGGTAAACGAAGGCGGGCGGGGCCGGCAGGCACCGCCCCGCGGCACCGCACGGCATCCGTACCGGCCGGCGGCCCGAGGCTCACCGGGCCGCCGGCCGACGTGTGTCCGCGCCCCTTGCGGCGGATCCGCCGCAGGACCTCAGCCGGTGGGGGCGCCGTCCTGCTCCGAGCCGCCGGCCAGGACCTGGATGCCCAGACCCGCCAGCAGCATGTCCGCCTGCTGCGGCGAGACCGTGGCTCCGCGCAGCACTCCGGCGTCGGCCAGGTCGATCTCGCCGAGGTCGGCCCCGCGCAGATCGGCGCCGCGGAAGTCGGCCCCGGTCAACTCGGCGCCGCGCAGGCGGCTCTGCTGCCAGACCGTGTCCCGCAGGTCGGCCTTCGACAGGTCGGCCTCGTCCAGACGCACCCCGGTGAACTCCTCGCCGCGCAGCACGGCGCCCTTCAGCCGCGCCAGCATCAGGTTGCAGCGGGGGAAGGAGTAGCCGATGCCCCGCAGGCCGTTCATCCCTGCGCCGGTCATCCGGCACGCGGTGAAGACGGCTTCGGTGAGCACGGCGCGGTCCCACTCGGTGTTGGCCAGGTCGGTGCGTTCGAAGGCGGTGCCGATGCACTCGGCCCCGGTGAAGCGCGCGCCCGGCGCGGTCCCGCCCGCGAAGCGGGCACCGTCCAAGGCGGCTTCGTCCAGCAGTGCGCCGTCCATGCGGCAGTCGGTGAAGACGGCGTCGACGAGGTGGGCCTCGCGCAGGTCGGCGCGGGTCAGGTCGCAATCGGCGAACACCCGCGGCGCACCGGGCTCGCGGTGCAGCTCCGCGCGCAGGTCCCGATCGGCGAGGTCGGCCCCGCGTAGCGGCCCGCCCGCCGCCAGGTCGTATCGGCTCATGCGGCGACCGTAGTCCAGGCCGGTGACACGCGGCGGTCCGACGCCGGCCGCCGGGCCCGGTCGCGGTGGTCCCCGGTGGCCTCCCGGGTGCGTGGCGCTCGGCCGAACACGGCGCGGCTCTAGCGGTGGAGCTTCAGCGCCAGGTAGAAGTCGACCCGGCTCTCCAGACTGGCCAGGTCGCGGCCGGTGAGCTCCTCGACGCGGCCGATGCGGTAGCGCAGGGTGTTGACGTGCACGTGCATCGCTGTGGCGCAGCGCTGCCAGGAGCCCGAGTAGGCGAGGAACCGGTCCAGGGTGGCCACCAGCTCCGACCGGTGGGTGCGGTCGTAGTCCACCAACGGGCCCAGCAGCCGGTCGCGGTAGGAAGTGCGGACCTCCTCCGGGACCGAGGCCAGCAGCAGTTCGTGGGAGTCGAGCTCGGTTCCGGCGACCACGCGGGAGCGGCCGCCGCGCATCCGGGCCAGGCGGCGGGCGTTCTCCGCCTCGATCGCGGCGCCCCGCAGAGCGGCGATTCCGGGGACGGGAGCGCTGACTCCGACGGCCAGCCGGTGCTCGCGCAGGCCCGCCTCCAATACGCCCGCGCGGCGGGCGACTTCGGCGCGCAGCGCCTCCGCTGCGGCGTCGGCGCCCGGCGCCTCCTGTGCGGCCTGGCCGTGCTCGGTGTCGCGGGTCGGCGGTTCCGCGGCGTCCCCGACCGGCACGACGGCCATCGCCGGACCGTCGGCGGACACCGCGGTCGCCGACAGGCCGGCCACCAGCTCGCCCAGCACCCGCCTCGCCAGTTCGGGGGCGGCGGGCTCGGGCAGCAGCGCCGCGCTGACCACGACGTGGCGGGCACGGGCCCGCTCCTCCTCGTCGGGCGAGCCCGCAACCTGCAGCAGCGCGGCGGCTTCGTCGAAGCGCTGGGCGGCCAGCAGCCGCGGCAGCCCGTGGACATGGCGGGCGTCGGCGGTGGCGCGCTGCTCGACCAGGCTGCGCGCCAGTCCGGCCAGAGCCGCCAGTTCCTCCACCGGGTCGGTGCCGTCTTCGGGCCGGGGCCCGCTCTCGCCCTCGACCGCCAGCACCCAGTCGACCAGCGGGTGGGACTCGCGCGTGCCCACGGGAACCAGGGTCACCCGGCGCCTGGGGCCGCCCGACGCCGCCAGGTCGGCGGTGTGGCGGTGGGGCCGGCGCAGGGCCTGCTCGGCGATGCGCTCGCGCTCGGCGCGCGGCGGCTGGGCGCCGGCTCCGGCCACGGCCCGGCCGGTGCTGGAGACGACCCAGCACGCCACCTCCGCCTGCTCCGCGGCGGTGGCGAAGACGCCGGGGAAGTCGGCGCCGGCGGCCAGGTCGGCCATGAGGCGCCGGTGGCGCAGGCGGGTCTCGGCGATACCGGCGAGCAGGCTTCCGGTGTGCTCCCGCTGCACCTCCTCGGCGACGGCGGCGAAGGAGGTCTCGGCCGGCACCTCGATCAGCGGCAGCGCGTGGCGCTCGCAGGCCTCCACCAGATCGGCGGGGGCCGCACCCAGGGCCGCGCCCGCGCCCAGGCCCGCCGCGCCGGACTCGGCAAGGCCGCGCACGAAGGTGTCGCTGTCCTCGGGGCCGCGGCGCCACATCAGCCCGCTCAGCACCAGCTCGCCGCCGCCGAGGTAGCGCTGCGGGTGGAGCAGGTCGGTGGTGTAGACCCTGGCGATCTCCCGGTCGGCGTGCTCGGCGCCGGTCAGGAACCGCAGCCGCAGATGCGCGGCGGCGACCAGATCGCTGATACGCATCGGCGCTCCCCGTGCTTCTTCCCGTATACCCCGCGCCGCGGTCTCGCCCCGGATCCGCGTGGCGGACACGGTAACCCACTCTCGCGGTTGTAGGAAACAACGAAGAGCACGAGGTGGCCACGCGTGTACTTCATGCCATCACGTGCTGGTCGCCGGCGGCGCCGAGCGGTCTACTGCTGCACAAGGGTCGCACCGCGCCGGTCCGACGCCGCGCCCGACGGACACCGACCCCCCGACGAGGAACGCCGATGGAGTTTCTGAGCCCCTCCACCTTCGAGGACGCGCTGTCCGCCAAGAGTTCCGCCCCCGAGGCCGTGCCGATCATGGGCGGCACCGACGTCATGGTGGAGCTGAACTTCGATCGGCGCCGGCCCGGCGCTCTGCTGGATCTGAGCCGGGTCCGGGAGCTGGCGCAGTGGGGGCCCGAGGGTCCGTACCTGCGCCTGGGCGCGGGCGTGCCCTACACCGAGATCGTCGAGCGGCTCGCAGCGCGCGCCCCGGCGCTGGCGCGGGCGGCGCGCACGGTGGCCTCCCCGCAGATCCGCAACCGCGGCTCCGTCGGCGGGAACCTGGGCACCGCCTCCCCGGCGGGCGACTGCCATCCGCCGCTGGTGGCCCAAGGCGCCCTGGTGGAGTTGGCGTCGGTGCGCGGCGTGCGGCGCGTGCCCGCACGCGCGTTCTATCTGGGGCCGGGCCGCAGCGCCCGCGAGGACGACGAACTGGTCTCGGCGGTGCTGCTGCCGGCGCCCGCGGGCCCGCAGCAGTTCAGCAAGATCGGGACACGCAACGCCATGGTCATCGCCGTGGCCTCCTTCTCCCTGGTGCTGGACGCGGCCACCCGAACGGCCGGCACCGGGATCGGGTCGGCCGGACCGCGCCCGCTGCGCAGCCCGCAGGCCGAGGAGTTCCTGGCCGCGGAGTTCGACTGGCAGGGCGGGGCCGAACCTTCGCAGGCGGCGGCGCGGCACTTCGCCGAGCTGGTGGCCGCGGCCGCCGAGCCCATCGGCGACGTGCGCGGCAGCGCCTCCTACCGCAGGCACGCGCTGTCGGTGATGGCCCGCCGCGCCTGGTACTGGTGCGCCGAGGACTACAGGAAGGGAGCCCGCTGATGCGGGTCGAGTTCACAGTGAACGGCGAGGACGTGGCCGCTGAAGACGTGTGGCCCGGCGAGAGCCTGCTCTACGTGCTGCGGGAGCGGCTGGGCCTGCCCGGCAGCAAGAACGCCTGCGAGCAGGGCGAATGCGGCTCCTGCACCGTCTACCTGGACGGCGTCACGGTGTGCGCCTGCATGGTGGCCGCCGGCCAGGCGCGGGGACGGCGGGTGGGCACCGTCGAAGGACTGACCGGCGGCGAGGGCGCGGTAGGCGAGTCGCGGCTGAGCACCGTGCAGGAGGCCTTCGTCGAGACCGGCGCGGTGCAGTGCGGATTCTGCACGCCGGGCCTGGTGGTGCAGGCCGATTCCCTGATCGCGCGCACCGTGGGCGCCGGCGGTCCCGCCCCCGGCGACGCCGAGATCCGCGAGGCGCTGGCGGGCAACCTGTGCCGGTGCACCGGCTACGAGAAGATCCTCGAAGCGGTGCGCACGGCCGCCGAGCGCGAGCAGGCGCACGGAACGGGAGGCGCGCGATGAGCACCGTGATCATCGAGGGCGCCCACATCGCCGTGGGCGAGGGCACCGAGTACGCCTCGGGCCACATCACCGCCGAGGACGGGATCATCACCCGTGTGGCGGCCGGTCCCGCGCCCGACGCCCCCGGGGCGCGGCGCATCGACGGGCGCGGTTGCCTGGCGACGCCCGGCCTGGTCAACAGCCACAACCACCTGTACCAGTGGGCCACCCAGGGGATGTTCGCCGACGCCACCCTGTTCGAGTGGCTGACCGGCTCCTATGAGCTGTGGAGCGGCCTGGACGCGCGCACGGTCTCCGAGACCGCCACAGCCGGTACCGCCTGGCTGGCGCTGTCGGGCTGCACGACCTGCTCGGACCACCACTACGTGTTCCCGCGCGAACCCGCCGCCATGGCCGCCGCCGAGGTGGAGGCGGCGCGTGCGGTGGGGATCCGGCTGGATCTGGCCCGCGGCTCGATGGACCGGGGCCGCTCGGCGGGCGGGCTGCCGCCCGATGCCGTCACCGAGACCACGCAGGACGCGCTCGCGGCGACGGAGGCGGCCGTCGACGCCCACCACGACCCCTCGTTCGACGCGATGACGCGGGTGGCCGTGGCGCCGTGCTCGCCGTTCACCGTCAGCCGCGAGCTCATGGCGGCCTCGGCCGAGCTGGCCCGCGCCAAGGGTGTGCGGCTGCACACCCACCTCGCCGAGACCGTCGATGAAGAGGAGCAGTGCCGGGCCGAGTTCGGCACCACACCGGTGGGTTACGCCGAGGAGCTGGGCTGGCTGGGCGAGGACGTGTGGCTGGCGCACGCGGTGCACCTGTCCGACGAGGCGATCCGCCGGGTGGCGGCGGCCGGCACGGGGGTCGCGCACTGCCCGAGCTCCAACGCGCGCCTGGGCGCGGGTGTGTGCCGCACCCCCGAACTGCTGGACGCGGGCGCAGCGGTGGGGCTGGGCGTGGACGGTCCCGCATCCAGTGAGCTGAGCGGGCTGGCCGGCGAGATGCGCCAGGCGGTGCTGATGGCGCGCTCCCGCGGCGGACCGCGAGCGCTCACCGCCCGCCAGGCCCTGCACATGGCCACCCTGGGCGGGGCCCGCTGCCTGGGCCGCTCCGCCGAACTGGGGTCGCTGGAGGCCGGCAAGCTCGCCGACATCGCCCTGTGGCGGGTGGACGGCTTCGGCCACGATGCGATCGAGGACCCCGTGGTGGCGCTGGTGTTCGGTCCGCAGGCGCCCTTGGAGCACCTCATGGTGGGCGGTTCGGCCGTCGTGGAACGCGGCGAGCTGCGCACCGTATCCGCCGAGTCGGCGGCCGCGGCCGGCCGCCGCGCTCATCGCAGGATCCTCGACCGGGAGCAGAGCCGATGACCGCCGATCCGAGCATGCAGGGCGACCGCCTGGGCGCCGGAGCCGACTCCGGCGCGGACACCGGCATCGGGCTGTCGAGCCGGGCCCGCGACGGTGTGGGCGCAAGCCCCCGCCGCCCCGACGGAACGCTCAAGGCCGCCGGAGAGTTCGCCTTCTCCTCCGACATGTGGATGGAGGACATGCTGTGGGGGATGACGCTGCGCAGCCCGCACCCCCACGCGCGGATCCGCTCCGTCGACGTCTCCGCCGCGCTGGCCGTGCCCGGCGTGCACGCCGTGCTCACCCACGAGGACGTGCCCGGTGAGAAGCACTACGGGCTGGAGACGCGCGACCAGCCGGTGCTGGCGTTCGGCAAGGTGCGCTACAAGGGCGAACCCGTCGCGATCGCCGCCGCCGACCACCCCGAGACCGCGCGCCGCGCCCTGGAGCGCGTCCAGGTCGACTACGAGGTCCTGGAGCCTGTCGCCGACGCGCGCCGCGCCGCCTTCGACCCCGACTGCCCGCCGGTGCACGAGCAGCGCGTCGGTTCCCACCCCGAGCACGGCACGGCCGCCAACATCGTCCGCCACCAGCCGGTGCGCACCGGCGCGTTCGCCGGCGGCGCCGAGGTCGCGGAGCTGCGCGGGCAGGCCGCGGCCGTGGTGACCGGCGAGTACGAGGTGGGCATGCAGGACCAGGCGTTCCTGGGCCCGGAGTCGGGACTGGCGGTGCCGGCGCCCGACGGCGGCGTCGACCTCTACATCGCCACCCAGTGGCTGCACGTGGACCAGAACCAGATCGCCCCGTGCCTGGGGCTGGACCAGGACCGGGTGCGGATGACGCTGGCCGGGGTGGGCGGCGCGTTCGGCGCCCGCGAGGACCTGTCCATGCAGATCCACGCGTGCATGCTCGCGCTGCGCACGGGCCGCCCCGTCAAGTTCGTCTACAACCGCGAGGAGTCGTTCTTCGGCCACGTGCACCGCCACCCCGCCACCATGCGCTTCGAGCACGGCGCCGACGCCGAGGGGCGCCTGCTGTACGCGGTGCTGGAGATCGTGCTGGACGGCGGTGCCTACGCCTCGACCACGGGCGCGGTCGTGGGTGTGGCGTCGTCGCTGGGCGCGGGCCCCTACGAGATCCCCCACGTGTCGATCGACGCCTACGGGGTCTACACCACCAACCCGCCCTGCGGCGCGATGCGCGGGTTCGGCGCGGTGCAGGCCTGCTTCGGCTACGAGTCGCAGATGGACCGGCTGGCCGCCGAGCTGGATCTGCACCCGGTCGAGCTGCGCATGCGCAACGCGGTCGGCCAGGGCTCGCGCATCGCCACCGGCCAGCGCATCGACATGCCGCTGCCCATGGCCGAGATGCTGGAGAGGGCGCGGGCGATGCCGCTGCCGGCCGGGCGCGGCGAGCTGGAGGGCCCGGCCGATCCCCGCACGCTGCCGGGCGGGGTGGCGGGCACGAGCCGCGGAGAGGGGGTGGTGCGCGGGATCGGCTACGGGGTGGGGCTGAAGAACCTGTGCTTCTCCGAGACCTTCGACGACTACTCCACTGCGCGGGTGCGCCTGGAGGTCGTCGGCGGCGAGCCCGCGGTGCTGGTGCACACGGCCGCGGCGGAGGTCGGCCAGGGCCTGGTGACGCTGCAGGCCCAGATCGCCCGCACCGAGCTGGGCGTGGACCGGGCGACGATCCACCCCGCCGACACGTCGGTGGGTTCGGCGGGCTCCTCCTCGGCCTCGCGCCAGTCCTATGTGACCGGGGGCGCGGTGAAGTCGGCCTGCGAGGCGGTGCGCGCGCGGCTGTTCGCGCTGGCGCGCGAGCGCGGCCTGGTCGAGCCCGACCACCCCGAGGACGGGCTGGCGCTGGAAGGCGGCACCGTGGTCTCGGCTCGGCACGGGGTGCTGGCGCCGCTCGCCGATGTGCTGGGCGAGGCGGCCGTGGAGGAGACGCGGGTCTTCCGCCACCGCCCGACCCGCATGCTGGACCCCACCACCGGCCAGGGCGACTCCCACGTGCAGTTCGGGATGTGCGTGCACCGCGCCGTGGTCGACGTCGACGTGGAACTGGGCCTGGTCAAGGTCGTGGCCCTGGACGCGGTCCAGGACGTCGGCCGCGCCATGCACCCCCAGCAGCTGCTGGGACAGATCCAGGGCGGATCGGCCCAAGGGCTGGGGCTGGCACTGATGGAGGAGGTGCAGGTCGCCGACAGCGTCATCCGCAACCCCTCGTTCACCGACTACCTGATCCCCACGGTGCTGGACACCCCGCCGATGCGCATCGAGGTGCTGGAGCACGCCGACCCCCACGCGCCGTACGGGCTGCGCGGTGCGGGCGAGCCGCCGACGCTGTCGTCGACGCCGGCGATCGTCGCGGCCGTGCGCGACGCCACGGGCCGGGGGCTCACCCACGCCCCGGTGCGCCCGGAGGACATCGTGGGCATCGGCCTCTGACCCCGGTCCCGCACGGCCGGGGGCCCGTGCGCCGCGACGGGCGGGGGCGCGCCGGGCCGGGACCGGGGTGGCTAGTCTCGTGGCCATGAAGATCTCTACAGCATTCGTGACGGGGGCCAGCACCGGTTTCGGCGCCGAGATCGCGCGCCGCTTCGCGGGCTCGGGGGTGCGCGTGGTCGCCGCCGCCCGGCGCGGCGAGCGGCTCGCCGGCCTGGCCGAGGAACTGGGAGCCAACGTGCACCCGCTGGAGCTCGACGTGCGCGACAGGTCGGCGGTGGCCGAGGCCGTCGCCGACCTGCCCGAGGAGTTCGCCGAGGTGGACGTACTGGTCAACAACGCCGGACTCGCCAAGGGCATGGTGGGGGCGGCCGAGGCCGATCTGGACGACTGGGACCAGATGGTCGACACCAACTGCAAGGGGGTCATGTACGCCACGCGTGCCCTGCTGCCGGGCATGGTCGAGCGCGGGCGCGGTCACGTCGTCAACATCGGTTCGACGGCGGCCAACTACCCCTACGCCGGCGGCAACGTGTACGGGGCCACCAAGGCGTTCGTGCGCCAGTTCAGCCTGAACCTGCGGGCCGACCTGCACGGCACCGGGGTGCGGGTCACCGACGTCGAACCCGGGCTGGTCGGCGGCACGGAGTTCTCCGAGGTGCGCTTCGGCGGCGACCGCCGGCGCGCACAGAAAGTCTACGAGGGCACCGAGCCCCTGGGGCCCGAGGACATCGCCGAGACGGTGCACTGGGTGGTCGCGCAGCCCGCCCACGTCAACGTCAACACGATCGAGTTGATGCCGGTCTCCCAGTCGTTCGCGGGGCTGAAGGTCCAACGCGAAGGCGAATGAGGCCGCGTTCCCGGGCCCGCCGCCGCGGTCCGCCGGATGCGGGCCGGGGCGGCGGCGCGGGACCTGCGCGGGATCAGTCCAGAGCCGCGACGAAGCGCGCGGCCTCGTGCTCGGTCATGCCCGTCTGCTCGGCCACGAGGCGGACGGCCTCGTCGGTGCGCTCCCCGTCGCGCAGTTCGCGCACCCGTCCCGCGAGCTCCGCAGCCGGGCCTTCCCGCGGCCCGCGCTGCGGGGGTTCCGGCACCGGCAGGCCGGCGTGGATGGCATCGGCGACGTCCTTGGCCTCCTGCAGTCCGTAGCCGGTCGCCTGGCGGATCTCCTTGATCGCGTGGATTCTCCTGCCCCGGGCGATGAGGGCCCGGGCCGCGTCCGCCGCTTCGGGCGGCACCGGCTTGAGCGCGGCCCGCGACGGCGGGGGCGGCGCCGTGCCGGAGCCCTTCCGAAGGAGCCGCACGCTCACGGGGAGCGCGAAGAGGAGGACGAGCAGGAACGTCACGCCGATGAGTGCGGTGGACATCCCCGAATCCTAGAGCGCCCGGCGGGGCGGCGGGTACCGCGTGCCGCCTCCGCTGAGGGCCACCGCCGCGGGGCTGGGCCCGCTCAGTCCCGCTGCGACGATCCCAGGTGGCCGCGGAGCCAGCGTTCGACCTCCATGACGTGCGTGGTGGCCGCGGCCCGGGCGGCGTCGGGGTCGCGGTCGTGCAGCGCCTGGTAGATGCGCTCGTGGTCCTCACGCAGGCGGGCGCTCAGCCCCGCCTCGCGGTGGCCGTGCCAGACGCGGGCGTTGAACGTGCGCGAGGACAGCCCGTCGTTGACGGCCACCAGGGTGGCGTTCCCGGTGATCTCCACGATCGCCTGGTGGAAGGACAGGTCGGCTGCGACGGTCTCGCCTTCGCTCTCCCCGGTGCCGATGCGCTCCAGGATGCCCGCGAGCCGACGCAGCTGGGCGTCGTCGGCGCGCGCCGCGGCCAGGGCGGTCGCGGCGGGCTCCAGCATCCGGCGCACCTGCAGCACCTCGATGAGCGTCTCGCCCTGGGAGATCTCGGCGAGCACGGAGAAGGTCTCCAGCAGGTCGCCGGGACGCAGCGGCGTGACGTAGACCCCTGCGCCGTGGCGGGCTTCCAGCACGCCCAGGGTGGTCAGCGCGCGGATGGCCTCGCGCATGGAGCTGCGCGAGGCGCCGAGCTCGGCGGCCAGGTCGCGTTCGGTGGGCAGGCGGTCTCCCGGTTGCAGCAGCCCGTCGGCGATCATCCCCTTGATGTGGTCGATGGCCCGCTGGGTCACCGGCAGGCGTTCGGCGGGGGCGGCGCCGTCGCCGGGCGCGTCGGCGTGGTCGGGCGTGCTCGCCATGCCTGCCTTCCGTGGTGGATCGGGGCGGGGCCGCGGGGCCGTGCGGTGCGCCTCCCATCTTGACATCCTCGGCGGCCCCAGCGTAGAAGTGGTCGGACCAATCGGGCGGCTCGGACACCCACACACCCCTGGACCGCGCCGCTTTCCGGGTGGAACCGGAGATTGCGCCCACACTGCAGCTGAGAAGAAATCGGACCACTGGCGGTACCGCCGGTCGATCCGGATCGGCCTCCCCTCGGCCCGGCCCGTTGCCGCGCCGAGCGGGCGGACCCATCCTGGAGCGGCGGGGCCGGCGAAGGCCCGGGGCTCGCGGCCGCACCGCGGCGGCCGGAGCCGGAATCGAGGGAGCGCATGCGGATCGCGTTGTTCGTCACCTGCGTGAACGACACCCTGTACCCCCGGACGGGCCAGGCGGTCGTGCGCCTGCTGCACCGGCTCGGCCACGAGGTGGTCTTTCCCCCGTCGCAGACGTGCTGCGGCCAGATGCACTACAACAGCGGCTATCGGCGCGAGGCGCAGAAGCTGGCGGTGCGCTTCGTCGAGACCTTCGCCGACGCCGACGTCGTCCTGGCGCCCTCGGGTTCGTGCGCCGCCATGGTGCGCGACAACTATCCGCGGCTGGGCGAGCCCGGCAGCCGCCTCGACCGCGCCGTCGCCGACCTCGCCCCGCGCGTCTACGACCTGTCGGAGCTGCTGGTCGACGTGCTGGGGGTGACCGACGTGGGCGCCTACTTCCCGCACACGGTCGCCTACCACCCCACCTGCCACGGTTTGCGGCTGCTCAAGTTGGGCGACCGCCCTTACCGGCTGCTGAGCAACGTCGGCGGCATCGACCTGCGGGAGTTGGAGGGCGCGACGGAGTGCTGCGGATTCGGCGGCACCTTCGCCGTGAAGAACCCCGACGTCTCCGCCGCCATGGGATCGGACAAGGCGCGCAACGCCGTCGCCACCGGCGCCGAGGTGCTGTGCGCGGTCGACAACTCCTGCCTGATGCACATCGGCGGCACCCTGCAGCGTCAGCGCGCCGGGATGAAGACCCTCCACCTCGCCGAGATCCTCGCCTCGACCGAACAGGAGCCGGCCACCCCATGAGTCCCCACCGTTCCACCGGCCGCGCCCCCGGCGCCCAACCCTCCTCCGGCGAGCGCGCCGCCGGGCACGCGACGTTCATGGGGATGCCGCCCTTCCCCGAGGCCGCCAAGAGCGCCGTCGAAGACTCCCAGATGCGCCACAATCTGCGCCTGGCCACCGGCACCATCCGCGGCAAGCGCGAGGCCGTGGTCTCCGAGCTGGACGACTGGCCCGACCTGCGCCAGGCGGGCAAGGCGATCAAGGACCGCACGCTGCGCCACCTCGACACCTATCTGGAGCAGCTGGAGGAGGCCGTCACCGCCGCCGGGGGCACGGTGCACTGGGCGGCCGACGCCGATGAGGCCAACGAGATCGTCACCGGCCTGGTGCAGGCCACCGGCGAGTCGGACGTGGTCAAGGTCAAGTCGATGGCCACCCAGGAGATCGAACTGAACGAGGCGCTGGCCCAGGCCGGGATCACCGCCTACGAGACCGACCTGGCCGAGCTGATCGTGCAGCTCAGCGACGATCTGCCGTCGCACATCCTGGTTCCGGCCATCCACCGCAACCGCGCCGAGATCCGCGAGATCTTCCGCGACCGCATGGCCTCCTGGGGCGTGCCCGCACCCGAAGAGCTCAGCGACGACCCCCGCGCGCTGGCCGAGGCGGCCCGCGTCCACCTGCGCGAGCGGTTCCTCAACACCAAGGTGGCGATCTCGGGCGCCAACTTCGCCGTGGCCGACACCGGCTCGATGGTGGTACTGGAGTCGGAGGGCAACGGGCGGATGTGCCTGACCCTGCCGCAGACGCTGATCTCGGTGGTGGGCATCGAGAAGATCGTGCCCACCTGGTCGGACCTGGAGGTGTTCCTGCAGCTGCTGCCGCGCTCCTCCACCGGCGAGCGGATGAACCCCTACACCTCCACCTGGACCGGGGTCACCCCCGGCGACGGCCCCCAGGAGTTCCACGTGGTGCTGCTGGACAACGGCCGCACCGACGTCCTCGCCGACACGGTCGGGCGCCAGGCGCTGCGCTGCATCCGCTGCTCGGCATGCCTGAACACCTGCCCGGTCTACGAGCGCACCGGCGGCCACGCCTACGGCTCGGTCTATCCGGGACCGATCGGCGCGATCCTGACACCGCAGTTGCGGGGGACGGCGTCGGAGACCGAGGCGTCGCTGCCCTACGCGTCCTCGCTGTGCGGGGCCTGCTACGAGGTGTGCCCGGTGGCCATCGACATCCCCGAGGTGCTGGTGCACTTGCGCGAGGAGGTCGTCGCCCGGCCGGGGCACCGCGCGGAGAAGGCGGCCATGGGCGCGGCGGGATGGCTGCTCAACGGCGAGCACCGGCTGGACACGGCCCAGCGCGCGGCCTCGGCGGCGCGCTCGCTGGTGCCCCGGCGCATGCCCGGCCCGGCCTCGGCCTGGACCGATACCCGCGACATCCCCGAGGTCCCCGAGGAGTCGTTCCGCTCCTGGTGGCGCCGTGAGGGCGCAGCCGAGGCGCCGGAGCACACGGGTGACGGCGGCGACGAGGACGCACAGGAAGGCGGTCGGCGATGAGCGGCTCCCGAGAGCGGGTCCTGGCGCGCGTGCGCGCGGCCCTGGCCGATGTTCCCCGCGACGAGGCACCCCAGGACGTGGCGGTGCCGCGCGACTACTCCCCCGCCCACGACCGGGGCGAGGCCGCGGAGCTGCTGGTCGACCGGCTGGAGGACTACAAGGCGCTGGTGCACCGCACGTCGCCGGAGGGCCTGGCCGGTGACATCGCGCGGGCGCTGGCACGGCGCGGCACACACCGCGTCGCCGCGCCCGCGGACGCCCCCGCGGACTGGTTCGGCTCGACCGAGGTGGAGGTGGTACGCGACGGCGGCCTCGACATCGCCGGACTGGACGGGATGGACGGCGTGGTCACCGGGTGCGCTGCGGCGATCGCCGAGACCGGAACGATCGTGCTGGACGCGGGCGAGGCCCAGGGCCGGCGCGCGCTCACGCTGATCCCCGACTACCACCTGTGCGTCGTGCGCGGCGACCAGATCGTCGCCGGGGTGCCCCAGGCCCTGCCGCGCCTGGATCCCCGCCGCCCGCTGACCTGGATCAGCGGCCCCTCGGCCACCAGCGACATCGAACTCGACAGGGTCGAGGGCGTACACGGCCCCCGCACCCTGGAGGTCATGATCGTCGACTGAGGCGCGGGCGCCGCACCGCCGTCGGGGAAAGACGGCCGGCGGAGGCTCAGGCCAGGCGGGGCGGGAAGCCGCCGGTGGCCACGGGGCCCCAGCGCTCGGGCGTGATGCGCAGCAGCGCCTTGCCCTGCTTGCGCATGGCGTCGCGGTACTCGTCCCAGTCGGGGTGCTCGCCGGAGATGGACCGGAAGTACTCCACGAGCGGCTCCACGGCCTGTTCGCCCTCAAGCACCTCGGCGCTGCCGTCGACTTGGACCCAGGGTCCGTCGAACTCCTCGGAGAGCACCACCGCGCTCGCCCGGGCGTCGCGCTCGGCGTTGCGGGTCTTGGCGCGCTCGGGGTAGGTCGAGACGACGATGCGCCCTTGGCCGTCGACCCCGCAGGTGACCGGCGACGCCTGCGGATCGCCGCCGGCACGGCGGGTGATGAGCACCGCCCGGTGCCGGGGCCGGACGAAGTCGAGCAGCTCCTCGCGGGAGACGCGGGTGTTGGTGGCGATCGAGGGGCTCATGAGCGGGTTCCTCCACGGTGCCTGCGGCCGGTCGGCGAACCGCCGCCGGCCCGCGCGGCCGAGCGCGGCGGTGTGCCGACCGGCACTCTATACCCGCCGCCGCGGCCGCGCCTGCGGGCGCGCGGGCTCACGGCATCGGCTCGGCGGCCTCCACGACGGCGAAGGACTCCGCCGGCAGGTGCAGGCGCACGCCGTCGGCCTCGGCGGCGGCCGAGGACAGCAGCACCCGGCCGGCGGGCAGGTCCAGGTCGACCTCTGCCGCATCGGCGCGCAGGTTGCAGGCCACGCGCAGCCGTCCGCGGTGCAGCACCAGGGCGCGCCCGTCGGGCGCGGCGTCGACGCGGAACCGGTCCAGGCGGGGATCGGCGAGCTCGGGGCGGTCCCGGCGCAGCGCGATCAGGCGGCGGTAGGTCTCCAGCGTCTCCCGGTGCGGCGGCCTCTCGCGCTCGTCCCAGCGCAGCACCGCGCGTTCGCGGGTGCGGGGGTCGACGGGGTCGCACACCTCGGCCTCGTCCCAGCCGTGGGCGGCGAACTCGCGGCGGCGGCCCGCGCGCACACCGTCGACCAGGCCGGGTTCGGTGAAGGAGGCGAAGAACGGCCACGGCGTCGAAGCCGCCCACTCCTCGCCCATGAACACCATGGGGGTGTAGGGCGAGCAGAACACCAGCGCGGCGCCGCAGGCCAGCAGGCCGGGTGATGCGGTGGCCGCCATCCGGTCGCCGGCGGCGCGGTTGCCGACCTGGTCGTGGTTTTGCAGGTAGGCCAGGAAGCGGTGGCCGGGGATGCGGGCGGGGTCGACGGGGGCACCGTGGCTGCGGCCGCGGAAGCCGGAGTAGCACCCGTCGTGGAGGAAGGTGCGGGCCAGGGTCCACGCCAGCACATCGGGTGCGGTGAAGTCGGCGTAGTAACCGTGGCCCTCGCCGGTGAGAGCGGTGTGCAGGGCGTGGTGGAGGTCGTCGCACCACTGCGCGGCGAGCCCGTGGCCGCCGGCCTCGCGGGAGGTGACGGTGGCAGGGTCGTTGCGGTCGGACTCGGCGATCAGCGAGAGCGGGCGGCGCAGGCCGGCGGCCAGCGCGTCGACCTCGGCCGAGAGCTCGGTGAGCAGGTGGCGGGCGCGGGAGTCGTGCAGCGCGTGCACGGCGTCCAGGCGCAAACCGTCCAGGTGGAAGTCGCGCAGCCAGCCCAGGGCGTTGTCGGCCACGTAGCGGCGGACCTCGTCGGAGCCGGGGCCGTCGAGGTTGAGCGAGGGGCCCCAGGCGGTGTCGCCGTTGAAGTAGGGGCCGAAGCGCGGCAGGTAGGCCCCTTCGGGGCCGAGGTGGTTGTAGACGACGTCGAGCAGGACACCCAGGCCGCGGCGGTGGCAGGCGTCGACGAAGCGCTTGAGGCCGTCGGGGCCGCCGTAGGGCTCGTGCACCGCTCCCCACAGGACCCCGTCGTAGCCCCAGCCGTGGTCGGTTCCGCCGAAGGCGTTGACGGGCATCAGCTGCACCAGATCGGCGCCGAGGTCCACCAGGTGGTCCAGACGCCCGATCGCCGCGTCGAAGGTGCCCTCGGGGGTGAAGGTGCCGATGTGCAGCTCGTAGACGACGCAGCCGGGCAGCGCACGCCCGCGCCAGTCGGCGTCGCTCCAGGCGAAGGCGGCGTGGTCGTAGACGCGGGAGGGCCCGTGCACGCCCCGGGGTTGGCGCAGCGAGCGGGGGTCGGGCAGCGGTTCGCCGGAGCCGTCGAGGACGAAGGCGTAGTCGTCGCCGTGGCGGGCCGCGGGGACGACTACGTGCCACCAGCCGCCGTCGTCCCGGTGCATGGCGTGGTCACAGTCCCCGATGCGCAGGTCGACCCTGGTGCACTCCGGCGCCCAGACCCCGAACCGCCGTCCCCCGTCCTCGCTCACGCGGCGGGTCCTACCCGGGCCCGGGCCGCCTCACGCGCGGGGCCTGCGCTGGGGGTCAGGCCGGGCGGTAGACCGTAAGGGCGAAGGACGCGCGTGCCGCCACGGGATCGCCGAGGCCGGCGACGCGCTCGGTGATCTCCGCGGTCTCCATGTGGTGGGCGCTGGGGCCCATGCCGACCAGCGCGGCGGCCTCGGCGGGCCGCAGCGACAGCTCGATCTCCAGCTCCTCGCTGCGGACGCGGGTGAAGTGCGCGCCGAGGCCGCCCTCCAGCCGCTGCTGCTTGTCGGCGTCCACGGTGACCAGACCCAGCGCGGCGACCAGTTCCCGGACGTGGCGTGCGGTGGGGGTGACGACGATGAGCGCGCCGTCGTCGGCGAGCACGCGGCGGAACTCGGCGGCCCGGCGCGGCGCGAACACGTTCAGCAGCACCTCCGCCGCACCCGCGCGCAGCGGCAGTCCGCGCCAGGTGTCGCACGCGGCGGCGCCTGCGCGGGGGTGGGCGCGGGCGGCGCGGCGCAGCGCGAACTTGGACACGTCCAGCGCCAGGCCCCACGCGTCGGGCGCCTGCTCCAGTACCGCGGCGAGGTAGTAGCCGGTACCGGCTCCGGCGTCGGCCGCCAGGCCGCCGCCGGCCAGATGCGGCGCCGCGAGCTCGGCCAGCCGCGCGGCCAGGGGCGCGTAATGCCCCGCGGCCTGGAACTCCTGTCGGGCGCCCACCATGGCCTTGGTGTCGCCGGTGCCCGCGGTGCGGTGGCCGGTGAGCAGGCCGGCGTAGCCCTCCCGGGCGACGTCGAAGCGGTGGCCGGAGGTGCACGCCAGCGCGTTTCCGGCGGGGGCGAGAGAGGCGCCGCACACGGGGCAGGCCAGTGCCTGCAGCACCGGTCGGGGCATGCGCAGCCGGTCGAGCACAGCGGGACTGTCGTCGTCGGTGGAGGCCATGGGCCTTCAGCTTAGAACGTCGGGCGTGGCGGCGCGGCCGTCGGCGGTCCCCGGGCGCACCGCGGCGGCCGGGCGGCGTTCAGCCGCGCACCAGCAGGGCGACGGGGTAGCGGTCCAGCACGGTGGCCAGGTCTGCGGCGCAGAAGCCGTCGGTGCGCTGGGGCAGCAGCACCCGGCCGGTGAGCGCGTCGGTCCAGGTGCCCCGGCCGCCCGGAAGCGCGACGCTCGTGTCGCCCCACCCGCCCGCGGCGGCCAGTCCCAGCGGCAGCCGGGTGGCGACGGCGACCACGTCGCGCCGGGGGCCGCGGGCGAATGCGACTGCGTGGTCCGCCGCCGGGCCCACGGCCTCCAGCGGGAGGTAGCCGCGCAGGTCGCGGTCGCGGCGCACGTGCAGCGCGGTGCGGACCACGTGCAGCTTGGCCTCGCCGGTGGCGTCGACGTCGGGCCGGCGCCCGCGCTCCAGGCGCTCCAGATGGGTCCGGCGGCAGGTGAAGTCGACGGGGCGGCGGTTGTCGGGATCGACCAGGGACAGGTCCCACAGCTCCGATCCCTGGTAAAGATCGGGCACGCCGGGCCCGGCCAGCTGCAGCAGCTTCTGCCCCAGGGAGTTGCTCCATCCCGCGGGCCGCACGCGGCCGACGAACGCGGCGACGTCGGCGCACAGGTCCTCGGTGGAGAGCATGCGCTCGGGCCAGGCGGCGACCTCGTCCTCGAAGGCGCCGTCGCCGTCGATCCACGCGGTGCGCTCCTTCTGCTCGCGGGCGGCCTTGATCAGGTAGTCGCGCAGGCGGGCGGCACTGATGGGCCAGGTCCCCACGAGTGTCTGCCAGGCGAGCAGGTCCAGGGCCGGATCGGAGATCCCGCAGGCGGTGTGCCAGCGGTGCACCGCCGCGGAGAATTCCTCGGGGATCTCGCTGAGCGCCGCCAGGCGGGCCCGCACGTCCTCCGAGCGCTTGGTGTCGTGGGTGGACAGCGCGGTCATGGTCGCGGGCCGCTCGGCCTCGCGGCGGGCGCAGCAGGCGTGGAACTCCTCCGGGCTCACGCCGAAGCGGGCGGGGTCGCCGCCGACCTCGTTGAGAGCCGCGAACCGCGTGGCGCGGTAGAAGGCGGTGTCCTCGGTGCCCTTGGCCATGACCATGCCGCTGGTCTGCTGGATGCGCACGGCGAGCTCGCCGGCGGGGTCGGCGCGGACGGCATCGTCGACGCCGCCGAGTACCGCGGCGAGGTCGGGGCGGGCGGCACGGGCGCGGGCCACGGCCCGGTCCCACACGGCCCGGCCTTCGGGCAGGTAGCTGCGGTAGGTCTCGAAGGAGGCGAGCAGTTCGGCGACGGCGGCCTCGGCCGGCTCGCTTCCCGCGGGGGCGATCAGCGCCGCGATCCTGCGTACCTCGGGCGCCAGCAGCTCGCGGGCCGCGAGCCGGCGGGACTCGGCCTGCACGGCGGCGACGTCGGTGGGGGCGCCCAGTGACGCGGCCAGGTCTGTCAGGGGCCGCTCGCCGGCGGGGTCCACGAACAGTCCGCAGACCTCGCGCAACGCGTCGTAGCCGGTGGTGCCGTCCACCGGCCAGGACGCCGGAAGCGCCTCGCCGGGTTCGAGGATCTTCTCGGCGACGATCCAGCCGTCGAAGGCGTCGCGCAGCCGGCGCAGATAGCCGCCCGGGTCGCTGAGCCCGTCGGGGTGGTCGACCCGCAGGCCGTCCAGCTCGCCGCGCTCGGCCCAACGCAGGATCTCGGCGTGGGCGGCGGCGAATACGTCGGGGTCCTGCACGCGGACGGCGGCCAGGCCGGTGACGTCGAAGAAGCGGCGGTAGGCGAGGCGCTCGCGACCGCGGCGCCACGACACCAGCCGGTAGTGCTGGCGCTCGTGCACCCGGGCCAGGGGATCGCCGGGGCTGTAGGTGCCCGGCGCAAGCGGGAAGCGCAAGTCCTCATAGGTCAGGCAGTCGTCGGCGACGCCGATGCGCTCCAGGGCGGCGGCTCCCCCGTCGCCGTCGTCGGCGAGCACGGGCAGTTCGAGGGGGCCTCCCGACCAGTCGACGTCGAAGCAGCGGGCGTAGGGGGAGTCCCGGCCGCTGCGCAGAACCTCCCACCACCACGGGTTGGCGGCCGGTGCCGCGACCGACATGTGGTTGGGCACGATGTCGACCACCGCCCCCATGCCGCGTTCGTGCAGCCGCTCCACCAGCTTGCGGCGGCCCGGGTCGCCGCCCAGCGCCGCCGCTACCGACGAGGGGTCGACGACGTCGTAGCCGTGCCGGGATCCGGGCGCGGCGGTGAGGATCGGCGACAGGTAGGCGGCGCCGGCGCCGAGCCGGTCCAGGTAGTCGACGAGTTCGGCGGCCTGCTCCAAGGCGAGTCCCGGCCCGAGCTGCAGCCGGTAGGTGGAGGTCGGGCTGTACGGGTCCATCGCAGTGTTCTCTGCCCTGCGCACGCGGCGTTGAACCCCGGTCCGGCGGTGGCGCGGCGGGCCCTCGCCTCCGCGGCGGCGGCACCGGGCACGGGCGGTCGGCGAGGCACCGTCCCGCCGTGCCCGGCGCACAGACTAGGATCGACGGGTCCGCGAACGCCGCCGATCCGAGGAAAGGGCCGCCTCTTCGATGGCCGAATCCAGTACCGGCCCCCGCGTGCTCCTGCTGAACGGGCCCAACCTGAACCTGCTGGGCAGCCGCGACCCGCGGCAGTACGGGTCGGTGACGCTGGCCGAGATCGAGCGGCATGTCCAGACCCTGGGCGCCGAACTCGGGGCCGCAGTGGAGTGTGCGCAGAGCAACCACGAGGGCGAACTCGTCGAACACGTCCACAGGGCGCGCGAGCTCGACGGCGTCGTGTACAACCCGGGCGCCTTCGCCCACTACAGCATCGCGCTGCGCGACGCGATCGAGGCGGTGGACGTGCCCTGTGTCGAGGTGCACATCTCCAACGTCTATGCGCGCGAGGCGTTCCGGCACACCTCGGTGACGGCCCCGGTCTGCCAGGGCTACATCGCCGGCTGCGGACCGGTGGGCTACGACCTGGGGCTGCGCGCTGTGCTCGCGCGAATCGAGGAGCGGCGGGCCCTCTAGGCGGCGTCCACCGCCGCGACGTGTGGAGGCGGGGCCTGCCCGGGCTTCGGCGCCCCTCCCCATCCCCTCGACGACGACCGCTGCACGTCGCGATATCTTCTATGCGGAATCCGGCCATCTCGCCGCCATTTTCCGTTTACGCACGAACCCTGGCATCGACGCAGGGTTGCCGCTCGCTGACAAAGGGGAATGACAGACCCGTGACCCTGCCCGGCCACCGCACCCTGTCCGCGGCCGCCCTGGTCGGCGTACTGGCACTGACCAGCGCCTGCGGAAGCGACGACGCACTCCGAGCGGGCCAGGAGCCGCCCGCCGTCCCCGAGGAGATCGCCTGCTTCGGCGGCAGCCTTTCGGCAGCGGGCTCCAGCGCCCAGGAGAACGCCATGTACACCTGGGTGGCCGGCTACCAACTGGCCTGTGAGGACTCGCTCATCCTCTACGACTCGGTGGGATCGGGCGCCGGCCGCAGCCAGTTCCTCGAAGCCGCGGTGGACTTCGCCGGCTCCGACGCGGCACTGGACGAGCAGGAGCACAAGCGGGCGCGCCGACGCTGCAGCGACGGCTCCCCCGCGATCAACATCCCCGGCTACGTCGTGCCCATCGCCGTGATCTTCGACGTGGAGGGCGTCGACTCGCTGAACCTGCCGCCCGAAACCCTCGCCCGGGTCTTCAACCAGGACATCACGCGCTGGAACGACCCCGAGATCGCCGAGCACAACCCCGACACCGACCTGCCCGACCTGCGCATCACCCCGGTCACGCGCGCCGACGACTCCGGCACCACCGAGAACTTCACCGGCTACCTCGATGCGGCGGCAGGCGGCGCCTGGCCGCACGACCCCGGCGGCACCTGGCCGATCGAGCCGGTCGAGGCCGCCCAGGGCAACAGCGGCATCGCCGAGGCGGTCGAAGGCGGCGGGGGCACGATCGGCTATGTCGAGGCCTCGCACACCGCGGACATGTCGACCGTGTCCGTCGGCGTGGGCGGGGAGTTCGTGGACCCCTCCCCGGAGTCGGCGTCGCGCGTGGTCGCAACCTCCCCCGAGCGCGAGGGCGGGCACGAGCACGACCACGCCCTGGAGCTGGACCACGGCACCACCGAGCCCGGTACCTACCCGATCGTGCTGGTGACCTACGAGATCACCTGCCTGCGCTACGGCACCGAGCGCGAGGCCGAGCGCGTGCGCGCCTTCCTGGACTACGTGCTCAGCAAGGAGGGCCAGGAGGCCGCCTCCGCCGAGACCGGCTCGGCTCCCCTGCCTTCCGACCTGCGCCAACGGCTGCACGCGTCGGTGGCCGAGATCAGCGGCGCCGGCTGACGCAAGCCGAGGGCCCGCACCGGCGGGTCACGATTGCGCCTCCGGCCGGTTCCGGCCACGCGGCGAAGGGCGTGCGCACACCCGAAGATCACAGCGGTCCCGCTAGGATCAGCGCGTTCATCCCCCACTCATCCCCATCCCTTCGACGATTCCTGCGAGGACACCCGATGAACCGGTTGCAGACGCTGACGCAGCTCGCCGTGCGGCAGCGGATCCGCATGATGGTCAACCAGTACGAGGTCCGGGCGGTGCAGCCCGACGGCAGCGAGGGCGAGATGCTGGCCTTCGCCCAGCAGAAGCGCATGGCCTTCAAGGAGCAGGTCACGCTGTACACCGACGACAGCAAGCAGTACCCGGTCCTGGGCTTCAAGGCGCGCCAGGTCGTCGACCTGGGCGCGACCTACGACGTCACCGACCACGACGGGCAGCCGATCGGCAACTTCCGCAAGGACTTCAAGCAGTCGCTGCTGCGCTCGACCTGGCACGTGGAGCAGCCCGGCCTGTTCACCGCCACCGGCCAGGAGCGCAACCAAATGCTGGGGCTCCTGCGCCGCTTCATCGAAGCGGCCCGGATCATTCCGTACCACTTCGACTTCCAGGCGGGCCAGCACCCGATCTTCAGCGTCGACAAGCGCTTCGGGCTCCGCGACCAGTACACGGTGAACATCCAGGACCCCAACGTCGACCGCCGGCTGGTCATCGCCATGGCCGTCGCACTGGACGCGCTGCAGGCTCGCTGAGGTCCACCGAGGACGGCGCGGCCCCTTTCGGACGCCGAGGCCGAGGACTCTCCCCCTCCGTATCGCCGTCGCCGGGAACCGCCCTGCAGGATCGCGGCGGCACGCGAGAGCCGCCGCGCAGGCCCTGACCCCGCCTCGGCCCGGAGTCGCGTGCGGACCCGTGATCCCGGGCCGCACGAGCCCATCCAGCCGCATCCGCATCCTGCTGGAATCTTCTGACCTGGGCGTCTGCGGCTTACCTCGCTTAATCCACCGCGATCGGCCACACTGCTGGAAGTTGCCGGCACGGACCCGGGTTATCCCGCGCGTGTCCTGACGACCTCGAGACCCCCTTGCAGCCGGGGACCGCGTGTCCCGGGTCCCTGCCGGCAACAGCCGCCTGCGGCCCCCCGCCGAGCCGGGTCACAGCCGCACCGCCACCAGCACCCGCATCTCCGCCGCGAGGTCGCGCAGCTCCAGGGTGCGCAGGCCCGCCTGGCGCAGCAGGGCCTCGTACTCGCTCGCTGTGCGCTCCCGCCCCCGGGTCATGACCATCATGTGCACGTCGAAGGCCCGCGACAGCCACGGATGCCGGTCGTCGGGCATGACCCGCTCGACGATCAGCACGTGCGCCCGCGGATCCATCGCCGACGCGCAGTTGGCGAGAATGCGCCTGCAGGAGTCGTCGTCCCAGTTGTGCAGCACGCGGGACAGTACGTAGACGTCGGCCCCGGCGGCGACCTGCCGGAGGAAGTCGGCGTCCTCCAGCGTGCAGCGGCCCTGGGCGACGTAGGGCTCGAGCTTCGCGCGCGCCCCGGCCAGGGCCTGGGGACGCTCCTGGAGGGTGCCGCGCAGGCGGGCGTCGGTTTCGAGCAGCCCGGCGAGCCTGCTGCCGTCGCCGCCGCCGATGTCGGCCACGTGCTCGGCCCGCGAGAAGTCGTAGACCCGGGGCAGCGCGTCGGCGAAGGACCCGCCCGCCGCCATGCCGGCGTCGAACAGCGCGGCGTCGGCGGGATTCTCGGCGAGGTGGCTGTAGACGTCGCGGCCGTGGACGGCTTCGAAGGCCTGCCGACCGGTGCGCACCGTCTCGTCCAGGCCGCGCCAGGCGGCCAGGAAGAAGTCGCTGCTGTAGAGCAGCGCGAGGTCGCGCAGGGAGTCGGGGTGCTCGCTGCGCAGCGGCTCGCCCATCGGCGCCAGGCGAAAGCCCTCGCTGCGCTCCTCCACCACCTCCAGGCCCGCCAGCAGCCGCAGCAGGCGCAGGAGCGGGTCGGGGGCCAGCGACAGCTCCTCGGCGAGCTCGCCGGCCGAGGCCGGGCCGCGGCCGAGCCGGTCGACCACGCCCAACCGCACCGCCGCGGCCACGGCCTCGGCCAGCCACGGCCCCGTCAGCAGCCGCAGCAGATCACGGCCATCGGCTTCACTTCCGGCCATCCCGCTCCCTCGTCCCCTCGTCCCCGGCGGCACGCCACCACGGTAACGCCGTGTGCCCGCCGCATCACCTCGCGCCTTCAGCGGACTCCCGCAGGAGCGGGCCGAAGGCACGCGGAAATGTCGGCGGCCGGGTCTAGATTCTCCACTGTGAGCACACGTTGGACCCCCGACGACGTCTGGGCGCTCGCGCCTGACCCCTCCTCCCGCAGGGCCGCGGTCGCCACCGCCGCCCCCTCCCTGTGGAGCGCCGCGGGCCACCGCCCCGCCGGCGACTCCACCCCGCCCGTCGTGTGGGGCGAGTGCGCCGGCAGCGGCGCGGCCTCCTACCGGGTGGTGGCCGAGCTGGTTTCGCCGCCCGACTGCAGCTGCAGCTGCCCCAGCCGCAAAACGCCCTGCAAGCACGCGCTGGCACTGATGCACCTGTGGGCCGAGGGCGGCACCGAGCCCGGCGAGGCCCCCGAACGTGTGGCCCGGTGGCTGGCGCGCCGCGCCGACGCGCGCCCGGGCCCGCCCGAGCCCGCCGACCCCCGCGCCGCGGCCGACCGCCTGGAGCGGCGTGAGGAGCGCGTGGCCGAGGGCCTGGTCGAACTCGACCTCTGGCTGCGCGACCAGGTCGCCAACGGGCTGGCCGCCTCCCGCGACGACGGCTACCGCCGCCTCGACTCCATGGCCGCGCGCCTGGTCGACGCCCAGGCGGGGCGACTCGCCGACCGCGTGCGCGATCTGAGCCGCCTGGGCGCCGCCCGCGACCGGCCCGACCGCCTGCTCAGCGAGTACGCGCTGCTGCGCCTGCTCATCAGCGCCTACCGGCGCCGCGACGACCTGGCGCCCGACATGCGCGCGACCGTCACCTGCCGGGCGGGGCTTCCGGTCTCCGCCGACGAGTCGGCCCCGGTGCGCGACACCTGGCGGGTGCTGGGCATGTACGACTTCCCCGCCGGCCAGGTGCACGGCCGCCGGATCTGGCTGCACGGCACGGCGACCGGCCGCACGGCCGCGCTGGTCTCCTTCGCCCCGACCGGGCAGGCGCCCCAGACCCCGGTGCGGCCGGGCACCGCCGTCGAGGCCGACCTGGCCTTCTACCCCGCGGAGCGGCGGGCCCGGGTGGTGGCCCTGCACGCCGAGCACTCGGCCGACCCGCCCGCGGGCGCCGGCGCCGAGGAGGCGTTGCGCTCCTACGCCGACGCCCTGGCCGAGGATCCGTGGCTGGAAGCCTGGCCGGTCGTGCTACGGCACGCGGCGCCGGTGCGCGGCGACCCCTGGTCGGTGGCCGATGCCGGCGGCGCGGCGCTGCCCCTGCTGCCGGAGTGCTCGCCCTGCTGGCCGCTGGCGGCCGTGTGCGGCGGCGAACCCGCCACCGTCGCCGGCGAGTGGACGCCGCGCGGCCTGCGCCCGCTCGCCGTGTGGGACCGCCGGGCGCGATTCGCCGACCTGCACCGACCGCGAACGCGCCCCGCCGCCCGGTGACGCCGCCGCCCCCCGCCGCCGGCGCCCGAACGCGCCGCGGCCGCAGCGGAGGGGAAGCCGCCACGCTGACCTCGGATCACCCGTCTCCTGCCCACCCCGAACCCGGCTCTTGAGGACCGCCCCTTGACGACCGCTTCCACCCCTGTTCCCGGATCCCCTCCCCCCGCCGCCGGCGACTGGTCCGACCTCGTCTCGGCCGCACTGGTGGGCACCGCCCGCCGCACCGTGCCCGCTCCCTCCGGCATCCCGCATCTCGACCGCGGCGACCCGGCACGCACCCTGCTCGACCGCGCAGCACTGGCCGCCGTACGCGCCCGCGCCGGGCGCCTGCCGACCCGGTTCGAGCCGGACGATCCCGGAGGCTTCGAACCGGCACCGCCCGAGAGCGCTCCCCTGCCCCCCGAGGGGGCCGCGCGCCGGCTCGCCGACCTCCTGGACGAGGACTCCGCCCTGCTGCTGGAGTGGCTGGAGCTGGCCCGGTGCCGCGGCGTCCGCGTCCCGCCCGAGTCGCTGCCCGCCCTGCTGGACCGCTGCGCGCGCGACACCCGGCGTATGGCGCCCGCCCTGCTCGCCGTCGCCGGACGGCGCGGACTGTGGCTGGCCGGGTTCGACTCGCGCTGGGGCTACCTGCGGCTCCTGGCTGCGGCCGCCGAACTCACCGTCGAGGAGTGGCGCTCCCGTCCCGCTCAGGAGCGCCACGCGCTGCTGGAGGCCCGCGAACCCCGCCTCACCGCCGCCGACGAGCCGCTGCTGGAGGAAGCGCTGGCCGACCGCAGCGCGCGGGTGCGCGGGCTGGCCATGGGACTGGCCGCCCGGCTGCCCGAGTCCCGGCACGCACGCCGGCTGGCCCGCTGCGCCGGCCGCCACCTGCGGCGCGGCGCCGACGACCGGCCGGAGATCCGGCTTCCCGACCCGGCCGATCCGGAGCTCGCCCGTGTCCTGGGCGTCGAACCGCGCCCACGGCAGGCCGGCGGCCGCAGCCGCGAAACCCGCCTGCAGCAGCTGTGGACCCTGATCTCCCACGCCCCGCTCGACACCTGGCGCGGCCGCCTGGGTGCGACACCCGCAGACGTGGCCGCCTTCGCCGCGGCCACCGACGGCGAGCTGCTCGAAGCCCTCGCCAACGCCGCCGTCCTCCAGCGCGACAGGGAGTGGGCGCGCGCCCTGCTGCCCATCGTGCTGGAGCGGCTGACCGGCGGCCACGACGTCCGCGCCAGCCGGGGCACGGCTCTGCTCGCCCTGCTGCCGCCCGAGGAGCGGTGCTCGTGGGCGCTGGAGCGGCTGCGCGCCGACCGGCGCGAGCCCACCCCGGACACGGTGCTGCCCGTGGTCAAGCACGTCGAGTGCGCCTGGACCGGCGGGCTCGGCGAACAGGTGGCCGAGGCGCTGGCCGGCGCGGAGCGCGGGGACGCGTCGGTGGTGCAGCTGTGCGCGGCGGCGGGCCCCCGCATGCCCCCGTCGCTGCACGACCGCGTGGTCGCCGGCGTCCGCGCCCGCCGGGTCGGCGAACGCGGCCTGGAGGCGCTGGGCCGGCTCGCCGACACCCTCAGGTACCGATCCCGGATGCACAAGGAGTTCCGTTGACCGCCTCCTCCCCCACCGCCGCTCTGCGTCCCCACGCCGAGCAGAGCTTCGCCGATGAGCTCGCCGCACTGGAACGCGCCGACTCCCGCACGCGCCCGCCGGGGTGGCGGCTGTCGCCGTGGGCGGTCACGCAGTACGTCCTGGGCACCACGCTCGACGACGGCACAGAGATCACGCCCAAGTACATCGGAGCGCGCCGGGTGGTCGAGGTGGCCGTGGCCACGCTGGCCACCGACCGCGCCCTGCTCCTGCTCGGGGTTCCCGGAACCGCCAAGACGTGGCTGTCGGAGCACCTGGCGGCGGCCGTCTCCGGCGACTCCACGCTGCTGGTCCAGGGCACCGCGGGTACCGCCGAGGAGGCGGTCCGCTACGGATGGAACTACGCCCGCCTGCTGGCCGAGGGGCCCTCGCAGGCGGCGCTGGTGGCCGGCCCGGTCATGACCGCCATGGCCGAGGGCCGCCTGGCCCGCGTCGAGGAGCTCACCCGCATCCCCTCCGACGTCCAGGACGCGCTGATCACCGTGCTGTCGGAGAAGGCGCTGCCGGTTCCCGAACTGGGCACCGAGGTGCAGGCCGCGCGTGGCTTCAACGTGATCGCCACGGCCAACGACCGCGATCGCGGGGTCAACGACCTCTCCAGCGCGCTGCGGCGCCGGTTCAACACCGTCGTGCTGCCGGTTCCGGCCACCGTCGCCGACGAACTCGACATCGTCACCCGGCGGGTGGCCGACCTCGGCCGCGCCCTGGAGCTTCCCGAGGTGCCCACCAGCCTGGCCGAGATCCGCCGGGTGGTCACCGTCTTCCGGGAGCTGCGCGAGGGCGCCACGGCCGACGGCGGCGCGAAGGTCAAGTCGCCCAGCGGCACACTGAGCACCGCCGAGGCCATCTCCGTGGTCACCGGCGGAATCGCGCTGGCCGCGCACTTCGGCGACGGCACCCTGCGCCCGGCCGACGTCGCCGCGGGCATCCACGGCGCCGTCGTGCAGGACCCGGTCTCCGACGGCGTGGTATGGCGGGAGTACCTGGAGACCGTGGCGCGTGAGCGCGAGGGCTGGGACGACTTCTACCGCGCCTGCCGCGAGGTGAGCGGCTGATGGCGCGCGTGGACACCGGCCGGTTGCACGTGCTGGGGGTGCGCCACCACGGCCCCGGGTCGGCCCGCTCGGTCGGAGTCGAGCTGGAGCGGGTCCGCCCCGAGCTGGTGCTGATCGAGGGGCCGCCCGAGGCCGACGCCCTCGTCGGCCTGGTCGGCGAGCTGGCGCCGCCGGTCTCGCTGCTGGCCTATGTCCCCGATGAGCCCTCGCGCGCCGCGTTCTGGCCGTTGGCCGCGTTCTCGCCGGAGTGGGTGGCGCTGCGCTACGCCGCCCGGCACGGCGTGGAGGTGCGCTTCTGCGATCTGCCGGCGGCCCACACCCTGGCCGGGCACGGGCCGGCGGAGCCGGCGGTCCCGCAGCAGCCCGGGCGTCCTGAACCGGACGCGGAGGGCGGCGGGGACGGCGCCGGGGCGGCCGGTGCTCCGTGTCCGGGCCGTGCCGTGGCCGACCCGTTGGCAGTCCTGGCCGAGGCCGCCGGCTACGACGACCCCGAACGCTGGTGGGAGGACGCCGTCGAGGGCCGCGCGGCGGTTCCTCCGGACGCGTCCGCCTGCTCCGGCGCCGCCTCCTCGCCGTTCCCCGCCATCGCCGAGGCCATGGCCGCCGTACGCGCCGAGTCCGGTGCCCGGCCGACCGCTGCGGCGGCCACACGCGAAGCGCGCCGCGAGGCGCACATGCGCCGGGTCCTGCGCAAGGCCATGCGGTCGGTCGCCGGCCCCGTCGCCGTGGTCTGCGGCGCCTGGCACGTACCTGCGCTGCTGGAGCATCCGCGGGTGTCCGAGGACACCGCGCTGCTGCGCGGCCTGCCCAAGACCAAGGTCGCCGCCACGTGGATCCCGTGGACGCACGGCAGGCTGGCCTCCGCCTCGGGCTACGGAGCGGGGGTGCGCTCACCCGGCTGGTACCACCACCTGTTCACCGCGCCCGACCGGCCGGTGGAACGCTGGCTGGCCGAGGCCGGGCGGCGGCTGCGCGCGATGGACCAACCGGTCTCCTCGGCCCATGTCATCGAGGCGGTCCGCCTCACCGAGACGCTGGCCGCCCTGCGCGGGCGCCCGGCGGCCGGGCTGGATGAGGTCGCCGACGCCGCGGAGTCCGTACTGTGCGAGGGCGCCCGGACCCGGGCGCACCTGCTGCACCGCGAGATGGCCCTCGGTGAGCGCATGGGCGCGGTCTCCGAGCACACGCCGCAGATTCCGCTGCAGCGCGACCTCGCCGCCCAGCAGCGCCGCCTGCGTCTGCCGCCCCGGGCACAGGAGCGTGAACTGGATCTGGACCTGCGTGAGGAGACCGGGCGCCGGCGCAGCGCGCTGCTGCACCGGCTGCGGCTGCTCGGCGTCGACTGGGGCACTGCGCGCGAAGGCTCCGTGCGCGCCCGCGGCACCTTCCGCGAGAGTTGGCGCCTCCTGTGGCGACCTGAGCTGGATCTGCGGCTGATCGAGGCCGGCGTGTGGGGTACCACGGTCGAGGCGGCGGCCGCCGCACGTGCGCGCTCGTCGGCCGCCGACGCCGATCTGCCGGGGCTGACCGCCCTTGCCGAACAGTGCCTGCACGCCGACCTCGGCGGCGCGATCGGCACGGTGGTGTCTGCGCTGAGGGCCCGCGCCGCCGAGGACGCCGACATCGAGCAGCTCATGGCCGCCCTGCCGCCGCTGGCGCGGTCGGTGCGCTACGGCGACGTGCGGCGCAGCGACTCCGCGGCGCTGCAGGGGGTGGCGTCCCAGCTTCTGGCCCGGATCCGCGCGGGCCTCGCCGCCGCGGTGGCGGGGCTGGGCGACGACGCCGCGGCGGCGACGGTGGACGCGGTCGACGGCGTGCACGAGGCGGCGCTGCTGCTGGGCGGCGACGACGAGGCCGCCTGGCTGTCGGCCCTGGAGCAGGTCGCGGTGCAGGAGTCGGCGCCCGGGCGGGTGTGCGGCAGGGCCAACCGCATCCTGCACGACTCCGGCCGGCTGGACGGCACGGCGCTCGCCGCCCGGCTGTCCCGCGCCGCGTCGCGCGGCACGCCCGCGGCCCGCACAGCGCACTGGATCGAGGGGTTCCTCGCCGGCAGCGGGCTGCTGCTCGTGCACGACACCGCGCTGCTGGGCGTCGTCGACCGCTGGCTCGCGGGTCTGGGCGCCGAGGCGTTCACCGAGGCGCTGCCGCTGCTTCGGCGCACCTTCGGCGCGTTCGCCGACGCCGAGCGCCGGGCCATCGGCGACAGCGCCCGCACCCGGGGCGCGTCCGGCACGGCCGACGACGTCGGGGTCGACTCCCGACGGTGTGCCCCGGCGGTCGCGACGGCGGCGGGCCTGCTGGGACTCGCCGCCGCGGGCCCGGAACCGGGCGGGTGAGCGCGGGCGTCGCCGCTCACCCGCCCGGCGGCGGTGCGGCCGACCCGTTCAGCGCCCGTCTCCCGACCCCATACACGCGAGAGGAGGGGCGGCCGCCCGC
>NZ_JROO01000059.1 GCF_000826685.1 Streptomonospora alba
CGGGGGTTGCTCGACGACGGCGTGGGCGTTGGTACCGCTGATCCCGAACGACGACACACCGCCGAACCGCGCAGCGCCGCCGGTCACGGGCCACGGACGCGCTTGCGCGGTCGCTCCGATCCCCAGCCCGTCCCAATCGATCAGTTCGGAAACCCCGTCGGCCACGCCCGGCGACCCCGCAACAACCCCCCGCCCCAACGACCCCACCAACGCGATCAACCCCGCAACACCCGCAGCCGCCTGCACATGCGAGATATTCGCCTTCACCGACCCCAGCACCACCCCCGACCCGCAAGCCCCATACACCGCACCCACAGCCCCCGCCTCGATCGGATCCCCCAACCGCGTCCCCGTCCCATGCCCCTCCACCACACCCACAGCCTCCGGCCCCACCCCCGCATCCGCCAGCGCCGCACGCAGCACCCGCTCCTGAGCCCCACCACTGGGAGCCGACAACCCGTTACTCGCACCGTCCTGATTCACCGCCGACCCACGCACCACCCCCCACACACACCGGCCCCGCTCCAACGCATCCGACAACCGCTCCAGCACCACCACACCCGCACCCTCACCGAACCCCGTCCCATCGGCCCCCGCACCGAACGACCGGCACCGCCCATCACGCGACAAACCACCCTGGTGCGAGAACTCGGTGTAGACCCCCGGGCTCGCCATGACCGAGACCCCGCCGGCGAGGGCGAGACCGCACTCGCCCCGCCGCAGCGCCTGCACCGCCTGGTGCAGCGCCACCAGCGACGACGAGCACGCCGTGTCCACACTCACCGCCGGACCGCACAACCCCAGCGAGTACGCCACCCGCCCCGA
>NZ_JROO01000006.1 GCF_000826685.1 Streptomonospora alba
ATCGCCGGGCGGCGGGCGAAGCCTGTGCGGCGCGGGAGCTCAAGCCAGGTCGGTGGCCGAGAAGGTGAAGCGGTCCACGCGGGCGGCGGTGTCGGGCCTGCCGATGTGCTCGTCGTTGACGGTCAGGCGTACAGCGGAGGCCTTGCCCACGTGCAGCCGCAGTTCGTCGGAGTGGGTCCAGGCGCGCACGTCGCCCTTGTCCAGGACGCCGGAGAAGCGGTTGTCGCCCTCGGCGTCGGTGACGCTCACCCACACCCGCTCGGTCGCGCTGACGGTGAGGTGGACCTCCTCGGCCTTGCGCTCACTGCTCGTCATCCCGCTCAGGCCGGTGCCCAGGTCCGTCTCGGCCGGGTCGGCGGTGTCGGCCGGGCCTGCCGGGTCGGCGGTGTCTGCCGGGTCTGCCGGGTCTGCCGGGCGGGTCGGATCGGCCGGAGCGGGCCCGGCCTGTTCCTGCCGATGGGTGGGGGCCGGGGCGGCGTCGCCGGCCCCCTCCCCCGCGCGCTCCACGACGCGGCCCGCGCCCGCGCTCTGGCCGGCGGGGCCCTCGGGCCAGGCGACCAGCGCCGTGACCACCGCCGCGCCGGCGATGGCGACGAACACCAGCAGCGGCCAGGAGCGGCGTGCCGCGGCGATCGTGGCCGCCAGCAGCGAGGGCTTGCGCTCGCGCCGCGGTTGGGGCACGTCGCCCTCGCCGGAGGCGCCGGCGGCCGCTACGGCGCCCTCGTCCGCGCTGCGGTCCTCGGACCTGCTGTGTCTGGCGTGGCGGGCAGGCTGCGCACCGGCCGCCCCCGGGCCGGACTGCTGAGCGCTCCGGCGTTTGCCCTGCCGCTCGCCGACGTGCTGGGACTCCCCCGCTCCCGACGGCTGCCCGCCGGTGGGCTGCTGGGCGGCTCCTGCTGCGGCGTGTGCGTCCGCTGAGCGCCGGGCCGGGGGCCGGGGTTCGGAGTCCTCCGTGCGGGCGCGGGGGACCTCCTGAGCGCCGCCTGCGGCCTCCGAGCGCCCCCGGGTGCCGGAGGCGGCGCTCTCGTCGCCGCGGGCGGCCTCGTCCCCGCGCCCGGTGACCGGCTTGTCGGTGAAGGCGGGAACCGTCCGCTCCCGGGCGTGCTCACGGTCGTAGCGCTCGACCAACTCGGCCGGGTCGAGGCCGAGTTCCCGGCAGACGGCCCGGATGTGTCCGCGGGCGTAGAAGTCGCCGCCGCAGGGGCGGAAGTCGTCGTTCTCGATGCCGCCGAGTACCGTTCGGCGGATACATGTACGGGAGCTCAGGTCGGCGAGGGTGTAGCCGGCGTTCTCGCGAGCGGCGGCGATGGTCCGGCCGATCGTGCTCATATCCGCCCCTTCCCAGGGTGGGGGTACGGTCGCGGTGCCTCGCGCGCCGGGCGACGCGACCCTCGGCCCCGCTCCGGTGCGCGGTCGCGCCCGACTGCGCCACACCGCAGAGTAGGTCTTCCACCACTCTGCGTGCCTGCTGACGGATTGGCACTCTGACACACCCCATGAAGCGGTTAAAACTACGTCAACAGGTCAGAGACCGCCGCACAGCGGGCCCTCCCGCCGGAAGTCGGCACCGCACCCGCCACGCGGCCCGCCGGGGTACGGGACACGGCGCACCGGGCACCGGGGCGCGCGGCGTCCCGGCCGGGGGCCCGGGGCGGTGACGGGCGACCGACGGGACACGCGGCACGCAGCGGCCCGGTTCGGGGGCGGCGGGCAGCGGGCGTGCGTGTGGGCGACCGGCGGGTCAGCCCTCGGGGTCGTCCCCGCGGACCTGGGCCAGCACCCCGGCCAGGCCGTCGGGCTGCACCAGCACGTCGCGCGCCTTGGAGCCCTCGCTGGGACCGACCACGTCGCGGCTCTCCATCAGGTCCATCAGCCGCCCCGCCTTGGCGAAGCCCACCCGCAGCTTGCGCTGAAGCATCGACGTCGAGCCGAACTGGGTGGTCACCACGAGCTCGATGGCCTGCAACAGCAGATCGAGGTCGTCGCCGACCTCCTCGTCGATCTCCTTCTTCTTGGCCTCGGCGGCGCCCACGTCCTCGCGGTAGCTGGGCTCGGCCTGCTTCTTGCAGTGGTCGACGATCCCGCGGATCTCCTTCTCGGTGACCCACGCGTTCTGCAGCCGGATGGGCTTGCCGGCGCCCATCGGCAGAAACAGCGCGTCGCCCTTGCCCACGAGCTTCTCGGCACCGGGTTGGTCGAGGATGACGCGGCTGTCGGAGAGGCTGGAGGTGGCGAAGGCCAGCCGCGAGGGAACGTTGGCCTTGATCAGCCCGGTGACCACGTCGACGCTGGGGCGCTGGGTGGCCAGCACCAGGTGGATGCCGGCGGCGCGGGCGAGCTGGGTGATGCGCACGATGGCGTCCTCGACGTCGCGCGGGGCGACCATCATCAAATCGGCCAGCTCGTCGACGATGACCACCATGTAGGGGTAGGGCTCGTAGACGCGCTCGCTGCCGGGCGGGGCCGTCAGCTCGCCGGCGCGCACCGCGGCGTTGAAGTCGTCGATGTGGCGGTAGCCCGACGCGGCCAGGTCGTCGTAGCGGCGGTCCATCTCGCCCACCACCCACTGCAGCGCGTCGGCCGCCTTCTTGGGGCTGGTGATGATCGGGGTGATCAGGTGCGGGATGCCCTCGTACATGGTCAGCTCGACCCGCTTGGGGTCGACCAGGATCAGCCGGACCTCGTCGGGGGTGGCCCGCATCATGACCGAGGTGATCAGCCCGTTGATGCAGGTCGACTTGCCCGCTCCGGTGGCGCCGGCCACCAGCACGTGGGGCATCTTGGCGAGGTTGGCCACCACGGTGGAGCCCTCGATGTCCTTGCCCAGGCCCACCACCAGCGGGTGCTCGTCGGAGGTGGCCGGCGAGGAGCGCAGGATGTCGCCGAGGCTGACGATGTCCTTGTCGGAGTTGGGGATCTCCACGCCGATGGCCGACTTGCCCGGGATGGGCGACTGGATGCGCACGTCGGCGCTCTTGACGGCCAGGGAGATGTTCTTGGTCAGCGCGGTGACCTTCTCGACCTTCACGGCGGGGCCCAGCTCGATCTCATAGCGGGTGACCGTGGGTCCGCGGGCGAACCCGGTGATCTCGGCGTCGATGTTGAACTGCTCCATCACGCCGTTGAGCGCCTCGACCACGGTGTCGTTGGCCTTGGTGCGCGGCTTGGGCGGGGTGCCGGGCTTGAGCATGGGCGGGGGAGGCAGCTCGTAGTCGCCGTCGACCACGCGCGGCGGGAGGGACAGCTGCTCGGCGGCCTCGGGGGCCGGGGTGTGGTCGGGCACCGCCGCTTGCGCGTCCTTGGCCGCCACGACCGGGGTGTCGTAAGGGCGCTCGTTGGCGCCGGCCACGCCCGCGCTGTCCTCCGACGCCTTGGCGCCGGACTCCTCGCGCGGCTTGCGCTTGCGCTTGGGCTTCTCGGCCTTGGTCTGCTTCTCCTCGGGCTCGTCGAGGATGCCCATGCCGGCGTCGGGCCCGCCTTCGCGCTCCATCAGCCCGCCGAAGAGGGCGCGCAGGCGCTCGGGAATCCGGTAGACGGGGGTGGCGGTGACCACCAGCAGCCCGAACAGCAGCACCAGGCCCAGCAGGAGCCCGGTGATCCAGGGGGTGATCAGCAGGCTGAGCGGGCCGGAGGCGGCGAAGCCGATGATGCCGCCGGCGCGGCGCACCGCCTCGGCGCCGTCGGAGGGCCAGGGGATGCCGTGGCCGATGTGGATGAGCCCGAGCAGGCCCACCAGCAGCGCTGTGGAGCCGATGAACAGCCGGCCCGCGTCGGTCTCGCCGCTGCCGGGCGTGCGCATCAGCCGCCAGGCGAAGGGCAGGAACAGCAGCGGCAGTACCGGGGAGAACGTGCCGAAGGCGCCCACCACGACGGTGCGGGTGGCCTCGGGCAGCAGACCCTCGGTGTCCCACCAGACCGCTGCGGCGATGAGCACGCCCAGCGCCAGCAGCACCAGGCCCAGCCCGTCGCGGCGCAGGTCGGGGTGGAGATCGCGGGCGCTGCGCCCGATGGCGCGGGCGAGCCCGCCGACGGTGTGGGCCATCAGCCGCCAGCTCAGCAGCAGACCGCGCCCGGCCCATACGAACAGCAGGGAGACGGGTCCGTCGGCACCGGCCGGCTTGCGCTTGGCCGCGGATGAGCGGGAGCGCTGGGCGGAGGCCCCCGAGGTCTTGCGCGCCGGCGCCTTCTTCGTGCCGCCGCCGCCCCGGGACGCTCCGCCGCCGGATCCTTGGGGGGTCTTGGGCGCACGGGTGGCCATGGGCGGCAGCTTACAGCGGTCCCGCCCGCCGGTCGCCACCCGCCGGCCCGGCGTGTCGCCGTCGACAAGAGGCGGCACGCGGTGGCCGCTCTGATGGCGGACGGTCGGCGGGCGGGTGGACGACAGGCGACGGGTCCGGTCGGCGGCCGGACCGGGTCAGACCTCCACGATCACCGGAACGATCATCGGCCGGCGGCGGTACGACTCGTTCACCCAGCGGCCCACCCCGCGCCGCACGAGCTGGCGCAGCTGGTGGGGGTCGGTGATGCCGTCGGAGGCCGCGTTCTCCAGCGAGTCCTGGATCTTGGGGATGATCTCGTCGTAGGCCTCGACGTCGATACCGGCTCCCCGGGTGTGGATCTCGGGCTCGCCGACGATCTTGCCGGAGGTGGAGTCGACGGCCACGATGACCGAGATGAACCCCTCCTCGCCGAGGATGCGGCGGTCCTTGAGCGCGGACTCGGTGACGTCGCCCACCGAGGTGCCGTCGACGTAGACGTAGCCCGCCTGCACCTTGCCGGTGATGCGTGCCCGGCCCTTGTGCAGGTCGACGACCACGCCGTCCTCGGCCAGGCAGATGCGGTCCCGCTCGAGCCCGACCGACTCCGCGATGCGGGCGTGGGCGCGCATGTGCCGCCATTCCCCGTGCACCGGCATGAAGTTGCGCGGCCGCACCATGTTGTGCACGTACAGCAGCTCGCCCGCGGGGGCGTGGCCGGAGACGTGCACCAGCGCGTTGCCCTTGTGCACCACCTGCGCGCCCCAGCGGGTCAGGCCGTTGATTACGCGGTTGACCGAGTTCTCGTTGCCCGGGATCAGCGAGGAGGCCAGCAGGACGGTGTCGCCCTCCTCGATGCGGATCTGGTGGTCGCGGTTGGCCATGCGGCTCAGCGCCGACATCGGCTCGCCCTGGGACCCGGTGGAGACCAGTACGGCATCGCTGGGGCGCATGTCGTCGAGCTGTTTGACGTCGACCAGCAGGTCCTCGGGCACGGTCAGATAGCCCAGGTCGCGCGCGATGTTCATGTTGCGCACCATCGAGCGGCCGACGAAGGCGACCTTGCGGCCGTGTGCCTTGGCCGAGTCGAGCACCTGCTGGACGCGGTGCACGTGTGAGGCGAAGCAGGCAACGATGATGCGCTGGTCGGCATCGTCGAAGACCTTGTCGATGACCGGCGAGATGTCGCGCTCGCTGGTGACGAACCCGGGGACCTCGGCGTTGGTGGAGTCGGCCAGCAGCAGGTCGACGCCCTCGCTGCCGACACGGGCGAAACCGGCCAGGTCGGTCAGCCGCCCGTCCAGCGGCAGCTGGTCCATCTTGAAGTCGCCGGTGTGCAGCAGGGTGCCGGCGTCGGTGCGGACGGCCACGGCCAGCGCATCGGGGATGGAGTGGTTGACCGCCAGGAACTCGAGGTCGAAGGGACCGAAGGAGCGGCGGTCGTCCTCGCCCACCTGCACCGTCTCGGGCTTGATGCGGTGCTCGCCGAGCTTGGCCGTCAGCAGCGCCAGCGTCAGCCGGGAGCCCACCAGCGGGATGTCGGGGCGCTCGCGCAGCAGGAACGGCACAGCCCCGATGTGGTCCTCGTGGCCGTGGGTGAGCACGAGGGCCTCAACGTCGTCGAGCCGGTCCCGGATGTAGTCGAAGTCGGGCAGGATCAGGTCGACTCCCGGCTGCTCCTCCTCGGGGAAGAGCACGCCGCAGTCGACGATCAGCAGCTTGCCGCGGTACTCGAACACCGTCATGTTGCGGCCGATCTCGCCCAGCCCGCCCAGCGGAACCACGCGCAGCGTGTCCTGGCTCAGCGGGGGCGGAGGACCGAGTTCGGGGTGGGGATGACTCATGCGGATCCTTCCGTCAGCCGTTCGACGCCCACCACGCTGCCCGGCACCTCTTGGTGGGGCGCCAGTCCGATCGGGCCCTTGACGCCGGCCGCAGCGAGGTCCTCGCGCAGCAGCGCCTGCAGTTCGGGCGAGGCGTCGGCCAGCGGAGTGCGCACCGGGCCGCCGGGCAGTCCGAACATGTTCAGCACCGCCTTGGTGGTGATCACGCCCTGGGTGCGGAAGATCCCGGTGTAGACGGGCGTGAGCCGGCGGTGGATGGCCAGGGCGCGGGCGACGTCGCCGTCCTGGTAGGCGTCGAGCATGTCGTGCAGGTCGGAGCCGACGATGTGGCCCACGACGCTGACGAACCCGGACGCGCCCACCGACAGCAGCGGCAGGTTGAGGATGTCGGAGCCGCAGTAGAAGGCCATGTCGGTGCGCTCCATCACCCAGGAGCTGGCGCCGAGGTCGTCCTTGGCGTCCTTGTTGGCCACGATGCGGGGATGCTCGGCCAGCCGCACGAGCGTCTCCGAAGCGATCGGCGTACCGGTGCGCTGCGGGATGTCGTACAGCATCACGGGCAGGTCGGCGGCGTCGGCGATCGCGGTGAAGTGCCGGAGCAGGCCTTCCTGCGGGGGCTTGTTGTAGTACGGGGTGACCAGGAGCAGGCCGTGCGCGCCGGCCCGTTCGGCGCTTTGGGCCAGCCTGATGCTGTGCCGGGTGTCGTTGGTACCGACCCCCGCCACGACCACGGCCCGGTCGCCGACGGCATCCAGCACGGCGCGCAGCAACCGGTCCTTCTCCTCGTCACTGGTGGTCGGCGACTCTCCAGTGGTACCGCTGATGATGAGGCCGTCATTGCGCTGCTCATCGACCAGGTAGGTAGCGAGGCGGGCGGCGCCGTCGTAGTCGACGTCACCGTCCTCCTGCATGGGTGTGACCATTGCGGTCAACATCTGGCCGAAAGGCGCGCTCGGCGAAGTGCTGCCTGACATAGGGAAAACGTATCGCGCCTCGACCCCACCTGCGCCCATGCGACCTTCACCGAAGTGGATTTTCCCTCCTTTCTCCCATCATCCGACGTGTCGGTGCGGGGGGTCGGTACGGGGCGGAGCAGCCTCGGGTGCCGCGGCGCCCGCTGGAGCCGGTCCCCGCCCGCGCTCCCGCGGACCGGGCGCACGGGCGGATGTGCGCGCCCCACGGGTCCAAGGGCACCTGAGCGGGTCAACACGATCTTGACTCGGCAGTGAGCTGCGTTACACACTTCCAGCGCACATCGGGGCGGCCGTGGTTCCTGCGGCGCCGGCCCGGCCCCCCGCCCGCGGCCCGCGCAGTTCCAGCCACGATCGCGCGGGCCGCTTGCCACCACCCGCGCCCCATCCCACCGACCCCCATGCGCCCCTGCCCGCCACCCTTCCCGATGGAGACTCGTCTTGCGCCGGATCGGCAATGCCCTCGCCGCGTTCAGTACGCGGTGGATCCCTGATGCGTTCGTCTTCGCGATCGCGCTGACGGTACTCGTCTACCTGCTCGCCCTCGGATTGACCGACCACGGGCCGATAACCCTCGTCGACGACTGGTACTCCGGCTTCTGGGGACTGCTGGAGTTCGCCATGCAGATGTCCCTGGTGCTGGTGACCGGCTACGCGCTGGCGTCGTCGCCGCCCGCCAAGCGCGGTATCGCGGCGCTGGCCCGACTGCCGCGCGGGCCCCGCTCGGCCTATGTGCTCACCGCGGCCGGAGCCACCCTGCTGGGGATGGTCCACTGGGGCCTGGGACTGATCGCCGGTGCGCTGCTGGCACTGGAGGTGGCCCGCTCCTGCAAGGCGCGCGGCATCAAGGTGCACTTCCCGCTGCTGGCGGCGGGCGGCTACGCGGGCCTCCTCGTCTGGCACAGCGGACTCTCGGGATCGGCTCCCCTGCTGGTCAACACCGAGGGGCACTTCCTCGAGGACTCCATCGGCGTGCTGCCGCTGAGCGAGACGCTGCTCCAGCCGTTCAACCTCGTCTTCCTGGCGGCGATGCTCATCGGCGCGCCGCTGCTGATCCTGAGCATGCACCCGCGCGCCGAGCAGGCCGAGGAACTCGTCGAGGAGCGCGAGACCGCCGGCGCGCCCGCCCGGAACCAGGCCGAGGCCGACAACGGCGAAGGCGGCCGAGGGCTCACCGGCGCCCAGCGGCGCCGGGAGCGCAAGAAGCAGCTGGGCCGCAAGAACGGCGGCTCCTCGGGCGACCGCGGCGCCGGCGGGTCCAGGGCACCGGCCGAACGCCTGATGCACAGCCGCATCCCGGTTCTGGTGGTCGTGGCCGCGGGCGCCGTCTACCTGGTGCCCGAACTGGTGCGCGGCGGCATCGTGGGCATGGACCTCAACCTGCTCAATTTCACGTTCTTGATGCTGGGCCTGGCGCTGCACGGCACCCTGGCGGGCTACGCCGCGTCGGCGGCCGAGGGCGCCCGCAACGCGTCCTCGGTGATCGTCCAGTTCCCCTTCTACGCAGGGATCATGGGCATCATGGAGCACTCGGGGCTGCTGCAGCTCATCGCCGAGTGGTTCGTGTCCTTTTCGACGCCGCTGACCTACCCCTTCTGGGCGATGCTGAGCGCCGGCCTGGTCAACCTGGCGGTGCCCTCCGGCGGCGGCCAGTGGGCGGTGCAGGGGCCGATCGTCACCGACGCCGCAGCGTCGCTGGGGCTTGCTCCGGGCGTGGCCGTGATGGCCGTGGCCATGGGCGACCAGCTCACCAACGGAATCCAGCCGTTCTGGGCGCTGCCGCTGCTGGCGCTGACCCGCCTGCGCGCCGGCCAGGTGCTGGGTTACACCGCGGTGGTGATGCTCTTCGGGCTCGTCGTGGCGTCGCTGTGCATCACGTTCCTGCGGTGAGCATCCACCGGCCGTGCGAAGCGGCGGCCCGGGACCGGTCCCGGGCCGCCGCTGTGTGGCAAGGCGGACTGCTGTGGTCGGTCAGTCGTCGTCGCCGGGCAGCACGAGGCTGAGCACCCAGCTGACGACGGCGACGACGATGGCGCCGAGCAGGGCCGGCCAGAACCCGGCGATGGTGAACGGAAGGCCGACCACGCCCGCGATCCATGCGGTCAGCAGGAGCAGCAGGGCGTTGACGACCAGGGAGATCAGGCCGAGGGTCAGCACGTAGAAGGCGCACCCGACCGTTTTGACGATCGGCTTGATCACCGCGTTGACCACGCCGAAGATGACGCCGAGGGCGAGGTAGACGACGATCAGCTCGCCGGTGGACGTGGTGTCGACGTCGAGTCCGTCGATCAGGAAGACCGCCGCGGCGAGGGCGACGGCGTTGACGAGGATTCGGATGATGATGCTCACTCGCACGATGCTGCCATGCTCACGGCGCAGGGTGAACGCAGCCGCGGGGTATTGCGGGCAGATCCGGGGATTTCCCTTAGGGCCCGGGGCGGGGGTCCCGGTTTTGCCGGGGGCCGAGGCGGACTGAAAGCATGCGTGGCGCGCCGCCTGCCTGGACGGGTGCGCGCCGGCCGGCGGAATGAGACGAATCGAGGGGCGTAGCGGTGTCGCAGGAGCGCTTTGTCAGGTCCGCCCGGGAGGCGGACATCGACACCGTGGTCGAAGTGCAGGTCGCCGCGTGGCAGGCGATGTACGGTCCGCTGCTGCCCGATCCGGTGCGCGAGGAGATCGGCAGCGAGGAGGCCTTCGCCCGGTTCCGCGAGCAGTGGCAGGCGTCGCTGGGCAACCCGCCGACTTCCCGGCACAGGCTGGTGGTGGCCACCGACCAGCGCGCCGTGGTGGGCTTCGCCGCGTTGGGACCGGCCGCCGACGAGGACTGCTGGCCCGGCACCGACGCGGAGGTCTACGCGCTGCATGTGCACCCCGACCACACTCGCCGGGGGCACGGCAGCCGGCTGCTGAACGCGGCGGTGGACCACCTGGTGGACGACGGGTTCCACGCCGCGCTGCTGTGGGTGCTGGAGCAGGAAAACCCGCTGCGGACCTTCGCCGAAGCCGCGGGGTGGCGCGCCGACGGCACGACGCGGGAGCTGAATCTGGGCGCGCCGCTGCCCATGGTGCGGCTGCACGCCTCCATCAGCGCCTGACCGCGCGGCGGCAGCGGCCGCGCCCCGCGCTTGCGCTGTCTCCGGCGGCGCTAACGTGGATTTCCGGCCTCGGGCGCACCGCTCGGGGCGGCCGGAACAAGGAGGAAGGGCGACGGTGGCCACGGTCAGCGAGTGGGTGGCGGGGGCGCGTCCCCGGACGTTGCCGAATTCGATCGTCCCGGTGGCGGTGGGCGCCGGCGTGGCGGTGGGCGCCGGCGGTGCCGTGTGGTGGAAGGCGCTGCTGGCGGCGGGCGTGGCGCTGGCGCTGCAAGTGGGCGTGAACTACGCCAACGACTACAGCGACGGAATCCGCGGCACCGACACCGAGGAGCGCGTGGGCCCCGTCCGGCTGACGGCCGCCCGGCTGGCGGCGCCGCAGCGGGTGCTCGCGGCGGCCTGGGTGTGCTTCGCGGTGGCGGCCGTGCTGGGGCTGGTGCTGGCGGTGACCACCGCGTGGTGGCTGGTTCTGGTGGGCGCCGTCGCGATCGTGGCGGCGTGGTTCTACACCGGCGGTCGGCGGCCCTACGGGTACCGCGCGCTGGGCGAGCTTTCGGTGTTCGTCTTCTTCGGCCTGGTGGCCGTGGTGGGCACGGTGTTCGTGCAGCTGGAGGCGGTCCCGTGGCAGGGGTGGGTGGCGGCGGTCCCGGTGGGGCTGCTGTCGTGCTCGGTGCTGGTGATCAACAACGTGCGCGACCTCGACACCGACGCGCAGACGGGCAAGCACACCCTTGCGGTGCGCCTGGGCGACACCGGCGCCCGCCGGTTGTACGCGGGGTGCGTGGCGGGAGCCTTCGCGGGCGGGCTCGTGACCGCCGCGGCGAGCTGGTGGGCGGCGCTGGTGCTGCTGGCCCTGCCGGCGGCGGTGCCGCCGGTGCGGCGGGTGCTGACCGGTCAGCAGGGCCGCGACCTGGTGGCGGGCCTGGGTGAGACCGGTCGGCTGCAGCTGGTGTTCGGCGCCCTGTTCACGGCGGGTCTGGCTTTGGGCGCCCTGGGCTGAGGCGACCCGCTGCGGCGAGGCCCCGGGACTCGTGCGGCGGGGCCGTGGTTCCCGATTCGGCGCCCGACACGCCTGCGGAGCAGCTCGCCGCGGTGCGGATCCCCCGCGCGGACGAGCGATCACGGTGGCAGCGGCCCCGCGGCACGGCCGCGCCTGTTGACCGCCGAGGGCACCGGCGACCGGGCGCCCCGGGCCCCTCCCCCGCACAGCTCGGTCGGGCGCCGATGCGCCTTCCCCGGGCGTTCGTCGCGGGGGCTTTGCGTGCCGTGGGTCCGGCGTGGTGGCGGTGGCCGGATGCGGGCGGCGTTGTTTGCCGGGCAGTTCGGCCGGAAACGTCTAGAACGCCTCGGCTTTCGCGGGACGTGTGACAAACACCGGAACAATCATTGACAATGAGTGTGACCTGGATCACACTCTTTTCAGCGTTCCGCACTGCCCCCAGAGTGCGGGTCCGCTGCGGCCGCGGGAGGCCACCACGCCCCTCGCAGCCGGTTTCCGCGTCCCACCCGGCCGCGGCGGCGTCACGGCGGAGGTCCTCATGATTTATCTGGCCGAGTTCGTCGGAACGGCGATCCTGACGCTGCTGGGGTGCGGCGTCGTCGCCGGCGTCACACTCGCGCACTCCAAGGCCGCCGGCGGCGGCTGGATCGTCATCACGTTCGGCTGGGGCCTCGCCGTGGCCATGGCCGTCTACACCGTCGGGCAGTACAGCGGCGCCCACATCAACCCCGCCGTCACCCTGGGCATGGCCTCCATCGGCCAGATGCCCTGGAGCCAGGTGCCCGGCTACTTCGCAGCACAGATCGCCGGCGGCTGCTTCGGCTCCGTGGTGGTCTACCTCGTCTACCTTCCGCACTGGCGCGAGACCCCCGAGGCCGAGACCAAGCTCGGGGTCTTCAGCACCATTCCCGCGGTGCGCAACATCGCGGCCAACTTCATCACCGAGGTCGTCGGCACGTTCATGCTGATCTTCGGGATCCTGGGCATCAACGCCAACATGAACCCGCTGGGCGAAGCCGGCAACGGCACCCTCGCCGACCTGTTCGGCACCGGATTCGCGCCCCTGCTGGTCGGCTTCCTGGTGCTGGCCATCGGGCTGTCGCTGGGCGGACCGACCGGGTATGCCATCAACCCCGCCCGCGACCTCGGGCCGCGCATCGCGCACGCGCTCCTGCCCATCCCCGGCAAAGGCGGTTCGGACTGGTCCTACTCCTGGGTGCCCGTCGTGGCGCCGCTCCTCGGCGGGGTGCTGGCCGCCCAGACCTTCGTGCTGCTGGGCTTCACGGTGTAGCGGCCCGGCCGATGGCGGCGGCTTCGGGCGTTCAATCCAGGCCGAGCAGGGGTTCCAGGCCCACCGTCACCCGCTCGGGCAGCTCGGCGACCCGGCGCACGCCCAGCAGCACGCCCGGCATGAACGACTCGCGGTTCATGGAGTCGTGCCGGATGCGCAGCGTCTCGCCGTGGGTGCCGAAGACCACCTCCTGGTGCGCGATCATGCCGGTCATGCGCAGCGCGTGCACCCGCACCCCCTCGACCTCGGCGCCGCGGGCGCCGGGGATCTCGGAGGTCGTGGCGTCGGGCATCGGCTCGGCGCCGGCCTGCTGCCGGGCGTCGGCGACCAGCTCGGCGGTGCGGTAGGCGGTACCGCTGGGTGCGTCGGCCTTGTTGGGGTGGTGCAGCTCGACGATCTCGGTGGACTCGAAGTAGGGCGCCGCCTTGGCGGCGAAGTTCATCATCAGCACGGCGGCGATGCCGAAGTTGGGCGCGATCAGCACGTTGGGGCCGGGATTGGCGGCCAGGACCTCGCGCAGCTCGGCGATGCGGGCGTCGTCGAAGCCGCTGGTGCCCACGACGGCGTGGATGCCGTTCTCGGCGAGCCAGCGGAGGTTGCCCATGACCTCGCCGGGGTGGGTGAAGTCGACGACGACGTCGGCGCCGCGCACTTTGTCGCGTTCGGCCGCGTCGTCGATCGCCGCGACCAGTTCGGTGTCGGCGGCCGCTTGGACCGCCGTGACGACTTCGGACCCCATGCGCCCGCGGGCGCCGAACACTCCTACCTTGATCACGGGGATACCGTACCGGAGCGCGCGCACCGCGCGTCCGCCCGGCGCGCCCCGCCTCCGCCGCCCGCCGCCCGCGGTGAAGGGGGCGGCGGGCGGCGGGCGGCGGGCGGCGGGCGGCGGTGCTCAGGCTCTGGCCTACGGCCGGGCCAGCAGCACCGCGAAGTCGCCGGCGCTGTCGGTCCACCACTCCTGCAGGCTGAACCCGGCGGCGCCGAGTTCGGCCTCGATCCGCTCGCGGCGGAACTTCGCGGATATCTCGGTGCGCATCTCCTCGCCCGCGGCGAATTCGACGGTCGACTCCAGTGCGGCGACGCGTACGCGCCGGCGGGTGCGGGAGCGCAGCCGCATCTCGACCCACTCGGCGTCGGGATCCCACGCCGCGACGTGGTCGAAGCCCTCGGGCTCGAACTCGGCGCCGAGTTCGCGGTTGAGCACGCGCAGGACGTTGCGGTTGAACTCGGCGGTCACGCCGCGGGGGTCGTCGTAGGCGGCGACCAGGCGCGCGGGGTCCTTGACCAGGTCCACGCCCAGCAGCAGGGTGTCGCCTTCGGTGCATCCGCTGTGCAGGTCGCCGAGGAAGGACACACGCTCGGCGGGCGGCTGATTGCCCAGTGTGGAGCCTAGGACGGCCACCAGCCGCCGTCCGCCGGAGGGCAGCAGGTGCAGGTGGCGTTCGAAGTCGGCGACGACGGCGTGCACCTCCAGACCGGGGTAGGCGCCGCCGATCGCGGCGGCGGCCTCGCCCAGGAAGTCGCCGCTGACGTCGACGGGCACGAACCGGTTCAGGGTGCCTGCGCCGCTGAGCGCGTCCAGCAGCAGCCGGGTCTTCTCCCCCGATCCGGCCCCCAGCTCCACGAGCGTGTCGGCTCCGGATTCGGCGGCGATCTCGCCGGCGCGCTCGCGCAGGATCCGGCGCTCGGCCCGGGTGGGGTAGTACTCAGCCAGCCGTGTGATCTCCTCGAACAGCTCGCTGCCGCGTTCGTCGTAGAACCATTTGGGCGGCAGCGACTTGGGACGTGACGTCAGCCCCTCCGCGGCGTCGCTCCGCAGCGCCTTGGCGAGGTCGTCGGGTGTCAGGTGGTGGTCGGTGCGCAGCATGGATCCGTCCTCAGGTGGCCGCGGTGATCGGGCGGGTGCGCAGGCCGTCCCGGTCGGCTGTGACCAGGCAGCCGTCGGGTACCTCCTGCCAGGCGGGGTCGTCGTCGAGGGGTTCGGAGGCCAGCCATACGCCGTCGGCGCCGTGGCGGGCGTAGAGGCTGTCGCCGTCGGCCGTGGCCGCCAGGCGGTGGCCGTCGGAGGCGAGCAGGTTGTAGCGGCCGGGCGAGCAGGCGCGGGCGTCGACGACCACCCGCGCCAGGGCTTCGCCCAGTCCGGCGCCCGCGCGCCACAGCCGCAGCGCCGCGGCGAACAGCGGTGCGGAGTCCACGGGCGTGCGGGCGTCGAGCGCCCCCGGCGGCGCGGGGGCGCCCAGGCGGGCGGCGAGTGCTTCGTCGTCCTTGGCGGCGCCGTTGTGCGAGAACAGCCAGGTGTCGCCGCGGAAGGGCTGCGCGCAGGACTCGTCGGTGCCGAATCCCGGGGTGGCGTCGCGCACCGCCGCCACCGCGCAGGACGCGGTGACGGCCCGGGCGGCGTCGGCGAAGGACCCGTCGGCCCAGATCGGCATGGCGCGGCGGTAGCGCAGCGGCTCGGCGCGGTCCGGGCTGTACCAGCCGGCGCCGAACCCGTCGGCGTTGACGGTGCCGTGGCGCTGCTCGCGCGGCGCGTAGGACTGGGTGTGCAGCGAGTGGGGGCCGGCGTAGAGCAGCGTGTGCAGGGTGCGGGGCGTGCCGAGGTAGGCGAGGTGGCGGCACATCAGACCACCGCCGCTTCGGTCGCCGCGCCCGATGTTTCGACCGGGTTCACCGCCGCCCTCCCCCGCCGTCGCCCCCGGCGTCGCGGGCGCAGCGGAACCCGCTGAAGATCTGCCGCCGGACGGGGTGGTCCCAGTTGCGGAAGGTGGCGCGCACGGCGGTGGGGTGGGTGGCCCAGGACCCGCCGCGCAGCACCTTGTAGTCGCCGTCGAAGAACACCTCGGAGTACTCGCGGTAGGGGAAGGCCGTGAAGCCCGGGTAGCCGGTGAAGTCCGAGGAGGTCCACTCCCACACGTCGCCGAGCATCTGCAGCGCGCCGCAGGGCGCGGCGCCTGCCGGGTAGGTTCCGGCCGGCGTCGGACGCAGCAGGCGCTGACCGAGGTTGGCGTGACCGGCGCCGGGCTCCTCGGCGCCCCAGGGGAAGCGGCGGCTTTCGCCGGTGGCCGCGTCGAAGCGGGCGGCCTTCTCCCATTCGGCCTCGGTGGGCAGGCGCTTGCCGGCCCAGCGGGCGTAGGCCTCGGCCTCGTGGAAGCTCACGTGCTGCACCGGCTCGTCCATGGGCAGCGGCTCCACGCGGCCCAGGCGGTGCCGCAGCCAGGTGCCGGCGCCGTCGCGGTCCCAGAAGGCGGGCGTGCGCTTGCCCGAGCGGGTGCGCCAGTCCCAGCCGCGCTCGCTCCACCAGCGGGGGTCGTCGTAGCCGCCGTCGGCGACGAACTCCAGGTACCGGCCGTTGGTGACGGCGCGCGTGTCGATCCAGAACGGCGGCAGGTCGACGGTGTGGGCGGGGCGCTCGTTGTCGTAGGCCCACGGGTCGGCGGTGGTGCCCATGGTGAAGGGACCCGCTTCGACGAGTACCTCGCCGGGGCCGGTGAATGCGGGTGGCGCGGGCGGTGCGGGCGGGTCCTGCAGCGCCGGGTCGCCGCGGCGCAGCTGGTGGGTGGCGAGCATGGTCTCGTCGTGCTGGTGCTCGTGCTGGATGACCATGTGGTAGACGAATCCGCTGCCCAGCAGCGGATCGTCGGAGTCCAGAGCGGCGCGGTCCAGCGAGTCCAGCACGCGGTCGCGGACGCGGGCGTTGTAGTCCTCGGCCTCGCGCGGGGACAGCAGCGGAAGGCTGACGCGCTCGGCGCGCGGGTTCTCGAACGCGTCGTAGAGGACGTCGATGTCGGGGCGCAGCGCAGCGCCGCCCGCGGCGGTGCGCAGCAGCCACTGCTCCTCGTAGTTGCCGACGTGGGCGAGGTCCCACACCAGCGGGGACATCAGGGGCGAGTGCTGGGTGACGAGCTCGGCCTCGTCGAGGGCTTCCAGGGTCAGGCCGACGCTGCGGGCACGTCCGGAGTCGAGTTCGGCGGCGATGCGGGTGCGCAGCTCCTCGGCTGCGGCGCGGTCTCCGGTGTTGGCGGTCATGGTGGTCTCCTCCCTGCCGCGGGCGCCCGGCGCGTCGGAACAGGACGCGCGGCGCGGGCGGGCCCGCGGCGGTGTTCGAAGGGCGGTTCAGGCGGCCATGTCCAGGCGCTGCAGGTCGGCGGGGCAGCGCCCGCGCTCGACGAACTGCTCGCGGTACTCGTCGACGACGCCGACCAGGTCTGGGGCGTCCATGCGCCGCAGCGCCTCGGCAGCGGCGGTGAAGCAGGTGCGGGCGCATTCGGCCAGCGCGGGATCGGTCAGCGCGGCGCGGGCGGCCCGCCGCCACAGCCCGTGGTCGGGGTCGGCGCCGCGGCCGAGCCGGTCGACGGCTTCAGCCGCGGTCCGGGCGGCCGCCGGGTCGTCCAGCAGCGCTGCGGCCACGGCGATGGGCACCGGCCACCAGCGCGCGGGCAGCGCGTCGATCATCCGCAGTTCCAGCCATCCCCGCGGCCGCACCGGCGGGAACAGCGTGCTCAGGTGGTAGACGAGGTCGTCGCGTGTGGGCGGGCGGGGCCGGCGCTGGGCCAGCCACTCGCCGAAGGCGATGCCGGGGTCGACCACCCAGGGCCCGGCGTCGTCGCGGATGGACATGATCCGTGCGCGCATGGCGTAGCCGGTCCAGGCGGCCACGGGGTCGCCGGAGGCGACGGGGCTGGTACGGGTGGGATCGATGGCGTCCCAGATGGCCCAGCGGGTGGAGCGCCACCCGGTACTGCGGCCGCGGTGGATGGGCGAGTTGGCGAAGGCGGCGACGAACAGCGGTCCCAGCCGGTTGGCCAGTCGCCAGCGGTGCGCGGCGTCGTGGGCGTCGGCGCCGATGTCCAGGCACACCTGCAGTGATGCGGTGCTGCACATCATCAGCGGGCCGGTGGCGCATCCGGCGGAGTGGAAGTAGTCCTCCATCGCGGCGTAGCGCGGGAGGGTGAGCTGGCGGATGGGCGGCCGCCGCGGGTCCAGGCCGTTTCCGTCGAGGACGAGGCCGGCGGCGTGCAGCCGGGTGCGGATCAGAGTGAGGTCGCGCGCCAGGGCGGTGTGAGCGGCCCCGGGGCCGCGGAGGGGCGGCGAGCTGAGCTCCAGCTGCCCTCCGGGTTCGAAGGTGACTGCGCTGTTTCCGGGAAGCGGTCCGATCTCGTCGACCAGTGACGACAGCCGGGCCAGTGGGACGGGTTCGCGAGGACGCAGCGGGTCGCGGACGAGCCATTCGGTCTCGGCTCCGACGCGTCCGGGCGGGCCTGTTTTGAAGCAGATGCCGTGGATGTAGTTCTGCACGTCGTTCGCGGTGATGTAGTCCAAGGCGCATCCTCCGTCTCTGAGACGCAGCACTATCCCTGCCCCCGGCACGCCGCTTTACAACATTGCCGGGCTGGCGACATCTCCGGGAGGAGACGGCGCGAAGCCCGGGTGAAGGGTGCGCGGCGCCGGAGCGGACGGCGGGTGGTCCGGGGGGTCAGCCCAGCGGCGCCTGGTAGCACTCGGAGGCCAGCGCCAGGCCCGAGCGCCACAGGAAGGCCTGCTTGGGCGAGTCGTGGCCGCCCGCCTCGACGACGATGCGCGCGGCGCCCAGCGCGCTGAGCCGGGGGCGGGCCTCCTCCAGCAGCGCGGCGCCTGTGTCCCACCAGTCGGCGGGGTCGGCGACCCAGAAGTCGTCGATGTAGGCGAGCTTGCCGCCGGGTGCGTAGATGTCGGCGGCCGGGCCCAGCACCGACAGCAGGCATCCGGCCAGCTCCGGCCCGCGTGATGCCACCAGGACCAGTCCGCTCCTGCGGTCGGCGACGATCCCGCTGACGCGGGCGCGGTGGCGTTCGCGGGCGTCGGGGGCGGGATCCCAGAAGCCGGGGGCGTGGCGCCGGTAGTCGCGGCGCCGCTGGTCGACGAGTTCGACGATCGCCTCGATGTGGGAGGCGTCGGCCTGTGCCACGTCCGGACGCTGCTGGGTCTCCATCGCACAACCCCTCTGCCCACCGCACCGGGCGAAGGGCGCCGGCGCATCGTGTTTTCACCGGTCATCCGCTCCCGCCCGGCTCGGGAGGGAGGGTCTCCCGCCTCCTCAGACGAAAACGGATGAATTCCGCGTGGTTCGTACCTTTCCCGCGGGAAGCGGGTTCTACGACATCTCGCCGTATCTTCGCTGCAATCGGTCGCCGTGCGGCGGTGCGTCCACCCGCGCGGGCGGCGGCCCTACGTGGTACGACGGTGCGAGGCCCGAGGGACGCGCCAGGCCCCGGCCCGGCCGCAGAAGGGGGAACGATGACCCACGCCGACGACAGCACCGGTTACCCCGCGGAGCTGCGCTCACTGCTGGACGGGCGCTGGCACCGCATCCGCGAGCTCGCGCGCGAGCACTTGCGCGGCGAGCGGTTCCGCCCCGTGGCGGGGCTGGGCGTGCAGGAGCACCGCGAGCGCGTGCTGGACCAGATCACCGCGATCGCCGGCAGCGAGATGTCCAGCTACGGGTTCTCCGCCGACTACGGCGGCAAGGACGACGTCGGCGGCTCGGTGGTCGCCTTCGAGATGCTGGTGTGCGACCTGTCCCTGATGGTCAAGGTCGGCGTGCAGTGGGGGCTGTTCGGCGGGGCGATCCAGGCGCTGGGCACCGACCGCCACCACGCCGCATACCTGCCGCGGGTGATGTCGATGGAGCTGCCGGGCTGCTTCGCCATGACCGAGACCGGCCACGGTTCCGACGTGCAGGGCCTGCGCACCACGGCCGAGTACGATCCGGCCACCGAGGAGTTCGTCGTCACCACGCCCGACGACGCCGCCCGCAAGGACTACATCGGCAACGCCGCCCGCGACGGGCGCATGGCCGTCGTCTTCGCCCAGCTGATCACCGAGGGTGTGAGCCACGGAGTGCACGCGCTGCTGGTGCCCATCCGCGACGAGGACGGCGCGCCGATGCCCGGCGTGCGCATCGCCGACTGCGGTCCCAAGGCCGGGCTCAACGGAGTGGACAACGGCCGGCTGTGGTTCGACTCGGTGCGGGTGCCCCGCGAGGCCCTGCTGAACCGCTACGGCGACGTCGCCCCCGACGGCACCTACTCCAGCCCCATCGACAGCGACAACCGCCGCTTCTTCACCATGCTCGGCACCCTGGTGCGCGGCCGCATCAGCGTCGCGGGCGGCGCCGGCAGCGCGACCAAGGCGGCGCTGGCGATCGCGGTCAAGTACGGCGACGTCCGCCGCCAGTTCGACAGGCCCGACACCGGCGAGGAGGTCGTGCTGCTGGACTACCGGGCCCATCAGCGGCGGCTGCTGCCGGCGCTGGCGCGCACCTACGCTCTGCACTTCGCCCAAGAGGAACTGGTCTCCACCCTGCACGAGCGCCACAGCGGCGACGCCGCCCGCGACGAGCGCGGCCAGCGCGAACTGGAGGCGCGCGCCGCCGGGATCAAGGCGCTGTCGACCTGGCACGCCACCCGCACCATCCAGACCTGCAGGGAGGCCTGCGGCGGCGCGGGCTATCTGGAGGAGAACCGGCTTCCCCAGCTCAAGGCCGACACCGACGTCTTCACCACCTTCGAGGGCGACAACACGGTGCTGCTGCAGCTGGTGGCCAAGGGGCTGCTGACCGACTACCGCCAGGAGTTCGGCGAGCTGGATCCGCTGGGCGTGGCGCGTTTCGCCGCCGGACAGTTCCTGGGTGCGGTCATCGAGCGCACCGCCGCCCGCTCGCTGATCGAGCGGCTGGTCAACGCCGCGCCCGGTCGCGACGACGAGTCCGACCTGTACAACCGAGGGTGGCAGCTGCGCCTGCTGGAGGACCGCGAGAAGCACGTCCTCGACGGTCTCGCGCGGCGGCTGCGCCGGGCCGGGTCCTCGTCGGACCCGCAGGCCTGGGACGTCTTCAACGAGGCCCAGGACCATGTGCTGTCGGCCGCGCGGGCGCACATGGAGCGCGTGGTGCTGGAGGCCTTCGTCGCCGCGATCGACCGCTGCTCCGACGAGCGCACCCGAGAGCTGCTGGACACGGTGTGCGACCTGTTCGTGCTCTCGGCCGTCGAGGAGGACCGCGCCTGGTTCCTGGAGCACGAGCGGCTGACCGCCACCCGCGCCAAGACGGTCACCCAGCAGGTCGACCGGCTGTGCGCGCGGCTGCGTCCGCACGCCGGGGCGCTGGTCGACGCGTTCGGGTTCCCCGACGAGTGGCTGGCGGCGCCCATCGCGCTGGGCGAGGAGGAGCGCCGCCAGCGCGAGCAGCGCGAGCGCACCGCCGCCGCGCAGGGCTGAGTTCCCCGACCCGGAGCGGGAGCCGGTAGGGCGTGGGGGCGTCCTCCTCTTTTCGGCGTCCGCCCCGGGGGCCGGGTCTTCCCACAGCCGCGCGGCTACCGGCGCGCGCCTCGCGGCGTCCGCCGGTTGTCGTTCCACCGGTGGGCGCCCCGCCCCAGGAATCGTGGTCGTGCCCGGCCTCCGCCCGCGACCGCGCCGCCCTCCATCCGCCTATGCGGCAGTCCGCTCATGAGGGGCCGGTGCCATCGTGCGCCCGCACCGCCCGTCGGGTGGCGCGGCTCGGGCGCGGCGGTTCGGCCCCGGCCCGGAACGGCCGCCGCAGAAGGCGGATCCGGCTCCTGCGGTGCCCGTACGCACCGAGGACGTGATCATTGCGTTGCCGGCCGATGACACGCCGTTGACACCGCCGTTACCGTCCCGTACTTTACCGAGCACTGGAAAGCGCTTCCCAGATCTCCGTGACGACGGAGTTCCGGCCCGTCGGCCGTTCGCGGCGCCCGGCGGCCCCCTGGGGACACCGTGCCCGGGGTCACCTGAGGGCGGTTCCGACCGCGGAACCGCCGTGTCCGGCCCGAACCATCGGGCGTTTACCTCTCCCCGCTAGGAGACCCGAAGCATGAACAGCACCAGGAAGAACCGTCGTTCCACCCGCACGCGGTTCCTCGCCTACACCGGCGGCTTCGTCGCGCTGTGCGCCGGGGCCGCGCTGATCGCCGGCACCCTGGCGACGGCCGGCGAGACCGGCACCGAGGCCGCCACCGTCGCCGAGACCGCGCAGGCCGCGGGCTCGCCGGAGGGATGGGCGTCGGAGAACGGCGGCACCACCGGCGGCGCCGGCGGCGACACCGTCACCGTCTCCAGCGCCCAAGCCCTGGTCGAGGCCATCTCCGCCGACGGCCCCGCCGTGGTCGAGATCCAGGGCAGCATCGACCTGGACGGCATGAACGACGTCGCCTCCAACAAGACCGTCATCGGCGCCCCCGGCGCCGAAATCACCGGCGGCGGCCTCGACATCGACGAGGCCCACAACGTCATCGTGCAGAACATCGCCTTCGCCGACTGGGGCGACGACGCGATCAACGTCCAAGACGGCTCCACCAACGTGTGGATCGACCACAACAGCTTCACCGGCGGCTACGACGGCGCCGTGGACATCAAACGCGAATCCGACTACGTCACCGTCTCCTGGAACCACGTCTTCGACCACGACAAGTCCATGCTGCTGGGCCACTCCGACGGCCACACCGCCGACGAGGGCCACCTGCGGGTGAGCTACCACCACAACTTCTTCGACGGCTCCGACACCCGCCACCCCCGCGTGCGCTTCGGCGAGACCGTCCACGTCTACAACAACTACTACCGCGACAACGAGGAGTACGGCGTGGCCTCCACCATGGACGCCGGAGTCCTGGTCGAGGACAACTACTTCGAAAACGTCCAGACCCCCACCGAGGTGGGCTACGGCTCCTCCGACGACGGCCGCCTGGAGGCCTCCGGCAACGTCTACGACAACTCCGGCCAGCCCGAGACCGCCGGCAGCGTCGCCGACGTGCCCTACTCCTACAATCCCGATCCGGCCCAGGACATCCCCGCCATCGTCACCGACGGCGCCGGACCCGGAAACCTGTAGCACCTCGCCCGCTGGAGAGTGCTCCCCCACGGCACTCTCGGGGTAAGCGCTTACCGAAGGTGCGCAGCGCCGCGCCCGCCGGAGCCTCCGGCGGGCGCGGTCGCGTGCGGTCGGCGGGGTGCAGGCCCGCTCACTCCGCGGGCCGCACCACCGGGCGGTGGACCACCTCGTCGATGACGGTGAGCGTCTGGGTCGAGGTGACGCCCGGCAGCGCCTGCAGCCGGGTGAGGATCAGATCGCGCAGCTGATCGGTGTCGGCCACGCGCACCAGGAGCACGATGTCGGCCGAGCCCACCACGTACCAGCAGTATTCGACCTCGGGGTAGGAGGAGAGCACCTCGCGGTTGGCCCGCCAGTCGGGCTGGCTTCCCGAGATCAGCACCAGCGCCGTGACGCCCAGGCCCATCTTGGCGTGGTCGGCCACCACCGAATAGCCGCGGATGACGCCGTCGTCGGTGAGCCGCTTGATGCGGTTGTAGGCGGTCGCGCGCGACACGTTGGCCATGCTCGCGATCTCGGTGATGCCGGTGCGGGCGTCGTCGGCGAGGGCACCGATGATGATCTCGTCGGTGGCGTCGGGCAGCCGCCCTCCGCGCCGTCGGGAGCGCTCGCCGTCCGAGCCCGCCGAGGAGGGCCGCAGGGGCCCCGTGCGTTCGGATTCCGCGGCGTTGTGGGCACGCCCGCTCTCCTGCCACTGCTGGCCGTCGGCCATTCCCAACTCCTGGGGTCTCGCCTCGAGCGACGGCCGGGCGGGCGACCATCGGCATGCGGTCGTTTCCGGGCAATTATCGAGACCGCGGGTGCGGTTTGGCCACCCGGGCCGCGGATTCGGTACTCGGCCGCCGAAGGCGGCGCGCTTACCATGGTGGCAGGACGCGCGGTGTACGCGTGCTCTGACCGCTAGGAGGCGCCATGCCCATCTCGCCCGAGGTCCGCGAGCGAGCTCGGGGCTTCCTGCCGGCCGGAGCCCGCATCCGCTACATCTTCCCCGCGTCGTGGAACGAATCGAGCTTCTTCGTGGTCGCGGTGACCGACGCGACGGTCACCGTACTGGTCAACCGGCTCTGGAGCCGTACGCGGCCCAAGCGCATCTGGCGCGTCTTCCCCCGCAACGTGCGGATCGGCCCCGTCGACACCCACCTCATCCCCACCTTCCACCTGGGCGGCAGCACTTTCGAGGTCGACGAGGAGTACGTCTCGGTGATCAACGCCTGCGACGCCGAACTGGAGGGCGCGGCTTCGCTCCCGCCCGACCCGCTGCCCGACCTGTAGCACGCACCGGCCGCCCCTGACCGGCGGCGGGACCCGCCTTCGCAGCATGTCTCGGTGGCACCGGCGTGCGCCATGCACAGTTAGACAAACGCGGACCAAATGACCATATTCGTCCGCTTCTGTATGCATTTTCCGCGACAATCTAGCGCAAGTGTCGATGTTCGGCGCACAATCAGGGGTGTCAAGATCATCACCGGGGCACCCGCCCCGCCACCGCACCAGGAAGGCGCCGCACATGCTCACCCGTGAGGAGGCCCCCCGGTTGGACGGCGACCCCGCGCTGCCGGCCGAGTCGGCGCGCCGTCTGTACCGGACGATGCTCACCGCGCGGCTGCTGGACACCGAGGCCGTGGCCCTGCAGCGCCAGGGCGTCTTTCCCGCCTACGTCTCGCTGCGCGGCCAGGAGGCCGCCCAGGTGGGCAGCGCGGCCGCCATGGACGCCCGCCGCGACTTCGCCTTCCCCACCTACCGCGAGATGGCCGTCGCGCTGGCCCTGGGCGTGGACATGGCGGGCTACATGGCCAGCCACCGCGCACTGTGGCACGGCGGCCTCTACGACCCCATGGCTGCACGCTTCGCTCCCGTCAACGCCGTGGTCGGCGGCCCCGTACCGCACGCCGTGGGATGGGCGCTGGGCGAGAAGCTGGCCGGGCGCAGCGGCTGCGCGGTGTCCTACTTCGGCGACGGCGCCAGTTCCGAGGGCGACGTGCACGAGGCGATGAACCTCGCCGGCGTCATGGGCGCACCGGTGGTGTTCGTGTGCCAGAACAATCAATGGGCCTTGTCGGTGCCCAACGAGCGCCAGATCGCGGGCGGATCGGTCGCCGCGCGCGCAGCCGGGTACGGCATGCCCGGCGTCGCCGTCGACGGAGACGACGTCGCCGCCGTCTACACCGCCGTGCGCGAAGCGCTGGAGCGCGCCCGCTCCGGCGACGGTCCCAGCCTGGTCGAAGCGCTGACCTACCGGGCAGCACCGCACTCCACTTCCGACGACACCTCCCGCTACCGCGACCCGGACGAGGAGCGCGCCTGGGCCGAACGCGATCCCCTGCCCCGTGCGCGCGCCGCGCTGGAGGCGGCCGGGCACGCCGACGCCGCGTTCTTCGAGCAGGCCGAGGCCGAGTGCCGCGCCGAGGCCGAGCGCATCCGCGACACGGTCAGCGCCGCCCCCGAGCCGCCGGGTTCGGACCTGTTCGCCCACGTCTACCGCGAACCCACCGAGGAGCTGGCCCGCCAGCGCCGCGTCTGGCAGGAGGAGGTCGCATGAGCCCGACCGCGACGGACACGCCCGGTGCCGCCTCGGCGCCCGCTGTTCCGGCCACGATGCGCGAGGCGCTGAACCGGGCGCTGGACGAAGCGCTGGCCGAGGACCCGGCGACCCTGGTCTTCGGCGAGGACGTCGGCCGGCTCGGCGGCGTCTTCCGCGTGACCGAGGGCCTGCAGCGGCGCCACGGCGAGCACCGCGTCTTCGACACCCCGCTGGCCGAGGCCGCGATCGCGGGGATGTCCGTGGGACTGGCGATGAACGGCTGGCGCCCCGTGCCCGAGCTGCAGTTCGACGGCTTCGCCTATCCCGCCATGGACCAGATCGTCAACCAGATCGCGCGGATGAACTACCGCTCGCGCGGCGCCGCCCCCATGCCGGTCACCGTGCGGATCCCCAGCTTCGGGGGCATCCAGGCGCCCGAACACCACGGCGAGAGCCTGGAGGCGGTCTTCGCCCACGTGCCCGGCCTGAAGGTCGCCGCGCCCTCCGACGCCCCCGACGCCTACCGCCTGCTGCTGCAGTCGGTGCGCTGTGACGACCCAGTGGTGTTCCTGGAGCCCAAGGCGCGCTACTGGGACCGCAGCCCCTCCCCCGCCGGCGCGGGCCCGGTCGAGGACGCCGCGGTGGGCACCAGCCGCGTGGTACGCCCCGGCCGCCACGCCACACTGGTGGCCTGGGGCGCGATGGTTCACCGCTGCCTGCAGGCGGCCGAGGCCGCCGCCGAGGACGGTGTGGAGCTGGAGGTGGTGGACCTGCGCTGGCTCAAACCGATCGACGCCGCGGGGCTGGCGGAATCGGTGGGCCGCACCCGGCGCGCGGTGGTGGTGCACGAGGCACCGCTGACAGCGGGGCTGGGCGGCGAGGTGAGCGCGCTGATCACCGAAGGGGCGTTCTCGCGGCTGGCCGCGCCGGTGCAGCGGGTCGCCGGCTTCGACGTGGTCTACCCGGCGGGTCCGCTGGAGCCGCAGTACCTGCCCACGGTCGACCGCATCCTGTTCGCGGTGCAGCGGACCTTCGAATAGGGGGAATCACGGCGATGGCGACGAACGAGACGACGTTCCACCTTCCCGACCTGGGCGAGGGCCTGGTCGAGGCGACCGTGCTGGAGTGGCTCGTGCGCCCGGGCGAACGCGTCGAGCGCAACGGTCCGCTGGTCGAGGTCGAGACGACCAAATCGGCGGCGGAGATCCCCTCGCCGCATGCCGGCGTGGTCGCGCGACTGCACGCCGAGGAGGGAGAGGCGGTGGCCGTCGGGGCGCCGCTGGTCACCTTCGAGGTCGAGGAGGAAGCCGCGGGGATCGTGGGCACGGTCCCCGCGGAAGAGGCCCCGAAGCGCCGCCGCGTGCGGCTGACCCCGCCCGAAGACGAGTGATCCCGTTGCCGTCACGACCGAGCCGAGTGCGCCGGGCGCCGGGCGCACGCGGCGCCGGCCGCCCGGTCCGACCCCGATGGGAGCGCCCATGACCCGACACACGCTGCAGGCCGAGGTGCCGCTGCGCTACGCCCCTCCCGCACCGGACGCCGCGGGCGTGCCGGTGCTGCTGGTGCACGGGTTCGGTTCGGATTACGAGCTGAACTGGGAGCGCACCGGCTGGACGCGGGCGCTCGCCGACCTGCCGGTCTTCGGCTGCGACCTGCGCGGGCACGGAGGCAGCGGCAAGCCGCACGATCCGGCGGCCTACACCCCCGGCGCCTTCGTCGGCGACCTGGTGGCGCTGCTCGACGCGCTGGACATCGAGTGCGCCGACGTCGTGGGGTACTCGCTGGGCGCGCGGCTGGCCTGGGAGCTGGCCGTGCAGCGGCCGCAGCGGGTGCGCCGCGCGGTGCTGGCCGGGTTCGGGCCCCGCGACGCGTTCGCCGGCACCGACCTGGACGACCTGGAGGCCGACGGCTCTCCGTTCGGGCAGGTCTATCGGACCGCCGCCGCGCTGCCCGGGGGCGATCCCGAGGCGCTGGCGGCGTGCGCGCGCGGGCAGGCCGCCCATCCGTTCTCGGTCGAGCCGGCGCCCGCGGGGATCCCGACGCTGCTGCTGGCCGGCGAGCGCGACGAGCTCGCCGAGGGCATGGAGGACCTCGCCCAAGCCGTGGGCGCGACGGCGCTGCGGGCGCCGGGGCGCGACCACGCTACGGCCGTCGCGGCGCGGCGCCTCAAGAATGCCGCCGCGGATTTCCTCGCCGCCGAAGCGGGTGCGCCTTCCCGGTTGTAAAAGGCGGGCACCGCAACGACGCGCCCGTCACCCTCCGCCACCGGGCGGGGACGCGCGAGTTGGGCGAGAATTGCCCTTGCGCACCAGCTGCCGACCTGCTGAGACAGTGGCGGGAGCCACAGCGGACAAGCGAACCGGTAACGTCCGTTTCGCTTGGCTCTCGCCTTCATAACAACCGTTCCCCGGTGATTGGTGACATTTCACGGAACGTATATCGTCCGGCAGCAGAACCCGGCGGTCCCCCACAAGCGTGGGCCGCTTCAGGGCTGAAGGGGAGTGAAGAGTGAACAAGCGAGCCGCCAAGCTCGCCGCCGCCACAGCGGCAGGCGTGCTGGCCCTGGCCTTGACGGCCTGTGACAATCCCGAAGGCGGTGGCGCCGAGGGCGACGGCGGAGGCGGAGGCGACGACGAGATCCGCGTCGGCCTCGCCTACGACGTCGGCGGACGGGGCGACAAGTCGTTCAACGACTCGGCCTATCGGGGCCTTCAGCAGGTCCAGGAGGAGCTGGGTATCAGCTCCGAGAACGTCCAGGACTTCGAGCCCAGCGAGGGCGAGTCGGACGTCGACAAGGAAGAACGTCTCAAGAACATGGCCGACCAGGGCTTCGACGTGGTCATCGGGGTGGGCTTCGCCTACACCCAGCCGATGATCAACGTGGCCGGCGAGGAGGCCTACTCCGACGTCGACTTCGCCATCGTCGACTCCGAGATCACCGATCTGGAGAACGTCACCAGCCTGGTCTTCACCGAGGAGGAGGCCTCCTACCTGGTCGGCGCGGCGGCCGCGCTGAAGACCGAGGAGGACCACATCGGCTTCGTCGGCGGTGTCGAGACCCCGCTGATCCACAAGTTCGAGGCCGGGTACGTGGCCGGGGCGGAGAAGATCAACCCCGACGTCGAGATCGAGACCGCCTACCTCACCCAGCCGCCGGACATGAGCGGCTTCTCCGACCCTGCGACGGGCCGCAGCACCGCCCAGGGCCAGCTGGACAAGGGCGCCGACGTCATTTACCACGCGGCGGGCGCCTCGGGCAACGGCGTGCTGGAGGCCGTGGCCGGCGCCGAGAAGATGTTCATCGGCGTCGACAGCGACCAGTACAAGACCGCGCCGGAGGACCAGAAGCAGTACGTCGTCACCTCGGCGGTCAAGCGTGTGGACACCGCGGTGTTCGAGTACGTGAAGTCGGTGCAGGACGGCGAGGCGCAGTCGGGCATTCAGCGCTTCGACCTCGAAAGCGGCGGCGTCGGCTACGCCAAGTCCAACGAGGAGGCGATCTCCGACATCGAGGACCGCCTCGACGAGCTCAAGCAGCAGATCATCGACGGCGAGATCGAGGTCCCGAGCGAGCCCTGAGGCTCATAGGCCCTAAGGTGGTCCCCGCGTTGTCGGGTCCGCCCGACCGCAGAGCGTCCGTCACCGGGGCCCGGGAGAGCGCCCGGGCCCCGGTGACGCGGTCCGCCCTCCCCCAGCTCCGCCGCCGGCGGCCGCGCCTTCGCGCGCAACGGCCGTCGGCGGCCTGATTTACGCCAACTAGGAGTCGGATGAGCAGCGCACCGTCCGGCGGCGGGGAGGCACCTCCCGCCGTCGAGCTGCGCGGGATAACCAAGAGGTTCCCGGGGGTCGTGGCCAACCACGACATCGACATCTCCGTGGACGCCGGGACGGTCCACGCCATCGTGGGTGAGAACGGCGCCGGCAAGTCCACTCTGATGAAGACCCTCTACGGCATGCACCGGCCGGACGAGGGCACGATCGCCGTCAAAGGCGGAGTCGTACGGCTCGGTTCGCCCTCCGACGCCATCAAGCACGGCATCGGCATGGTGCACCAGCACTTCATGCTCGCCGACAACCTGACCGTGCTGGAGAACGTGGTGCTGGGGGCCGAGCGCCGCGGGGGCATCGGCCACGCCGCGCGTGCGCGCATCGCGGCCCTGTCCGACCAGTACGGGCTGGGCGTGGAGCCCGACCGGCTGATGGAGGAGCTGGGCGTGGGCCAGCGCCAGCGCGTGGAGATCCTCAAGGTGCTCTACCGCGGCGCCGACATCGTCATCCTGGACGAGCCCACCGCGGTCCTGGTGCCCCAGGAGGTCGACGAGCTGTTCGACAACCTGCGCGAGCTCAAGCGCGAGGGCCTGACCGTCATCTTCATCTCCCACAAGCTCGACGAGGTGCTCTCGGTCGCCGACACCATCACCGTCATCCGTCGCGGCACCACGGTGGCCACCGTCGACCCGAGCCGCACCAGCGCCCGCGAACTGGCCACCCTCATGGTCGGCGGCGAGCTGCCCGTGCCCGAGCTGCGCGAGTCCACGGTCACCGATCGCCCGATGCTGGAGATCGGCGGACTGCGGGTGAGCGATCCCGGCGGCCGGCGGGTCGTCGACGACGTGTCCCTGGATATCCGCGAGGGCGAGATCGTGGGCATCGCGGGCGTCGAGGGCAACGGCCAGTCGGAGCTGATCGAGGCCGTCATGGGCATGCGGTCGGTCGAGGCCGGAAGCGTGCGGCTGAACGGCGGCGACATCACCGGCTGGGGCACGCTGGCGATCCGCGAGGCGGGGGTCGGCTACATCCCCGAGGACCGGACCCGCCACGGCATGCTGCTGGAATCCCCGCTGTGGGAGAACCGCATCCTCGGCCACCAGGGCGAGCGGCCCAACTCCCGCGGCATCTGGATCGACTGCGCCGGCGCGCGCGCCGACACCGAGCGGATCGTGGCCGACTACGACGTGCGCACCCCCGGCATCGAAGTCATCGCCGAGGCGCTCAGCGGCGGCAACCAGCAGAAGCTGATCGTGGGGCGCGAAATGAGCGGGCGGCCCAAGGTACTGGTGGCGGCCCACCCCACCCGAGGTGTGGACGTGGGCGCCCAGGCGGCCATCTGGGACCATCTGCGGCGGGCGCGAAGCGACGGGCTCGCGGTGCTGCTGGTCTCGGCGGACCTGGACGAGCTGATCGGCATGTCCGACACGCTGCACGTCATCCTGCGCGGTCGGCTGGTGGCGCGGGCCGACCCGATGACGGTGACCCCCGAGGAACTGGGCGCCGCGATGACCGGCGCCGGCCTGGACGAGGGAGCCGGCAGCGGCGGCAGTGAAGGCGAGGACGGCGAATGAGAATCCCCCTTCCCCCGCCGGCGGCGGCCGGTGCGGCCGCCGTGCTCGGCGCGGGTGTCACCGCCGCCGCTGATTTGGGCCTGCTCGCGCCCGCGGCGGCGGCTCTGGGTGTGGCGGCGGCCTTCGCCCTGGTGGTGCCGACGACCCGGCCCACGACCGACGACGCCGAGACGCGGATGCACCGGCTGCTGGTGGCGCCGATCGCGCTGGTGCTGTCGGTGGTCGCGGGCCTGCTGGCAGGCGGGATCCTCGACTGGTGGCTGATCGAGCCGGTGGCCTACCCGCTGGGCGCGCTCATCGGCTCGGTGGCGGCTTTCTGGCTGTACCGGCGGCTGTCGACCACGCTGGCGCTGTCCTTCGGCGCCGTGGTCGCGGCCGGCGTGCTGGCGCTGGCGGTCACGGCGCTGGTGCTGCAGATCAGCGGCGTGGCGCCCTTCCACGCGTTCAGCAGGATGCTGGAGTTCGGGCTGCAGCCCGACAGCCTGGTCATCATGGTCAACTCCGGCACCACCTTCTACCTGTCCGCGGTGGCGGTGGCGATCGGCTTCAAGATGAAGCTGTTCAACATCGGCGTGGACGGCCAGTACCGGCTGGCGGCGCTGCTGGCCGCAGCCGTGGGCGGCGCCTGGGTGATGCCGCCGGTCGTCCACCAGATCGTCATCGTCATGGTGGCGGTGGCCGTCGGCGGCTTCTGGGCGGGCATCGCGGGCTATCTGAAGGTGGCCCGCGGCGTCTCCGAAGTGATCTCCACGATCATGCTGAACTCGGTGGCCACGGGGATCACCGCCTACCTGCTCAACACCGACCGGCTGGCGGTGCAGATCAGCACCAACAACATCGGTACCCCCGAGATCCCGGCGTCGGGGCAGGTGCCGGGCATCCCCGCCGGGTTCATGGGCGCCGACCGCGACATCTTCGGGCTGGTCTTCCTGGCGGCCGCGGTGGGTGTGGGCTACTGGCTCATGCTCAACCGCACCCGGTTCGGCTTCGACCTGCGCGCCACCGGCCAGTCGCCCACGGCGGCACGGGCCAGCGGCATCGACATCAAGCGCATGGTGCTGCTTTCGATGGTCATCTCCGGGATGGTCGCCGGCCTGGTGGGAATGCCCCAGCTGCTCGGCCAGTCGCATTACTACGCGCTGGACTTCCCCACCGGCCTCGGATTCACCGGCATCGCGATCGCGCTGCTGGGGCGCAACCACCCGGTAGGGATCGCGTTCGCCGCGCTGTTCTGGGCGTTTTTGGACCAGTCCAGCCAGATCCTGGACTTCGAGGGCATCCCCAAGGAGATCGCCGTGGTCACCCAGGCCACCATCGTGCTGACCGTGGTCGTGGTGTACGAGGTCGTGCACCGCTGGGGTCTGCGCTACCAGCAGCAGCAGGTCGGCCGGGAGCTGGCCCGCGGCGAGCGTGAGGAGGCGGCGGCGTCATGAGCCAGGATCTGACGGTCACCGACGCGCCCCCGCCCCCGACCGGGGCCCGGCGCGGCACCCGGTCGCGGTGGCGCTTCGTCAGCATCGCCCTCGCGGCGTTCGTGGCGCTGGCGGGGGTGCGGGCCATCACCGGCCAGCCGATGCTGACCAGCCCCGGCACCATCCAGGCGACGCTCGCGTTCGCCGTGCCGATCGGGCTGGCGGGCCTGGGCGGTGTGTGGGCCGAACGCGCCGGGATCATCAACATCGGCCTCGAAGGCATGATGGTGCTGGGCACCTGGTTCGGCGCCTACTTCGCCTTCACCTTCGACAACCCGTGGGCGGGGCTGGTCGCCGGGGTCCTGGGCGGCATGGCCGGCGGGCTCATCCACGCGGTGGCCACGGTCACCTTCGGCGTGGACCACATCGTCTCGGGCGTGGCGATCAACATCCTTGCGGTAGGCGCGATGCGCTACCTGTCGCTGCTGTTCTTCGTCGACACTCCCGGCGGCGGCGCCGCCCAGTCGCCGCAGCTGCCGGAGTTCCCGCAGGTCGGGCTGCCGTTCGTGGCCCAGATGCTGGCGCCGGTGCGCGATTCGGGCGTGTTCCTGCTCGCCGACACCGCCTCCCTGATCACCGGGCTGACCACGGGCATGTCGGTGATGACGCTGCTGGCGATCCTGCTTGCGCCGCTGACGTTCGCGGTGCTGTGGCACACCCCGTTCGGGCTCCGGCTGCGCTCGTGCGGGGAGAACCCCGACGCCGCCGAGTCGCTGGGCGTGCCGGTTTACGCCTACAAGTTCACCGCGGTGGTGTTCTCCGGCGGGTTCGCCGGGATGGGCGGGGTGTTCCTCGCGATGGTGGCCTCGTCGGTGTACCAGGAGGGGCAGACCGGCGGACGCGGCTACATCGGCCTGGCCGCGATGATCTTCGGCAACTGGCGGCCGGGCGGGCTGGCGATGGGTGCCGGACTGTTCGGGTTCACCGACGCGCTGCAGGTGCGCGGCGGCGGTGGCGCGGTCCACGCGCTGCTGCTGCTGATCGCGCTGGCGCTGCTGGTGGGTGCTGTGGCCAGGCTGGCGATGGCGGCGCGGCGCTTGCGCGGCACCGCCGACTTCGCCAGCGTGGCGACCGTGGGCGGCGTGTTCGCCGCGGGCACCGCGATCGCGGCCGTCGGCGGCGCGGTGGCCGTCACGGGCGGCGCCGTGTGGTGGTGGGCCGTCGCGGCGCTGGGTGTGGCCGTCGGCGCGGTCGCGGCGGTGCGGGCGGTGCGCGCACGGCCCGCGGCGGCCGGGAGCCTGCCGGTGCCGGCGCTCGCCGCGGCGGCCGCGGGCGTCGTCGTGCTGGTGTGGTACTTCGCCACCGACTCTCTTCCGGGGCAGCTGGTCACCTACAGCCCGCATATCGCGACCCTGCTGGTGCTGGCGCTGGCCTCCCAGCGCCTGCGCCCGCCGGCGAACGTGGGCCGCCAGTGGCGCAAGGGGCGCGCGTGAGCGGCGAGTGCCCGGCCGCGCGCGGGTGGATCGGCGGCACGCGCCTCGTGGCCTGCGATACGCGGGCCCGGCGCCTGCCCCGGCGGCCCCGCCGGTCGGACTGCGCCCGGATCTTCGCCGACCGCCGCTCCGCGCGACGCTGCCACGGACGGCGGTAGCACGAGGGCCAGGCAGCGGCCGCCCCCGGCGGCGGCCGCGATCGGACGGGCGGCGCCGACGGCGGTCCGTTCGCACGGCACAGCGAGAGCAGAGGTGGCACGATGGCGGTGTCCGCGCCCGGCGGCGGGTACGAGCCCGCCCCGATCGACTGGTCCGGGTTGCGCGAGGCGGCGGCGCAGGCGCGGGAGCGCGCTTACGCGCCCTATTCGGGTTTCCCGGTAGGGGCGGCCGCGCTGGTGGACGACGGCCGGACGGTCTCCGGCTGCAACGTCGAGAACGCCTCCTACGGGCTGGGATTGTGCGCCGAGTGCGGTCTGGTCTCGGCCCTGCACGCCACCGGAGGCGGGCGGCTGCGCGCCTTCGCCTGCGTGGGCCGCACCCAAGCGCCCCTGATGCCCTGCGGGCGGTGCCGCCAACTCCTCTACGAGCACGGCGGGGGCGACCTGCTGGTGGACACCCCGCGCGGTGTGCTGCCGCTGGGCGAACTGCTTCCGCAGGCGTTCGGACCCGACGACCTGGGGCGGTGAGCCGGCGCGGCTCTGACCACGCGGCTGGGGCGGCGCACCCCCGGCCGCGGACGCCCGGCGGGCACCCGGCCCACGCCTCTTGACCGAGAGCCTGGACCGCCGTACCCGCGCAGGGCGATGATGGCCCCACTGCTGCGGGGCTCCGGTTTCCGTCATCGCCGCGGCGGGCCCGGGGGAGCTTTCGGCGCCGCGGGGCCGCGGACCGGCGGCGCACGCAGACCACGACCACTGCCCACGGGAGGACCCATGGAGGCCATCGACGTCATCATCGCCAAGCGTGACGGCGGCGAGCTCACCGACGAGCAGATCGGATGGGTGGTCGACGCCTACACCCGCGGCGCGGTGGCCGAGGAGCAGATGGCGGCGCTGAGCATGGCCATCGTGTGGCGGGGCATGACGCGCGCCGAGACCAGCGCGTGGACCCGGGCGATGCTGGATTCCGGCGAGCGGCTCGACTTCACCGGGCTCGACCGGCCCACCACCGACAAGCACTCCACCGGCGGTGTCGGCGACAAGATCACCCTGCCGCTGACGCCGGCGGTCGCCGCCTGCGGCGCGGCGGTGCCGCAGCTGTCGGGGCGCGGGCTCGGCCACACCGGCGGCACCCTGGACAAGCTGGAGTCGATCCCGGGCTGGCGCGCCGACCTCACGCCGGAGGGGATGCGCCGCCAACTCGGCGACGTGGGGGGAGTCGTCTGCGCGGCGGGGTCGGGCCTGGCGCCCGCCGACCGCAAGCTCTACGCGCTGCGCGACGTGACCGGAACCGTGGAGTCGATCCCGCTGATCGCCGCGTCGATCATGTCCAAGAAGCTCGCCGAGGGCACAGCGTCGCTGGTGCTGGACGTCAAGGTCGGTTCGGGCGCGTTCATGAAGGACATCGCCTCGGCGCGGGAGCTCGCCGAGACGATGGTGGCCATCGGCACCGACCACGGCGTGCGCACCCGCGCGCTGCTCACCGCGATGGACACCCCCCTGGGCCGCCGCGTGGGCAACGCCCTGGAGGTCGCCGAGGCCGTGGAGGTGCTCTCCGGGGGCGGGCCCTCCGACGTCGTGGAACTGACCGTGGAGTTGGGGCGGGAGATGCTGCGGGCCGCCGGCCTGCAGGACGCGCGCGACCCCGCCGAGGCGCTGCGCGACGGCTCGGCCATGGACTCGTGGCGGCGGATGATCGCCGCCCAGGGCGGCGATCCCGACGCCCCTCCGCCTGTCGCCGCCGAACAGCGCGACATCCTCGCCCCGGCGACCGGGACGCTGACACGTCTGGACGCCTACGCGGTGGGCGTGGCCGCGTGGCGACTGGGCGCGGGCCGGGCACGCAAGGAGGACCCGGTCTCTGCGGGCGCCGGGATCGAACTGCACGCCGCGCCGGGCGAGGAGATCCGCGCCGGCCGCCCGCTGTTCACCCTGCACACCGACGACCCCGCCCGCCTCGAACACGCAGCCGAGGTCCTCGCCCACGCCTTCGCGATCGACGGCCCCGAGGACCGGCTGCCCCTGGTGATCGACCGGATCGGGTGACGCCGCCGCCTCCGGGGAGCCGCGGTTCCCTCCCGGGTGTGTCCGACGGGTCCGTCCGGAGGCCTCTGCGGGCCTTATCCCGCCTCGGTGCGCTCCGGCTCCTCCGGGAACAGGGCCCGCACGGCACGGTCCAGGGCGTCGAGGCGGGCCTCGGCGTCGGCGCGGACGTCGGCGACGTCCGCGGCGTCGGGGTCCACCGGCAGGACGACCTCCAGGTAGGCCTTCAGCTTGGGTTCGGTGCCCGACGGACGCAGGGTGAGGCGGCCCTGCACCGGGCCTCCCAGGCGGTAGCGCAGCGCATCGGTGGCGGGCAGGCCGCCGAGGCCGGTGGAGAAGTCCTCCACCGCTTCGACCGCCAGCGCCCCCAACGCGTCCGGGGCCCGCACACGCAGGCGGTGCATGGTGTCGGTGAGCAGGGCCACCTCGCCGACCCGGACCGACACCTGGCGGGTGGCGTGCAGCCCGTAGCGGCGCGCCTGGTCGTCGAGCAGGTCGAGCAGGGTGCGTCCGCCGCGTTTGGCCTCTGCTGCCAGCGCCGCCACGGCCAGCGCCGCGCCGATGCCGTCCTTGTCGGCCACCGGGCGGCCGCCGTCGCCGGCCAGGCAGTAGCCCAGGGCCTCCTCGTAGGCGAAGACGCACCGCTCGCCGGGACCGGCGGCGCGCGCCAGCCACTTGAAACCGGTCAGGGTCTCGGTGCAGCGCACCCCGTGCGCTGCGGCGATCTTGGGCAGCAGCCCGGCGGAGACGATGGTGGTCGCCACCGTCCTGTCGTCGCCCGAGGTGCGGCCCAGCACGTACTCGGCCAGCAGCCCGCCCACCTGGTCGCCGGTCAGCAGCCCGTACCCCGGCACGGCCACCGCCAACCGGTCGGCGTCGGGATCGTTGGCCAGGACGACGTCGGTGCCCTCGTCGCGCGCGGCGGCCAGGGCCAGGTCCATGGCGCCGGGTTCCTCGGGGTTGGGGAACCGCACCGTGGGGAAGTCGGGATCGGGCCTCCGCTGCTCACCCACCACGCGCGGCGGCGGGAAGCCCTCCCAGTCGAAGGCGGTCAGCAGGGTCTGCGCGCCGACGCCGTGCAGCGGGGTGTAGGTGGTGGTGACGTCCCTGTCGCGGCCGAGCGGAAGGGCGCACACCGCGGAGAGGTAGCGTTCCACGGCCTCTTCCCCCAGCAAGCGCCGATCCCGCGACAGGCGAAGCGTGTCGACAGGGCCCGCCGCCTCGATGGCCGCGGAGATCTCGGTGTCGGCCGGCGGGATGATCTGGCTGCCGGCGTGCTCGCCGGTACCGCCGACGTAGACCTTGTAGCCGTTGTCCTCGGGCGGGTTGTGGCTGGCGGTGACCATGATCCCGGCGTCGGCGCCGAGGTCGCGGACGGTGAATGCCAGCACCGGCGTGGGCAGCGGGCGCGGCAGCAGCAGCACGGTGCAGCCCGCGCCGGCCAGCACGGCGGCGGAGTCGTGGGCGAAGTCGGCGGAGCGGTGGCGTGCGTCGTAGCCGATCACCACGGTGGCGCCGGGCCCGGCCCACTGCGCGACGCCCGCTGCGGCGCGCATGACCGTCACCCGGTTCATCCGGTTGGGACCGGCGCCGAGCCTGCCGCGCAGCCCGGCGGTGCCGAACTCCAGCCGGGCGCCGAACCGCTCGGCCAGCCCGTCCTCGTCACCGGCCTCCAGCAGCGCGGCCAGCTCCTCGCGGGTCACCGGATCGGGGTCCTGGGCCAGCCAGGCCCGCGCCGCCGCGCGGTGGGAGTCGTCGACCTCGCCCATCGTCGGCGCGCCCCTTTCGTATCGTGCCTGCTACCGGCCCGGCTCCCGGCTATCCGCGCCGGGGGGCCAGGCGCTCCACGACCGAGGCCAGCAGGGGCCCCACGTCGGCCGCGGAGTCGCGGCCGGTGGCCAGCACCTCCTCGTGGTCCAGCGGCCGGCCGGACAGCCCGGCCGCCACGTTGGTCACCAGGGAGAGGGCCATCACGGATGCACCGGCCTCGCGGGCGGCGATCGCCTCCAGGACGGTGGACATGCCCACCAGGTCGGCGCCCATCGCCCGCAGCATCCGGATCTCGGCGGGCGTCTCGAAGTGCGGCCCGCGCATGGCGGCGTAGACGCCTTCGGCCAGGGACGGGTCGGCCTCCTTGGCGATCGCGCGCAGTCGGGCCGAGTAGGTCTCGGTGAGGTCGACGAAGGTCGCGCCGCGCAGCGGCGACTGCCCGGTGAGGTTGATGTGGTCGGCCACGAGCACCGGCGAGCCCACGGTCAGGGCGGGGTTGAGCGACCCCGCGGCGTTGGTGAGGACGATCGTCGAGGCGCCCGCGGCGGCGGCCGTGCGCACACCGTGGGCGACGGCCTGGGGGCCGTGCCCCTCGTAGAGGTGGGTGCGGCCCAGGAACACCAGCAGGTCGCTCTCGCCGCTGCGTACGCTGCGCGCGGTGCCGCTGTGGCCTTCCACCGCCGGGGGCAGGAAGCCTGTCAGTTCGCTGGTAGGCACCTCGGTACCGCCGGCGCCGAGGGCGTCGGCGGCGGGCCCCCACCCCGATCCCATGACGAGGGCGACGTCGTAGGAGTCGACTCCCGTGCGGGAGCGCAGCTCCTCGGCTGCCTTCGCGGCTGCGGTGTGCTGATCGGTCGTCACGGGAGCTTACCTCCAGGGTCATGGCTGTCGCGGTCGGCCCGCTCAGCGATCTTGGCGCGCCGCGCCCCCGCCTGGCAACGTCGAACCGCCATAAGGCGGGGAACCGGGCGTCGGGGGCGGCGGCGCGGCTCAGGCCACCGGTTTGCGCAGTACGGTCCGCGGTCCGGCGACGGGGTCGGCCAGGCGCGTCCCGAGGGCGGCGAACCCCGCGGCGGCATAGGCGCGCTCTGCGGCGCGGTTGCCCTCGTTGACCAGAACGAACACCTCGGCGGCGCCGGGGTGGACGTCGAGCACCAGGGGGTCGATTCCGGCGCAGGCACGCCGCCCGATGCCGCGGCCCTGCCATTGGGGAGCGAGGTAGAAGGCGCGCAGCAGGACGGCGCGCGCCGTGTCGGCGGCGATGCCGGCGAGGTCGGCCAGGGCGCCGCCCCGGTCGATGATGCCGAAGCCCGCGGGCTCGCCGCCGACCAGCACCGCGAACGGGGTCCGGCCGGGGTCGGCGTCGGCGCGCGGCAGCGTCTCGACGGCTTCGGTCACCAGGCTGCGCTGGCCGGGTGCCACCCGGATGCGCAGCACGGCCGCGCGCAGCCGCTCGACCTCGGGCCCGGACCCGTCCAGGCGCACCAGGTCGACCGCCGCGTCGGTACGCGCGGCGCCCGTGTCCTCGGTCGCCTCGGCCACCGCGATCACCTCCTGCTACACGGCCGCGGACCCGCCGGCCCGGATCAGACGCCGATGGGGTGCCAGACGGTCTTGGTCTCGAGGAACGGTGTCATCCGCGAGATCCCGGGGTCGGCGAGCCAGTCCTCGCGGCCGCCGGGGCGCAGAACGCGCTTGAGTGTCTGGGCGGCGCTGCGTTCGAGCTCGGCGGCGGTCTCGGGATCGGCTCCGGTGAGGTCCAGGCCGTTGACGTCGGCGTGGGAGGCCAGGTGGGGCGCGATCTCGCCGGTCGTACCGGTGAGGATGTTGACCACGCCGCCGGGCAGGTCGGAGGTCGCCAGCGCTTCGGCCAGGGTCAGGGCGGGCAGGGGCGCCCGCTCGCCGGCCACGACCACGGCGGTGTTGCCGGTGGCGATCACGGGCGCCACGACCGACACCAGGCCCAGCAGCGGCGCCGCGGGCGGCGCGAGGATCGCCACGACCCCGGAGGGCTCGGGCTGGGACAGGTTGAAGTAGGGGCCCGAGACCGCGTTGGCGGCACCGAGGACCTGGCCGATCTTGTCGGGCCAGCCCGCGTAGTACACCCACCGGTCCACGGCCGCGGCGACGAGTTCGTCGGCGCGCTCGGCGCCGATGCCGTCGGTCTCGGCGATCTCGGCGGCGAACTGGGCGCTGCGGCCCTCCATCATCTCCGCTACGCGGTAGAGGATCTGGCCGCGGTTGTAGGCGGTGCGGCCAGACCAGCCGGAGAAAGCCGAGCGTGCGGCCACGACGGCGTCGCGGGCGTCCTTGCGGGAGGCGAGTGCGGCGTTGGCGAGGTGGGCGCCGCCGGATCCGGTCACGGGGTAGCACCTGCCTGACTCGGAGCGGGGGAAGGCACCGCCCATGTAGAGCTTGTAGGTCTTGCGCACCGGGATGCGCCCCGCGGCCGGCGCCTCGGCGGGCACGCCGGCACCGGAGCGGGCGGGGCCGGCCGGTTCGCCGGGCCGGGCGGCTTCGGCGCCGTCGAGCGGTTCGGCGAGCTCGGCGGCTTCGGCGTGCACCTCGGGCCGGCCGGAGGGCACCCGGGGGCCGGAGCCCGCGGCCGCGTCGGAGGCCGCGGCGCGCTCGCGCTCCTCCTCGCCGGATGCGGCGGAGGAGGGTCCGGGGTTGTCAGGCGGCGTGGACAAGGTATGCCTCCAGTCCGTGGCGGCCGCCCTCCCGGCCGTAGCCGGATTCCTTGTATCCGCCGAAAGGGCTGGCCGGATCGAACTTGTTGAACGTGTTGGACCAGATGACGCCCGCGCGCAGCCGTTCGGCGGTCCAGAGCATGCGCGAGCCCTTCTCGGTCCACACGCCCGCCGAGAGCCCGTAGGGGGTGTTGTTGGCCTTGGCCACGGCCTCGTCGGGGGTGCGGAAGGTCAGCACCGACAGCACGGGCCCGAAGATCTCCTCGCGGGCGACGCGGTGGGCCTGGGTGACGCCGGTGAACACGGTGGGCGCGAACCAGTAGCCCTTCTCGGGCAGCGGGCACTGCGGCGACCAGCTTTCGGCGCCCTCCTCGTCCCCGGCCCGGACCAGCTCGCGGATGCGTTCGAGCTGCTCGGCGGAGTTGATGGCGCCGATGTCGGTGTTCTTGTCCAGCGGGTCGCCCAGGCGCAGCCGCTCGATGCGGGCGCGCAGCCGCTCAAGCAGCTCGTCGGCGACCGACTCCTGCACCAACAGGCGCGATCCGGCGCAGCACACGTGGCCCTGGTTGAAGAAGATGCCGGAGACGACGCCCTCGACGGCCTGGTCGAGTGCGGCGTCGTCGTAGACGATGTTGGCGCCCTTGCCGCCCAGTTCCAGGGTGAGGCGCTTGTCGGTGCCGGCGACCGAGCGCGCGATCTCGCGGCCGACCGCGGTGGATCCGGTGAAGGCGACCTTGTCGGCGCCGGGGTGGCCGACCAGGCTCCGGCCCGTCGCACCGGCGCCGGTGAGGATGTTGACGACCCCGGGCGGGAGGCCGGTCTCCTGGCAGATCTCGGCGAAGACCAGGGCCGACAGCGGGGTGGTCTCGGCGGGCTTGAGCACGACGGTGTTGCCGGCCGCCAGGGCCGGTGCGATCTTCCACGCCAGCATCAGCAGCGGGAAGTTCCACGGGATGACCTGGGCGGCCACGCCGACGGGCCGCGGCGCGGGCCCCATGCCGGCGTAGTCGAGCTTGTCGGCCCATCCGGCGTGGTAGAAGAAGTACGCGGCGACCATCGGGATGTCGACGTCGCGGGTCTCCTTGATGGGTTTGCCGTTGTCCAGGGTCTCCAACACGGCGAGTTCGCGGGCGCGCTCCTGCAGGATGCGGGCGATGCGGAAGAGGTACTTGCCGCGTTCCGCGCCGGGCATCGCTCCCCACGCCCCCTCGAACGCGCGCCGGGCCGCGGCCACGGCGCGGTCCACGTCGGGCTCGCCGGCTACGGAGACCTGGGCGAGGTGCTCCTCGTCGGCGGGGTTGAGGGTGGCCATGCGCTCGCCGGACTCGGCAGGTGTGAACTCGCCGTCGATGAACAGCTCGTAGCTGGAGCGCAGCCGCACGACGGCGCGGGACTCGGGCGCCGGCGCGTACTCGAAGATCGGGTCGGCCTGTTCTTCCACTGCTCGGCCTCTCAGTCCAGGGTGTAGTAGTCGGGGCCGGGGTAGGTGCCCGTGGACAGCCGGGTGCGCTGCATCAGCAGGTCGTTGAGCAGGCTGGAGGCGCCGAGGCGGAAGTGGTCGGGGTCCAGCCAGCCGTCGCCGGCGACCTCGTTGACCAGGACCAGGTTCTTCAGCGCGTCCTTGGCGGTGCGGATGCCGCCGGCGGGTTTGACGCCCACGCGGCGGCCGGTGGCGGCGTAGTGGTCGCGCACCGCTTCGAGCATGATCAGGGTGACGGGCAGCGTCGCCGACGGCGCGACCTTGCCGGTGGAGGTCTTGACGAAGTCGGCGCCGGCGAGGATGGCCAGCCACGAGGCGCGGCGGACGTTGTCGTAGGTGGCGAGCTCGCCGGTTTCGAGGATGACCTTGAGGTGGGCGTCGCCGCAGGCTTCCTTGATCGCTGTGATCTCGTCGTAGACCGCGCGGTAGTCGCCGGCGAGGAACGCGCCGCGGTCGATGACCATGTCGATCTCGGCGGCGCCGTCGGCGACCGCGAGCCGGGTGTCGGCGAGCTTGGCCTCCAGCGGCGCCCGACCCGACGGGAAGGAGGTGGCCACCGAGGCCACCTTGACGCCTGAGCCGGCCAGCGCCTCGGCGGCCGCGGCGACGCGGTCGGAGTAGACGCACACGGCGGCGACCGAGGGGACGGTGGGGTCGTCGGGGTCGGGGCGCACGGCCTTGGCGGAGAGCGCGCGCACTTTGCCGGGGGTGTCGGCGCCCTCCAGCGTGGTGAGGTCGATCATCCTGATGGCCAGGTCGATGGCCCGAGCCTTGGCGCCGGTTTTGATGGAGCGCGTGGCCAGGTCCGCGGCGCGCTCCTTGGCTCCTACTTCGTCGACACCGGGCAGCCCGTGCAGCAGCGCCCGCAGCGACGTGTTCGACGCCGCCGGATCGGGGGGAAGGACGGTCTCGGGCACGGCCACCTCACGCGTTTCGCGGGTCACGGGCGCCCCGCCGGACGCTTGTGGCACCGGCGGGTATCGCCCCCATGGTGCCACGCCACGACCGCGCGGCGGTGGCGGGCAAGCGGGCTGTGGAGCGGTGGTGCGAAGCGTCCCCGGAGCCGGTCGGGCATGATGGGTGTGCGGGAGTACCGCGACGCGAGGGACCGCGCGGCCGGCGCGGCGCCCGTGGGGAAAGGCGGCGAGTGTGGCCGAGTTTCGCATCAGCTCAGACGACAGCGGCGATCTGGATCTGCGGCGGCTCGCGGCCGATCTCGTGGAGTCCCAGGGCTGGCCGCGCGACCAGGTGAGCATCTGGCAGAACCGGGGCGGCGGCGACGTGGTGGTGACGGTGGACCAGGCGCTGCTGGAGCGGCGCGCGCCGGATCCGCTGGCGGCCTCGGTGCACACCCGCAGCGACGTCCACCGGGCCTGCGAGACGCTGCGCCGCAGCGACCCGTCGCTGCGCGGCGTGGACTTCGCCGAGCTGCGCGACGAGGCGGCGCGCTTCTTCTCCGCGGGCTGGACGCTGGGCGACCTGCTGCACGCGTTGGGCCACCGCCACGACGGCACGCCCTGGCCCCAGGGCGAGGGCTACGAGGGCGTCGAGTGGCTGCAGCACCGGCTGCGCAATTGGAAGTCGGAGTCGGGAGACATCCGTCCGTCGGTGTCGCAGGAAGGCGCTCAGATGCGCATCGTCGGCCGGATCGGGCTGCCCGACGACGTGGGCGCACCGGCCGGCGCGGGATCGGGCGCGTCGTCGCAGGGGGCGGCCTCGCCCGAGACGGCGCGCGCCTCCGCCGACGACGCGCGCCGTCTGATGCGCGCCCAGTCGCGCATCACCAGCGACGCGCTGGAGCACCGGGAGCGCACGGCCTCCAACATCACCCGCCGGCGGCACTGAGTCGGCGGCGGACGGCGGACACGTCCTCGCGGCCCGGCGTTGGGGGCGGTGTTCCGACCGACTGGTACGTTCTCTGTCCATGGGGTCGGATTCCAGCCCGGACGGCCAGAAGAAGCGCTCCTTCATCGAGGAGGCGCGGCGCGCGCAGATCGTCTCCGCGGCGATAGCCACGATCGCTGAGACGGGCTACCCCGGCGCCTCGCTCTCGCGCATCGCGCAGCGCGCCGGCATCAGCAAGGGGGTCATCTCCTACCACTTCGCCGGCAAGGACGAGCTGATGGAGCAGGTCGTCGATCGGGTCTACACGGAGATCGCGGAGTTCGTACTGCCGCGTGTGGCTGAGGCGCCCGACGAGCGCGCCGCGCTGCGGTCCCTCATCCTGGCCGTGGCCGATTACATGCGCGGGCACCGCGAGCGGCTTGTGGCCCTCGGCGGCATCTTCAACGGCATGCAGACCCCTGAGGGCAACCGGCGCTACGGCTTCGCGGCCAACGAGCCGATCTATCTGAGCACGGAGGAGATGCTGCGCGCCGGGCAGGAGCGGGGCCTCTTCCGCGCCTTCGACGTGCGTGTGATAGCGGTCACTCTGCAGGCCGCCATCGACGGCATGTTCGGTTACTGGGCGACCTACCCCGACCACGATCTGGAGGCGCACGCCGCAGAGCTGGCCGAGTTCATCGACCGCTCCGTGCGCACCGATCCGCCCGACTCCCCAGGCTGAGCGGCCTCAGCGGCCCGCCGCCCCGGCCGCGGCCGCCCGCCGCCGCCGCACTGCGGCACCCTGCCCGAGGGCCGCCCCCGTACCCGTGGCCCGACCGGTCCGGGAACGCGTCGACTCCCTCCGGTGGACATCGCCCATTGCCGAACAGTCCGTGTGTATAGAAAACTGACCGGGTGGCCAAAAAAGAGTCCGCGCGGACAGGTGCGCTGCCGCCTCCCCGGCCGCTCCGCTGCACCACAGGACGCATCCCGACCACCCCGATCGGAGAACCATGGCACCGGACCGGCTCGCCGACTCCTCGCCCAGGACCGACACAGGCCCGCCCACCGAGACCGCGGCGCCGACCACCCGGCCGCGGCTGTACTACCTGGACCACCTGCGCGTCGTGCTTACGGCGCTGGTGGTGCTGCACCACTCGGCGATCATCTACGGCAACATCCCGCTCTTCTACTACACCGAACCCGCCGACGACCCCAGCGGCGCCCTCCTGGACGTCTTCCTCGTCCTCAACCAGGCGTTCTTCATGGGCTTCTTCTTCTTGATCTCCGGGTTCTTCACACCCGGCTCCCTCGACCGCAGGGGCGCCCGCGGCTTCCTCCGCGGCAGGCTGATGCGGCTGGGAGTGCCGCTGCTGCTCTTCCTCGTGCTTCTGCGGCCCGTGGTCTATCTGGGGATCTACCTGGCCGATCCCGACGCGCCGCCCTACTGGCTCCACTACGTGCAGACGTGGGAGCCGGGCCCCATGTGGTTCGTCGAGACGCTCCTGGTGTTCGCCCTGGTATACGCGCTGATCAGGCGGTTCCGGCCGCCGAGGGAGGGCGCGCCTGCGGCGGCCGTCCGCCCGGACAGGCCGGCTCGCGTGCCCGGACCGTTGGCCGTCGCCGGTTTCGTCGCCGTCCTCGCGGCGCTCACCTACCTGTGGCGCATCGCGGTGCCCATCGGCGCAACCTGGCCGATCGTCGGGCTGCCCACCCCTGCTTACATGCCGCAGTACGTGCTGCTGTTCGCCGCGGGCGCGCTGGCTTTCCGCAGGGGCTGGCTCGACGCCGTCCCGCGCTGGGCGGGCTGGGGCGGCGCGGGCACCGCCCTGCTCATGGCGCCGGTCATCATGCTCGCGATCAGCGCGCCGCGTGAGGCGGCCCTCCAGCCGGGGACGTGGCAGTCGCTGCTGCTGGCGGCCGCGGAGTGCGCCTTCGCCGTCGGCGCCGTGCTTACGCTGCTGGCCGTGTTCCAGCGGCGGTTCAACCGGCGCTCACGCGCGTGGACGTTCCTCTCCGAGCACGCCTACGCGGTCTACTTCCTGCACATCCTGGTGGTGGTCGGCCTGGGTCACGCCTTCTCCTGGTGGGAGGCCCCGGCGATCGCCAAGTTCGCTGCTGTGGGCGCGCTCGCGCTGCCGCTGTGCTGGGGCGCGGCCTATGCGCTGCGCTCGCTGCCCCGAGCCGACCGCGTGTTCTAGCCGCTCGGCACGGCGCGCCGCGGCGGGCGCGCAGCACCCGCCCGCCGCGGTGCCCGCCGTCGCCGGGGCCGTGTCAGAAGATCTCGACGAGCCGCCGGATGGGGGTGACCTCGCGGTAGCGCTCGTGGTCGGTGGGCGGTTCGGCGTGTTCCAGGACCCACGTTGCCGGGTGCGGCACCAGCACCGCGCCCAGACCCGCTTCCAGCGCGGGCAGCACGTCTGAGCGCACCGAGTTTCCGATCATCCAGGTGTGCTCGGGATCGAGCCCGTGGGTGCGCCCGAAGTCGCGGTAGGCGCCGGGGTCCTTCTCGGGGACGATCCCGGTGCCCGAGAACAGCGAAGCCAGCCCCGAACGGTCGATCTTGTCCTGCTGGTCCTGGCGGTGCCCCTTGGTCAGCAGGTACAGCGGGTGCCGTTCCCGCAGGGTGTGCAGGGTCTCCAGCACCCCCTCCAGCAGGATGGTCTCGCCCTCCACGATGCGCTGGCACAGCCGGTGCAGGTAGGCGCGGTCGGCGTCGCTCAGTGGCGTGCCGGGCCGCAGCCGCACCAGGCAGTCGCCGAGGCTGCGCTCGAAGACGCGGGCGCCGTACCCGTAGGCCGCGCTGTTCTCGCGTTCGATCTCGGTCAGCGCCGCGCGGACCTGGCCGCGCGAGAGCTCGGGATGGGCCACATAGTCCACGAACTCCTCGATCGCCTGCTCGAAGAGGATGTTGCACTCCCAGAGCGTGTCGTCGGCGTCGAAGATCAGGTTCATCCGACGCGGCATGCGAACCCTCCCCTCTACGGCGCCCGTTACGCCACGCGAGCGTACCGGGGCGCGTGCGGCGCCGGAGGTCGGTAGTGTCCTGCATCACAGCCCTAGCGAGATCGCCGACCGTGAATGCGCGCGCCTGTCCACGGGCATATCCCGACAGCGCACACGGCGAGCCGCGCCCACCACCGGGAGGAATCCATGGCGGAACCGCCGCTTTCGCAACTGCTGCCCGAGGACGCGATCGCCACCGGTGTCGAGGCCGCCGACTGGCGCGCGGCGATCCGGGCGGCCGGCGAACTCCTCGCCGCCACGGGCGCCACCACCGACGACTACATCGGCGAGATGCACGCGGCGGTGGAGGAGTACGGCCCCTACATCGTGATCGCACCCGGGCTCGCGCTGGCCCATTCCCGCCCCTCCCCTGCCGTGCTGCGCACGGGGCTGTCGTGGGCGGGGTTGAAGAGCCCCGTCTCCTTCGGCCACAGCACGAACGACCCGGTCCGGCTGGTGATCGGGCTCGCCGCCGTCGACCACGACGGCCACTCCTCCGCGCTGTCGCGGCTGGCGCGGCTGCTGTCCGATCCCGGCCGGCGCGAGCGCCTGACCGGAGCCACCGGGGCCGCGGAGATCCACCACACCATCAGCGAGTACGAAACGAGCGAAGACACATGAGAATCCTCGCGGTATGCGGAATGGGCATCGGCACGAGCATCATGCTCAAGGGGAACGCCGAAAAGGCCGCACGCGACCTGGGGCTGGACGCCGACGTGGAGGTCGCCGACATCGGCACGGCCCGCGGCGCCGCAACCACCGCGGACGTCGTGCTGACCTCCGGCGAACTCGCCGCCGAGATCGGCGACGTCGGCATCCCGGTGGTCGTCGTGGACAACTTCGTGGACGGCGACGAGGTCCGCCGGAAGCTGAGCACCGCGATCGGCCGCTAGCGGCGGGCCCGGCCCGCGACCCCGGCCGACTCCCGCACCGCCCCGCCCCGACACGAGGCCGCGCTCGCGCGCGGCACCGCGGCCGGACGCTCCCGGGCTCCGGCCGCCAGTGGCCGAACGACTCCCCGATCCCAGGAGCGGCTCTATGGACTGGCTCGTGGCCGTCGCGCAGTTCATCGTCAACGAAATCCTGAGCGTCCCGGCCTACATGGTCGGCCTGATCACCGCGGTGGGCCTGATCGCCCTGCGCCGGTCGACGGGCCAGATCATCGGCGGCGGCCTCAAAGCGGTGCTGGGCTTCCTGCTGATCGGCGCCGGCGCCGACATCGTCGTCGCGGCTCTGGACCCGCTGGGGCAGATGATCCAGGGGGCCGCCGGCGCCCAGGGCGTCGTGCCCACCAACGAGGCGATCGTGGCCATCGCCCAGGAGCGCTTCGGCGCGCAGGTCGCCTGGATCATGATCGCCGGCTTCGCGCTGAGCCTGGTGCTGGCGCGCGTCACGACCCTGCACTACGTCTTTCTGACCGGCCACCACATCCTGTTCATGGCCACGCTGCTGACCATGGTCCTGGCCACCACCGCCCTGCCCACGTGGCTGGCGGTGGCGCTGGGCGCGTTGCTGCTGGCGGTGGTGATGGTGTCGCTGCCGGCTCTGGCCCAGCCCTGGACGCGCCGGGTCGGCGGCGACGGCAAGATCGCCATCGGGCACTTCGGCACGCTCGGCTATGTCGCCTCGGGCGCCACGGGCCAGCTCGTGGGGCGCACCAGCCGCAGCACCGAGGACCTGAAGCTGCCCGAGGGGCTGCGGTTCCTGCGCGACTCGATGGTGGCCACGGCACTGTCGATGGTGCTCATCTACGTCGTGGTGGCTCTGGTGTTCTGGGCGCGCCAGGGCACCGCCGCCGCGTTGGACATGTTCCCGCCCGCCGAAGGGCTGGACCCCACCATCGGGCACTTCCTCATGCAGTCGCTGATGCAAGGCCTGCAGTTCGGCATCGGCGTCGCGGTGATCCTCTACGGCGTGCGCACCATCCTGGGCGAGCTGGTGCCCGCCTTCCAGGGCATCGCCGACCGCGTGGTGCCGGGTGCGGTCCCGGCGCTGGACGCGCCGATCGTCTTCCCCTACGCGCAGAACGCGGTGCTGGTGGGCTTCCTCTCCAGCTTCGTCGGAGGTCTGGCCACGCTGGCGGTGATGGCGTCGGTCGTCAACCCGGTGTTCGGGCTGGCGCTGATCCTGCCGGGGCTGGTGCCGCACTTCTTCACCGGCGGCGCGGCGGGCGTCTACGGCAACGCCACCGGCGGCCGGCGCGGCGCTGTGGCGGGCGCGTTCGTCAACGGCGTGCTGATCACGCTGCTGCCCGCGTTCCTGCTGGGCGTGCTGGGCGACTTCGGCACCGCCAACACGACCTTCGGCGACGCCGACTTCGGCTGGTTCGGCATGGCGATCGGCTACGCGTTCCGCGCCGGCGACACCGGCGGTGTGGTGATCGCGCTGCTGCTGGCGGCGGTGCTGCTGGCCGGTGCGATGGCGGTCCAGAAGCGCGCCGTCAAGGGCGGCTGGGACCCCGGCGCCCGCCACGAGAAGGCCCTTGCCGAGCGCGCCGAGCGGACCCGTGCCGAGCAGGAGGCGCAGAAGGCCCGAGAGGCGGGGCCCTCCCCGGACAACGGCGGCGAGGGCTCCCAACCGCCCCGAGAGTAGAGGGGGCGGCCCGCAGCGGCGCCTGCGGCGCGGCCCCGGTACGCCGCCCCCTCGGTCGGACCGCCGCACGGCGCCGACACGGCGGACGAGTCGGCGCGCCCGCCCGCCGTGTCGGCGGACGGGCGCGCGGCGTGCTTCCGGCGCTCGGTCAGGTGCCGGCGGACTCGACGATGCGCCAGCCGCCCACCTCGGTGAAACCCGAGTCGTAGCAGTCCGCGCCGTCGCCGGGCTTGAGGTCGTAGTGGTGCAGGTTGCCGCCCCAGTACCGCAGGATGCGGCCCAGTTCCCGGGCGGCGTCTCCGCCGAACGCGTCCTCGCCCATCTCGACTTCCAGAACGAATTTCATCGTGCGCCTCCTCGGCACCGTGCCGGTCTGCGGCGGCCGCAGCGGGACCGCCTCCATCACCTTCAATCGTTTCATTGAAGTGCTTTAAGTGACTTTTTCGCGGTGATCCGCTGTTTGAGGCACCGGCTGGGGATCGAACCCTCAAATCGGGGTCATCGTGCAGAGCGCGGAGCCAAGGCACGTTGAAGCAGGATGAAGACCAGGAGGAGGGCTCCGGCGACGATCTTGGTCCACCAGGAGCTGAGGGTGCCCTCGAAGACCAGGATCGTCTGGATGGTTCCCAGGGTCAGTACACCCACGACGCTGCCCAGGACGTAACCGAACCCGCCCGTGAGCAGCGTCCCCCCGATCACCACCGCGGCGATCGCGTCGAGCTCCATACCCAGGCCGTGCAGGCTGTTTCCGGAGGCGATGTAGAACGTGTACAGCACGCCGCCCAGCGCCGCGCAGAAGCCGCTGACCGTGTAGACGCCCACTTTCACGCGGCCCACGGCAAGGCCCATGAGCATCGCCGAGGACTCGCTTCCGCCGACCGCGTACACGCTGCGGCCGAATCTGGTGCGGTGCAGCACGTAGGCCGCCGCGCCCGCGACCGCCAGTGCGACCACCGCGCCGACGCTGAGCGAGGTGCCGCCCGGCAGCGGGATGCGCGTCTGCGCCAGGGCGCCGAACAGCGGGTCGGTGATCGGGATCGACTCGGTGCTGATGAGATAGCACAGTCCGCGGGCGAAGAACATGCCCCCGAGCGTGGCGATGAAGGGCTGCACTCCGTAGAAGTGGATGATGCAGCCTTGGGCCGCCCCCAGGACGACACCCGACAGCAGTGCTGCGGGGATCACCAGCACCGGAGGCCAGCCTTCGCGCAGCAGCCAGGCGCAGATCATCGCCGACAGTGCCAGCACCGATCCGGTGGACAGGTCGATGCCGCCGGCCAGGATCACGAACGTCACCCCCACCGCCAGCACGATGAGGAAGGCGTTGTTCACCAGCAGGTTCAGCGCGACCTGCGGTTCCAGGAACCCGGTGTAGCGCGCGGAGCCGGCCGCGAAGAGCAGCACGAGTACGAGCCCGGCCATGGACACGGGGATGAATCGGCGCCGGCGCTCCGCCAGTTCACGGGTGCGGGACAGGGCGACCGACAGGCCGGGCAGGGTGGACGGCGGGGTCATCGCGGCACCTCCTGCCGGCCCGGTTCGTCGGCACCGGTCGCGGTGGGTCTCACAGCGTCCTCCTCGGACGGGGCGAGGCCGGGGCCGGTCGGCGCCGGCCGTGGTGGCCGGCCGCGCCCGAACGGTGCCGCGACCTGTGCGCGGAACCGCGGCGACTGCAGCAGGCACACCAGGAACACCACGACCGCCTTGAACACCAGGGCGCTCTCCGGCGGGACCCCCATGGTGTAGACCGTCGTGGACAGGCTCTGCACGATGACCGCGCCCAGCACGGTCCCGGCGATCGAGAACCGCCCGCCGCTGAGCAGTGTTCCGCCGATGACGACGGCGAGGATGGCGTCCAGCTCGATCCACAGTCCGGCGTTGTTGCCGTCGGCGCTGCCGGTGTTGGCGCTGATGACGACCCCGGCGAGCCCGGCGCACACCCCGCAGAAGGTGTAGGCCGCCACGGTCATGCCGGTCGCGCGGATTCCCGCCAGGCGGCCGGCCTCGGCGTTGCCGCCGATCGCCTCGATGAGCAGGCCCAGCGCGGTACGGCGCACCAGCAGCCACATCAGCAGCACGGTGGCCGCCGCCACGACGAGGGTGACCGGGACGGCGGCGACATCGCCGGCCGCGATCCGCCGGTAGGGTTCGCTGCGGACCGTGGTGATCTGGCCGCCGGTGATCAGCTGGGCGACGCCGCGGCCGGCGATCATGAGGATCAGCGTCGCCACGATCGGCTGGATGCGCAGCACCGCGACCAGGAACCCGTTCCACAGGCCCAGCAGGGCCGAGGCCCCCAGGGCGGTGGCGACCGCCGCGGCCACCGTCGCCGGTGATCCCGGGTGGTCGGCGGCGGCGATCATCTCGCAGGCGAGGGCCGCGGACACGGCCACCACGGCACCCACCGACAGGTCGATGCCGCGCAGCGCGATCACCAGGGTCATGCCAAGCGAGATGAGCAGCAGGGGCGTACCGAAGTGCAGGATGTCGACGAGGCTTCCGTAGAGCCGGCCGTCCTTGACGCTGATCTCGAAGAACCCCGGGGTGACGGCCAGGTTGGCGGCCAGCAGCCCCGCGAGCACCAGCAGCGGCCACATCAGCCGCCGCATCTGCGCTGACATCACTGCGCGCCTCCTTCCGCGATCTCGGCGAGCACCCGGTCCATGTCCAGATCGCCTTCGTTGTCCAGCGCGTTGACCACCCGCCGGTCGCGCAGCACCACCACCCGGTGGCTCAGCCGCAGCACCTCCTCGAGCTCGGAGGAGATGAACAGCACCGCCGTGCCCTCCTGCGCTTGGGCGGCCACCAGGCGCTGCACCTCGGCCTTCGCCCCGACGTCGATCCCGCGGGTGGGTTCGTCGAGGATGAGCAGCCGGGGCTGCATGATCAGCCACCGCCCCAGCAGCACCTTCTGCTGGTTGCCGCCGCTGAGCGAGCCCGCCGGAGTGTCGGGCGCGGCAGGGCGGATGCGCAGGGCCCGGATGTAGCGTTCGACCAGCTCGGAGCGGGTCTTGGCGGGAAGCGGCCGCATCCAGCCGCGGGCGGCCTGCATGGCCAGCAGCAGGTTGTCGGCGATCGACAGGTCGGCCACCAGCCCTTCTGCCTTGCGGTCCTCCGAGCAGTAGGCCAGTCCCGCGGCGATCGCCGCACGCGGCGTGCGCAGCGGTACCGGCCGCCCGTCCACGTGCACGCCGCCGGTGTCGGGGCGGTCCGCACCGAACAGCAGCCGCGCGGCTTCGGTCCGCCCTGAGCCCAGCAGCCCGGCCAGGCCGACGATCCGGCCCGGGGCGATGTCCAGGTCGTAGGGGGCGATACCGCCCGATCGGCCCAGCCCGCGCGCCCGCAGCAGCGGCTCCGTACCCGGCGGCGGAGCCTCGCGGTGGGCGCGCTCCTCCACCCGGTCCAGCTCACCCGCCTGTTCGCCGAGCATGTGCCCGATAAGCGCACGCTGGTCCAGCTCGGCTGTGGCGAACTCCCCGACCAGCCTCCCGTTGCGCAGCACGGTCATGCGCTGGCACAGCTCGTAGACCTGGTCGAGGAAGTGGGTGACGAACAGGATCGCCACGCCGCGCGAGCGCAACCGCTCGACCAGGTCGAACAGGATGCGGACCTCGTCGCGGTCCAGGCTGGAGGTGGGTTCGTCCAGCACGAGCACCCGGGCGTCGAGGTCGATCGCCCGCAGGATGGAGACGAGTTGCTGGACGGCGATGGGGTAGTCGCCCAGCGCCCGCGTGACGTCCAGGTCCAGCTCCAGCCCGGTGGCCAGTTCGGCCGCCCGGCGGTTCATGCGCCGCGGCGAGATCCCGAACCGTCCGCGCGGCTCGCGGCCCAGCAGGATGTTCTCCGCCACCGACAGATTCGGGCACAGATTCACCTCCTGGTAGACGGTGGCGATTCCGTTGCGTTCGGCATCCAGCGGGCCGGCGATGTCGGCCGGCCGGCCCCCGATACTGATGCGACCGCCGTCCGGGGGGTGCACCCCGGTCAGGACCTTGATCAGGGTGGACTTGCCGGCCCCGTTCTCACCCAGCAGCGCGTGGACCTCGCCGGGGTCGAGCCGCAGGCCGGCGCCGTCCAGGGCCCGGACGCCGGGGAAGTCCTTCACGATCCCGCTCATGTGCACGGCGGGCTCGGCCGTGGTCTCCACGGCCCCTCCTTCGTGTCGGTGGCGGACGGATCAGTACTTGCGGTCGGGCAGCTCTTCCTCGGCCTCGTCCTGGGTGTAGACGCCCTCCTCCACCGTGATGCGCTCCTCGACCTCCTCACCGGCGTGCACCTTGCCGACGAGGTCCATCAGCTGGGGGCCGATCAGCGGGTTGCACTCCACGACGAGGTTGATCTTGCCGTCGGCCATGGCCTGGAACGCGTCCTTGATCCCGTCGATCGAGATGATCGTGATGTCCTCGCCCGGTTCGAGCCCCGCCGATTCGATGGACTCGATGGCGCCCAGCGCCATGTCGTCGTTGTGGGCGTAGAGGACGTCGATGTCGTCGTCGGAGCTGAGGAAGGCCTGCATGACCTCCTGGCCGCCCGAGCGGGTGAAATCGCCGTCCTGGGAGGCGGTGATCTCGAAGTTGTCGTGCTCCGAGATGATCTCGGTGAAGCCCTCCTTTCGGTCGATGGCCGGAGCGGACCCGGTGGTGCCCTGCAGCTCGACGATGTTGACGTCCTCCTCGGAGTCCGCGTACTCCTCGACCAGCCACTGGCCGGCCTTGCGGCCCTCTTCGACGAAGTCGGAGCCGAGGAAGGTCTCGTAGACGTCCTTCTGGTCGGTCTCGACCGCCCGGTCGGTCAGTACGACGGGGATGCCGGCGGACTTGGCTTCGGCGAGGACGGTGTCCCAGCCGGACTCCACGACGGGCGAGAAGGCGATCACATCGACGCCCTGCTGGATGAAGCTGCGGATGGCCTGGATCTGGTTCTCCTGCTGCTGCTGGGCGTCGGAGAACTTCAGCTCGATGCCCGCGTCCTTCGCTGCGTTCTTGATGGATTCGGTGTTGGCGGTGCGCCAGCCGCTTTCGGCTCCCACCTGCGAAAAGCCGAGGACGATGGCGTCGTCGCCGCCGCCTTGGCCCTCGCCGCCGCCTCCTCCGCACGCGGTCGCCGCTGTGACGAGCGCGATGGCGGCCGCGGCCGTCGAGAGTGTCTTGTTCATGGGGGACTCCTTTGCGCGGGCGTCGGCCCACGGCCGATTGTTAGCGCTAACATTTGCCGATCGACCCGGTAGGGGCCGGATTCCGGAGGTGGATGTGAACGGGGGACGACTACGGCGGTATGGCCCGGCGCCACCTTCGAGTGACGCGTGCCACACACTGTTAGCGCTAACATGTCGCGTGTCAAGGTGCGTTTACCGCTCTGATACACCGGCGTCCGGTTCCGGACGCCGGCCGCGGACCGCTCCCCCGCCCCCGGCGGAGCGGGACGATCTCTCGGCGCGCTCCCCTACGCCGCGCGGCCGCGGCGGCGTAGCGTCGGGTTATGAGCGATGAACCCGTCCTCGTCGAACGCGACGGCGCCGTAGTGACGATCACCATGAACCGGCCCCGGCGTCGCAACGCGCTGTCACTGGAGCAGATGCGCCGGCTGATCGAGGCCTTCGAACAGGTAGCCGCCTCCGACGCCACGGGGGTGGTCCTGGCCGGCAGCGGTCCGGTCTTCAGTGCCGGCCACGACTTCGCCGACGTGGCCGAGGCCGACCTCGACGGCGCCCGGGAACTGCTGCGCACCTGCGTGCGCCTGATGGAGACGATCCAATCGGTGCCGCAGGTGGTACTGGCGCGGGTGCACGGGCTGGCGACCGCCGCCGGATGCCAACTGGTCGCCGACTGCGACCTGGCGGTGGCCGGGCACAGCGCCGGCTTCGCCGCGCCCGGCGGCAAGGGCGGCTGGTTCTGCCACACCCCGATGGTGGCGGTCTCGCGCTGCATCGGCCGCAAGCGGGCGATGGAGATGGCGCTGACCGGCGACACCTTCGACGCCGACAGCGCTGCCGAGTGGGGTCTGGTCAACCGGGCGGTGCCCGACGCCGAGCTGGAGTCGGCGTCGCTGGATCTGCTGGAGCGCGCCACCCGCGGCGCGCCGCGCAGCACCGCGCTGGGCAAGCAGACCCTCTACGCCCAGTTCGACCGCCCCGAGCGCGACGCCTACAGCCACGCATTGGAGGTGATGGCGGCCAGCAGCCAGACTCCCGAGGCGCGCGAAGGCATCGCCGCGTTCCTGGAGAAGCGCACGCCGAACTGGCGTGAGGCGTGAGGCGAATGCACTCAGGCGCGCTGCCGGGCGGCGGGCGCCTGCCGCCTCAGCCGCCGGGCGGCCGCCCCGAGCCGCCCTCGACGGGCGGTCGGGCGGCGGCGACCAGTTCGGCGACCGCGTCGCCGGCCGATCCCAGTGCGCGCTCCAGGGGGCCGCGCCCCAGCAGCATGCGCCACAGGGTGGCCAGCAGCAGCGCCCCGATGACGAAGATCTCCAGCCGGAAGGGCGCCACGTCGGTGAAGGAGAACCCCAGCGCGGCGATGACCAGGATGTGGCCGGTGTAGATGGTCAGCGCCATGGACCCGGCGGCGGCCAGCGGGTACAGCGGCGCGGCCGCGATGTCGGCGGCGGCCATGCACGCCACCAGCACCAGCAGCGCGGTGCCCAGGGCGCCGGCGATCTCCAGGCCGGTGCCGCTGTGCGGTGTGGCCACCACCAGGTACCACGGGGAATCGGTGGGCACCTGGCCGTGCAGGTCGTTCAGCTCGGTGGCGATGTCGCTGCGCAGCGGACCGCGCAGCGCGGGGTCGGTATCCGAGAGGTCGATCGCTCCGCCCAGCCGGACCTGGATCAGCCGGTCGATGCCGCCCAGCGGGTACAGCAGCAGCCAGGAGCCTCCGTAGCCCAGCAGCGCGAGCCCGGCGCCGCCCGCTGCCAGGGCTGCGCGGACGCGCGGCGCCGCGAGGTCGAGGCGGCCCGCCGCCATGCCGGCGACGACGAAGGCCATGAATGTCGCGGCGGGGTAGTAGCCGGTCAGCAGGAAGTCGGTGATGCCGCCGATGGAGCCCACACGGGGGCCCGGCTCGCCCATCCGGTCGCGGATCGCGAACGACAGCACCGGACCCAGCACGGCCACCGCGGCGGCGACGGCGCCCAGGGCGGCGGCGCGCAACCGCAGCAGGGGCAGTGCGAGCAGGAAGAAGCCGCCGTAGTAGGTGAGGATGACGGCGATCGGCGCGCCGGTGAGGTCGAGCATCACGCCGAGCAGTGCCAGCACCAGCGCGCGCACGAGGATGCGGGCGCGCGCCCGCTGCAGCTCGGTGCCCTCGACCGGCCGGGTGCGGCCGGTCATCAGTGCAAGCGAGACGCCGGCCAGGAAGGCGAACAGCGCAGACGAGCGCCCGCGGGTGAGCTGGTGGAAGGTCTCGGCGGCGGACTCGCCGAAGGCGTCGCCGCCGAAGACGCCGATGGATCCGACGCCGAGGTGGACGGTGAACATGCCGAACACCGCGAGCGCGCGGGCGACGTCGATGCCGACGATCCGCCCGCCCCGGGCGTCGGGGGAGCTATGGGCTCCGCGCTGGGGAATCTGCTGCGCCACGCGGCCCAGACTAGGCGGGTTGGCGCGTGTTTGTCCCCTCGTGTCCTCGGCACCCGGCCCCGGCACCCCCGGCGACAGCCGCTGCGCCGGGGCCTCGCCCCGCCGCGGTCAGGCGTCGGAGGAGCGCTCGGCGGCCAGCCGGGTGAAGTAGTCCAGCGCCTCGGGATTGGCCAGGGAGTCGCGGCTGGCGACCCGCTCGGGGGGCTCGCCCGTCAGGATGCGCTTGACCGGGACCTCCAGGATCTTACCGGAGAGGGTGCGCGGCACCTGCCCCACAGCGCGCACGGCGTCGGGGACGTGGCGGGGCGAGCAGTCCTCGCGGATGCCGCGGGCCAGGCGCCGGGTCAGGTCGTCGTCGAGGTCGGCGCCCTCGCGCAGGACCACGAACAGCTCGATGCGCGAGCCGCCGTCGGCATGGGGCACGTCGACCACGAGCGCGTCGGTGATCTCCTCCAGCGCCAGCACCGCGCGGTATATCTCGCTGGTGCCCATGCGGATGCCGCCGCGGTTGATGGTGGAGTCGGAGCGCCCGTAGATGACGGCGGTGCCGCGGTCGGTGATCCTGATCCAGTCGCCGTGGCGCCAGACGCCGGGGTACATGGAGAAGTAGCTGTCGCGCAGCCGCTCGCCGTCGGGGTCGTTCCAGAAGTAGATCGGCATTGACGGGGCCGGCCGGGTCACCACCAGCTCGCCGACCTCCTCGATCAGCTCGTTTCCGTCGGGGTCCCATGCGGCCACGGCCATGCCCAGGCAGCGGGCCTGGATCTCGCCCTCGTAGACGGGCAGGGTGGGCACCCCGCCGACCAGGCAGCTGCAGATGTCGGTGCCGCCGCTGGTGGAGAACAGCCACAGGTCGCGTCCGAGTTCGCTGTAGCACCACTCGAAGCCCTCGGGGCTGAGCGGCGAGCCGGTGGAACCCACCGCGTGCAGGCGGGACAGGTCGCGCCCCTGGGCGGGGTGGACGCCCTCCTTCATGCAGGAGGACAGGAAGCCGGCGCTGGTGCCGAAGACCGTGATCTGGGCGCGTTCGGCCAGGTCCCACAGCGCCCCCAGATCCGGGTGTCCGGGGCTGCCGTCGTAGAGGACGATCGAGGCGTCGGTCAGCAGCACGCTGACCAGGAAGTTCCACATCATCCAGCCGGTGGTGGTGTACCAGAACACGCGGTCGCCGGCCTGGGCGTCCAGGTGCAGGTTCAGGTTCTTCAGCTGCTCCAGCAGGATGCCGCCGTGCCCGTGGACGATGGCCTTGGGCAGGCCGGTGGTGCCCGAGGAGTACAGCACCCACAGCGGGTGGTCGAAGGGCACCTCGGCGAAGGCGAGTTCGGCGCCGACCCCCGCCGACTCCAGCTCCTCCCAGGACAGGGTGCCGTCGACGGGCGTGTCGCGCAGGTAGTTCAGCACGACGGTGTGCTCGACGGTGGGCAGCTGCTCGCGCAGTTCGGCGATGACGTCGGCGCGGTCGAAGTCCTTGCCGCCGTAGCGGTAGCCGTCGACGGCCAGCAGCACCTTCGGTTCGATCTGGGCGAACCGGTCGACGACGCTTCGCACGCCGAAGTCGGGGGAGCAGGACGACCACACGGCGCCGATGGAGGCGCAGGCGTAGAACGCGGCCACGGTCTCGGCGACGTTGGGCAGGTAGGCCACGACGCGGTCCCCGGGCCGGACGCCGAGGTGGCGCAGGCCCTGGGCGATGGCCGCGGTGCGCTCGCGCAGCTCCCCCCAGGTCCACTCCCCCATCATGCGCAGCTCCGAGGCGTGCCGGACGGCCACGGCGTCGTCGTCGCGCCCGGCGAAGATGTGGCGGGCGTAGTTGAGCCGCGCGCCGGGGAACCAGGAGTCTCCGGGCATGGCGGCGTCGGCGAGCACCCGCTCGTAGGGGGTCTCGGCGCTGACGCCGTAGTACTGCCAGATCGCCGACCAGAAACCGTCGAGGTCGGTGACCGACCACCGCCACAGCGCGTCGTAGTCCTCGACCTCGACGCCGCGGTGCTCGCGCACCCACCGGGTGAAGGGGGTGATGTTGGCGCGCTCGCGCCGCTTCTCGTCCGGCTTCCACAGCATCGGGGGCGCTGTCGGCATATCCGGCTTCCTCCTTCGTGGTGCGCGCCGGAGCGCGGGGTCCGGCCCAGCGGGTGTGACGCCCATCATCTAACAACAGACGCCGCAGGTGACACGCGGGCGGGGTGGTGGGGGCCCGCCACATTCCGTGCACCCCGGTGGTGTGAGTGCCGATTCCGCCGCGGCGGCGAAGTCGCGCGGGCGGAGTGCGGCCGCGCCTTCGGGCAGCGCCCCCAGCAGCGGCAGGCCCGAGACCTCCTCAAGGTCGGCGATGTTGCAGCGGGCGGCCAGGTCGGGGCGGGCGGGCCAACTGCCGACGACCGTGCCCGCACAGCTCAGACCGCGGGCGGCGATCGCCTCCACGGCCATGGCGGTGTCGTTGAGGGTGCCCAGCCCGGCGCGGACGACCAGCAGCAGCGGGGCACCCAGCTCGGCGGCGACGTCGGCGAGCGTGTCGCCGGCGGCGTGCAAGCGCACCAGCAGGCCTCCGGCCCCCTCGACGAGCACGAGGTCGTGGTCGCGGGCCAGGGCACGGGCGGCGCGGGCGGCGTCGGCGGCGCGCACGCCCGGCCGGCCCGCCCGCGTCGCGGCCGTCGCCGGTGCAAGGGGGTCGGGATAGCGCTCCAGTTCGCACACGGCGGTTCCGGGGGCCAGGCGCGCCACCTCGTCGGCGTCGCCCGCCTCGCCGGGTACGACCCCGGTCTGGGCGGGTTTGAGGGCGGCTGCGCGACCGGGGTGCAGGGCGGCGAGTGCGGCGGTGACCGCGGTCTTGCCCACCCCGGTCCCGGTGCCGGCGACGATGAGGATCACCGCTGCCGCCGGGCCAGGCTCGCGCGGGCGGCGGCGAGCATGCCCGCGGTGATGCGGGCGGTGTCGTCGCTGCCGCAGACGTAGGGCGGCATGGTGTAGATCATGTCGCCGAAGGGCCGCAGCCAGACTCCTGCGTCGAGCGCGGCGGCGGTCGCGGCCGCCGCGTCGACAGGGCCGTCGAGCTGGATGACGCCGATCGCGCCCAGCACCCGCACGTCGGCGACTCCGGGCAGCTCGCGCGCGGGGGCCAGGCCGTCCTCGAGTTCGCGGGCGATACGGGCGACACGGCCGCGCCAGTCGCCGTCGGCGAGCAGTCCGATGGAGGCGGCCGCCACCGCGCAGGCCAAGGGGTTGGCCATGAACGTGGGGCCGTGGGCGAGGACGGGAACCTCGCCTCGCGCGATGCCCTGGGCGACCTCGGCGGTGCACAGGGTGGCCGCCAGTGTCATGTATCCCCCGGTCAGGGCTTTGCCCAGGCACAGCACGTCGGGCACGACGCCGGCGTGGTCGGCGGCGAACAGCTCACCGGTGCGGCCGAATCCGGTGGCGATCTCGTCGAAGACCAGCAGCACGCCGTACCTCCGGGTGATGCGGCGCAGTTCGGCTAGGTAGGCGGGATGGTGGAAGCGCATGCCGCCGGCGCCCTGCACGACGGGTTCGACGATGACCGCGGCCAGCTCGTCGGCGTGCTCGGCGACCAGTTCTTCCAGCCGGGCGGTGTAGGCGGGGTCGGGTGCGGCGCCGAAGCCGGCGGGCGGCCGCTCGGCGAAGACCTGGCGGGGCAGCACGTCGCCCCACAGCGTGTGCATGCCGCCGTCGGGGTCGCAGACCGACATGGCATGGAAGGTGTCGCCGTGGTAGCCGCCGCGCCAGGTGAGCACGCGCCGCTTGGCGGGGCGGCCGGCTGAGCGCTGGTACTGCAGGCACATCTTCAGCGCCACCTCCACCGACACCGATCCGGAGTCGGCGAGGAAGACGTGCCGGAGCGGGTCGGGGGTGCATCCGACCAGGGCCGCGGCGAGCCGGGCGGCGGGCTCGTGGGTGAGCCCGCCGAACATGACGTGGCTGAATGCGGCGGTCTGGGCGCGCACCGCCTCGTCCAGGACGGGGTGGGCGTAGCCGTGGATCGCCGACCACCACGACGACATGGCGTCGACGACGTCGTATTCGGCGCCGGTTTCGGGTTCGGCCAGCCGCAGCCGGGCGCCCGAGGCGCCCAGGACGACGCGGGGCCGATCGGCGGTGTCGATACGGGAGTAGGGGTGCCACAGGTGCGCGCGGTCGATGCGCCCGATCCAGTCGGCTCCGAGGCCGGGCCCGGGCGCCGCCTCCGGCGGGGTCGGGGCCGCGGCTCCTGCGGGCGGGAGGCTGTCGCTCATGGTCGGCGATGGTGCCGAGGGCGCGCGGCGCGGCGGAAGACGGTTCACCCCAGATTTCGGCGCCGGTTCTTTGTCGCTTTCCGCAGGTGACCGCGGTGCTTCAGGCGTGTGACAGTGGCTTTCGGCCCTCGGGCGGCCCGGCAGCCGGCCGGGCCGGTGCGGACAGGAGGCGCGCTGCCCGCACAGGGCCGGATCAGCGCGGCCCGGCCGCCGCGCCGACGGCGTCGCGACGGCCGGGCATGCGCAACGGGCCGTCGGCGCCGGCGGGGCCGGGCGCTGCGCGACCCGGACACCGCGTGCGACGGGCCGGCGCCCGCACGCGTGCATCCACGACGAGGACGGCATGGGCGACAGCGACCCCTTCGAGCGGCTCGGCGCCGCGGCGGCCGAGCGCGCCGCCGCGGGCCTGACACGGCGGCTGCGTCCGCGCCCGCCGCAGGAGGCGCCGGATGCGGTCGACCTGGCCGGAAACGACTACCTCGGCTTCTCACGCCACCCCGAGGTGGCTGAGGCGGCGGCCGCGGCCGCGCGGCGCTGGGGTGCGGGCGCGACCGGGTCGCGCCTTGTCACCGGGGACACGCTGCTGCACCGCGAACTGGAGGAGGAACTGGCCGACTTCTCCGGCGCCGAGGCCGCTCTGGTCTTCTCCTCGGGCTACACCGCCAACCTGGGCGTGGTCACGGCCCTGGCCGACGGCTCGACGGCGCTGGTGTGCGACCGCCACAACCACGCCTCCCTCATCGACGCCGCGCGCCTGGCCAAGGCGCGGGGCGCGCAGGTGCTGCTGTTCGACCACGCCGACTCCGCCACGGCCGAAGCGGCACTGGCCGGCAGCGCGCGCGAGCACCGGATTCTGCTCAGCGACACCGTGTTCTCCGTGGACGGCGACCTGACCGACATCGCGGCCTTGGCCCGAGCCTGCGCCGAGGACGGCGCCGCGCTGGTGGTCGACGACGCCCACGGCCTCGGGGTGGTGGGTGAGGGCGGCGCGGGGGCGTTGAGCGCCGCCGGGTTGCGCGGTGCGCCGGGGACGGCCGCGGCGGTGACGCTGTCGAAGGCGCTGGGCGCCCAGGGCGGCGCGGTGCTGGGCCCGCGCCCGCTGATCCGCCACCTCGTCGAGACGGCGCGCACGTTCATCTTCGACACCGGGCTGGCCCCGCCCGCCGCCGGCGCCGCGCTTGCGGCGCTGCGGTTGCTGCGGGCCGAACCCGAGCGGCCCCGCCGACTGCGCTCCCTCGCGCGGCGGATCTCGGCGGAGCTGACGAGCGCCGGGTTGGCGGCGACCGCGCCGGACGCGGCGGTGGTGTCGGTCCTTGCGGACTCGCGCGAGGAAGCGGTGGCCTGGGCCGGGGCCTGCCGCGCGGCGGGAGTGGACGTGGGCTGCTTCCGGCCGCCGTCGGTGCCCGACGGCCGATCACGACTGCGGCTGACGGTGCGCGCCGACCTCACCGACGCGCAGGTGGACCGCGCGTTGGAGACCGTGGTCGGCACCCGGCCCCGCGGGTCGGGCTGAGCCGGCGCGTCCGGTCCGCCCGCCGGCGTTCCTCGGCCCGCACGCGGCCCCGTCCCGTGCGGCCCCCGGCCGACGGTCGCAGCCGCCCGGGTAGCCTTCGTGCAGTGGACGCCGGTCCGCCGCGCCGTGCGCCGGAGAGGCCGCACGGCCGCGAACGCGCTGAGAAGGGAAGGCAGAGCAAGCGGTGCGCATCCCCGAAATCAGTCGGCGGACACGGATCATCAGCGCAACGGCGGCGGCCGTGGTGCTGGTGTGCGTCGCCGTCCTGCTGGTGCCGGTCACCCGCGAAGGCCTGCAGGACACCTGGTGCGCGCTCACCGGCCAGGGCTGCTCGCGGCTGGAGGATCCCGACCGCCGCGACTACGCCGACGGCTCGGGCTGGCGCCAGCGTCTGGCCCCCGACGAGGCGGCGGCCTGGGGCAACTACGTCGCCCTGGGCGACTCCTACTCTTCGGGCGAGGGCGCCGGCGACTACATCGAGGGCACGGCCGGCGAGGGCGACTGCCGGCGCTCGTCCCACGCCTACCCGACCCGTGTGGCCGACTCCTTCGACTTCGCGGGGCAGCTCGGCTTCTACGCCTGCAGCCGCCAGCGCGGCGCGTCGATGCTGGAGTCGCTGGAGAAAGCCGACTCCCAGATCTCCCAGGCGGGACCGCACACCTCGCTGGTCACGCTCGGCATCGGCGGCAACGACCTCGGGTTCACCAACGTGCTGCGGGCCTGCATGGTGCGGGTGCCGCTGATGGAGGCGACGGCCTGCCGCGACCAGGAGGAGGAGATCCTCTCGCGGATGGAGGAGTTCGACGCGACCCTGGAGGACATCGTCCGCGAGGTCCGCGACCGCGCGCCGGACGCGCGCATCCTGGTCGTGGGCTACCCGCGGATCTTCCCCGCGGACCCGTCGGGCATGTACTACACCCTGGCGCCGGGCGATCAGGAGTGGCTCAACGAGACGCTCCGGGACTTCAACACCCGCGTGCGCACGAACGTCGCCGAACTGGACGCCGAGATCGTCGCGGAGAGCCAGACCGGCAGCGTCGAGTACGTCCGGATGTCCACGGCGATCGAGGGCCACGAGGTGGGCACCGACGAACCCTGGCTCAACGGCGTGCTGCTGGGCGGCTTCGCCGAGGGCGTGGAGGTCGACCACGGCACCTTCCACCCCAACGCACGCGGGCACAAGGCCTTCGCCCAGCGCGTCCTGCGCCAGCTGAACCAGGGCCCCGACCGCAAGCTCTACGTGGCCGAGCAGACGCTGGACAACGCCGACCCCGAGGTGCTGGCGAGCGAGCTGGACTGATCCGCGCCCGGTATGGGACCGGTCCCGCTCCCGGCGCAGGGGAGCGGGACCGGCTGGAGCCGAGGCGACGAAGGTCAGGCCCGAGCGGCGCCCAGCTCGGACAGCACCGCCGCGACCTGGTCCAAGGCCCATTCGAGGTCGTCCTCGGAGATCACCAGCGGAGGTGACAGCCGGATCGTGGAACCGTGGGTGTCCTTGACCAGGACCCCGCGCTGGGCGAGCAGCTCGCACAGCCGCCGACCGCTGGCCAGCTCCGGCGCCACGTCGATGCCCGCCCACAGGCCGATGGAGCGCGTGGCGACGGCGCCCTGTCCCTCCAGCTCCTTGAGCCGGGTACGCAGCAGCTCGCCGAGCCGCCGCGCGTTGTCCAGGTAGGGGCCGTCGCGCAGCATGCGCACCACGGTGCCGCCGATCGCGCAGGCCATGGGGTTGCCGCCGAAGGTGCTTCCGTGTTGGCCGGGGTGGACCACGCCCAGCACGTCGTCGTCGGCGACCATCGCCGAGACGGGCATGATGCCGCCGCCCAGCGCCTTGCCGAACAGGTAGGCGTCGGGCACCACGCCGGTGTGCTCGCAGGCCCGCACGGTTCCGGTACGGCCCAGGCCCGACTGGACCTCGTCGGCGATCAGCAGCACCCGGTTGCGGTCGCACAGCTCGCGCAGGCGCGGCAGGTAGTCCGGTGGCGGGACGATCACGCCGGCCTCGCCCTGCACGGGCTCGACCAGCACGGCAGCGGTGGTGGAGTCGACGGCCGCCGCCACCGCGTCGGCGTCGCCGTAGGGGACCGTGCGGAACCCGGGGGTGTAGGGCCCGTAACCGCCGTAGGCGTCGGGGTCGTCGGAGAAGGAGACGATCGTGGTGGTGCGGCCGTGGAAGTTGCCGCCGGCCACGACGATGGTGGCCTGGTTGGCGGGGACGCCCTTGACGTCGTAGGCCCAGCGGCGGGCGACCTTGATACCGGTCTCGACCGCTTCGGCGCCGGAGTTCATGGGCAGCACCCGGCTCTTGCCTGCGAGGCCTGCCAGGTCCGTGACGAAGGGGGCGAAGCGGTCGTGGTAGAAGGCGCGGCTGGTCAGGGTGACGCGATCCAGCTGCTGCTGCGCGGCCGCCACGAGTTCGGGGTTGCGGTGACCGAAGTTCACCGCGGAGTAGCCGGCGAGGCAGTCGAGGTAGCGCCGCCCCTCGACGTCGGTCACCCATGCGCCCTCGCCTTCGGCCACGACGACGGGCAGGGGGTTGTAGTTGCGGGCGGAGTGGGCCTCGGCCAGCCGGATGTGTTCGGCGGTCGAGTCGACGGGGCCGACGGGGTCGCCGCCGGCCTGTGGTCCCAGAGCGCGGGTCTCGCTCATCCAGGTTCCTCCGATCACCTTTGATCGATTGCCGCTTCGGGGATACCCGTTCGCCTAGAGCACGAAGCGCCCGATCCGGTGCGCATGCGCCGCCGGGGGCGGCTGTGACCCTCTCGGTAGGTCGGCGGCCCCCGCGCGGTCGGCGCTATCCCACCCCCGGCCTGCTGTGATGCGCCCCATAGAGGCATCATCGATCGCCATGGCATTTCTCGGGTAGACCGCCGCTGGGAGACCCACGATGGAGACAGCCAAGCGCACAGCACGGGTCCGCCGCACCGCGGCCGGCCCGAGTGGACGCGTGCGGGCCGACGCCCGCCGCGACGGCGACCGGCGCCTCACGCTCGCGGGACTGCTGCGCGCGGTCGCCGCGGCCGTGCCCGAACGCACGGCTTTGATCGGCGGTGGCGTGCGCACGACCTACGCCGACCTCGACGCCCGGGCCGACCGCCTGGCCGCGCACCTGGCCGCGTCGGGTGCCGCACCTGGCGCCCGCACGGCGATCCTCAGCCGCAACCGGGTGGAGTGGCTGGAGGCGTTCTTCGGCGTCCTGCGCGCCGGGGCGGTGCCGGTCAACCTCAACCAGCGCTACATCCGGGCCGAGCTGGAGCAGGTGCTGGACGACTCCGGCAGCACCGCGCTGATCGCCGAGCGCTCGCACGCCGCCCGGCTGCTGGAGCCGGGCCCGCGGCCGCCGCAGCTGCGGCACACGGTCCTCCTCGACGACGGCACCCCGCCCGCCGCGTGGGAGAGCCGCGCCGGGGCCGGACCCGGCGTGACCGACTACACCCGGGCGCTGGCCGCGACCGGACCCGCGCCCGATCGCGCGGCCGAACCCGACTCCGCCGACGACGCGCTGTACCTGCTCTACACCGGCGGCACGACCGGGCAGCCCAAGGGCGTGCTGTGGCGCCAGGCCGACCTGTTCCGCGCCGCCCTGGAGTGGCGCGGCCGCGGCCACCCGCGCGCTTCGAGCCCTGAAGAGGTCGCTCAGCGGGCGCGGGACCGCGCTCCGCGGCGGCTGCTGGTGCTGGGCCCGCTGATGCACGCAGCCGGGCAGTGGAACGCGCTGTCCGTGCTCTTCGCGGGCGGCACCGTGGTGCTCTGCACCGACCCCGCCTTCGACGCCCAGCGGGTCGTGGACCTGGCCGAGGCGGAGCGGGTACACGCCGTCCAGGTCGTCGGCGACACGATGGCGCGGCCCCTGGCCGACCGACTGGCACAGCAGCCCGGCCGCTGCCCCGACCTGGCCGCCCTGACTTCCGGCGGCACCCCGCTGACGCCTGCCGTGCGGCGGATGTGGCGCGAGTGGCGGCCCGAGGTCGCCATCAAGGACAGCTACGGCGGCTCGGAGACCGGTGTGTGCGGCGCCACCGGCGGTGCGGGCGCCGCCGGCTTCGCGATGGGCGCGAGCGTAGCGGTGCTCGACGAGAACCTGCGGCCGCTGCCGCCCGGATCCGAGCGCGTCGGCCGCATCGCGCGCACCGGCCGGATTCCGCTGGGCTACTACAACGACCCCGAGGCGACGGCCCGCACGTTTCCCGTGGGCCCGGACGGGCGGCGCTGGGTGCTTTCGGGCGACTACGGCACCGTGGCCGAGGACGGCGCCGTCACCCTGCTGGGCCGCGGCTCGGCGGTGGTGAACACCGGCGGCGAGAAGGTGTTCGCCGAGGAGGTGGAGTCGGTGGTCAAGTCCCACCCGGGCGTCGCCGACGCCATCGTGGTGGGCGCCCCCGACGAGGTCCTGGGCCGGCGTGTGACCGCCATCGTGTCTGCGGCCGCCGAGGGCGCCCCCGACGCCGAGGAGTTGCAGACGCACTGCCGCCGGCACCTGGCGGGCTTCAAGGTGCCCCGGACCGTCCACTTCGTCGACCATGTGCGGCGCACGGCGGTGGGCAAGCAGGACTACCGCTGGGCGGCCGACCTGGTCAGCGCCCGCTCCCCGGACGGACCGCCCGCGGGTGGGGGCGAGGCTTCCCCGCAGGGGCGGTCGTCCGTGTCCAACCGGTGACCGGCGCGGCACCCAAAGCGCTGCCGGCTGACGCTAGGGTCAGTGGGCATGGCCCCTCGGACACTCGCTGACCGCTATCGGCTGCTCGAGCCGATCGGCCACGGCGGCATGGGCACCGTGTGGCGCGCGGAGGACGGACTGCTGCACCGCCCCGTCGCGATCAAGGAAGTGCGCGTCGCGCCTGATCTGGAGGCCGATACGCGCGATGAGCTGCTCGCCCGGACCATGCGCGAGGCCCGCATCTGCGCCGGGCTGAGCACGCATCCGGGCATCGTCACCATCCACGATGTCATCCAGGAGGGCGAGCGCCCCTGGATCGTCCTGGAACTGGTCTCCGGGCGCGGCCTCGACCGGGTCGTGGCCGAGGAGGGGCCCCTCTCGCCGCGGCGCACCGCCGAGATCGGCCGCCAGCTCTTCGCCGCGCTCGACGCGGCCCACCAGGGCGGCGTGGTGCACCGCGACGTCAAGCCCGCCAACGTAATGCTGCTGCCCGACGGGCGTGCGATGCTCTCCGACTTCGGCATCGCGGCCTCCGACTCCGAGGACAAGCTGACGCTGACGGGCCGGCTGCCCGGCTCCCCCGGCTACGTCTCGCCCGAGCGCCTGCGCACCAACACCATGTCCCCTGCGGCCGACGTGTGGTCGCTGGGGGCGACACTGTACTTCGCGGTCGAGGGCCGCACGGCCTTCGAGCGCACGACCAGCGCCGCCCGGCTGACCGCGCCGCTGGAGGGTCCCCCCGACCCTCCGCAGCGCGCCGGCGCGCTGCGGCCGGTCCTCAACGGGATGCTGCAACCCGATCCCGAGCACCGCCTGGGCGGTTCCGCACTGGACGCGGCGCTGGCGCGGGTGGTCGACAGCTCGGGCACCGACGACCCCACCCCGACCCAGCTCGACGTCTCGGGCGGCCTGCCGGCCGGGGGCGGCTCCTTTGCCGGGCGCCGCTCCGCGGCCGCCGGACCGGTTCGAGCGGCGGCGGCCCCCGTCGCGGGAATGCCCCAGGCGGGCCTGCCCGCCCTCAGCCGGCGCAGCTGGATCCGGCTGCTGGTGTCGGTGGCGATCGGCCTGACCAGCCTGATCCTGGCGCCCCTGCTGGTGGAGTACCTGGCCAGCGTGCTCATCGAGGGTTAGGGCGCGTTCCAGGGGTCCCGGTCCTACCGCGCGGCGCCGCCGCACCCGGGCCGCTTACGGGGCCGGGAAACCCTAGACTCAAGGCACTCCTCGCACCGGCCCCCGGGCCCTCCGGGTGCGGCCGGCCTCTGAACCGACCACTTCCCGACCAGACGAAACCGGAGCCATGGCCAAGACAGTCGCTACGCACATAGTCAACGGTGTCCGCGGCGCCCTGATCGGCACGGCCGAAGCGGTGCCCGGAGTCAGCGGCGGCACCATCGCGCTGATCGTGGGCATCTACGAAACGCTCATCACCTCGGCGGGCCACGTCGTCAGCGCAGTGCGCATGGGGGCCGTGGACGTGGTCAAGGGGCGGGGGCTGCGGCGCGCCGGCACCGAGGCCGCCAAGGCCGACTGGGCAGCTGTGATCGCCGTCCTGATCGGCATGGTCTGCGCCGTCGTGCTGGCGGCGTCGTTCCTGGCTCCGTTGGTCGAGCGGGAGGAGCAGCGCGCGTTCGGGTTCTTCTTCGGGCTGGTGCTGGCCTCGCTGATCGTGCCCTACACGGCCTCCGGCCGCCCGTGGCGGGCCCGGCACTACCTGGTGGCGCTGGCCGCCGCCGCTGTCGCGTTCGTGCTGACCGGGATGCCGCCCGCCCACATCGACCCGCACCCGCTGATCGTCATGGCCTCGGCCGCCGTGGCCATCTGCGCCCTGGTGCTCCCCGGCGTCTCGGGGTCGTTCATCCTGCTGACCCTGGGCCTCTACACCTCGACGATGGGGGCCGTCCACGACCGCGACTTCGGCTACCTCGGCATCTTCCTCATCGGCGCGGTCATCGGGCTGTCGTTCTTCGTGAAGCTGCTGCAGACGCTGCTGGAGCGCCACCACCAGATCACGCTGGTGGTGCTCACCGGACTGCTGGCGGGCTCGTTGCGGGCGCTGTGGCCCTGGCAGCAGGAGGACCGCACCATGCTGGCCCCCGAAGGGGACGTCCCGGTGACCGTGGCGCTCGCGGTGGCGGGCTTCGCCCTGGTCGCCGGGGTGATGCTGGTGGAACGGCTCCTGCGCGGCCGCCAGGACCCGGCCGAGCAGGCCGGCGGAGGCGACTCGGTTCCGGCGGGCGGCCCGACCCGGCAGGGGTGAGTGCGCTCACCGCACAGTCTCCGGTACGTCGTGACCCGTTCGGGGCCGTTTCGCCATGGACGCGGAATATGGAGGAGCGCCCCGGCGGGTACGAGGATCAGTGAGGGCGCGGTCGGTCGGCCGTGCCCTCGACCGCCCTACGCCGGTCCGCACTACGCGGCACCACCCGGCGCCCTGGGGCGGCCCGCGCACCCGACCGGCCCGCGGCAGCGAAGGAACGCACGTGAGGACCTGCAACATCCTGTCCATCGCCGGCAGCGACCCCAGCGGCGGTGCCGGCATCCAGGCGGATCTGAAGACGTTCTCTGCTCTCGGCGGCTACGGCATGGCCGTCGTCACCGCGCTGACGGCCCAATCGACCGCGGGTGTGGCGGGCGTGCAGGAGGTCCCGGCGGAGTTCGTCGGCAGCCAGCTCGAAACGCTGCTGAACGACGCCCGGGTGGACGCGGTGAAGATCGGCATGCTCGCCAACACCGGCGTGATCCGTGCGGTGGTCAAGGCGCTGGACGCCTACGAGCTGCCTTGCGTGGTGCTGGATCCGGTGATGGTGGCCAAGAGCGGCGACCGGCTGCTGTCGCCCGACGCGATCGACGCCGTGCGCACCGAGCTGGTGCCGCGCGCCGACCTCATCACCCCCAACCTGCCCGAGGCCGCCGAGCTGCTGGGAGAGAACGAGCGCCACGACCTCTCCTCCATGCGGGAGCAGGCCGAGCGACTGGTGGAGCTGGGTGCTACGCGCGTGCTGCTCAAGGGAGGCCATCTCAGCGGGCAGAGCAGCACCGACCTGCTGGTGACCCCCGACGGCCTGACCGAGACGTTCTCGGCCGAGCGCATCGCCACCCGCAACACCCACGGCACGGGCTGCACGCTGTCCTCGGCGATCGCGACGCTGCGCCCCCAGCGGCGCAACTTCTCCGAGGCGGTGCGCGAGGCGAAGGACTACCTCACCGAGGCGCTGCGCCACGCCGACGAGCTGGACGCGGGCCGCGGCAAGGGTCCGGTGCACCATTTCCACCGCTTGTGGGCCGCAGGCGAGCGCGCCTGAGCCGGTCGGCCGCATACATCCGCCACGCGCGCTTCGGGGCAGGCCCCTGCGGGGGAACCGCCCGCCGGCCCCCGCCACCCGGACAGGCCCGACCGCGACGGTGACCGGCACCATGCGTTCCGGCGGTTCCCCGTGTCCCGGGCCGCGCAGCGGGTCTCCCGGAAGGTCCCGGCCGATGCCCCTCGCCCGTGGTCCGCGCCCGAACCTGTCGAACGCGAATGGGCGCGGCCGGATTCGCACCCCACGACCGGGAAAACCATCACTCCGTGCCTGTTCGATCACGAAACGTGGTTTTTCGGTGCCCTATTGTCCGACGTCCCGTTCTGTCCCTATTTTCCCCTTGACCTGTGCATGCGCGGCGTACTTGTATCAGCACTCATGGTGCGGTGATCAGGATCACAGGAAGGCTGGTATCCCCGGCCGCCCCCGACGGGCCGGGGTCCCCCCAGGGAGAGGAGTCGCGGTATGGCGCGGCGGCAAGGCGTGCGGAAGTACCTGACGGGCACGGGCGCACTACTGGCGAGCGGCGTGCTGCTCAGCGGATGCGGGCTCGCGTCCGGCCCCACGGACGAGGGTGAGGTGACGCTGCGGCTCTCCCACCAGTGGCCCGCTGCGGAGGACGGCGAGGGCGACTTCCGCGCCGTGCTCGCACAGCGCTTCGCCGACGAGGTGGAGAGCCGCACCGACGGCGACGTCACGGTCAAGCTCCACCCGAACAACTCGCTGATCGAGGACCCCACCGAGCAGTACAGCGCCATCCGCGACCAGACGCTGGACATGTCGGTGTATCCCCTGGACTACGCCGCCGGCGACGTCCCCCAGCTCAGCGTCACGCTGATGCCGGCGATGGTGCGCAGCCACGCCCAGGCGCAGAAGTGGGCCGAGAGCGAGATCGGCGACCGCATCTCGAAGATCACCGAGGAGAACGGCGTCCGCATCCTGACCTGGGTGTGGAACGCCGGGGCCATCGGGACCGCCGGCTCCGAGCCCATCCTCGCCCCCGAGGACGTGCCTTCCGGCAGCGTCACCCGCGCCGCCGGTCCCCGGGTCGAGGAGATGCTGGAAGGGGTGGGCTTCGGCCTGTCCAGCATGCCTTCCTCCGACATCTACAACGCCCTGCAGACCGGGACGCTCGACAGCGCGATCACCTCCACGTCGTCGTTCAGCTCCTACCGGCTCTACGAGCAGGTCGAGACCTTCACCTCGCCGACCGGCGGCAACACCTTCTGGTTCATGTTCGAGCCGCTCATCATCGGCACCGACGCCTACAACAAGCTCACCGACGAGCAGCAGCAGATCGTCGACCAGGTCGGGGCCGATCTCCAGGAGTTCGCCTACACCGCCTCCCAGGAGGACGACCAGCGGGTGCACGACGAGTTCGCGGAGAACGGCGTCGAGGTCGTCGAGATGTCGGACTCCGACTTCGAGCAGTGGCGCAAGGCCTCCCAGCCGGCCTGGGACAGCTTCGCCGAAGAGGTCGACGGCGGCCAGGAGCTGCTCGACCTCGCTGAGAGCGTCCCCGCGGAGTAGGACCCCTTACCCACGGAACCGTTGCGCCGGAGGCCGGCGGGCCCCGGCGTGTCAGAAGGAGATTCGTGCCTAGATCCCGCTTTCTCCGCGGCGCCGACCGGCTGTCCGGGGCCGCCGGCTACGTCAGCGGCGCTCTGATCCTCGTGGCGATGCTGGTGATCTGCTACGGCGTCGCCCTGCGCTACCTGTTCGGCATGTCGACGATCTGGCAGACCGAGCTGTCCATCTACCTGCTGATGTTCGCCGCCTTCGTCGGCGGGGCCTACGGGCTCCGCCACGGCGACCACGTCCGCATCGACCTTGTGGTGAAGCTCCTCCCGGGCCGGGTGCAGATCGGCGTGCGCCTGCTCGCCGCCGTCCTGGGCCTGCTCCTGGCCCTCACCGTCGCCGTGGTGAGCGGCTTCATGTGGTGGGAGGCCGTGCAGAGCGGCGCGCGTTCGGGTACGGCGTGGAACCCGCCGCTGGCCTACCCCTACGCGATCCTCCCGGCGGGCATGGCGCTGATCGGACTGCAGTACCTCGCCGTCGTGTCCGGACTGTTCCAGGCGCTGCGCAGGGGCGAGCTCGGCGACTCCCCGCCGGATCAGCCCGCCGAGTCCGTGGAAGGAGGGCCGGGGCATTGAGCGGCCTGCTCATCGGAGCCATCGTCGGCGCCATCCTGCTGGTGCTGCTGGCCCTGGGCGTTCCCGTGGCCTTCGCGCTCGGGCTCACCGCGCTGCTGTCGGTCGTGCTGTTCCTCACTCCGGCGCAGTTCGGCTTCTTCGGCAACTTCGTCTTCGACTCGCTCAACAGCTTCGCGCTACTGGCCATCCCGCTGTTCATCCTGATGGGAGCGGTCTTCGGGCGGTCCAAGGCCAGTGAGGACCTGCTGGAGGCCGCGCATATGTGGTTCGGCCGGATCCGCGGCGGGTTGGCGATGAGCGCCGTGGTGGCGTGCGCCATGTTCGCCGCGCTGACCGGGTCGAGCCCCGCCACCTCCGCCGCGATCGGCAAGATCGCGATCCCGGAGATGGTGCGGCGCGGTTACCCCAACGACGTCGCCACGGGCGCGATCGTGGCGGGGGGCACCCTCGGGATCCTCATCCCGCCCAGCGTCACCCTGATCCTGTACGGGATCTCCACTGAGCAGTCCATCGGTCAGCTGTTCCTCGGCGGTGTCGTCCCCGGCATTCTGATCACCCTGCTGTTCTGCGTGTGGATCTTCGTCGCGCTCACCCTCAGACGCGCCCGCACCGGCGTCCCGGTGGTTCCGGCCGCCGTCCGCGCCGGCAGCGGCGGCGGGGACGGCGACGGAGACGTGCCCGCCGGTACCGAGAAGGCCCCTCGGCCGATCGCCGACGCCGAGCGGTACTCGTGGGGGGACCGGCTGCGCAAGCTCGCCAAGGTGCTGCCGTTCCTGGCGCTCATCGTGTGCGTGCTCGCCGCGATGTACCTGGGCATCGCCACCCCGAGCGAGGCGGCCGCGGTCGGAGCCCTGGCGGCGTTCGTCCTCGTCGCCGTCTTCTACCGGTCGCTGGGCTGGCGGAGCATCCGCGACGTCGGGTTGGAGGCGACGCGTACCGGCACCATGATCCTGATGATCGTGGCGTTCTCCGCGGTACTGGGCCAGGTGCTCAGCTTCCTGGGGGTGCCGCAGGACCTCGCCGAGGTCGTCGCCGGGCTCGACGTCAACCGCTGGGTGATCTTCCTGGCGATGAACGCGATCTTCCTGGTCCTGGGATTCTTCATCCCTCCGGTCGCGATCATCCTGATCACCATGCCGGTGCTGTTCCCCATCGTGACCGAGCTCGGTTTCGACCCGGTCTGGTTCGGCGTGGTGATGACCCTCAACATGGAGATGGGCCTGATCACGCCCCCCGTAGGGCTGAACCTGTACGTGGTCCAGGGGATCGCGCCGCGGATCCCGCTGCAGAACATCCTCACGGGGGCGCTGCCCTATGTCGGTGTTCTCGCACTGGCCATCGTCATCCTGTGCCTGTTCCCCGAGCTCGTGACCTGGCTGCCGAACCGGATGTTGGGCGGCTAGCCGGGCGGGCTCCGGCCGCGAAGAGGGGGTGCTTCGCCGCTGCGGCGGAGCACCCCCTCTTTTCGCGTGCGGCGGCGGGGCCGGCGGCGTTCACCGCGCCCCGCCGCGCGCTGTCAGGCGTCGTAGACCTTGGGCATCGGCGCCTCGGGGTCCTTCCAGTTCGGGTTGTCGAAGTACCGCCGGGTCTCTGCGGCGACCACACCGGACAGCAGCAGCAGTCCGACGAGGTTGGGCAGGGCCATCAGGCCGTTGGCGACGTCGCTGAAGGTCCAGATGAGGTCCAGCGGCACCGTCGCGCCCACGTACACGACCGCAACGAAGACGATGCGGAAGGGCAGCACGCCCTTGCGCCCGACGAGGAAGTCGATGCAGCGCTCACCGTAGTAGGACCAGCCCACGATGGTGGTGAAGGCGAAGACCGCCACGGCCAGGGCGACGCCGTAGGTGCCCACCGGCGCCAGGGCGGGCGACAGCGTCGACAGCCCCTCGGAGAGCGCCTGGGAGGTCAGCAGCGAGCCGTCCGCGGCGTCCTCGGCCCTCCAGGCGCCGGTGACGATGATGACCATGCAGGTCATCGTGACGACGATGATGGTGTCGATGAAGGTCTGGGTCATCGACACCATGCCCTGGCGCACCGGCTGGTCGGTCTTGGCCGCGGCGGCGGCGATGCCGCCGGTGCCCAGCCCGGACTCGTTGGAGAAGATGCCGCGTGCCACGCCCTGCTGGATGGCGAACAGCAGCGCCGAGCCGAGCAGGCCGCCGGAGGCCGAGGCGCCGGTGAAGGCCTCGGTGAAGACCAGCGCGAGGGCGCCGGGCAGGTCGCCGATGTGGATGACCAGCACCAGCAGGGTCAGGGCGATGTAGAGCACGACCATGAGGGGCACCACCGCGGCGGCGAACCGGCCGATGCTCTTGATGCCGCCGATGATGACGGCGCCGGCGAGGATGACCAGGACGATGCCCGTGACCGGCGTGGGCACGTTCCACACGTCGCCCAGCTGCTGGGAGACGGTGTTGGCCTGGGTGCCGTTGCCGATGCCGAAGGAGGCGATGGCGCCGAAGATCGCGAACGCCCCGCCCAGCATCAGGCCCAGCCCGCCGGGAAGGCCGCGGCGCAGGTAGAACATGGGCCCGCCGCTCTGCTCGCCGTGAGCGTCCTTGCGGCGGTACTTCACACCCAGCACGGCCTCGCTGTACTTGGTGGCCATGCCGACGAGGCCGACCACCCACATCCAGAACAGCGCGCCGGGGCCGCCGACACCGATCGCCAGCGCGGCACCGGCGATGTTGCCCACGCCCACCGTGGCCGCCAGAGCCGTGCTCAGCGCCTGGTAGTGGGAGATGTCGCCCTCGACCGAGTGGTGCTCCTTGCGGCGGATCAGCGCCAGCCACAGGGCGTGGAACAGCACCCGGAACTGCAGCAGCCGCAGCCGTACCGTCAGGAAGATGCCGGTGAAGAGCAAGAGGGGGATGAGGACGAACGGTCCCCACACCACGCTGGATATCTCACCGAGGATGTCCTCGAGTGCGGTCATGGACGACTCCCTGTCGTTCGGATCCGGGATTCCTGCCTACCGGTGCCTGCCTGCGTCGTGTGCGGCGCGGCCGGTCGGCAGCGAGGCGCGGCGCGTGGGTGCAGACGTGAGCCGGCGCAAGGATAGGGTCACACCGTCTCGTCACGCCTGAATCACGGTTCATCCACACACAGGTTGCGCCTGCGCCCGTTCTGACTTTTGTGACCTGCGTGTTTCAGGCGTCGCCCGCGTCGTCGGTGGCCTGTTCGAGAGCCAGCGCCGACACCGCTGCGGCCGCCGCGGCGGGATCGGCGCCCCGGCCCACCGCGATGCCGAGAAGGTAGGTGGTCACCGGCGCGGCGGGGCGCGCCACCGAGTGCGCCGCGTCCTTGGCGAGGTCGAGGATGCGGTCGACGTCGGCCTTGCCTATCTCGTCGGAGAGCTCCAGCTCGGCGCAGACTTCCTGCGCCCATTCGACCAGTGTCATCGCGGCTCCTTCGCCGACGGGATGGGAAGCGACAGGGGCCGATCATACGGGCGCGGGCGGGTGCGGCGCAGGAGCGCAGGGGCCGCCCGCCGCGAGGGTGTCGCGTACTGGGCGGCGCGGCGTCGACGGGGCGTCCGCCTGCGGTCCGCGCGGGTTCACACGGCGTGCCTAGCGTGTCGCACAGGAGCAGTCGCGACGAACGGGAGAGCCGCATGCGCCCGCTGCCTTCATCCCCCCGATCCCCGTCCCCCGGTCCGGCCGTCGCCCCCGCTTCGGCCGGCCTTTCCGAGCCGGAAGGCGACCGCCCGCTGCGCGTGGCGATCGTGACCGAGTCGTTCCTGCCGCAGGTGAACGGTGTCACCAACTCCGTGTGCCGGGTGGCCGAGCACCTGCGCGCCCGCGGCCACGAGGCGCTCATCGTGGCGCCCGGGGCCGGGCCGGACTCCTACGCCGGCTTCCCGGTGGTACGGCTGCCGAGCGTGCCGCTGCCGATCTACCGCTCGTTCTCGCTGGGGCTGCCGTCGCGCCGGATGCTGTCGGCGGTCCTGCGGGCGTTCGCGCCCGATGTGGTGCATCTGGCCTCACCGGCGCTGCTGGGCGGCGCGGCCGTGGACGCCGCCCGCCCGCTGGCGCTGCCCACGGTGGCCGTCTACCAGACCGACCTGCCCGGCTTCGCCGGGCGCTACGGAGTGCCGGGGGCGGAGGCGCTGTGGCCGCTGCTGCGCCAGGTGCACGCGGCCGTGGACCGGACTCTGGTGCCCTCCTCGGCCACGCGGGCCGCCCTGGCCGAGCGCGGGTTCCCCCGGCTGAGCCTGTGGCGGCGCGGCGTGGACGCCGAACGGTTCCACCCGCGCCACCGCGACGCCGGGCTGCGCCGCCGCCTGGCGCCCGGCGGAGAGGTCCTCGTCGGCTACGTCGGCCGGCTGTCCAAGGACAAGCGCGTGGACCTGCTCACCCATACGGCGCGGCTGCGCGGCGCCCGGCTGGTGGTGGTCGGCGACGGCCCCGAGCGGGCACGGCTGCGCCGCAGGCTTCCCTCCGCGGTGTTCACCGGCCAGCGCACGGGCGAGGAGCTGTCGCGCCTGTACGCGTCGCTGGACGTGTTCGTGCACACCGGGGCCGACGAAACGTTCTGCCAGGCGGTGCAGGAGGCGCTGGCCTCGGGGGTGCCGGTGGCGGCTCCTGCCGCGGGCGGTCCGCTGGACCTGGTCGAGCCGGAGGTCAACGGGGTGCTCTACGGCCCGGAGTCGGTGCGCGAGCTGCGGGTGGCGCTGGGGCGGCTGATCCGCAATCCGGCGCTGCGGGACCGCTTGAGCGCGGCCGCACGCCCGTCCGTCGAGGCGCGGACCTGGGATTCCGTCGGCGATCAGCTGCTCGGGCACTACCGCTCGGTGATCGGTCCCCAGGCCGCATCAGCGCCCCGTGTTGCGCTGCGCGGCTGAATCGGGGTTACGCTGGCCCGCGGCGGGGTGCGGACTCGGCCCTTCCGCAACGACCGGTGCTCCGCTCCCCGCCGACCACCCTGCCGCCGCGGCCCCGGACCATCCGCGCGTCCGGGGTCGCCGCGCGGCCGGTGTCAGTCGGCGCTCGTGCGCACGGCGACCGCGTCGGGCGCGCCGTCGGCGGCGTCGCCGGGCCCCACCTGCTCCAGGACCTCGCTGAGCCGGTCGAGGTGATCGGCGATCCAGGGCAGGTCGAGCGGGTCGTCGGACTCCAGCGCGGTGGCGCGCTGATCGTCGGTCTCTCCGTAGAGCTGGCTCGTGGCCACGCGCATGCGCAGCGCGTCCGGGCTGTCGCCGAACTCCGAACCCGGCAGGACGCCCAACCCGTAGTCCTCCAGCAGCAGCGCGGTCAGCTCCGCTCCGGTCGTCACACCGTGCTCGCGGGCGAGGTGGCCGCGCCAGGCCTCCAGGTCGGGGTAGGAGTAGAAGGCCGCCTGCGGCGCGGCCGCCATGGCCCCGGCCTTGGCGAACCGGTCGGCGGCGGCGCGGGCGACGACGCCGTGCAGGTGCGCGCTGCGGCGGATGTGCGCGGTGAGTTCGGGGGGCTCGGTGAAGGCGTAGGCGCCGGCCTGCTGAATGGGCGCGGCCGGGCTGGACCAGATCTCGCTGGCGACTCCGAGCAGGCCGGCGCGCAGGGAGCGGCCGCGGCCGCTGTCGGGCAGCCGGACGACACCCAGGCGCCAGCCGCCCAGCGCGAGGTTCTTGCTGAGTCCGGTGGAGACCACGGTGCGCTCGGGCGCGTACTCGGCGGCGCTGCGTGCCTGCGCGGCGTCGTCGTGCACCAGGTCGCGGTAGATCTCGTCGGAGATGACGACGAGGTCGAGCTCGCGGGCGGTCTCGGCGAGGCGGCGCACGGTGGCGTCGGAGGCGAGCGTGCCGGTGGGGTTGTCGGGGGCGGTGATGATGACCGAGCGGACGTCGCGGCCGCGGGCGCGGGCCCGACGCACCTCCGCGGCCAGCAGGTCGGGCTGGGGCACGCCGCCTTGGGTCGGGGCGGTGGGGATCTGGAGGCACTCGAACCCGGCGAGCTGGACCTGGGCGGCGTAGCTGACCCAGCTGGGAGCCGCGGTGGCGGTGTCGCCGCCGATGGCCAGCAGCAGGCTGTACAGCAGCGGCTTGCTGCCGGGACCGGCGACGACGAGGTCGGGGTCGGTGGGCAGACCGCGGCGCTGCCAGTATCCCGCGGCGGCGTCGCGCAGCTCGGCGACGCCGGCGACCGGCCCGTAGGCGTTGTTGCCACCCCCCGCGACGAGGGCCTCGCGCATAGCGGGGTGCACGGGTAATCCCGCTTCACCGAAGCCCAAGGGGAGGACGGGAAGCCCGCGGCGCCGCCTTTCGGCCAGTGCCTCGTTCACGGCGAGGGTCGCGGACAGGGTGACAGCCATGGAGAGATCAGCTCCGCAGGTCGACGAACGTGCATCCGGGGGTGCGTGTGGTCGCACCTTCCTCGCCGTTAAGACTGCCCACTCCACCCCATCAGGACAAGCGAGTCTTTTCGATGGTAAGAGTAAGATGTACTTATGCTTGATGTTCGGCGGCTGCAGATCCTGAAGGAATTCGCTGATCGGGGGACCATCGCGGGCACGGCCGAGGCTCTGGGGTACACCGCCTCGGCGGTCTCGCAGCAGCTGTCGGCGTTGGAGCGCGAGGCGGGCACACATCTGCTGGACCGCACCGCGCGCAGCGCCGAGCTGACCGACGGCGGCCGTCTGCTGGTCGAGCACGCCGAGCAGATCCTGGCCATGGTCGAGGCCGCCGAGTCGGTGCTGGCCCAGCGGGCCGGCGCCGTGGTGGGGCCGGTCACCGTCACCGCCTTCCCCACCGCGGCGGTGGCTCTGGCACCGCTGCTGGCTCAGCGCCTGCGCCAGCAGGAGGGACTGCAGCTGGTGCTGCGCCAGAGCGTGGGCGCAGCCGGTGTGCGCCAGGTTTCCTCGGCCGAGGTGGACATCGCGGTGATCGACGACTGGTCGGGACGCCCGCCCGACAACGGAACCGGAAAGCTGCGCCACGTGCACCTGCTGCACGACCCGCTGGTGCTGGCGCTGCCGGCCGACCACCCGCTGGCGGACAGGGACCGCCCGGTCGAGCTGCACCGGCTGCTCAAGGAGGCCTGGATCCACGCGCCGCGGGGCGAGCCCTCGCGGGAGGGCACCGACCGGCTCTTCGCGAGTGTGGGCGGTGCGCCCTCCACCGCCTGGGAGTTCCAGGGCCAGGGCACCATCCTGAACCTGGTGGCGCGCGGGATCGGGATCGCGGCGGTGCCTGCGCTCGCGCTGGCGGCGGGCACCTCGGGCCTGGCCTTCCGACTGCTGCCGCAGGCTCCGGCACGCGACGCCTACGCGGTGGTGCGGGCCACACGGATGCGCCGTCCGGCCATCGAACTGACGCTGCAGGCGCTGCGCCGGTCCGCCGCCGAGGTCCAGGCGATGCTCGACGAGGAGCTGCGCGGCGCGAGCGAGGGGTGAGGGGCGCAGGCACACGGTCGGGACCCAATGAAGCGCCCGGGGCGCGTCGGGCACCGCGCGCCGGAGGCGCCGCTTCGCCCGCTCCCGCTCGGGACGCCGCGGAGTCCGCCTCCGGGCGGAGAGGGCCCGCCGAACGGGCCTTACTCTCCGGCCCAGCTCTCGAAGGGGCGGATCCGGCGCTGCAAGCGCTGCAGGCGCCGCTGGAGCCGCCGCGAGACGTGGCGGGCGCGGTCGCGCCGCTCACGGGCGAGCCAGAAGCGCTCGAAGGCCTCGATGCGCTTCCGGCGGAGCTCCTCAAGCTGCTCCTCGGCCTCCTCGACCTGGCGCTGGAGGTCACCGTGGGCACGCTCCAACTCGACGAGCGCGGACTCGCACTCGTCGGCTTCGCGCTGAACCCGCCGAAGCCGGCAGAGCACACCGTGGATGTGCGCTGCCCCGTTCGGCCGACTCGTCCCAACGAACCACACACCCGGAGAACTATCCGCCGACGGCGCCGGTATCACCGATATGTGGTGCAAAGAATACGGAAAGTCACCGACGCCGCCAAACCGCGGGGTTGCCCATATTCGCCCCGATGGCACGTTTTGCACGCATTTTCAAAAGTGCGGCGCTTTGCCGGGTTTCGCGGCGCCGGCTCCGTCCGCGGCCATCGGGCCGCCGCGCTCAGGCGGCGATCACCGGGCGGCGCAGCCGGGACCGCGGGCCCTGCAGCGGCGTGCGGGAGCGGCGCAGCCCCGCGAAGTGGCGCGGCCGCACCTCGCCGTAGACCTCGACGAACCGGTCCAGCGAGCGCCGGTGGTCGTGGCGGCAGGCGACCTCGCGGCTGGCCGCCCCCATCTCGGCGCGCGCCCGCTCGGGCTCCAGGACCGCAAGCAGATGCCCGGCCAGTTCCTCGACGTCGCCGGACGTGTACAGGTAGCCGTTGCGGCCGTGCGCGACCAGGTGCGGCAGCGCCAGCGCGTCGGCCGCCACCACCGGCAGCCCGGTCGACATGGCTTCCAGCGTCGCGATGCTCTGCAGCTCGGCGACGCTGCCGATGGCGAACATGTCGGCGGCGACGTAGACCTGCGGCAGGTCGGCGTCGGGCACGAAACCGAGGAAGTGCACCCGATCGGCCACGCCGAGCTCGGCGGCAAGCTGCCGCAGCTCCTGCTCGCGCTGGCCGACGCCGACCAGGGCCAGCTGCGCGTCGCGCCGCTCCAGCACCCGCGGCAGCGCCCGGATCAGCTCGTCGATGCGCTTCTCCTCGTCGAGCCGGCCGACGAAGGCGATCGTGTCCCGGTCGGGCAGGCCGAATCGCTCGCGCGCGGCGGCGCGCTCGGCCGGACGCGGGTGGAAGCGCTCCAGGTCGATGCCGCAGGAAACCGCCTCGACCGCCCGGCTGAACCCCTTTTCGGCGAGCAGCGCGGCCGCGCGCTCGGTGGGCGTGGTGACGAAGTCGGCCTGATAGGCCACCCGCACCATGTCGCGCCAGGCCAGCGCCCCCGCCATGCCGTGCAGGCGCTCGGGGACGTGGGCGTGGCCGAACAGGTTGTCCGGCATGAAGTGGTTGGTCAGCACCACCGGGATCCCGGCCGACCGGGCCCGGCGGATCGCCGTCCGGCTGGTGGTGAAGTGGCTCTGGGCGTGCACGACGTGGGGGTCGAGCCGCTCGATCAGCCGGTCCAGGTGACCGCCGATGCCCGCCGGCAGCGTGGTGCGCATCGTCTCGTGCACCAGCACCGGCACCGAACGCAGCTTGTGCATGGTCACGCCGGAGCGGACCTCGATGCCCGGCTCGCCGGTGGGAGAGGCGCAGACGACGTGCACGTCGTGCCCGCGCGCGGCCAGGCCGGTGGCCAGGCGGTGGGTGAAGTAGGCGGCGCCGTTGACGTCGGGCGGGTACGTGTCGCCCGCGATGAGGACGCGCAGCCGGTCGTGCCCGCCGTCGTCCTCCCGGGCGCCGGTGCGCACGCGGGGGCGTTGGGTCACGGTGGTCATCGGGACTCTCCTGAGGTTGTCGTCTGTCGGGTGCCCGAGGAAGCGGGATCGGGCTCGGTCGCGTGCGGAGCGGCTGCGGCCCCGCCGGAGCCGCCCGCCTCGGGATTGCGGTTGCGTGCCAGGGCCAGCACGACGGTGCCGCCGATCGCCAGCAGCGCCGCGCCCGCGGCCAGCGCCTGGTCCAGCGGTGTGGCGGGCAGGCCCTCGCCCAGCATCAGCGCGCCGATGCCCGCCCCGACGACGGGATCGACCACCAGCAGCGTCGCGTAGGCGGCGGCGAAATGGCCGGTGCGGTAGGCGTTCTGCTGGAACAGCCCGCCCAGGAGGGCGATCGCCACGCACAGCGGCGTCAGCCACGTGAGCACCGCGGTCCAGTCGGCGGCCGCGTTGGCGCCCACCACGCGGGCCAGCGCCGAGGTGGTACCCAGGGCCGCGCCGCCCACGGTGGCCAGCAGCAGTACCCGCGGGCCGGGCGGCATCCAGTGGGCCGCCGCGTAGGCCGCTCCGCCGAGCACCGCGATAGCGCCGGTCAGGGCCAGCCCGGTGCCCGAGGACATCTGCGGCGTCTGAGCGGCGTGCGGGAACAGCAGCAGCAGTCCGGTCAGTCCCGCCATCACGGCCGCGCCCGCGACGATCTCGTTGGGCCGCACCCGGCGGCGGTTGAACAGCGCGGACAGCACGATGGCGAACACCAGCCCGCTGACACCGATGGGCTGGATGATCGTCAGCGGCGCACCGCTGAGCGCGATCAGGTGCAGGACGACGCCCGCGCCGGCGCCGGCGGTACCCATCAGCCATCGGGGGCGCCGCGCCAGATGCACCAGAAAGCCCGCCGGCGCCACGCTGCGGCCGGGCGCCCGCACGGCGTCGCGCTCCTGCAGCGCCGAGCCGAGAGCCATGCAGAATGCGCCCGCGAGGGCGATGAGCACGGACGATATGATCACGTTCGCTCGGCCTCCCCTCGTCGTCGACGGCAACTGCGGCGCCGTTCGGATACCTCTGGGCTCCTAGCGACAAGCCAAGTACATACGCCGCGGTCGATCGATGCTGTCACCACCCGAATCGGGGTAGTGCCTCCCTTACCACATCACCGGGGTGCGCACTCCCGCGCCCGCCGGTGCGCGGCCGCAGCCTGCCTGCGACCTGGATATCCACTCGATCTGTCCTGGCCCCGGCAAGCCAGGGAACCGGAGGAAACATCCGGTCAAGAGTCGGTGGACGCGCTCCCCATACCCGGCCGCTACCCGCAATGGAGGGCCGTCACGTCCGAAACATGCGACGCGGCGTGACGGGGGTCTGGGCGCCACGCCCCGGGAACCGGACGGCACGATCGGGAGTCGCCGAGGAGGTCGGCCCGTGAACGGTGAGAGCGCGCCCCGACTCGACTCCGTCGATGCCGCGATCGTGCGCGAACTGCGCGCCGGCGGCAGGATGCCCTTCGAAACCCTGGCCGGCCGCGTGGGATGGGGTGCAGCCTCTGCGTGGCGGCCGCGGGTGGCCCCCACTCCGCCGGGTCGGCGAGGGCGGTCTCATCGGTCGCCGGGCGCGTTTCCCGCGCCGAGGGGGCTCGTGGGGGCACTTTCGATGCGGATGCGGCAGATGGCACGGAAACGAATCGGACAAAGCGATCCCTGGCGCCCGTAGGAGCACCGCCGGCGCGCCGTTCATGCGGAATGCCGCTTCGAGCGGCACCGACACCCGTCCGACCGCGTGTTTCGCCAACTGTGTCCGGGATTCAGAGACTCCCTGGAGTCCCCCGGCACCTACGAGACCGCGCCACGTCACACCCGAAAAGCCCGAACACGGCATTGTGCGAATGTCGCCGCGAACCGGGTATACGCGGCGCCGCACAGGTCGGACAATTCGGACGAACCACCGTACCGCAATTCCGTGTCGCGAAACGCGAGCACGGAAGTCGCGGTCCAGGACTTACCGATGCGGCATTCGGCGTACAACGTCGGCAACGGAGCCGCCGACGGCGCCGATATGCCCGGAACGCCCCACCGGGGCGCCGTCTCGGCGGCCGATAAGCCGGCGCAGGCGGGACCGGCTTCTGCAGACCTCCGCCATCCGGCGCCCCCGCCGCATCGTCGGGTGTCCGATCCTCCGCCTTCCACAACCGATCCACGCCGACCCCGGCCGTCCGCTGCCTGCGCTGACCCGCCGAACGCACACCCCGGCGCCGACCGACGCCCTCCCCGGCCACCCCCCTCGCCGAGGTGGTATCGCAACCCGGCGCCCGCGGCGCCGAAGGACGGCGTGCCCAACTCCCCGCCGCCGGGAAGTGCCATCATGATCGAATTCCGCCGCGATCCTCCGATTCGGCCGCTCCTCGTGAACCGATCACGATTTCCGCACCGCACCTATCCCCGCGGACCACCCCCTGTCCCCCTCCTCGCCTTTTCCCCCGCCCCGCACTCCCGCGCAGCGGCGTCGCTCCACCTCAGCGGAATGATCACCCGGATTCCGCCCTCCCCTCTCGCGGTATGCCGCCCCACGGCCGGTGAACACTCGCAGAAAATTCCATGAAAGGCCTCGCTTACGTCCACGCGGGAGGCGGGAATCGCGTCCACTTAGAGAGCGGCGGAACACCCGGACCGTGCGACGAAACCCGCTCAGCACGCGGCCGCGGGTTCGGCCGCCCCAGGCCCGCCGACGACCACGGTCTCGAAGGAGATCAGCATGCGTTTCTACCTGGCGCTCAGCTCTGCCGCACCCGATGAGGCCGCGCCCGTCCCCGAGCATGTCGTGGCGGCCGCGCGCACTCTGGCGCACCGGGTGCTCCCCGTGCCGGCCGACACCCTGCGCCACGAATCGTGGATCGCTCCCCGCCGCAACGTCGCCCTGCTGGCCTGGACCAACGAACCCGAGCTCGATCGGCTGCCGGACCCGCTGGTGCCCGCCCACGGCGACGGCGGCGAAGGCGTCCTCGGATACAGCGGCTACCTGGTCGACCCCGCCGACGTGAAACCGATCCTCGAACTCGGCGGCGCCGACCCCGGACCGCTGGTCGACCGGACGGGCGGGGCCTTCGGCGTCTTCCGCGCCACGCCCGCGGGCGTCGACGCCGTCACCACCATCACCCGCAACGACCCCGTCTACTTCACCGAGCGGGCGCGGCTGCACGTCGTGGGCAATCGCGCCGCGCTGGTCCACTTGGTCGCCCGCGCGGCCGAGGAGGGCCCCGACGCGCCGATGCCGCCCGCCCCGGAGTACGACATCCCGCCGATGCAGGCGCTGGTGCGCCACGGCTTCTACCTGACCGACCACACGCCCTTCCGCGGAACCACCACGCTGACCGAGTGCAGCACGCTGCGCATCCGCGACGGCGTCGCGCGCACACTCAACCGCGCACTGCCCGAGCCCCAGCCCGCGCCCAACGGCTCGGAGGCGCGGCGCAAGCGGGTGAAGGCGTTGGCCGAGGCCCTGATGGAGTCGGTCGAACCCGTGCGCCAACACGGCGAGGCCGTCTCGCTGTCGCTTACCGGCGGCCGCGACAGCCGGCTGGTGGCGGCGATGCTGCACGCGGCCGGGATCCCGTTCCGTGCGACCACCCGCGGCTTCGAGGACCATCCCGACGTCATCCTGGCCCGGCGGATCTGTGAACAGCTGGGCGTGAGCGACCACCGGGTGAGTGCACCCGAGCGCGACGGCGACGAAGCCGTGCTCGTCGAGCACCCGCTCCCGCGCACGACGCGCCTGCTGCGCATGACCGAGGGGATGAACTCGGCGTTCGAGAACGTCATCTCCCCCACCGGGTTTCTTTTCGAGGCCCGGCTTTCGGGTTCGGGCGGCGAGGCGCTGCGCGGCGGCTGGCTCAACGATCAGCAGAGTCTGGACCGCGATTCGCTGCTGAAGAAGTTCGACACCATCACCCGCGCACAGACCCCGCTGATGACCCCACAGGCCAAGGCCGAGGGAGACCGGCTCTACGCCGCCTACACCGAGGAGTTCTCCGACCCGGCCGTGGGCCTGGACCGGATGTTCCTGCGTTTCCGAAGCGGGCGCTGGCTGCCCGGATCACGCACCGCCACGCTCATCGGCTACTGCATGTACCACCCGTTCCTGGACCACCGGGTGCGCTGGGAGGCGATGAGCCTGTCGCCCCGCTGGCGCTGGTCGGAGGACGTGGTCTTCCAGCTGCTGAAGCACCTGGCCCCGAAGCTCGCGCGGCTGCCCGTGGCCGACCGCGCCTGGCGCTTCGACCAGCGGCGCATCCTCAACCCGCTGGAGCGCCGGGCCCGGGGCCGGCGCCACGCGCTCAAGGCCCGCACGGCCGCGGGCGGGTTCGACTGGCGGCGCAAGCTCGGCCCCGACTACGTCGCGCCGATGCGCGAGCGGATCCTGGACACTCCCGAACTGTTCGACCTGGTGGACAAGGACCGCATCGAGGCGCTCCTGAACCAGGACCCCGTCTCGCGGCCGCAGCAGGTCTGGCACCTCTACTCGATGGCTGTGCTGCTGTCCGACGAGTGGCTGGCGCCCACCCCGCCCCCTGGCGAGCACCGCGAGCGCATCCGCGTCCCCATCCGGTAGGCGCGGTCCTGCGGGCGGCGGCGCGTACGGCCGGAACCGGCCGCGGCTATGTCCTCCGCGGCCGGGCCCCGCCGGTGCTTGGAGCCATAGGGCCATGGCACCATGGTGCGACTATTGGTCTAGACCGGATGGGAGCGCCTTCCGTGCCCGCTGACTCGCTGGTGCCGCGACCGGCCGAACTGTCGACCGGCGACTACGACGGCCTCGTGCTGACCCCTTCGACGAGGATCGACGCCGATCATGCGGCCCGCGGCACCGAGGCCTGGCTGCGGACCGAACTGGGGGCCGCCACCGGCCTGCCGCTGCAGCGCGGGGACGGCCAGAACGCGCAGATCCGGCTGAGCGTGGACCCGGCGGCGGGTCTGGGCAGCGAGGGGTACCGGCTCATCGTCGACGGCGAGGGCGCGCTGGTGGTCGGCCACGACCCCGCGGGCGCCTTCTACGGCGCCCAGACCCTGCGTCAGCTGCTGCCCGCGGCCGCCTACCGCCGCGCGCCGGTGGACTCCGCGGCGCGGTGGACGCTGCCCAGTGTGCGCATCACCGACCGGCCGCGGTTCGGCTGGCGCGGATGCATGCTCGACGTGGCGCGGCACTTCATGCCCAAGCACGACGTGCTCCGGTTCATCGACCTGCTGGCGATGCACAAGCTCAACGTGCTGCACCTGCACCTGACCGAGGACCAGGGCTGGCGCCTGGAGATCAAGCGCTATCCCCGCCTGACCGAGGTCGCCTCCTGGCGCACGGAGAGCCAGGTCGGCGCCGGCAGCCCGCCGGTCTTCGACGGCCGCCCCCACGGCGGCTTCTACACCCAGGACGACATCCGCGAGATCGTGGCCTACGCCGCCGCGCGGCACATCACCGTGGTGCCGGAGATCGACGTCCCCGGCCACTCCCAGGCCGCGATCGCCGCCTATCCCGAGCTGGGCGAGGGCGAGCCGGTCGGCGTGGCGCGGCACTGGGGCATCATCGACAACGTCCTCAACGTCACCGACGCCACGCTGGAGTTCTACCGCAACGTCTTCGACGAGGTCCTGGAGCTGTTCCCGAGCACCTACGTCTGCGTGGGCGGCGACGAGTGCCCCAAGGAGCAGTGGCGCCGCAGCGAGACCGCGCAGTGGCGCATCCGCGAGGAAGGGCTCGCCGACGAGGGGGAGCTGCAGAGCTGGTTCATCCGCCGGTTCGACACCTACCTCGCCGAGCGCGGCCGGCGCCTGCTGGGCTGGGACGAGATCCTGGAGGGGGGCCTGGCGCCGGGCGCCACGGTGATGTCCTGGCGCGGCACCGAGGGCGGCATCGCCGCCGCGAAGGCGGGCCACGACGTGGTGATGTGCCCGACCGACACCTCTTACCTGGACTACCGCCAGTCCGAGGGCGACGACGAGCCCATCCCCGTAGGCACCGTGCTGACTGCGGCCGACGTTTACACGGCCGAGCCGGTGCCGGCCGAGTTGGCGGAGGCCGGGGCCGAGCGGGTACTGGGCGCCCAGGTCAACATCTGGAGCGAGCACCTCGACAGCCCGCGTTCCGTCGACTACATGGCCTTCCCCCGCCTGTCGGCCTTCGCCGAGGCGGCGTGGTCTGAGGGAGCGCGGGACTACGCGGAGTTCCAGCCCCGCCTGGAGCGACACCTGCTGCGCCTGGACGCGTGCGGCGTGGAGTACCGCCCGCTTTCGGGACCGCACCCCTGGCAGCGCCGCCCGGGAGTGACCGGCCGGCCCCGGTAGGGAGCGTTCGGCGGCGCGCCGGCGACCGGGCGCCGGCCCGCCGCCCCTTGCGCCCGGCGCACTCGTTCGGACCGGACCGCCGCCGTGCGCCCGCTCCCCGACCGAACGGCCCACGGCGGCGGTCCCGACGCGCGGGATCAGGCGGCCGGGGCCGCGCCCGCCGCCTCCTCGGCGATCACCTGGCGGGCGACGTCGGGGCGGTCGGTGATGATTCCGTCGACGCCGTGGGCGATGGCGGTGCGCATGTCGCCGGGGTCGTTGACCGTGTAGGTGTGCACCTGCATGCCGGCGTCGTGCACGGCGTCCACGTAGTCGGCGCTGATCGCTTCGTGGTCGGGGTTGATCTGGTCGGCCCAGCGTGCGTAGTCGCCGATCTCCTCCTCGGGGACCGTGCCCAGCAGTCCGTGGGGCACACGCGGCAGCAGGTCGTGGGAGCGGCGCATGGACTCCCGGTCGAAGCTCTGAATCACCAGCCGGGGCCACCGCCACGACGGCCGAGGGGCGAACCAGGCCGGGCGGTCGCGCAGGGCGGAGGCGACGTCGGCCTCGATGCCCGGGTACAGCTCGGGCGACTTGATCTCCAGCAGCAGGTTCAGCCGATGGCGGTGCAGGCGCGCAAGTGCCTCGTCCAGCGTCGGCACCGGCTCGCCGGCGAATTCGGCGCCGAACCACGCCCCGGCGTCGAGCCGCCGCAGCTCGGCGAGGGTGAAGTCGGCGACGGCGTAGGACTCGCGGTCGGGGAAGACCTCTTCGGCGTCGGTCGTGCGCTCCAGACTCGTGTCGTGGATGATCACGAGTTCACCGTCGGCGCTGCGCTGCACATCCAGCTCCACGGTGGTGGCGTCGAGGCGCTGCGCGGCCTCGACAGCCGCCAGCGTGTTCTCCGGCGCGTAGGCCGAGGCGCCGCGGTGGGCGACGTCGAGCACGGCCGGCACGCGGCGCTTGTCGGGGCCGCCGCCCTGGGCGGGGTCGGCGGAGGGGCGGCCGGAGGCCGATTCGGGGGTGGGGGACGCGGGGGACGCGGGGGACGCGGGGGACGCGGGGGACGCGGTCACGGCCGCGGCGGTGCCGCCACTGCCCGCCAAGGCCAGCGCCAGGGCCGCCGCCGCGAGCCCGAACCGTCGGAACATGTCACTCCCTCGGTCAGAGGTGCATCACTGACCGTCCAAGCCTGGACTCGGAGGGTGTCGGCCGGGTTGCGGCGAAGCGATCCCGCCGTGCCGCGCCCGCGAACCCTTCTGCGGACGGCCGGGCCCGCAACGGAGGCCGTCGACGGCCGTGCGCACATGGTCGCGCACACTTCGTGCACACAGGGGGAGGACATACCGAGGCGGACGGACCGCAGCGCGGGTCCGTCCGCCTCGATCGGGTGATTGCGGGCCGCTCTAGGCGTTTCCTGTCGTGTTCATCTGCATGGGGTGGGCCATCCGGATGCCGGCCTGGTCGAAATCGCGCTTGAGGTGGCCGCGCAGTTCGCGGTCCAGGGCCCACTGCTCGCCGGGCTTGGTCTTGGCCATGACGCGGAAGACCACGGCGCCGTTGGCGATGCCGACCACGCCCTCGGCGGTGGGGCGCTCCAGGAGCTGGTCGGCCGGGCCGGGCAGCTCGGCGAAGGCGTCCAGGCTGCGCTCGATGACCTCGGTGGCGTGCGCGACGTCCACACGGGCGTCCAAGGGGATCTCGACGACGGCGCGCGCCCAGCCCTGGTTCATATTGCACACGCGCACGATCTCGCCGTTGCGCACGTACCACAGACCGCCGCTGAGGTCGCGGATCTTGGTCACCCGCAGGCTGACCTCCTCTACGGTGCCCACGGCGTCGCCCACGTCCACGACGTCGCCGACGCCGTACTGGTCCTCGATCAGCATGAACACGCCGGAGAGAAAGTCCTGCACGAGGCTCTGCGCGCCGAAGCCGATGGCGAGGCCGAGCACGCCCGCGCTCAACAGGATGGGGCCGAGGTTGATGCCCAGCTCGCCCAGGATCATGACGATCGCGCTGCCGAGGATCACCACGGAGGCCACACTGCGCAGCACCGAGCTGATCGTCTCGGCCCGCTGCTCCTGCCTCGCGTTCTTGTTCCCGGTGGCCTTGGCCAGGACCCCGTTGGCCAGCTTGCCGTTGCCGAGGCGCTGATGGGAGGCCGCCATCCGCTTGATCGCCCGGTCGATGAGGCGCCCTGCCACGGCCCTGACGATCAGGGCGATGATCAGGACCAGCACGATCTGGATCGCACCGGAGATGAAGGCTCCGGAGCGCTCCGCGAACCACTCCACCATGGGTCCGCTCTGGTCCAGCGCCTGCGCCATGAGGACAGGAGGCCCGTCCACCGGGAGCGTCGCCCCCGCGTGCGCTGTGTGGTCTCCTGCCATGCGTTCTCCTTCGGTCAGCGGGATTCGAGGGGTGCCCGCCGCGCCGGCGGCGCATGGAAGGGCCGCTCGCAGTGGTCGGTGAGGGAACGGGCCAGGCGCCGGCGGGCGGGCCGCAGATGTCCTCGGCCATAGTGCCATAAGGCCATCCACCAGCCAAAAGAACGTCACGAACCGGCAATAACCATCCGTCCGGGCCGATTGTCGCGTGTTCGCCGCGCGCGCCCACGGCCGGACCGTGTCCGGAACCTCCGCTGCGGGGGTCGTGTGTGTCGAATCCGGCACCCGACACGCCCATCGACACATTGTGAGCGGATGGTTACGCAATGTGCGATTTTATGGAGTGGTGGCATGCAGGGTTCACGCACGGCCACCTGATACGCGCTTGGCGAATCGATGGAGAGGTCCGAGCATGCGCAAGCATCAGAAGCGATGGATCGCGCTGGCCGGTGCCACCACCTTGTCCGTGGCGGGCCTGGTGGCGGGCAGCGGTCCGGCGACGGCGGAGTACGGCCCCGGCGACGGCCCGATCGCCTGGCCGGTCGTTCAGCAGAGCGCGTCGACGTACACGCTCGACGGGTTCGAGATCGCCTACCTGCCGCCGGGGCTCGACAGGTACGGCATCCACGCCAACTCCACGACCGGTCGCAGCGGCGAGCGCGTCTCGGCGATCTCGTGGGTACAGGGTTTCGACTCGGTCTACGGCAAGGTCGGCGTGATCCGGTCGGAGGACATCACCGATCTGGAGGACATGCGCAAGGCCCGCTACAGCCGCCTCGACGACGATGCGCTGGAGAAGACCGAGCACCACGGTGTCCCGGCCTACCTGTCGAAGAAGTCGGGAGAGCTGTTCTGGGTCCCCGAAGGCGGCGTGGGTGTCGAGGCCTACCTGCAGCCCGACCGCTGGGAGTCCGACGAACTGGTCTCCCTCGCCGAGGGCGTTCGCGAGTCGCAGAAGGGCGCGGAGTCCGACCAGGATCCGGAGGCCGGCGAGGCCGGCGAGGCCGACCAGGCCGACCAGGGCAACCAGGGCAACCAGGGCAACCAGGGCGACCAGGCCGAGCCGGGCGAGCAGGGCGAGCAGGAGAGCGCGGCCGAGGAGGGCGGCGCCCAGGAGACCGAAGCCGAGGAGTCCCCGGGTCCGGAGTCCGAGGACGAGGAAACCGGGGAGGGCGCCGAGGGCGCCGCTGAGGAAGCCGGGGGCACCCAGGAGGGCGCCGAGGAGGCCGCCGAGGAGGAGGCTCCCGGATCCGGCGAGGGCGCTGAGGATGAGGGCCCCGCCGAGCAAGGGCCCGCCGAGGAAGGGCCGGCCGGATCGGCGGACGGCGCCGACGAGGCGAGCGGGGAGACCGGGAACGCCGGGGAGGAGGCCGCCGAGGCCGCCGGTTCGTCCGAGCCCCAGACCCACCCGGCGGGCTCGGAGGGTGAGTCGCCCGAGGGCCGACAGGAGTCCGAGGCCCCGGAGGAGGACGCGCCCCAGGAGGAATCCGGTTCCCCGCAGCAACCCGGCGACCCGGAGGGCGCGGAGCCCTCTCCGGGCGCCGGCGAGGAGGCCGCCGAGGGCACCCAGGCCGGGGAGGAGCCCGCCGAGGAGGCGGACTCCGGCACGGAAGCGGGCGAGACTCCCGAGGCCGACACGCCCGAGGCCGAGTCCCCGGACGCGCAGGAGCAGGAGGGCGCCGAGAGCGCTGACGGCAGCTTCGTCCCCGGGGTCTCGCTGATGGACGCGCGCACCTGCCTGGCCGAGGAACTGCTGCCCGAGGACGCCCAGGCCCAGCCGGCCGAGGTCGCCGGGGACGCCGCCGCACTGCTCGAACTGTGGCGCTCGGTCGACACCGAAGCCCGAGACGAGGCCGCGCAGGCCTGCGCCGAGCACTTCGATGCGGATCCGGACCTCGTCGACCAGGTGATGGCCGATCTCGCCGCGGAGGCCGAGGAAGCCGAAGGAACCGAGGGGGCCGAGGGGACCGAAGGCGCGGACGCGTCCGCAGCGCAGAGCGACGCCAAGCAGTCCGAGTCGGAAGAAACCGTCGAGGACGCGCCGGAGTCCTCGGCCTCCGAGGACGATCCGTCGGGCCTGTGGGGCGCGATCCCGCGGCTGCTGCCCGGAATATCGGTGCGACTGTAGTCGGTCGGTGGCGGCGGACTACGGCGGCGCGGCCGGCGATCGGCCGAGACCCGGCCCGCCGGACGCCGTAGGAGCGGCGGGGACTTCACGGAGTCCTCGCCGCTCGCGTTTGTACTCCAGGTCCGCGGCAGGGGCGGCGCTGCCGCCGGACGTCAGTCGCCGGCCGGCAGCAGGGACGCACTGACCTCGCCGAGCCGGATCACGCCCCCGCCCATCCCCTGCGCCCACGCGCCGACTTCGACCGTGTCGCCGTCCTGCAGGTAGGACCGCGCAGAGCCGCCGGACAGCCTCAGCGGCGCCTCGCCCGCCCCCTCCAGCTCCAGCAGGCTCCCCCGCTGCCCCGGCTCTCCGCCGGAGACGGCGCCCGAGGTGTACAGGTCGCCGGTGCGCAGTGCCGCCCCGTTGCCGGTCAGATGGGCCAGCAGCTGGTCGGGTGTCCAGTACATCGCCCCGTACGGCGGGCGGGAGACGACCTCTCCGTTGAGCGCGATCTCGAACCTGATGCGCAGCCCCCAGTCGGCGATCCGGGCCAGGTGCGGCAGGGGCGCCGGGGACTGCCGGCGGCCGCGGAACCGCGCCGCACCCAGCGCGTCGGTGGGCAGCACCCACGGCGAGACCGGCGCCGCGAACGACGCCCCTGTCAGCGGCCCCAGCGGCACCGCTTCCCACGCCTCGACGTCGCGTGCGCTGAAGTCGGCCATCAGCACGGCGCCGAAGACGTGCTCGACGAAGCCGCTGACGGGCACGCTGCGTCCCGGCGGAGTCGGCATGCCCACGACGAAGCCCAGGTGCGCCTCGGCGTCCACCCGCGTGCTCGGCCCCATGCGGGGACCGGTGCCGTCGCGGTCGGCGTACTGGCCCGCCGGGCGGCGGATTCCGCGGCCCGAGGCCGCCACAGCGCCCGCACGCCCGTGCCTGCCGACGGGCTGGGTATACCACCGCTCGGGCAGGCCGCCGGTCCCGGGACGCAGCAGGCGCTGCATGCAGGCGGCGTGCTCCGCGGAGCCGTGGAAGACGGCACGGTCTCCCACGGAGAACGGCCGCAGCAGCTCCACCTGCGACAGCGGGACCAGGTGGGGCTCGGCGGCCGCGCGCCCCTTCTCGGCGGCGAGCATCCCCGTCACCTTGGCGCGGGTCGCCCGCCACGCCGTGGAGCCGCGCGCCATGAAGCGGTTGAGAGAGGGCTCCTCGAACTCCGGGTCGCCCAGTGCGCCGGCCAGGTCGAGCACCCACTCCCCTACTCGCACGCCCACCCGCGGCGCGGCGCCGTCGTGCACGAACACTCCGTAGGGCAGGTTGTCCGCCCCGTACCCCGCCTCGTCGGCCCCCGGAACCCACGTCGTCCGCACGCTCCTCCTCGTCGCTCGCCGCCGGTGTCACACCCTCGCCGCTCGGCGGGGCGGGGCGCGAAGCGCGCTCAGACGTCCCAGGCGCCCAGGAGGCCCAGAGCGGCGGCCTCGCGCACGGGATCGCCGGTGCTGCGCGCGGCGTATCCCGTCAGCAGATCGCGGGTGCGCAGCGCGGTTGCCGGGTCCAGGGCGCGCGCCAGGCGGGCGAGCCACCGGGCGTCGGTGCCGGCCAGCAGGTCGGACACGCTGTCGTAATCGCCCTCCACGACGGCGGCGGTGGCCAGCAGCAGATTCAGGTAGCCGTACTGCGCGGCGCCGGTTCCGGGGTCGATCCGTCCTGCCGCCTGGGGCGGTCCGGCGGTCGCGGCGAAGGGCACGTCGCGCTCGACGCAGGCGGTGATGAACGCGCCGATCTCGCGCAGGCCGGGCACGAGCTCGGGCCGGGGGCCGCCGCAGCGGATCTTGGCGCCCAGCGGCCGCGCTCCGCTGAGGACGTCGACGGCGTCGAGCCAGCCGGGTTCGCGGACCGGCTCGAAGTAGACGACGCGTCCCGCCGCGCCGATGTCGCCGCTGCGGAACAGTGCGGCGACCAGGCGCAGGTCGTCGGGGCGGGCACGGGTCTCGTAGTGGCTGACACGCACGCGGGGGTCGCGCGGGGGCACGACGCCGGCTACGCCTTCGTCGGTGTCGAGGACGAGGCCCACCTCGACCGGCCCGCTGCCGTCGAGTCGGCGCAGCAGGTCGTCCCACCGGCTGGCCGGGCACAGCATGCGGTGGGAGAGCATGGGATGGCCGACGATGCTGTCCGAGCGGTGCCGCTCGACGGCCTGCACGACCCGCAAAGGCGCATACTCCGACGCTGGTCCGGCCCCCTGCGGGCGGGGGTGGGGGTCGGCGGCCGACGGGCCCGGCGGGCAGAGGCCGGCGTCGTCGATGAGACCGCGCAGCAGGATCTGCGCCGCCGTCTCCTCCTCGGCCAGCCCCAATGCTCCGTATCCCCTGTCGGTCGCGTCGTAGGCGCGGTAGCCCGCCTGCGGATCGGCCTCGCCGGGCGGGCTCTCCTGAGGGCGGAGCCGGGGACCGGGCCGGCGGCCCGGCGGTTTGGTGTGTGCGCCGGTGCGCGTCCGCCGCACCGCCGTGTCCTCGGGCCCTCCCCTGCGTCGCTTCATGGCCCCTCCTCCCGTGCTGCGGGCCGCAGGGCCCCACTCCCCCGCTGCCCGCACCGACTGCCGACTATGGGCTTCGGTCGCGCCCGCACAGTTACTTCTACCCAGCTTTGGCACCTGAGTTCCCACAGCGCGCACTAAGGGCGAAATACCCGGAAAATAGATCTTCTGCCCTGTTTACGGGCTCAGGCGGCCTGGAACCCCGCCCTTGCCAAAACGGCCAGGCACTGCTTACCTTGATCCAGAAGTCGACGGGCGCCGCCTCGACCGGGCGCCCGCGCATATCGACCACATGCAGGGCTGGTTTCGCTGGCTCCCCCTCCCTCAGTGACTTGCCCTGCTTCCTCTCCTGCGGAGTCCAGCCACCCCCTCCCGGCTGGTCTTCATCGAGCAGGAGGCAAGGGGCGGTGCCGGCGCGGCGCCGCCCCTTTGTCCGTTCGACCCTCGCTGAGCGGGCGCGGCCCTGCGGCCGCGAGCGCACACGACGCCCCGCCTGCCGCACCGGTGCGGCAGGCGGGGCGGGGGCGGGTCCGCGCGTCAGCCGTGGACGCGCACGACGCCGGCCATGTTCTGGGTGCGGACGTCGGTGACGCGCACGCTCAGCCCGGTCCGAGGCGACTCCAGCATGCGGCCCTCGCCCAGGTAGATGGCGACGTGGGAGATGTAGTCGGGCGCCGTCGGGTCGTTGCGCCAGAAGATCAGATCGCCGCGGCGGGCGTCGCCGTAGTCGAGCTGCTCGCCGGCGAACCACTGGTCGTGGGTGACGCGTGGGACCGACACACCCGCCTGATCGAACGCCCACTGCACGAGTCCCGAGCAGTCGTAGCCGCCCTCGGACATCGACTCTCCGCCCCACACGTAGGGGACGCCGATGCGGGTCTTCGCGGCCTCGATGGCGGCCTCGCGGACGTCGTCGCCCAGTGCCTCGCCGGGCCCGCCGGAGGGGCGGGGCTCGGGGTCCTCGGCGAGCAGCTGCAGCGATGCCTCGTCGCCGAGGACCTTCTTCAGCTTGTCCTCCAGTTCCCACAGGTCGGCGTCGGGCGCGGAGACGACCAGCGCGTTGCCGCGGGGAAAGCCCAGCCGCTCGGCCAGGTCCCGGGAGATCAGCGCGTCGATCCCGGCGACGCCGGAGGTCGCGTGGGTCCACACTTCGCGGGTGACCTCTCCGCGGGCGCCGGCCAGCTCGACCTCGCTGCCCACGTCCAAGCCGCGTTGCTTGCCCGCGTCGTCGGAGAGGGCGACGCGGCCCTCGGCGACGCCCTGCCAGATGTCGTCGGACTCGGCGGAGGGCTTGGGGGCGTAGTTGCGGAAGCTCGATGGGTCGACGCCGAGCACGGCGGTGCCTTCGCCGTCGACCTTCATCCGGGCGGCGTCGACGGACTCGACCGATGCGACGCCGTCGAGTTCGGCGACCTTCTCGACGCGCCGCTGGGGGATCGAGTCAGGCAGGACCGCGAAGTACTCGCGGGAACGGGCCTTCTTGAAGTCGGCGACGTCGACGTCGGCGCGCAGGTCGGCGGCGTCGGCCACGGGAGGCGACGAGGCGCCGCCGGAAGGGGTGGCGTCGCCGCCGGAGGGGCGCGGCCCGGGTGCGTGCCGCGGCGCGGCGGCGCCCGCCATCTGCTCGTCGATGGCCGGACGCTCCTGCACGTCGGGGGCGGGGGCACCCCAGGCCGGAGCGGCACCGAAGGCGGTGAACGCCACGGCGAAGGCCGCAGTCGTCCCCGCGCACGATCTCCACCGTTGACGCACGCCTACCCCGCTCTCCTGCTGTCGCCTACCGACCGTTCGGACCCTGACTTCCGCGGCCGGGTACAAGCATGATGTTCCCCACCGACCGATTTCAAGCGTCCGCGAGGTGAACGGCGCATACCCGGGCGCCTCCCCCCGAGGTCAGCGCACGGATCGACCGCACACGCGGATTTCCGCGGCGTTTCACGATACGGGCGGACCGGATTCACGCCTGCGAATAGCGCTCGACGACGGCGACGTCGAGCGGGAACCGCACCGGCGTGTCGCCGAACATCTGCGCCGCGGCCTCGTCGGCCGCGGCGCGCAGGGTCGCCGCTGCGGCCTCGGCCAGCTCGGCGGGCACGTGCAGCACCAGTTCGTCGTGCTGGAAGAACACCATCTGCGGCCGCCCGCGGGAGGCGTCGAGCCCGGCCAGGCCGCGGCGCACGGCCGCCATCAGCACCAGCGCCCATTCGGACGCTGTGGCCTGGATGACGAAGTTGCGCGTGAAGCGGCCCCGCTCGCGCGCCGCGCGCTCGCCGGGTCCGGCTTCCGGATCGTCGGCGCCGCCCCACATCGGCGGCGGGCAGGTGCGGCCCAGCCACGAACGCACCAGGTGCCCGTGTTCGCCTTCGCGCGCGGCGGCGTCGACGTGGTCGACGGCGCGCGGATAGGCCTGGCGCATCCGTGGTAGCAGGGCAGCGGCGTCACCGCCGGTCTGCCCGTACATCGCGGCCAGCAGCGCGATCTTGGCGCGCTGGCGGTCGCCGCCGAAGGAGCCGGCCAGCCGGGCGTAGAGATCGTCGCTGCCGGCGGCCGCCGCGAGCGCGGAGTCGCCGGAGACGGCGGCGAGGATGCGCGGTTCCAGCTGGCCCGCGTCGGCGCAGACGAGCCGCCAGCCCGGGTCGGCCACAACGGCGCGGCGCAGGACCTTGGGGATCTGCAGGGCGCCGCCGCCGCGGGTGGCCCAGCGGCCCGAGACGACTCCGCCGACGATGTAGTCGGCGCGGAAGCGCCCGCCCGAGACCCAGGTGTCCAGCCAGGACCAGCCGTGCGCGGAGTGCAGGCGCGCCAGTTCCTTATAGCGCAGCAGCAGCGGTACCGCGGGGTGCTCGACGCGCCGCAGGACCCAGGACCGGGTCGAGGCGACCGGGTGGCCGGCGGCCTCGAATGCGCGCATCAGCTGCGCCGGGGAGTCGGGGTTGAGGCTTCGGCCCAGCGCCTCGCCGATGCGGGCGGCGAGGTCGGCCAGCACCGGCGGACGCCGGCCTGCGGGCGGACGCGGGCCCAGCTGCTCGGTGAGCACCGCGTCGTGGACGTCGGCGCGCCAGGGGACGCCGTCGTGGGCCATCTCCGCCGCGGCCAGCGCCCCGGCGGACTCGACCGCGGCGAGCAGGGCGAAGCGCCCGGGACGCGGCAGCTCGGCGATGCGGCGCCGCTGGTCGTCGTGTACCTGGACCAGCGCGTCGAGGGGATCGACGCCGGGCGGCAGAGTGGAGCGGTCGGGTTCGAACAGTGCGGTCTGGGGCCCGGCGCCCTCGGCGCCGGAGCGAGCGGGGTCGGGCGGAACCTCGCGGCCGTGCAGGCGGGCCCAGGCGGCCCCGAGCGCGTGCGCCTCGCCGAAGCGGCCGGCGTGGCCTTGCAGCAGCGCCTCGACCAGGGCGATGTCGTGGCAGCGGGCGATGCGCACGCCCCGCTCCAGCAGGGGCGGGTAGAAGTGCGCGGTGTCGGCGACGATCCAGCGCACCGGTGTGCCGCGATCCGCGGCGCCGCGCTCGTGCTCGGCGACGGCCGCGGCGAGGTCGTCGGCCCGCCGGACGGCACCGTCAGGACCGGGCGCCTGCGCGTCGGGGCCGCGCAGGCGCCCGCCGCCTTCGGCCTCGGCCACCGCCGCGATGCGCATACGGCAAGTGTGCGCCGGGGCGGTGACGTTTCCGAGCCGGCGCGGCGGTTCAGGCGCCGGACCGGACCACGTTGGCCAGCGGCTCTCCGGCCGCCCAGCGGCGCAGCTGCTCGTCGACGAAGCGGCGGGCGCGGGGGTAGAAGGTGTCGGATCCGCCGGCGACGTGCGGGGTGATGTACGTGCCCGGCGCCTCCCACAGCGGATGGTCGGCGGGCAGCGGCTCGGGGTCGGTGACGTCCAGCGCGGCGCGGACGCGCCCCTTCTCGGCCAGCAGTGCGGAGGTGTCCAGCAGCGGGCCGCGTCCGACGTTGACCACGAGGGAGTCGTCGGGCATCAGCGCCAGCTCGTCGGCGCCGATCAGGCCCTGGGTCTCAGGGGTGTGGGGGGCGGTCAGCACCACGACGGAGGCCTGGGGCAGCAGCCGGTGCAGCGCGTCGATGCCGTGGACGCCCTGGTCGGGACGGCCGCTGCGGGCCACGGGCACGACCTCGCACTCGTTGGGCTCCAGCCGCGCCGCCAGCGCCGCACCGATGCTGCCGTAGCCCAGGATGAGCACCCGCGTACCGGCCAGTGAGCGGGTGAAGTGCGGGGCCCAGCGGTGGGCCGCCTGGTCGCCGGCCCAGCGCGGCAGGTCGCGCTGCGCGGCGAGCATCAGCGCCAGGGCGTGCTCGGCGGTGCTGGCGTCGTGCAGACCGCGCCCGTTGCACAGCTCGACGCCCTCGGGCAGGGGATCCAGCGCACGCTCGTAGCCGGCGGTGAGCAGCTGGACGACGCGCAGGCCGGGCATGCGCTCCATCAGGTCCAGGCGCTGGGTGCGGCCGTAGGGCACGACGTAGAAGGCGACCTGCGACAAATCGGCGGCGGGCTCGCCCTCGCCGTCGTAGACGTCCCCGCTCACCCCAGCCGGCGCGTTCTCCAGGTTCTGGTCCCACGGCACCAGCACGCGATCGGCCATGTCTCCCCCATTGCTCGCCTCAGCCCTGCCGGATGCGGACGGCGCCCGCACGCCTACGTGTAGCACGCCGTGCTCAACCGCTCCGCCCTGCGGGGCGCATCAGCTCGTAGCAGGCGATGGCCGCGGCGGCGGTGACGTTGAGCGAGTCCACCTCGCGCCCGGCCATGGGGATGCCCACGCCGGTGTCGGCCTGGTCGAGCCAGCGCGAGGACAGCCCGTCGCCCTCGCTGCCGAGCATGAGTGCCACGGGCGCCTCGCCCGCCTGCGCCAAGGCCTCCGGCAGGGGTCGGGCGTCGGGCGCGGGGGTGAGAGCGAGCAGGCGGAAACCGCGTCCGCGCAGTTCCTCCAGGCCGCCGTACCAGTCGCCGAGACGGCTGAAGGGCTGGCTGAACACGGCGCCCATGGAGACCTTGATGGAGCGGCGGTAGAGGGGGTCGGCGCAGCGGGGGGCGAGCAGCACCGCGTCCACGCCCAGGCCTGCGGCGCTGCGGAAGATCGCGCCGACGTTGGTGTGGTCGAGGACGTCCTCCAGCACGACGACGCGGCGCGCGCCGTGCAGAACCTCGCCGGGTTGGGGCAGCGGGCGGCGGTGGAAGGACGCGAGGGCACCCCGGTGCACGTCGAAGCCGGTAAGCCGCTCGGCGGTGGCGTCGTCGACGACGTAGACGGGAGCGTCCACCGCACCGGCCAGCTCGGACAGGGCCTGCAGGCGGCGGCGGGTCAGCAGCAGCGAGCGGGGCGTGTAGCCGGCCGTCAGCGCCCGCCTGATCACCTTCTCGCCCTCGGCCATGAACAGCCCGTGCTCGGCCTCGATGCTCTTGCGCAGGTTGACGTCGCGCAGCCGGAAATAGTCGGCCAGGCGCGGGTCGCCGGGATCGGGCACCTCGATGACGTCCATGGACACCGATTATCGGCCGTCGTGGCGAACGGTTCCGACGGGGGCCGGAACCGGGGGCGGTCCCGGATGGCGGTCGGAGATCAGTCGAGGGGCGCGGTCACGGGGCGCAGGCGCTGCCAGCGGGCCTCCTGGCAGGAGTCGGAGCGGTCGACCTCGGTCTCGATCTCCCGGCCCTGCCACGTGCCGGTGATGGCCGCCTCCTGAGGGCCGTAGGAGCGGTCGGTGCACACGGCGTCCTCGGCGACCTCGACGAAGGGGTTGTCGGCGCTGCCCTGGCTGGCGCCCTCGGCCCATTCCGCCGCCACGCGCGCCATTTCGGCGCAGGCGTCGGGGTCGGTGGCGGGATCTCCCTCGCAGGTGAGGTTCTGCACGTAGGCGCGGCCCTCGTCGACGACCTTGATGCGCAGCTCGCCCACCGGCGGCTCGGGCGGGGCGGAGCCGACGTCGCTGACCGTGTTGTTGACCGCCGACTCGGTGGCCGCCTCGGGTTCGGGCGCCATGAGGGAGCCGCCCACGGCGACGCCGTAGGCCAGAGCCCCGCCCAGGCACAGGGACCCCAGGATCGTGGTCCCGACCGAACCGAGCACCCCGCGGCGGGGGTTCAGCTTCACCATAGTCGCCACTCTAGGAAATCGACTCACTGCACAGAGCGACCACGGGGATAGATCCCACGAGGTCCCCTGTCTTTCGCGATACCCCCGAAAGCGCCGTTTGCACCGGGGGATCCGGCCTCCCGGTGGTGTCGCCGCGCGGGTTCCCCACCGCACGGACGCGCATAGCACGATACAGGCCTCTCATCCGGCCGCGCATATCCACCATGCCGGGTAAGAGGGGCCAGACTGGGCTTTCGGTTCGATCCCGCGGTAGGACTATGGCACTTCTCTCCCGCGTTACCAACCAGTAAGGTCACGGCCAAGCACCCCCTGCCCCCCGGAGACCACGTGCCCAACGGCCGACACCGCATGCCCTCGCGCACCCGCATCGCGCTGGGTTCCCCTTTGGGGATCGCCGCCGCGGTGCTGGTGCTCATCGCCGTGCTCAGTGTCGCGGTCCCCGCCGCTCTGCGCTACGCCGGCTGCGGGGAGACCCGCTACCTGCGCATCGCCGCCGCGCTGAGGATCGCACCGCTGCTGCAGGAGGCCGCCGACGAGTTCAACGCCTCCGGCGGCGAGTACGGCGGTGTGTGCGTGTTCGCCCAAGCGGCCGAGGCCCCGCCGCACCGGGTGATGACCGAACTCTCCGGCGGGCGCGTGGGCGGTTCCACCATCGCGCCGGACGTGTGGGTGCCCGAATCCTCGGCCTGGATCGAGCTCGCCCGGATCTCGGAGGCGGGAGCACGCACCATCGACACCGATCCGCGTTCGCTGGCCGCCACCCCTGTCGTCATCGCCGCGCCCGAGGACACCGAGGAACTGCCCGAGCCGGACTCCGCCTCCTGGGAGTCGCTGCTTCCCGGTGAGCGCCCCGGCGGCGAGCGCCCGCTGGTGATGACCGATCCCAACCGCGGTGCGCCCGGAATGACCGCGATGCACGCCGTGCGCCGGCACCTGGGCGGCGGCGACGACGCCGACACCGCCATGACCGACTTCGTGCGCGACGCCCAGCCCGACACCGCGTTCGGCGAGATCGACCCGGCCGCGATATACCCGGTCCCCGCAGGACCGTCCCCGCTGTCGGTGCTGCCTGAGCAGGCCGTCGTGGAGTACAACTCCTCCGATCCCGCGACACCGCTGCAAGCGCTGTATCCCGAAGAGGGAACGGTGAACCTGGATTACCCCTTCGTGGCCACCAGCGACGAACCGGCCATGCGCGACGCGGCCGAGGACGTCTGGAAGATCCTGCGCACCGACCCCTACCGCGAGCGGCTGCGGGAGATGGGGTTCCGCGAGCCCGACGGCACGGCCTCGGCTGCGCTGCAGGACCACCCGGGCATCCGCACCCAGCGGCCCGAGACGCACGGCGAGCTGACCGGCGACGCCCTGCTGTCGTCGGTCGAGGACTGGAACCGGCTGTCGATGCCCACGCGCTCGCTGGTTTTGGCCGACGTCTCGCGGTTCATGCGCGCCGACCTCGACGGCGGCGACACGACGCGGCTGGAGGTCACCCGGGAGGCCGCGCAACTGGGTCTGTCGCTGTTCCCCGACGAAACCGAGCTGGGGCTGTGGCTGCTGTCCAGCACCTACGGCGACTCCGGGCGCGAGGAGGTCGAAGGGCTGGCCCGACTCGGCGCCGCCGACCGCGGCGAGGGGACCACCCGCCGCCAAGAGCTGAAGGACATCGCCGAGGGCATCGAGGCGCGGGGCGGCGGACCGCAGCTGTACGACAACATCCTCTCCGCCTACGAAACCGTCTCCTCCTCCTACCGCGAGGACCGCATCAACAGCGTCATCGTGCTCACCGCCGGGCGCGACGGCGGCTCCAGCGAGATCTCCCGGGAGGAGCTCGTCGCGGAGCTGCAGGACAGCTTCGATCCCGAGCGCCCCGTGACCCTGTTCGTCATCGCCTTCGGCGACCAGCCCGACCGCGAAGCGCTGTCCGACATCGCCGATGCCACCAGCGGAACCCTGTCCGTCGCCGACGACCCCGACGAGATCGGCGACATCTTCCTCAGCTTGATCTCCCGCCGGCTGTGCGTACCGGACTGCGGCAGTTGAGGCGCTGGTGAACAGCTGAGGGCTGGCGAGTAACCTGTTATCCGTTTACGATCGGATAACGGTGTTACGCGCGGTATCCCCCATTCGCGCCGCGCTACGGTGCGCGGCTCCGCCGCCGCCATTCCCGCTTCCACGGGGATGTTCACGGCCGCGAGTACGATCTGCGGGCATCCGAAACCGGACTCCCCACCCTTTAGGTGCCCTTTAATCCGTGATCTGGAGTTCAGTACCGTTCGGTCCACACGCCCCACCCGGTAGCAGACCCCGTGAGGAACACTTTGGGACGCCACAGCGGAAACAACGGCGACGGCTGGGACCGTCAGGAACGTCGGCCCCCCGGCCGCAGCCGTCGTCGGCGCCGGCGCGGACGCGCCTTCATCCTGCTCGCCTCCGCCTTCGCGATCATCATCGGGCTGGGCGTCACCGGCTGGTACGTGCTCGACACCAGCGGCGGCTGCGGTGGGCAGGACGTCGCACTCGACGTCGCCGCGAGTCCTGAGATCGCGCCCGCCCTCCAGGAGGTCGCGGCCGAGTTCAACGCCGAGAACGAGGGCGTCGAGGGGCGTTGTGTCCAGGCCGAGGTGCGTGAGGCCGAGTCGGCCAACATCACGTACGGCATCACCGGCGCGGGCCCCGCCTCCGGCGACACCGAGTCCGACGTGTGGATCCCCGACTCCTCCATGTGGGCCAACCTGGTCAAGAACGACTCCCAGGACGTCGCCTTCACCGACACCGGCACCTCGGTGGCCTCCTCGCCGCTGGTGCTCGCGCGCCCCGCCGAGGCCGACATGCCCGACGAAGGGCCTTCGTGGGAGGCGCTGGTGCCCACCTCGGCCTCCGAACTGGGCGCCGAAGGCGATGAGGTCCACTTGGTCGACCCCGTCCGCAGCTCCGCGGGCATGGCCACCCTCTCCCTGGTCGCGGGCGCGATCGGCGAAGAGGAGGAGGACGGCCGGCCCCAGCTCGTCGCGGCGCTGCAGACCCTGCAGGCCAACACCTCCCCGGACCAGGCGGCGGCTTTCGAGACCCTGGCCGAGGAGCCCGAGGCCGCTCGCCTCCTCGTCCTCTCCGAGCAGGCGACCTGGCGCTACAACCGCGACCACAGCGACGCACCGGCCCAGATCAGCTACCCCGAGGGCGGCACGTACGCGCTGGACTACCCCTACATCGACCGAAGCAGCGACCCGCAGGTCTCGCAGGCGGCCGAGCTGTTCCGCGAGAAGCTGACCCGCAACGCCGCTCAGCAGGTGATGCTCAAGAACGGCTTCCGCACCGCCGACGGCGAAGCGGACGCCAAGGTGCTCACCGAGGACGCGGGCTTCCAACCGTCGCTGCCCGAACAACTCCCCACGCCCTCGACCAGCGACGTCCAGCGCATCACCCAGGCCTGGAACCGCCTCAAGCTCGACTCGCGGCTGCTGACCATCGTCGACGTCTCGGGCTCGATGCTGGAGTCGGTGCCCGGTACGGGGATGAACCGGATGGACATCACCGCCCAAGCGGCCATCCAAGGCCTCGAACTGTTCCCCGAGGGCTCCGAACTCGGCATGTGGCGCTTCTCCGTGGGCATCAACGACAACCTCGACTACGAGGAACTGCTGCCCATCCGGGAGCTGACCGCCGAGACCGACGGGGGCGGAACCCATATGGAGGCCTTGAAGCAGCAGTGGAGCTCGGTCGACCCCGTCCCCGACGGCGACACCGGGCTCTACGACACCTACCTCGCGGCCTACCGGGAGATGTCGCGCACCTACAAGGCCGACAGGGTCAACGCCATCCTGATGCTGACCGACGGCAACAACGACGACGAGGACAGCATCAGCCTGGAGGAGCTGGAGACGAAGCTGGAGGAGGAGTCCTCCCCCGTCAAGCCGATCCCGATCTTCACGATCGCGTTCGGTCCCGACATCGACCCGGAGCCGCTGGACCGGATCGCCGAGATCTCGGGCGGCGCCTCCTACACCACCGAGAATCCCGCGGAGATCGGCGACATCTTCCTGAAGGCGTTCTCCAACCGGCTCCAGCCCGCCGGCGGCGAGCAAGGCTGACCGCACCGCCGCAGCGCACGCGCGCCCGTCCCGCACTGCGGGGCGGGCGCGCGCCGTTGAGGGCAAGCGTGACGGATAGACCATCCTTGCCCACCGCGCAGACCCTATGGACTTCGCTCTCCGCTTCGCGTACTCAAAGGGGGTCGGTACGCGATGGAGCGGTGAGAGGCGGCTGTTGTGGTCGATGCATGGATGCCGGGAGCCAAACGAGTCCCCTGCACCAGCCGGACGGGGGCGCATCTGCAGGGCGGCGCGCCCCGGGCCGTGTGGCTGACGACCGAGTCGGACCCGGCGGCTCTGACGGCCAGGGCCGTGTCCCAACGCCTCGTCGGCGAAGGCCGCACCGGCCACCTCGTGTGGAATCCCCGCACCGGCGAGACCGTGCAGCTCCTGCCCGCCACCGCCCCGGCCGGCGGCGAGCTGAATCCGGGCCACCCCGACCGGGCCTGCGAAGGGCGGGTGTGCATTGTCATCACGGTGATCGGATGGTCGGATGTTCCCTTCACGGATTCCCCGCTGTACGCGCTGGCGCCGATACTGAACTGGTTGGACTCGTGGGAGGTACCCAGACGCTGGCCGGCGGGCGCGCCGTCGGCGGGGCTGCCCGGACCGCGGGCGCGCGCGTCCGGTGAGCGACTGTGGGCGCGGGGCGGGCACTTCGGCCACTCCCAGGTGCCCGGGTCGCAGTCGGCGGGGCCCGGCGCCGTCTGCCCCGATGTACTCCTGGGCCGTGCCGAGGCACCCCCGGAGCGGGAGCGGCCGCTGCGCTCCCCCGCGCCGCCGGCCCTGCCCGTCGTCGGGCACAGCGCCAACGGGGAGCGCCGCTTCGCCGGGGCGGCGAGCGGCTGAGGTCACGGCGCGGGACGCCCTGGGGACGGCGGTCGGCGCTGGTCCGCACCCCCGTTAGTCTGTCCGCCATGGGTGGACAGATCGAGCCAGGCTGGTACGCGGATCCGCAGGGCGGGCAGGACCTTCTGCGCTGGTGGAACGGCGACGAGTGGACCCTGCACGTTCGCTCCCTCTCCGAGCTCAGAGGAACCGGCGCGGCCGCCGGCGCCGACGACGAGGCGACAGCCGATCTGAGCGGCGTGAACAGCGGAGCGGACGACGAGGCGACAGCGCCCGACCTGGGCTCCTCCGCGCCTTCTGCGATAGCGGACGAGCCCAGCACCGTGCGCATCGACCCCGGACAACGCCCCGAAGCCGCACCCGCCCAGGCCGACGACGAACCCACCGACGACCTCGCCGGCGACGGCTCCACCATGCGCATCGACCCCGCGGCCGCATCCGGCCATCCAGGCGGGGCCGCCTCCGACTTCGACGACCCCACCGACGATCTGAGCGGCCGATCCCCCGAAGGCACGGCGCGCCTGGCCCCCGAGGAGACCGCGGTGGCAGGGGCGGGGAACCACGCCCCGCAGGGCGATCCCGCCGACGGGGCGCCGGGCGCGCCGGGCGCGGGTTCGACCTTGAGCATCGACCCGTTCAAGGACAACGACGAGCCGACCGACGACCTGGCGGACAACCGGCCGGGCGAGGCCCAGGGCGGCGGTTCGGCCCCAAGCACCGCCGTCTTCGACCCGAACGATCCCGGTTTCACCGTGGCGGGCTCCGGAGCAGCCGGTTCCGGCGGCCATGCGGCCGGCGGCGCCGGCGCGGAGGGTGCCGACGACGGAGAAGAGAAGCGCTTCCGTCTGGGAAGGCTCCTGGGGGACCTCAAAGAGGGCTGGTCGGAGATCTCCGAGGAGCGCCGCCAGCGCAAGGAGGAAGAGGAGCGCAAGCGCGCCGAGGAGCAGGCCAAGCGGGCCCAGGAGGAGGCGCGCCGCGCCGCCGAGGCCCGGGCACAGGCGCAGCAGACTCCTCAGAGCCCCAGCCAGAGCGGAGCCGCGTCCGGCGCCTCCGGCTCCGGTGCGGGTGCGGCGCCGGAGCAGTCGGCTCCCGGCGCCCCCCAGGCGGATCCCCAGCAGGCGCCCGCCGCGCCCCAGTCGGAACCGCAGCAGCCGCCGTCCGGCTCTCAGCAGTCCTGGGCCGCCGGCGGCGGCCGGTCCGGCGCACCCGGCGAATCCTCGGCTCCCTCCTACCCGCCGCCTTCGCCGCCCTCGGGGCCGCAGCAGGGCTACAACGCTCCGCCGCCCGCCTACCCCGGCCCCTCCGGACCCCAGCCGGGCTACGGCCCCCAGCCGGGACCGGGAGGGCATCCGAACCAGGGGCCGCCGCAGGGACCTCCCCCCGGTTACCCGCCGCCCTCCGCGCAGCCGCCCGCCGGGCCGCCTCCGTCAGGGCGACGCGACCGACAGCCCGACCAGTACCCGATGCCGCAGGGCTATTCGGGCGGCCCGCAGCCCGGCGGGTATCCGCCGTATGCCCAGCATCCGCCCGGTGGCCCGGGCGGCTACCCGGCGGGCGGCCCGGGCGGTCCACAGCAGTGGGGCGGCCCTTCCGGCGGACAGCAGCCGTGGGGGCAGCCGCCTCCGCCGCAGCCGCGCCGCCCGCAGCAGCCCCCGCAGCGGAAGAAGAGCGGCTGCGGCGGTTGCCTGGGCGGCTGCCTGTTCGTGGTGCTGCTGTTGATCGTGGCCGCGGGTGTAGCCGGCTATCTGCAGTACACCGGCTCCTACGACATCCTCGGCGAGGTCTTCGGCGTCTACCTGTGACGCATGCGGCACCGGTGGGCCCGGATCGTACGCGGGGACCGGGTGTCCTGCGCGTCCGGGCTCGGCGCCGCCCCCGGACGGTGGCGGCCCGGAAGAAGCCGAGCCGGTGAGCACGTCCGGGCGGATCGGTCCGGTGGATCCGTTCCGACGCGTCCGCGGCCGGTCCCGCACCCGTGTCGTCGGCCGGCCCCTGCCCAGCCTCCGCTGAGGTGCCTTCAGGCGCGCCGCACCCCCGCAGCACCCTCCGGTTCCCTGCGAACGCGCCTGCGCGGTCGGACGCGCTGTGAAACGTCCTAAGCTGGCCCGTATGAACGACTGCTTGGTGTGGATCGACTGTGAGATGACGGGGCTCGACCTCGAGAACGACGCGCTGATCGAGGTGGCCTGCCTGATCACCGACGGCGAGCTGAACCAGCTCGACGAAGGGGTCGACATCGTCATCAAGCCGCCCCAGGCGGCCCTCGACCAGATGGGCGACTTCGTCACTCAGATGCACACCACGTCAGGTCTGCTTGAGGCGCTCGACAGCGGAGTCACCGTTCAGGAGGCCGAGGACCGCGTGCTGGAGCACATCCAGCGCCACGTGTCCGAGCCCAAGAAGGTGCCGCTGTGCGGCAACTCCATCGCCACCGACCGCCTCTTCCTCGCCCGCGACATGCCGCGGATCGACGAGTTCCTCCACTACCGGATGATCGACGTCTCCAGCATCAAGGAGCTGCTCCGCCGCTGGTACCCGCGGATCTACTACGCGAGCCCGGAGAAGCACGGCGGCCACCGGGCACTGGCCGACATCACCGAGAGCATCCGTGAGCTGCGTTACTACCGCGCGGCCGCTTTCGTCGCCCCGCCCGGCCCCGACAGCGCCACCGCGCGCGCCGTCGCCGCCGACGTCGCCGCAGGCGGGACGGGTCGCCGGGAGCAGGAGCGGTCGAGCGAGAACGGGTCCGGCACGTCCGCCGCGGGCGCCTCCGGAGCGGAAAACTGACCGGAGCACCCACACACGTGGGCTAGAATCAATTCTGAACGCAGGCACGGTGATCCCGGCCCGCGCTCATGGTGGGTGTAGCTCAGTCGGCAGAGCACTTGGTTGTGGTCCAAGAAGTCGGGGGTTCAAGTCCCCTCACTCACCCCGGATGGAAAGCCCCGCGTCACGGTCCGCCCGCGGCGCGGGGCTTTTCGTGTTCCGTGGGCCCGCGCGAGGGTGGGCGTCCCGCACGAGGTCCGTCCGCGGACCGCCGGAGCCTCACGCGCGACGCCCGCCGGGGCCGAGTCAGCGCAGGACCCGATAGCGCACGTGCGTGACCGCAGGCGAATCCACCACCCGGTCCGGCTCCAGCCGCGACCCGCCCGCCAGAGGGCCGTCGAACAGCCGCGTCCCGGCGCCGAGCACCACGGGCGCGATGTGCACTTCCAGCTCGTCGAGCAGCCCGGCCTCCAGGCGCTGCCGGACGGCGGCGGCGCCGCCGGAGACCCGCACGTCCTTGCCGTCTGCGGCTTCGCGCGCCTGCTCGACGGCGCTGACGGGGCCGTCGGTGACGAACTCGAAGGTCGTACCCCCTTTCCGGCCCCAGGGCTCACGCGAGTTGTGCGTAAGCACGAAAACGGGCGCGCGAAACGGCGGCGGATCCGCCCAGGCGACCTCGCCCTCGTCGAACATGCGGCGGCCCATGACGTAGGCGCCGGCGCGGTCGAACTCCTCCTTGACGATCTCGTTGTCGCGAATGCGCTCGCCCGACTCCACACCTTGGCGCTCACGCCAGGCCTCCAGGTCGAACACCCACCGGTGCATCTTGGAACCCCCGTCCCCCAGCGGGTTGCGGGGCCCTGCATCGGGCCCGGCGACGAACCCGTCCAGGGAAACACTCACGCTGGCGAAGACCGTGCTCATGTCGTCCCTCTCCTTCCGGTCGCGGACGTGGGGTGGACCGCTGCCGAACCGCAGACTCATCGCTTCCGCTGCGCCTAGGGAAGGAGGCGGGGGGAAGGGGCGGCCCGTCAAAGCGGTGGATCAGCGAGTGCGCCCCTGGGAGATGTCCTCGCTGCCGACCGTCGGGCCCCGGCCACCCGCTGACAGCACCGGTCTACGCCCGCCCCCGCCCGCCGCCGTTGTCCCCAACTCCCGATCCGCCCTGCCCTCGGGTGGGGCTGCGCCGTTACGATACGGATTCGGTCGGGTCCACTCCGCTCGGGCCGCCCCTGCCCGGGTATGGACCGCTTCCGTACGTCACTTCGGCCGAAGGGAGACTCGATGGCCGAGTTCCGCAGCAGTCCCGTTCCGAGCTGAAACGCCGCTCCGCCCCGGTCGGACGCGCCCCCGTCGCGCCCGGAGTCCGATCCGCCCTCGACCCGCGTGAACTCGCCGTTCATCTCGGGGACGACGGCACGAATCCGCGGACGGAAAAGACGAATAGTGTGCACCGCACCGCTGACTTCACGATTTATGCCGGTCGAATGGAATCGAACGCGATCACCGGTTGATCATTTCCTTGCGGCCTTCACTCTGGGCCTCCCGGCGGGCCGGTGATCCGCGGGATCCCCTGCAGCACCGGCGCAGTCGCCAATCCACAAGAGAGTGGACTCTTACCCCGTTGATCAGAGGTACACCGTTACCATATGCCGGGACAGTGCCAACATGCCCTTCACCGTCCCCATGCGGAAAACCGATAGTGACGTCCGCGTCCCTCTCCTCCCGGTCCCCTGTCCCCCCGTCCTCCCGGAGCCTGTCACGTGATCCATGACCAGACCAGGTCCGCAAGCGTCGTCGCCCTCCTCGCCGATATCCCGACCACGGGACATCTCGGCGCGGCACAGGCGCAGCGCTTCACCTTGGACGGTCATGACCTGGCTGAGCGGTCGGGCGCCTTCGTCGACTTCGCCCGCCACCACGCCGCCCAGGGCACCAAGGTCGTTGCGCTCTATCCGCACTGGCGCGGCGAGCACGCGCGCCGCGCGGTCGCCTTCGCCCGAGGTGCGCTGCGCGAGGACGCCGTCGCCGCGGTGGGGGTGGATCTCTCGCCGTTGGCACTGTCGCTGATCGCCGACCAGCTGGCCTATCTGTGCCCCTACCTGCCGCCGGGCATAATCGCCGGCCTGGCCGACGAGCTCCCCCGGTACACCCTGGCCGGCGGGTGGCTGCGCAACGTCGCCAATCTCGCCGCCATCCCCATCTCGGTGAACCAGCACCTGGGCTCCTTCGCTCCCGGCGTCACCTACCTCGCGCTGTGCTCGCCGGTGCCGCAGGTGACGCGGGCGCCCAAGGGCGAGGCCGGGCCCGGGCTGCCGTTCCGCCCGCAAGAACCCGTGCAGGTGCTGCACTCCAGCGGCGGGGGCTTCGACACGACGGCGTTCGAGGGCCAGCTCCTGCCCGCGCTGCAGGCGGTGGCCGTCCGGCGGCTGCCCGCCCAGCCCCTCGGTCCCCACTACTGGGGCTCGGCCAAGTACGCCGAGTTCGTTGCCTTCAGCGCCCACCCGCGCGCGCTGACCGATCCCGCCCGCAGGGTGCGGCCCGCCGCCTGCAGCTGGTGCGGCGAACCCACGATCGTTCCGGTGTGCCGGTTCTGCGGCGCAGCGACCGCCGTGCCCGACCAGCCTCCGCGCCCCTCCGGGTCCGCTGCTCCGCCCGCTCCCGCGCCGCCCCCCGCTCACCGCCCTCCCCCGGCCCAGCCTCAGGCACCGCCGCCCGCCCCCGCTCCCGCCGTCGGCCGCGAGACGCGCCGGCCGGACGGCGCCGACTCCGCCCCTCAGCGGCCCCGACCTCCGCAGCCTCCTCCCGCACGTGACGAGGACCCTCCGGTTCCCCAGGCGCTGCCGCCGCTTCCCCCGGACCCCGGCCACTCCCGGTCCGGGCCGGAGACGCCGTCGGCGTCCATGGGCCCGGCCGCCGCACCTCCCGGATCGGCACCGCCCGGGTACCTCCTGCAATCGGCGCCCGAGGCCGGCGCCCGCCCGGCATCGGCCCTCCCGCCCGCCGACGGCGGCGCCGATACCGGTCCGCCGTCGCCTTCCGCCGGCGACCGCGCCCCCGATCCGCCGACCGGCACCGGACCGCGGCGCCCCGCGCCCTCCGCGCCCGACGACGGTCCCCGGTGGGAACAGGGTGTGCCCTCCGTCCCCCGTGCCCCCGAATGAGCGCCCCAGGGCTGCCCCGCCCCGGCGCCGAAATCCGCAGCGGCCTTGAGGCCCGTCCGCTTAGAAACGGAGCGCCATGAACCCTCGTCAACGGCGCGGCATCCTGCTCATGATCGTCGCCGCCATCGGCGGTGTCGCCGTGTTCCTCACGGTGGTGTCGTACATGAGCGCGCTCAACAGCGAACTGGGCACCTCCCGGACGACACTGCGCCTGACCCAGGACGTCCAGCCCTACGAGGAGCTCACCCAGGAGATGGTCGAGGAGTACGAGGTCCCCGCGCGGTACTTCGACGCCGAGACGTTCATCGACGACTTCGCCGAACTCACTCAGGAGGCCGACCGGCTGCCGGTGGCCTCCAGCGCCCTGCGCGAGGGAGAGCTGTTGCAGCGCAGCATGGTCATCGCGGCGCCCGACCTGCAGGAGGGCGAACGCGAGATCGCCATCATGGTCGACGCCGAGACCGGCGTGGCCGGCAAGGTGGGCCGCCAGTCGCGGGTGGACGTCTACGCCACCTTCAATCCCGGCGAAGGCCAGCCGCAGGCGTGCGCCTACCGGGTGCTGACCGACATCGAGATCCTCGACATCGGCGACGTCGGCTCGACCATCGACGAGAACACCGGCGGCACCAACAACGTGGTGCCGGTGACCTTCCGCCTCAGCCCCGACCAGGCGCTGAACCTCACCTACGCCGAGGCGTTCTCCAGCAGTCTGCGCCTGGCCGCGGTCAGCCCCCAAGGCTCCGGCGACCCGGGCAACCAGGAGTTCTGCTCCGAGGACCAACTCGACGGGCTCGATGTGCCGTCCGACGGCTCAAGCGACTCGGGCGACTCCGGCGACTCCGGCGACTCGCAGAAGGCTCCCCGGACCCAGCGGCCCGACCAGTCCGAGGGCGCGTGATGAGCGGCTACCAGGTGATGCTCGGCGTCCCCACGGGCGAGGTGGAGGACGCGCTGCGTTCGCGCTTGGACGAGCTGCTCGACACCGAGGTCGTCGGCGTGCACCGCACGTCCGAGGAGATCGCCGACAGCGCAGGGCAGGTGCCCACCCTCGACGTGGTGCTGGTCCACGAGCGGATCGGGCCGCAGCCGGTGTTCGACCTGATCCGCGAGCTGTCGCGCAGCCGTCCGCAGCTTGCGGTCATCCTCGTGGTCGAGGAGGTCGACTCCGACACCTTCGCCCACGCCATGGAGGCCGGCGCCCGCAGCGTGCTGTCGGCCAAGGCCGGCGTCGACCAGGTCGCCCAGCGGGTGACCGCCGCCGCCGACTGGTCGCGGACGCTGCGCCGCCACCTGGAGGCGGCGTCGCTGGACGTCCCGATGGACGGCCGCAAGGGCTCCATCGTCACCTTCAGCGGCGCCAAGGGCGGCGTGGGCACCACCACCAGCGCCATCCACCTGGCACGGGCGGCCGCCCGGTCGGGGCGGGTGGTGTGCCTGGTCGACCTCGACCTGCAGTCGGGCGACATCCCCGGCTACTTCGACCTCAAGCACCGGCGCAGCATCGCCGACCTGGTCGAGGCCGCCGACGACATCAGCGCCTCCATGCTCGCCGACACCCTGTACGTACATCCCGAGGGCCTGCACATCCTGCTCGCCCCGCACGACGGCGAGCGCGGCGAGGACGTCACCGGCCGCGCCGCCCGCCAGATCCTGGGGGCCCTGCGGTCGCGCTACGACCTCGTGCTCGTCGACTGCGGCACCGCGACCACCGAAGCCAGCGCGATGGCGGTCGAACTCGCCGACACCGCAGTGCTGCTGGTGACCCCCGACCTCCCCGCGCTGCGGGCGGCCCAGCGGGTGGTGGCGATGTGGGGCCGGCTGCAGATCCGCGACTCCCACGAGGCCACCGCGCTGCTGATGCGCCACAGCCGCAAGAACGAGATCCAGCCGGACTTCGCCCGCAAGCTGCTGGCCACACCGATCCTGCGCACCGCGGTTCCTGCCGCCTACCGGGCGGTGGAGGAGGCCTCCAACACCGGCGATCCCGCGCGCGTGACCGACGAGGGCCTGCTGCGCTCCTTCGCCCAGGTCGCCTCCGAATTGGGACTGCTTCAGCGGCCCGAGTCGCCCTACGATCACGACGGCTCCGGCGAGTCCGCCTACCAGGCCGCACCCGCTGCGCCCGGCGCGCCCGATCCGCACGCCGAACCGGCTGCGGCGCGCGAGCGGCGGGGCCGGACGCGGCGGCGACGCGGCGACTCCGGCGCGCTGTTCGTGGAGTTCGCCGCCACCCTGCCCTTCGTCGGCCTCGCGCTGCTGGTGACCTGGCAGGTTCTGCTGGTGGGGCTGACAGGCATGTTCGCCTCGCACGCCGCCAACGAGGGCGCCCGCCAGGCCGCGATCGACTCCTCCGACCACGAGGCCATCACCGAGGAGGCGGCCAAGCGCGTCAGTCCTCCGTGGAACGACGAGGGCACGCTCGACGTGGAGGTCGTCGGAACCGGCGCGGGACAGGCCGTACAGGTCTCCATCGCCACGCCGGTGTTCCTGCCCGGCGTCGACGGCCCCTGGGACATCAGCAGCCGGTCGCTGATCATCCCCGAGGACTCCGCCGAGCCCGGCGAGGAGACCGCGCCGCCCGCAGGGGAGGACGACGATGCCTGAGCCGGTGCGGAGCCGGGAGCCCGCGGATGCCTGCGCGAGCGCGGCCCCCGCCGGCCGACGCGGTGCGCGCCGGCGCCCCCGCGGCGACCAGGGCTCCCAGATCCTGGAGTTCGCCGCCTATTTCCCGCTGTTCATCCTGGTCGCCACGCTGGCGCTGGAGACCTTCTTCGCGTTCATCGCCGCCGAGCGCATGGAGCACGCCGCGCGCGCCGCCGCCCGCGCCGCCGGGACCGAGGGCGTGGCGGGCGCCGAGTCCACCGCGCGCGCCGCGCTGCCCTCGTGGCTGTCGGGGGCCGACGTGGCGGTGGGCGGCAACGGCCAGGGCGGGTATTACACCGAGATCACCGTCGACTTCCCCCTGATGTTCCCCACCCCCGGTTTCGACCTCGACCTCTCACGGCGGGTGGAGATGCCGCTGTGACCGCCCCGACCCCGCGCACGTGCCCTTCACCGCCATCCGACCGCAGGTAGTGCCATGGGACTCAAAGACCGCCTGACCGACGACCACGCCCACGAGCACCAGACCGACCAGATCGCGCACTGGCGCCAGCGGCTGCTGCGCGAGGTCAACCTCGACGACATGGCCATGCTCAGCCTGGACCAGCGCCGTACCCGGCTGGAGAAGGTCGTCGGGCACATCATCTCCCGCGAGGGGCCGGTGCTCAGCGACCGCGAACGCAGCGGGCTCGTGCGCCGCGTCGTCGACGAGGCGCTGGGCCTGGGGGTGCTGGAGCCCTTGCTGGCCGACGAGAGCATCACCGAGATCATGGTGAACGGCCCCGACAACGTCTACGTGGAGCAGCGCGGGCGCGTGCACCGCATCGACACCGCCTTCACCAGCGAAGACCAGCTAATGCAGACGATCGACAGGATCGTCTCGCAGGTGAACCGGCGCATCGACGAGTCGAGCCCGATGGTCGACGCGCGGCTGCCCACCGGCGAGCGCGTCAACGTGATCATCCCGCCGCTGTCCCTGAGCGGACCGATCATCACCATCCGGCGCTTCCCCAAGCCGTTCACCGTCGAGGAGCTGGTGGCCCGCGGCAGCGTGGACGGCACCACGGCGGTGCTGCTGGCCTCGCTCGTGCGGGCGCGGTTCAACGTGATCATCTCGGGCGGGACCGGCACCGGTAAGACCACGTTCCTCAACGCGCTGTCCAGCTTCGTGCCGGCCGACGAGCGCGTGGTCACCATCGAGGACTCCGCCGAGCTGCAACTGCAGCAGGAGCACGTCATCCGGCTGGAGTCGCGCCCGCCCAACGTCGAGGGCACCGGCCAGGTCACCATCCGCGACCTGGTGCGCAACTCGCTGCGCATGCGCCCGGATCGGATCATCGTCGGCGAGGTCCGCGGCCAGGAGACGCTGGACATGATGCAGGCGATGAACACCGGCCACGACGGGTCGCTGGCCACGGTGCACGCCAACTCCGCCGAGGACGCGGTCTACCGGCTGCTGACGCTGGCGTCGATGTCGGAGGTGAAGATCCCCTTCGAGGCGCTGCGCGACCAGATCAACGCGGCGGTGGACGTGATCGTGCACCTGAGCCGCTACCCGGACGGCTCGCGCCGGGTTTCCCAGGTCGGTGTGGTGGCTTCCCGGCGCGACGAGGAGTTCCGCCTGGAGCCGCTGCTGCGTTTCGCGCCCAGCCCCGACGACGGCAGCGGCGTGGCCAAGGGCGAGTTCCGCCGCTACCCGGTGCCGCACCGCGTCGCCGCGCGCATCCAGGCGGCGGGCGAGTCGGTCCCCGCGGCGTTCGGCGTGCAGTCGGAGAACGGCCACCGTCCTTCGTATCCCGATCCCACGCCGCCGACTTCGGGGGAGGCGTCCCTGTGATCTACACGGCGGTCATTCTGACTTCGGCTGCGGTTGTGATCCTGCTGTTCGTCGCCGGTCTGGTGCTCTTCATCGACGGCGCGGTACAGCGCCGCCGACTGGCTTCGCGCAGCGCGCTGCACGAGGCCGAGCGGCGCGCCAACACGCCGCTGGCGCGGCTGGACGTGCTGCTGCGGCGTACCGAGGCGGGCCGGCGCATCGAGTACCGGTTGGCGCGCGCCGGGGTGAAGGTGCAGGTGTCGACGTTCGTCATGCTGATGGCGGCGGCAGCGGTGCTGGCCGTCGTCTTCGTGTGGCAGGCGCTGGCGCCGGTGTTCGGGCTGGCGGCCGCGGTCGGCGTGGGCTTCGCGTTCTTCTCCTATCTCAAGCGCCAGGAGGAACGGCGCAAGGAGGTGTTCACCGCGCAGCTTCCCGAGCTGGCGCGGGTGCTGTCCAACGCCACGCAGGCCGGGCTGGCGCTGCCCACGGCGGTCGACATGGCCGCCGAGGAGCTCGACGACCCAGCGGGCTCGGAGCTGCGGCGCGTAGCGGAGTCGATGAAGCTGGGCCTGCCGTTCGAGGACGCGGTCAACGAGCTGCGCGAACGCATGCCCTCCCGCGAGATCGGGGTGCTGATATCGACTCTGCTGGTGTCGTCGCGGTCGGGCGGTGCGCTGGTGTCGGCGCTGCGGTCGATCTCGGAGACGCTTGAGGAGCGCAAGGAGTCCCGCCGCGAGGTCCAGACCATCCTCACCGAGACCACGTCGACGGCGTGGGCGCTGCTGGCGATGGGGGTGGGCGCGCTCTTCCTCGTCAACATGCTGCAGCCCGACGCGATCCGCACGATGACCCAGAGCGCCGCGGGAACGCTCGTGCTGGCGCTGTCGTGCGGGCTGTTCTTGACCGGGTTCGCGCTCGTCCGCCGCATCACCACCCGCATCGACTTGTGACCCCGACCCCGAGGCCCTGTCCCCAGCCGTCGAACCGCCCCCGTTCCCCCCGTTCCCCCCGAGCCTGGGAGCCCTCATGACCTTCGCGCTCATCCTGGCGCTCGGCCTCGGCGGCGCCGCGGCCGTCGCGGTCTTCTGCTGGGGTCTGTACCTGCTCACCCGCAAGAGCGAGGTCGCCGGCGACATCACCCCGGCACCGCCCCGGCGGCCGCGGGAAACCGCGTTCATCCTCAACCGCGTCACCGAACTGATCGGGCGCCCGTTCCGCGGAGCCGTGCGCGAGCTGATCGGCGAGGAGCGCCAGGAGGCCATCCAGCTGCGCATCGAGGCCGCGGGCCGACCCGAGGGGCTCACCGTCGAGCGGTACCTGCAGCGCAAGACCGGCGAGGTGCTCCTCTACAGCAGCATCTCCCTGCTACTGCTGGCGCGCGGCCAGACCATGCTGGCGCTGCTGGCCCTGGCGTTCGTGTTCCTCAGCGATGCCGAGCTGCTGCTGAAGCGCCAGAAACGCCAGGACGACATCCAGCGGCAGCTGCCCGACTTCCTGGACGTGCTGGCGGTGAGCGTGGGGGCGGGCCTCGCGTTCCGCCAGGCGATCGCGCGGGTGTGCGACTCGATGCCGGGAACCCTGTCCGACGAGTTCCGGCTGGTCCTGCGCCAGATGGACCTGGGAACCAGCCGCAAGGACGCCTTCCAGGCGCTGCGCCGGCGCAACTCGAACGAGGCGCTCGGCAAATTCGTCACGGCCATCCAGCAATCGGAGGAACTCGGTGCGCCGCTGTCGCACACCCTGCTGACCATCGGCCAGGACATGCGCAGGCAGGACGCGCAATATATGCGACGCAAGGCACAGCGGATCAACCCCCGAGTCACAGGGATCACCGCGGCCACGATGCTTCCGGGGCTCCTTCTGCTGGTGGGGGGCGCAATGATCTTGGGATCGGGAGTCGACTTCGGAGGTGTCTTCACGGGATGACTTATCCACAACCGGCACCCTGCCTCTACACAAGAGGGCTCGCCCCCCGTAAATTGACAACAACCGCCGGGGCGCACACCCCCACAGCTTCCGGGAGGGCTGAATGCAAAGGCTGATGCTGTACCTGCAGGTCCGTCTGCGAGATTTGATCTTGAGAAGGCTCACCCAGAGCAAGGGTGATCAAGGAGCCAGCATCCTAGAGTACGCGGCGTTGATCATCTTGGTGGCTGGTGTCGCGATCGCGTTGATGCAGCTCTCGGTTTTCGAAGAGATACCGAATCAGGTCGAAATGGCCATCCAGGAGATTCTAAACGAAAACGCATAACACGGAATCAGTATGCTCGCAAAGTTCGGCGGCAAGGAAAGCGATAGCGGCCAGGCCAACCTTTTCTTACTCGTGGGGTTGACTCTATCGCTCATCGCAATCATGCTCCTGTTCGTCCGGATAGGAAATGCGAACAGCCTCAGAACCGACGCGCAGACCGCAGCGGATGCCGCCGCCCTAGCAGCCGCTGGGATTGCGCGAGACAACATCGCAGAACTCCTATCTAACGGCGAACTCCCGTATAGCAGGGTCTACGAAAACGACGCAGGACGCAGGGCCGCTGAAAAATATGCCCAAGAGAACGGCGCAACACTCGAATCGATTCGCGTAAGTGACGACTCCTATGGAAATCTAGGAAACATCGTCCGCGTCGAAGTCCAGAGCACAAAATGCCAAAAAAAGCTGAGCGAGGACCGCGAACGCCACTGGTCGGATGTCAACTGTACTGATGAAAACCCAGATTCGGCCCATGTCGGGAATGCCGCTGCAATTGCGAAGGCGGTGGTCCCAGACTGCGACTATGCCTTCTCCCTAGACAGCTCCGAACTCGTCGGCGTCCGCTGTGCTGGTGAGACGGTCCAAAGTTTTCGCCATGCGCAAACCCTGGTCGTCGTACAAATCGCGGCTGAAGAAGGGCAGTACATATATAAGCCCATTGATCCTACAGCTTGAACCGTATCGACACGAACACGAAGGAAGAGACGTGGAAGCTAATCGGCACGGATTGCGCTTTAGATTCCTCAACCGCCTGGTTTGGACAGCACCGATTGTCGCTGTAGCTCTCCTGTCTTCTTCCTGTGTGTCTTCGCCTGACCAAGACGGTGGGGACGAGCAGCCATCTGAGTCTGAGCCCGGCCAGTCGAGCAACTCCCCCTCCGACGAAGAAGGAGCGACCGCAAGCAGTTCTACGTCTTCCACACAGTACGGAGAGCACTTGCAGATCGACGTACATTCCCTGGTTCGGAAAGATGAACGAACCGTCCTGCTGAACTTCTCGATGCGGAACATGGGCGCCAACGAAGACATCCCCATACCCCCACCCCCCAAGGAAGGTTCGGCTCCGGACCTGCAGACGTTCGCTTTACTCGACGGCACTAACTCTAGCAAGCATTTCCCACTGATCCACCAGGATGGAACCTGCTACTGCAGCTCTTGGACGCAGACGCATGCTTCCTCAGGGGAGGACGTGAGCGCGTGGATCGCGTTTCCGGCTCCACCACAGGACGTCCAATCCATGACATTGATCTCGGCTATCACTCCGCCGCTGCTTGATCTTCCTATAACAAAGGACGACAGATCCTCTGAACAGATCCCGTCGGGGGATCTGAAAGACCCAGCTATTTGGGAAATCCGCTCCTTCACGGATGACCTAGAGGGCGATTCGAGCCGCGAGGAGACGGACGAGAGCGTATCGATCTCGCTCTCCACCGATGTTCTCTTCGATACAGGAAAATCCGAGCTCGACGAGACAGCAAACGAATCAGTTGCGCAGGTTGCCCAGGAAATCGAAGACTCATCGGACTCAACGATCGACATCGATGGACACACCGACAATACCGGCAGCGAAGCTATCAACGACCCTCTATCCGAAGATCGGGCGGCCGCAGTTAAAACTGCATTGAAGGAGGCTATGGAAACCTCCGACGTCAAGTTCACCACAGCAGGACACGGATCTAGTGAACCAATCGCAACGAACGACACCGAAGAGGGAAGGACGAAGAACCGACGCGTAACCATAACGTTCGAAAAATAGGGGGTGCACATGCGCACGAAATCGCCTTTCCTGTTTGCTATGTTCACCGCACTAGCGCTCTTCCTGCCTGGAACACTTGTGACACCCGCCTCGGCGCAGACCGACAACGAAGCACCACTATCCCAGGAGAACGGTCATTCTATCGAATCCCCCCTCGCAAGCTCCGAAAGTAATGGCGAAAACGAACATATCCAGTCAGTCACCGCGAACGTTCTAGAGCTCACTAGATCCGATTCTGGACTCACAAAGATAACAGTCGAAGTCAACAACAACAGCGATCGCAATCTACACGACAACCGATTCTCAAACCCTATATACGACTACCGTGAACCAATTTTCAGTGGCATAACACTTGCAGACCACAACATCCAGACCAGGTTTCACCCACTGATGGACAAGGAGAACTTTTGCCTTTGCTCTGGATACGTCCCGCGACTTCCGTACACGCCATATGTGAAACCGGAAGAATCTGTCGACTACTGGGCTATGTACAGCATCCCTGAAGACGTGAAAAACGTCGATGTAGAAATCCCCGGGTTCGATCCTATTGAGGACGTTCCTGTCGAGTGAATGTCTTCTGACGTGAGGAGGGTCGTCCCGGTGTCGGTAGTGAAGAAGGTGCTGCCCCGACTGCACGGGCATGGGAGTGAGCGCGGGGCCTCGATCCTGGAGAGTGCGGCGTTGGTGTCGATCGCCGCCGTCATCGTGATCGGCCTTTCGACGACCTCGATCGGCGACATCCTCCACGACGCCACCCGCAAATACGTCTGCCGCGTCGAAGGCCCCGATTGCGGGGACGAGACCTGGGTCGAAAAGGAACGCCCGGAGAAGCCCGAAGAGTACACCTGGACCCTGGCCAGCGCCTGGGACGGTGAGATCCGCGGTGAGGGCAGCGCGAAGGTCGCGGTCGAGTTCGCTCTCGCCCAGCGCGGAAAACCCTACGATTGGGGCGCATCCGGGCGGCGGGCCTACGACTGCTCGTCGCTGATGCAGGAAGCCTGGCGTGAGGCCGGCGTGTCGATCCCGCGGACGACGTGGGACCAGATCGACGCCCTGCAGCAGGTTCCCAAGAGCGATCTAAAGCCCGGGGACCTCATCTTCTTCCACACCATGGCGAACTATCCCCCGCCGAGCCACGTCGGCATGTACATCGGCAATGGTCAGATGGTGCATGCCGGAGATCCCGTGAACGTCACCCAGGTCCTCGGCAACCCCCGCTGGGAGTCCATCTGGGTCGGCCAGGGGCGCGTCCCGCAGGGCTGATCCCGGCCTGCTTCCCGGCTGATCCCGGCCGCCCACCCACACGGCTGGCACTGACCCCACGGCCACACTTCCGTATCTCGTCCTATCCCACCCTGTCTTTCCTTGCCCCCATCCGCACGCATCCGGGTGCCGCCCCGCCGACTCCGTGCCGCCGTGCACATTCCCGTCGCATGGATGACGCCGCCCCGCCCCGGCTCTCGCTTCTTCTCCGCGTTCCGCGCCCCTTGTTGCGAGGCCGACCATGGCTGCCCGTGCCTTCTCCATCCCCCTGCGCCCGCCCTCTCGGCACCCACTCCCCCGCCGACTTCTCCGCCCACTGAACGCTGCCGCCGACGATCACGGCGCGGCCGCCCTCGACTACGCGGCAGTCGTCCTCCTTGCCTGCGCACTGGGCACAGCCCTCTTCGGCACCTCCGACTACGGCCAGCGGATCCTCGCTGAGATCCGGCGCGCCGTATGCGCCGCCCTCGACCTCGGCGACTGCGCGGACCGTCCCGGCGACGCCGACCGCTTCCTGCCGGAGCCCTGCACGACCGACGCCCAGCAGATCAGCTCATCGGTCGGCGTCTCGGTCGCGGCACGCCAGAACGGGCAGGTGCGCATCGCCGAACGTGTCGACTCCGACGGCACGGCCGAGGTCGCGCTGACCCACCGACTGCACGGCACCGCCGATGCGCCCAGTCCGCTGCGCTGGGGCGCCGATCTGGGCCCGCTCGCCGAGGCCGACGCCGGGCTGGCCGCGGGCGTGCACGGCGGCGCGTCTACCACGCATGTCTGGGAGTTCTCCACCGAACGCGAGGCCGCCCGCTTCCGCGAGCGCGTGGCCCGCGCCGAGCACCTGGAGAGCATCGGCTCCGACAGCGGGGCGTTCGACGCCATCGGATCCCGGATCGTCGGCTTCGCCGCCGACCGTCTCGGCTCCGACGCCGTCACCCTGCCTCCGCCCGATCGACGCGAAGTGTCGGTGAAAGCAGGCCTGCACCTGGCCGGCGATGCGGGCGCGTCGCTCGGTGTGCGCAGCCGGAACCGTTCCGCCGACGGCACGCCACGCACACCTGCGGGGGAATCGCCCGCTCGTCCCGGCGGTCCGCGCCGGCCCGGCACCGGTTTGTCTCCAGGCTCCGACTCCGGCTCCCAGGCGCCGGGTACCGACGAAGCAGTGAGGAGCGGTCTCGACCTGCTGCACCTGGTCTCGGCCGGCGCCGAGGGCGACGCCGTGCTCACCGAGTCACGCGACGGGCGGAGCGGCACCGTGTCACGGACCGTGGGCTACGAGTTCGCCGAAGCTGGGGAGGTCGGCCCGCTGGTGCCCGACTCGGTACTGAGCCCCGAGGACGCGCGCGACCGCCTCACCGGCGCCTCCCTGACGACCACTCGCGACAGCGACACCGGGGAACTCGTTGAGGTCGCGATCGAGACGGTGAACGCCGACGGCGACAGCGGGCACGTCGTCGGCACGGCCCGCCTGGAGGTGACCGACGCGAACCGGGCGGCGGTCCGCCGCCGACTCGACGGCAGAGAACCGCTGCTGGCGCTGACGTTCCTGTCCACCACCGCCCGCCCCAAGGACGTGACCTCGGCGAAGGCCGAGAGCAGCGACAGCGTCGACGAGTTCGACCGGCTGCTGTACAGCGAAGGCACCTACAGCTCCGTCCGCTATGCCACCGATTCCCGCGGCCGGGAGTTCAGCGCCGACGCCACGCTGAGCGGCCTGTCGTTCGGCGGCGCCACGGGATGGGAGTCGGCCACGCGCACGGCAATAGGCGCGCGCTACCTGGGCGGTCCCGGACCGGCCGGACGCCGCGAACTCATCGCCTTCGAGGAGTGCACCGGATGACACCCGGCACCGACCGCCTCCCGTCGCGCAGATCCCGCATCCCGACGTAAAAGAACGGACCCGCGATCATGATCCTCCTCCGCGCTTGGGCGGCCGGGGCCGGCGCTTGGCTGGCCTGGGCGGTTGCCAGCGCCCTGCTGCACCTGTGGCTGCTGCCGCTCGGCGCTCTCGAAACCTGGCACCTGCGGCTGCCGTGGCTCGCCCTCACCACGCTGATCGGCTACACCCTGGCGACGCTCGCCGCCGGTCTGGTCCACCCGCGCACCGGCCGTGGCCGCCGCCTCGCCGCCGTACTGGCGCTGCCGATCCTCGGCGCGGCAGTGGAGACGACCACCCTCGCCCGCAACGGCCTCGACGTCCCGGCGCTGCTGACCGTCCTGGCCGCCCTCGGCTCGGGCACGTTCGCAGGCCACCGACTGACACGCGCGGGCAATTGGAAACCATTCCGGCGCCCGATGCCCCCGCTCCCGGTGCCCCCACCTCCGGGCACCGACCGGCCGTGACTCCCGGGGCAGGAACGCCGTGGGCTCATCCGCTTCACTTGTCTGCGGGGGCACCGCCGACCGCAGTAGCCGTCCGTCCTCGTACTCGACGACCACAGGTCGGCGCCGTCCCACAGACTCGGCGGGGCTTCCAGAGCCCGGGCAAAGGACACCGCCCCTCCTCACCGCCATCCTCGTGATCGCCGCGGGTCCCGCTCCCAGCTCCGCCTACTCCGTGCGCCCTTACGCCTACGCCCCTACGCCCCCGCACCGAAACCCACCGCCGCACTTGACCTTGAAGCCGACTCGAAGGTCTACCGTCACAAGCGTGGACACCATGCGGATTTCGCAACTGGCCGAGCGCACCGGCGTCGCGGCCTCGACGCTGCGCTACTACGACGACCAGGGGCTGCTGCCCGCCCGGCGCACCCGCGCGGGGTACCGCTTGTACGACACCGCCGACCTCGACCGCCTTCAGCTGATCCGCACCGCCAAGCGGCTCGGGCTGCCGCTGGAGGAGATCGGCGAACTCCTCGACGTCTGGTCGAGGGGCGCCTGCACGCAGGTCAAACAGTCCCTGCGCCCGCGTCTCGCGGCGCGGCTCGCCGCCGCGCAGGGCCGCGCCGCCGAGCTGGCCGCCTTCGTCGACACGCTGCGCGGGGCGCTCACGCACCTCGACGCGCTACCGGATGATCCCGAGCCCTGCGGTCCCGAGTGCGAGCTGCTCGACCTGACGGACGTCCTCGCCCGGGCCGCGCCACCGGAGTCCGCCAGGGACGCGAGCGCACCGGCCGTCGCGTGCTCATTGCAGCCCGAGGACGCCGGCGACCGCATCGACCGGTGGCGCGCCGTATTGGCCGGTGCCCACCGCGAAGAGATCGCGGACGGCCTGCGCGCGGTGGTCCCGGCGGACCGCGCCGCCGAGGTCGCCGAGCTGGCCGCCGCCGAACAGAGCTGCTGCCCGTTCTTCTCGTTCGCGCTGCACTTCGCCCACGCGTCGATCAGCCTGGAGGTCCGGGCGCCGGCGCACGCAAAGCCGATGCTCGACGAGGTCTTCAGCTCCGCCGACTCCGGCACTCACTCCGACTCCGACCCTGACTCCGATGACAGGGCGGCCCGGATCGGCGCCTGCTAAGTCCTCGGCGGCGAGATCGTTCTGCAGGCACACTCGGTGTCGAAAGTGTCCGCAGGGACACGCTCGGACATCGGAGGGCCCCGGCGCGGTCCGAGACCTCAGTCCGCGCGGTCCAGCATGGCGCCGAGTCGCCGCTGGATCTCCAGCGCGGTCTCGCGGACGCGCCCCAGCCAGAACACGCGGTCTTCGGTGGCCGCTACGAGTTCCTCCACCAGCTCCTGCAGCTCGGCGCGCTCGGCCCGGGTCAGTTCGAACCCGTCCCGCTGCCGGGGGATCACGGACTCCGCATCGTTCGCGCTCATCGGCCCACCCCCGCGAACACACTTGCGGTGACGAAGTCGAACTCTTCGTGCCAGTCGGGGACGCCGATGCGGATGTGTGCCAGCGCGGACGCGGCGTAAGGCCGCACCCGGGAGGCGGCCCAAGACCGCGCGGCCGGGGTGCCACCAGCGACGGCGGACAGCGCGGGCGGCGGCACATATGCCCGCACCCGCGCGGTCACCCGCCGCACCGCCGAGGTGGATGGAGGAACGAGCACGCACATGCGCGCAGCGCCGACGCGCCGCAGCACACGCTCGATAAGGTCGGTCATGTCATCAGCTCCTGTGTAGCTGGTGGCCATGCCCTCGGGCCGTTGCCGCGGTCGCGAGGGCCTACTTCTGTCTGACGCTACATCAACCTTGACACAGCAAGCTATGCGTTGTCCCGGTGCTCTTAGGCAAACCCTAGCCATCTAAAGTGATTCCATGTCACGGCTTCCCCAGGGCTACGGTCCTGACAGCGAAATCGACCATGAAGCACCGGATCCCGTGTATCTCCAACTGTGCGCGATCCTGGTGGCCAGGATCGAAATCGGTCGGTATCCGCCCCAGCGGGTAGTGCCAGGCATCGAGCGCTTGGTACAGGAGTTCGGAGTCGCTCGCGGCACCGCCCGCAAGTCTCTGACGCTACTCGCGGAGCTGGGCTACCTGCGCATCGTGAACGGCAAGGGCGCCTACGTCACGGACCACGGCTGATCCACCGAGCGCACGCCGGGCTTCGAAGCCGGACCGCCCCCGGCACTCCCCCCAGCACCCTCCCCCACCCGTTGATCTTGTACCTACCGCAGCGGGTAAGCGCATTCCGTGTCCGTAGGTACAAGATCAACGCTGCTGTTCCGGTGACCACTCCCCTCTCCGGTCTCCTACTCTGGCCCTATGTCCCCCAAGAAGCGCAGCAACAAGGGAAAGCGCGGCGGTGCCCAGGTGAGCGGGAACCCGCAGAAGCGCGCGGAGCAGGCGGCAGAACGCGAAGCCCGCCCGCCGGTGTTCGACGGGGGCGACGAGCCGGCTCCGCCGATGCCCGACTGGGGCCTCGGCGTGGACTGGGCGTCGGGATCGGCCGACGCCCCGCCGACCCTCGGCCAAGCCCCCGTGGAGCCCCCGCACCCCGGGTGGGCGGAGTCCCACCACCGCGTGCTCGAACGCGCCCACGAGGCGGAGATCCCCGGCAGCCCACTGGCCCTCGACACCCTCACCTGCGAACTCGTCGGCCGCGCCTACGTGGAGGGTCTGAAGGAGGCCGACCGCGAGTTCGACCTCCTCATCGAGTCCGAAGAGGCGAAGGAAATCGACGAGTCCGAGCTGTTCGAGCGGGCCGAGCAGCTCAGCGGGTACGACTCCGACCCCGTCGGATGGCTGGACCTGCTGGCCGAGTCCGCCGCACGCGAGATCACGGACGCGGCGAAGACGCCCCGCTGGGAAAGCCCCTGGATGCTGCTCCGCGGCATGATGGCCTGGGTCCCCTACGTCCCCGACTCCGAGAGCGGCAGCCCGCTCGAAGCCGCCTCCATGGCACTGATGGAGGCGGGCCAGCGGCTCCTCGACGACGGGGCGCTGCCCCGCCTGCCCGACCCGCTCCAGGATCTCCGGCCGCAGCCCACCGCCTGGCCGCTGGTCCTGCACGACGCCTACGGCAGCCGGGCCGCACTGATGGCGCCCTTCGCCTACGGCGACGAACGGCACGACCCGCACTGGTACTGCTGGGACATCGACCGGTGCGCCGGTGAGCTCGTGCTCAGCGCCGGGGTGTTCGGGTCCGCGGAGGAGGCGGCGGCCCAGTGGCGCACCGCCGTCGGCGACAGCGCTCCCGCCGACGCCGCGCCGCAGCGGTGCTCCGGCCAAGAGGCGGCCGACCTCTTGGAGATCGCGATGGACACCCATCTGCTCGCCGGGATGCGGATCGGCAACGAGGACGACGGACTCGTCGTCGAGCAGTTCCGCTCGGCCGCCCGCGCCGAGGAGGTGTCCATCAGCTTCGAAGACCGGCTGCCACTGCCCCAGGCGGGACCGGAGTCCGAATCCCACCACGGCGCCGAGGACTTCCGCGCGTGGTACACCGACCGCCACGGGACCGCTCCCGAGGCCGGCGCCGTCACGACGCTCGCCGAGGTCTGGGGGCCGGAAGGCGGGCCGGTCTCCCTGCGGTACGCCTGCTCCCCGCACCGGATCCGCAGCGCGGCGATGGTTCTCGGCGACTCCGACGATCCCGCCGAGGCTCAGCGCGTGCTCGGGCTGCTGCCCGACTGGGTGGAGTGGTGCCTGGACCACTCCGGCCTGACGGGCGAAGCGGCCGAGGCGGCCCGCACGCTCGCGCGCCGGATCGCCGACGAGGCGGGGCGGGACGCGTTCGATCCGCAGGCGCTGTTCGACCTCCCCTTCCGTCCCAAGGAGCTGTAGCCCGGCGCCCCGGCATTGACCGGGGCGGCGCCCTCAGCGGACGAGAATGACCTGCGGGAAGCGCCGGGACGGGGCAGTGCAGAGGGCTCCCGCGGGCCCTCTGCGCTGCGGTGCCACCGGATGCTCCCGGCACCTTCCCGGCCATCCCGCAGGTGGGCTGGTCATCCCGGCGGGAAAGCCGTCCGCGTGCCGACCGCGTGGATGTTCCTTCGCGTCCGCCGTCCGCCGTGTGTCTTCCGCGTGTCTTCCGCCGTGCAACTACCGTTCCCGGACGGCGTAGGTCAGGTGCGTCACCCTCGGGGAGGGCTCTGCGCGGACCGGCTCCAAGGCCACGCGGCCCGCGTCCACGCCCTCGAACAGGCGTATTCCGGAGCCGAACAGCACGGGCGATAGCGCGATCGAGAACTCGTCGATCAAGCCGGCGTTCACGTATTCCAGGATCGTCGCGCCGCCGCCCGCGATGCGGACGTCGCGGTCGCCCGCGGCCTCGCGGGCTTGGTCGAGCGCGGCCTCGATGCCGTCGTTGACGAAGTGGAAGGTGGTCCCGCCCGGCCGTTCCCAGGGAGCACGCTTCTCGTGCGTCACGACGAAGACCGGTGTGTGGAACGGCGCCTCCTCGGGCCATGCTCGCTCGCCGGCGTCGAACATGCGCTTGCCCATGACGCTCGCGCCGGTGCGCTCGAACGTCTCCCGCACGATCTCGTTGTCGCGCCCTTCCTCACCGCCCTCGCCGAGCTTCAGGTTCTCCCTGAAGAACCGCTGCGGGAAGATCCACTGCTGCAGTTCCATCCACTGCCGCCCCATCAAGTCATCGAGGGACTCGGGCGCGATGAAACCGTCCAGCGACATCGAAACGCTGAAGAACACCGTGCCGGCCATCAGCCCTCCGCTCCTTGCTGAGTGATCTCGACGTAGGCAGCCAGGTTGCCCAGGGTCTGCCGACCGCCCTCGATCGCGTGGTACTTCTCGACCGCCTCGTCGCGCAGTTCCTTGGTCGGGAAGACCGTGCGCATCCGGATCCGGGTCGCCGCACCGTCGGGCTCGAACGTCAGGACCGACTCGAAGGCGTTCGGGTCGCCGCGGGACTCACCGTGGAGCAGCGCGATCCGCTCCGGCGGGGCGATCTCGGTCCAGGAGATCCACTCGGTGTAGTCCGTCCCGTCCGGTCCGTGCATGACGAAGTTCCACTCCCCGCCGACGCGGAACTCGAACGACTGCGTGGTGGTGGTGAACCCCTCCGGTCCCCACCACTGCGATAGGTGCCGGACCTCGGTGAACGCCTCGAACACCAACTCCCGCGGGGCGTCGATGACCCGGGAGATGAAGACCTCGCGGTCGGCCGACGCGGACTGCGCCGAAGCTCCTCGTTCTGTCGCGCTCATCAGCTACTCCTCCGGCTTTTCCTGCTTCAGGTCCTGCACGTATGCGTCCAGCCGGTCCAAGCTCTCGCTCCAGAACCGCTCGAACCCGCCGGTCCACTCGTGGACCGGCCGCAGCCCGCGGGCGTCGAGACCGTACAGGCGCCGCTTGCCCGCCTTGCGGTCCCGCACCAGCCCGACCTCCCGGAGCACCCGCAGGTGCTTGGACGCGCGCGGCTGGTCGATCCCCAGCTCCCGCGCCAGCTCGGTCACCGGCCGCTCACCCGCCCGCAGCAGCACCAGGATCTCCCGGCGTCGCGGCTCGGCGATCGCGTTGAAGACGTCCGACGTCGTCGCTGCTCGTGCCATGTGCGTCATCATATGCTCATATCGGCATGCGTCAACGGAAGAAGCAGGCGGGTCGTGCCGGATGCTGGTCCTGGCCCGTGTCACCTGGCTCGACTCGCCGGCGCGCACCTCGTCAGGCGACCTGGGCCGGCGCGCCGCGCAGGTCAGGCGGGAGTGGGCCTTCGGCTCAGGGCGTGGGGCCGGCCCTTCTCCGTGCCGTGCGGTAACGCATCGCGATGCGCACGAAGCGCGTGATGGACGAGCCGGTCGCGTCCTCGACGAACCCGGTGACCGCGAGCACGGCGACGCCGATGGTCGGATGGGCATCGATGGACTCGTGCCTGTGGTGGGAGATCGGCCGGGCGCGCAGGTCGTGCTCGGACAGCCGGAATGCTCTCCCCGATGCGCCAGGGCCGGCGGTGGGCACCGATCACACACTCGGACGCAGGAGTGCGGACGTCGGCGGCGCCTCGCCGATGATGAACGACAGCCCGGCGTCCTCGATGCCTTCACGATTGGCCGCGGAGATCGTCCCGGCAGGCGACCACGGTGACCTCGGACGCGTCGGCGGCTTGGGACCCGCGACCCCGCTGCGAGCGCGCGTCAGCTCCCCTGCTCGCTCGGCTCGGTGCGGTCCCAGTAGGTGCGGGGGACGCGGACGCGCTTGCCCGTGGCCGACTCCACCACGGTCGGGGCCTGCAGGCGGCGCATCAGGCCGAAGGCGATGACGGCGCCGGCCAGGGCCACGGCCGTCCAGCTCGCATACAGCGCCCAGTTCATGCCGGAGCCCGTGAGCAGCCGTCCCGTGTCCACGGCAGTGCCGACCACCGGTGCCGCCAGGACCGCGACCGCGTTGCGACCGAGGCTGTGGCGGTCGGGAGAGCGGTGGGCCAGGGCCGCGGCGACGACCGACAGGAAGTAGGCGGCGAACCCGATGCCGCCCAGCCACAGCAGCGCCCCGGTGAAGTCGCGGACGTGCTCGGCGGGAGCCAGCAGCTGGAAGGCGAGCGCTCCGACGTTGGTCAGCATGAACCACACGACGGCGCCGATGACCCACGCCCGGATGAACTCCACCATCGCCTCTCCGCAGATTGAGTCGGAAACGCACGCAGCGGCCGACTGCCGACCCGCCGCTCCCCCGCCGATGCCGCCACCGGCGGGGCCCGGCCAGCCGGCGCCGACCTGCCGGTCCCGCCGGCGCACCGCCGTGATCACCCACCGGCGTCGTGTGGACGCGCGGTGCGGCCGCCCCGAGTCTAGACCCCGTCCCGCCGAGATCGGCAGTCTCCTCGGCCCCTGAGTGCCCTGCTCTCCCTACGGCGCGCTCGCCGCCCCGCTCCCCCGCCGCCGCGACGCTTCGCCTCCCGGCCCCGCACACAGCGCCGCCCCCGCCCAGCGAACTGGGCGGGGGCGGCGCTCGGGCCTGCGGACCGGTCGGTGTCCGCCTGCCCCGCTATCGGGCCGCGCGGCCGCGCGGCCTACTTCAGGTAGCCGATGTCCTCGTAGTCGGGGCTGGCCAGTCCGTAGGCACCCCAGTTGGCGATCTGGTTGTTCACCGCCTTGTGGCCGGGGCGCTGGAACAGCGGCACCGCCATTCCCTCCTCCCACAGCAGCCGGTCGATCTCGTTGGCCTTGGCGGCGTATTCCTCGTCGTCCTGGATCTTGGAGAGCTCGTCGAAGCCCTCGTTGATCTCGTCGGTGCTGTGGTTGTTGTTGTTATTGCCCCACTTGGGGTCGCCGTTTTCGTCCTCACCGACAGGACCGACGAAGTTCTCCGCGGAGTCCCCGGCGTAGGGGTTGGTGGCGATGTAGGAGAACGTGGTGGCGTCGTAGTTGCCCGGCACGATGTAGTCGGTGAAGTAGACGTTGGTCGGGACGGTGTCGACCTGGACACCGACGCCGATCTCCTCCAGCTGGGCCTTGGCGATCTCGGCCTCGTCGGCGCTGTTCTGGATGTCGGCGGGGAGCACCCACTTCAGCTGCAGCTTCTCGCCGTCCTTGGTGCGCACCTCGTCCTCGGAGTCCCGGGTCCAACCGGCCTCGTCCAGCAGCTCGCCGGCCTTCTCGGGGTCGAACTCGCCGTAGCCCTCGCCGTTGTACTGAAAGCCGGTCTGGCTGGAGATGATCAGCCGGTTGGCCGTGGGGTCGGTGGGCCAGTCGATGCCGTCGAGCGTCGCCGCGGCCATCTTGTCGCGGTCGATGGCGTGCACGATGGCGTTGCGCACCTTGACGTCCGCGGTCGGCCGGTCCTCGCCGCCGTTGAGGGTCAGGTGGCGGTAGGAGTTCTCCACGGCCTCGGCCAGCCGGACCCCCTCGACGTCCTTGAGCTGGTCGTAGGCGGCGGCGTCGTAGCTGAGGTCGTAGGCGTCGAGCTCACCGTTGGCCATGACCTTGCCGAGGGCGTCCTGGCCGTAGGAGCGGAAGACGAAGGTCTCCAGCTTCGCGGTGTCGCCCCACCAGTCCGGGTTGCGCGTGAAGGTGACGCTCTCGGAGGTCTTGTCGAACTCCGCGTCGCCGAACGGGCCCGCCGTGACGGGGATCTGCTCCTGGTAGCCCTCGTTGAACTTCTTCGGATCCTCCATGTACTCGGCGGGGTAGAGGATGTCGAAGAGGCGGGGCCACTCGGAGAAGGGCGTGTCGAATTGGAGGATCGCCTCGAACTTGTCCTCGCCCTTCTCGACGTCGCCGATCCGCTCGTAGCCGGTGGTGTCGCCGACGTCGAACTTGTTGGCGTTGTCGCGGTGCCCTCCGGCGGTCTCGGCCTGGGCCTGGTAGTCCTTCCAGGTGATCGGCTCGCCGTTGGACCACACGGCGTCGGGGTTCAGCTCCAGGGTGACAGTGGAGCCGTCGTCGCTGGCCTCGCTGGAGAGGACGTAGTCCTCGTCCGGGTGCGGCTGGCCCTTCTCGTCGTAGTTGTGGGCGCGGGGCATGACCGCGTTGAGGATGCGCGTCGCGTTCATCTCGTTGCCCTGCGTGTGGTTCGCCTGGTACTGGGAGGGGTAGCTGTTCAGCCCCCAGACGAACTGCCCGCCGTCCTTCAGCTCCGAGCGGTCCTTCTCGTTGATGTCGATGGCCGGGATGTCGGCGAGCGTTTCCTCGTTCTGATCGTCCTCGCCGCCACCGCCGCAGGCGCTGGCCGCCAGGACCAGGGCTGCAAGCGAGGCGCCGACCTTGGCGGCGCGCTTTATTCGCACGGGGTTCTCCTCACTGGTCTGTTCTCGGGGGGATCCGGTGGGTGGGTGCACGGACGGTCAAGACGACGCCTCCGTGTCCGCGTAGTGGCAGGCGGCGGCCTGGTCGGCCGCCCCCTCGACCCGGTGCCGCAGCTCCGGCTCGCGCTCCCGGCAGGTGGAGCGGTCCTCCTCGCTGAGGACCGCGAACTTCTGGCACCGGGTACGGAAGCGGCATCCGGACGGCGGGTCCGCCGGGTTGGGCAGATCGCCCTGGAGCACGACGTGCTCGCGCCGCCGCTCCTTCTCCGGGTCCGGCAGTGGGATGGCCGAGAGCAGCGCCTTGGTGTAAGGGTGCGTGGGCCGCCGGTAGATCGACTGCACGTCGCCGATCTCCACGATCTTGCCGAGGTACATCACCGCCACGCGGTCGGCGATGTGGCGCACCACCGACAGGTCGTGCGCCACGAACAGGTAGGAGAGCCCCAGCCGTGCCTTGAGCTCCTCCAGCAGGTTGATCACCCCGGCCTGGATGGACACGTCCAGCGCGGAGACCGGCTCGTCCAGCACGAGGAGCTTGGGCTCCAGCGCCAGCGCGCGGGCGATGCCGATGCGCTGCCGCTGGCCGCCGGAGAACTCCGCGGGCGAACGGGTGACCGCCGAGCGGTCCAGCCCGACCAGCTCCATCAGCTCCAGCACGCGGGAGCGCACCCGCTCCTTGGAGTAGCCGTGGGTGTGCAGCGGCTCGGCGATGATCTCGAAGACCCGCATGCGCGGGTCCAGCGAACTCATGGGGTCCTGGAAGACGACCTGGACGTCGCCCCGCACCTGCATGCGCTCGCGGTTGGACATCCGGCCCGAGCGCTTGCCCAGCACCTCCACGGTGCCCTGCTGCGGTTGGTCCAGGCTGAGGATCTCCATCAGGGTGCTGGACTTGCCGCACCCGGACTCCCCCACCAGCGCCAGCGTCTCGCCTTCGCGGACGTCGAAGGTCAGCCCGTCCACGGCGTAGACCGTGCCCACCCGGCGCTTGAACAGCGCGCCCCGCATCAGGGGGTGGTGCTTGGCCAGGTCGTCGACGCGCAGGACGGTCTCGCGGTCGGCGCGCGGAACCTGCGACACCGGGTTCCGCTCGATCTCGCTGACCGGGTAGACGTCTCGGGCGGTCCACGCGTTGGCCTCGATCTCGCCGGCGCGGATGCACGCCGCGCGGTGGCCTGCGCCGCCGACCCGCTCCAGCGGCGGCTCGGCGGCGTCGCACTCGGGGACCGCGATGGGGCAGCGCGGCGCGAACGGGCAGCCGGGCGGCATGTCGGTGAGGCTGGGCGGGTTCCCCTTGATCGGGATCAGGGGCGTCTTCTCGTCCTGGTCAAGACGCGGTACCGACCCGAGCAGGCCCATGGTGTAGGGCATGCGGGTGTTGTAGTAGACGTCGTCGACGGCGCCGGTCTCCACCAGCCGGCCCGCGTACATGACCTGCACACGGTCCACAAGGCCCGCGACCACCCCCAGGTCGTGGGTGATCATGACGATGGCGGCGCCGGTCTCGCGCTGGGCCGTCTTGAGCACTTCGAGGATCTGGGCCTGGATGGTGACGTCGAGCGCGGTGGTGGGCTCGTCGCAGATGATGACGTCGGGGTCGTTGGCGATGGCGATGGCGATCATGACGCGCTGGCGCATGCCACCGGAGAACTCGTGCGGGAAGGACCGCCGGCGGCGCTCGGCGTCGGGGATGCCCACCAGGGTGAGCAGTTCGACGGCGCGCTTCTGGGCCGCCTCGCGGGAGGTCTGGGGGTTGTGCACCTGCACCGCCTCGGCGACCTGGTCGCCCACGGTGTAGACGGGCGTCAGCCCCGACAGCGGGTCCTGGAAGACCATGGAGACGGCCCGGCCGCGCTTCTTGGCCATGGTGCGGTCGTCGAGGCCGAGCAGCTCCTCGCCGTGCAGGCGGATGGAGCCCGAGACCCGCGCGTAGTCGGGCAGCAGCCCGATCGCGGCCAGGGAGGAGACCGACTTGCCCGACCCGGACTCGCCGACGATGCCCAGGATCTCGCCGCGGCGGACTTCGTAGCTGACGCCGCGGACCGCGGTGACGTCGGCATTGCCCCGCCCGCCGGGGAAGGAGACCTCGAGGTCGCTGACTTCGAAGACCGCCGGCTCGGCGCGGTCGGGCCCGGGGCCCGCACCGGTCTGCTCCTGCTCGGCGGCGGTGCCGCTGGTTGCGGTCATTGCGGTTAGAATCCCCCTCTTAGGTCCTGCTCTTGGAGTGCGGGTCCAGGGCGTCGCGCAGCCCGTCGCCGACGAGGTTGACGGCGAGCACGAGCACGATGAGCAGCCCGGTGCAGAACCAGAACGTCCACGGGAAGGCCAGGGCCTGGCGCGCCCCCTCGGCGATCAGCGAGCCGAGGGTGACGTCCGGCGGCTGGATGCCGAATCCGAAGTAGGACAGCGCGGTCTCCAGGATGATGGCGGAGCTGACGTTGATGGTGGCGTCCACGATCAGCAGCGAGGACATGTTCGGCAGGATGTGGCGCAGGATGATCCGAGCGTGGCTGACGCCCATGTAGCGCGCCGCCAGTACGTACTCGCGCTCCTTGAGGGAGATGGTCATGCCGCGCACCATCTTGGCGGTGACCATCCACATCAGGCAGGCAAGCAGGACGACGAACACCAGCCAGCCGCTGTCGCGCAGCAGCGGGTAGAGGATGGCCAGGATCAGAAACTGCGGCAGGACCAGGAAGAGGTCGGTCACCCACATCAGGCCGCGGTCGGCCAGACCGAGGAAGTAGCCGGCGAACGCACCCACCAGCGCGGCGATCACCGTGGTGAACAGCGCGGCGCACAGCCCGATGAGGATGGACTTCTGCAGGCCGACCATCGTCAGGTGGAACATGTCGCGCCCGGTGCTGCCGGTGCCGAACCAGTGGTCGGCGCTGGGCGGGCTGCGGAAGGCGCCGAAGTCGCGCTCGTCGAACTCCCACGGGCTGAGCAGCGGACCGATCCAGGCCATGGCGATCAGCCCGAGGATGATCACAAGCCCGATCATCACCCGCCGGGTGGCCAGCAGCTCTTTGACCAGGGACGACCACCGGCCGGAGATCGGCGTGGCGGCCTCGGGTGCGGTCGCCTCGCGCTCGACGGACAAGCTCATGGGGTGTTCTCCAACACGGTGAGCGGGGACAGGCGGGACCGGGTCGGCGAAGTGCCGGAGAAGCGGATGCGGCTCACGGTCAGCTCACCCGCACCCGGGGGTCCAGCCATGCGTAGAGCACGTCGGACAGGAAGGACGCGGCCATGACGCAGACCGCCATGAAGAAGGTGACGGCCGCGACCGCGTTGACGTCCTGGGTGGCGATGGAGTCCACGACCCATGCGCCCATGCCGTGCCAGCCGAAGATCTTCTCGGTGAAGGTGGCGTTGGCGATCAGGATGCCGAACGTGAAGGTGAAGTAGGTGATGGTGGGGATCAGCGCGGTGCGCAGGGCGTGCTTGATCATGGCGGCGCGGCGTGTGAGGCCCTTGGCCATGGCGGTGCGCACGAAGTCCGATCCGAGCACGTCGAGCATCATGTTGCGCTGGTAGCGGCTGAACGCGGCGAACAGGGAGAGCGACAGGGCCAGGGTCGGCAGGATCGCGTGCTGGACGCGGTCGGCCAGCGTTCCCCAGAACCCGGCCTGCAGATTGGGGCTGTACTCGCCGCCGTACTCCAGTAAGCGCATGCCGCTGACGTCGTTCAGCCACACCGCCGAGACCTGCAGGATCACGGCTACGACGACGGCCGGCACCGCCAGCAGGAAGAACGCGGCGACGGTGGTGACGCGGTCGAACCTGCCGTACTGGCGCACAGCGGCGTAGGCGCCCATGGCCACGCCCAGGGTCGCGCCGATCAGGGTCCCGGCCACGATGAGTCGCAGCGAGACGCCGGCCTTGCGGGCGATGTTCTCGTTGACGCTCTGGTCCTTGATGGTGCGGCCGAAGTCGGCTGTGGCCACGCCGGTGGCCCAGGTGGCGTAGCGCTCCGCCAGCGGCGTCTCGTCGTTGAGATTGAGCTTGTTCAGCTCTTTCTCGATCGCCTGGTCGCTGGGGGGCGGCTGCATCTGCTCGAAGTGGCCCCGCGGATCGAGCGTGCTCGCTGCGATCAGGTAGGCGATGCTCGACGCCAGAAAGATCAGGACCAGGTAACTCAACAACCGCCTGATCAAGAACTTCGCCAACTGATGCCCCTACCTGTGGTCCGGACGGACGTGTCTCGGAACAACCGCGGTGAATCGTCGCGTATCCGCATGCCCGCCCGTATGCGACGTGGTCACACAGATGCAGTCGGCGCAAGAGAGGGGTGCCGGTTCGTGCCGGAGGGTCGGCTCTCGGCGGCGAACGCATCCCGCTTACATCCGATTCACGGTCAGTGATCCGAATTCACACGAGTTTGGGCTGTTTTCGGACACTGCAGGGTTACCGACGCATCAAGAAAGCACAACGGGGAGTTGCTTTCCTCCCTAGCACCGCGCTGCCCGGGAGGATAGTAACTCCCCATGAAACGCTCGGTGATGGGAATGACACAGCGGGCAATCGACGCGACCGTGCGCCGCTCGCCGGCGCATGCCGCGGTTGCCACCGCGGGCCGGGCCGGGCGACCTGCCCATACGGGCTGCCGTCGCCCGACGCGGCCCGCGGTAGCGGTTCTCGGGCCCCGCGTCCGACCGCCGACGCCTTCGCCGGCGCTCAACCGCAGCGAACGGCGAACCTGGCCACCGGGTGCGGTCTCGGCGCGCGAACGCGCAACCCGCTCAGTGCTCGCTTGAGGGTTTCCAGATGTTGACCCCCAGATCCACCGCATACCTGTCGATCTCGGCCAACTCCGCATCGGTCAGCGCCGGCGCGCGCACCGCCTCCAGGCTGTCCTCCAATTGCCCGACACTGCTGGCGCCGATCAGCGCCGAGGTCATCCGCCGATCCCGCAGCACCCAGCTGATCGCCAGCTGAGCCAGCGTCTGTCCGCGCTGCCGCGCCACGTCGTCGAGCGCGCGCACGCGCTCCAGGTTGCCCTCGGCCAGCCACTCCCGCGAGAACGAGCCGGCGCGGCTGGCGCGCGAGCCCTCGGGCACGCCCTGCAGGTAGCGGCCGGTCAGCAGTCCCTGGGCCAGCGGCGAGAACACGATGCAGCCCGCGCCCTCGCTCTCCAGGGTGTCCAGCAGGGCCTGGTCCTCGATCCAGCGGTTGACCATCGAGTACGAGGGCTGGTGGATCAGCAGCGGCACGCCCATCTGCCGCAGCAGCGCGGCGGCCTCGGCGGTGCGCTCGGCGGAGTAGGAGGAGATACCGGCATACAGCGCCCGGCCCGACTTCACGGCGGTGGCCAGCGCCCCCATCGTCTCTTCGAGCGGGGTGTGGGGGTCGAACCGGTGGCTGTAGAAGATGTCGACGTGGTCCAGGCCCATGCGCGCCAGCGACTGGTCCAGGCTGGCCAGCAGGTACTTCCGGGAGCCGCCGCCGCTGCCGTAGGGGCCGGGCCACATCTCGTAACCCGCCTTGGTGGAGATCACCAACTCGTCGCGGTAGGCGCGGAAGTCCTCGCGCAGGATCCGGCCGAAGTTCAGCTCGGCCGCACCCGGGGGCGGCCCGTAGTTGTTGGCCAGGTCGAAGTGGGTCACTCCGAGGTCGAAGGCGCGCCGCAGGATGGCGCGCTGCGTCTCCAGCGGGCGGTCGTCGCCGAAGTTCTGCCACAGGCCGAGCGAGACCTCGGGCAGGTCCAGGCCGCTGCGCCCGGTGCGCCGGTAGGGCATCCGCCCGTCGTAGCGCTCGGCTTCGGCCCTGTGGACACCGGAGCTGGGGACGTCGAGTCGGGGTATGTCGTTCTCTCGCACCATGTGCCCCATCATCCCACCGCCGCTCTCCCGCCGCGCCGATCCAGACGGATGCGCGCCCGGCGCCGCCCGGCCCCGCGCCCCGCACAGTCCGGCGGCCGATGCCCGCACCAGGGGCGGGCACCGGCCGCGGCGCGATCCGGTTCCGGCGGCGGCCGGGAACCCCTCAGCTGCCGATGTCCTTGCCGCGGCTGTGCCAGATCGACACCACCGAGGGGCGCGGAAAGCCGTTGTGGTCGGGCCAGGTGCTCTGCGGGTCGTCGTAGCTGCCCCCGTCACCGGGGTGCTGGGGAGCGATGAACACCGTCTTCTGGTCCTCGGTGATCAGCGGGCCGCAGCACTCGGCGCCGTTGGGCACTCGGGCGAACATCTTCAGGTGGCCCTTGTGCTTGCCCTCCATGGGAACGGCGAACAGCCCGTCGTTACCCCACGCCATGCCGTCGGTGGAGATCCACAGGTTGCCCTGCCGGTCGAAGGTCAGGTTGTCCGGCGAGGAGATCGCCGTGACCTTGGACTTGTCGTAGCCGGCGAAGTAGGTGCCCTCGTCCTCGGGGTTGCCGCAGACGATCGGCACGTCCCAGCGGAACCTGGTGGCCGCCGCGTCGCCGTGCCGCTCGGTGATCTCCAGGATGTGGCCGTAGCGGTTGGGGCCGCGCGGGTTGGGCTCGTCGGCCTGGCCGGGCTCGCGGGCGCTGTTGTTGGTCAGCGCGCAGTAGATCTTGCCGGTGGCCGGGCTCGCCTCGATGTCCTCGGGACGGTCCATCTTCGTGGCGCCGGCCTTGTCGGCCGCCAGGCGGGTGTGCACGAGCACCTCGGCCACCGAGAAGCCCTCGACGAAGCTCTCGGAGTCGCTGCACAGCGGGATCCACTCGCCCCACCCGTCGAACGCGCCGTCGGAGGGCAGTTCGCCGGAGCCGTCGATCTCCTTCTCGGGGCTGTCGCCGCGGAATTTGGCGACGTACAGCGTGCCCGAGTCCAGCAGCCCGCTGTTTCCGCGCCGCGAGCCCTTGCGGTAGCGGCCCTTGCTGACGAACTTGTAGATGTAGTCGAACCGCTCGTCGTCGCCCAGGTAGACCGCGATGCGGCCGTCACGGGTGGTGCGGTGGTTGGCGCCCTCGTGCTTGAAGCGGCCGAGCATGGTGCGCTTCTTGGGCGTGGAGTCGGGGTCGTAGGGGTCGATCTCGACGACGTAGCCGAAGCGGTTGGCCTCGTTGGGGTGGCGGGAGAGGTCGAAGCGCTCCTCGACCCTGTCGAAGCGGCGGTTGCCCGAGCGGGTGTCGCCCTCGGTGGGGATGCCGTAGCGGGCCATGGCCGGCTTGGCGTCCTCGGGGGCCTCCTCGCCGCCGACGAAGTACTGGTGGAAGTTCTCCTCGCAGGTGAGGATCGTGCCCCAGGGAGTCATGCCGCCGGCGCAGTTGTTGAGCATGCCCAGCACGCGTGTGCCGTCGGGGTCGGCCTCGGTGCGCAGCAGTTCGTCGCCTGCTGCGGGGCCGGTCAGCTCCATGGGGGTGGAGGCGGTGATGCGGCGGTTGAAGCGGCGCCTGCCCTGGGAGAGCCGCCAGCCGCCGGTGCTCCTGCCGCGCCCGCGCCCGCGGCCCTCGTCCTCGCGGCGGATCTCCACGATCGAACCGCCGTGGGCGGCCATGGCGATGCTGATCTGCTCCGGGTCGGCGTCGTTGCCGTCGGTGTAGCCCGCGAACATCAGGTTCTCGTTGGTGTACTCGTGGTTGACCCACAGCAGCCCGCGGTCGCGGTCCAGGGACTGGAAGCCGACGTAGTCGCAGTTGTAGCCGAACTGCTTGGCCTGGGCCTCGGCGGTCTGGGCGGTGAAATCGAACTCCGGGGCACCGGGCAGCACCGGGTCGCCCCAGCGGACGACGACGCGCTGCTTATAGCCGTTGGGGACCTCCACTGCATCGCCGGTTCCGGGCTCGATGCCCTCGAACTTCAGTCGGGGGTTGCCGCGGCCGCGGCCGTTTCCCGGCGCGGCGAGGGCCGGCGCCATGCCGCCCAGCCCTGCCGCGGCGGTCGCGCCGGCGCCCACGGCGCCCGCACGCAGGACGTTGCGGCGCGAGAGCGCGGCGGTGGCGACATCGCCGAAATAGGTGTTGTCACTGGTGTTGGGGGCCTGGTGGAAGCAGGCGTCCCCGCAGCGGAAGCGGCAGGTCTGGCGCGACCGGCCGCCGCCGACCGGTTCGATCAGCGGCAGTGAACGGCGTCGGGGCGCGGATTGCGGCACTGGGTCCTCCTGTGGAGTGCGGGGATGACCGTCGGCTCGGCGCGCGGAGTGATCGCGGGCAGCGCACCGGACCGCGAAGGGTCGGCCGGACGGGCGGGTAGCGCCCGGCCTTGATGACCATGGCGAATGAGTCGATCAGCGGTGTGAATCCGTCGTGAACGACCCGCCAACTCCTCGGCACAGCTGCGGCTGCCCGTGCCACGGGGCCCCGGTCGCATCGAGGCCTGCGGCGGGCGGCGAGGACCGTCGCGGGCACGGTCGTCAGGGCGGCTGCGCCGGGGCGGCGATCCTGCGCGGAGGTGCGGCGGGCCCGGGGCCGAGGTGCTTCGCATCGCGGGTTTTCTTACCCGCTTTCCGCCCGGAACCATCGCCCGAATCCCGGTCCGGTCGCGCCCTTCTGAGAACAGGGCGGAACAAGAGGCGCACGGAGCGTATCGAGGGACATACCACCCCCACCTGTCCCGCCGGGGACCGGCCCGCGTATTCTGGCGACGGACGTGACCTCAGAGGCTGTGAGGTTCGGCTCCACCGATCCCCGCACACCGCACGACAACGACCCGATGAGCGATCATCGCGCCCGTTTCCTGTGCGTCGTGACCCGTCGACGGGCACGAACGCTCGCGGCAGCAGGCGCCGCTCAACGTCACCGCGGCACGTTCGCGGCGTGGCGCGCCCCAACGCCCAAGGGGAGTGAGACCCGCATGCCCGACACCCCTACGGCGGGACCGCAAGGCCGAACAGGCCCGCGTACCCCGCCCGTCGAGGCGGGCAGAGACCGTCCGTCCACCGATACGGCCCAGACCATGGAAGAGCGTCAACCGCCATCCGCACCCGGGGCACGCGGCCCGCTCGCGCGGCGCCGGTTTCCCGGGCTCGCCAGTCAGATCCAGCATGCGCGGCGCTTCGTCGAGCGGATGCTGGGCCCGTCTCCCGAACTGACCACCGCCACCCTCCTCACCAGCGAGGTCGCCACCAACGCCGTCACGCACAGCGCGTCAGGGATGCCCGGCGGGAAGTTCGAGGTCACCGTGGATCTCGCGGCGGGGTGGGCACGGGTGGAGGTCCGCGACCTCGGCAGCCCCGAACATCCGCAGGCCCAGCACCGGGATCCCTACGACACCAGCGAGCACGGGCGCGGCCTGGATCTGGTCGACGCCCTCGCCGCCACGTGGGGCTCGGAGCCCCGGCCCGACGGACTGGGCCGACTGGTGTGGTTCGAGCTGGTATGGCACGAAGAAGACGCACCTGGGGGCGCGCCCGCGTCCCCGACCGAGTAAGCGCCGCCCGGCGCCCGGCCTGAGGACCGTGCTCGAAAGTCGGACGCGCCCTCAGGCGACGCCCGGCCGCCGCCTTCTCTGCGGCCTGCCCGCACATGACGAAGGGCCTCCCGCTCGGGGAGACCCCGGTCGTCTGGAGCTCGGTCGGCAGGTCGGGCGACTGGCTGGGCGAAAGCCCATGAACTAGGCGTCCTCCTCGGTTTCAGGAGGCGTGCTGGGCAGACGGTATTTCTCGTAGAGCTCGCGCGCGTAGTCCTTGGCTTCCTGGGACGGCTCATCGCCGAGTTCCTCGCGGACGAGCGCGTCGAGGTCGTTGTCCTTGCTTTCCATGTCTGCAGCTTGCCTTTCGTGGGGGCTCGATCACAAATCAGCACTCCGGCCACCGACAATACGCGTCCGGAAGGACGCCGGCTGAGGGTGGTCGCGGACGACGCCGGACGGACAGGCGGCGCGCAGCGCCCGAGTGGGGCCGGCAGGCGACGGGGCGGGCACACGGTACATCCTCTCCCCGAACGCGGCGGCCGCCGCGGGAAGCTCCCGCGGCGGCCGCACTGCACTCGGATGCCTGCTGAGGACTCAGGCCGTGGAGCCGCCGCCCGCGTCGGCGCCGGACTCGGCCGGGGTGCGCTCCTGCTCGGCCTTCTGGCGGGCCTTCTCCAGCGCCGCCTCGCGCTTGGCCTGGCGCCGTGCCGCACGGCGCTCCTTGCGGCCCTCGGACATGGTGTAGAGGACCGGCACCAGTACCAGCGTGAGCAGCGTCGAGGTGATCAGACCGCCGATCACCACGATGGCCAGCGGCTGGGAGATGAACGCCCCGCCGCCGGTGATCCCCAGCGCCATCGGTGTCAGGGCGCCGACGGTGGCGAGGGCGGTCATCAGGATAGGCCGCAGCCGGTGCCGCGAGCCTTCGACGACCGCCTCGCGCAGGTCCATACCCTCGTCGCGGTACTGGTTGATCAGGTCGATCAGCACGATGGCGTTGGTGACGACGATGCCGATGAGCATCAGCATGCCGATCAGCGCCGCCAGTCCCATGGGCTGGCCGGTGAGCAGCAGCAGGCCGATGGAGCCGGTGGCCGCGAACGGGATCGAGACCAGCAGGATCAGCGGCTGCATGAGGCTCTTGAAGGTCGCCACCATGATCAGGTACACGATGGCGATCGCGGCCAGCATGGCGATCGCCAGCTGGGTGAACGCCTCGGACTGGTCGGAGCTGACGCCGCCGATGTCGGCGGTGGCCCCCTGGGGCAGGTCCAGCCCGTCCAGCTTCTGGGTCAGTTCGGTCGTGACCGCGCCCAGGTCGTCGGCGGTGGGCGAGGCCGAGATGGTCGCGCTGCGCACACCGTCGGAGCGGGTCAGCTCCGGTGCCTGCATGACCTCCTCGACGTCGGCCACCTCACCGAGGTCGACGGTGCCGTCGGCGCCCGGAAGTTCCAGGTTCTCCAGGTCCGAGACGCTGGTCGGCTTGGAGACGTCGCGGACCACGATGTCGTGGCGGGTGCCGTCGATGGTGGCGGATCCGACGTTGGAGCCGCGGAACGCCTGGGAGACGGCCTGGCCGATGGCGCCCTCGGTGAGGCCTTCCTCGGCGGCCTGTTCGCCGTTGACGTCGACCTCCAGCGCGGGCTTGGAGGCGGTGATGCTGTTCTCGACGTCGGCCGCACCGGGGATGTCGCGAACCGCGCCTTCGACGGTGTCGGCGGCTTCTTCCAGCGTCTCGCGGTCGTCGGCACGGACCTGGACCTCCAGCGCGCTTCCGCCCGCCGCACCGGCCGCGTTGACGCGCAGCTCGGTGTCGGTCTCGACGTCGTCGAGGGCCTGGCGCAGGCGGTCCTCCAGCACCGTCTGGTCCTGGTCGGGGTCGGCGGTGATGGTGTAGCTGATGCTGTCGGCGCTGCCGCCCATCATCGCGCCCATGCCGCCGGCGGCGCCGCCGCCGATGGAGGACTGGTAGGACTCCACCCACGACAGCCCTTCGAGGGCGTCCTCGACCTTCTTCGCCTCGTCGTCGGCCACCTGCAGCGAGGTGCCCTGCGGCAGCTCCTGGGTGACGGCGTAGGTGTTCTGCCCCTGATTGCCCAGGAAGTTGGTCTGCAGGAAGCCGCTGGCGAAAACCGTACCGACGAGGATGAGCAGCGAGGCCGCCAGCGTGGTGATGCGGTGCCGGGTCGACCAGCGGATGACGGGCAGGTACATCCGCTGCAGCGGGGTGCGCAGTTCGCGCTGGTGCTCCTCGGCCTTGACCCGCTCCAATTCCTCGGGCGGGACCAGGCGCGGACGCAGGAACCAGTAGGCCAGCACCGGGATGATCGTCAGCGACACCAGCAGCGAGGCGCCGAGGGCGAGGCTGACGGTCATGGCGAAGGGCCGGAACAGCTCGCCGACCTGGCCGCCGACGAAGCCGATCGGCAGGAAGACCGCCATGGTGGTCAGCGTGGCCGAGGTGATGGCCGTGGCCACCTCCTTGACCCCGGTGTAGACGGCGGTGAACTTCTCCTCGCCGTAGGCCATGTGCCGCTTGATGTTCTCGAGTACGACGATGGAGTCGTCGACGACGCGCCCGACCGCGACGGTGAGCGCGCCCAGGGTCAGCAGGTTGAGCGAGTACCCGAACGCCTGCACGCCCAGCATGGCCACAAGCAGCGAGACCGGGATGGACACGGCCGTGACCAGCGTCGAGCGGATCGACAGCAGGAACACCAGGATCACGGCGACGGCGAAGAGCAGGCCCAGCCCGCCTTCCTCGGCCATCGCGACGATGGAGTCGTTGATGAAGGGCGCCTGGTCGAAGACCACGGTGATCTCGGCGTTCTCCCCGAGCATCGGCTCGATCTCGTCGATCGAGCCCTGCACGGACTCGGAGATGTCGACGGTGTTGCCGTCCGGGGTCTTGGTGATCATCACGCCGAGGCTGGGCTTGCCGTCGGTGCGGGTGATGCTGGAGGCCTCGTCCATGCGCTTCTCGACGTCGGCCACCTCGCTCAGGCGCACCGGGTCGGGGGCGGCCTGGGCGCCGGCCATGCCCGCGCCGGCTCCGGCACCGGCACCGGCTCCGCCGGACGCGGCGGCCCCGCCGGCTCCGGCTCCGCCCTGGGAGGCACCGCCTCCGCCGGGCGTGACCCAGACGTCCTCGACTTCCTCGACCGACTGCAGCTTGCCGCCGGTCGTGACGGTCAGCGACTCGCCGTCCTGGGCGATGTCGCCGCCGGGGGTGAGGTTGCCGCTGGCCTCCAGCGCGCCGCTGATGTCGCCGACGCTCAGCCCCTCGTCCTCCAAGGCGTCGTCGTCGGGGGTGACGACGACCGAGGACTCGCGTACGCCGGTGACCTGGGCGGCACGCACGCCGTCGATGGACTCCAGCTCGGGAACGACCTGCTCCTCAAGCGGGTCGGCCAGGGCCTGCGCATCGCCGTCGCCGGCTCCGGCGGCCAGCATCACGACGGGGATGTCGTCGGTGCCGAAGGCCATGACGGAGGGGTCGACGTCGTCGGGCAGCATGGCTTCGGCCTGGTCGACGGCCTGCTGCACGTCGCGCACGACGGCGTCGCTTTCGTCGCCGTAGTCGAACTCGGCGGTGACCTGCACCGATCCGGTCTGGGAGGTGGAGGTGTAGCTGACGACGCCGGGGACGCCCTGAACCGCCTGCTCCAGCGGCTCGGCGACCTCGCTCTCGACGACCTCGGGGGAGGCGCCCTGGTACTGGGCGTTGACCATCACCATCGGGACGTCCAGGGCGGGCATCAGCGCGCGCTGGGTGTTGAGCGCCGCGAGCGTGCCGAAAACCACGGCAGCCAGGGTGATGAGCAGGATCAGCGCCCGGTTGCCGAGGGAAAGCCGTGCTAGCCGGTTCACGCCGCCCTCCTAACCCGCTGCGCGCCCGTTCGTGGGGAAAGGCCGGATGGGACGCCAAGAGCGCACTTGGCTGATTCGGACATGAGAGTCGTTACTCCTCGGGAATGGCTTCTCGCGCTGCAAACGGCACCGCGTCGGCTTCGACGAGCGGCGGACGGTGCGATGAGTATTTGGCCCTGAAAGGCCGTGTGCCGTGCGGTCTTCGGCACGGGATCCGCACGGGTGTTGGCGGGCACGCGAGATCCACGATACGTCGCGACTTAGGCCGAATTCACCGTGAGTGAGTCAACATCAGGTGGCTGTCAGGGATCTGTCAGGGGCTTGTCAGGGTCTCCCCGACCCGCCTGAGCGGGGAGGGCGTCAGCGGAGGGCGGCACCGACGGGCGGCGCGGAAGCACACGGGCCGCTATCGGCCAACCCGCGGTGGAACCGGCGGGGGCACGCTGCGCGACGGAGCCGGCGGACGGCGGCGGAGACGCGCGGCCGGGGATCTGGGCGGCCCGCGGGGGCGGCCCGGTGATCAGCCGGCGGGGACCGGAGTGCTCTCGCCCGGGGGCACGTGCTCGTCGGCCACGCCCCACACCACGCGCAGCAGGTCGTCGAGGGCGTGGACGAGCGATTCGTCGACCAGTTCGTAACTGACCTGGCGGCCGCGCGCGGAGGTGGTCACCAGTCCGCACTCGCGCAGGCAGGCGAGGTGGTTGGAGACGTTCTGGCGGGTCAGGCCGAGTTGGTCGGCGAGCCGGGCCGGGTAGTCGGGGCCGTCGAGGAGAGCGAGCAGGAGGCGGCAGCGGGTGGGGTCGGCCAGCGCCCGGCCCAGGCGCTGGATCGCGGCGAGACGCTGCTCGGAGGTCAACATGAAAACCATTTTACAGCAGTTGCTGTATCGAAAGCCTAGACTGTATAAACAGTGAGGGCTGAACAGTCGGCGCGCCGGGCCGCACCGGCGGGCACTGAAGCACCGTGCGCAGCAGTCGAGTACCGGGGGGACGGACAGGGGCATGGTCCACGGACACAGCCACGGCCACGGTCACGGCCGCACCACCGCCGCCACCGCCAACCGCGGCCGCCTGACGATCGCGCTGGCGCTGATGGTCTCGGTGGCCGTGGTGCAGCTGATCGGTGCCGCCTTCTCGGGCAGCCTGGCGCTGCTCGCCGACGCCGGCCATACCGTCACCGACTCCTTCGGAGTCGTGCTGGCGCTGTCGGCCATCTGGATCGCCAACCGCCCGGCCAGCGCCGAGCGCACGTTCGGGATGCAGCGGGCCGAGATCCTGGCCGCCGCCGTCAACGCCCTGGCCCTGTTCGCGCTGTGCGGCTTCATCGCCTACGAGGCGGTGCGTCGCCTGTTCGATCCGCACCCGGTGGCGGGCCCGTGGGTGATGGCCGTGGCGGGACTGGGCCTGGCTGCCAACATCGTCGCGCTGCTGGTGCTGCGCGCCGGACAGGGTCAGAGCCTCAACGTGCGCGGCGCCTACCTGGAGGTGATGGGCGACGCGCTCGCCTCCATCGGGGTGCTCGTCGGCGGCGCCGTCATCTGGATTACCGGCTGGGAGCACGTCGACTCGCTGATCTCGCTGGGCATCGCCGCGGTGATCGTGCCCCGCGCCTGGGCGCTGCTGCGCGAGGCGGTGCACGTGCTGCTGGAGTCCACCCCGCGGCACGTGGATCTGGAAGAGGTGCGCGACCACCTGATGCGCCAGTCCGGAGTCATCGACGTCCACGATCTGCACGCCTGGACGATCACCTCGGGCATTCCGGTCATGTCGGCGCACGTGGTGGTCGAGGAGCGGCTGCTCGCCGACGCCGGCCGCGTCCTCGACGACCTCCACGCGTGTCTGTCCGGACATTTCGACGTCGAGCACTCCACACTGCAACTGGAGCCCGCCGGACACGTCGACCACGAGGGAGCACGCCACGCGTGATGCACATCACCGGATGGGTGGCCGAGTGCTGGTGAGGTACCGCCGCGGACCTTCGCGAAAACGACTCAACAGCTTCTGACCTGGACAAAGCGCCCGAATATCTGGCAAAGTCAGCGCTCGGGCTCAGGCGATCTCGGTCGTGCGCCCCAGGGCTTCACATCGTCGGCCGCGCACCGCACAGCGCGCCGGGCCCGCGGTCGGCGATACGAGACGGCGTACGAAAGGTGCGAGCCAGCCTGTGGGGGAGACACGACACATGCCCGACCGCCTGCGGAGAATCGGCGACTCCCTGCGCGAGGACGTCGTCAGCGGGTTCCTCCTCATCGCCGGCGCAGTCGTCGCACTCGTCTGGGTGAACTCCCCCTGGAGCCACTCCTACGAAGCCATCCGCGTCTTCGCCTTCGGCCCCGAGAGCCTCCACCTGCACCTGTCCCTGGAGCAGTGGGCCGCCGACGGGCTGCTGGCGATCTTCTTCTTCGTCGTCGGCAACGAGCTCAAGCAGGAGTTCGTCCACGGCGAGCTGCGCAACCCGCGCCGCGCGATGCTGCCCATCGTCGCCGCGCTGTGCGGCATGGTCGTGCCCGCCGCGATCTACGCCGCGATCAACTTCGGCCAGGGTGACGCGCTGCGCGGCTGGGGCATCCCGATGGCCACCGACATCGCCTTCGCCGTGGCCATCCTGGCGGTGGTCGGGCGCTTCCTGCCGCCCGCGCTGCGTACGTTCCTGCTGACGCTGGCGATCGTCGACGATCTGGGAGCCATCGTCGTCATCGCCGTCTTCTACACCGACCACCTCTCCTTTCCGCCGCTGCTGGCGGCCGTCGCGCTGCTGGCCGTCTTCGGCTACCTGCAGCGCGGCCGCGGCGCCGCGGCCGCGCTGAACCGCTCACAGCTGCCCAACTGGGTGATCTACGTCCCGCTGGCGTTCGCCATCTGGGCGCTGATGCACGCCAGCGGCATCCACGCCACCATCGCCGGCGTCGCCATGGGCATGCTCATGCGCACCACGGAGGGGCCCGGCGAGCACCACTCCCCCAGCCACGGCACCGAGCACATCGTCCGGCCCTGGTCCAACAGCCTGGTGCTCCCGATCTTCGCGCTGATGTCGGCGGGCGTGGCCTTCCCCGGACTCGGCACGATCTTCACCGACAGCGCGGCCGTGGGCATCATCGCCGGCCTGGTCGGCGGCAAGCTGCTGGGCATCTTCGGCGGAGCCTGGGTCACCACCAAGATCACCAGCGCCGAGCTGAACCCCTCCCTCAGCTGGATCGACATCTGCGGCATGGCGCTGCTGGCCGGCATCGGCTTCACCGTGTCGCTGCTGATCACCGAGCTGTCCTTCGCCGATCACCCGCACGTGCTGGAGGACGCCAAGGCCGGCGTGCTGCTGGCCTCGTTCCTGGCGACGGTGCTGGCCGCCTGCGTGCTGGGGGTGCGCAGCGCGCACTACCGCAGACGCGCCGCAGACGCCCCGAGCCGGACCGGCTCGGCCGGCCACTAGGATCGGCGCGGGTGCGACACGCCGCGTTCGGTCGGCATAGGCCGCCGCGCCGGCGAGGCGGTTACATGGGACGCGGCACGAAGCTCCGCACAGCGCACCCCCGTCCCGCACCGGCCGCGGCCGGATCCCCCACCACCCAGCGGCTCCGAGGCGTTACAACAGGACGACGATGAACGCGAACTCGACGCCCGCGCTCGGACCGCGCGTGCGCAGCCTGCTGGCTCGGCGGATGCGCCGCCTGTCCCGCCCGCGGATGCCCGACGACCTGCGCAGGGCCTTGGCCTCCAGCCCCGCGCGGTTGTTCGTCGTGCTGTTCGTCGTGGTGGACCTGGCGGGCGCCGCCGTGCTGCTGCTGCCCGCCGCCCACGCCGAGGGCGACGGCCTGACCTTCGTCGAGGCGCTGTTCACCTCGACCACCGCGCTGGCGGTGTGCGGCCTGAGCGTCATCGGGATCGGCTCGGAGCTGACGGTCTTCGGCGAGATCGTGGTGGCGGTACTCATCCAGATCGGCGGCATCGGCATCATGACCGCGGCCTCGGTACTGGGCGTGGTGGTGATCCACCGCTTCGGGCTGCGTATGCAGCTGGGAGTGCAGGCCGAAACCCGCAGCCTGCGGGTCGGCGACGTCCGCGGCATCGTCGGCAGGGTCGTGCGCGCCAGTCTGGTGTGCGAGGCCGTGCTCGCGCTGATCCTGGTGCCGCGGATGTGGCTGGGCCACGGCATCGATCCGCTTGAGGCCCTCTACAGCGGGCTCTTCCACGCGGTCTCGGCGTTCAACAACGCCGGGCTCTCGCTCTACGACCAGAGCATGACGCGGTTCTCCGGCGACCCCGTCATCCTGCTGCCGGTCGCGCTGGCCACGATCCTGGGCGGCCTGGGCTTCCCCGTGCTCCTGGAACTGGCCCGCCACCTGCCGCGTCCGCGCGCCTGGACGCTGCACACCAAGCTCACCGTGACCACCACCCTGCTGCTGTTCGTCGCCGGCATCGTGGCGGTCACGGCCCTGGAATGGGGCAACCCCGCGACGCTGGGCCCGATGACCGCCTGGGAGAAGCTCGCCAACGGCGCGTTCCACGGCATCATGCCGCGCAGCGGCGGGTTCAACACCCTGGACGTAGGGGCGATGGACCAGTCGACGCTGCTGGTCACCGTGATGCTGATGTTCGTCGGCAACGGCAGCGCGGGTACGGCCGGCGGGATCAAGGTGGCGACGCTCGCCGTGATCTTCCTGGTCGTGTGGGCGGAGATCCGCGGCCATCCCAGCGTGCACGTCTTCGGCCGCCGGCTGTCGAGGGGCGTGATCCGCCAGTCGCTGAGCCTGCTGTTCCTGTCGATGACGGTGGTGGTGGCCTCGACCGTCGCGCTCCTGGTGGCCACGGAGTTCCGCCTCGATCGGGTGCTCTTCGAGGTAGTCTCGGCTTCCGGGGTTGTGGGGCTGTCGGCGGGGATCACCGCCGATCTGCCCTCGGCGGCCCAGTTGTGGCTCGTGGTGCTCATGCTGGCCGGGCGCATCGGTCCGATCACCTTCGCCTCCGCGCTGGCACTGCGCGAGCACACGCGGCGCTACGACCTCCCGGAGTCGCGGCCGATCATCGGCTAAGGCGGTCTCGCACCGCGGGGGCCGCAGACGAGGAGACGGAGAACATGGTGCAGCGCAGCAGGCCCCACGACAAGCGAGTCCTGGTCATCGGGCTGGGGCGGTTCGGCAGCTCCCTGTCGCTGGAGCTGGTCGCCCACGGCTGGGAGGTCCTGGGCATGGACTCCAACCCCCGACTGGTTCAGGCCTTCTCGGAATCGCTGACCCACACCGTGGTCGCCGACGCCACCGACGACGAGGCGCTGCGCCAGATCGGCGCACACGAGTTCACCCGCGCGGTGGTGGGCATCGGGACCCACCTGGAGGAGAGCATCCTGGCGGCGTCCCTCCTGGTGGACATGGGTGTGCCGCACATCTGGGCCAAGGCCACGAGCCGCCGGCACGGGCGCATCCTCCAGCAGATCGGGGCCCACCACGTGGTGCTGCCCGAGCACGACATGGGCGAGCGCGTGGCGCACCTGGTCTCGGGGCGGATGCTCGACTACGTCGAGATCGAGGAGGACTTCGCCCTGGGCAAGACCCGCGCGCCGCGCGAGCTGCTCGGGCGCCCGCTCGGCGAGACCAAGGTGCGCACCAAGCACGGCATCACCGTGGTGTGCATCAAGCGCCACGGCGAGCAGTTCACCTACGCCACCGCCGACACCGTCCCGCAGAAGGGCGACGTCATCGTGGTAGCGGGCAAGACCGACGACGTCGAGAAGTTCGCCGAGTTCACCTGAGGACGCCGCACGCGCCGCCACCACTGCCGGCCGAGCCGCCGAGTGGCGCGTCCGCCGCACGCGCCACTCGGACATGCCACGCGTATCCCCCGATAACCCCCTGAATTGACAACCATTTTCATTTTCCTCATGATGAGCCCATGGGACGACGGAGTTGTGTCAAGGCGGCCGCGCTGTGCGCGGTCGGGGTACTGGCGGCCTCGGGCTGCGCAGGGGGCGGCCAGGACGACGAGGGCGGCGGTGGCGACCGGCTGAGCGTGGCCACCGGCGCCTATCCGCTGCAATGGCTGACCGAGCAGGTGGGCGGCGACCGCGTCGAGGTCCAGAACCTGGCGGATCCGGGCACCGACCCGCACGAGCTGGAGCTCAGCCCGCGCCAGATCGGCACCGTGAGCAGCGCCGACATCGCCTTCTACATCGGCGGCCTGCAGCCGGCCGTAGACGACGCCGTCGCCGACCAAGGGGGCGGCAACGGCCTCGACGTCGCCGAGCTGGTCGAGCTGCGCACCCTGGAGGAGAACGCCGAGTCGGGCGGTCACGAACACGGCGGCGATGGCGAGGGCCACGAGGACGGCCACGGCGGCGAAGGCGACAGCCACGACGACGACCACGGAAGCGGTGGGGACGAGGCCGCGAACGAGAGCGGCGACGCCCACGACCACGGTCACGACGCCGGCGAACCGGATCCGCACATGTGGCTCGACACCGAGCGCTTCGCCCGAGCCGCCGAGGGCCTCGCGGACCGGCTGGGCGAGGTGGACCCCGAACACGCCTCCGACTACGCCGACAACGCCGAGACGGTCACCGGCCTGCTCGACGAGATCGACACCGAGTACTCCACGGGCCTGGCCGAGTGCGAGAGCCGCGACATCGTCGTCAGCCACAGCGCGTTCGGCTACCTGGCCGCGCGCTACGACCTCCACCAGATCAGCCCCGCCGGGCTGGACTCCCACTCCGAGCCCTCCCCCGGGCGCCTGGCCGAGATCGCCGAGACCGTACGCGAGGAGGACATCACCACGGTCTTCACCGAGCCGCTGAGCGACTCCGGCGCCGCCGAAACCATCGCCGAGGAGGCCGGGGCCGAGACCGCGGTGCTCGATCCCATCGAGGGCGTCGCCGACGCATCGGCGGGCGACGACTACCCCTCCCTCATGCGCGCCAACCTCGACACCCTCAGCGAGGCGCTGCGCTGTTCCTGACGCCTCCGCCGCGACGGCGGTCGATGGGACTGAGGCCCGGATCCCCGCACTGGCGGGGGATCCGGGCCTCAGCCGTTCCGAACAGCCGGTGACCACGAGAAACCTGTGCCAAGGGGGCGGACAGGGAGATGCACGTGCGCTATCCTGCTCAAAGTACGGTGCTAATGCACGTGCATCGGTCAGTGCATCGGCCTGTGCATCGAATCGCTCCCCACAGAACCAGGAGTCTCCATGAGCGCCTACAACGGCATCGCGGCCACCGAGCTCCACGACGCCACCTGGCAGAAGAGCCGGCGCAGCAACTCGCAGGGGGCCTGCGTCGAAATGGCGCGGCTGACCGACGGCTCCATCGCGATGCGCAATTCGCGCTTCCCGGACGGCCCCGCCCTCGTTTACACGCAGGCCGAGATCGACGCTCTCATCCACGGTGCCAAGGACGGCGACTTCGACAACCTGATCGGCTGAGGACCTCCTGCCGGTCCGGCCCGGCGCCCCCGACACCCACTCGGCGGACGGCACCGGCCCCTGACATTCCGGAGCCCCGTGGCCCACCGGTCGTTCCGGTCGGCGTACTGCGGGGCTCCGCGCATTCCGACGACGCCTACTTGAGGTCGTCGATCATGTCCTTGAGGATCTCCGTGGTGTTGTTGGGCGGCTCGGCGATGACGCTCAGCCGCTCCATGGCCATGGTGTAGGCGTCGATCTCCGAGCGGCGGTCCAGGCACATCGAGCCGGTGAGCTGCTCCAGATAGATGATGTCGGACAGCCCGAAGTCGGGATAGCGCAGGATCGTGAACGACCCGGCCTCGGCGGCGTGCGCGCCGGCGCTGAAGGGCACGACCTGCACGGTGATGTTGCGGCGCTCGCTCAACTTGATCAGCCGCTCAAGCTGGCCGCGCATGATGTCGGGGCCGCCGACGGGACGGCGCACCGCGGCCTCGTCGATGATGGCCCACAGTTTGCAGCCGGTGGCGTCGTCCTCGATGTGGCGCTGGCGCCGCATGCGTACCGCGACCCGGTCTTCAAGCAGCTCCTCGGAGATGGGGCGCCCTGCCGAGATGACGGCGCGGGCGTAGTCCTCGGTCTGCAGCATTCCGGGAACGAACTGCGCCTCGTAGACGCGGATCCGGGTGGCGGCCTCCTCCAGGCCGACGTATACCTGGAACCAGTTGGGCAGGGCATCGCCGTACTCCTGCCACCAGCCCGGTTTCTTGGAGTCGCGCGCCAGCTTGACCATGGTCTGGACGCGGTCCTTGTCCGTGACGCCGTATAACTTCAGCAGGTCCTCGACGTCGCGGACCTTGAAGCCCACGCGCCCCAGTTCCATCCGGCTGATCTTGGACTCCGAACCGCGGATGTAGTGGCCGGCCTCGCCGCGGGTGAGCCCGCGGACCTCGCGGTACTTGCGGAGTTCGGACCCGAGCAGCATACGGCGCACCGTGGGACCGCTCCCCCGCTTCAGACGAGCTATGTCCACAGCCGCTGCCTCCCTACTCGTCGCTCCCCGCGGCCCAGACGGTGTCCGGGGGCCGCTGCGCCACGCGGAACGTCCGCGCTCTGCCCACGATATCGCCGATCCCGCCGACAACTCGATGGGCCGCAACGGGAATCCGCGAGGAATGCGCGCGAGTTCGCCCGTGTGACCACCGCACGCCCGGAGCACGGGACTCGCAAAGAGGACACATCAGAAGAAGCGAGCCCAGACATGCTTTCCAGAGGGCAAAACGGGCAGAACCCCCCACCCACTGCAAAATGAGGCGACAAGGTGCAGACCGCGCCCGCTTTCGAACTGGAAGTCGGGATCGCGCCGCTCGGGCATCCGGTCACTGCGGTCGCCTACGGCGCAGACGAGTTCGGGGCCGCGCCGGAGCATACTGACCTGTACCGGGTCATGGCGGTCGGCGGCGCCGGTCACGGGGTGGAGCCGGCGACCGTGCCGCAGGGCGTTGGTGACGAGCTCGGAGACGACCAGCTCGACGTCGGCGGCCCGCTCGGCCATCTTCCATCGGCGGAGGACTCCGCCGCAGAGTCCACGGGCGCGGGCCGCCGCTCCCGAGTCTGCCGCTAGAGTCCAGGCGAGCGCGTCGGCGCCGGCGCCGGCGGTGTACGGGTCCGCCGGTGCCTCCAGCGATCCGCTCAGCAGAGCGGAGGTCCACCACGCTCTGGGTGAGGGAGCCGAGACGGATCCCGGACACTCTCCGTTTCCGAGTCTTCCCATTGATTCGCGGGCTGGCTGTCCGGTCACCGCGATCCCCTCGCAGTCGTGTGTATCGGGTCCCGCGAGCCGGGGCGCCGGCGTACGGACCCTCCTTGCGTGCGCACGCGCATGAGTCATATGCACGTGCATTCTCCGCTTGCACGCATCCTAGGACACCGATGGCCGCCACAGCAGAGAAAGCGGGGACTTCGGCACAGTCTTTTCTCAGGCGGATTCGGAGCACGGCTCGCACCTGCGCAAACGCTGGGGAGAAACATCCCCGGCGGCGTGTGTGCCGCGCCGTGCGGTACGGGGAAACGGGGCTGCGCGGGGCCGGAGCGGGGTCCCGGCGCCGCGGCGGCTCACCGCCGACCGGAGGCGGGCAGGCCGTAGAAGTCGCGCGCGTTGTTCGCGAAGGCGGCTTCGGCCTGCGCGGGGGTCAGGCTGTCGGAGACCAGGTCCAGGTCGGCGGGATCGAACGGGCGCGGGGCCCGGGTGCAGGGCAGGTCGGTGCCTGCCATCAGCGCTGCCGGGTTCTTGTCGGCGACGGCGCGCAGGGCGGCGGGGACGTCGAGATCGCCGCGGCCGAATCCTGTCGCCTTGACCCGCGCACCCGAGCCCACCAGCGCCAGAAGTGCAGGCAGTCCCTCCCGGAAGAGTCCGAGGTGGTCGATGCTGACCCGCGGGAGCGGAGCGATGCGCGGCGCCAATGCGCGCAGCTCGCGGGAGTCGACGTAGAACTCGGTGGGCCAGTTGAGCAGTTCGGCCGCGCGCCGTCCGAGCTGGACCAGGGAGTCGAAGTCGTCGACGGTGCCCCGGTAGAGGTTGATCCGCAGGGCGCGCACGCCGGCCGCGTGCAGGTCGCGCAGGTGGGAGTCGGAGGTGTCGGGGGGCAGTTGCGCCACGCCGATGAACGACGGCCCCAGCTCGCGCAGCGCCGCGACCAGGTGCTCCTGACCGGACCCGGAGTAGGAGCCGGCCACGACGGCACCACCGGTGATACCCAGGCCGCGGACCCGCTCGCGGTAGTCGGCCACGGTGAAGGGATCGGGCCGGTACCCCGCGTTGCCGGGATGGGCGAAGCGGGGGTCGATGATGTGGAGGTGGGCGTCGAACAACGCCATTGCCCTCGATTCGGCCGGGAGCAGGGTCTTCCGCACAGGTGGGGGTCGGGCCGGAGCACACTGTGCGGTCCGCTCGGCCCGGCGACCACGCTAGTACCTCCCGCGCGCGGCGGCGTCAGGGCCGTCGGGTCTCGGTCGCCGCCCGCGGTCGGCCCGCGGCTGCGCTGGGCCGCGCCGCGCCGTTCTACCTGCATGCAGGCCCACATACCACCCGGTCGGTATGAAGCGGATAGGATCTGGTCGATGTGTCCCGGACCACCGACTCGGAGGTAGCCATGTCTCAGACCCAACGTGTCGCGATCGTCACCGGTGCCGCTCGCGGCATCGGCGCGGCGACCGCGCGCAGGCAGGCCGCGGACGGCCGCGCCGTCGCCGTCATCGACCTCAAGGAGGGCGACGCGCAGGCCACCGTCGACCAGATCACCGCCGAGGGCGGCACAGCCGTCGCGGTCGGCGCCGACGTCAGCGACGCCGACCAGGTCTCGGCCGCCGTCTCCCAGGTGGCCGAGCGCCTCGGGCCGCCGCAGATCCTGGTGAACAACGCCGGCGTCATCCGGGACAACATGCTGTACAAGATGACCGAGGACGACTGGGACACGGTCATGAACGTGCACCTGCGCGGCAGCTTTTTGATGTCGCGCGCCGCCCAGGAGCACATGACCTCCCAGGGGTGGGGCCGCATCGTCTCCCTGTCGAGCACCTCGGCCCTGGGCAACCGCGGCCAGGCCAACTACTCCACCGCCAAGGCGGGCCTGCAGGGGCTCACCAAGACGCTGGCCATCGAACTGGGCAAGTACGGGGTCACCGCCAACGCCGTTGCGCCGGGCTTCATCGAGACCGACATGACCAAGGCCACCGCCGAGCGCGTCGGGATGGACTTCGAGGAGTTCAAGGCCGCAGCCGCCGCGCAGATCCCGGTACGCCGCCCCGGGCGGCCCGAGGACATCGCCTCCACCGTCTCCTTCCTCGCCGGCGAGGACGCCGGATTCGTCTCCGGCCAGGTCATCTACGTCGCCGGCGGCCCGCGCGACTGACACCCCACCCGATACCGGCTCCATCACGGAGGTTCCATGACAACGGCTCCGGCGGGGGCGTCGCTCGACGCGTCCGCACTGCGCCAGCGGGTCGCCGACTTCGTCGCCGAGTACGACCCCGAGACCACCGACCAGCGCGATTTCCTGGCAGCGCGCTTCGACGCCGGCCTGGCGTGGGTGCACTTCCCCGAGGGCGAGGGCGGCCTGGGCGCCCCCCGCGCCCTGCAGCCCGTCGTCGACGAAGAGTTCGAGCGCCTGGGCTACACCCCCGTCGGCCGCGAAGGGCTGGTCATCGGCCTGGGCATGGCCGCACCCACCATCCTCGCCTTCGGCACCCCCGAGCAGCGTGCCCGCTACCTCAAGCCGCTCTACACCGGCGAGGAGATCTGGTGCCAGCTGTTCAGCGAACCCGGCGCCGGCTCCGACCTGGCGGCCCTGGGCACCCGCGCGGTGCGCGAGGGCGACGCCTGGACGGTCAGCGGCCAGAAGGTGTGGACCTCGCTGGCCCACCGCGCCCGGTTCGCCATCCTCGTCGCACGCACCGATCCCGACGTGCCCAAGCACAAGGGCATCACCTACTTCATCTGCGACATGTCCGCCGAGGGCGTGGACGTGCGCGCGCTGCGCCAGATCACCGGCGAGGCGGAGTTCAACGAGGTCTACCTCAACGACGTGCGCATCCCCGACTCCCAGCGCCTCGGCGGTGAGGGCGAGGGCTGGCGCGTCGCCCAGACCACGCTGATGAACGAGCGCGTCTCCATCGGCGGCCACCCCGAGCCGCGCGAGGGCGGGCTCATCAGCCTCGTCTCGCAGCTCTGGCGCGAGCGCCCCGACCTGCGCACACCCGGCCTGCACGACCAGCTGCTGCGGCTGTGGGTGGACGCCGAGGCGGCGCGGTTGACCAAGGAGCGGCTGCGCCAGCAGCTCGCGATCGGCCAACCCGGCCCCGAGGGGTCGGCGGCGAAGTACTCCTTCTCCCGCCTCAACCAGGAGATCTCCGGCCTGGAGTTGGAGATGCTCGGTGCCGAGGGCATGACCTACGACGACTGGACGTTCCGCCGTCCCGAGGGCGTCGAGTTCACCAAGCGCTCGCCGGGCTTCCACTATCTGCGCAGCAAGGGCAACTCCATCGAGGGCGGCACCACCGAGATCCTGCGCAACATCATCGCCGAGCGGGTCCTGGGCCTTCCGTCCGAACCCCGCACGGACAAGGACGTGGCATGGAAGGACCTGCCCAAGTGAGCGGCGGGACGGACGGCAGGCACAGGACGGCGGCGCGCCGGGCGCGCACGGATCGGGGAGCGCGATGAGCGAGAAGCGGCTCGACCTGCTCTACAGCGAGGTCGAAGAGGAGCTGCGGGCGAGTGTCCGCTCGCTGCTGGAGGACAAGAGCCCGCCCGAGTCGGTACTCGCGCGGGTCGAGGACGACCGGATCACCGACACGGCGCTGTGGAAGGAGCTCGCCGAGATCGGGGTCGCCGGCCTGCCCGTGTCCGAGGAGCTGGGCGGCGCCGGGGCGAGCCTGCGCGAGAGCGCGGTGGTCGCCGAGGAGCTGGGGCGCGGCGTGGCGCCGGTGCCCTTCATGGGCAGCGCGGTGCTGGCCACGACCGCCCTGCTGGAGTCCGGCGACGCGGCGACCCAGGAGCTGGAGGCGCTGGCCGGCGGTGAGTCGACGGGCACGCTGGTGGTCGGGTTCGCGCGCGCGCCGGGATCGGGGTTTCCGGAAGCGGTGCAGGAGAACGGCGGCAAGCTGCGAGGGAACGTGGGCGGCGTGGTCGACGCGCTGACCGCCGACGTCCTGGTCGTGCCGGCCGTGGGTGATTCGGGACCGGGACTGTACGTGGTCCCGGCTTCCGAGGCGACGGTCACGCCGGTGGTCAGTCTGGACCTGACGCGGCCGCTGGCCGACGTCTCGCTGGAGGGCGCGGCCGGTCGGCGGGTGGCCTCGGGCGCCGACGCCGAACGGGCGCTGCGGCACGCGCTGGTGACCGGCGCGGCGCTGCTGTCGGCCGAACAGCTGGGCGTGGCCCAGTGGGCGCTGGACGCCACAGTCGACTACGCCAAGACCCGGACCCAGTTCGGCCGCCCGATCGGCTCGTTCCAGGCGGTCAAGCACCGGCTGGCCGACCTGTGGATCTCGGTGTCCCAGGCGCGGGCGGTGGTGCGCAGCGCGGCGAGTGCGGCCGCGACCCTGCGGGAGCCGGGCGCCGGCGCCGAAGCGGCCGAGGCCGAGATCAACGCCTCCCTCGCCCAGGCGTTCGTGTCCTCAGTGGCGGTCAAGGCCGCCGAGGAGGCGCTGCAGCTGCACGGCGGCATCGGCTTCACCTGGGAGCATCCCCTGCACCTGTTCCTCAAGCGCGCCAAGAGCGACGCGCTCGCGCTGGGCACGGCCGATCGGCACCGGCTGGCGCTGTCGGGCAGGGTCGATCTGCCCGCGCCGAGCGCCTGAGGCGCCGGGTACGGGACCTCGGGTGCCGGCGGGCAGCACCGCCCGGCGCCCGAGGTGACGCGACGGGCCGCGCGGGACCGCCTCGGCGGCGGGCCGCGTTCCTGGAAGGGCGGGGCCGCCGGTACGGCTGCGGTCGCCGCTCAGGCGGCGGCCGCGGCCTTGGCGATGCGTTCGGCCGCGGCGTCGACGTCCTTGTCGGACAGGTCCAGATGGACGACAAGGCGCAGCCGGTCCGCGCCCATCGGCACGCAGCCCACGCCCTCGCCCGCGAACAGGTCGGCGAACTCCTGCGCGTGGTCGGCGGGGGTGGTGACCAGGACCATGTTGGTGCGCGCCTCGGCGGCCAGCGGCGGGGTCTGCGCGATGCGCTCGGCGAGCCGGTGCGCGCGCTCGTGGTCCTCGGCGAGCCGGTCGATGTGGTTGCGCAGCGCGTACAGCGCACCTGCGGCGACGATCCCCGCCTGGCGCATGCCGCCGCCCAGCAGCTTGCGGGCCCGCCGCGCCTCGGCGACGGTCTGCGCGTCGCCGACCAGCGCCGATCCCACGGGCGCGCCCAGGCCCTTGGAGAAGCACACCGAGACCGTGTCGGCGCCCTCGGCCACGCGCGCGGGCGCCTCGTCGAGCGCTACCGCCGCGTTCCACAGCCGGGCGCCGTCCAGGTGCAGCAGCATGCCGCGGTCGTGGGCGAAGGCGGAGATCCGCTCCTGCTCGGCCGGGGGCAGGACCAGGCCGGAGAAGGTGTTCTCCACGCAGACCAGCCGCGGCCGCGCGCGGTGCACGTCGTCGGCGCCGCGGGCCCACTCCTCCAGCAGCGCGGCGTCGGGGTAGCCCGACGCGGAGTCGTGGACGCGGGGCAGCACCCGCGCCAGCACCGAGGAGGCGCCCTGCTCGTTGGCGGCCACGTGGCCGCGGCGGTGGGTCCAGACCTCGTCGCCGGAGCGGGTCTGCACGTAGAGCGCGATCTGGTTGGACATGTGCCCCGAAGGCACGTACAGCGCCGCCTCCTTGCCCAGCAGCGCGGCCGTCTCCTCCTCCAGCGCCCGGACGGTGGGGTCCTCGCCGAACACGTCGTCGCCCACGTCGGCTTCGGCCATGGCCCGCCGCATCGCGGCAGTGGGCCGAGTGACGGTGTCCGAGCGAAGATCGATCATCCGGGGGCGCTCCGTTCTAGCCGATGCCTGCAGCCGAGACCGGCCCCTACTCTAGCCCCGCCCAGCCGCAGGCCCTCGCTGGCCGCCGGTTCGCGCCGAACCGCGCGCCCCGCGCTTGGCCGAATCGGCCGAATCGGTTCCCGCCGGCACGGCATAACAGGCCGCCGACGGGTACATTCGCCGGCGACCCCGGCGCCCGTCCGCGATCGGCGCCGGCCGAGCGGTTGCGGCCGGACCGGCGACGCGGACGGCGCCAAGCTCAACGACAGAGAGCGGCACAGCCAATGCCCCAGGTCCCCACTCTCCACGGCCCCGTCGAGTCCACCGAACTGGGCCGGACCTACGTGCACGAGCACATCTTCACCCTCACGGCCGACGTGCAGCAGAACCACCCCGGCGAATGGGGCGACGAGGAGGAGCGGATCGCCGACGCCGCCGAACGCCTGAGCGCGTTGGCCGCCCAGGGCGTGCGCACCGTCGTCGACCCCACCGTCATCGGCCTGGGTCGCTACATCCCCCGCATCCAGCGCGTGGCCGAACGGGTGCCCGAACTCAACATCGTCGTCGCCACGGGCGTCTACACCTACGACAGCGTCCCCGCTTACTTCCGGTACCGCGGGCCGGCGGTCGGCCGGCCCGATCCCATGGTCGACATGTTCACCGCCGACATCACCGACGGCATCGGCGGCACCGGCGTGCGCGCGGGCATGCTCAAGTGCGCGATCGACGAACCGGGGCCCACACCCGACGTCGAGCGGATCATGCGGGCCGTGGCCGCCGCCCACCACCGCACGGGGGTGCCCATCACCGTGCACACCCACCCCGGTTCGGGGAGCGGGCTGGAGGCCAAGCGCGTGCTGTGCGACGAGGAGGGCGTCGATCCGCGCCGCGTCGTCCTGGGCCACAGCGGCGACACCACCGACACCGACCACCTGAGCGAACTGGCCGAGGCCGGGTTCGTGCTGGGCATGGACCGTTTCGGCCTCAACGTCGAGACCACGTTCGAGGCCCGCGCCGACACGCTCGTCGAGATGTGCCGGCGCGGCTTCGCCGAGAGCATGGTGCTGTCGCAGGACGCGTCGTGCTACATCGACTGGATCGACCCGGAGGTGCTGCCGCTGATGCCGCAGTGGAACTACCTGCACATCGGCGAAGAGGTGCTGCCCTACGTGCGCGAGCGCGGCGTGTCCGAGGAGCAGATCAACACGATGCTCGTGGACGTCCCCCGGCGGCTGTGGGAATGAGAGGCGCCGTCCGCGCTACCGCGGTGCGCGTTCTCCGGTACCGGATGCGAACGGTCGCCTACCCGAGGAGGGCTGCGGCGACGCCACCGGTACCGACCGCCGCGGCCGCCACCCGCCGCCGGCCTCGCCGCCCTCTTCAGGACAGGAACCGGGCCAGTTCTTCGACGACCAGGGTGGCGGCCTCCTCCGCGGCGGCGACTCCCGTGCCGTAGTCGGGCTGGTCGTCGGTGAGGACCGCGGCCAGGTACGCGCGGCCGTCGCGCTCGATGCGGCCGGTGCTGTGCACGTTCCACGGGCCGCCGCGGCCGGGGGCGGGCGCCCAGCCGTTCTTCAGCTCGGTGGAGCCGGTGGAGTCGGCGTCGGCTGCCGCGCTGATGCCCCAGGCTTGTTCCGGCGCCACCGAGGCCATCAGCGAACGCACGTATGCGCGGCTGCGCTCGTTCAGCGGGCTGGCGTCGGTGAACACCGCACGCAGCAGCCGGAGCCGGTCGGCGGCGGTGCTCGTGCCCATGCCCCAGGCGCCGCCCTCGTGCGGGCGGGTGTCCAGGAGGCCCAGGCGGGCGGTGGCCTCGGTGAACCCGGGTGTGAAGCCGTTGTACTGGTAGGCGTCGTCGGCGGCGTCGTTCTCGCTGTAGCGGAGCATCCTCTCGGCCAGGTCCGTCTCGCGGTCGGTGAGGAAGCGGCCGCTCTCCTGTGCGTTCATCAGCATGTGCACGACGAGATCCAGTTTGACGACGCTGGCGACCCGGAACTCGGCGTCGGCGGCGTAACCGAAGGTGGCCCCGGTGCGCAGGTCCTGCACAGATACAGCCACGCGCCCGGGGCGGCCGGAGAAGCGGTCGTCGAGCAGGGCGGTGATGCGGGCGCGCTCCTGGGGCCCCAGCGCGGCGGCCGTCTCGATCGGGGCGCCGGTGTCGCTCGGAGCGGGCGGGGGCACGGTGCCGCCGGCGCGGGGGTGGCCCGGGGTGACGGCGGCCAGCACGGTTGCCAGCAGCACGGGGGCCAGCACGGCGGCGAGGACGCCCCATCGGCCCGGCCGAGCGGCGGGCGGGCCGGGGAACAGGCGGACGATGGCGCCGCGCCGCGGCGGCAGGATCGGCGGCAGCGAGCGCGCCCAGCGGCGCAGGCGAGTGCGCCGGGGCCGCCTCTCCGACCTCTCCGACGCGGCGGCCGCCGCACCACCGGTTCGGTCGCCCGCGGGCGCGCCGTGCTCCGCTGCGTGCCGCGGGTGCGGGAGGGCCGCGCGGGCCTGCGGGACCTCCGGCGCCCGGGGGCCGAACCGGGCGCCGCGGGCGCTCCATCGGCGCCGGAACCTCAGCGGGAGAGGCGACCACGCCCTCAGCCGTCGCCGGAGACCGCCGTGCTCCGGCGGGGCTTTCGCGTCGCCGGCCGCGCCGTCGCCGGGCAGGGCTGTGGCCCGGGTGCCGGTGGGCCGCCGTCGCACCGCTCGTCCTCCACCGTCGCTGAGCGCCGCGCGCCCTCGGAGCGACCGCGGTGGATCCGCCTACCGCGGAGAGGACCGCTCCGGGCGCCTGGGATGCCTCGAATATGCCATTCGCCGGGTCTCTGCGCTAGAGCGATTCGGTTGCGGTTCAGTCGATTCCGCGCGCGGTAAGGGCCTCGCCCAGCGCGTCGGCCGAACGCAGCAGTCCCACGATCACCGGCACCACCATCGCGTCGGGGCGGCCACGCAGGCCGCGGGCGAGGTAGGCCTCGCGCGAGGTCCGCCATGCGGAGGCGACCATCGGGATGCAGCGGATCGTCATGGCGAGCACCAGGGACACCCGCCGCGGGTCGGCGCCCAGCCGCGCGAGCGGGCGCGCCAGGCGCTCGAACAGATCCAGCATCTCGCTGACGCGTGTGGAGGCCGTGACCATGGTCGCCAGTAGCGCGGCCGCCATCAGCTGCCCGCACACCCGCACCGCCGCCGTCCAGTCGCCGGCCAGCCACTGGAACAGCACGATGACGGCAAGGAACGGCGCCAGCGCCCGCAGCGTGCGCAGCGCCGGGCGCACCCCCAGCCCGCACAGGGGGTGCAGCAGCGCGGCGACGGCCGCCGCGGCCACGGCGACATAGGCGTTCGCGGAGGCCACCACGGCGGCCACGGCCAGCAGGAGGACCGAGAGCTTGGTGCCGGCCGACAGCCGGTGCAGCACCGCACGGCGCGAGCGCGGCGGGACGTAGAGGCCGACCATGCTCATGGCCGGAGTCCGCCTCCCGAAGCGCGCGGGCCGGCTTCGGCTCCCGGATCCGGCTGCGCGCCGGCCGCGTCGGGGCGAGGACCTCCCGAAGCCGTGTGGCCGGTGTCCGCATCCGGCCGCATGAGCGCGGTGTAGTAGGCGATCGCCTCGGCCGGGGCGCCGTCGAACACGACGCGCCCCTCGTCCATCACCAGCACGCGGTCGAAGGCGGTCAGCGCATCGAGGTGGTGGGTGAGCAGCACGACCTGCTGGGGCAGCGCGCGCAGCGTCTCCTCGATGACTGCCGTGTTGCGCAGGTCCAGCAGTGTGGTGGGTTCGTCGCACACCAGCACTTCGGGCCGGGTGACCAGCACCGACGCCAACGCGAGCATCTGGCGCTGCCCGCCGGAGAGCAGGTGCGCGGGATGGTCGCGGTGGCCGGCCAGGCCGTGGCGCTCCAGTACGGCGTCCACGCGCGCCCGCTGCTCGTCGGCGCTGAGCCCGCTGCGGCGCAGGCCGATGGCGACGTCCTCGGCCACCGTGGGCATGACGATCTGCGCCGAGGCGTCGGAGAAGACGAAGCCCACGCGGCGCCGGATCTCGCGGGCGTGGCGGCGGGTGTTCAGGCCGTCCAGCAGCACGCGCCCGGAGTCGGGCAGTACCAGGCCGTTGAGGGTGCGGGCCAGCGTCGACTTTCCGGAGCCGTTGGCGCCGATGACGCCGATGCGGTGCTCGCTCAGCTCCAGGTCGACGTCGCGCAGCACCGCACGCCCGTCGTAGGCGTGGGAGACGCCCTCCAGGCGCAGCGTCATTCCGTGCGGTCCGTGGAGCCGGCGGGTCCGGTGCCGCCGTCGGTGCCGGCGGTGTCGGTGAAGGTGTCGGCGGCGTTGTCGGCGGTTTCCTCCCCGACCGGGCGGCCGGCGGGCGGCACGGGGTAGGCCCGGTGTACGGCCGCGGCGATGCCCGCGGCCAGCGCGGCCTTGGCGAGGTCGCCGGGCAGGAACACACCCGCCGCGGTGATCGTGGCCAGCAGTTCGTCGCCGAGGGCGACCGCGCTCCAGGGCACTCCGATGAGGTAGACGACGCCGATGCCGCCGACGATGTTGGCGCCCAGCCCCGGCCAGAACCGGTAGCGCGGCAGCATGAGGTGCACCAGCAGCCCGATGACCAGCGCGCCGAGCACCCAGCCGAGCATGTAGCCCCCGGTGGGTCCCACGAAGGGCGTCGGCCCGCCGCGCCCGCCCGGCAGCAGCGGCAGCCCCGCCACCACCAGGGCCAGGAAGGTCAGTACGACCAGCGTGCCGCGCTTGGCGCCGAGCAGACTGGGGGCGAGCATCACCCCGAGCGTCTGCAGCGTGATCGGCACGGGGCCGACGTTGATGGCCGCGGACATGCTGAGCACGGCCAGCAGTGCCGCGAACACCCCGATGAGGGCGATGTCGCGGGCGGTCAGTCCGCGGCGGCGAACCCGGCTGTGGGATGCCTGGGGCATGGGGGTCCCGTCCTCTCCTGCACGTCGTGGTGGCGCCTGCCATCCCCATTGTCCGTTATGCCGAACAATGCCAGGCGCCTCGCCCCGTCCTCGCCGGGTCGGTGAACGCCGACCGGTGCGGCGCGGACCGGCCGCCGACCCACCGGAACGCCTCCCGGTGATCGGCGGCCTATCGGGCGAAGACGCGTGCCGGATGCGGACTCAGCGGACCGCCCGTCGGGATCAGTGGTCCAGCGAAGGATCCGAGAAGCGCAGGGTCGCGCCGATGCCTTCCTCGACCGTGATCTCACGCTGAGGAACAAGGACGAGGTGGGCCGAGGTCGCGGCCGCCGCCCGCAGCACAGCGGGACCGGCCGGCTCCTCGACCGGCTCGTCCACGCCCATCTCGCGGAGCTCCTGCTTGTCGAGGGCGATCTGCTCGCCGGAGGGCCCGATCCACACTCGCCTGTCGGACTCGGCCGCTCCGAGCGACCACAGCAGTGTGTCCACCTGGCCGCGCTGGAGTGCGCGCACCACTGCGGCGAAGCCCTCCACCGTCCGGTCGCGGTTGGCGCGGCCCTGCTCGAAGGACTCCTGCACCTCGACGACCCGCGCCCGGTCGCGCTCCTCCAGGTGGCCGCGCAGTTCCTCCTCCAGCGGTGAGGCCTCCGACCCGGCCGCGCGCGAACCCGACTCCAGGTCCAAGGCCCGCGGCTCCAGCCAGTCGGGCAGCCGATCACGCAGCTCGCCGCGCACCTGGACGTCGCCGGCGATCGCCACCACCTCGGCGCCGCTGCGCTTGGCCTCCTCGGCCGCGGCCCCGGCCACCCGGCCGGCGTTCTCGGCGACCTGGTGGTCGACGTTGCGCTGCATCTGCTTGTGGTGGTAACCGCCCTCGCGGACCTTGTGGACGGGCCAGTCGTCGCCCTCGACGCGATGATGCGCCGTGCGCCCGTCGCCGTACACGGTGCGGACGTCGCCGCCGAGGCTGTCGACTACGGCGAGCACGTAGGGGGTCTGCGTGCGCTGGCTGCGGATGTACAGCAGCGGGTCCGCAAGCTGTCCGACGCGGGCCAGGTGGTCCTGCGGCGGCTCGGATACCACGGTGTCGAGCAGGATTTCGCCGCCGGCGGCGAAGACCACCTGACCGTGCGGCCCGGCCACGCTGCCCGTCTGCCCCACGACGGCGTCCATGGCGCTGAGCGTGGGCTCGTCGGCTCCCTGAGCCCGCAGGTCCTCACGCGCCTTCTGCCACCGGACGTGGACCTCGTGGTCGGTGTCCTCGGCATCGCGCGAGGTGTTGATGGCCAGCGAGGCCACCGGCCCGGTCGTGTTGTTGAGAGATGCGAGAAAGCTGAGGTCCATGGTCGTCGACTCCGCTCCAGGGGTGGTTGGCGGGATTCCCGGGCCCGTTCGCCCGGTCGGCGGCGGGAAGATCGCGGCGCGCCTTCCCGGCGTCAGCCCCGCGGCGTACCGGAGGCACCGGTGAACAGCGCGGACAGCTCCTTTGGTAGCTGGGAGAGGGTGTCTTCGGTCTCCTCGCGGGGAAGCCGTTCGCGGACGGTGTTGAGCACCGCGCTCACCCCCCGTTCGACCTCTGCGGGATCGACTGTCGAGACTCCCCCGCTGACCTTGTCCAGGAACGCCCCCTTGTCGAAGGCGACGGCCTGTTCGGACGCTTCGTGCTCGGGCTGCAGTGCGGGAGGCAGATTGCCTGCCAGGTCGTTGAACTGCCCGCCGCTGAGGCTGCGCTGCAGCGCGGCCAACGTCGCCGCGGTCAGGCGCCGCGCCTCCTCGCGGGAGTCGAGCCCGGCGTGCTCCTGCACGCGGGCGAGGAATGCGTCGCCGGCGTCGCCGGTCTCCGGCTGTACCACGAGTTGCCTCCGTGTGATGTCGGAAAGCGTCTACGGGCCCACTAGTCACATACGGACACCGGTAAACGTCTGCCCTCGCCTCAAGGGTGTGACCTGAAGCGATTCGTCGGGAGCCGGCCCGAGCGATCGGCTCAGGCGGGACACCGAAGCGCCCTCCGGCGGCGCGGTCCTCCGCCCCCGCCTGTTCGTCGGGCACGGAGTCGGCGGATCCGGTCCGCGCCAACGGCGAGCGGGGCGAACTAGACCGGCAGGACGCAGGCCGGGTCGGACACGGACAGGCGGTGGCCGGTGTCCTCCGGTACGCCCTCGTCGTTCAGGCGCAGCGACGACAGTTCGGCGGACTTCTGATTGGCGACGACGATGTGGCCGTCGGTCAGGGCGAAATGGCGGGGCCACGCCCCGCCGCAGGGGATCTCGGCGATGCGGCGCAGTCCGGTGCCGCCGCCGGTGATCTCGAAAGCGGCGATGGTGTCGGCGCCGCGGTTGGAGACGTAGACGCGCTCGCCGTCCGGCGACAGCGCGATCTCGCCGGGGTGGTTGGGGCCGTCGTGGCCGCTTGCGGCCGCGTCGGCGACCGGCACCGCGCGGGCCTGTTCGGCGTCCCAGGACAGCACGTGCACGCGCGAGTCCAGCTCGCCGGCGATGTAGACGTGCCCGTTGGGGTGGACGGCCATGTGGCGCGGCCCCGCACCCGGGGTGAGGTGGGCGGCGACGGACAGCGGCCCCACCGGGCCGACCGGCCGGGAGGCGGCGGGTTCGAAGGCGTGGCAGCGCAGCTCGTCGGTACCGAGGTCGGCGATCAGAATGTGGCGGCCGCCGGGGGCGATCGCCGCGGAATGGGCGTGCGGACCCTCCTGGCGCGCGGGATTGGGGCCCTGGCCGGTGTGCTCCAGCACCACCTCCGCCTCCCGGGGTGCGCCCGAGTCCGCCAGGCGGTGCACGCTGACCTTGCCGTCGGCGTAGTTCGCGGTGACGACGTGGCGGCCGCCGGGGTGGGCGACCACGTGACAGGGGGCGGACCCGCCGGTGGGCGCGCCGCCGATCGCGGTCAGGGCGGGAGCGCCGCCGTCCTGCCCGCCCGGTCGGACGGCGAAGGCCTCGACCCTGCCCCGGTCGACCTCGTTGACCGCGTACACCACACCGCCCTGCGGATGCGCCGCCAGGAACGACGGGCCTGTCGTGCGCGCCGCCGCCTCGCCGCCGTGCAGCGCGCCGGTGCCGGGGTCCAGCCACGCGCGGTGGATGCCCTCTCCGGCGGCGTCGGGGTCGGAGTCGGGGGTGTAGGTCCCGATCCACAGCAGGCGGGGTGCGCTCATCAGTGCCCTTTCGTCGGTTGCGGGTGCCGGTGCGGAAGGAGCCCGGCGGAGTCGCCGGCGTCCCGGGCGGTGCCCGGCGGTCGTCGGCCGGGCCGGAGGCCGGCCCCGGCTGCCGCAGTCGCCGCCGGTACCCGACCGCCGAACCGGGCGCGCCCGGCCCGCGGTCTCAGTCCTTGGCCGCCTCGATCGCCTTGAGGATCCGTTTCTCCGAGACGGGATAGGCCGCGCCGATCTCCTGCGCGAAGAGGCTGACGCGGAACTCCTCCAGCATCCAGCCGATCTCGCGCACGTCGGCGTCCTGATCGCGTCCGGGCGGAAGCTCGCCGAGGAGCTTGTCGCGAGCTTGGCGCATCTGCTCGATCTTGGACATGTTGACCTGGTCGCGGCGCGGGTTGTCGGCCAGCTTGGTCAGGCGGTACTCCGCCGCCTTGAGGTAGCGGTGCAGGTCGGGCAGGCGCGCCAGCCCGGCCTCGGTGACGAAGCCCGGATGCACCAGGCCGGCGATCTGGCCCTGGACGTCGTTCAGCGACGGCAGTACCGCCAGGCTGGTGGTGCCCTTGAGCTTGCGGCCCAGCTCGTGGGCGGTCTGCAGGATGCGGGCCGCGCCGGTCACCGCCTCCTCCACGGTGTCGGCGAGCTCGGCGCGCACGTGCTCGCGCAGCCGCTCGAACGCCGCGGGGTCCCACTGGTCGCCGCCGGAGGAGGTGAGGGCCTCCAGCCCGCCGCGGGCGGCGATCAGCGCGTCGGCGGCGCAGTCCAGGCAGTCGTCGAAGAGCGCCGACACACTGCCGTGCGGATTGTTGCTCAGCGCCAGCTTGGTGCCGTTGTCCAGGCCGCGCTGGATGACCGCCGCGGGCGAGGGCACCTGCAGCAGAAGCATCCGCCGGACGCCGCGCCACATGGCGTGGTGCTGCTCGGCGCCGGTGTCGAAGAGGCGCACGGCGACGCTGCCGCCCTCGTCGACCAGCGCCGGGTAGCCCTTCACGGTGGGGCCGGCCGACTTGCGCTCGAAGATCCGCGGGAGCGGCCCGAAGTCCCACTCCTGCACGCCGGAGCGCTCGATGCCGCGGGCCTCGGCGGAGATGGCCTTCTGCAGCCGCGGCTTGAGCCGGGACCGCAGGGCCGGCAGGTCCTTCTCCTCGGCCAGCGTGTGCTGCTGGTCGTCGACGGCGCGGAAGGTGATCCGCAGGTGGTCGGGCACCCGCGCCCAGTCGAAGTCGCCGGGGGCGATCCGCTCGCCGCTCATGGCGCCCAGCGCGCGGGCGAGCGCCGCGGTCAGCGGCTCGGCGTAGGCGGTCATCCGCCCCAGCACCGTGCGGGCGGTGTCGGGCACCGGAACGAAGTTGCGGCGCAGCGGCTTGGGCAGCGACCGGATCAGCGCGGTGACCAGCTCCTCGCGCAAGCCCGGGATCTGCCAGTCGAAGCCCTCCTCCGACACCTGGTTGAGCACGGCCAGCGGGATGATCGCGGTGACGCCGTCGGCGTCGGTTCCGGGTTCGAACTGGTAGCTCAGGGCGAAGGCGAGCTCGCCCTGGCGCCACTGGTCGGGGTAGTCCTGCTCGCTGACTCCTGCCGTGCCCTCGTTGATGAGCATCGACTTCTCGAAGTTCAGCAGGTCGGGCTGCCGGCGCCGCACCCGCTTCCACCAGGTGTCGAAGTGCGCCGCGGAGACGACCTCGGCGCCGATGCGCTCGTCGTAGAACTGGAAGAGCGTTTCGTCGTCGACCAGGATGTCGCGCCGGCGCGCGCGGTGCTCCAGGTCCTCGACCTCCTCCAGCAGCTGCCGGTTCTCGTGGAAGAAGCGGTGCTGGGTGTTCCAGTCGCCCTCGACCAGCGCGTGGCGGATGAACAGCTCGCGGGAGACCTCGGGGTCGATGGAGCCGTAGGCGACCTTGCGCTGGGCGACCAGGGGGACCCCGTAGAGGGTGACCCGCTCGTAGGCCATCACCGCGCCCTGCTTCTTCTCCCAGTGGGGTTCGCTGTAGAAGCGCTTGACCAGGTGAGTGCCGAGCCGCTCGGCCCATTCGGGCTCGATGCGCGCGACCATGCGCCCCCACAGCCGCGAGGTCTCGACCAGCTCGGCGGCCATGACGTAGCGGGGCTGCTTCTTGAACAGCGAGGAGCCCGGGAAGATCCCGAAGCGGGCGCCGCGCCCGCCCAGGTACTCGTTCTTCTCGGGGTCCTTGAGCCCGACGTGGGACAGCAGCCCCGACAGCAGCGAGGTGTGGATCTCGCGCGGCTTGGGCTCACTGGAGTTGAGGGTGGCGCCCTCGGCCTTGGCGACCTGCTTGAGCTGGCTGTAGATGTCCTGCCACTCGCGCACCCGCAGGTAGTTGAGGTACTCGTTGCGGCACATGCGGCGGAACTGGTTGCCCGACAGCACCTTCTGCTGCTCCTGCAGGTAGTTCCACAGGTTCACGAAGGCCAGGAAGTCCGACTCCTTGTCGGCGAAGCGGGCATGCTGCTCGTCCGCGGCCTGCTGCTTGTCGGCGGGGCGCTCGCGCGGGTCCTGGATCGACAGCGCGGCCGCGATGATCATGACCTCGCGCAGGCAGCCGTTGTCCTCGGCCTCCAGCACCATGCGGCCCAGCCGCGGGTCGACGGGCAGCTGGGCGAGTCGGCGGCCGACCGAGGTGAGGCTCTTGCCGGGATCGGGCTCGCCGGGGTGCAGCGCGCCCAGCTCCTGCAGCAGCTGCACGCCGTCGGAGATCTGGCGGCGGTCGGGCCCCTCCACGAACGGGAAGGCGGCGACGTCGCCCAGGCCCAGCGAGGCCATCTGCAGGATGACCGAGGCGAGGTTGGTGCGCAGGATCTCGGGATCGGTGAACTCCGGCCGGGAGAGGAAGTCCTCCTCGGAGTAGAGCCGGATGCAGACGCCCTCGGCCACACGGCCGCAGCGGCCCTTGCGCTGGTTGGCCGAGGCCTGGGAGATCCGCTCGATCGGCAGCCGCTGCACCTTGGTGCGGTGGCTGTAGCGGGAGATGCGCGCGGTACCGGGGTCGATGACGTAGCGGATGCCCGGCACGGTCAGCGAGGTCTCGGCGACGTTGGTCGCCAGCACGATGCGCCGCCCGCGGTGCGGCGCGAACACGCGCTGCTGCTCGGCGGCGGACAATCGCGCGAACAGCGGCACGATCTCGGTCTCGGGCAGCTTCTGCTTCTGCAAGGCGTCGGCGGTGTCGCGGATCTCGCGCTCGCCGCTGAGGAACACCAGGATGTCGCCGGGGCCCTCGCCCCGCAGTTCGTCGACGGCCGCGCAGACGGCCTGGGTCTGGTCCTCCTGCTCGCCCTCCTCGTCCTCGTCCGCGGGGCGGTAGCGGACCTCCACCGGGTAGGTGCGCCCGGACACCTCCACGATCGGAGCGTCGCCGAAGTGGCGGGAGAAGCGCTCGGGGTCGATGGTGGCCGAGGTGATGATGACCTTGAGATCGGGCCGGCGCGGCAGCAGCTGCTTGATGTAGCCCAGCAGGAAGTCGATGTTGAGGCTGCGCTCGTGTGCCTCGTCGATGATGAGGGTGTCGTAGCGGCGCAGCATGCGGTCCTGCTGGATCTCGGCCAGCAGGATGCCGTCGGTCATCACCTTGACGAGGGTGTCGTCGCCGGAGCGGTCGGTGAAGCGGACCTTGTAGCCCACCGCCTCGCCGAGCGGGGTGTCCAGCTCCTCGGCGATGCGCTCGGAGACCGTACGCGCCGCCAGCCGCCGCGGCTGGGTGTGGCCCACGGCGCCGTGCACGCCGCGCCCCAGCTCCATGCAGATCTTGGGCAGCTGGGTGGTCTTGCCCGAACCCGTCTCACCGGCGACGATGACGACCTGGTTGTCGCGTACGGCCGCGGCGATGTCGTCCTTGCGCGCGCTGACCGGCAGCTGCTCGGGGTAGTCGATCGTGGGCACAGCCGAAGCGCGGCGCTCGACGCGGGCCTGGGCGGAGTCGATCTCCGCGGAGATCTCGGCGGCGATGCCGGCGCGCTTGCTCTCGGTGCGGACCTTCTGGAGCCCGTCGATACGGCGGCGCAGCCGGTGCCGGTCGGCCAGCATCAAGGGGGACAGGCGACCGCGGAGTTCGCGGATGTCGCGGTGTTCGGAGCCGGAACGGGCCCCGGAGGGGGCGGCAGACGACGTTTTCATACCGCGGTCCAGGATATGCGGAAGCGCCAAAGCTTTTTCCGCCCGCCTCCCCCAGCTCGAAGCGCTCCGCGCCACCCGCCTACAACCCGGCCGCCACCCCGCCCCGTCCCAGACGCCGCGCGCCATCGCCGGGAGCCCGGAACCGTGCGCGGACAACCGCCGCAGAGGTCGCGGCGCCCCCGTGCAGACGGCTGCCGAGAGGGTCCTCTGCGCTCCGGGCTCAGGCCTGGAACTTGGGCTGCCCGCGCGCGTCGCGGGCAGCCTCGGCGACCGCGGCGAGGTCGGCGCCGGTGGAGGCGGTGACGGCCGCGGCCACGGCGCCCTCGACGAACGGCGCGTCCACGAGCACGACGTCCTGGCGCGAGTCGTCCTCCAGCACCATCCGGGCCGTGAGCACCGCGCTTCCGATGTCGGGCAGCACGACCACGCCGGCGCCGGAGTCGGCCTCGGCGACGGCCGCGGCGATCCGCTCGTACGAGGTGCCGATCCCGCCCTCGTCGGTACCGCCGGCGCGGAAGACGCACCCGCCCGCAGATCCGAGCTGGCCGATCAGCTCGCCCAGACCTTCGGCGAGTTTCCCGCTGTGCGACACGAGCACGATTCCGACAGTGGCGCCATCGTTTTCCATGGGGATCTAGGCTACTTCCCGGGAAGCGCCCCAGGGCGCACGTCACCGCCGAGGCCACCGCGGGAGCGAGCCGTATGAAGAAGTTCCTCAACACCGCCGACACCTACCTCACCGACGCGCTGGCCGGTTTCGCGGCCGCACACCCCGAACTGTCCGTCAACCTGGAGTCCAAGGTGGTCACGCGCGCCCGCGGGCCCGTGGCAGGCAAGGTCGGGCTGGTCTCCGGGGGCGGCTCGGGCCACGAGCCGCTGCACACCGGGTTCGTCGGCGAAGGCATGCTCGACGCCGCCTGCCCCGGAGAGATCTTCACCTCGCCCGTGCCCGACCAGGCCACCGAGGCGGTGCGTGCGGTCGACAGCGGCGAGGGCACCGTGCTGGTGGTGAAGAACTACACCGGCGACGTGATGAACTTCGAGATGGCCGCCGAGCTCCTCGGCGAGGAGGGCCTGCAGGTCGAGACGGTGCTGGTCAACGACGACGTGGCGGTGGAGGACTCCACGTTCACGGCGGGCCGGCGCGGCACCGGCGCCACGCTGCTGGTGGAGAAGATCGCCGGAGCCTCGGCGGCGCGCGGCGACGCGCTTTCGGAGGTCGCCGAGGTGGGCCGCCGCGTCAACGCCGCATCGCGCTCGTTCGCTGTGGCACTGACGGCCTGCACCACGCCCTCGGCCGGGCGCCCCGGCTTCGAGCTTCCCGAGGACGAGATCGAAGTGGGCGTCGGCATCCACGGCGAGCCCGGCCGGCGCCGCGAGAAGCTGCGCTCGGCCGGCGAGATCGTCTCGGACATGGTCGACGCGATCCTCGACGACCGCCCGCTGGAGAGCGGCGCGGAGGCGATCGTCGTGGTCAACGGGATGGGCGGCACCCCGCTCAGTGAGCTGTACCTGGTCTACGGCGAGGTGGCCGCGCTGCTGGAGGAGCGCGGGGTCTCCATCGTCCGCAGCGCTGTCGGCGACTACGTGACCAGCCTGGACATGGCCGGCTGCTCGATCACGGTGTGCGAGGCGCAGGAGGACTTCCTCCCCCTGTGGGACGCCCCGGTCAACACCCCGGGACTGCGGTGGGGAGTCTGAGCGGCCCTCGAAAGCAGGCCTAGCTCCGGGCGGCGGAGGCCCCGCCGCCCGGAGCGCGTCCGCGTAACCGACATCCCCGGTACGGGGGTGCTCCCCATATCCGCTGTACTGGACGCGGTTCCAGCGCGCCCGTTCCGTGGCCGCGGCATAGTGGCTGTATCGGCCCGGGTCCTGCGCACCCGTTCCGGCCCTCGCAGCCGTCGGCGAACGAGGAACCCCGAAAGTTCGGATCAGACCGGATCCGTTCCTCTGCAGCGACGCGACCGGGAGTTTCGCGAGGTGTCTGCCTGGTGACCGCATGCGGACGCAGGAGACCTGCGGATCGTTCGCGCGCCTGGCGAGAGGGCTGTCCGTGGCGCCACGCCGCCGCAGCGGGGCATGCTGTGCTGGGTAGGGACACGGCAGAGGCCATGAGGATCGGGAGGCACCGGTGGATATCGAACTCGCCCGCGCCTGGGTGCGGGGCATCGACGCGGCCGTCGAGCGGGAACGGGAGCGGCTGGGCGAGCTGGACGCCGCCGTCGGCGACGGCGACCACGGCGAGAATCTGCGGCGCGGGTTCTCCTCTGCGGTGGAGGCCGTGGAGGCGATGGACCCCGACTCGGTCGGCGCGGTGCTCACCAAGACCGGCACCACCCTGGTCTCGCGGGTCGGCGGCGCCTCCGGTCCCCTCTACGGCTCGGCCTTCCGCGCCGCGGGCAAGCGGCTGGCCGCCGAGCGTGTCGAGCCTGAGGACGTGGGCGCCGCACTGAGCGCCGCGCTGGAGGAGGTGCGCCGCCTGGGCGGCGCGCAGACCGGCGACAAGACGATGGTCGACGCCTTGGCACCCGCCGTGGACGCCTTCCTCAAGGCGGTGGACTCCGGAGGAGGGCTGAGCGAGGCGGCGCGCGCGGCCGCCGACGCGGCCGAGGAGGGCGCGCGTGCCACCGAGCCGCTGCAGGCGCGCAAGGGCCGCGCGTCCTACCTCGGCGAACGCAGTATCGGCCACCTGGACCCGGGTGCGGTCTCCACGGCACTGGTGCTGCGCGCCCTGGCCGAGGCGGCTGCACAGGGCTGACACGCGGCTCCGCCGGGCTCAGCCCAGCCTCTCGGCGTCGCTGGCCAGTTCGTGCTCGTCGATGTAGGCCTGGAGGCGGTCCTGCTCCAGCGCCTCGAACAGGCCGTCGTTGACCGACGTGTCCAGCCGCAGCACGTTCTTCCCGTCGATCCATGCGGGCTTGTCGACCGCCAGGGTGACGAAGACGGCGTTCTCCGGTCCGACGTCGAGCAGTCGCGCCGCAGCCGCCTGCATCGTGGCGGCGGTGACTCTGTCGTCGACGGCCAGCGACTCGCTGGCGGCCTGCAGGAACGCGTCGAGCCGCTGCGGATCGGAGGCCAGGCCGGAGTTCGCCGCCTTCTCGGCCATCGCGTTGAGGAACACATGCTGGCGCTCGACCCTGTCGATGTCGCTTCCGGAGAGGCCCTTGCGCTCGCGGACGAACCGCAGCGCCTCCTCGCCGTCCATGTGGTTTTCGCCCTGCGGCCAGTGCCAGCCGTTGGTGGGATCGTGGATCGCGTGCGGCAGGTCGAGCGTGACGCCGCCCAGCGCGTCGACCATCCGCTCGAAGCCGCGGAAGTCCAGCGCCGCGAAGTGGTCGATCGCGACGCCGCTGAGGCGCTCGACAGTGCTCACCAGCAGCCGGGGACCGCCCTGGCGGTAGGCCTCGTTGATCTTGTCCCGGCCGTGCCCGGGAATCTCCACCCAGGAGTCGCGCGGAAACGAGATGGCGAACGCGCGCTGGGCGCCCTCGGGCATGTGCACCAGGATGATCACGTCGGAGCCCGACTTGCCGCTGCGCCACTTGCCGGTGGTGGCGTCGCCGCGCAGGTCCGAACCCACCAGCAGCCAGTTCTCGCCGGGGTCGGCCTCGGCGGAGGCGCGATCGGTGGGCAAGGCGCCGGAGATGCGGTCGACGTTGCTGTCGTAGACGCCGACGCGCCACAGCACGGTTCCGGCGGCGGCCGCGATCACCACGAGCACGGCGGTGAACGCGGAGGCGAGCACACGCCGCGCCCGCCGGCTCCCCCGGTGCCTGGTGTGCGAATCGACCATGACGCCGTCCCGATCGCGTCGGTACGTAGTACTACGCCTTGATTGTCAGCTTTCCCGGTGACGCGCGGTCCTCACCCTCCGCGGACCCGCTTTCGGCGACGGGAACGGGCGGACGCCGCCGCGCCCGGCCGCGCGCCGCCGCATTCGGCGACCGTTCGCGCGGGGGTCGATCCCGCCCGCACGAACGCTCACCTGCACAGCACGGGCTCCGGCGCCTCGTCCGGCAGCCGGTGCCCGCGCTCGCCGCCGGCCGCACGCACCGGCACCGGTTCGGGCTCCGGCTGCCCGCCGGGACCGCTGAACCAGGTGCGCAGCGCCCGGCTCCACGGGTTGGCGCGCATGCCCGGGTAGAGCACGCCGACCGCCAGGCAGTACTTGCTGATGCGCACGGGGTGAGCGCTCAGGGCGCGCAGGATGCGATCGGCCTCGCCGCGGCCGTCGGCGGACTTGCACTCCACGACCGCCCACCCGTCGTCGGCCTTCGCCACCGCACCGTCCGCGCTGCACACCAGCCCGGTGTCGCAGGTGATCCGTTCCGCTCCGGACAGCCGCACCAGGGTGCGGCGCCAGTACGCCGTCTCGACCCGCGGCGCGAGCCCGGCGGGCGGCAGCATCCCGTAGGCCTCGGTCAGCACCGGTACCAGGAAGGACCGCGCCTGAGCGGTCAGCTCGCGGCGGCGGTCGGCGGGATGGTCGATGCGCCGCTTGACGGTGGCCTCGCGCGCACCCTCCAGCTTCACCTCGAAGGAGCAGCCGCCGGTGTCGAGGTAGCTGCGGGTGCGGATCTTGAAGCGGCGGCGCCTGCCTTGCCGGTGCAGGCGGAAGGTGAGCAGGTCGGGGGTGTCGAAGTAGGTCGAGGAGTAGCGGAAGCCGCGCGCGCCGCCGATCTGCAGCACCGCCCAGTCGCGCCGCTCGGCCAGCGCGTCGACGAGGCGCAGGAGGTCCGAGCGGCGGACGAGGTGCTTGCGGTCCTGGCGGGTCAGCAGCTCCGCGCGGTCGGCGGCCTCGTCCAGCCCGATCCCGGGGAGCCGCCCGACGGCGGCGGTCTCGGCACCCGGGCTCACCGCAGCACCTCCGGCCGGGCCGCCGGGCGGCCGGCGGTGCCCGGGCGCGCGGACCCCTGCGGGTCGCTCGCGCGGTAGCGCACGTCCACGACCATGGTCTCGCGCACGTAGTCGACCCTCTCGACCACCATCCGGCGCACCGGCGCCCGCAGTCTCCGCTCCAGGTCGGCGCGCAGAGCCGTGTCGTCCTCATGCACCACGTCGAGCACGATGACGCGCCGCCGGGCGCGACCGGTCAGCGCCGGGTGGTCGGCGGCGTACATCGTGCCGAGCAGCAGCAGGTCCAGCCCCGCCATGACGAGCAGCGAGTCCGCGCCGAGGGCGTTGACCAGTCCCAGTGCCAGGGCGATGAAGTAGTAGCCCACCTCGCGCTGGCTGATCTCGTCGGAGCGCAGCCGGATGATCGACAGCACCCCGAACAGCCCGAAGCCCAGCGCCAAGCCGGCCTGCTGGGCCATCAGCAGGGTGCAGACGGCGAAGATCCCGGTGTTGAGCGCGATGTAGGCGAACATCAGGTCGGCGCGGCGGTGCCGGCGGTAGTAGATCGCGCAGGCCAGGACGACGATGGCGACCACGTCGACGGCGAGTGCCAAAAGGACGGTGTTCACGCGCACCTCGGCTTCGAGAAGTGGTGGGGCTCGATACGGGCGACCGCTCCCGTGGGAGGGGGCGCCGGCATCCACTCTGCGAAGCCGTCATGAACCGGCGGTGAGCGAATCATGAGGAAAGCTTCATGATGCGCTGCGCTGCGGCCGAGCGGGCTCGGTCCGACCGCAGCGAGACCTCAGGGGCACGGCGGCGGCGCACCGGGACACTCTCGCCGGGGGGCCGCGCCCCCGAGGACGCGCCTGGGGGCGGAAGCCCCGCCGCCGTTGCGGGTCAGCCCGCGAGCAGCTGGGGCTCGCGCCCGTGCGCGCTCCACAGCGCACCGGCCAGCGCCTCGTCGAGTTCGCTGACGGTCGCCGCGGCGGACACCGGGACCGGCCCCGAGCCGCGGACGCCGTCGGCCACCCGGGCGGTGGCGGTGCGCAGGCGCTCCAGCCGGAGGCCGATCTCGGCGGAGTCGCCGCCGAGGGCCTCCTCATAGGCCTTCAGCGCGTGCAGCAGGTCGAGCAGCCTCAGATGGGCGGCGTCGGTTTTGGCGCCGCGCAGGGCGTGCTCGGCTGCGGCGCGGGTCTTGCGAAGTGTGGTGTTCATCGGGCTCAGCCCTCCTTTCCATCGCAGCGGGGACGCCGCGACAGGATCCACGAATCGGAGTGCGGGGCGGACGAACGCGTCGGGCAGGGCCGTGCGCGGCGGCCCTGCCCTCGCGGCTGCCCCGGCGTGGCGGGTCTTACGCGTCGATCTGGCGCGCCTGGCTGCCTCCGCTGACGTTGATCTTGCGGGGCTTCGCCTTTTCGGCGACCGGGACGCGCAGCGTAAGAACGCCGTCGGTGTACTCGGCGGAGATGTTGTCGGCGTCCAGCGTCTCGCCGAGGAACAGCTGCCGGGAGAACGTGCCCGAGGGGCGCTCGGCCACGACCATCTCCCGCCCTTCCCGGGCGGTGTCGGCCCGATCGGCCCTGACGGTCAGCACGTTGCGCTCGACCTCCAGGTCGATGGACTCGGGCCGGACACCGGGCAGGTCGAAGTGGACCACGAACGAGTCGCCGTCCCGGTAGGCGTCCATCGGCATACCGACGGGCTGGCCTCCGTCGCCGAGCAGGCGCTGGGTGATCCGGTCGAAGTCCCGGAAGGGGTCTGTACGCATCAGCATCATGGTCACCTCCAAAGTCGCTCACATAACCTGATGCGAGGAGACGCAGGTTTTATACCACGAACCCGAGAGAATAAACATCACGGACGCTGAGAAAGTTTCAATCCTGGGCAGGAGGAAACATGGCCTCCGCAGAGGGCCCCGAGGGGGTTCGCGGCACGGACCGCTCGACGGCCCGCGAGGAGACCACAGCCACGACCGCCCCCGGTACGCTGCCGGAAAGCTCCGCGTGCGGGCGGTCCGTGGCCGCCCGCACCGCCGCCGGCGCCCTGCCGCACGGCGTGACCGTGAACGGGCCCGCCGAGCCGCCGGTCCCCGCCCGGCGCGCCGCGCTGGAACGGCTGGGCGGCGCGCTGCCCCCGCCGCGGAAGGACCCCCGCCGATGACCGCAGACGGCCGCCCCGAGCCGGACCGGGCCCTGTACACCATCTCGGTGGCAGCCGAACTCGCCGGGATCTCGCCGCAGGCGCTGCGCCTCTACGAGCAGCGCGGGCTGCTCAGCCCCGCGCGCACCGGCGGCGGCACACGCCTGTACAGCGACAACGACATCGCCCGGCTGCGCCGCATCAGCAGCCTGGCCGAGGAGGGCGTCAACCTCGCCGGCATCTCCCGCATCCTCGATCTGCAGGAGGAGAACACCCGGTTGCGCAGCAGCGGAGCCGAGGAGGGCTGAGCACGGTCGCGGGCCCGGCCCGCCCGCGAGCGCACGGTAGGCCGGGACGCGGACGCGCGGCTACCTCGAATCCTCCTACTCTTGGGCTGGGGAGTCGGCCTGCCCGGTCGGCGCGGCCTGACCGCGTTGCGGTCTGCGGGCGAAGGGGGCCGCTACGGCGATCAGCCCCGGCAGCACCGCCAGAGCGAGCACGGGCGGCAGGTAGGAGCCGGCCAGCTCGTGGCCCAGCGAGAGCAGCAGCGGGGCCACCGCGGTGGAGGAGACCGCCACCGACTGGGTCAGCCCGCGCAGCGTGCCCAGGCTCGCGGTGCCGTAGTAGTACGGGAACGCCGCCGCCTCCACGGAGCGCGCCCCCGCGGCGCCGGCGCCCAGGGCCATTCCGTAGACGATTGCGGTCACTCCCGGTGCCACGATCGGCAGCATGCACAGCGCCGCGGCCTGCATCGCCATGCAGCCCATGATCAGCAGCTTCGGGGAGAAGCGGTCGGTGGCGGCGCTGAAGCCGAACGACGCCAGCAGCCCGGCCGCGGTCTGCGGCAGGAAGTTGGCCGCCGCCTGGGTGGGGGTCAGCCCCTGCTCGCCGAGGACGGAGACCTGGTGGAAGAACACCGCCGTGGTCACCAGGCCGCTTGCGGCCACGGCGCCGGTGATCAGCCAGAACATCGAGGTACGTATGATCGAGCGAAGCGGCCAGGCGGTTTCGGCCGCGCCGCTGCCGCCGCCGTCCGCCCCCTGCGTGCCGGTGCCGCCCTTGCCCCCGCGCACGCCGCGCAGGCCCCAGATCGCGATCGGCAGCACGACCGCCCACACCACCAGCGCCTCGCCGAAGACGGCCGCGCGCCAGCCGATCTCGGTGATGACGCGCTCGGTGGCGACGGGAACCAGCGAGATCCCCGCCGTGCCGACCGCGGTGGTGATCCCGACGGCGGTGCCGCGCTTGCGGGTCACGGCGATGGCCACGGCGGTGGTGGCCACCAGGGTCATCCCGCCCTGGCCCATCGCGCGGGCGCCCACGAAGGCCACCGTCAGCCCGACGAGCCCTTCGACCAGCGACAGCAGCGTCAGGAAGCTGCCGAAGGTCAGCGCGACCACCGCCAGGACGGGCCGCACGCCGAACCGGTCCACGGCACGGCCGATCCAGGGCAGCGCCACCGCGCCGCACAGAGTGCCGATCATGTAGGCGGTGGAGACGGCCGAGCGGCTGACGTCCAGGTCGCGGATGAAGTGGTCGATCAGCACCGACATGCCGGCGGTCTGGCCGGGCCCGCTCAGCGCGAGGACGATCCCGCACAGTGCGACGGCCACGGCCGGGCGCCGGGCACCGCCGGCGCCGGCAGCCGCTCCGGGACCGGAGCCGGACGGAGGATCGGCCGGGGAATCGGTTGCGGACTCGTCGCCGGTCTCAGGGCGTGCGGACAGCGCGGACACCTGCTTTCGGCATACGGCGGGCACCGGACGGGGCGGGACATGAGGCGGGATGCGGGATGATCATCGGATGTCTGCGAGAGGGCGGGGCACCGCGTTCACGGCGCCGCCCCCGTGCGGCCACACTGCGGCATCCGACACGTCACCCTGGGATCACAGTGGAACACGGTATCCGACCGCCCGCGCGAGACCGCGCCCGCCCCCGCACGCAGCGGATGACCGCTCCGGCGGGGGCGGCGCCGATCGGGGGTCAGGGCATCAGGCCGACGTGGGCCAGCGCCTGGCGAAGCAGCACGCCCTGGCCGCCGCTCATCTCCTGCTGCACGTTCTCGCCTGCCGCCTCCTCCGGTGAGAACCACACCAGGTCCAGCGCGTCCTGGCGGGGCCGGCAGTCGCCCGTGACCGGCACGACGTAGGCCAGCGACACCGCGTGCTGCCGGGGATCGTGGAAGGGTGTGACGCCCGGCGTGGGAAAGTACTCCGCAACGGTGAAAGGCTGCGGCGAGGCCGGTACGTGCGGCAGCGCGACCGGCCCCAGGTCCTTCTCCAGGTTGCGCAGCAGGGCGTCGCGGATCCGCTCGTGGTAGAGCACCCGGCCCGAGACCAGCGAGCGGCTGAAGGTCTGGTCGGGGGCCACACCCAGCAGCAGCCCGACGCTGGTCACCGCACCGGAGCCGTCCACGCGCACGGGGACGGCGTTGACGTAGACGATGGGCAGGCGTCCGCGCGCGTCCTCGATCTCGGTGCGGGAGAGCCAACCGGGCGAGGTGTCCGTCGTATCTGTCATGGCACCGTCCTACCCCGTCGGCCCCGCGGACACCGACGGGTGTCACGGCTCACATCCGCCTCGGCCGGGTGCGCCCGCCACGCGTCAGGACCGGCGCTCCGGGGCCGATCGGGCGACGCGGTTCCCGTTCAACGAAACAGGTAGTGGACGCGGCCCCGGCGACTGGCCACCATGGCCCCACGGAGCGGTCCGCGTCACATGTCGCGGGCCACCGCTCCCCCGGCCACAGGGCGGCAACGAAAAGAGGGCCATATGACCCAGGAAGTGCGCGGGGTCGTCGCGCGGACCAAGAACGCACCCGTCGAGATGGAGACCGTCCTCATCCCCGACCCCGGCCCCGGAGAGGCCGTGGTGCGCGTGCAGGCGTGCGGGGTGTGCCACACCGACCTGCACTACAAGCTGGGCGGTATCAGCGACGACTTCCCCTTCCTGCTCGGACACGAGGCCGCAGGCGTCGTGGAGTCGGTGGGCTCGGGAGTCACCGACGTCGCCCCCGGCGACTTCGTGGTCCTCAACTGGCGAGCCGTGTGCGGGCAGTGCCGCGCCTGCAAGCGCGGCCGCCCCTGGTACTGCTTCGACACCCACAACGCCGAACAGCCGATGACGCTGACCGACGGCACGCCCCTCTCCCCCGCCCTGGGCATCGGCGCATTCAGCGACAAGACCCTGGTCGCGGCGGGCCAGTGCACCAAGGTCGACCCCCAGGCCGCGCCCAGCGCCGTCGGGCTGCTGGGCTGCGGCGTGATGGCCGGAATCGGCGCCGCCATCAACACCGGCGCGGTGGGGCGCGGCGACAGTGTCGCGGTCATCGGGTGCGGCGGGGTCGGCTCGGCCGCGGTCGCCGGCGCCCGCCTGGCCGGGGCCGCCAAGATCATCGCCGTGGATCTCGACCGGCGCAAGCTGGACTCCGCGCGCGGCATGGGTGCGACCCACACCGTCGACGCCCGGGAGAACGACCCCGTGGAGGCCGTGCGCGAGCTGACCGGCGGGTTCGGAGCCGACGTCGTCATCGAGGCCGTGGGCCGACCCGAGACCTACCGCCAGGCGTTCTACGCCCGCGACCTGGCGGGCACGGTGGTGCTGGTGGGCGTGCCCACCCCGGAGATGACGCTGGAACTGCCGTTCCTGGACGTCTTCGCCCGCGGCGGCGCGCTGAAGTCGTCCTGGTACGGCGACTGCCTGCCCAGCCGCGACTTCCCGATGCTCACCGACCTCTACCGGCAGGGGCGGCTGGACCTGGACGCGTTCGTCTCCGAGACCGTTCCGCTGGACGGGGTCGAGGGTGCGTTCGCGAAGATGGAGCACGGCGACGTGCTGCGTTCGGTCGTTCTGATGTAAGGCCCCTGGCCCTCACTTGGGGCGGGCGCCGGGGCTCAGGCGGAGCGCTCGGCGCCCGCCCGCGCCCCCGTCGCCATCCTGGTCACCAGCTCGCGCAGCACCGGCCGCGGCGTGGCGAAGTTGAGCCGGGCGAACCCGCGCCCGGGCTCGCCGCAGTCGGGGCCGTCGACGAGCACGGTCCCGGAGCGCTCGTGCAGCACGTGCCCGGGGTTGTCGCCCAGTCCCAGGCCGCGGAAGTCCAGCCAGGCCAGGTAGGTCCCCTCGGGCGGGGTGTAACCCACCTCGGGCAGGTGCTCGCCCAGCAGCCCGGAGAGCTCGTGCCGGTTGCCGTCGAGGTAGGCGAGCACCTCGTCCAGCCAGTCGCCGCCCGCGGTATAGGCGGCGGTGGCGGCGGCCACGCCGAGGTTGCCGGCGCCGTGGGAGAGCACCGGGCCGATCCCGGCCAGGACCGCTGCGTCGGCGCTGTTGCTGACGATCAGCTGCGCGCATTTGAGGCCGGGGACGTTCCAGGCCTTGGAGGCCGAGGTGGCGGTGAGCGTGTGGCCGGCGGCCTCGGGCGAGACCGAGGCATAGGGCACGTGCCGGTGCCCGGGGTAGGTCAGGGGCGCGTGGATCTCGTCGGCGAATACGCGTCCGCCGTGCCGCTCGACGACCTCGCTCAGCCCGGCCAGTTCCTCGGCGGTGAAGACCCGGCCCAACGGGTTGTAGGGGTTGCACAGGGTCAGCAGGTGACCGCCCGAGCGGAACGCCCGCGCGATCGCGTCGAGGTCGAAGACGTGGCGGGTGCCGTCGAAGGCCATGGGGACCTCGATGATGTCGCGGCCCAGGCTGCGCGGCACCTTCAGAAACGGCATGTAGGCGGGCGTGGGCAGGATGACGGGGCTGCGCGGGCGGGAGAAGTGCTCGATGGCGGCTTCGAAGCCCTTGACCACGTCGGCGATGGGGTGGACGTCGGCGGGCTCGACGTCCCAGCCGTAGCGGTCGCGCTGCCACTGTGCGCAGGCGCCGCTCATCGCGGCGGCGGCGCGCGGCGGCAGGTAGCCGAAATCCCTCCGCTCCACAGCGGCGTGCAGGGCCTCGGTGATCGGCGGGGCCGTGCCGAAGTCCATCTCGGCGATGAACGCACCGATCGTGTCCTCGCCGTGCAGCGTCCACTTGATGCCGCCGCGCGAGCGGAGGTCCTCCATCGTCACCGCGTCGAACGCGCTCGCCAGGCTCACCGGCCGTCCTTTCCGGGCGTGGTCGCCCGCGGCAGGGGCCCGCCCGTCGGCGTGCGGCGCGCCGGGCGGGGCCGCGGGAGGTGGACACGGCTGAGGGCGGCACCGCGTGGATGCCGCCCGTCGCCTTCGCCCACTGTAGGCCGCCCGGTCGGGGCCGGCGCGGGCCGGTCGCGTCCCTCGCGCGTACGCAGGCGCCGACCCGGCGCGGCTCGGCGCCCCGTTTCGGTCAGGCGGCCGCCGTGGCGCTCTTTCCGGACGTGCGCACCAGGTCGGTGAAGAGCTCCTCCCACATCATGTGGACGTGCTCGGGGGCGTAGCTCTGCGCGGTCTTGAGCGCCTCGGCGCCCATGGTGTCGCGGAGTTCCCGGTCGTCCATCATCTTCGAGATGGCCTCGGCCAGCGCGTCGACGTTCTTGGGCGGGATCAGCATCCCGTCCTTGCCGTCGGTGATGACGTCGGCGGGGCCGGTGGGGCAGTCGAAGCTGATGACCGGCAGGGCGTGGGTCATCGCCTCGATGACGACCATCGGCAGCCCCTCGAAGCGGGAGCTGAGGATGTAGAAGGAGGACTTGGTGAGCTCGTCCTCCATTTCGTCGGTGTGGCCCATCAGGAAGACGTGGTTGTAGAGGTGGTGCTTCTCGATGAGCGCCCGGAGCTCCTTCTTCTTCTTGCCGGTCCCGAAGATGCGCAACTGCCAGTCGGGGTGGCGCTCGACGACCTTCTTGAAGGCCGGGATCAGCATGTCGAAGCCCTTCTGCGGGGCCAGCCGGCCCGCGGCGAGGGCGATCTTGTTGGTGTGGTCGGACTGCTCCTGCTCCATCGAGTGCACCGCGTTGGGGATTCGCACGAGGCGGGTTCCCGGCAGCAGCTTCTCGTAGTCCTCGCGGTCGCGGTTGGTGAGCACGGCGACCGCGTCGAAGCGCGGGTAGTAGTGGGCGATCGCCCGCTGCACGTCCTTGCGGTGGGTACCCAGGTTCATGTGCTCCTGGGCGACGCGGATCAGCCGCGAGTCGGCGTAGCGCGCGGCGAGGATGTTCAGCGCAGGGCGGGTCGTCACGAGGATGCCGTCGGTGACGCTCTTGAGATAGCGGATGACCTCGCGCTCGACATGGCGGTTGAACGCCTCGTAGCCGAACTCCCCGGGCGGGACGATCCGGCCGCCGCGCTGGCGCAGCCGCTCCCGCCGGGCGGCGCGGTAGCGCGCGACAAGGCCGGGCGCGGGCGCGTCCGCCTTGGGCTCGCGCACGTCGACGATGGAGCTGAGCCGCACCCGCTCGTCGAGATCGAAGTTGGGCTTGTCCTTGTGCTGGACGGTGCTGATGATCTCGACGTCGTGCCCCAGCCCGGCCATGGTGGTGGCCTGGGTGAACACGGTGCGGATGGTGCCGCCTGTGCCGTAGGCGTTCAGCAGCAGGTAGCGGATCCTCATGGCGATTCCTTGCCGGGTGAGCCGGACGTGCCGGGCGTGCAGTCGATCGAAAGGTCTTCGTGGACGGTGTAGACGGGCCGCACCGTCATCCGCACGCCGTCGTCCTCGGCTTCCTGGGCGGGGAAGACCATGATCTTCCTCTTGTTGCGGATGTCGTCCAGCCGGCGCCCCAACCGCAGCCGGCCGTCGGCGCCCTGGTCGAGGCGGTCATCGCGGACCACGTAGAGGTCCCACTTCAGTCCGTCGTCGCCGACCGGCGAGGGATCGGGGCCGCGGGGGACGAAGTCCTCCAGCGGCACCGAGACCTCGAAACGGCTGCCTTCGACCTTGAGTTCGTGCTGCATCCGGATGTCGGTGCCGCGCACCTCGGACACCAGGTGCCAGCGGCCGGGGTCGGAGTCGGAGTCGGTGCCGCCGTGGAAGTCGCCCACGATCCGGACGCGGCCGTCGCGCGGCCAGATCTCGGCGACCTCCGCGCGGAGTTCGGGGGGTTGCGCGTTCACGTCGCGGCCACCCCTTCGCGCTCTCCGGAGCCGGCGGCACCGGTGTCCTCGTCGTCGAGGTAGCCCCACTTGCGGCAGATGCTGCGCAGCGCCTCGGGGACCTCGTCGGCCGTGGGAAGGTCGCGGCCCGGCTGCACGCTGCCGGAGCGGATCTTGTCCTTCCAGTCGCCCAGGCCCTTGGTGAAGTCGCCCTTGGTGGTGTCGCCGTACTCCAGCATCCGCGGCTCGAACTCCAGGCCCAGGTAGTCGCAGATGCGCTGCAGCTCGCCGGCGGGGTCGGCCGTCAGCTCCTCGTAGTACACGGTGTGGGTGTCGGTGAGGCCCTCGCGCGCCCGCTGCGTGGCGTTCATGTAGCGCAGCGCGTCCTTTGCCGCCTCGTCGGCGTCGCGCTTCTCGGGGTCGGCCTCGTGCCAGGACTTGGCGATGGAGACCGGGTGGCGCAGCAGGCAGATGAAGCGGGCGTCGGGCCAGCAGGCGGCGAGGCGGTCCCAGACGAAGGCGTTGCTCGGTGTCTTCTCGACCACGAAGTCCTTGCCGGAGCGCGTGAGCTCGCGGTGCAGCACGCGGTCCCAGAGCAGGTGCTCGATGTCGCCGCGCTCCAGGCCGCAGGCCTCCATCGCGCGCTCGGAGAGCTTGGTGCGGAAGTGCACTTCCAGGCGGCGGATGTGCAGCTCGTGCGGCGCGTGCAGCTGCGAGTGGGCGTTGAGCAGCAGGCGGAGCAGGGTCGATCCAGAGCGCACCGGCGAGATGACGAAGACCGGGCGGTCCAGCAGGCGGTCCAGCTCCGGATTCTCCGGAGGGCGGAAGGGGACCTTCTCCTTCGGCGGCTTCTTGGCGCTCGCCGAGGCGGGGGCCGGCTCGGCCTTGGCGGCAGCGGACGCCTGCTTCTTCTTCGGGGCCCGGCGCAGCTCGACGCCCACGGTCGCACGGAGCGCCGAGTTCATCTTGCGTGGAAGATCCATGCTCATGGAACTTATGGCTCTTTTCGACTGGGAGCAAAGGGAACGGACTCAGTTGGTTGGCGCCGCGACCGACCGGCCACCGGGGTTTCGCCCCTGGTCAGGAGCGCTCCTGACGAATGGCGCTCAGCGGCGGCCACCGCGCGGCCATGCCACACACGCGAAGGCCCCGCACGCAGCCACACCCGGAAACCTCGACGGGCGAAGCCGTGGAGGCTGAGCACCGACGACCGCGGTAGGCGGGCCGGCGCCCGCCTCGGTCGTGGTGGCCGCCGGCCGGAATCCGCCGGGCCGTGAAGCCGACGACGCGGACAGTGCCACAATAACCGCCCCCGGACGGCCGATCGAGCACCTCGGCCTGCCGATGCCGCGGCGGAACGGGCCGCGGCCCCCTCGAGGATGGACCGTTCCCTGTCAGGGCCACATAAACGGTGCTGGTAGGCACGCTGCAGCACTGACGGTGACATAGGCCGCTTCTCTGCACAGAGGAAACCGCACCCGGAACCGGCCAGGATGACATCCACAAGACGGTTGCAACGTCCGCTGCCCCGAGCGTGCGGTGTGCTGCCGGTCTCCGGTGGGCGCGGCGGGTCCCGGGTGGGGTGGGGCTGCGGGGGTCTAGCATTGGCGACGTGGGGGGACAGCAGACGCGCGGGTCCGATCCGGCCGCGGAGGTCTACCGCGAGGCCGCGGCGCTGGGGGCGGCCGCCTACGCCATCCTGCTGCAGATCGCCCACCCGCGCGTGGGCCGGGGGGTGCGCGACCACAGCGACTTCGCGCAGCGGCCTGTCGACCGGCTGCGCGGCACGCTGGTGTTCGTCTACGGGCTGGTCTTCGGCACCCGTGAGGAGGCCGAGCGGGTCGCGGGCGTCGTGCGCAAGGCCCACACCCACGTCGCGGGCCCCGGCTACAGCGCGCAGGACCCCGATCTGCAGGTGTGGGTGGCGGCCACGCTCTACGCCTGCAACATGCACGTCCACGAACTGGTTTTCGGCCCGATGGCCCCTGAGGACAAGGATGCGGTCTACGAGACCGCGTCGGTGTTCGCCACCTCCCTGGGCTGCCCCCGCGAGCGCTGGCCGGCCACCCGCGCCGAATTCGAGCGGTACTGGGCCGGCATGGTCGCCTCCATCGAGGTCGACGACACCGCGCGCGCGATCACCGCGGACCTGTTCCACCCCGCCAACCCCGTGGTGCGGGCGCTGGTGCGGGTGCAGCGCTTCCTGGCGTCGGGACTGCTGCCCGCACACGTGCGCGACGGATTCGGCCTGCAGTGGGGCCCGGTGCAGCAGCGGCGGTTCGACCGGCTTGTCGCCGTGGTCCGCGCCGTCTATCCACGGCTGCCGCTCGCCGTACGGACACTGCCGCGCGACTTCTACCTGCGCGACATGCGCCGGCGGTTCGCGCGCACCGACGCCGGCGACTCCCGCACCGGGCGCCGAGCCCGCTTCCGCATGACGGCGAGACGGCGATGACCGGACCCGGCGCCCCGCGGGTTCTCAGTCCGCGCGGGTGGGCTTGCGCAGCCACTTCTCGTCGATGTCGACGGGCTCCGCAGCACCGATGCTCTCCAGGGCGTAGCCGTGGGGATAACCCGGGTAGGTCCGGTTGCCGCGGTCGTCGGAGAGCCGCGAGGTGCGTCGCGGCGGCATCTGCGTGAGGATTCCGGCACGCATCCGCAGCAGCGCGCGCACCATGGGGCGCACCCACCGGGGCGGGCGCGCGAAGCCGAACGCCTCCAGCATGGATTCGTCCAGCAGCGCCCGCACCCCGGCGTCGGCGGCCGGGCGCAGCGGGGCGGGGAACCAGGCGCGGAAGACGTCGAGCGTGGCTTGGCCGACGCGGGCGTTGGTGTCGGTGTAGCGGAAGTGCTCGCGCTCGTAGGCGTCTTTGAACTCGCGGAAGGAGTCGAGGTCGGCGGGGATGTCGCGGATGTTCATCCGCTTTCCCACCTCGCGGTAGTAGAGGTAGCCCGCTCGGCGCTCGGCCTCGGTCAGGTCCCGCCAGCCGTACTGGGCGATCCAGTCGATGGGCTCGAAGACGAAGGTCGACAGCACGTAGAGCATGTCGCCGTTGGAGATGTCGTAGCGGTTGTGCATCCTGTTGATGTTGCGCAGGCTCTGGCGGCCGCGCTCGGAGTCGACACCGTGCTCGGTCATCTCGTTCATCAGGATCGAGGTGTCGTCGTAGCGCTTCTGGCCGCAGCGGGAGAACTCGCCGGTGGCGTCCAGCAGGGCCGAGATGGAGGGCACGCAGTAGGTGCGGTACAGCGCCAACTCCAGGGCACGGTTGTAGTCCCAGGGGAACTCGTAGCCGACGGAGATCCGGTAGATCGTGTGGTAGTCGGTCTCGGGGTCGAGTTCGGCGATGCGGCGCAGCCAGCGGGTGCGGTCGCGGCGGAGGGCCGCGGGCGGGGCGAGCGGCAGCAGGGGCAAGGCGTGCTCCTTCGCACGATGCGGGGCGGGTGAGGGGCCGACGGCGGGCACGGGCCGCGGGCGGCGCGCGCGGCCGAAACGGCCGTCGGCTCGCAACCGACTGTAGAACGCCTACTTCCGGTTGGCGTAACGGGCACCCGGAAATGCGGTATCGCTGAGCTGCGACGCGCGTCCGGAATCGACGGGGCAGCACCCGCGAACGAATCGCCGGAAACCCTCGGAGGCCATTTCGGAGGCTCGTGACCTGGTCATTCTCTCTCCAGTAGGGTTCGTCCACGAGTACGGGCCCCGGCGGATTCCCTCCCCCGGGATGTGGCCGCCCGGATCGCCCGCAGGGCGCCGGATCGGGCCCGCCGCGCAACCGATGGGCGCCCGAAATTCGGTTCCGAACCTCCAGTCGGCAGAGACCGAAACCGATTCCCCGGATTCGGTGTGTGATAAACGAGTCGACCAGTGTGATGTAGCACGTCGGTTGGGAACTCACATTCTCCGCGTACACGCCTGGATCATGACGAATCACTTCCCTACCCTGGGACGAGCCGACCTTCGCCCCCCTCATTAGTGAGGCGCAGCATGACCATCGTTCCGGACACTCCCGGCATCCCCGACATCGTCTCCGCGGAGTTCAACGCCGACCCCTACTCCGCCTACCGGATCATGCGCAGCGAGGCACCGCTCATCTGGCACGAGCCGATGCAGAGCTACATCGTCTCGCGCTACGAGGACGTTCAGCGGGCGTTCAAGGACGAGGTGTTCACCACCGCCAACTACGACTGGCAGCTGGAGCCGGTGCACGGGCGTACGATCCTCCAGCTCAGCGGCCGCGAGCACGCGGTACGGCGGGCCCTGGTGGCGCCGGCCTTCCGCGGCGGCGAGCTGCGCGACAAGTTCCGCCCGGTGATCGAGCGCAACGCCCGCGAACTGATCGACGAGTTCCGCGAGGACGGCTCGGTCGACCTGGTGTCGCAGTTCGCCACGCACTTCCCGATCAACGTCATCGTCGACATGCTGGGCTTGGACAAGTCCGACCACGACCGGTTCCACAAGTGGTACACCAGCATCATCGCCTTCCTGGGCAACCTCACCCAGGACCCCGACGTCATGGCCGACGGCTTGCGCACGCGCGAGGAGTTCGCCGAGTACATGATCCCGATCATCCGGGAGCGCCGCGAGAACCCCGGTGACGACCTGCTGTCGGCGCTGTGCCGCGCCGAGATCGACGGCACCTCGATGAGCGACGACGACATCAAGGCGTTCTGTAGCCTGCTGCTGGCCGCCGGCGGCGAGACCACCGACAAGGCGCTCGCTGCGATGTTCGCCAACCTGCTGAGCCACCCCGACCAGCTGGAGGCGGTCCGCGAGGACCGCTCGCTCATCCCCAAGGCCTTCGCCGAGACGCTGCGCTACAGCCCGCCGGTGCACATGATCATGCGCCAGCCGTCCGAGGACGTCGTCTTCAGCGGCGGCGAGGTTCCCGCGGGCAGCACGGTGACCTGCCTGATCGGTGCGGCCAACCGCGACCCCGAGCGCTACGCCGACCCCGACTCCTTCGACATCTTCCGCGAGGAGATCGACGCCTCCACCGCCTTCACCGCGGCGGCCGGGCACCTGGCCTTCGCCCTGGGCCGGCACTTCTGCGTGGGCGCGCTGCTGGCCGAGACGGAGGTCGAGGTCGCGGCGAACATGCTGCTGGACGCGATGCCCGACGCCCGCCTGTCCGCCGACTACTCCGCAGAGGAGAAGGGCGTGTTCACCCGCGGACCGGCGGACGTGCCGGTCGAGTTCACGCCGCGCAGCGCGGTCTCCGCGGGGGTCTGACCCGTCTGAGCCGAAACGACGACGGGGGGGCCGCTGCGCGCAGCGGCCCCCCGTTTCGCGGTCGCGCGGCGCCTCCGCCGAGGGCGGTCGGTAGGCGGTGCGCGCACAGCGGATGGAACTACATCGCGCGCTCATCGATGGGAATCGCCGGGGTGAAGTGCACCGGCAGGGAGTACAGGCCGCGCATCCACACCGAGGGCCGCCACTCCAGCTTCTCCTCGGGCACGCTCAGCTCGATGTCGGGCAGCCGGTCCAGCAGCACCTCGACCGCGTTGCGCGCGATGACCTCGGCCAGCTCGGGGGCCGGGAACGGGCATCCGTGCTCGCCGTGCCCGAAGGACATGTGCGCGCGGTTGGCGCCGGAGTCCAGCTGCTCTTCGGGCTGCACCCGCGGGTCGGCGTTGGCCGCAGCCAGGCCCAGCACCAGCAGGTCGCCGCGGTTGATGCGGCGTCCGCCCAGCTCGCAGGCCTGCACCGCCCAGCGCCCGATGAAGTTCTGGGTCGGGGTGTCGCGCCACAGCACCTCGTTGAGCGCCTGGACCGCACTGCTGCGCCCGCCCTGCAGGCTCACGGAGAACCTGTCGTCGACGAACATGTGCCGCAGCGTGTTGGCGATCCAGTTGCCGGTGGGCGCCTGCGCGGCCGACATCATCACCAGCAGGTCGATGACGATTTCCTCGTCGGTGAGCCGGGCGGAGTGCTCGATCAGCCGGGTGGGCACGTCCTGGCCCGGGTGGGCGTGGGAGTCGGCGACCAGCCGCTGCATGCGCTCCTGCACCCGCTGGTGCGCCTCCGCGGCGTTGCCCTTGACGTCCAGGGAGTCGAGGATGTCGCGCACCATGGCGGGCACGTCGGCCAGCGGCAGCCCGTACAGCTCGGCGACGACACGGGCCGGGATCTGGTGGGCGTACTGCGACACCAGCTCGGCCTGGCCGTCGCCGCTGAACTCGTTGATCAGTTCGTCGGCGACCCGCTGGCAGATCAGCGCGAGCTCGGTGCGGTCGACCTCGTCCAGCGCATCGCCGAGCGCGCCCGCGCGGCGCTGGTGCTCGGTGGCCTCGGCGAACATCACCGAAGGGGTCCAGCCGACATAGGGCATCAGCGGCCAGTCGTCGGGGATGTGGTCCCACATGTTCCAGCGGCGGCAGTCGCGCGCGAACCACTGCGGATTGCTGGTGACGTAGTGCACCTCGCGATAGCCCATCACGAACCACGCCGGGATGTCGCCGTCGAGCAGGATCGGGGCGACCGGGCCGTAGCGCCACCGCATGTCGTGGTAGAGGGTGCCGGGGTCCACGGCGATGTCGGGGCCGTAGAACCGCACGGCCTGGTCGTGGTCGGGGTAGCCGGTCACGGCGGGAGCGGGCGCCGGCTGCCGATCGGACTCAGGTGAGTTGGAGACGTTGGTCACGGCGTGCCCTCCCTGGCGGGCGACGGTGCGTACAAGTCGTTGAGATGGCGGACCAGGGAGATCAGCACGGCCTTGCAGTCATCCCTGCTCCTGGCGTCGCATTCGACGAGCGGGACCCCCTCGGACAGGTCGAGCGCCTCGCGAAGCGCATCCAGGCCGGGCCCCGCCTCGAACCGGTTGATCGCCACGACGAACGGCGTGCCGTGCGCCTCCAGCCGATCGATCGCATACCAGGACTCCTCCACTCGCCGGGGGTCGACCAGCACCACGGCGCCCAGGCTGCCGGCGAACAGCTGGTCCCACAGGAACCAGAACCGCTCCTGGCCGGGCGCGCCGAACAGGTAGAGGATCTTGTCCTCGGTGATGGTGATGCGGCCGAAGTCGAAGGCCGCCGTTGTGGTGGTCTTGCTGCGCACGCGCGAGGGGTCGTCGACGCCCACGCTCGCCTCGGTCATGACCTCTTCGGTGCTCAGCGGCCGGATCTCGCTGACCGCTCCCACCATGGTCGTCTTGCCCACGCCGAATCCGCCGACAACGACGATCTTGAGTGCGTCCTGGGCGTCGGCCGACAGCGGCGCGGGCGCGGGGGAACCGGGGGATTGCACGGGGATGTCAGAGGCGTTGGAGTGCATCGAGCACCTGCTTCAGGGTCTCGGGGGCGGGGGTGTGCGCCTGCGCGTCCGCGACGGAGGAGGACGGGTGGCGGACGGTGATCCGGCCCATGTCCAGCAGGTCGCGCAGCAGGATGGTGACGACGCTCACCGGCATGCCGAGGGTGGCCGAGATCTCCACGACCGCCGTCGGCCGCTCGCACATCCGCAGGATCCGCATGTGCTCGGACTGCATGCCCGCCTTGGGTTCGCACTCGCTGACGATGAGCGTGACGCTGTCGAAGATGCCCTCGTCGGAGCGGCTGCGGCCGCCGGTGACGGTATAGAGGCGATCGGGATCCTCGCGGTCGATAGGTCGTGGATTCATGACGCCGGATCACCGCTGTACTGCGGCGTTCGCGGGTCGGCGGTGAGGTAGGAGCCGATCTGCTCGACGAGCTCGTTCATGTTGTGGCCGACGATTCCGACGTCGGTGTCCTCCTCGGCCACCACGGCCAGGTGGGCGCCCGCGCCTGCGGGGACGATGAGCAGGACGCCGCCCGCGAACTCCACCATGGCCTGGCCGGAGGTGATGCTGCCGTCGCCGAACTCCGCGGAGGCGCTCAGCGACAGGCTCTGGATTCCGGCGGCGACGGCGGCGAGCTGGTCGGCCCGGTCGCCGTCGAGCTGGGGGGTGAAGACCATCTTCAGCCCGTCCCGGGACAGCACGAGCGCGTGCCGGGCGCCCGGGGTCTTCGCGAGCAGGTTCTCAAGCAACCAATCGAGGCCGCGGTCTGCAGTGCTCATGGTGATCTGTGCCACTCCTTGTTCAAGTCATACGGGCGCTGCGGTGCCCGAGAGGAACGCTCCATGGCCGGCGGCGCCCCATCGGCGTCGCAGCGGCGCTGAAGAAAGCCGCGATCGGAGCGACCGGTTCACGGTGCCGTGCCGCCCGGCCCGGTGTCGCGCCCGCGGGTGCCGGACTGGCGGAAGGCGGCGAAGCGCGTGCCGGGGTCACGGCGCTCCTGCTGGCGCTCGGTGCGCGGCCGGTCCTGCTGGCGCTCGGCCTCGGCCAGGGTCTGACCGCGGCGCCGCTTGGGCAGCTCGTAGCCGCCGGCGCCGACGCCGCCGGTGTTCCCGGCACCGTGGTCCCCGGCCCCGGTCTTCCAGGCTCCGGTGGTGTCGGCCCCGCTGCCGTTGCCTCCGCCGGCCGCGGGGGGCGGGCCGGCGGCCACGGCCGCGGGTTGGGCGGTCGCGGGCGTGGGGGGCGGCGGAGGGGGCATGGAGAGGTCCTGCTGTGTTCGGGTGATCAGGTGCTGGGGAATGAGCACGACAGCGCCGGTGCCGCCGCGCGAAGACGGCCGGAAGTTGACGTTCAGCCCGTACTTGGCGGCGACCCGGCCCACGACGGCCAGACCCATGCGGCTTCCCGGCAGGTTGGTGAGGTCGTGCGGCTCGGAGACCAACTGGTTGGCGCGCCGGCGCTCACGGGGGCGCATGCCCAGGCCGCTGTCCTCGACAGTGACCATCACGCCGGTGTCCTCCTCCTCGACGTAGACGTGCACCTCGGTGTTGTGCGCGGAGAAGTTGGCGGCGTTGTCCATCAGCTCGGCCACGGCCTGCATCACACCTTCGGCGGCGTAGCCGACGACGGCGGCGGTGCTGGTGGTGTGGATCCGGACGCGGCGGAAGGCGTAGATGCGGCCCATGGCACCGCGCAGGATGCTCTCCATGACGATGGGCTTGGTCCAGCGGCGCCCGGAGCGGCCACCGCTGAGCAGGGCGAAGCTGTCGGCGAGCCGGCCCATCTGGGAGACCTGGTGGTCGAGTTCGAGCAGGTCGCCGAAAACGCCGTCCTGGTCGCCGTAGCGGTCCTCGAGCTCGCGCAGCTGCGCGAGCAGGTTGGTCACCTGGGCTTGGACGCGCGCGGCCGCGCCGGCGCAGGCCGCCATGGCGGCGGCGCCGCGCCGCTCCGCCTGGCCCAGGGTCTGGCCGAGCTGCACGAGCAGGGAGCGCAGGGCCTCCTGGGAGGGCTGGGCGGTTTCGGCGATGGCCGCGTCGGTGGTGGAGCCCTGGCGAATGCGGCGGCGCAGGTCGGGGATGCCGTCGTGGGCGAACTGGCGCAGTTCCTGCTCCAGCCCGGCGGTCTGGTGCTCGGCCTGGGCGACGCGCTCCTCCGCGCGTACCGCGCGCTCGCGGACGATGGCGGCGGCGCCGGAGTGGTAGGTGGCTACGGCGACCGCTCCGGCCAGCAGGACTCCCATCACGGAGCCGACCGCGGCCAGCAGCACCTGCGCTTCGGCGGGCACTGCGGCGATCACCCAGTACCAGGCCACGGCAAGTACGACGGCCGCGGCCACGAATGCGAGTACGGCTTGCAGGGTCGGTGAGTTCGGTGAGCGCTGCGACTGGTTTCTTTCGGATACACGTGCTGACATCGATCAGGTCCTCGTCGGCGGTGGGAAGCGGGACCCGGCCCGCATCGAACCCCTGATCCGTTGCACGGCAGGACGAGCAGGCCCGGGGGCAGCCTGTGCGACGGCCAGTGGGGGTGATCCGGAACTTACCGTAGCCCACACCCGACACGCAGGGTCAATCGATGGCCAAACCCACATTCGGCATCGATTCTTGCTTTTCGAACCAGACAATCTTCGCTTTAGCGACATTTACTGTCGACAATTCAGGCACGCGAGAGCCGAAGGGAGCGCGGACGCGACGAATCGAGGTCGAACCGGTGGAATGGAAAACGACAAAACGCCCATACCACGTGGCACGCGCCGCCCGCGGGAGGGGCGGCGGGCCGGGTACACGGGTATGGGGTTTCGCACCCGAGGACCGGAAGCGCGGGCGGCGGGATACCGGCGACGGCGGCTCGGGGACCGGACCGGTTCCGCCGGCGCCCGGTCGCGCACGCGGGGGCCGACGGCGTCTCCCGCTTTACACGGGCACCGCCTCGACGTGCCTGTCGGCGTTCGAGTAGAGGAACCCCCGCAAACGCCCGTCCGGGTCCTGGAAAATCCAGCCGTACATTCCCGGCTCTTCGACCGGGTCGCCGGCAGGACTCCGCCTGTCGACAGAGCTTTCTCCGCTTTCTCGTCGACCTCGTCGCGGCCGTCCGCCGAGACGGAGAAGACGACCTCGGTGGAGGAGCGGGTATCGGCGATCCCTTTCTTGGTGAAACCCCGGAAGAAGTCTTCGACCAGCAGCATCACCATTCGTCGGTGCCGACGACCATGGAGGTGGCGTTCTCGTCGGTGGAACCGGAGTCGGACGCGAAACCGAGCCCGGTGAAGAAGTCGACGGAGGTGGTGAGATCGGCTACCGGAAAGCGCACGAACGTCGTTTTCGCCATGGCGCGAAGCTGACGACGACCACCGGCGATTCCGCTCATACCGAGTCGGGGCTCATCCGATGCGCCCTACGCCCGCTCGCCGGGACCGTCCGGTACTGCGCCGATCGCGCCGCCCCGGCTCAGCCTCGGCACCGGCGCCGAACCGGCCGCCGGTGCCGGGTACGCGGTGCCGAGGCCGTCGCCGCACCGCGTGCCCGGCTCCGGGTGCTATGCCGCCCGTGCCGCCGCGATGCGGTCGGCGGCCCACTGGCGGAACGTACGCGCGGGCGCGCCCGTCACCCGCTCCACCGTGTCGGTCACCGGCTCGGGGTCGCCCACCATGCCGGCATGGGCCCGGAGGATCTCCTCGGCCGTCTCCCGCGGCAAGCCGCTCCCCGACAGGTCGCGCACCGCCTCCTCATGGCCCATGGCCTCCACCCGGACCGGTGTTCCCAGTTCCTCGCCGATGATCCGCGCCTGCTCGGCCTGGGAGAGCAGCTCGGGCCCGGTGATGTCGTAGATCGCGCCGATGTGTCCGTCCTCGGTCAGCGCCCGCACGACGACCTCGGCGATGTCCGCCTCGTGGATCAGCGGGCGCGCCAGTTCGGGGAGGGCCGGGCGGACGACGCCCGATTCGCGGATCCGGGGGATCCATTCGCCCAGGTTCGCCGCGAATCCGCCGGCGCGCACGAAGGTCCAGTCCATCCGCGACTCCCGGATCCGCCGCTCCAGCATCGCGTGGGACCCGAGGATGCCGCCCTCCCGCTCCGAGCTGACGGGATCGACGCCCATGGTCGACAGGTAGACGGCCCGGTCGACGCCCTGGGCGAGGGCGGCGACGGTCTCCTGCGCGGCCTGGTCGGCCTCCAGGCTCGGCCACAGCAGGAAAGCGGTGTCGACGCCCTCCAGCGCCGGGCCCAGGCTTGCGGGATCGGCCAGGTCGCCCCGGACCGCCTCGACTCCGCCGGGCAGATCGGCCTTCGCCGGATCGCGGGTCAGGGCGCGGACGGCGCGCCCCTCCTCCACCAGCCGGCGCACCACGTGGCGGCCGACGTTGCCTGTCGCTCCGGTCACCAGGATCGGACGGTCGTGTGCCATGGGAACTCTCCCCGTCTCTTTCACAGCTGTGCCCGTCATCGGAGCGAACCCCGCTTTCCGGCCTGTTCACGACGATCCTGGCACCTCAACAAAGGTTGAGGTCAATGCGTCCGGTCACCGCGGTCCTCATCCGCCGCGGCACGGGCACCGCCCGCCGCTTCCCGCTGGACGTCGGCGTGGCCCTGGTCGTGGTGCTGTTCCGCTGGGCGGTGTGCACCCGCGCGCCGTTGGTCCCGCTGCCGGTCTCGGTACCCCTCGGGAGCTGAGCCTCCGGCGGCCGCCGTGTCCGTTCGGCTCGGGTCCGCGCGTTTTCGCCGGAGGAATCGCGAAACACCGAGAGTGCGGCTTGCCGCTCTCACGCGTGTTTCCGCCGTTCCGGCCGTGCCTTTGCCCACCGATCGCGCAGGCACTTCTTTGTTCCGCGCAGGAAATCGCGTTCGAATGCACCGGGCCGCCACGTCGGGCTCGCGCTCACCGCGCGCGATCTGCGATTCAGAACGTGATTCTGTTTCCGGTCCCGGTCCCGAGCGCGACCCCCGACTCAGGGGAGCCGGAGCCGACGCGCAGCTCGGACGCAAGCGGCGAAGCGGGCTACCGTGGCCTCTCGCCCGCGTTCCGCTCCGAAGAACGGGAAAACGCCCGTGTCCGCCCTCTCACGCAGCGCATTCTTCCTGGTCAATAGATGAATAGATGATCTCCGGGGTTGCGCTGTGACCGCGGAATTCGAAAGACTCCGCTGCGGTGCCGGCGCCCGGGCGAGTAGTGGCCGTAAAAGCCCGTGCACCGGCCGAGTTTGTCGATGAGCTGCTGAGGACGGTGCTCGCATGCCAGACCTCCGTGGGAGCGCTTCCTGACCTGCAGCTCAGGTTCCCTCCCCTTCCCCCTCCGCACGGAGCCGCAAAGCGATGACGCATCCGATCCAGCATCCGACCGACGCTGTGCGTTTCGACGATCCCGAGGCACTCGCCGACCCCGAAGCGCTGTGGGACCGACTACTGGAGCGCTACCCCGAAGGACTCGCGCCCGTCTTCCTGGCCGAGGGGGTGCCGGCCTGGCTCATGCTCACGCTTGAGGTGCACCAGCAGGTCATGCAGGACCCGGACACCTTCGCCCGCGACGTCGACCACTGGCGCGACTTCCACAACGGCGTCATCCCGGATACCTCCCCGCTGCGGGCGATCTACACCAAGCGGCGCAACGTGTGGAACGTCGACGGCCCCGACCACAAGTACTACCGCGACATCGTCGTGCGTGCGCTGTCCAACATCTCCCAGAACCAGGTCATGACCCACGTCGACGAGGTCGTCGACCGGGTTATCGACACCTTCTCCACCGAGGGCCGCGCCGACCTGGTCACGCGCTACTCCAGCGTGGTGCCTCTGCTGGTGCTGTGCCGGCTGTACGGGATGGACGCCCAGGAGGGCGTCGCGGTGTGCTCGGCCCAACGGCGGGTGTGGGACGGAGCCGACGACGCGCTGCACGTCCATGCCCAGCTGCAGCGGCGCATGACCGCCCTGGCCGAGCGCCGCCGCGAGTCGCCCGGCAGCGACCTGGTCTCGGAGCTGATCAAGGCCGGCCTGGACAACGAGGAGATCCGCGACCACCTGACCTTCATCACCGCGGCGGCCCACGAGCCCACCGCACACACCGTCGCCCACGCGCTGCGGCTGCTGCTCGGACGCAAGAACGAACTGGTGCAGCTGAACTCGGGGCGCTCGGTCCGCGAGGCGGTCAACACCAGCCTGTGGCATGCGCCTCCGATGCACACCCTCATCGGCCGATTCGCCACCCGCGACGTGGAGGTCGGCGGCTACCGGGTGGCCGCCGGCGACTGCGTGGTGATGGGGTTCGGGCCTGCGCAGCAGCTGCTGCGGCGCGACGAGCGCTTGGACACCGAGACCAACCGCTCCTACATGATCTTCGGCATGGGACCGCACTCCTGCCCCAGCGCCGGCCGCGACCTCGGTCTCACCATCGCCGAGAAGGCCGTGCAGCGGATCGACCGACGCCTGCCCGACATGGTCCTGGTCGACGAGCAGTGGCAGGGGGTGGCCGCAGGCCGGCTCAGCGGCGTGGAATCCCTGCGCGTCGCCTTCACCCCCACCGATCGCATCTACGAAGGAGCCCCGTGGCAACTCAGCGCATCGCAATCGACCCCCGAGACCTCGACAGAGACGCAACCGCGCACGCTCTCCACGCGGCTGGGCCAGTGGCTGCGGTGGATCTGGCAGGGGTGAACGCCCTGGCGGTCACCCACCACGAGGCGCTGCGCACCGTACTGGCCGACCGCACCGGCACCTTCGTCCGAGGCGGCGCCCAGCAGAACTGGCGAGCCGTGCGCGAGGGCGAGGTCGATCCCAACAGTGCGCTGGTGCGCCTGGTCGGGGGATCCATCGGCAGCCTGCTGACCGCCAACGGCGCCGAGCACACCCGGCTGCGCAAGCCCATGCAGACGCACTTCACCCGCCGGCGGGTGGAGGCGCTGCGGCCGCGTGTGGAGAGGCTCGCCGACGAACTGCTGGCCGACATGGACGGCGCGGGCAGCGTGGACGTCAAGGACCGGTTCGCCTGGCCGCTGACGGTGGGCGTACTGGTCGGCCTGCTGGGCGTCGACGACGAGGACGCCCCCGTCCTCGGCGACATCGCCCGGCGCGTGTTCGAGCTGAGCGACCCCGGCGTCTACGCCGAGGCCAACAGCTTCCTGAGGGAACTGGTGGCCAAGCGGCGAGCCGATCCGGGCGAGGACCTGGTCAGCGCGCTGGCGGCCGCCGACGACGCCTCCGAGGAGGCTGACCGGCTCGGCGACACCCAGATCGCGGCCAACCTCGTCCTGCTGGTGATCGCGGGGTTCGAGACCACGATGGGCACCCTCGCCAACGGCGTGCGGGCGCTGCTGACCCACCCCGACCAGCTGGAGCGCGTCACCGAAGGCGACGTCGAGTGGGCGACGGCGGTGGAGGAGATCCTGCGCCGCTACACGTCGGTGAGCCTGCTGCCGGCCGTGTTCTCCACCGCCGACACCGAGGTGGCGGGGGTAGCCGTGCCCGAGGGCGAGATGCTGCTGCTGGCCTACGGCGCCGCTGCGCTCGACCCCGGCGCCTGGCAGGAGCCCGACACCTTCGACGTGGGCCGGGACGCGCGCGGACACCTGGCGTTCGGCCACGGCCCCCATCTGTGCCTGGGCGCCCCGCTGGCGCGCCTGGAGCTCACCGTGGCTCTACCGCGCCTGTTCGAGCGGTTCCCCGATCTGGCCCTGGACAGCGGGCGCGAAGCGGCCGAGGCCGCCGCCCCGGTGGAGAGCTGGATGATGTACCACCCCCAGCAGGTCTGGGTCCATCCGAAGGGCGCACCGGCCGCGGCGCGCTGAGGCGGCCGAGCTGCCGCCGGGGCCTGCGCCGGAGGTCCCGGCGGACGGCCGATGCGGCGGCTGGACGCCGGAGCGCTCCGGCGTCCGGTCAGCGGCGCTTTTTCGGGTCCGCCCAGTCGCCGATGCCGCCCGGCGGGGTCCAGCAGCCCTCGGGCGCCTGCGGCGGCTTAGGGGACTTGACGCGAATGCGGAAGGAGGACGACCGGGTCACCCGGCGGCGCCGCTTGGGCACCTCGGACAACAGGCGCTTCGGATCGAGGTCCCAATTTCCGAGATTCATCTGGCCACCTCCACACCGCACCGGCCGCCGTTGGCGGCCCCGCGGCGCATACAGGAATTGTTCGGACTTCTCGGACACCAAGGTAGCACCGAGATTCGCCGCATGCCGGTGCTCTCGCGCATGCCGGCCGCTTCTGCGTCGAACGTGTCATCGGAATCGCAGTCGCCGTCGAGAACGCCCCTGAGAGCACGCTCGATGCCCACGGCGTGTCAGCGGGATCGGGGCCCGCAGGGGTGTTCCCGCGTCTCAGTGGGAAGATTGCGGTCAGTACGACGGAGCGCGGTAAAGGAGCCGATGTGATCAAGCCGGTGAACGTGTGGGAGGCCGTCATGTGGGCCTCGGCGGCGGTGGCTCTGGTGTGCGCGGGAATCACTGCGGTGGTGCAGGACGACGGGATCGGCGCCTGGACCGCGCTGGTCGCCGCGATGATCATCGCCGTCGCCGCAGGCGGCGAACGCCGCCGAGTGCTGCAGCGGCGCAACGGAGCCTGCGTTGCCGACTGAAACCCGCGGAGTCGATCCGCGCCGCTCAGGCACGGGGACGGCCGCGGTCCCGCGCAGGTCGACAGACGCCCTCGCGATTCGCGTTCTACCGTAGGCCCCCTACTCACCGGGACCGGAACTCGGGGGCGGAGGGACGGTCGGGACGGCTCCTGCGCGCGGTGAACGCGGAGAACGCCATCACCGCACCCGCCCCGAGCGCGCCCCCGGTGCCGTTGACGATCAGATCCCCGGTGCCGACCACGCCTCCCGCCCCGACGAGCAGCTGGGAGGTCTCGACTCCGGCTGAAAGCACCGCGCCGGTGCCCAGCCGGACGGCCACCGGGGTGAACGCCGCGGCCGCGACGATGCCGACGGGCACGAACAGCAGCAGGTTGACGACCAACTCCTCGCCGACGAGGGCCGCGCTGTCGGTCCCGCGGGCGAGGGACTCGTCGGGATCGATGCCGTAGGTCCCGTTCCGCCGCAGGAGTTCACGCTCCTGCTCGCCCAGGGGCGCACCGTCGCCGTCCAGCCACACGGCCCTCCCGTCGATGTCGAACCGGTAGGCGTAGTGGTGCCGGTCGGCCTCTTCCTCGGCGGCGATCTCCCGCGCCGCCTGCCGGGTGAGGTCGTCACGGCCGCTGACGTAGACGGGCTCCTTCCCCGTCTCGACCGTGAAGTGGTCGTCCGGCGTCGCGAACTCCTGCAGGTAGCCCGCGAGCGGATTCCACTCGACGGCGGTGGCCCGCTCCCCCGCTGCGGTCCACCCGGCGTTGGCCGGCTGGACGAGCACCGCGAGATACACCACGGCGGCGCAGGCCAGGCACACCCGCGCCCCCAGCGCCGTGGCGCGCGGCCGCGACCGGAGCACGCGCGCGACCGCCCACGCGGCGGCGAGGAGGACGCCGACGGTCAGCGCGACGGTCACCGGATTGACGTAGAAGAGAACCATCCACACGGGGCGGTGCCACCTGCCGATCTGGTTCGGGGTCAAGCGAGAATCGAATAGAGGAGGGCTGCGAAAGCGGCGGCGAAGAGGAGGGGGCGAAGATCCGCTCCGCTGGGGAAACGCCTGCGCCCTGCTGCTTTTCCCGGTACCTCCGCACCGTCAGAAACACGGCGAAGGCGAGCACGGCAAGCGGAATCAGGATTCTCATCCGGGTCTCCGTGATCCGAGGATCCCGCAGCTCAGGGGAATGATCCGGTTTCCCTGTCGAAATCGCGGACGAACTGCGGCGCCGACAGGTTAACAACACCGTGCGAGCCCCGCGGATCGCGTCGGTGAACCGGTTCTGAAGAGGCGCTGTCGGACGGCAGGCGCAACCCGTCGTTCGAATGCCCGGCTGACTCCGCGCACCGATGTGCCGGGGGCCGGGCGAACGCCTCCGCGGCCCTGCCCCACTCCCGCCGAGCGCGAGGTTTTCACCGGCACAGCGCCGGAAAACGGTGAAAACCCCGCGCTCGTTTTCGGCGAACCCGGCACAACGGGCACGTCGACAACCGCTCCCCCTGGTGAAATCAGGTATGAGCCAGGTTGAAACAATCAAGGCGCTCAAGAAGCTACTGAAAGAGGTCTAGCTATGGACTTTCGCAAGTCTTCCTACAGCGCTGCAGAAAGCCACTGTGTCGAGGTAGCCGAACTAGACGACGCAGGCGCCATCAGAGACACCAAGCATCGGGATCTCGGTGCCCTCGACTTCCCCTCGTCCGAGTGGCGCGCCTTCCTCTCCGCCGCCAAGGGCGGGGACCTCTGACAGTCCCCGCCACCCCGGCCGGAAGCGGCGCGCCACTCCTCCCCGTCTCCCCCGTCAGGTCACGTGTCCTCCGCCTTGAGCACGACGTCGACCAGCCGGTCGGCTGCGTCCGGGCGTCCGTGCTCCCGCGCCCTCTCGGCGACGGCGGCGCGGCGGTCGGCGTCGGCGAGCAGCGGCTCCAGCTTCTCGCGGAGCCGCTCCGCCGACACCTCGTCCAGCAGCGCGAGCGCGGCGCCCGCCTCTTGCAGGTGGCGGGCGTTGTGTCGCTGCTCGTCGCCGGCCGACGACGCCAGCGGGACGAACACGGCCGCCTTGCCCAGGGCGGTCAGCTCGGCGATCGTCCCGGCGCCGCTGCGCGAGATCACCACATCGGCCATCGCCAGCACGTCGGGCAGCTCCGAGCCGACGAACGCGGTCACGTGGTGGCGGGCCGCCGGCTCGGGGTCCAGGTCCCGTGTCGCCGCGCGCAGGTCGTCGACGTTGGCCTCGCCGCACTGGTGCACCACGTTGGCGCGCTCCAGCAGCCACGGCAGGAGGTCGCGCACCGTGGTGTTGATCTGCACCGATCCCTGCGCTCCGCCGGTGACGTAGACGGTGGGCAGGTCCGGGTCGTAGCCCTCGAAGCCCAACTCCGCTGCGGCGCGGTCGGCCTGCCCCTCCAGCACGGCCGGGCGCACGGGGTTGCCGGTCACGACCGCGTCCGCGCGGGCGGAGTCGGGCAGCAGCTTCAGAGTGGACTCGGAGGTGACCGCCATGCGGGCGCCCGCGCGTGCGAGCACCTTGTTGGCCAGTCCCAGCAGCACGGTCTGCTCGTGCACCACCAGCGGCCGGCGTGCCATGCGGGCGGCCAGGCCCACCGGCACGGCGACGTAGCCGCCGGTCGCCAGCACCACGTCCGGCCGGAAGTCGGAGACGACCCGGCGGGACTGGAAGACACCGCGGAATGCTTTGCCCATGTCGCGGATGTTCTCCGCCGACACGAGCTTGAGCGGGTTCTTCGACCGGCGGACCTTGCCCGTGTCGACCGCCTGGAACGGGATGTCGTTGGACGCGGCGACCCGTCCTTCCAAGCTGTCCTCGGCGCCTACCCACAGCACGTCCAGGCTCCGGCCCTGCGCCTCCAGCCGCGCCCGCAGCGCGTTCACGGCGGTCAGCGCGGGGTAGGTATGGCCCCCGGTACCCCCGCCGGTGACGATCAGACGCATCACACGCGGGGAATCGGTGTCGTTCACACTGGTCCTCTCTAACTGGTGCTGTGTACGCAGCCCTCCACCGGCTCGCAGCGATCCCTGTCGATCGTTTCCTTGCAGTCGCATTCGGCGCCGAGGGTGACTTCAAAGACACGATCGGCCGGGAGGGGACCACGTCAGCAGGCAGGGAACGTCTCCACTCTGCCCACCGGGTGGCAGCGGCGGTTCGTAGGACGCTGCAAGGCGGGTGCTGGTGCCGCGCATGGCGGGGAGAGCCGCATCACGTACTCCCCGAAGCGCTTCAGCCCTTCGGCGCTGTGACCGCAACTCCGCCTATCCCTGCACGCCCCCGTCGATCTGTCCTTGTGGTCACCATCGGCGCCGAACTCGACTACAGGCACAAGCTCGGAAGGAGCCACATCGGTGGGCGGGAGAAGTCTCCGGCCAGCACAGAACCCCCGAACTTTCGGATAGCGCGACCACCTGACGTCACGCTGTGCGATGATCACGAAGCGAACGGTGATTCGTGCTGGTTTCTCGCGCCGGGTAGCCCGGTCTCCCCCAACCCTCCGGACGCAATCTATGGGCCACAGCATTTTCGATCGAATCCGTGCGGCCGAAGGAACCGTCCTCGACCGCCCGACCTTCCACGCCGACAGCGACCGGGAGGAGGAGAGACTCGACGGCGGAGCGGTCTGGAAGCTGGAGCGTGCGCAGTACTTCAACGAGCTCGACGATCCCGCGTGGGACGCGTTCGTGGCCGGCGACTGGACGCGGGTGCTAAGGACATTCGCAGGTGAACGCGACTGGATTCGTGAGGACGTCGCCCGCTACACAGATCGAGGGCTTGAGTTCCGGCGGCTGCGGATCGTGGAGGATCCGCCGTCTGCCTACCTGCAGTGGGAGTCGCACAGCCACCGGATCTTCGAGGAGTGCGGGCACCGGATCCGTGCGTTGGCCGCCGCGGAGGTGGCGGACCTGGAGTCGCCGACCACGCTGCCCGAGCTGATGGTCTACGGCAAGCGCGTGCTCTACCAGGTGCGCTATGACGAAGCCTGGACCCCGATCGGTGCGAAGCGTGTCGACGACTCCGAGCTGGTGGCCGAGGCGGCGAGGGCTATCGGCGAGCTGTGGGAACGCAGTGAGCCCTTCCAGGACTACTTCCGCCGCGCGATCGCTCCCCTGCCCACACCGACCATGGAGGGCGGCGGCGCTCAGTAGGGCGCCGTGTAGGGATCTCGTCGGAGGGGGAGATTGGGTCTGGCCCGAATCACCCATTCTGAGGAGATTTCCATGGATCGTCCCTGGGACGTCGACCCCTCGGCCACGTTCGAGCGGCGGCTGGGCAAAACCGCCGCCGAAGTGGGCGCCAGCCGCGTCGGCAAGGACTGCCCCGAATTCTGGGAACTCGACAACGGCGACGTCGCGGTCATCGGCCGCGATGCCACCGGCGTTCTCGGGGACCGCCTGCCGGAGGGAGTCGGCATCGCACCGGATGAGCGCATCGTGGTCGTGCCCGGGGCGCAGTTCCGCTCGACCATGCCGGACGTGACACAGGAGTGATGTCCCCGGCCCTCGGCGCGGCGCGCTGGTGTGTGCGGGTGCGCCGCGCCGAGGGCGGGCGACGGTCCCCCTTTACGGCGCGGCGTGCGCTCGGCGGCACGCCGGCTCGCTCGATGAGCGAGCTGCGCCCCGTTTCCACACTCTGCGATCGCCGGTCCGGCTGTTCCCGGGGTTTCCTCATCCGGTGTGGGTACCTCGATGAGGCAACGCCGGCTCGCGGTTCGTCCTCCCCGGCCGTCGCCGACAGGCCCGTGCTAACCCTGATTCGCCACACGATCACGCCGTGTAGCTTTTCCGGACCGGTGGCCGGTCGGCGGCCTCCGGAGTGCCGGGAGAGCGAGGCGGGCCCTGATGCGGAGTGCGGTACACACGGCTGCGGCGACGGCGGCGGTCCTGGCCGTCGTCGCGTCGGCGGCGGGATGCTCGGACGAAGGAGGCGGCGGAGCGCCGTCTTCGACCTCGACCCCGACCACCCAGGAGCCCGGCGGCGGCGATCGGCCCTCGCCCGAGCAGGCCTCCGAGGGCGGGATGAACGGCGTCTGGGAGTCCACCCTCGACGAGAGCGGGATCGAGACCCTGATCGTGCTCGGCGAGGACGTCCGAACCGAGGGTGACGTGGCCTGTCCCGGCACCCTCGATCCGGCGGAGTCCGGCAGCACCGCGACCGTCGAGCTGGACTGCGAGACCGCCGCCGAGTCCCGTTCGGGTACGGCCGAGCTGAACGCCGAGGACGACCACCTCGTCCTCAGCTGGAACGAGTCCGACGGCTTCCCCGAGGCCTTCGCCCGCACCGACGAGGATCCGGTCATCCAGGACTGAGGCCGGCCGGACCTCGCGCCGGTCGTGTCACTCGGCCGCCCCGGAGCCGCCGGAGCACAGGAAGGAGGCCCCGTCTCCACGGCCCGCGAAGGACGCGGTCAGGCGCCGACGTAGGCCGCGAGGTGCTCGCCGGTGAGGGTGGAGCGGGCGTCGACGAGATCGGCGGGCGTGCCCTCGAAGACGATCCTGCCGCCGTCGTGGCCGGCGCCGGGGCCGAGGTCGATGATCCAGTCGGCATGGGCCATGACCGCCTCGTGGTGCTCGACCACGATCACCGACTTGCCGGAGTCCACGAGCCGGTCGAGCAGGCCGAGCAGCTGCTCGACGTCGGCGAGGTGGAGCCCGGTGGTCGGCTCGTCGAGGATGTAGGTCCCGCCCTTCTCGGCCATGTGTGTGGCCAGCTTCAGCCGCTGGCGCTCGCCGCCGGACAGCGTGGTGAGCGGCTGGCCCAGCGTGAGGTAGCCGAGTCCCACGTCCTCCATACGCTGCAGGATCTTGGCGGCCGCAGGGACCTTGGCCTCCGCACCGGCGAAGAAGGCGTGCGCCTCGGCGACCGGCATCGCGAGCACCTCGCTGATGTCCTCGCCGCCGAGGCGGTACTCCAGCACCTCGGCTTGGAACCGCTTGCCGCCGCACTCCTCGCACGGCGAGGCGACACCGGCCATCATCCCCAGGTCGGTGTAGATGACGCCGGCGCCGTTGCAGGTGGGGCAGGCGCCTTCGGAGTTGGCGCTGAACAGTGCGGGTTTCACACCGTTGGCCTTGGCGAACGCCTTTCGGATCGGGTCGAGCAGTCCGGTGTAGGTCGCCGGGTTGCTCCGCCGCGACCCGCGGATCGCCCCCTGGTCGATCGACACCACACCCGCGTCGGCGGGGATCGATTCGTGCACGAGCGAGCTCTTGCCGGATCCGGCGACGCCGGTGACGACGCAGAGCACACCGAGCGGGATGTCGGCGTCGACGTCGCGCAGGTTGTGCGCCTTCGCGCCGCGGATCTCCAGCGTGCCGGCGGGGGCGCGCACGGTCTCCTTGAGGGCGGCCCTGTCGTCGAGGTGGCGGCCGGTGAGCGTACCGCTGGCGCGCAGGCCCTCGACGCTGCCCTCGAAGCAGACCGTGCCGCCCTCGGTGCCCGCGTGCGGGCCGAGGTCGACCACGTGGTCGGCGATCGCGATGGTCTGCGGCTCGTGCTCGACGACGAGCACCGTGTTGCCCTTGTCCCGCAGCCGCAGCAGCAGGTCGTTCATCCGCTGGATGTCGTTGGGGTGCAGTCCGATGGTGGGCTCGTCGAAGACATAGGTCACGTCGGTGAGCGAGGAGCCGAGGTGGCGGATGAGCTTCGTGCGCTGCGCCTCACCGCCCGACAGCGTGCCCGAGGGCCGGTCGAGCGAGAGGTAGCCCAGCCCGATCTCCACGAACGAATCGAGGGTGTGCCGCAACGTGCCCAGCAGCGGCGCCACCGACGGTTCGTCGAGTCCGCTGACCCACTCGGCCAGGTCGCTGATCTGCATCGCGCACGCGTCGGCGATGTTGACGCCCTCGATCCGCGACGACCGGGCCGCCTCGCTGAGCCGGGTGCCGCCGCACTCGGGGCAGTCGGTGAAGGTGACCGCCCGGTCGACGAACGCCCGGATGTGCGGCTGCATCGCGTCCCGGTCCTTGGAGAGCATCGACTTCCGGATCTTGGGGATCAGGCCCTCGTAAGTGAGGTTGACGCCCTCGACCTTGATCTTCGTGGGCTCCTTGTAGAGGAGCTCGTGCAGTTCCTGCTCGGTGTACTCGCGGATCGGCTTGTCCAGGTCGAGGCCGACGCCGCGGAGGAGGCGCCCCTGCCAGGCCTCCATGGTGAAGCCGGGTACCGTGAGCGCACCCTCGCTGAGCGACAGGCTGTCGTCGTACAGCGCGGACAGATCGAAGCCGGAGATCACGCCCCGGCCCTCGCAGTGCGGACACATGCCACCGGTGCGGGAGTACGTCACCTTCTCGGCCTTGCCGTCGCCCTGCTTCATCATCCCCGACGCCTGGACCGAGGCGACGTTGAAGGAGAACGCGTTGGGAGAGCCGATGTGCGGCTTGCCGAGCCTGCTGAAGAGGATGCGCAGCAGCGCGTTGGCGTCGGTGGCGGTGCCGACCGTGGAACGGACGTTGGCGCCCATCCGCTCCTGGTCGACGATGATCGCGGTCGTCAACCCGTCGAGGACGTCGACCTCGGGACGTGCCAGGTTGGGCATGAAGCCCTGCACGAATGCGCTGTAGGTCTCGTTGATCATCCGCTGCGACTCCGCGGCGATCGTGCTGAACACCAGCGAGCTCTTGCCCGAACCCGAGACGCCGGTGAAGACCGTAAGCCGGCGTTTGGGGATCTCGACGCTGATGTCCTTGAGGTTGTTCTCGCGCGCGCCGTAGACGCGGATCAGATCGTGGCTGTCGGCGGCGTGCAGCGCAGGCGACTGCGCGTCCGTGCTCGTGCCCGTGGTCATCGTGTCTCCATCCTCGTGCGGAGGCCGCCTCTTGCGGGGCCGGCCTCCGCGGTTTCCGTCGGCGTCGCCTGGCTCGATCCCCCGATGTCGAGCGGCACGGCTGATTCTCCTTCGTCGGTGCCGTCGCGGAAACGATCCGCCGATTCCCCGATCGGCCGATGTCGGCCGAGGCCGCTGACGCTTGTCCGGCCGAGGCCGGGCGTCGGCATCCGTGCCGGTCGGGCTGCCCCTCGGGGGCGCCTTTGCGGCGCCTGCCTCGCCGTCGGGGTCGGACGGCGGCAGCGGCCGCCCGAAGGGACGGCACTCATCGGTGGTGATGCGGCTCTGAGACGCTGCCGTGGTGGTCGGTGGCGGTGTCGGCCGTACGATCGGCACCTGGGCGCGCGAACCCTTCGACACTACCGTCTGCGCAGCTCATGCCTTCGGTCGCTGGACGGCTCAGCGCAGCTCCTGGATTCGGAGCAGGTTGCCCGCGGGGTCGCGGACGGCGCAGTCGCGCACGCCGTAGGGCTGGTCGGTCGGCTCCTGCACGATTTCGGCGTCCTCGGCCGCCTCCAGCCGCGCGAAGGCGGCGTCGAGATCGGGGGTGGCCAGGTTGACGCCGGCGTAGGTGCCCTTGGCCATCATCTCGGTGATGGTGCGGCGCTCCTCCTCGGTGATGCCGCAGCCGTCGACGGTCGGCGGCTGCAGGACGATCGAAGTGTCGGGCTGGCCGGACGGGCCGACCGTGATCCAGCGCATGCCGCCGTAGCCCACGTCGTTGCGGACCTCGAAGCCGAGGGTGTCGCGGTAGAAGGCCAGCGAGGCGTCCGGGTCGTCGTGTGGAAGGAAGCTCGAGTGAATGGTGATGTCCATGGCCATCACGTTAGACGCGGCCCGGTGACCGGCGCTTCTCGATTCCTGACCGGTCGTGTCACCCGTTTCGCCACACAGGGCGGCATCCCCGCCGTGGCGTACGCCGCCCGGCGCCGGTACTCGCTGGGCGGCACGCCGACCAGCTCGGTGAAGCGTGTGCTGAAGGTGCCCAGCGACGAGCAGCCGACCGTGAAGCACACGTCGGTGACGCTGAGGTCGCCGCGGCGCAGCAGCGCCATCGCGCGCTCGATGCGCCGCGTCATCAGATAGGAGTAGGGCGACTCGCCGAACGCGAGACGGAACGCGCGGCTGAGGTGCCCGGCCGACATGTGCGCGCCGCGGGCGAGGGCCTCGACGTCCAGCGGCTGTGCGTACTCCCTGTCGATCCGGTCGCGCACGCTGCGCAGCCGCGCGAGGTCGCGCAGGCGCTGCGATTCGGTGGAATGGCTGGTCACATCTTCGAGGATGCCACGTCCTACCGACGTTTCCCAGCGCTCGCCACCCGCCGCGTCGGCGCAGATCACCGCTGGGCGGCGCGGCGCGCGGCGCTGTGGGCGACACCCGCCGCAGTCGCGATCAGACCGAGGACGGCCGCGAATCCGGCTCCCGGGACGCTCAGCGACACCCCCGGTCCCGGCACTCCGGCGACGGCCGCGACCACCGCGCTCACGATCGTGAGCCCGGCCCCGGCGTAGCCGCTGCAGGCGCAGGCCCGCAGCCACGGTGCCGCCGCTGCGTGGCCGGACTCCCAGGCGGCGCGTCGGAGGATGTCGTGGCCCGCGTCCGCAAGCCGATGGCGGAGTTCCGCTCCAGGGTCCCGTTCGCGGTCGCGTACGCGCTGTAGTGGACGATTCCGGCCCCCTGGACGAGGCCGACCGCGGCGACGACCAGCGCCCCGAGTTGTTCAGTCACCGCCTCACACCGTCCCGTTCCGCCGAGCGTCGGCGCCGCCGTAGCGCACCGCCCCCGTGCGCCGGACCGCGCAGAACCGGCCCGAACCCCGTTGATCTTGTACATACGGTGACAGCAAACGATTGCCCGTAACCGTAAGTACAAGATCAACACCACTGGGGCGGAGTGGGGGCGGGGTGTCGCCGAGGCAGCGCTCGGCACCGTGCGCTGCCTCGGCGACACCCTCGAGAAGAAGCGGGTGCCTCGCGGCTATCCCATGACCGAATAGGCGAGTACTCCGAAAGCGGTGACGAGGAGGACCGGGCTGAGGATCCGCTGCACGGGGAGAACCCGGCCCTCGCGCCCCCACGGCCTCAGCATCACCACAACGCCGACGGCGGAGATCACCATGGCCAACATCATGAAATACGGGTTCACCAGACCTCCAGAAACCGGATACCCCAGGTCAAGGGGCAGGGGGAACGGCCCGGATCCCGTTCGGGAGACCGCGGCCGGCTGCGGCCCCGGCAGACTAACAATCCCCCACAATCCGGGCAATCACGACGAGTGAACCGGTTCAGACGATGCGGGCCGGCGGCGGTGAACGCGGGCCGAGGCGGCTGAGTATCAGCACCCATGTGTCCGGCGCCGGAGAGCGCCACACTGGGTGGGCCCGTCACCGGTCCGCAAGGAGCCGCCAGTTATGCCGCCCGAGTCAACCCCCGCCCCCGCACCGGAGCCCGCGCCCCAGTCCCCGCCCGATCCCGCAGCCAGACGCCGCGGCTTCCGATCCGGACTGCTCGCGTGGGCGGCAGTGTGCATGATCGGCGGACCCACCAGCTGCTACGCCGCCGTGGAATCGGAATTCGACGCGGCGGCGACCGGCGCCGATTCCGACCCCGAGTCGTTCGGAGCGCTTCTGACCCTGGGGGTACTCGCGAGCGTGGTACTGCCGATCGCCATGGCCACGGTCGCCGCGTTCCGGAAGGACGTCAAAGCCGCCGTCTTGTCGGCGGCGCTGCTGCTCTGGCCGCTGGTGGCCTATGCGCTCATCGTGGGGGCCATGGCGGTGTGAATACGCGCGCCGAGGTGTCTGCGGGGACACTTTCGGCGTCGAGAGTGTCTTCATCGACACCCTCGACGCGGGCATCCGAACACGGCCGATACGCGGGGGCCGAATACGTGGTCCCGGTGGCGTGGGCGACGACCCGTGTGCGCGAGGACGCGGTCGGGCAGAAGGACATGTTCGCCGATCAGAACAGCGCGTGCCCGCTGCGGAACCCGTTGACCTTGAGCCGTCCGCCGCCGGGAGTTCGGCGTGGAGGAGTGAGACGTGCCCGCGCGGCCGACCCGGCGCGCGACGGTCCCGGGCGGGGGCGGGTCGCGACGACCGGCTACGATGTCCCGGTGATCGACGCCACCCCATCCCTCAGGCGGCTGATTGCCCTAACCGCCCTGCTGGTGCTCGCCCTGCTCGCTTCCCTGCCGAGTGAGGCCCGGGCCGACGTCGAGCGGCCCGCCACCCCGGCCCAGCACTACGCCGATCAGCTCGCGGAGGAGCCGGAGGGTGCCGCGGTCGTGGTCGACGGAGCGGTCGGCGGACCGCTGACGCCTGCGGAGATGACCGAGGGGCTGCACACCGCCTTCGGCAAGCTGGATCTGCCCTACTACGTCGTGGTGACCCCGTTCCTGGAGGCGGGCTCGGAGATCGCCCCTGCGCTGCACGACCGGCTGGGCGCCGACGGGGTGTATGCGGTACTCGAGCCGCGGGGAACCGTGCTGGAAGTCCAGTCCTACGGGACCGACGCCGACACGGGCGCCGCCCGGCACGTGGCGCTCACCGACCCCGATCTCAGCTACAGCGCCCCCGCGACCGAGGTGGCCGAGGTGCTCGTCGCGGCGCTGGAGGATCCATCGGCCGCCGAGAAGCTGCAGGCCGAACGCGAGCGGCCGTGGCCGTTCCGCGCCGACGCCTTCGCGGGGCTGGACCCCAGTCGGCGTGACGGTCCCGAATCCCTCGGGTTCCTGCTCGGAGCCGTCGGCGGAACTGTCGCGGCCGTCGGCGCGTGCTGGGTCTGGCGGTTGGCGCGCCGCGGCCGGCTCCGTCCTGCGGCGGTGGTGGGGGTCGGTGCCGTGATCGTCGCCGCGGGCGCGGTCGGCGCCCCCGCGATGTGGGTGGCGGCAGCTCCCACCGGTGACCACGAGAAGCCCGACCCCCAAGAGCTGGCCCGGATGCAGGAGCCCTACGTGATCTCCACCGGGCGCGTGGCACATGTCGCCGAGGCGCTGGGCGACGACCCCCTGTACGTCGATCCGCTGGTCGGACTGCCCCGCGAGGGCCTGGACGGCGCCGCAGAGGAGTTCGGCGACGCGCCGGTACCGGTCTACGCGGCGGTGGTACCTCTGGGCCTGGAAGACGAGTCCGGTGGCGACCACGAGGTCCTCGCGGCCGCGCTGGCCGCGGTGGCAGAACGCGAAGGCATCTACCTCGTCGCCGGGCGCGTCACCGGCGATACCACCCGTGTCAGGGCCGCCGCCTACGGCCTGGGCGCCGACTACTCCCTCAACTTCGCGATGCGGGAGGCCGAGGCCGCGACCCCGGCCGATGCCCTGCGCCAGGCCGTCGCCGCGCTCGACGAGGTCGAGCTGACACCGGGCGGTTCGTACACCCCGGCGTTCGCCGACCGGGAACCGAGCACGCCGGCTCCGCGGATGGAACGCTACTGGGGCGAGGGTGTGGCGCCCGGATTCCTGGCGTTCGGTCTGGGCGTGGCGCCCGCCGCCATCGGCCTGGTCTTTCTGCTGCTGTACGCCCTTCGGGTGCGGCGCGGCGGCGGAAACATCGTCGGCGACCGCATCCTGCGCCGCCTTGCCGGGCGCGAAACCGCACGGCTGCGCGCTCTTCTCGCCCGCCGTGAAGATGCGCTCCCCGAGGCGCTGCTCCCTCAGGCCGACGCCGCCCTGCTGACCGCCGAAGCCCGACCGCGGACCCTGGACCTGCTGGGGGTGGTGGTGCTGGCTCGGCGGACGCTGGCCGAAGCCGAGGATCCCGGCGCCGCCCCGCTTGAGCCGTGCGGGGTGAACCCGCTCCACCCGTGGGCCACCGAGCGAACGCGAATCCCGGTCGGCCGCAGCGGCAAGGCCAAGGTGTGCGAGCGCTGCTCGGCACTCAGCCCAGAGGCGCGTTCCGCGCGAGTGCTGCGGTTGAGGGCCGGCGGCACCGCGCACGCCTATGACGCCAAGCCGAACGACCCGTGGATCCGCCACAGTTTCGGCGCCGACGACCCCGCCGCGATGGTCGGGGAACTGCTGAAGGAGTTTCCCAATGGAGATGCCAAGCCGCCAAGGTGACGGGGGTTGAACCTTGGTAGGGCGTACCTTCACGGAACACGGCCCGCAGCACGTCGATCCGTCGGCGCGAGAGCAGCCGCTTGCCGCGGTCGCCGATGACCATGCGGTGGTGGTGGGCCGTGCCGATGTCCGCTCCGGCCCAGACGTGGGGCACGGGCACCTCCGCCGGCTCGTTGTCGACGGGTCCCGCAGGCGACCTCGCCGGCGTTGCTCTGCGCAGCGATCGAGTCGCGATTCCCGATCAGCGGCCGAGTCGTGGCGGGGTGCCGGGCGGCCAAGCTCCGTGAACCGTCGAGGGCCCCACCGTGGCAGCCATACCCGGCACTTTCGGGCGGCCCAACCCTACGAATGGCCGGACCCGATCCACGAAGAAGGGTAGAGCACCATGTCAGCTAGAACCCGAGCCGTCTCCGTGCTGGCCTTGCTGGCGGTGCTGTTCGACCCGGCTACGGCCACCGCTGCGGCCTCCGCGGACGCAGGAACCGGCGACTCGGCGCTCACCCCGGCCGAGGAGATAGCCGAGTCCTTGGCCGACTCCCCGGTCCACGTGGACCCGGCCTACGACACGGCGTTTCCCGAGCACGAACGCGAGCGCATCGCCGGACGGATCGAGGAGAGGCCGCTCGACCTGTACGTCATCGTGATCCCGTTGGCCTCGGGCGACGCCTGGGACGGTGATCCCGATGCGCTGCTGACCGCTGTGAACGATCGCATGGGCGGGGGTACGCGTCACATGCTGGCCTACGAGCAGGCCTTCGACGGCAGCCTGGTCGGCGCGGACTTCGGCCCGGAGGCCTCGGACGAGGCCGTCTACGGCGCCATGACCTCCGATACCGTCCACCGGGAGGACGAGGGGGTCTCGATCGCCGACCGGGTCGAGTCGGCCCTGGATACGGCCTACTCCGAGGACCCCGCAGCCGCCTACGAGAAGGCGGCGGCCGACAACGAGCCCCCGGCCTCGTCCGGGCTGGTGGGACTGCCGCTATGGGTGCTGTGGGCCGGCCTCGCCGCCCTGGTTCTCCTCCTGGCGGGGATCGGGCTCCTCGTGCTGCGGCGCCGCGGCGCCTCCGCAGCGGTCCCCCAGCACGCCGCCTTCGACAATGCCGACCGGGCGCGACTCCAGTCCCTTGTGGAGCGCGGCGAACGCGACCTCATCGAGTTCGGCGAGCGGCTCAGCGCTGCGACCGGCGTGTCCGAGAGCCACCTGTCGCGCGCGCTGGACGCGCGTGACGCCGCCGCGCGGGTCCACGACCGGATGAAGGCCCAGGGGCCCGCACTGGCCGATGCGGCCGGCGTACTCGTGCTGCTGGATCTGGCCGAAGACGCGCTGGCGGGGCGCGACAGGCCGCGCCGGCCCTGCTATGCCAACCCGCTGCACGGCAACCGCACGCGGTCGGTGCAGTGGCGGGAGTTCGGCGGCAGCCGCACCATCGAGGTCCCCCTGTGCACCGCGTGCGCCCGCGCGGTCAGCAAGCGGGTCCGGCCGAGCGTGCTCCCCGCCGAGCACGACGGCCGCACGGTGCCCTATTATGAGGTACCCCCGGAGGAAAGCGTGTGGGCGGCGACCGGCTTCGGCGCCCTCACCGACGACCTCGTGTACCGGATCCTGAGCGGCCAGCGCCGGTGAAGCCCCGTTCGGCGGCGGCGCAGGGCCCACGGCCTGCGCGACGGAGCACAGCGGTCCGCAGAACCGGGGCGTTCTGAGCCGCCTCCAGCAGATCCCCGCGACCTGGGATACCGCCGACCACGAGTCGGATGGCGGGTCGGCTCGCGGCGCCGGGAAGGGCGGCGGTAGCCGCTCCGTGCTGCTCTTATGGACGCGAAGGCACTTCCTCCCCGCCGTCCGCCCTGGAGACCGCGCCTCCTCCGGCGCAGTCGTCAGCCTCGCCGTTTGCCGATCGCCGACGGCCGGGTCCGGCCACGAGGCTTCCGGCAGGTTGCGACCTGCGACGACGGAAGTTCCGGCTGCATGAACAGGGCCTACTCACGCCGCACCTGGTGACTGAGTGTCGCCGATCGTTTCCATAATGCTGAAGCGTCGCGAATGTCCCCAAGCGCATGCATGCGCGCGATCCGCCCCGTTTTCCCACACACGTGAAGGAGCACGTCGACGTTGAGCAACTGGGACGTCAGCCCCGAGGGAGTCAACTCCGTCCTGACCACCGTGGGCGGCCACGTAGGCGACGAGGCCATGACCGAGGGACTCACCGGACAGATCGACGACTTCGGCACACACGTCGAGAACGCGTCCGAGCAGGCCGCGAGCGCGCCGATCGGGCAGGCGCTGCAGGAGTTCGTGGACCACTTCGGCCCGATGATGTGGACGATGGTCGCCCGCACCTCCAGCGCCGTCACTGCCGGTAGCGAGGCCACCACCGCCTACATCGACGGCGACCTCGAAATGGCGGCCGACGCCCAGGCCAACGCCGGAGACATCTCCGACCTCGAGTTCTGAGCCCTTCCTGTTCCACGGCCCCGCCCCGAGCCGCCTCCGCGCACGGGGCCGATCCCCCATGGGCACCCGCCGCACGCCCCTGCGGCCGATCCCGGAAACGGTGACCTCCCCCTGTGGCCGACGAAGACGGACTGATCGATCCGGATGCCGTCTGGATCCCCAAGCTGAAAGCCGAGGAGCTCCAAGCCACCGCGAGTGATCTCATCGGCGACGGCGAAGCCGTCGCCGCCTCGGGAAGCGACATCAAATCCGCGTGGCAGGGCCTGCAGGAGGTCTATGCCGCCCCCGAGGCCGAAACGCTGTTCAGCGCGGTCGATCCGGTGGCCGGCAACGGAGACGACATCCAGGACGCCCTGGCCACGGTCGGCGACGCGCTCAAGACGTTCGCCCAAGAGGCGGAGAAGTGCCGCCAGCACCTCATCGCCGCCAAGGCCGACGCCGAGGACTTCCTGAAGAGCATCGAGGACGACGAGAACTGGCGCGAGGACGAGGAGAAGGTCGCTCTCCACTAGTCCATCCGAATCGAGATCAACCAGGAGATCCGCAACTATCAGAACTGGGAGCGCAACTGCGCCAACCAGATCACCGCGACCTTCGGCGGCACCACATTCATCGGCGCCGACCCGAATGGCCCGACACTCTGCAAGCCGGGCGAACAGCGCTACGGGGTGCGCTACATTCCCGAGGACGCGGCCATGCCCTGGGGAGCTCCCCAGGAGGTGGACCATCCGTGGTGGATCGACTCAGGCCATGCGCTGGGCGACATCGGACTGAGCGGCTTGGAGGCCACGGGGTTCTACGGCACCACCGTCACAGGCGAGAAGGGCGGCGTCTATCCGCTCAGCTCCCAGTGGTTCTCCAACATGGGCGACCAGCTCAAAGACGGCGCTGCGTTCGCCGGAACCCTCACCGGGTTCTACGACTACAAAGACCGGCGAGCTGGGCCTGGGATCCCGTCCTGGCGATTGGGCCTACGAATGGGCGGAGAACTTCTACCCCGCCTGGACTGAGGTGGGCCACGCATTCGTCCCCTGGCGCGAGCGGCACGACCGGCCTGCCTATGTCGTCACCCAAGCGGTGGTCAACATCGGCACACTGGGCGTCGGTGCGGCTCTCAAGCTCGGCAAGCTCCCTCAGCTGCACGGTGACGCGCCCGGCCCGAACGCTCTGCCGGACCTCGTCGACCGGGTCCCCGATGCCGCCAACCCGTCTCGCCCCGGAACCTCCGATCTTCCCAGCGCCGCCGACCTCCGCAACCGGCTCGACGAGCTGGAGACGGCCGTCAACGACGATTACAGTCCCGTCGGCGCCATGGATGCGGTGGACGACATCCCCCTGCGCGAACACGCCGTGTCCGGCGTTCCTGGTACCCAGGTGAACGGCGACGGGCCGGAGGGCACCGACTCCCCGCCCTCGACCACACCCGCCCCGAACCCGAGTGCAGCCACCGACGGCCCGTCGGTCCCTGCGGGCGACGGCGGCGGACCGGGATCGAGCACACCGCCGAACGCCGGTGGCAGCGGTGGCCAGCCGCCGTCGTCCCAGGGGGAAGGCGGCCGCGTCGGCGGAGAAGGCCCAGAGGAGAGCGACCGGCCCGAGCCTCCCCCACGTTCCGGTCAGCAACAGCCACCCCAGGATGGTCCGGAAGGAACGCCTGGAGACGACCAACCGGTTGACAAGCCATCTGTGTCGCCAGCGCCCTCGGATCTTCCGGGAGACGCAGGGCCCAGTGGCACCCCGGCGGATGACCGATCGTCGTCCGGAGCCGGTGAGGCAAGCTCTGGGATCGACCACGGCGAGCAAGTACCCCGGCAGACGGATCAACTTAGCGAGGCGGAGCTCGAGAAGCGCCTGCAGAAGGCGAATATCGTGGAGCAGAAACTCCGCGACGGCGGGCTCACGAACGATGAGATATCCCAACTCTTCGGCGAACATCCCCGACACGGGGACCAGTGGCAAAGGGCACACAGCGCTCTCAACCAATCGTTCAACAAAAAGGTGAACGCGGAGCTTCATCCCGAGGCGGTGAGGTTTGCGTTCCAAGGCGCCGACAACCCGAGAGAATTTGCCTATCGATACGAATATCTTAAAGCGATATACGACGAACAGGTTGACCATGCAAAGAATCTGGGCCCCGAAACCCACCCGGGAGCCTCGCGGAACATCGCCGCCTTGGAGCGATTCAGAGACATCGACGTCCACGCTCAACTTCGGGACGACCATGCACGCGTATCCGAGGTGTGGGGAAGCGATCCGGCAAGGGTCGATCCCTCTTCTTCTCAGCAGGAAATTGATCAGGCACTTCGCGACAGCGCCGACAAAATTGGCATGGGTCACCCCACGTCCGCATCCTACCACGCCCATAAGCATTTCAAGGAGCTACCACTCGATGAGCAGAGCGACGACAAGATATACTCATACCATCAGAGCGCCAGTCAGACTATCCGGACCGGAGATATCGTCGAATACGAGCGAAATGAAGACGGAAGCATCGAACTCGCGTACCAGCGAACCACGTACGACGGCCTAGGTAATCCGCTGGGCACCCTGAAAGGCCGCATCGTTGTTCGGCCCGACGGGTTGCCGATCATGAAGACTTACATGGGAAGTAGTAGATGATCGAATCCGATCAACTGACATGGAACCCGGAAGAAATACAAGGGCGGGTACTAAACCTCCTACACAAGGCAACGGCTACCAAAACCCCCGAATACACCAAAGAGGCGCTCACCTGGCTTGCCAGGCTTTATTTTGTCATGGGAAATGCGTACCCCGACACCAAAGATTTCCAAAGATTCAAACAGAACACCCTAAAAGAGATGGGGTCGCCGCCGAACGAAAGCGGAATATTTGACTTCATTACCCATTGCTTCAATCGGGCCGGCTCCACAGAACGCGATGAGTACATCCTTGCATGCCAAATGAGGTCAGTAATTCAAATATTTTGCGATGAGATCGAAGACATAGAACTCCTCATCCGGGAGCCTGACAGGGGAGACGTCGAACAAATCGACGAACTACTCTACCAACCCAGAGAATTCAAGACCGACATAGAACGACCGGCGTGGACGCCCGCCTACCACTGGTGGTGGACTGTACACAACAGGACCGACAGATAGAATACGACAAAGAACGGAATCAGCTCGTTGACCGACGACTTCTCCCCTGAGGAACTCGCCGCATCCCGCATGTCGGCGGACTCTGTTCAGCGCCGTCTGGACTCGGACATCGCAGTGGTCGAACAGCTCGCCCGCAGAGGCGCACGCGTCGATACCGCCGCCGATTCGCCAACTCTTGTCCGGCAACTCAAGGAGCAAGCCGGCTCGATCGGCTTCGAGTCGCCCATTCAGGCCGCTACGATGTCGAGAAATCGAATCGGAGAGATCCCGGTCGACATGCTGCCCGGCGAGTCCGAAATCGCAGATCTCCATGCCGCTGCCGCGCGTTTGACCTCCCAAGGCGACCTCGTAAGCGACTTTTCCGCCTCCGACGGGGTGCGCACCATCGTGCTGCATTCCATGCATGAAGAGGCGGCGAAAACATACGTCACCCTGGAGGTCGAGCTGCGCGCCGCGGAAGGCACCGCGTGGCTTGAGTCCTGCGGTTGGCCCAGAGGCACTGTTCGATCCCCTGTTCACACGTTCGCCGGCACCCCCACCGAATATCTCACTCAGGCTGAGGCCGATCTGCGCAACGGAGCTCCCCACCGCTTCGGCCGCGCCATGCTCATGCTGTTCGGAGCAGCCATCGCCAGTGGCGCCGCGCCCCCGGCAGACGCCGGGAGAGCAACGCCCATAGCCGAACTCCTGGCCGCCAACCGCGGCTCACTGGACGGCTACGTCAGCACTGCCGAGAGCTACTCCCTCAGCTCCGAATCCGGTTGGTACGGAGCCTGCCTCTACCGGTCGGCACTGGAGACCGCATTCGAGCACTTCCTCGGTTCGTCCGCGTTCACACTGGTCGACATGGAAGAGATCAACGACATCGACGAGGAGCTCCAGGACCTCTCCGCCGACCCGGAACTCCTCCCCCTGGCCGCGGTTCCTGCAGGAGCCCCCACGCATCACTGGTGGTGGTTTCCCGGCACCGACCGCTGACAGGGCCGCCCGACGACGATCCGACATGGTCGAGCGTGTCCGTGCGGCCACGCACGGCAGCGAGGACGGCCTCACAGGCACGCTCGCCGGGAGCGCCACCGCCCCTTTCCTACACGGCTCCCCCGCCGTCGGCGGTCAAGGCCGACACCCGGACTCGGGCCGCCGTGCGGGACGGGGCCACCGAGGCGAGGAGGCCGGCCAGGATCGTCGCGGTCAGCAGCAGGGACACGCGCCCTGCCGGAACGGCGGGCGCCATGTCCGCCATCGCCGCGTCGGCCGCCGCCAGGCCGAAGACCGCTCCCAGGCCCGCGCCCACCGCTGTGCCCAGAACCGCCACCAGCAGGGCCTCCGCCGCAAGGGTCAGGCGCAGCTGGCCGCGTGTCAGACCCAGCGCCCGCAGCAGTGCGAACTCCCTGCTGCGCTCCAGCACCGACAGCGCCAGCGTGTTGGCGATACCCACCACCGCGATGACTACGGCCACACCCAGCAGCGCAGCCACGACCAGGAAGATGCCGTCGAACATCCGCCCGAACTGGTCGCGCTGCGCGGCCGCGCTGGAGACCTGCACGCCCGGATACGCGGCGGCGACCTCCTCGACCGCTGTGCGCACCTGCTGGGCCTCGGCGCTCTCGGCGCCGGTGACCAGCAGTGAGTCGTCGCGGTCCCGGTCGGGCAGCAGCGCCGCGAAGTCGGTGGAAGCCAGGGTGAGCCCGTTCGGGAAGTCCTGCTTCGCGGTCACCGCCGCCACCTGGAGTCGCACGGGTCCGCCCGCGCTGCCGGCGGGTGCGTCTTGCTGCACGGCGAGGGACACCGTGTCGCCCACGGTCAGCCCCAGCCGCTCAGCGGCGTCCTCGGAGACCGACGCCCGTCCCGGCGCCACGTCGCGCAGGTCGCCGGCCGGGGTCCGCGCGTCGAGGTCGACGCCCAGCCGCGCCCCCGGATAGGCGTTGAGCCGCACCGCGTCGCCGCCCTCGCCGCCCTCGCCGCCGCCCAGCCGCGCCTGCCCGCGGCGCACCCCCACGACCGCCTCCACGGCCGGACGCCGGGCCACCTCCGACGCCACGCCGCCGGGCAGCCGCCGCTCGCCCTGGACGGCCCCGCCGGCCCCCTCGGACCCGGCAGGCAGCAGCGCGTAGTCCGCCGGCATCTCCCGGGCCATCAGATGGGCCAGGGTGTTCTCGACCGATGCGCTGACCACCGTGTAGCCGGTGATCAGTCCCGCTCCCACCGCCAGCGCGACCACCGCGGTGGCGGTGCGGCGCGGTGCGCGGCGCGCGTTGCCGGCGGCCAGGCGGCCCGGCACGCCCAGTGCGCGCAGCGGCACCGCGGCTGCGCGCACTGCCGCCGAAACCAGCCACGGGGCCGCCGACAGCAGGGCGGCGAAGGCCAGCCCTCCCCCGCCCGCGACCGCCGCCATCGCCGGGGCCCCCGGTTTCGCGGCCAGCCCCGCAGCCGTGACCGCCGCCGACGCCGCAGCGAACGCTCCGGCTCCCGCCGGTCGAAGCCACGCTCCCCGCCGTGCCGAAGCCGTGTGCACGGTCTCGGCCGCGGCATCGCGCAGCGCGGCCAACGGGGCGGTGCGCGTGGCCAGCCAGGCCGGCCGCAGCGCCGCCGCCACCGTCATCGCCACGCCCGCACCCAGTCCCAGCAGCACCGCGCCGGGCCGCACGACGGCCGCCGGTTCTTCGGCGCCCGGTCCGAACACGGCAGCGGCGTGGGGAACGGCCGCGCCGACGTGCACCGCCCCGACCGCCGTGCCGACTCCGGCGAGCGCACCCAGCGCCGAAGCCACCGCGCCGACCACCAGCGCTTCGGCGACCACGCCGGTGAACACCTGGCGGCGCGCCGCGCCCAGGCAGCGCAGCAGCGCCGTCTCGGCCAGCCTGCGATTCACCAGCACCGCGAAGGTGTTGGTGACGACCGTTCCGGCCACGAGGAGCGCCACCCCGGCGAACAGCAGCAGCCCGACGGAGATCGTCCGCGACTGCACACCGGCCTCCTCGGCCTTCATCCGCCCGAACTCCGCGCCGGTCGTCACTTCGGCGCCGGCGCCCAGCGCGTCCGCGACAGCCGTGCGCAGCCGCTCGGGCGCGACTCCCTCGGCTGCGCGGACGTCGATCTCGCCGAATCCCTCGGCGCCGGTGATCCGCCGGGCGGTCGAGGGAGTGAACGCCACGGCACCGCGCTGAGCGGCCGCGGTGTCCAGGCCGAAGTCGATCAGCCCGGTGACGGTGAAGGTGTGCTCGGCGCCCGCGTCGTCGACCACGGACACGCTGTCGCCGACGCCGTAGCCGGCCGCCTCGGCGCTGGTGGTGGCCAGCGCCGCCTCGCCGGGCGCCGCGGGCAGCCGTCCCTCGGCGGCGGGCAGGCGGGTCACCGCGCCGCCGGAGGACAGCGCGAGGGCGGGCGCCTGCCCGAGGGAGGCGCCGTCGCGGTCGAGCAGCACCGCGTCGCCGCGGACGGTGCCCGTCGCGGCGGCCGCCTCCGGCAGCGCCCGCACCCGCTCCAGCGCGGAGGCGGGCACGGATCCCGCGTCCTCGGCGGGCAGGACGACGGTGTCGACGCGGTCGGCTCCCCCTTCGGCCTGGGCGGCGAAACGCGCGTCGAGGCTGTCGGTGAACACGAGTGTGGCGGTGATGAACGCGACGCCCAGGACGACGGCCAGGACGGTGGCGGCGAAGCGGCCCTTGTGCAGCCGCAATCCGGCCAGGGTGGTGCGCAGCATCGGTCTCAGCTCTCCAGCTTCAGCAGGTGCGCCGAGACGGCCTCGGCGGTGGGCGCCTCCAGGTCGTCGGCGGGGCGGCCGTCGCGCAGGAAGACGACACGGTCGGCGTAGGAGGCGGCGCGGGGGTCGTGGGTGACCATGACGACGGTCTGGCCCAGCTCGCGCGCGGATTCGGCCAGGAAGCCGAGGATCTCCGCACCCGATCGGGAGTCGAGGTTGCCGGTGGGCTCGTCGGCGTAGACGACCTCGGGCGCGTGCAGCAGCGCGCGGGCCACGGCGACACGCTGCTGTTGGCCGCCCGACAGCTCGGCGGGCAGGTGGTCCAGGCGGTCGGCGAGACCGGTGACGGCGACGACGCGGTCGAAACGCGCGCGGTCGGGGGCACGGCCGGCGAGGCGGGCGGGCAGCAGGATGTTGTCTTCGGCCGTGAGCATCGGCAGCAGATTGAAGGCCTGGAAGACGAAGCCGATGCGGTCGCGCCGCAGCTGGGTGAGCCTCCGGTCGCCGAGCCCGGTGATGTCGGCGCGGCCCAGGCGGACCGTGCCTGAGGTGGGGGTGTCCAGGCCGGCCAGGCAGTGCATCAGAGTGGACTTGCCGGAGCCGGAGGGCCCCATGATCGCGGTGAAGGCGCCGTGTGCGAAGTCGACGCTGACGCCGTCGAGGGCGCGTACGGCGGAGTCGCCGCTTCCGTAGACCTTGCTCAGGCCGCGGGCGGCGACGGCGGGCGCGGCGGGATCGGTGCCCTCGGCGGGCGTGTCCGCGTCCGGCGTGGCGGGATGCACGATCGGGTCTCCTGACCGTCTCTTGGCGGTTGCTCTGCTCTGGTCCCATGCGGTGGTGCCGGGCGTGCCGTGGGCCGGAACGGCACCCGGGGCCGCCGGGAGGACCGGCCGCCGGTCCGCATCACCGCCCAACTCGCGTCGCGGCGGCACGGCTGACGCTAGAGACGGCGGCCGGGCCGCGGCATCGCCCGTCGGGGCCGCTCCACCGCCGCTTCCGGGGGGCCGACCGGCACTTTCGGGGGAGGGCTTCGGGTGGCGCGCGCGGTTAAGGTTCGGGTGTGCGAGGAGAGGGGAAACCGCTGGACACCGCCCGCACCCGGGCGCGGCGCCTGCTGCACGGCCCGTGGCCGGGGCGGATCCGCGACGTCGTGCTGGCGGCGGCCCTGGTGCTCTGCGGCCAGGGCGCGATGGCCACCACGGGTCCCACCGGACCGATTTCGCTGTTTCTGCCGCTGCTCGCGCTCGCCGCCCTCGTCGCCGGCCGCGCGTCGGCACAGGCCCGCTTCACGGCGCTGTGGCTGGCCGGGGCGCTGCTGTGGTGCCTGACGCGTGCGGTGCTGGAAGCCGAGCCGTGGTCGGGGATGGCCGACGCCATCATCCTGGTGATGTTCGGGGTGCTGCCGTGGCTCATCGGCCGCCACCTGCGCCAGCGCAACGTCCTGCTCAACACCGGGTGGCAGCGGGCGGCGTCGCTGGAGCGGGAGCTCGCGGCCGTCGCCGAGCAGGAGCGGCTGCGCGAGCGTACCCGGATCGCCGAGGAGATGCACGACTCGCTGGGTCACGAGCTGAGTCTGATGGCGGTGCGCGCCGGCGCTGTGGAGGTGGCCCCCGGTCTGAGCGAGGAGGACTTCCGCAACGCGGCGGGCGAGCTCCGGGAAGGGGCGACCTCGGCGATCGACCGGCTGCAGGAGATCATCGGGGTGCTGGACACCGAGGCAGACGGCGGCGGCACGCACGGTGCCCGATGCGCGCGCGGCACCGGCGCCTCCGCGGCCGGCGGGGTGCGGGCCGCTGCGGCGGCCGATCCGGCCGATCCGGCCTATCCGGCCTATCCAGCCGCCCCGCTCAACGGCGGCGTCGCCGAGCTGGTGCGGCGCGCGGCCGGAGCGGGGATGGCCGTCGAGTGGGACGGCAGGGAGCCGACCGGACCCGCGCCTGTGGCGCGCCTGGCCGAAGCCGTCGCGCGGGAGGCTCTGACCAACGCCGCCAAGCACGCCCCCGGTGCGCGCGTGGCGGTTTCCGTCGTGGCCGAAGGCCGAGGACGCGGTCGTCGGGGCTCGCGGCGTTCACGCGCGACCGAGGTGTCGGTGGTCAGCGGCCCTCCGGACGGTGCCGACCCGACGCCCGCAGTCGGCGGCGGCCGCGGGTTGGCCCGGTTGGCCGACCGGGTGCGCGGCGTCGGCGGCACGCTGGAGGCGGGCGCGCGCGACGACGGCGGCTTCCGCGTCGCCGCCCGCCTCCCGCACGAAGCCGCACTCCGCGCGGCCGCCGACGGCCGCGAGCCCGCCGCGGCGCGCGGACCGCGCCGACGTTCGCCCGAACTCGTCTCGGTGCTGCTGGTGTGCGTCGGCCTGCTGATGCCGCTGATCGTCGCCTGGTACGCCTACGCCGCCTATCTGGACCGAGCCGCCGCCGTCAGCGCGGCGGAGTACTCCGCGATCGCCGTCGGTCAGCCGCGCGCGGCGGCGAAGGACCTGCTGCCCGAAGCGTCGCTGCACGGCACCGTCCTGGTCCCGCAGACGCTTCTGGACCCGGTCGGCGGCGACCCTACGCTGGACTGCACCTACTACCGCTCCCGCTCGGGGCCGCCGTGGTCGCCGGCGTTCATCTACCGCGTCTGCTACGAGGACGGCCGGGTGGTTGCCAAGTGCAGCTACCAGCAGGCGCGGTCGCTGACGGATGACGCGCTGACCTGCGAGGGGGCCGCCGCGTCGCGGCAACGCCCCAGCGGCGGGCCCGCAGAGGAGACGACGTGACCCGGGTGGTGCTGGCCGACGACGAAGGACTGATCCGGGTCGGCGTGCGCACGATCCTCTCGGCCGACGCCGGAATCCAGGTGGTCGGCGAGGCCGGGACCGGTGCGGAACTCGTGGCCGTGGCCGCCGAGCAGCGGCCCGACGTCGCGCTCGTCGACATCCAGATGCCCGGCGGCGACGGCATCAGCGCCATCGCCGAGCTGCGCCGGGTGTCGCCGGGCACCGCCGTGGCCATGCTGACCACCTTCGGCAAGGACGAGTACGTGGTGCGCACGCTGGGTGAGGGCGCCAACGGATTCCTGCTCAAGGCCGGCGACCCGCGGGAGCTGATCGCCGGGGTGCACACTGTGGCGGCCGGCGGTGCCTGCCTCTCGCCGAAGCTGGCGCGACGCCTGGTCGACCGCTTCCGCACCGAACCGGCGGCGCCTGACCCGGCGGCGGAGGCGGCCCGGCGCCTGGAGGGCCTCAGCCCACGGGAACGCGAGGTGCTGGCGCTGATCGGCGAGGGGCTGTCGAACGCCGCGATCGCGCGCCGCGTCCACCTGGCCGAGGACACCGTGAAGACCCACGTCAGCTCGGTACTGGCCCGCCTGGGTGCCGAGAACCGCGTCCAGGCGGCGATCGCGGCCTACCAGGCGGGGCTGGTGGAGGGGTGAGTCGAGTCGCGGACCCCGCCTCACTCGCGCAGAGGACGGGCGGTATGGGGCGCGCCGTCCTCCTCCAGCAGGCGGCCGCCCTCGATGAGCAGTTGGCGTGCGGCGCCGACCATCCAGACGAGGGTGAAGGCGATGACCGTGACGTTCTTGCCCGCGAGCAGCGCCGCCCAGTAGAGGTCCTCGGCCGAGGGAGGCAGCCACCGGGGGACGATCCGCTCGGGGACGACGTTGAAGACGGCGGCGAGCGCGAGGAGGAACCCGGCCTGCAGCAGCAGGCTCGGCCACCCCCGCTCGGCGAACGCCCGGATCCGGTTGAGGGCGCCCAGGTGCCGCGTGCGCCGGACCTCGTCGTCGGCGAGGACGGCCATGCGGACGAGCAGGACGACCAGGACCACGCGCGCGCCCTCGGCGAGGGTCTCAAGCGCGATGTGCGCCGGAAGGGCGAACGCCTCGCCGTAGAGGGAGACGGTGAAGCGTTGGGCCGCCGGGACGAGGGAGATGCCCGCTATGAGGACGAGGTGGCGGAGGTAATAGTCCAGCGCCCAGCGCGGGGGTTCCAGAGCGAGGTGTACGGTGCTGCGCGCCGACCGGCATCGGTGGGATTCGGGCTGTGCCATCGCGCCTCCTGCCGCCTTGACATTGCTTTAGTTCACTAAAGTAAATTATTCAGAAAACTGAAACAGTAGCGCCAGCACTACTACCGCCCTCCGACCGGGGAAGGAACGATCGACGAGTGAGCGACGCCGAGCGAGCAGCAGCCGAAGCCGATCTGGGATGGCGGCTGAGCACCGCCGTCGTGCTCTTCCACGAAGCCGTCGGGCGGCATCTGGGCCTGCGTGCGCTCGACCACCGGGCCCTGGGGCTGATCGAGCGGGAGGGCCCGCTCACCGCCGGCGCACTCGCCGAGTCCACGGGGCTGACCCCCGGAGCCGTCACCGGCCTGGTCGACCGCCTGCGCCGCCACGGCTACGTGCGCCGCACCCCCGACCCCGCCGATCGGCGCCGTGTCCTGATCTCGGTCGATCCCGACGCGCGTCCGGACTTCGCCGGCGCCTTCGCGGGGCTCTCGAAGGCGATGAGCGAGCTCATGGCCACCTACGACGAGACCGAGACCGCCGCGATCGCCGACTACGTCACGAACACCGTCGCGATCCTGCAGGCGGAGACCCGACGCATGACCGCGGCCGCCGAACCCGAGGGCACGACCGCGAAGGGCGGGCGCACCGCCGAGGAGTGACCCCGACCGGCAGCCGACCGGCACGGGCCGACACACCGGAGGCGGGGGACGGTCCCCGGAAAGCACAACGGCCCGCGCGGAAGGCGACCCGGAGGTCGCCGACCGGCACGGGCCGACGCGTGCGCCATCAAGGACTCGAACCTTGAACCCACTGATTAAGAGTCAGTTGCTCTGCCACTTGAGCTAATGGCGCAAAAGCGGCGGCGCGAAGGCCGCCACAGCGGGGGATCTCGTCCCCTCTTCTGTCCCCAGTTTACCCGACGCCGCCGGTGCCCCTCCTCGGGCGGCGTGCTGTCTGCGTCACACGGACGCGGCGGCGGTGCCCGCTCCCCCGCCCCTGCGGCGCCGCCCGCTACTCCGCCGGCGCGGCGTCCGCCGCGGCGGCGCCGATCTCCTCGGCCTCCTGCTCCGCCCGGGCGGCCGCCGCGTGGTCGCCCACCGCCTCGCGGGCCCGCGCGAGGCAGCGCAGCCCTTCGGCGAGGAAGGCCGGCCAGCCGCGGGTTCGCCAGACCTCCACCGACTCCTCCAGAGCCTCGACCGCCTCCTGCGCCCGGCCCGCATCCAGCAGTGCGCGTCCCCGCAGCCCCAGGGCGTCGGCCAGGTGGTGGTCCATGCTGTAGCGGCGGCTCAGGTCGACGGCCCCGGCGGCGGTGGGCAGAGCCTGCGCATCGCCGACCGCCAGGTGCAGCCGCGCCAGGTAGAGCAGGGAGAACACCTCGGCGTAGCGGTCGCCCAGCGCCCGCGTCATCGCCAGCGACCTCTCCAGGTTGGCCCTGCCCTGCTCCACATCGCCGGCCTCGCACTGCGCGGCGCCGAGGAACTGCATCGCGGTGGCTTCGAACCGCGAGTTGCCCAGCAGGCGCGCCAGCTCCAGCGCCCGGTGCAGGTGGGCCACCGCCGACGGCGCCTCGCCCATGCCGTGCGCGGCCACCGCCATGACCTGGTAGGCGCGCGCCCGGCCGCCCGTGTAGTCCTCCTGCTCGGCCAGCTCCAGCGCGGCCTCGGCCGAGCGCACCGCCCGGCGCGCCGCGCCCTGGGAGACCTCGGCCCAGGTGCGCATCACCAGCGCGTCGGACATCCCGCGCCGGTCCCCGAGGCGCTGGAACAGCTCCCAGACCCGCTCGGCCTGCTCCATCATCGTGCCCATCGCCGTGCCCGACTCGTCCCCGCTCTGGCGGGCCCAGGTGGCCACATCGGCGAAACCGCGGCGCAGGACGGCTTCGCCGCGGACATCGCCCGCCGCCTGGCAGGCCGCGATGGCCGTCTCGTGGGTGCGGCGCCAGTCGGCGAAGCGGCCGCGCACGTCGAAGTACTTCTCCAGACACCCGGCGAGGTCCCAGGCGGCTTCGTGCCGACCCAGGCGGCAGGCCTGCTCCACCGCCGCGACCATCGCCGCCGCCTCGGCCTCGAACCAGGCCATGGGCTCGCTGAGCAGCTGCGTCGCCTCGGTTGCCGACAAGGGCCACCGCGGCGCGGGACCGTGCATCGTCGCGTAGCAGGGCCCGGGGATGTACTCGGTGGCCTGCTCGGCCAGCCACAGCCACGCGCCCAGTGCCCGCTGCAGGGCCGCGGCGCGCTCCTGCGGCCCGTCCTCCTCCTCGCAGCGCTCGCGGGCGTAGAGCCGCACCAGGTCGTGCATGCGGTAACGCAACCGCCCGGTGCCGTCGGCTCCGGCCACCGCCAGCAGTTGCGCGTCGACCAGGTCCTCGACCGCGGCCTCGGCCTGCGCCGACCCGACTCCGGCCAGGGCACCGGCCGTCCACGCGGCCGCATCGCCGGTCTCCAGCGTGCCCAGCAGCCGGAAGATGCGGCGGGCGGGCTCGGCCAGTCCCGCGTAACTGAGCGCGAAGCTCGCGCGCACACCCAGGTCGCCCACGGCCAACTCGTCCAACCGCCGCCGCTCGTCGCCGAGCATCCGCACCAGGTGGGACAGCGGCCACCGCGGGCGGGCCTTCAGCCGCGCCCCGGCGACGCGCACCGCCAGCGGCGCGTGCCCGCACAGCCGCGCGATCTCCGCGGCGGCTTCGGGCTCGGCGGCGACACGATCCCGGCCTGCGATGCGCGCGAGCAGCTCCACGGCCTGGCCGGGGTCGAAGACGTCCAGGTCCACGATGTCGGCGCCTTCCAGCCCGGTCAGCCGGACGCGTCCGGTGATCAGCACCGCGCAGCCCGGTGCGCCCGGCAGCAGCGGGCGGACCTGCCGTTCGGCGCCGGCGTCGTCGAGCACGACCAGCATGCGGCGCCCGGCCAGCATGCTGCGGAACAGGGCCGAGCGCTCTTCCAGCGGTTCGGGCAGAGCTGCGCCCTCCACGCCCACAGCGTGCAGGAAGCCGGCCAGCACTTGGGCGGGGTCGGCGGGCGCCGCCTGGGCGCCGCGCAGGTCGGCGTACAGCTGCCCGTCGCTGAAGTCGGCGGCGCAGGCGTGGGCCGCCCGCAGCGCGAGCGCGGTCTTGCCGATCCCGCCCATGCCGGAGACCGCCGAGATCGCGACCGGGCGGGGCGCGACGCCGGGTTCGGCCTGCGCGCCGATACGGGCGCGCAGCTGCGCCACCTGCTCGTGGCGGCCCGTGAAGTCGGCGATGTCGGGCGGGAGCTGCGCGGGCGCCGGCTGCCCGGACGACGGCGCGCCTTCCGAGGCGGATCGCCCGCTCTCGCCTGCCGAGGCCGACTCCGGCGCGCCGCGCTCGGACTCGGTCTCCGCTTCGCCCGTTCGGGGCGCCCGCGCCCTCAACGGCGGGGCGGCGCCCGCCCCCTTCGGCGCGGTCGGCGCGTCCAGCTCCGGATCGTTGCGCAGGATCGCCTTCTCCAGCGCCGCCAGTTCGCGTCCGGGCTCCAGGCCCAGCTCCTCGACGAGCAGGTTGCGCCCTTCTCGAAAGACTCCCAGCGCCTCGCTGGAGCGCCCCGTGCGGTGGTAGGCGAGCATGAGCTGGGCACGCAGCCGCTCGCGGAAGGGGTACTGGGCCACCAGCGCCGTAAGCTCGGCGATCACGGCGCCGTGGCGCCCCAGCTCCAGCTCGGTGTCGAACCGCATCTCGGCGACGCGCTGGCGCAGCTCGTTGAGTCGGGCCGCCTCCTCGCGGACCAGCGGCAGCGCCTCGTACCCGGCGAACGCGGCTCCGCCCCACAGGCCCAGGGCCTCGCCCAGCAGCCGGGAGGCCTCCTGGGGGCGGCCGCGTTCCAGCGCGCGCTCGCCCTGCCCGGCCAGCTGCTCGAAGCACAGCGCGTCGACGCGCGCCCCGTCCACAGCCAGCCGGTATCCCCGGGCCGCGCGCTCGATGGCGAACTCCCCGCCCAGGTTCCGGCGCAGGTGATGGATGTAGACCTGGAGGCTCTTGGCGGCCGAGGGCGGCGGATCGTCGGGCCAGAGCGCGTCGATCAGCTGCTCGGCGGCGACCACCACGCCGGGCCTGCTCAGCAGCGCGGCGAGCAGAACGGTCTGCTTGGGCGGCAGGCGCAGGTAGCCGCCGTCGGCGCTGACCTGCACAGGGCCGAGAACCTCGAAGTCCATGTCCAACTCCTCAACGGCCGCCGCGCGGCCGGCGCCGCCCGTGAACCGGGTCGTCACACACGCCCCGCTGGATCGCACCGCCGCCGGCAGCGGCGCTGGAATGCGCGCTGACCGGCACCTCAACCGGATCCCAACCGGATCCCAGCCGCGCACCGCCAGGCTGGGCGGCAGCCGGTGCGAAGTCGCAGACGCCGCCCGGCTGCGCTCGGGCCCGCGGCCGTCGCGACCGGCGGGCGCGGGCACAGAATCAGGCACTGCGGCGGCTGGCCGGGAGGCAGTCGCCGCACGCCTTCCGAGGACGGCGGCCGGGCACGGCCCGGTCGGGAAGGCGATGGTGTCGGACCGGCGGCCGTCCCATGATCACCGGGGCGTGAACGATCATGGGACGGCTCGCCGCTGTGTCCAGGAGGAGTTCCGCCGCCGTACTCGGCCGGGGGCGCGCTCGCCGCGGACCGGGTCGCCGGGGGCACGGGACGGGTCCGGGCGTCGGCTGCGGAGGGCCGCGCGGTGCGGTTCGGCGGGATCGTCCGGGTTCACATTCGGTTGCCTCCTCGATCCGAGGGGTGGCGGCTCGCGCCGCGCAGACGCGGCCGCGCCGGAGGCGGCGGCGCCCTGCAAGGGGCCTCGGTCGATGGCAACCCTAGCGCCTCGACCGGCCCGGCGTCCTCACCGTCGCCGATCCCGCGGTCTCCCTCTGCGAGGATCCGGCGCGGGAGCCGCCGCCCTGATCACGGATCGGGCGCGGATGCGCTCTCTAGCCGCCGCGCGAGCGCTCCGGGCATGGTCGCCGGCCGCCCGCCGAGCCCGCACGCCCCGGCGAGGAGCGGTGCTGTCCCGAGGCTTCTCCGCGGGACGGTCCACGACGCCGGACAAGCGCCCGGCCCGGACGCTCAGGGGAGGCGAGCGCCCGGGCCGGGAGGCGAGGGGATTCAGCTCACCGGGTGGGCACCGTCCAGGTCCCAGACCTTGAGCATGCCGCACATGCCGGTGCGGCGCGGCCCGGCCGGGGAGTCGGCGGTGTAGACGGCCGACCGCCGCAGGTGGGCGCCGTCGCCCTCGGCGATGTCGGCGATGTGCTCGCGGGTGGCCTCGGCCTGGCGGTGGGGGCCCCGCTCCCAGTGGTGGTGCCATCCGGCGGCCTTGTCGCGGACCAGTCCCACCGCCGCGGCGTACAGCTCGTCCAGCGCCTCGGGCCCGTCCCGCTGCACCCGGTCGCGCAGCCGCAGGTAGCCCTCGATTGCCAGATCGCGGCGCTGCCGGGCGGCCGCGGACATCGCGGCGTGGGCCGAGGCGGCGTCGGGGAACTCGGTCCAGGGCGGGATGGCCGTCACGCGCGCGTAGGTGTCGGGGTCGGCCAGAACGTCGGGCGGGTAGGTCAGCACCGCGTCGCCGGCCTCGGGCAGGCCGGCGTTCTGCATGACGACCAGCAGCTCCAGGTCGCCGCTGCCGTTGACCAGCCGGTGCACGGTACCGGGCGTGAACCACAGCAGGGTGCCCGGCGCGAGCGGGGTACGGGTGTAGCCGGCGCCGCTGAGCGTCTCCAGCGCCCCCTCGCCGTGCACCACCACATAGCCCTCGGTCGAGGCGGTGTGCAGATGGGGGGAGCCCCCGGCCAGCCCGTCGGGGGTCGGCCAGTCGTAGACGTGCAGGTGCGAGACCGCCGTGCCGCCGGGGAAGCCGGGGATCGCGCCGGCGTGGCCGGCGTCGGCCGCTTCGGATGCCGTCATCGCGCGCTCACCCCGGCTTCGGCGGCTTGGGCTTCGGCGTCGCGGGCGTCGAGGCCGGGCCGGCCCAGCTCGGTCAGGGCCAGGTCGGCCAGTTCCGCGCTCCCTTCCCGCTCGCGGTCGCCGTCGGCGATGACCACGGCGTAGCGGTAGGACAGGGGGACGCCGGGCGCGGCCTCGACCTCCTCGTCGAAGAACGGCGCCGGGCACACCGTGGCGAAGATGCCGGTGCGCACGAACCACTTGACCGGGTGGCCGGAGTTGTCGGGCGCGTCCACGAAGACCAGGGTGGAGGAGCCGTCGTGCTCGTCGTGGCGGCCGGCGAAGCCCATCCAGGGCGCGCGCACGCCCATCATGTCGTCGCCGCCCTCCTGCTGCGGGGTGTAGACGCGTCCGCCGCTGAAGGAGCGCGGGCCCCGCCAGAACAGGCCGCCGTAGCCCGCGTTCTCGCGCCCCTCGGTCGTGGGGCTCCCGATCTGCAGCGCCTCGCCCGTGAGGTTGGTGAACTCGGTTTCGAAGACCAGGGTCCAGGCCGAGCGGGCGGGGTCGACGCAGACGCGGAACCCGCGGCGTTCGGTGAACCAGGTCTCGCCCTGCTCGGTGATCCACGCCAGCCGCTCGCCCACGGCGACCTCGCCGCCCGCCGTGCTGAGCAGGTCGAAGCCGGTATGGCTCATGGAGCCGTCGTTGGGCAGCTGCTGGTAGCCGCGGTCGCGCACGTAGGTGGGCCCGCCCCAGAAGTTGGCCGGGCCCACGTTGGGCAGCGACCAGGCGATGCCCTTGTGCCAGACGTGGTCGTGGGGCCGGTACAGGCTGACGGTGTCGCCGCCGAGCGTGTTGAGGGGGTGGAAGTAGGGGCGCGGCGACTCCAGCTGGGCGTCCCAGGGCCGGTAGACGTAGCGCAGGAGCTGGGCTCCGCCGTAGGTCACGCGCAGCGAGCGGTCGTGCTCGTGGACCAGGCCCAGGCCGCGGGCGGCGGGTTCGGCCCCGCCCGCGGACTGCGCCTGCTGCGCCGCGGTCTCGGCGTCTGGCTGCTCGGTGGTCATCGCCCCTCCGGATGAATCGTGCGAGTGCTGCGGATGTGTGTCGGTCGGTGCCGGGGGCGGCCCCGCCCCCGGTACGGACCCGCCCGCGGCACCGCGCGCACGGGCGGTCCGGGCGGCCCGCCCGTGCGCGCGGTGCGGATGCGGCTACTGCTCGATGAAGAACTGCTCGGGGTTGGCCGGAGCCGGCGTGTTGTACACCGACGCCTCCGGCAGCTGCTCGGGGACGTTGCGGAAGTCGCTGGAGACGATCCCGTAGCCGGGCTGGGTCAGGCCGATGCCCATGGCGTAGAACTGCTCCTGGGACTCGGCCAGGAAGTCGACCATGAGCTCCTCCCGCTTCTTCGGGTCGGGCTCGGCCTGCAGTTCGTCGTACATCTTGAGGTGGTCCTTGATGTCCTGCGGCGGCTCCTGGGCGCGGGGGTCGTTGCCGTCGGAGACGTACCACTGCGCCCACGGGATCCCGTAGTTGGATTCGCCGGCGTGGAGGGGCGCGTACCAGCGCGGGTCGTACATGGCGTCCAGCAGGCCGGCGTCGCCGGACCACACGTTGACCTCGTGCTCGTTGTTCTCCCGGCTGTCCTGCCAGGACGAGCGCTCCTCGACGTTCATCTCGACGTCGACGTCCAGCTGCTTCCAGGTGTCGACGACCATCTCCATGGAGTCGATGATGTCGGGCCGGAAGTCGCCGGGCACCGAGAGGGTGAAGCTCAGCGGCGTGCCGTCCTCGCTGACGCGGACGCCGTCGCCGTTGCGCTCGTCGTAGCCGGCGTCGTCGAGGAGATTGCCGGCCTTGTCCAGGTCGAACTGGGTGTACTGCTTGGCGAGCTTCTCGTTGAAGAAGGGGGTGTCGCGGCGCGGTGCGCCCTGCCAGGGCTCGCCCTGGCCCTGGTAGACGACGTCGATGATGTCCTTGCGGTTGATGCCGTGCGACATCGCGATCCGGAACCGCTTGTCGCGGAAGACCTCGCGCAGGCCCTCGTCCTCGATGGTCTGGTTGAAGGAGATCATGTTGGTGTTCATCTCCGAGACCTGCAGGTCGATGAACTCGTACCCGCCGGACTCGCGGTTCTCCGCCAGCACCGGCCGGTTCTCGGCGGTGTTGAAGTGGCGGGTGTGGAAGTCGAAGTCGCCGTTGAGGGCACGGGTGAGCATGACCTCCTCGTCCTGCATGATCTCGAATTCCACGCTGTCGAGGTAGGGCAGCTGATTGCCCTCGCTGTCGACCTTCCAGTAGTAGGGGTTGCGCTCCAGGACCATGCGGCCCGAGTCGGCCAGCGGCTTGACGACCTTCCACGGGTACAGCGTGGGCAGGTCAGGGTTCTGCCAGGTCAGCGCGGAGTCCATGACGCCGGCCTTGCGCTCGAACATCTCCGTCCAGCTGTCGAACCCCTCTTCCTCGGCGAGCTGGTCCGCGTCCTCGTTGTGGTCGATGTGGAACTCGCTGAGGTAGTGCACCGGCTTGTTGACGATCTGGTACTGCAGCAGGTCGTGCGCCGCCCACAGCGAGTCGGGGTCGTGCAGGGTGATCTCGACCGTGTAGTCGTCGATCTTCTCGGCCGAGGGCGGGTTCTGGTTGGCCATCGGCGTGAGGTCGGTGTTGTTGAAGACGTCGTTGACGGCGAAGACGATGTCGTCGGCGTTGAAGTCGTCGCCGTCGGACCACTTCATGCCTTCGCGCAGGTCGTAGGTGATCGTCTTGGCGTCGTCGCTGTACTCGTAGTCCTCGGCGATGTTGGGGATGGTCTCGGTCCACTCGGTGTTCCACCGGGTGAGGTTCTCGTAGCCGACGGTGCGGCCCAGCCAGGGCCAGTCGCCGATGCCCAGGACGGCGCTGTTCCACGTGCCGCCGTAGCTTCCGACCTCCTCGACGGGCTCGACGGTCACCGGGTTCTCGGGCAGGCGCTCCTCCAGCGGGGGCAGGTCTCCGGCCTCGACCTGCTTGGCGAGCGCCGGCGCCTGGCCGTCCGCCTTGCCTTGCGCGCCCTCCTCCTCTTCGGGGTTGAGGTCGAAGAAGTTGCAGCCGCTCAGGACGAGGGCGAGGGCGGCCGCGGCGCTGGGGACGGCGAGTGCTCGCCTCCGCGGTAGTCGCCGGTTCTCTCGTGCGCTCATTGCGGTTCTCCGTTTCTGTGCGGGGGGTATCCGGAGGGGGTGGTGGGGCGGGCCGGGGTCAGCCGACGCCCGAAAGGGTGAGGTCCTCGGCGTAGTGGCAGGCGGACATGCGGCCGGGCGCCACCTCGCGCAGCGGGGGGACCTCGGTGGTGCACCGGTCGGTGGCGTAGGCGCAGCGGGTGTGGAAGGGGCAGCCCGCGGGCGGGTCGGCGGGGTCGGGCAGCTCTCCGCGCAGGCGGATGCGGTCGCGGCTGCCGCGCACCCGCGGGTCGGGGACGGGAACCGCCGAGATCAGCGCCTCGGTGTAGGGATGGCGCGGGCGGGCGTAGATCTCGGCGGTGAAGCCGAACTCGACGATGCGACCGAGGTACATCACCGCCACCCGGTCGCACACGTGCTCGACCACCGACAGGTCGTGGGACACGAACAGATAGGTCAGCCCCATCTCGTCCTGCAGGTCCTGCAAGAGGTTGAGGATCTGCGAACGCACCGACACGTCGAGGGCGCTGACGGCCTCGTCCGCCACCACCAGGCGCGGCTCGCAGACCAGGGCTCGGGCGATGCTGACGCGCTGGCGTTCGCCGCCGGAGAACGCGTGCGGGTAGCGGCGCAGGTGGTCGGGGCGCAGGCCCACCCGGCGCAGGATGTCGGTGACGCGGTCCTCCAGCTCGCTGCCGCCCACGCCCATCAGCACGCGCAGCGGCTCGCCGACGATGTCCAGCAGGGTCAGGCGGGGGTTGAGCGAGGAATGGGGGTCTTGGAAGACCATGCGCACCTCGCGCCGGTACGCCGCCAGATCGGCCCCGGTGGCCTGCGAGGCCTCCAGGACCCGCCCTTGGGTGGAGTGGTAGAGCACCTCGCCGCGGGCCTCGGGGCGCACGCCCATCACGGCCGAGCCCAGGGTGCTCTTGCCGCAGCCGGACTCGCCGACGAGACCGAGGGTCTCGCCCTCGTCGACGCGCAGGTCGACTCCGTCGACGGCCTTGACCGTCCCGCCCTCGCGCCGTCGGCCGCGCTTACGCAGCGGGAAGTGCACCCGCAGGTCGCGGGTCTCCAGCAGCGGCGCGGTATCGGTGCCGCCTGCGCTTTGGCCGGCGGCTGCCGGGTCGGCGTCAGTTGGCGTCGACATCGGCGGCCTCCTTTCCGGTGCGGGGGGTGGGGTCGGCGTCGTCCCCGGTGCCGCCGACCTGGTCGTCGGGCCCGCGGCCTTCGGCGCCGCCGTAGAGCAGGCACCTCACCTGGCGGCCGCCGCCGACGTCGATCGGCGGCGGGTCGACGGTGTCGCACAGCCCGGGCATGGCCGAGTCGCAGCGGTCGCGGAACACGCACCCGGTGGGGCGCTTCGCGGGGTCGGGGACGGTGCCGCGGATGGCGGGCAGGCGATCGCGGCGCGCGCCGCCCATGCGCGGGATCGACTCCAGCAGCGCGCGGGTGTAGGGGTGCTTGGGCGCGTGGAAGACGTCGTCGACGGTGCCGCGCTCGACGACGTTGCCCAGGTACATCACCGCGACGTCGTCGGCGATCTCGGCGACGACTCCCATGTCGTGCGTGATGAACATCATCCCCATGCCACGGCGTTTCTGCAGGTCGGCGAGGAGGTCGAGGATCTGGGCCTGGGTGGTGACGTCCAGCGCCGTGGTCGGCTCGTCGGCGATGAGAAGCCGCGGCTCGCACGACAGGGCCATCGCGATCATGACGCGCTGGCGCATGCCGCCCGACAGCTGGAAGGGGTAGGAGTCGACGAGCCGCTCGGGGCTGGGGATGCCGACCTGGCCGAGCAGGGCGACACTGAGTCTGCGGGCCTCCTTTTTGCTGACGGGGTTGTGCACGCGGATCGCCTCGCCGATCTGGTTGCCGACGCGGTGCACCAGCGAGAGCGAGGCCATCGGCTCCTGGAAGATCATGGAGATGTCGCGGCCGCGCACCCGCCGGATCTCCTTGCCCTTGGGGCTGAGTGCAGCCAGGTCCACCGACTCGGTGAAAGCCGGCGACGCGGTTGCCGAGGCGTGGCCATCCCCTGCGTCCGCGCCGCCGGCGTCTGGGTCGGGGTGCAGCAGCACCCGCCCGCCGGTGATGCGCCCCGGCGGCTCGACGAGTTGGAGTATGGAGCGCGCGGTGACGCTCTTGCCGCAGCCGCTTTCGCCCACCACGCACAGGGTGCGCCCGCGGCGCAGGGTCAGGTCCACCCCGTTGACGGCCGGGACCTCGCCGTGGTCGGTGCGGAACCGCGTGCGCAGGTCCCGCACCTCCAAAAGCACGTCCTGGTCGGTACCAGTGGCCATATCTCGCACCTGCTTACTGGTAGGGGTCGGCGGAGTCGCGGATTCCGTCGCCGACGAAGTTCAGCGCCAGAACGGCCACCGTCACCGCGACTCCGGGCAGCAGCGTCCAGGGGGCGCCGGCGATCGAGTGGATGTTCTGCGCCTCCTGCATCAGCACGCCCCAGCTGACGACCGGTGGCTGCAGGCCCAGGCCGAGGAAGGACAGCGCACTCTCGGCCAGGATCATCAGCGGGATCGACAGCGTCAGCGAAGCGACGATGTGGCTGGTGAAGGACGGCAGCATGTGCCGGCGGATGACACGGGAGCGGCCGCAGCCGTCCAACCGGGCGGCCAGCACGAAGTCCTCCTCGCGCAGTGACAGGAAGCGTCCGCGCACCACCCGGGCGAGGTCGGTCCAGCCGATCAGGGACAGGATCACCGTGATCGCGAAGTAGGTGGTCAGCGGCCCCCATTCACGTGGAACCGCCGCCGACAGCCCCATCCACAACGGGATGGTGGGGATGGACATGGTGAACTCGATCAGGCGCTGGATGAAGTTGTCGGTGCGTCCGCCGAAGTAGCCGGAGACGCCGCCGAGGACGACGCCCAGCACGAACGACAGCGCGACGCCGACCAGGCCGATCGACAGCGAGACCCGCGTGCCGTAGACGATGCGCGAAAGCATGTCGCGGCCGTTGCGGTCGGCGCCCAGCAGATACACCCGCTCCTCGGGGTCCTGGGTCCCGAACAGGTGGGTGTCGGCGGGGATCACGCCCCACATCCGGTACGGCGTGCCCTCGACGAAGAAGCCCAGCTCGACCTTGTCGGAGGTGTCGACGGTGTACTCGCGGGCGAGGGTCTCCTCGTCGCGCACGGAATCGTAGCCGTAGACGTGCAGCCCCAGGTCGAGGTCGCCGCCGGAGGTGTCGACGAAGTGCAGCCGCTGGGGCGGGGCGTGGGTGTGGGCGGCGCTGTAGTCGCCGGGGGTGGTGGGGGCGACGAACTCGCAGAAGACGCCGATCAGGGCGAGCATGCACACGACCGCGGCGCTGGCCATGGCCAGGCGGTGCCTGCGTAGCCGCAACCAGATCAGCCGCCACTGAGAGGCGGCGCCGAGGGATTCGGCGGGGGCGCCGTCGGCGGTCTCTCCCGGCTCGCCGGAGGTACCTCGGCGCTTCAGGGGCAGGTTGAAACCCATGGCTCAGACCTCCTCGGCTTGGGCGTGCCGGATGCGCGGGTCCCACCAGGCGAGAAGCAGGTCCGAGATGAGCGTCCCGACCAGCGTCAGCACACCCAGGACGAGGATGAACGCCCCGGCCAGGTACATGTCCTGGTTGCGTAGCGCCTGGAGTAGCAACGGGCCCGTGGTCTCGAGGCTGAGCACGATGGAGACCATGACCTCGCCGCCGACGATGGTGGGCAGCACCCACCCGATCGTGGAGATGAACGGGCTCATCGCCATGCGCACGGGGTACTTCACGATCACCCGCCACTCGGGCAGGCCCTTGGCGCGGGCGGTCACGACGTAGGGCTTGCGCAGTTCGTCGAGCAGGTTGGCGCGCAGCACGCGGATCAGCACCGCCGTTCCCGCGGTGCCGATGATCAGCACCGGCGCCCAGAGGTTGGAGACCACGTCGAGGATCTTGCCGAGGTTCCACGCGGAATCGGCGAACTCGGGCGAGACGATGCCTCCCACGCTCTCGCCGAAATAGGCGAAGGCGATCCACACGAACAGCAGCGCGAGCATGAAGTTGGGTGTGGCCAGGCCGATGAACCCGATGAAGGTGAAGACGTAGTCGCCGACGGAGTGCTGGCGCACCGCCGAGTAGATGCCGATCGGAATGGCCAGGCCCCAGCTGACGACGATGGTGGCCAGAGCCAGGGCGACACTGATGCCCACCCGGTCCCAGATGAGGTCGGAGACGTCGCGCTGGTACTGGAAGGACTGGCCGAAGTCTCCGTGGAGCACGATGCCGCCGATCCAGCGGAGGTACTGCACGAAGATCGGTTCGTCGAGGCCGTAGCGCTCCTCCAGCGCGCGGATCTGGGTCTGGTCGACCGACTGGCCGCGTGCGGAGAGTTCGGCGATGTAGGTGGTCAGGTAGTTGCCCGGGGGCAGTTGGATGACCAGGAACGCCACCAGGGAGATGGCGAACATGGTCGGGACCATGTAGAAGAGCCTGCGGATCACCAGTGCGCGCATGCCGCCTCCTTCGCGGTTCGGAGCGCGCTTTCGCCGAAGCGGCTGCACAGCGAATGGATAGCGCTTACCGACCGAAAGCTCGCACCTCTTCCGGCGGGCGCGCCCGGGTGCACCCGCAGGCGCGGCGCGGGGCGCCCCGGCGTGCGACCGGCAGCGCGGATAGCGCTTACCATGGCGTGCCGCCTCCGTGCATGCGCTCGAAGAACCGGCTCCCCTGACGGAGTTCGCCGGCGGTGATCGCGCGGTGCTGGGCGGCCGAGGCGTAGATGCCGGCCACCAGCCGCATGGTGCGCAGCGATTCGGTGGAGGAGACCGGCGGGGCCTCCTTGGCCTTCAGTGCCGAGACCACGTGGGCCAACTGCGCGGAGTGGCCGCTGTTGACGCCGGCCTCCCCGGCCTCCCAGGCGGCCGCGATCTCCTCCGCGCAGCCCGGGGCCGGGGTGATGGTCCAGTCGTCGTCGCCGTATCCGTACAGGTGGCTCAGCTCGACGGTGGCACGCTCGAAGTCGACGCGCACATAGCTCTCCTCCCGCGGGGAGAGCACGCTGTTGATGATTCCCGCGACTGCGCCGTTGGCGAAGCTGACGTGACCGACCGAGAGGTCCTCGGTCTCCATCTCCCGGGCTTGGCGCCGCGCGGTGGCCGATACCTCGCTCCAGTCGCCCAGCAGCGCCAGCAGCAGGTCCATCTGGTGGATACCGTGGCCCATGGTCGGGCCACCGCCCTCGGTGTCCCACCGACCGCGCCAGGGCACGTCGAAGTAGGCCTGATCGCGGTACCAGAGGGTGTGGCAGACCGCCACGAGCGGGCGTCCCAGCGCGCCGGCCTCGGCCATCGCCTGCACGCGCCGCGCGCCCGAGCCGAAGCGGTGCTGGAAGAGGGTCGCGAACCACGGCCCCTGGCCGGGAGGGCCTTCGGCGGCGGCCATCTCCTCCATCTCGGCCAGGCTGAGCGCCGGGGGCTTCTCCACCACGGCGCTGGCGCCGGCCCGAAGGCAGGCCAGCACCTGGCCGTGGTGCATTCCGGGGGGCGTGCACAGGTGCACCAGATCGGGCTGGACCTCGCGCAGCATCCGGTCCATGTCCGAGTAGCGCTGCGGAATGCCGTAGCGGTCGGTGAACAGCGCGAGGTTGTCGGGATCGACGTCGACGGCCGCCACCAGGGCGGCATCCTCGGGCATCGACTGCAGCGCCTCGACATGGAACCTGGCGATGTTGCCCGTACCGACGACGGCCACGCGCAGGCGGTCGGGCGCCTCGTAAGCCGTCTGGTCGGGTGTGTGCATTGCTCTCCTCCAGGGTGTGGACCGAGGGGGCCGGTCCGCCGCTGCGGGACACCTCGACCGGGGCACCGGCCGAGGCTTCGGCGGCTCGTGGGGCTGGTGGGACAGGGGGTCAGGGGCCGGGGGACCGAGGGGAGGACCGAAATTATCGGAACGAATGTCGCAATCTCTGGCGATCGAATTTACGGACACGTTCCCCCGGGGTCAATACCCGAATGAGAGGTGGCTCACGCCGGGGTGAATCGGGCGCGGGAACGCGCCGGTCGTATCGAGAGCGTTCGGTCGCGCGCTGATCTGCCCATCGAGTCCCGCGACACGGAAAGGAATCCAAGAACCCCGAAAGTATCGGTATACGTGGCGTATTCGACGACTCCTCGGGAGAGGGGCACGCATCAGCGGTCACGACCGGGAGCCGGTGGCCGCCGAAGCCGGAGTGCGGCGGAGCGGCCGCGCTCGTGACGGGCGGCGCCGCGCCGACCTTCGGGCGCACGGCCTGGTGGGGAAAGCGACGCCTGCCGGTGCGGCGGCGACGGAGCGGTGCGGAGCCGACGGTCGAGGACCCCGGTGTCGGCGTCGGGCCGCAGGAGAGCGGCCGACCGCTCTCCCGGCGCGCGCTTGCGGCGGCGCCGGACCGCGATCGGCCGCTACGAAGCGTGATCCACCCTCGGGCGGAGGTTTCGGGCGGCTCGGAAGAAGGGGCGGCCCGCGGGAAAGGCGAGCGTTCCGACCGGAGGCCACCGGCCGACACGGGCCAGCCCACTCGGGGGGTCCCGAGGGGTCGTCCCCCCGAAAAACACAACGGCCCGCGAGGAAGGCGACCGGAGGTCGCCGACCAGCACGGGCCAGCCCACTCGGGGGGTCCCGGGGGGTCGTCCCCCCGAAAAACACAACGGCCCGTGGGGAAGGCGACCGGAGGTCGCCGACCAGCACGGGCCAGCGCGTGCGCCATCAAGGACTCGAACCTTGAACCCACTGATTAAGAGTCAGTTGCTCTGCCACTTGAGCTAATGGCGCCTGCCGCAGGGACCGAAGTGCGGAATCCCGCCTGTCCGGGCTTGCGACGGGTTAAACCTTAGCAGCCTCCGCGACCGCTCGCGAACCGAATACGCCGCGCACGGTCGCGCGGCCCCCACTCCCCCGAGCCCGGCGGGTGAGGGCCGCGGACCGGTGTCCAGCGCCGGCACTCAGGACCACGTGATGACCACAGCGACGATGATGCCGATGGCCAGCAGCGCGCCGACTCCCGCGAGGATGTAGGGGGTGACAGGCCGCTTGGGAGCCGCCTCGGGCTCCTTGTTGTCCGTCACGAAGCGGCGGAACATCATGGTCGAGCCGGCGGGATCGCCTTGCTCTTCGTTGTTGTTGTCAGACATGGGAACGACCTTAGCGACTCGCAGACCCTATTGGCTCCCCCGCTGGACGATATTTCCCGTTTTGTCCCAGTCCGTATTTTCACCGTGGGTCATCGGCGGACGACGGTCGACTGCGCGCCGTCTCACTCGGGGCGGTGGTCGACTGCTGCGGCGCGCCGCAGCAGTGCGGCGTGGGCCTGTCCCGGCGCTCCCGAAGCGCGCAGGGCCAGTCCCGCGGCGCCCAGCGCACCGTCGACCGCGCGAAGGGGGCCGGGGCCGCCGCGCTCGCGCAGCCCGGCGCGGACCGCGTCGGCGACCGGCCCGCCCTCCAGCACCGCGCCGGCCAGCACCACGGGTTCGCCGGCGGCATCGGGTGCGGCCGCGGCGAGCGAGCGCAGCAGGCGCTCGGCGGCTTCGGCGACGATCCGCTCGGCGACGGCGTCGCCGTCGGCAGCGGCGGCCGTCACCACCGGCCCGAGTTCCCCGAGTTCGGCGGGGGCGCGGGCGTGGGCGGCGCGCACCAGCGCCGCGGCGTCGCCTGCGGGGACCTCCAGGGAGGCGGCGAGCCGCTCGCACAGCGCCGTAGGGCCGCCGCGCCCGTCGACGGCCGCCAGCGCTGCGCGCATCCCGGCCAGGGCCAGCCACACCGCCGATCCCTCGTCTCCCAGCAGCCAGCCGTTGCCGTCGCACCGGGACCGCACAGCACCGCCGCTGACGCGGGCCGCGACCGCTCCGGTACCCGCGATGAGCACCGCGCCGGCGTCGGCGGAGGTGCCGGACGCGAAGGCGACGGCGATGTCGTCGGTGACGCGCGGGCCGCCGTCCAGCCCGAGGCGGTCCCAGGCCGCCTGCGCGACCTCGGCGGCCCGTGCCCGTCCCCCCGTGGCCGCGCCCGCCAGGCCGAACACCGCGTGGGAGACATCGGCCGCGTCCAGGCCCTCCAGCGCGCCGCGCAGCGCCTGTTCGAGCGCTGCGGCGGGATCGCCGCCGGAGAAGGCGTTGGCACCGGACGCCCTGCCGTAGCCGAGCACCTCGCCGTCGTGAGACACCGCCGTACACCGGGTGGAGGTGCCGCCGGCGTCGAGGCCGAGGACGACTCGCTGCGCCATGGCGCCGATCCTAGCGGCGCACCGGCCGGCATGGGCCGAGTCGTGTTCCGCGGAGCGGCTCCGGTGGGAGACGGGCGGGCTCGCCCGCCACCGCCCGCGGGAGATGACCGGTATATGGCAGGACGCGGGGAAACCGACAGACTGGTCGGCCGTCACTGAAAGCGTGCAGCGTGCAGGTGAAAGCGAATCGCCAGCGCGATGTAAGCCCAGGGCTCCACGGTGGTGGTTACAGGCGGTCCCGGCTGGTACTTCCCCGCGGCCGGTACGCGCCTTGGGTTCGAGCCGGGACCGCTGGGGGGCGTCTCGGCTCCCAGGGGCCGGAGGACGGCCGGCTCGTGGGTGAACGCGGCTCCCTCCTGGGAGCCGCACGTGCCTGGCGGGACGAACCGGGGAGGGTTGACTCTCGCCAGGCACGCCCCGCACCCGCTGCCGGATCGGCACGGCCTCTCCGGATGCCGGCCGGGTGCGGGGGCCGATCCCGCGACCGGTCGACGCGGACGCCCGCCGTCCCCGCGGCCCGGCTCGGCTCCTTCCTGCGGCGCCCCGCCCCGCCCCGTCCCCGGGCCGGGGACGGGGCGGGGCGCCGCGGCCCCGGCGCTCTCGCCGCGGCCGCCGGTGACCGCGGGTGAGCGATCACGCCCCGCGAACCGGCGCCGCCCCCTCGACAGCGCCCTCCCCTGCCCCGCCGATCACCCCCGGCCAGGAGTCGAACGCCGCGGCTCCGCCCGTTTCCGCACCGGCTCCCCGGCCCGATGGCAGGACCGGTGGGCCCGCCGCTCGCCGCCCGTGCGTCCACAGCCGCGCTGCGCCCCTGCCCACGGGCGCTCGCGTAGGCGATCATGGTATGGAGAATCGCACGGCACCCCGCCGCAGGTGCTCGGCCGTTCACGGCGGGCACCCGCGACCGGGGAGGACGCGGAAGTTCTCCGGACCACGCATTTGACGGCACAAGTCGAACCGAAAGAAACGTTCCAACATGGCGAATACGGCGAAGCCGACTGATTCGGACGGCGAAGCGACCCGGGACGACGGTCCCACCGGCCAGTCCGGACGCGGAGATTCCCCGGCGCCCACCACGCTGCTACGCATCCGCTCGCTCATGCCCTCCCTCGCGCCCGCCGAGCAGCGTGTCGCCCAGCGCATCGTCGACGACCCCGAGCGCGTCGCCGCGTCCTCCATCACCCAACTCGCCAAGGACTGCGAGACCTCCGAGGCCACGGTCATCCGGTTCTGCCGCACCATCGACTTCACCGGCTACCGCGAACTCCGCATCGCGCTGGCCACCGAGGCCGGGCAGGCGCGCGGCGCCGGAATCAGCGCCCGCGAGGTCGCCAGCGACATCAACCCCGACGACACCCTCGTCACCGTCGTCGAGAAGATCGCCTCCACCGACGCCCGCGCGGTCGAGGACACCGCCGCCCAGCTGGACACCGAGGTCCTGCAGACGGTCGTGGAGCGCATGGCGGCGGCGCGCCGCGTCGACATCTACGGAGTGGGCGCCAGCGCCTTCGTCGCCGCCGATCTGCAGCAGAAGCTGCACCGCATCGGCGTCACCTCCTTCGCCTGGTCCGACACACACGTGATGCTGACCAGCGCCGCCCTGCTCGGCGAGGACGACGTCGCCCTGGCGGTCTCGCACACCGGCACGACCATCGACACCATCAACGCCCTCGCCGAGGCGCGCCGCCGCGGTGCCACGACCGTGGCCATCACCAACTTCCCCCGCTCCCCCATCAGCGAGGCCGCCGACCACATCCTGACCACCGCAGCGCGCGAGACCACGTTCCGCTCCGGCGCCACGGCCAGCCGACTCGCCCAGCTCACGGTGATCGACTGCCTGTTCGTCGGGCTGGCCCAGTCCCGCTACACCGACAGCCGCACCGCCCTGGCCACCACCTACGACGCCGTGCGCGGCCTGCGCGTGGGCGAGGCCCGCCGGCGTCCGGGACCGCGCGCGGCAGGCGACCCGGCCGAGGACGCGGGCGCCGACCAGGACGGTGTCCCCCACGAGGACCGGAACGGAGACGCGCTATGACCCCACAGCAGAACGCCGCCGAAACCGAGGGCGGCGGCACGGCCGCGTCACCGGCTCCCCAGGAGATCGTGCGGGTGCCGACCGAGCGCCGCAACCAGGCCACCTACGACATCGACCGACTGCCCACGCTGGAGATCCTGCGCGAGATCAACGCCGAGGACGCCACGGTGCCGCGCGCGGTCTCGGCTGCGCTGCCCGAGCTGGCGAAGGCGGTCGACCTCGGCGTCGAGGCGCTGCGCGGCGGCGGCCGCATCCACTACTTCGGTGCGGGCACGCCCGGCCGGATCGCCACCATGGACGCCGCCGAGCTGCCGCCGACCTTCGGCACCGAACCCGACGCGGTCCTGGCCCACCACGCCGGCGGCGCCACGGCGCTGGAGCGGGCGGCCGAGGGGATCGAAGACGACGAGGAGCTGGGGCGCTCCGACACGGTCGGCCTGGGTGCGGGCGACCTGGCGGTCGGCCTGACCGCCAGCGGGCGCACGCCCTACGTGGCCGGGGCGCTGCGCGGGGCGCGGCGGGCGGGGGCGGCGGCCGTGCTGGTCAGCGCCAACCCGGATGCGCCGCTGGCCCGCGACGCCGACGTACACGTGTGCGTCGACACCGGTGCCGAGGTGATCGCGGGATCCACCCGGATGAAGGCGGGCACGGCGCAGAAACTCGTGCTCAACTCGTTCTCCACCGCGGTGATGGTGCGCCTGGGACGCACCTACTCCAACCTGATGGTGGGAGTCAACGCCACCAACGCCAAGCTGCGCGGCCGGGCGATCACCATCCTGGCCGAGGCCAGCGGCATGGACGAGGACGCGTGCGCCGCCGCCCTCAGCAGTGCCCGGGGCGACACCCGCGCCGCTCTGGTCTCGCTGCTCGCCGACGTCGACACCACCCGCGCCACCGCCGAACTCGCCGCCTGCGACGGCCGGGTCCGCGCCGCTCTGCAGCGTATCGGCGACGGACCCGCGGGCGGGAGCGGCGAGCAGGGGTGACGCCTCGTCTCGTGTCCTGCCGTGCCGGTGATCGTGTACACGACGCCGCCTTCGGCGCCGAGAGCGGCCCCGGGTACACGACCGCCGCACCCGAGCGCACCATCGCCCCCGCCGGGGTCACCCCCGTGCAAGGGCGGTTTCGAGCAGGCCCAGCGGCGGCGCTCCCAGATCGAGGAGGGCCGTGTGGAAGCGGCGGAGCGTGAACGCCTCGCCCCAAACCTCGCGCGCCCGTTCACGCAGGTCCAGAACGGCCAGCTTGCCCCAGGTGTACCTGCCGTAGGTGGGATCGACCACGGCCCGCCGCGCCTCGCTGAGCGCCGCCTGCCCCCCGTGCGGGGTGTCGGCGGCGAAGCGGCGCGCCGCCTGATCGACGGTCATCGCACCGGTGTGCACGCCGATCGCCGCCGCGAGCCGGGTGACGCGCACGAGCGCTTCCGACCACACTCCGATCTCGACGTGCGCCGCGGTGACGGAGTCGGAGCCCAGCGCCTGCTCGGCGTAGGCGCCGAAGCCCTCCTCCAGGCACATCTCCTCGGCGTAGTGAGCCCAGCCCTCGATGAACGCCGGTGAGAACAGCGACCGCCGAACCTCGCTGGAGGCGCGGCGCAGCGCGCGGTTGTGCGAGAAGTGGCCGGGGGCGACCTCGTGGACGCTGATCGCGGCCAGGTTGGCCGGGCTGAACAGCTGCAGCCACTCTGCGGCGTCCTCGGCCGACCACCCCGGGTCGGGCGGGGTCACGAAGAAGCTCGCCGGACTGTCGTGCTCGGCCGGACCCGACAGGCTCAGCGCCGCCACCACCCAGCGCTGGGAGGGCGGAGACAGCCGCACCACGCATCTGCCGTCGTGATAAGGGACGAGGTCGCGTTCGCGGGTGAAGTCCTGGGCCAGAGCGGTCCACGTCCGGGCGTGGCCGACCACTGCTTCTCCGTCGGGATGGTCGGCCACGGCATCGCGGGCCACGTCCATGGGTTCGCGATGCGGGTCGATGCGCGCGGCGGACTCGGCCAGGCGGCTCAGCAGGCGGTCGCGCTCGGCCTCGGCGCGTTCGCTCAGCCGCTCCACGTCGACGGCGAGCGCCTCGCCGGCACCCATCAGACGCGCCAGTGCGTCGGTGCCCAGCGCGGCGTCGCGCGGACCCGACTTCTCCGCGGTCTCCAGGTGGGTGACCAGGCGCCGGTGCGCGGATAGGGCGGCGGCGCGGATGTCCTCGGGCACGTCGTCCTCGGGGACGCCTTCGGCCAGGCCGCGCGCGGCGCCGAGCATCGCGGTGGCCGCCGGTGCGCTCACCCGGTCCAGGGCGGCGATGGCGCGGTCGATCGCGTCAGGCCACTGCGCCACATGGCGATCACGCGCGGACAGGCGCTCGGGCTCGGGCGCGTATTCACGGTCGTAGCAGGAGAGGTCGAGCTCGCGGATATGCCGCAACGGGTTGGAGCGGTGCAGCTCCAGCTCACCCAGCTCGACGCGCAGCGCCTCCTCGGCGGCGCGGGCGTGGGCCTCGTCGTGCTCGTCGGGGAAACCCTCGCCCTTGCCCAACCGCTCCAGCCGGGCGGCGACACCGTCGCGTGAGAGGTCGGCGACGACGCCGTCGTACTCGTGGAGCCCGCCCTCTTCGCGGGCCCCGGCGACGTCGAGATCGGCGATGGCGCGCAGGCGCGCCGGATATTCGTCCATGCCTCAGGACCCTACTGGCGGCGGCTTAGACCGGACAGGCGCCGACGGGCGGAACCCCGGCCGCCGCCCGAGCGTCGATCAGACTGTGAGCAACCAGCCGGGGGAGTCTGAAGCAGCCGATCCGCCGACGACGTCGGGGCGGTCGGGAGTGTCGGAAGGGGCGGGAGAGGGTGCAGGGGCGCCGCGGCGCCGCGTCCGCGGGTCGCGGATGCCCGGGGTGCGCACCTGGGCGGTCCTGCTCGCGGCGGCGGCACTGGTCGGGATCGCGCCTTACGCGTGGCTGAACACGGCGACGTGGGACCAGCGCACGGACCCGGCCGCGGCGGAGGCCGCGCCGGTGGCGATCGTGCTGGGGGCGGGCCTGCGCGAGGACGGCACGCCGACGACGCTGCTGGCACGGCGGCTGGACATCGCCGCGCGGCTGTATTCGACCGATCGGATCGACGCGGTGCTGGTCAGCGGGGACAACAGCGTGTCCGCCTACAACGAGCCCGACGCCATGCGGGACTACCTCGCCGCAGCCGGGATTCCGCGAGGCCAGGTCGTCGCCGACTACGCGGGGTTCAGCACCTGGGAGACGTGCACGCGGGCGCGGCGGATCTTCGGGGTGCGGTCCGCGTCGGTCATCACGCAGAACTTCCACCTGCCGCGCGCGGTCGAGTTGTGCTCCCGGGCCGGGATCGACACCCAGGGCGTCGGCGACACCAGCTACCGCGTGCGGACCTTCGCGACGGTCTACGGCTACGTGCGGGAGGTCCCGGCGGCGTTCACGGCCGTGTACGAGGCGCTGGCACGACCGGAGCCGCAGTTCCTCGGCCCCGAGGAACCGGGCATCCGCGAGGCTCTGTCGACGCCGCGGTGAACAAGGGTCGCCCGCCGCTGGCGGACAGCGAGGGCGGCGACGTCCGGGAACGCTTCACCGCACGGCATCGTGCAGGACGGGGAGCCGCCCGTCCGCCGTTCAGCCGCCGAGGACGCCCCCTCCCAAGGGAACGCCACCGCACTCGCGCCCCCGCCGCAGGACACACCCGTTCGGAGCGGCCGGGCAGGGTAGTCCACCCGACCGCTCCGGTCTACTGAAGGGCTCAGCGGCCGCCGAAGAGGCGGGCGAGGAGCCCGCCCTGCGGCGGGCCCGCGGCCTGCGCCGCGTCGCCGCCGCCCGCCTGCGCGGCCGAGTCGTCGTCGGACTCCGCCTCGGAGTCGTCGGCCCCCGTGAAGGCGCGGAACTCTTCGCGGCTTTCCGGCAGGCCCCAGGCCCCGACGGTCTCACCCAGCTCGGCGCCCTCCCAGGCCTGCTCCGACACCTCGGCCAGCTCCCACAGCACCTTCAGGGTGTCCTCGTCCAGTTCGGCGGAGAGGTCGACGGCCTCCTCGGCGGACGTGCGCGGACCCAGCACCGTCTCCAACGCGGCACCGGTGACTGCGGCGAGCGTGGCGCCCTCGGAGTCGGCGAGCGCCGCCGGCAGCGCCGCGATGCGCTCGTCGGTGCCGCGGGCTCCTGCGCGGCCCAGCGCCAGGAAACCGAGCGCCTCGGGCGGGGTCTCACCGCAATGGGGCCAGCCGTCGCCGAACAGACCGCGGTACCCGGGCCGGGTGCGCTCGCCGTTGGCGATGCGCGTGAGGCACTCCTCGGGCGCCTTCTCGCCGTGGATCTGCACCGTGGCCACGGCCGCGGTGAAGGAGTTGTACAGGTGCCCCGAAGCCATCTCGTGGGCGAGGGCGACGGTCGCGGCGGGGTCGTCGGTCGCGCCGAGCATGCCCAGAGCGAAGATCTCGGCGGAGAGCAGGTCGCTGGACGGGCTGGAAGCCGCGGCACCGGCCGCGGCCAGGGGGCTGGGCGGAGGGGCGGGAGCGGATCCCCGGGCCAGGTCGGCAGGCCTGCCGACGCGCTGCAGCAGGACGGGGCAGACCTCGGCGGCGGCTCCGGGCAGGAACGCGAGGACGTAGCACGCCCACTCGGCCGGCGGGTCGATGCCGCGCCGGTTGTCGCGGCCCTCAAGCAGCGTCAGCAGGTCGCCCGAGCGCGCGAGCACGGTGTCGTAGACGTCGAGTTCGGCCTGCAGCAGCGCCGCGCCCTCGTCGCGCGCGACCGCGTCGAGCCGCGCCCGCATCCGCCGGAACTGCTGCTCGTCGGGTGCCTCGTGGACCCGGCTGCGGTACTGCTCGCGGACCTTGTCGATGTCGGTGGCGACGGCCCAGGACACTTCGTCGCGCCAGAGGGCTTCGTCGACGCGCTCGGGCACAAGGGCGGTGGCCACGGGCGCCAGGAGCTCAAGCAGCAGGCTGAGCGGACGCGAGCGCCAGTCGGGGGGCGTGTCGGGGTGGCAGGCGATGGAGACGAGGAACTCGGCGACCCGGGGGGCGGCGATGTAGCCGGGGCCGGGGAAGCGGATGCGGTCGAACAGGGAGGCCACCGCTTCGTCGACCCCGCGCTGGGCGTTCTCGCCTCCGGCGATGTCGCGCAGCAGGGCGGGAATCTCGTCGCCCCGTGGAGCCAGCCCGCTCCAGTCGATGTCGTCCAGTCCGTGCAGGGGTCCGGAACCCGTCGTCGCGTCCATATCCCGCATTATCGCGCTCGCGACGCCCTCACCGCCAATCCGGCGTGCCCGCCTGTGGACGGTGGCCGCCACGGGAGGAGGACTGCACGGTGATCGGCGCCCGCGCGGACACCGGGACCGGGGTGCGGTCCGCGCCGAACGTCCAGGTCAGGAGCGGGTCAGGACAACGCCTCGCGCAGATCGCTGCGGGGCGGTTCGACGGCGGCCGGCGCGGGCTGCAGCACGGAGTCGCCGATCGCCTTGGCGTTGGCGCCGGCTTCGCGCAGGTAACCCAGCGCCGTCGAGCGCGGCCGCCGCCGGAAGCTGGGGTCGCCGACCCCGTAGACGTCGATCCCCGCCGCTCGGCACAGGGCGATCGAGCGGGGCAGGTGGAAGCTCTGCGTGACGACGATCGCCCGGTCCACGCCGAAGGTCTCGCGCGCCCGCACAGCGGAGTCCCACGTGCGGTAGCCGTGCGGATCGGCGACGATCCTGTCCTTGGACACGCCGTGCTCGGCGAGCACGGCCGCCATGGTGTCGGTCTCGTGGTTGGCCTCGGGGCTGTTGTCGCCGGAGACCAGCACCGCCCGCACCGTGCCCTCGCGGAACAGCCGAGCGGCCAGCTCCAGTCGCCCCTCCAGCAGCGGCGAGGGCCCGCTGGGCCACACCGCCGCACCGAGCACGATCGCGACAGGCCGGATGGGTACCGTACCGGGCCGCCACCGACGTCCGGCGCTGGCCAGGCACGCCCACGCTGTGGGCCCGAGCGCAGCCGCACTCGCCACGCCTGCGACCGCCCAGGCACCCGGTCTCATATCCGCATCCCTCCCCTGTCGTCCGGCCCGCCCGACCCTAACGCCTACCCGGCCGTACAGGGGCATCGAAGCCGACGCAGCGGGGCGCTGCGACCTGCTTTCGGAAGTCGGTAGCGGCACGTCGAGGAAGGCCGCTACGGTCGCATGCACATTGACATGCAAGTGGCGACTTGCATATAACGGGACACGTGAACGAAGACACCGACCTGTTCAAAGCCATCGGCGACGCGACGCGGCGTACCATCCTGGACGAACTGACCAGCAAAGACGGCCAGACACTGTTCGAGATCTGCGGCCGACTGACCATGAAGCACGGACTGGCCTCTTCGCGCCAGGCCATCTCGCAGCACCTCACCGTGCTCGAACAGGCCGGCCTGGTACACACCCGGCGACAGGGCCGGTACAAGTTCCACCACCTCGACACGGGCCCACTGCGCTCGATCGTCGAGCGGTGGCCCATCGACCGAGAGGAACCGAACCCGTGATCCGCATCAACATCGCCAGCGTGTACGTAGACGACCAGGCCAAGGCGCTCGCCTTCTACACCGAGAAGCTGGGGTTCACCAAGAAGACCGACGTGCCCGCCGGCGAGGCCCGCTGGCTCACCGTCGTCTCACCCGCCGACCCGGACGGCGTCGAGCTGCTGCTGGAGCCGGACGGCCACCCGGCGGCACGCCGGTTCAAGGAAGCCCTGGTCGACGACGGTATCCCGCTTACCCAGTTCGCGGTCGACGACGTGTACACCGAGGTCGAGCGGCTCAAGGGCCTGGGCGTCGAGTTCACCCAGGACGCGACCGACATGGGACCGGTGGTCACCGCCGTCTTCGACGACACCTGCGGCAACCTGATCCAGCTCGCCGCCATGAAGTAGTCGCCCACCCCGCCCGACAAGCGACGAGACCCGCCCGGTTCGCGGGCACCCGAAGAGGGGCGGCGAAGCCGCCCCGTCGGGTGCCCGGCCCTGCGCCCTCGCTACCGACCGACGCCGACCCGAACCATCCGCCGCCGTCGCCGGGCTCCCGGTTCACGGCCCCGTCGGGCGTGCAACACCACGTCCACAGCACCGACGGCCCGGACGGAACCCACAGGTCAGTGCGGGAAGGGCGGGTCCTCTGACGCGGGTTCGGCTTCCGGCGCCGCGATGGCGCCGTTGTCTTCCGAAGAGCGCTGACGCGGGGGGTGGTAAGCGTGACCGGCGGGTTCGGTCTCGGCTCCGGCCGGTCCCGCGCCGACCCCGCCCGACGCCGGTACCGAGGCATCGGGGCCGTCGACCGTACCGTCCGCCGCGCCGCCTCCGCGCTCGGCGCCGTCTACGTGTTCTCCCGGTTCTCCCTGTCCCCGCTGTTCTTCCCGGCCCTCCGCAGGCTCCGGGCCGTCGGTCGGAGGGGCACCCGGGATGCCCGCGGCGGGGCGGCCGCCCCAGGAGAAGATCGACTTCTGCTGCGCCCCGTGGATGCGGTTGAGGCGGCGGTCGGCCTCGTGGGCGTGCCAGGTGAGGCCCTCGTCGCGGGCCGCGTCGCGAGCGGCGGTGAGGTGGTGGACGGCGTCGGCCGTGTGGCCGGTCTCGTCGAGGACGCGGCCGAAGAGCACTTGGGCGCCGGTGCGCCCGACCCTGTCGCCGAGGCGTTGGAAGGCCATGTAGGCGTGCTCGGCGTCGGCCAGCGCCTGGCGCGGGTAGCCGCTCGCGGACAGCGCCTCGGCCGCCGTGCGGTGAGCGCGGGCGTGCCAGAGCTGATCGCCGAGTTCACCGAAGCCCTCCGCCGCGGTACGCATGGTCTGCGCGCACGCGTCGACGTCGCGGCCCGCGCTCAGCCGCACGCGCCCCAGCGCGAGGTCGGTGCGGTGCTTGCCCCAGGTGTCGCCCATGCCGCTCAGCGTCCGGGACGCCTCCGTGAGCATCTCGATCCGCCGCTGGACCGACCACTTGCGCCGCTGCCCGGCCACGGCGCGCAGGGGATCGCGCCCGTAGTGCGGCAGCCCGGCGAACCACTCCCGCTGAGCGGCGTAGTACTCACCCAGGTGGGGCGGCGCCCATGACGCCACCTCGCGCCAGGCTTCGTCGGCGAGCTCCTTGTGCCCCTCCATGGTCTCGGGCTTGCGAATGGGGGCCCACTTGGCGACGTAGCCCTCGACGTACTTCTGGCGGACGTCGAAGTGGGCCGGGTTGAGTACGAGGTCGACCACCCCGTACTGCTCGTCCAGCCGCTCCGTGTCCAGCTCGGCCATGGAGCGCTGGCAGCGCGCGGTGTACCAGTGCTCCTCGGTCTGCAGGTAGTACTCGCGGACCTCGTCGAGCATGAACCAGGCGTTGAGCTCGCGACCCCGGGCCGCCAGGATCTCGGCGAGTGCGATCCGGGCGTTGCTGTACTCCTCCCAGTCGCCCTCGTACCGGAAGATCATGCAGGCCAGTCGCAGCAGTGCCTGGGCACGCCGGTGCTGGCGGCCGTCGTGCCCGTGCTCGGCAGACTCCTGCTCGCCCTCCTCCGAGGGCTCGGGCCGGCGCTGATCGCTGCGGCGGCGGCCCCACTGGGCGTGCACCTCGGCGAGGTCGCGCAGCGCGCGCGCCCGCCACCAGTCGTCGCCCACCTCGGCGAACATCCGCTCGGCCGTGTTGAGCGCTTGGGCGCCCCCGTCGAGGTGGCCCCGGCGCTGCAGGTTCACGCCGAGGGAGCGCCAGGCGCGCGCCGTCCAGTGCGGGGAGCTGCCGGCGGTCGCGCCGCCGCCTTGCTCACCGATCTGCTGGAAGACGCTCTGGGCGGTCTTGGCGTCCTCGATCCCGGTCTCGTAGTTGCCCATCTTGCCGGCGATCTCGGCGCGGTCCAGGTGCGCGAGCCCTCCGGCCAGGCGGTCGCCCAGCCGGTAGGCCATACGCAGCTCGGTGAGCGTCGCCTCTTCCCAGTCGGCCCAGTACACCTGCCATACCTGGCACAGCGCGGCGAAGGCGTGCGCCAGCCGCCACCCCGGTTCGAGGAGGTCGTGTTCCTCGGCCAGCCGCATGCACATCAGCAGCGACTCGCGCTCCTGGGTGAGCCACTGGCGCGGGTGCCCGGCAGGCACCAGCCGCAGCTCGCGCGGCGGGGTGAGGTCGGTGCTCGCGCTGAGCACCTCGGGGTCGTAGGTGCGGGTGATCTCGGCGGCGGCCTGCTCCACCAGCCAGGTGTAGGCCGCGACCAAGCGCCGCGCCACCTCGCGGTCGCCGCCGTCCTCCCAGTTGTCGCGCTCCCACCGCGTGAGGTCGAACTCGCGGGAGTCGATCATCCGCAGCGTCTCGCGCACCAGGTCGTGGATGCGGTAGGTGTTCTCGCCGGTCTCGTTGCGCTCGGTGGGAATGACCAGATAGCGGCGGACGAGCCCTTCGATCAGCCCGGCGGCGGTGTCGCGGGGGACGTCCAGCAGCACCGCGGCCGACCAGTCGCTGAACTTGTACAGGTCGGAGTCGGCGATGCGCTTGAGCAGCAGCCGCTGCTGTGGGGCGCACAGCTGCAGGCTGAACGCGAAGGAGGCGGCGAAGCCGCGGCGCCCGCCCAGCAGCGGGCTGCGGGCGATGCTGTCGAGCTCGGCCAGGACCTCGCGCGGGCTGGGGTCGGCGGGATCGAGCAGCCTGCCGCCGCACAGCCGGATGGCCAGCGGCAGCCCGCCGCAGCGGCGGACGATGTCGGCTCGGTCGCTGCGGATCCGCGCGGCCTCCTCCGGACTCACGCGCAGGTCGGGCTTTGCGATGCGGTCCAGGAGTTCCTCGCCCTCGCTCTGACTGAGTTCGTCCAGTTCGTAGCTCTCGAACTCGAAGTCCGCGGAGGTGAGCGTGCGCCGCGAGGTGATGATCACGGCGCAGCCCGAACCGCTGGGGATGAGCGGCTCGACCTGGGCGGCGTCCTTGGCGTTGTCCAGGACGAGGAGGATCCGCTTGCCGTAGATCAGTCCCCGCCAGGTGGTGGAGAGCTCGTTGAGGGTGGCGCCGGAGGGGATGCGGCCCTGCATGGACTGGACCAGGGACTCCAGCACCTTCTCGGCCGAGCGGGGTGCGCGCTTGGGAAGGGTGGGCGCGGGCAGGTCGATGTTCTCGCTGTCGGCGTCGCGCCGCGCACTGCGGCCGAAGAGGCGCCGCATCCGCTTGCCGATCTCCCTTGCGAGGCCGGGGTCGGTCTCGTCGGCCGCGCCGTCCTCGTCGGGGTCCGGGTCACCGGAGAGTTCGACCCAGCGCACGCCGTCCGGGAAACGGTCGACCACTTCGTGCGCGATCTGGGTGGCGACCTGCGTCTTGCCCGACCCGGGGATGCCGTTGATGACGATCACCAGCGGGGAGTCGCGCTTGGCCTCGCCGACCATGCGGGCAGGCAGGTCGAGGATCCCGCGCACGCCTGTGCGCGGGAAGGCGCGGAAGCGGCGGTGCAGCCGGTTCATCAGGGCGGTGTGGCCGGTGAAGCGCTGGCTTTTGGGCGGCAGTTCGATCGGCGGCTGCTTGGGCAGCCGGACGGGCCTGCGCCCCTTGCTGAGCAGCGGCTCCAGGAAGACGGTCACGGCCCCGGTGGCCAGCGCTCCGGCGATCGAAAGCCCCCACACGATCCTGCGGGGGAAGTCGTCCAGCAGGTCGGGTGCCATCTGCAGCAGCAGCGCGCCCGCGATGAAGACGACGGGCCCGATGGCTCCCGTGAGCCCGCGCAGAAGCGGTCGGCGAGTCGATGCCTGCCCCTGGCTCGCCCTCTCCTGCTGCATGTGGACAGCCCACCTCTGCGGTTTACCGGTTACGCCCTTTCGGTCCGTGTCGGAGCGGCCGGAAAGAGTCCGAGCCCAACACCGTACCGCGCCGACCCTTGCACAAACGGGGTCGTGCCCGGATTCCCGGGCAGTGACGATCCGGTACCAGGACAGCGAGGGCGGTGCGGCGGCGAGGCAAGGGCAGCGGGGAGGAGGACCGGACGCGGGGGGCGGCGACCAGGGGGTTCCGGCCGTTTCAGCGGACGCCGCGGAAGCCCCGGGAATTGCTCGAATGCGGCGGTAATGTCACAAGCGTCGGATACAACAACGAGGGAAAGGCAGTGAACGTGCGGGATTCACCGCCCTGATGCGTCCGCGAAAGGGAGGCCCATGCCGCAGTTGGCGATCGACGCGACGTGTCTTCCGCAGTACGACAAGCTCGACAAGCCCACGCGCGAGCGCCTGCTCGCGGCCACGCGCAAATTCCGCGAACTCTCGCTCGACGCCCTGCTCGCCCACCCCGACCTGCGGATCCGCCCGCTTCCCGCGGGCCAGGACCCGCGCATTCGCACTTTCCGCATCAGCGACTCCTGGACGGGCGTAATGCTGGCGCCGGAGTCGGGCGAGACTTTCCTCCTCATCCATCTGCTGCCGCGCGATTCCGCCGAGGACTGGGCCGTCGACCAGCGCCACGACGTCAACCCCGTCATGGGCACCCTGGAGCGCCGCGACGCGACGGCGCTGGAGCAGGCGTCCGGCGGGCCGGGTGGCGACGGCAGCGCCCCCGCAGGCGAGGCGCCGGCACGAGTCGGCGCGACTGCGGTCCCCGCCGCATCGGCGGCACCGCCGGGCGGGGAGGGGACGGCCGCCCCCCGCGCCGCCCCCGGAGAACCCGCGGTGTCCTCCCGCGCTTCGGCCCCCTTCCCTCCCCCGCCCTCCTCCGCCGTCTCCGCTCCCTCCTCGGGGCTTCTTTTCGACAGGGTCAGCGACCGCGACCTCGAGCGGCTGGGTGTCGATCCCGAGGTCCGCGAGTTCTGCCGCAGCATCACCACCGCCGACGAGCTGCACGGCTGGGCGCCCGCGCTGCCCCAGGACCAGTACGAGGTGCTGCGAGCGCTGGCCGAGGGCCATTCCGTGCAGCGTGTGCGCGACGAGGTCGTCGTACCGCGCCGCCCCGTCGTCGGGGCGGTCGCCGCCGACGACTACGACACCGCCATCCGCCACACTCGCGAGCGCGTCATCGTCGTCAACGACAACCGGGAGATCGAGGACGTACTCGCCGGCGAGTTCAACGCCTGGCGGATCTACCTGCACCCCATGCAGCGCGATCTCGCCTACCGGCCGCGGTTCAACGGCCCCGCGAAGGTGTCGGGCGGTCCCGGCACCGGTAAGACCGTCGTGGCGCTGCACCGGGTGAAGCACCTCGCCGAGCACCTGCCGCTGGGCGGGCGGGTGCTGCTGACCAGCTTCACCAACGCGCTGGTGGAGTCGCTAAGGCGCAACCTGGAGATGCTGCTGCCGCCCGAGGTGGTCGAAGACGTCGACGTCGTCACCACCGACAAGCTCGCCCTGGACGTCGTCAAGGAGGTCCACCCGGAGGTCCGGTTGCGCACCGACACCCGCGGGGTGTTCGCCAACTACGCCAAGCAGCACCGGCTGCCGTGGCCGGTGGACTTCCTGTTCTCGGAGTACCGGCACGTGGTGACCGCGCGCGGGATCACCACGCTGGAGGGCTACCTCGCCCCCGACGCGCGGGCCGGACGCACCACGCCGCTCAACGCCGACCAGCGGCGCGAGGTCTGGCACGCGATCAGCAGCGTGCGCGCCGCGATGCGCACCAGCCGCAGGCTGCCCGCCGAGGACCTGCACGCCGAGGCCGTCCGCATCCTCGGCGAGCGCTCCGAGCTGCCCTACTCCAACGTGGTCGTCGACGAGGCCCAGGACCTGCACCCCGCGCAGTGGCGCACCCTGCGCGCCGCGGTCGCCCGCGGGCCCGACGACATGTTCATCGCAGGCGACAACCGGCAGCGGATCTACGACAACACGGTGTCGTTCAAGCAGCTGGGCATCGAGATCGTGGGGCGGTCGTTCCCGCTGCGGGTCAACTACCGCACCACCGAGCAGATCCTCGACTGGACCGACGGCATTCTGCGGGGCGGTCCGGTGACCGAGCTCGGCGACTCCTCGGCCACCGAACCCGGCGGGGCCATGCGCTGTGTGCTCAGTGGGCCCGAACCCGAGCTGTACGGCGCGCCCGACGAACCCGCGGAGCTGGACGCGCTGGCCGAGCGGGTGCGGGCGTGGCTGGCCGACGGCATCGCGCCCGCCGACATCTGCGTGACCGCGCGCACCAACAAGCTGCGCGACTCGGTGGCCTCCCACCTGCGGGCGCGCTCCCTGCCCGCGGCGATCTTCCATCCGCGCGAGCACTCCATCACCGACGCCGCGCAGAGCGTGCGGGTGACCACCATGCACGGCGTCAAGGGACTGGAGTTCCGCGCGATCGCGGTGTTCGCGGCGACGGCGGACGCGCTGCCCCAGCTCGATCGGGTCACCAGCGCCGCGCTCGACGAGAACCAGCACCAGGCCGACCTGGACGCCCAGCGCTCCCTGCTGTACGTGGCCTGCACCCGTGCCCGAGAGCGCCTCTACGTGAGCTGGCACGGCACGCCGAGCCCGTTCCTGCCCTTGTGAACGGGACGGCGGCCGGCGGGTGCGCGCGATCTCCGGTGCGGGGCCGGGGCGGGGCGCGGGCAGTGGCGGAGGGGCACGGGACCGCGCGCGGACCGCGGGCGGTCCGCCGCAGGCCATGAAACGGGGATGGGCGATGGTCGACCGGACCGCGATCCAGGACTTCTTCGACATCTACGGCCGGGCCCTGTCCGAGGGCGACCTGGACGGGATCGCCGCCTGCTACTCCTATCCGGCCTTCGTGGCCGGCGACGCGCAGAGCATGGCGATCGGCGCGCCCAACGAGGTCAAGGAGGCGTTCTCCGGCGCGGCCGAGGAGTACCACCGCCAAGGGCTCGTCCGTGCCGTGCCGCAGGTGCGCGCGGCCGAGACGCTGACCGACTCGCTCGTGTGGGCCGACGTGCGCTGGTCCTACACCGACCGCGAGGACGCGGAGCAGGACTCCAGCACCTTTCGCTACGTGCTGCGGGTGACCGCTGAATCGGTGCGGATCTGCGTGGTGGCGGCGGCCTCGTCGCGAGGCTGACGGCGCCCGCCCTCGCGCATCCGGCAGGCGTCGCGCGCCTGGGCCGCGATCTCCTCGGGTTTGCGCAGGTCCCGCCAGGTGAATCGGGGCAGGATGAGCTTCCGGGGCGTGCTGACCATGCTGTTGTGACGACGGCGGTCGGCGTAGAGCGCCGCGGGCAGGCTGTGCGGCCCCGACCGTCGGCATCGGCGATCACGCCGCGGCTGGGCCAGGCGAGGTCGGCGCGGCCCGCGAGCGTGCCGTCGGCCCGGAAGACGGGGTACTGCGGGTCTCGGGCGGAACTCCCCCGTCGCGGCAGACTATCCGGATGCGGGACTCCAGGCTGCTCTGCGCCCGACCGTCGGCCGGCGACCACCACCGGCGGCTGCGCACGGCCCCGGGGCGGCGCCCCGGGACGCCCGGGCCGCCGCTTCGCCGCGCCGCTCAGTCGGTGCCGGGTTTCCTGCGCTGGGGCGGCCGGGGCGGGTCCCCGGCGGCCAGGCGCGCCGCGTATTCAGCGATCTTGCGTGCCCGGGTCTCGGGGCGCTTGACGTTCTGCAGGGAGTACAGGATGTGGTATCTGCCGCCCTTGTCGAGCGCGGCATAGGCGTTCGCGGCCGCAGGGTCGGCGTCGAGGGCGGCCTGCAGGTCCTCGGGGACGCGGGCCGTGCTCGGCGGGTCGTAGGCCGCCTCCCACCGGCCGTCGGCCTTGGCCCGCTCCACCTGTTCGAGTCCTGCCGGCCGCATGCGTCCGGCGCGGATCAGCTCCTCCGCCTTGTCGCAGTTGATCTTGGACCACGCGCTACGCGGCCGGCGCGGTGAGAAGCGCAGGGCCCACCAGCCTTCGGGGGTGCGGGCCGAACTCGCCTGCCCGTCGATCCATCCATAGCACAGGGCGACGTCCACGGCTTCGGACCGGGTGACCGATGCGGCGTCGACGCCCTTTCGGGGCATGGCGAGCCAGAGCAGGTTCGCGGTCCGGTGGTGCTCTTCCAGCCATTGCGCGAATTCCTCGGCGCCGGCGAACACCTGCGGCTCATCGCTCATAGGGCTCGGCCTTCCTTCGAGGCGGTTCCACGAGCGCGGTGCAGCCGCGCTGCGGTGTGCATCAGTCTGCCGCAACCCGACGACATTCCGCGGGTCGGGCGCAGGCCTTGTGCGCCGTTAGGGCGGAGAATCCGGTCGGTCCCGATTCCCCGTCCCCGATCGCCCGGCGGGAGTACACGACTTCGCCGATGCGCGGGGTCGCTGCTGCCAAACTGTCCGTGAGGCGGCGGATGGGGGCGGGTGCCGGCGCCCGCGCTCGATCCGTCCGATGGCCCGGACGAGCTGGGCGAGGAACACGGAGCCGACATGCGCCTGGTTTTCAGCAACGCCGACGAGGAGACCATCGACCGGTACCGCGACCTGCTGCCCCGCGCGGCGGCCTCGTGGGCGGCGCGGCGGCCCGGCGCTCCGGTGTCGCGGCGCGCGCTCGGGGCCGTGGCGGGCTACAAGCTGGGCGAGGCGGTCTGCGGCGGCGACGGGCTGGTCGCGCGGTGGACGCCGGCCGACGTCCGGGAGCTGCTCGGGCACTGGGTACCGACGCGCGAGGCGCTGCCCGCAACCGACTCCCGGGCGGTGCCCGGCGCGCTGCGCACCTGGTGGGCGTTCCTCGTCGAACGCGGCTGGCTCGACCCGCGCTCGGCGCCCGTGACCGACTTCGAGCAGGCCCTGCTCGACGCCGCACCGCACCACGCGTCGCCCCCGGCCGGTGTGGCGTGCTGCGAGACCGACCCCGCCGCTCGGGGCGGCACAGCGGGCGTAGCGGCGTCCGTCGGCGGTGGCGCGGAGCCGGCGCCTCCGGCCGCGGCGCCGCGGCGCGGGCTCGGCTTCGCGGCCGTGGCCGCCGCGGTGCGGCGCGGCCGGGACGCCCCTCTGCCCGCTTCCCCGCCGACGGTCCGGGGCCGCCACGGCCGCTCCCTCCCACCCGCCGCGCTTCCCACCGCCCGAGAACTCGCCGACGCCGTCGCCGCCGCGCCGGTGTGCGCCGGAAGACCGGGCGACCGGCCCCGCCCGGCGCCCGACGATGCGCTGGAGCGGTGGTGGTCCCGCTTCACCGGCGTGCGCCGCTCCGCCGCCGGGCGCCTGCTCGGCGCGGAACCGACCGCCTGCGGCCCCGAGCAGGAGCCGGCGGCGGACGCGCTGATCGCCGCGGTGCTCACCGCGCTGAGCCTGGGCCGGGAGCGCGGCGCTGCGGCCTCGCTCGCTCCCCGCATGGCCGCCCACCTGTTCGGATCCCCGGTGGCCGCCCCTCCAGCGACCGGCGCGGCGGCGGTCGAGCCTTCCGCTAGCGCCGCCGGCATCATCGCGGCCGCCCACCCCCTGCTGGACGAGCTGGCCGAGCTGGGAGCGCTCGTGCGTGTGCCCGACCCTGTGTCCGGCGCCCAACGCCATGCGGTGCTGACCCCGCTGGGCTGGTGGTTGTGGTTCGCTCTGCTCACATGCGGCGGCGTGCGGCCGATCACCCGTGCCGAGCTGATGGCCGAGGACGCCGAAGTGCTGATCGACAGGGCCGCGGGCGGCGATCCGTTCGGTGAGCGGGAGCTGCGGCAGTGGATCGAGGCGCGGGGACCCGCCGCAGCGCTGCCCGATCTGGTGGAGGTCTACCGGCGCAGCGACGATTGCGTCCACCGGACGCTGGTCAAAACGGTGACCTCGTCCTATGCGCTGCAGGCCCGCGCCGGCTACGAGTCCCTGCGCACCGACCCGGCCTTCGGCGGGAGGGCGCGCAGCTGGCTTTTCGACGCCGGCTTCGCCAAGCACACCGCGCTGCACCCCCAAGACCACCTCGACCCGCTGCTCGACGGCCTGGCGGCGAGCCTGCGGACCGGCACCTACGGCCGTACCGAGGCCGAGACCGAGGGCGGTGGCGACGCGCTCTGCGGTGTCTCCGAACAGCGGCTCCCGGCGGTCTTCGACACGGCGGCGGCGTCGGGCCACCCCGAGGCCCCCTTCGTTCTGCGCTGGTTCTCCCGCCACCACCCCGACCTGCGTATCCGCGCCGCCGCCCGGTCCGCCCTCGCCCGCCACAGGGCGCGCGCCCGCCCGCGCCGCTAGATCCGGACCCGACCGGCCCTCCCTGTGCGAGGTGCGGGGCGGTCGGCGACGGACTAGGGTCTGGCCCGTGAACTCTCCCGTCCGTGACTTCTTCTCCGGTGTCGGCGTTCTGTTCCAGGGCGCGGGCATGGTCATCCGCAGACCGCGACTGTTCCTGCTCGGGATCGTCCCGCCGCTGATCACGTCCCTGCTGTTCGTGGCCGCTCTGGTGCTGCTGCTGTTCAACGTCGAGGACCTGACCGTGTGGCTGACCCCGTTCGCCGAGGAATGGGCGCCGGGCATGCAGACGACGGTGCGCGTCCTCGCGGGCGTGCTGCTGGTGGCCGCGGCGGTGCTGGTCATGGTCGTGGCCTTCACCGGGCTGACGCTGGCGCTGGGTGCGCCACTCTACGACAAGATCGCCGAGATGGTCGAGGACGAGCTCGGCGACGCCCCGCCGGAGGCCGACGATTCGGTCACGGCGTCGGTGGTCCGGTCGGTTCGGCAGTCGCTGGTGCTGATCGCGGTGTCGGCACTCGTCACCGTCCCGTTGTTCGCGGTCGGCTTCGTCCCGATCGTGGGCCAGACGGTGATTCCGATCGTCTCCGCGATGTTCGGCGGGTGGATGCTCACCATCGAACTGCTCGGCTCGGGCTTCGACCGGCGCGGGATGCGCCGGATCAAGGACCGCCGCCGGGTGATGGGCCGGCGGCGGATGCTCGTCTACGGCTTCGGAATCCCCAGCTACCTGCTACTCGCCATCCCGTTCCTGGCGGTCGTGGTGTTCCCGGCGGCCGCCGCGGGCGGCACCATCCTCACCCGGCGGCTGCTGACCGCCGGGGACCGGCAGGCCGAGCCCGGTCGCCTCCCGCCGCAGGCGTCGCAGCCCGGCACGGGCCAGGGTCCCCCGCCCGGGCCTTCGCCTTCGCGCTGACCGGCTGACCCGCCGGCGGCACGCCGGGCCCCGCACCGCCGCGGGTGCCCGGCCGCGCGCCGCCGATGTCCGGGGCGCCCCTCCGTCCGGTCACCCGCGCATTCCCGCCCCCATGGGCACCTCCGCCACCTGCGCCTCTGCCGCCTCGTGTATGGCTTCGGGGTGACGTTCCTATTACCTGGTGTTGCCAATTCCTGTGGCGCAAGCCACTCTAGGAATCGCCTCTGGGGTAGTCTGGCGCGAAATGGGAGCGCTCCCAAAACCTGGGAGCGCTCCCTTCACTTCACCCCGGAGGAGCCGCACAACCGCACAGACCCCGCACCCCGTCCCCACCCCCCATCCACCCGTCCTCTGAATCCCCCACCCGACTTCCGCCGACCGCCCCGCGCGGTCGTCGGAATGCGAGCAAGAGGAGTGCAACGGTGAACCTTGCACGCAAATCCACCCTGATCGGTGCAGCCGCGGTTCTCGCCGCCGGCTTCGCCGTGGCGCTGCCCACCGAACCGGCCGACGCCCACGGCGGCTTCACATTCCCCGCCACCCGCACCTACGCCTGTTACAAGGACGGAATCGACGGCGGCAGCGGCGGCGGCCTGAACCCCCAGAACCCGATGTGCCAGCAGGCACTCGACCAGAACTCCTACCCCTTCTGGAACTGGTTCGGAAACCTGATCAGCGACGCCGGCGACCGGCACCGCGAGATCATCCCCGACGGCAAGCTCTGCGGCCCCAGCTCGGACTTCGACGCCTTCAACGCGCCCGGCGACTGGCCCGCCAGCGACGTCCAGTCCGGGTCCACGGTGACCTTCGAGCACAATGCGTGGGCACGCCATCCCGGCACCTTCAGCCAGTACATCACCAAGGACGGCTGGGACCCGAGCCAGCCGCTGGGCTGGGACGACCTGGAGCCTGCGCCCTTCGACGAGGTAACCAACCCGCCCCTGCGCGACGGCGGCGTCGAAGGCGCCGAGTACTACTGGGACGCCACGCTGCCGAACAAGAGCGGCCGCCACGTCATCTACTCGATCTGGGAGCGCTCGGACAGCCCTGAGGCCTTCTACAACTGCTCCGACGTCGTCTTCGACGGCACCGGCAACGGCGGCGGCGAGGACGACACCCAGGCGCCCACCGCGCCCGGCGCACCCACCGCCGGCTCCGTCAGCGGCGACGCCGTCGAGCTGAGCTGGAGCGCGGCCTCCGACGACGTGGGCGTGAGCCGCTACGAGGTCTACGACGCCTCGACCGGCGAGGTCGTGGCCACCACCTCCGGAGGCACCTCCGCGACGGTCGGCGACCTGGCGGCCGAGACCGACTACAGCTTCTACGTGATCGCCCTGGACGCCGCGGGCAACTCCTCGGACTCCTCACCCGAGGTGGCGGTGACCACCGGCAGCGCCGACAACACCAGCGGCCAGTGCACCGTCGACTACAGCATCGCCAACGAGTGGTCGGGCGGCTACACGGCCGACGTCGAACTGAGCAACGACGGCGACGCCGCACTGAGCGGCTGGTCCCTGCACTGGCACCTCGACGACGGCGGCACGGTCACCAACGGCTGGTCGGCGCAGATCGAGCAGCAGGAGGGGCACGTGACCGCGTCCAACACCGATTGGAACGGCGATGTGCCGGCCGGCGGGTCGGTGTCCTTCGGCTTCAACGCCGAGACGGGCGGATCCGCCGAGGAACCCGCGGAGTTCGAGCTGAACGGAGCACCGTGCTCGACCTCCTGACCCGATAGACCAACCCCCAATGATCCCGCGGCCGGGGACGGCAGGGCCCGGTCGCGGGATTTCCCGGGCGGGAAGGCGGAGTGCGTCGGGGCACCGCCTTCCCGCCCACCCTCGACCCCGGTTGATCTTGTACCTATGGTCACTGTGAGCGATCACATGTGCCCGTAGGTACAAGATCAACGCTGATGCGGGCGGTAGCCTCCCGGGACCTCCCGGCTAGCGCAGCCCCGGCTCGCGGTCCAGCGCCGTGCGGATCATCCGGTCGACCAGGGCCGAGTACTCCAGCCCCGCCTCGGCCCACATCTGCGGGAACGCCGAGGAGGGCGTGAACCCGGGCATCGTGTTGATCTCGTTGACGTAGACGCGCCCGTCGTCGCCGTAGAAGAAGTCCACACGTGCGAGCCCTTCGCAGCCCAGCGCCTCGAAGGTGCGGGCGGCCTCGCGGCGGATCTCGGCGACGACCTCGGCGGGAAGCCCGGCCGGGATCGTCAGGCTGCTCGTGGAGAGGTACTTGGCCTCGAAGTCGTAGAAGTCGTAGCCGTCGGCGACGTGGATCTCGGCGGGCTGGGAGACGTCGGGCGCGCCGCCGTCGGCGGACTCCAGCACCCCGCACTCGACCTCGCGCCCGGAGACGGCCGCCTCGACGATGACCTTGGGGTCGTGCCGGCGGGCCTCGTCCACGGCGGCGGTGACGGCCTCGGCGTCGGCCGCGTCCGGCACCTTGCTGATACCGACGCTGCTGCCGCCGCGCGCGGGCTTGACGAACACCGTCCCGCCCAGCTCGGCGATGTCGTCGAGGACGCGCTTGCGCTCGCCGCGCCAGGCCCGGTCGGGCACCGCGACGTAGCGCCCGGTGGGAATGCCGTACCCGGTGAACAGGGCCTTCATGAAGACCTTGTCCATCGACGCGGCGCTGGCGAAAACGCCCGCGCCCACGTAGCGGGCGTCCATCATCTCGAACAGGCCCTGGATGGTGCCGTCCTCGCCCAGCGGACCGTGCAGCAGCGGCAGCACCACGTCGATGCCGCCCAGCCGCCGCGGCGTGTCGCCGTCGTAGACGAGGAGGTCGCTGCCCCCGCTGAAGGCCACGGCCAGCTCGGGCCCGGAGGAGTCGACCTCGGGCAGTCGGCCGTCGACGATCGCGAGTTGCGCGGGGTCGGCCGAGTACAGCACCCACGAGCCGTCGCGGGCGATCCCGATGGGCACGACCTCGTAGCGGTCGGTGTCGATCGCCGAGATGACACCTCCCGCGGTGACGCAGGAGATCTCGTGCTCGGGGCTGCGTCCGCCGAAGATCACGGCGACCCGGATTTTACGCTGCTCGGCCATGCTGACAGACCCTATCTCGCGCTCGTCGGACTGCGGAACCGATCGGTCCCGGTTGCACCTGTTCGTTCCCCTGTCGTTGCCCGGCACCCGATTCCCGGTGCCGGACCGGTGTTTTCACGCCGCCGGCCGTCACCGCCCGGCGCCGGCGTCCAGGGCGGCCAGAGCGTCGGCGACGAGGTCGTCCGGCTCCTCCAGCCCGATGGAGAACCGTACCGCCGCGGGACCGATCCCGGCCGCCTGCAGCGCCGCGTCGCTCATCTGGCGGTGGGTGGTCGAGCCGACGTGGCCGGCCAGGGTGTGGGTGCCGCCCAGCGAGGCCGCGATGGTCGCGGTGCCCAGCGCGTCGGCGAACTCCATGCCCGCTTCCCGGCCGCCGCGCGGGGTCACGGTGACCACGGCGCCGTAGCGGCCTTCGTCGAACAGGCGCCCGGCGAGCGCGTGGCCGGGATGGTCGGCCAAGCCGGGATAGTCCACCCGCTCGACCGCGGGGTGCTCGGCCACCGCGGCGGCGAAGGCGGCGGCGCTCGCGCACTGGCGGGCGACGCGCAGCGGCAGGGTCTCCAAGCCGCGGTGCAGCATGTAGGCCTCGTCCGGGGCCAGGCAGGGCCCGAGGTCGATGCGCGCCGAGCGCACCTCGGCCATCGGCCCGGCGCCGCCGACGGCCACTCCGCCGGTGGCGTCGCTGTGCCCGCCGATGTACTTGGTCGCCGAATGCACGACCACGCCCGCACCGTGCTCCAACGGACGGCACACCGCCGGTGTGGCGAAGGTGGAGTCGACGACCAGGACGGCGCCGGCCTCCTCCGCGATGCCGGCCAGACCGGGCAGGTCGGCGACCGCCATGGTCGGGTTGGCCAGCGTCTCGGTGAACACCACCGCGGTCTCCGGGCGCACGGCGGCGCGCACGGCCTCGGTGTCGGTGATGTCGACGAAGTCGGTCTGCACGCCGAACCGGCGCAGCAGGCCGTCCAGCAGCGAGTAGGTGTTGCCGTAGATCGAGCGGGAGGCGACGACGTGCGCGCCGGCCCCGGTGAGTGCGAGCAGCGTGGTGCTGACAGCGCCCATGCCCGAGGCGAAGGCCTCGCCGCGCACCTCGCGGTCGCACCCGGCGCCCTCCATCGCGGCCACCGCCGAGGCGAAGGCGGTCGCCGTGGGGTTGTCGATGCGCGCGTAGGAGTAGCCGGGCGCCTCGCCCGCCAGGACGTCGGCGTAGTCCTGCGAGGCGGCGAATTCGTAGGTGGTGCTGCGGTGTACGGGTGCGCGCAGCGGACGCTGCGGCGGGGCGGGTTCGGCGGGCAAGCCTAGGGCGCGGGTGTTCTCCCCCTGCTGGCGCATGGTGTGGCGGCTTCCGTTGTCGGGTGGCTGCTGCGGACGGGTCGGGCGGGCGCTCACCCGGCCGGGCGCATTGCGGCACAGCGGCGCGCAGCGCCCCTGGACGAGGGCGGGACGGGCCGAGCGCACGGTGCCGCTGCGGCAGGGCGCTTCACATGCCGTAGCGCTCCGGTTTGGCCGTGCGCGACATGAACGCCGCGAGCGCCTCGGCGGGCGAGAGGTCGTGGTGCATCATCGCCACGACGGCCTCGGTGATGGGCATCTCCACGTCCGCGCGTCGGGCCAGCTCCGCCACCGACTCCGAGGACTTCACGCCCTCGGCTGTCTGCGAGGTCTCGGCGGCGACCTCCTCCAGTGTCATGCCCGATCCCAGCTTCTCGCCGAAGGTGCGGTTGCGCGAGAGGGGCGAGCCGCAGGTGGCCACCAGGTCGCCGAGCCCCGCGAGTCCGGCCAGCGTGTGCTCGTCGGCGCCCAGCGAGACGGCCAACCGCACGGTCTCGGCCAGGCCGCGGGTGATCAGCGCGGCCTTGGCGTTGTCGCCGAAGCCCATCCCCACGGCCACGCCCACGGCCAGGGCGATGACGTTCTTGACGGCGCCGCCGAGCTCCACCCCGATCACGTCGGTGGCGGTGTAGGGCCGGAAGTAGGCGGACTTGCACAGGTGCTGCAGCCGCACGGCGGTGGGCTCGTGCGGGCAGGCCATCACGGCGGTAGCGGGCTGGCGCTCGGCGATCTCGCGGGCGAGGTTGGGGCCGGAGACCGCCGCGACCTGTTCGGCGGGCACGCCCAGCACCTCGTGCACGACCTCGCTCATCCGCCGGCACGTGCCCAGCTCGATGCCCTTCATCAGGCTGACCAGGACCGCCTGCCGGTCGATGTGCTCGTACCACTCGGCGAGGTTGGCGCGCAGCGTCTGGGAAGGCACGGCGAGCACGACGTACTCGGCTCCGTGCAGCGCCTTGGCCGCGTCGGTGGTGGCCGTCAGGGCGGGGTTGAGGGCTGTTCCGGGGAAGTAGTCGGGGTTCTCGTGGCGCTGGTTGACGGCGTCGACGACCGCGGAGCGCCGTCCGTAGACCACCACGTCGGCGGCGCCGGCGTCGGCCACCACGTTGGCGAAGGCGGTCCCCCAGGACCCGCTGCCCATCACCGCGACCTTCGTCATCTGCTCCTCCCCCGTCTCGTCGCTCCGCCGCTCACCGGCGGGGCGTGCCCTCGTCGTCGGAGCCGCGCCCGCTCGCGCCGTCGGCGTCGTCCGCCGGCTTCGCGTCGCCCTCGCCTGCCGTCCCGGCCGCGGCGGGATCGGCCGCCGAGGAGACCTCGGGCGGGGCGGATTCGCCGGAGGAGAGGTGACGGGCCTTCTTCATGTCGTAGGGCTCTGCGGGCGGAACCTCGCCGCGCAGCCCGGCCTGCAGGTCGGTGATGGCACGCATGATCTCGGCGGTGGCCTCCTTGAGCACGGTGGCCGTCATCGGCTTGTCGCGGTAGGCCGCCAGGTCCACCGGAGGCCCGGCGATCATCTGCACACGCTTGCGGGGGAAGGGCCGCAGCCTGGCGGTGCCGTAGCGCAGCAGGTGCTGCTCACCCCAGTGCGCCAACGGGACGACGGGTACGCCGGTGGTCAGCGCGAGGCGTGCCACGCCGGTACGCGCCGTCATCGGCCACAGCTCGGGGTCGCGGGTACAGGTGCCCTCGGGGTAGAAGATCACCGAGGAGCCGTCGCGGGTGAGGGCGGCCTCGGCCTCCTGCAGCGCCTTGATGGCGTCGGTACTGCCGCGTTTGACCGGGATCTGGCCGGTGCTGCGAGCCACGGCGCCGACCACGGGGATGCGGAACACGCCCTCCTTCGCTGTGAAGGTCGGCCAGCGCCGCCCGGCGACGTAGAGGTAGTGCGAGATGGTCAGGGGGTCGGCCATCGACAAGTGGTTGGCGGCGATGATCACACCGCCCTCGCGTGGGATGTTGTCCTCGCCCTGCCACTCGCTCCTGGTGACGGACCCCAGGATCGGGCGGACGATGGAGGCCACGACCGCCTTGACCCACCGCGATTCGCGTTGCTGTGCCACGGACTCCTCCGATTCGACCTGCCTCGCCACTTCCGCGCCGGCCCTTTATCCGCGTCAGCGGGCCCGGCGATGGCCGGCGGCCGGGTGCGGCCGGTCCAGTCTAGATGTCCGGGAAGATCGCCCATGTCGCGGCCGTTGCAACCGGCGAGCGGGCGGCGCGGCGTTCGCCGGAAGCGCGGTTCGCCGCGCGGCCGCCTTCGCGACGCTGCGGCGCCGTCCGGCGGTCTCGGAGCCACGCGGCCCGCGGTTCGCGGCAGCGGCGTCGCCACAACCTGCTTGCGCAGCCGTCCCCGAGGGGCGCGCCGCGAAGCTGCGAGTCGAGGGAGGGACGATGCCGCCACTGGATCCGGAGCGGCCCTGGTCGCTGGTGGTCCCGGTGAAACGGCTGGAGCGCGCCAAGTCCCGGCTCGCGGGCGCCGCGGAGCTGCCGCGCGGCGAGCTGGCGCTGGCGGTGGCCTGCGACACGGTGATGGCGGCCGTGGCCGCCGAGCGGGTGGGCGCGGTGTTCGCCGTCACCGAGGACGGGCGGGCCGCGGCCGCGCTCAGCGCCCTGGGCGCGCGCGTGGTCGGCGACGAGCCGGGCACGGGGCTCAATCCCGCGCTGGAGTACGGCGCCGCCGAGGCCGAGCGTGCGCACCCCTCGTGGGGCCGCTGCGCCCTGTCGGCGGATCTGCCCGCGCTGCGGCCGGGCGAGCTCGACGACGTGCTCGCGCTGGCGCAGGGGGCCGAGCAGTCGTTCCTCAGCGACACGCCGGGCGTGGGCACCACGCTGTACGCGGCCCGGCCCGGGGCGCGCTTCGCGCCCGCCTTCGAGGGCGGCTCGCGGTGGCGGCACCTGGCGGGCGGCGCCGCGGAACTGGACGGCTCGGCGGCGCCCAGCCTGCGGCGCGACGTGGACACTCCCGCGGACCTGCGCGAGGCCGTCCTGTTGGGCGTGGGGCCGCATACGGCCAAACTGCTCGCCGACGCCGGGTGGTGACGCGACCGGCCCGGCGCGCGACCGGCGGCGCACACGAGAACGCCCGGGCCCCCTCGGGGACCCGGGCGCGACTGTGTCTTCAGCCCTCGGCTGTGCCGGGGATCACTGCTCGCCGTTCACCAGGGCCTTGAAGTCGGAGCCCGGGCGGAACTTCGGCACATAGCTCGCCGGGACGTTGATAGTCGCCCCGGTAGCGGGGTTGCGGGCCTCACGAGCGGCCCGTTCACCCCTCTCGAAGACCCCGAAGCCGGTGACGGCGACTTTTTCGCCAGAGGCGACAGTCGACTGGATCGTGTCCAGTACCGCGTTGACGGCTTCGGTGGCGGTCTTCTTGTCGCCCATACGGTCAGAGATCGCGTCGATCAGGTCACGCTTGTTCATTGGTTCCTCCGGTTCCCCCTTGCTCGCACGAAATTAGGGGACAGCATGCCCTGGACACAAACACAAACGCCCCTGAATTCAGCGTGTCGGAGGGTCTTCGACCTGCAGAGGGAGGCCGTGGAGCGTCCGGTCGAACGTTTGGGAGACGCGGAAGGGATCCCTTTTGCCCCCTTCGGCGATGCCCAGAAGCCTACGTATGGCGGGAATCCGGACATCCGGCGGCACGATGCGGGCGCGGCTGTGGGCGTCTCGCGGCCGTCCCGTCGAATGAAGGTAAAATTCCGGGATTGGTCGTCCTACTGGGTGACCGGAAGCCATGCGTGGCGCTGCTTCTCGAACGCGTCGACGTCGTCGGTGTGACGCAGCGTGAGCGCGATGTCGTCCAGGCCCTCCATCAGCCGCCAGCGGGTGTAGTCGTCGAGTTCGAACTGCTGGACGATGTCGCCGGCGCGGACCTCGCGCGCCTGGAGGTCGACGGTCACCTGCGTGGCGGGGTCGGCCTCCACGGCCTCCCACAGCCGCTCGATGACCTCGTAGGGCAGCACGACCGCCAGCAGGCCGCCCTTGAGCGCGTTGCCGCGGAAGATGTCGCCGAAGCGCGGCGCGAGCACCGCCTTGAACCCGTAGTCCTGCAGCGCCCAGACCGCGTGCTCGCGTGAGGAGCCGGTACCGAAGTCGGTGTCGGCGATGAGGATGCTGCCCTCGGCGAACTCCGGCTTGTTCAGCACGAACGCGGGGTCGTTGGCCCGCCAGGCGGCGAAGAGGCCGTCCTCGAACCCGGTGCGGGCGACCCGCTTGAGGTAGACGGCGGGGATGATCTGGTCGGTGTCCACGTTGCTGTGGCGCAGCGGCACGGCGCTGCCGGTGTGGACGGTGAACTTCTCCATGTCGGCTGTCAGCTCTTTCGTACCTGTGGTTGTGCGGGCGGGCTACAGGTCGGCGGGCGAGGAGAGGGTGCCCCGCACGGCGGTCGCGGCGGCGACCAGCGGCGAGACGAGGTGGGTGCGGCCCCCCTTGCCCTGGCGGCCCTCGAAGTTGCGGTTGGAGGTCGAGGCGCTGCGCTCGCCGGGCTGGAGCTGGTCGGGGTTCATACCCAGGCACATCGAGCAGCCGGCTTCGCGCCACTCCGCGCCAGCGGCGGTGAACACCTCGCCCAGGCCCTCGGCGTTCGCCTGCTCCTTGACCCGCATGGAGCCGGGCACGACCAGCATTCGGACGCCGTCGGCGACCTTGCGGCCCTTGATGACCTCGGCGGCGGCGCGCAGGTCCTCGATGCGCCCGTTGGTGCAGGAGCCCAGGAAGACGGTGTCCACCTCGATGTCGCGCAGCCGCGTGCCCGCGTCGAGGTCCATGTAGGCCAGCGCCTTCTCGGCGGCGGCGTGCTCGGCGGGGTCGGCGAAGTCCTCCGGGGCCGGCACGGCGCTGTCCAGCTGCGCACCTTGGCCGGGGTTGGTGCCCCACGTGACGAACGGGCTCAGCTCGGCGGCGTCGAGGACGACCTCCTTGTCGAAGGCCGCGCCCTCGTCGGTGCGCAGGCTCTTCCAGTGCTCGACGGCGGCGTCCCAGTCGGCGCCCCGGGGCGCGTGCGGGCGGCCCTGGACGTAGTCGAAGGTGGTCTCGTCCGGGGCGATCATCCCGGCGCGGGCGCCCGCCTCGATGGACATGTTGCAGATGGTCATCCGGGCCTCCATCGACAGCTCCCGAACGGCCTGGCCGCGGTACTCGATGACGTAGCCCTGGCCGCCGCCGGTGCCGATCTCGGCGATGACCGCGAGGATGATGTCCTTGGCCGTGACCCCCTCGGGCAGCGAGCCGTCGACGGTCACGGCCATGGTCTTGAACGGGGGCATCGGCAGGGTCTGGGTGGCCAGGACGTGTTCGACCTGGCTGGTGCCGATACCGAAGGCCAGTGCACCGAAGGCGCCGTGGGTGCTGGTGTGGCTGTCGCCGCAGACCACGGTCATGCCCGGCTGCGTCAGACCCAGTTGCGGGCCGACGACGTGCACGATGCCCTGGTCGAGGTCGCCCATCGGAAACAGGCGCACCCCGAAGTCCGAGGCGTTCTTGCGCAGCGTGTCGATCTGGGTGCGCGACACCTTGTCGGCGATCGGACCGAGGATGTTCTCGGTGGGCACGTTGTGGTCCTCGGTCGCGATGGTCAGATCCGGCCGCCGCACGGGCCGACCGGCCAGTCGGAGCCCCTCGAACGCCTGCGGGCTGGTGACCTCGTGGACGAGGTGCAGGTCGATGTAGAGCAGATCGGGCTCTCCGTCGGCACGCCGGACGACGTGCTCCTCCCAGACCTTCTCGGCCATCGTGCGAGCCATGTGCGACGCCTCCTCGCGTCTCGTCACTACGTCATATGTCTGGAGAGTCTTCTCGCCGCCGCGGGCCGCAGCGACTCCGGTGGCGGCATCGCGGACCGGATCGCGCGGCGGAATGCAGCACGTCGAACGATTTGCATTCCAAATAGCGAGACGGCAATATCAAGCCATGGACAACTCTAACCCATCCAGCGGCGTCGGCGTGCTCGATAAGACGATGTCGGTGCTCGACGCGCTGGAAGCGGGCCCGGCCTCACTGGCCCAGCTCGTACGGACCACCGGGCTGGCCCGCCCCACCGCACACCGGCTCGCCGTCGCCCTGGAGCGCCACCGCATGGTCTCCCGCGACAGCCAGGGCAGGTTCGTGCTGGGCCCCCGGCTGGGCGAGTTGTCCATCGCCACCGGCGAGGACCGGCTGCTGGCGGTCGCCTCGCCCGTGCTGGTGCAGCTGCGCGACCTCACCGGTGAGAGCGCCCAGCTCTACCGCCGACAGGGCGACGTGCGCGTGTGCGTGGCCGCCGCGGAGCGCACCAGCGGGCTACGCGACACGGTGCCGGTGGGCAGCGAGCTGCCGATGACCGCCGGCTCGGCAGCACAGGTGCTGCTGGCCTGGGAGGACAGCGAACGCATCCGTCGCGTACTCGTCAACGCCAAGTTCACCGGCAACACCCTGGCACAGGTGCGCCGCCGCCGCTGGGCCCAGAGCGTGGGCGAGCGCGAGCAGGGCGTCGTCTCGGTGTCGGCACCGATCTCCGGGCCCGGCGGCCGGGTGATCGCCGCGGTCTCGGTCTCGGGCCCCCTGGAGCGGCTCACGCGCGCGCCCGGGCGGCTGCACGCCCAGGCGGTCGCCTCGGCGGCGGAGAAGATCAACGAGGCCCTGCACGCTCAGGACGCACCGGCGCGGTGAGGCCGGGCCGGGCGCCCCTGCCCGCTCAGGCCCGGCCCCGAGCTTCCGACCGCCGCCTGCGCGCCGCCCACCGACACTCCGGCGTACGACCGCGCGAGCGCGGCCGCAGTGGGCGGCCGCGCGCCGCTCATCCCTCCAGCGGGATGCGCAGGATGCGATCGTCCTCGTCCTCCGGGTCGCCGCGGGAGTCGCGGTTGCTGGTACTGACCAGCAGGTCGCCGCCGCCGGGGACCGGGGTGATCGTGCGCAGGCGGCCGTAGTCGCCCGTGAACAGCGCCTCCGGCTCCCCCGTGGGGTCGTCCTCGGAGCCGGTGAGCGGAACGCGCCAGATGCGCTCTCCGCGCAGAGCCGCCACCCACAGCGAGTTTCCCGCGATCGCCGCGCCGCTGGGCGAGGCTTCCTCGACGCTCCAGGTGACGACCGGGTCGATGAACTCGTCGGACGCGTCCGCCCCGCCGGTGCCCTCGACTGCGGGCCAGCCGTAGTTGCCGCCGGCCTCGATGACGTTGACCTCGTCGAGGCGGTTCTGGCCGAACTCCGTCGCGAACATGGTGCCGTCGGCGTCCCAGGCCAGGCCCTGGACGTTGCGATGGCCGTAGCTGTAGACGAGGTTGTCGAAGGGGTTCCCGTCGACCGGGTCGCCCTCGGGCGTCATCCGCAGGATCTTGCCACCCAGGCTGTCGGTGTCCTGGGAGCGCGAGCCGTCGCCGGCGTCGCCGGTGGCGGCGTAGAGCATGCCGCCGGGGCCGAAGGCGAGCCTGCCGCCGTTGTGGAACGACGCGCTGGGGATGCCCTCGACCAGGGTCCGGGAGTCGCCGAGCGAAGGCGGGCCGTCGCCGGAGCGGTCCAGTTCGAACCTGGCGATGCGGTTGCCGGAGTCGGCGGTGAAGTAGGCGAAGAGCTGCTCGGGGCGCTCCTGGTCGGGCGGCACGGTGATACCCAGCAGGCCGCCCTCGCCCTGAGCGCTGGCCTCGTCGATCGTGCCGACCTCGCTCGTCCGCCCCTCGGGGCTCATCTGCAGAATGCGGCCGGAGTTGCGCTCGGAGACCAGGGCCCCTCCGCCCGGAAGCGCCGCGACGCCCCACGGGATCTCCAGACCGGTGGCCACGGTTTCGGGCTCGCCGGGCGGGACCATGCGCGTGGCGGTTTCCTCGGACCCGGTCGGCGGCTGCCCGCCGTCGCCGCCGCTCCCGCCGCCGGCACAGGCCGTGGCGGCGAGCAGGACCGCGGCGGCGCCGGCCCCGCCGCGCAGCCGCCGACGTACCCGGCGCGGGAGCTGCTGTGCGTGCTCCATGCAGCCGATACTGCCCACCGGGCACCGAGATCGAACCCGTCAGAGGAGCCCCGGGCCGGTCGGATCCGGCACCGGGGCCGACAGGGCGCCCAGGCACACCGGCACCAGGCGGCGCGCCCAGGCTCGGTAGCCCTCCGCTCCCGGATGGAAGCCGTCGACGGCGAAGAAACCGGGGCCGCCGACCGCGTCGCCGGGAAAGGGCGCGTGGACGGCCCCCGGTCGCCCGCGCAGTGCGTCGCGCATCGCGGCGTCCAGGTAGCGCGAGCGCAGGCCGAGCAGCGGGCGCAGCGGCCAGGGCAGCGCCGGAAAGAGGTCCATTCGCGGGACCGCGCCGAAGACCGCCGGCGCCCGCCACCTCTCGCGCGCGCCGACGGCGACGGCGGCGACGCCGCTGCGGAAGGCCCGCCGGCCCGTCATGCCCTTCGCGTCGTTGACCCCCACCACGACCACGACCAGGTCGGGACGCGGCGGCGCGCCGCCGCTCCCCTCCCCGCCTCGGCCCGCGTTCCCGCCGCCGTCGACCCCGTCGGGCCGCTGCCGCGGGCAGCAGCTCGGCCGCAACGGCGCGGACGTCGGCGCCGGAGCGGGCGGTGACGCGCCATACGACTCCGCGTCCGATCTCCCCGGCGAGTCCGGCGGCGAGGTGTCCTGCCAGCGCCTCCTGCTGGGTCGCCGCCCCCACCCCGGCCGCCGTGGAGTCGCCCAGCACGAGCAGGCGCAGCGGCCCTCGGGCCCCGGCCTCCCCCGCCGCCGCGCCGCCCGGGCCGGGCGCTGCGGCCGGAGCCGCACCGTCCTCGGCACCTGAGCCGGGGGCGGGCGCTTCGCCGCGCACTCCCCGCGCCGCGGGCAGCACCGGAGTGCGCCGGCGCACTCCCCTGCCCTGGACGAGCAGGACGGGCGCCGACGCCCACACCAGCGCCTGCGCGGCCCTAAGCGCGCCGGCGGCCACGGACGCGCTCATCAGGCCGGGGTGTCGGGCGCCGGTGCGGTGCCGGGCGCGCCCTTCGCCCCGCCCCGCCCGTTCGCCCGGCCCTGGGCGCGAGCTCGGCGCAGGGCGAGGCGGTCGAGGGCGCGGTGGGTGTCGCGGCCGATGGGGCGGGTGCCCAGCGCGCGGCCCAGGCCCAGGGGCGGCACGTTGGCGTAGATCGCCTCGTAGCCGCGCCGTTTCCCCGCGTCCGCGCCGGCATCCTCGGCCCGGTCCGCGTCTTCGGCCTGCGGCAGCCCGATCTCGTAGGTCTCGTGCCACAGGCCGACCTCGTCGCCGCCCTGGCGGTAGAAGCGGCGCCATGCCTCGCTGTGGGTCTCTGCGTGGGCGTAACGCAGCAGCGCCGCGGTCGACTCCCAGTACTGGATGACGGTGACCCCGCGGACGCTGGGTAGCGAGCGCGAGTGCAGGAGGCCGAGCGCCGGGTCGGCCCGCAGCTCCGCGGCCATCCGGTTGAAGGCGAGGCCGACCCACATCCAGCGTCGCGGCCGCAGGAGCGCGTTGACGCGGGCTCCCAGCAGGAACACGGTCATGCTGTCGCGGGGTTCGGTGGTGAGGCGGGGAATCCGGGTGTCGGTCACGGCGGTCATGCCTCCGTCCGGGCGGCCTCAAGGGGCCGGTAGATCGGGATTCCGGCGGCGCCGAGCTCGTCGCGCAGCGCGAAGTAGGCGTCCCCGAAGGGGTCCTCTCCGCGCAGGCCCATCAGGCCGCGGCGGAGGGTGACGTCGTGCGGGGCCAGTTCGGCGGCACGGGTGTAGTGGCGGTCGGCGGCGGCGGTGGCGCCGCGCCGGTGCAGTTCGACGGCGATGCGGGCGTGGGCGCGGGCGCGCTGGCCCTCGGCCGCGGGTGCGCGGAAGCCGGGATCGGCACCGGGCCCGCCGAGCCCTGCGTCGCCCTCGTGCACCCAGCGGCGCAGCGCGCGCAGGGACGCCTCGGCGCTGAGGCCGTTCATCTCCTGGAACAGGTCGGTGGCTGCCTGGCTGTCCTGCGGTCGCGCGACGATGCCGGCCTCGTCGATCCACACCACGGTGGGCACGTTGAAGACGTCGTAGAGAGCGGCCACCTCGCCCTCGGTGTCGACGAGGGCCGGGTGGTCGGGCGCGGCCTCGGCGATCCACGGGCGGGCGTCGCCGGCGTCGCGGTCCATGGCGACGGTGACGACGGTGAGTCCGTGCGGGGACAGTTCGCTGTGGCGCTCCTGCCAGGCCGGAAGGTCGTAGCGGCAGCCGCACCAGGAGGCCCACATCACCAGGGCGACCTTGCGGCCGCGGTGGTCGCTGAGGCGGTGGGTCCTGCCGCCGGTGTCGCGGAGCTCGAAGTCGGGCGCCGCTGCGGCGTGCGCACGGGCTTTCGGCAGGGGCACCACGGCCAGCAGCCCGTGGTCGTGGTCGGCCACCGCGAGGCGCCCCTGCAACCTCGCGAAGGCGCCGACGTCGACGCGGCCGGCGTGCTCGACTCCGGCGGCCGCGGCGGCCGGGATGCAGGCGTCGCCGCGGCACCAGCCGTGGGGGCGGCGCTCCCAGCCGAGCACCGGCGCGTCAAGCGGAGCGAGCAGGCGCCGCTCGCCCGTCGGGGCCGGTCGGGCGGATACCGGCTCCGGAGCGGCCTCCAGTACGCCGTCACCGTCGTCACCGAGAACCGTGTAGTGCTGCATTCCGCCTCCAGGTAGGACCAGGACACCCTCGTTATTGGATAGTGCAACTCTCTAATATTGGAGAGTAGTACTATCCAATAGGGATGGCAAGGGAGAGCGACGGCTGATGCGGATTTCCGAACTGAGCAGGCGCAGCGGCGTGCCGGTGGCGACGATCAAGTACTACCTGCGCGAGAACCTGCTGCCCAAGGGCGAGGCGGTCTCGGCCACGCAGTCGCGCTACAGCGAGGAGCACCTCAAGCGGCTGCGCCTGGTGCGGGCGCTGGTGGAGGTGGCCGAGGTGCCGCTCGGCCGCATCCGGTCCGTACTGCGGGCGGTCGACGACCCCGAACTGGACCTGCACACGCTGCTCGGCTTCGCCCAGTACGCCTTCACGCAGTCGCCGGAGGCGCCCTCCGGCGACGACCCCGACTGGCAGCGCGCCGAGCACCGCACCGCCGAACTGCTGGCTCAGCTGGGGTGGCAGGCGCACGAGGCTTCACCCGCGCGGGGACAGCTCGTCCAGGCGGTAGCCGCCCTGGAGCGCCTGGGCACACCGCCGACACCGGAGATGCTGCACGGATACGCGGCCGCCGCGCACCGGACCGCCGAGCTGGATCTGGACTGCGTCGACCCCGGAATGCCCCGCGAGGCGACGGTGCAGCAGGTGGTGACGACCTCGGCGCTGATGGAGCAGACGCTGACCGCGCTGCGCCTGCTCGCCCAGGAGGACGAGTCGGCGCGCAGGTTCGGCCGCGGCCCGTGGCAGCACGAACGCCCCGAGGACGGCGGCGCGGTCGAGGGCCGAGCGCGGGAGTGAGCGTGCGGGCGCGGCCGCACGCCGGCCGGCCGGGCTGTCACCGCACTCGCCCCGGAAACGGCGAACGGCCCCCGCCCGCAGGCGGAGGCCGTCTCGGCTGGTACCCCTGAGCGGATTCGAACCGCCGTTACCGCCTTGAGAGGGCGGCGTCCTAGGCCACTAGACGACAGGGGCGCCGATTGCGCGGGACAGCGCGGTCCCGCGGTCTGCAGTAAAAAAGCTCCCGCACTGCAGGAGCTTCTCCCTACTGCGTACCCCCGAGCGGATTCGAACCGCCGTTACCGCCTTGAGAGGGCGGCGTCCTAGGCCACTAGACGACGGGGGCCTGGATCGCACTGCTGCGACCGGACCGAGAACGGTCCGTCACGGCTTCCGCTCGGCGGATGCCATTGCTGGGGTACCAGGACTCGAACCTAGACTAACTGAACCAGAATCAGTCGTGCTGCCGATTACACCATACCCCAGTGCTGTTGGGGGCGGGGGCCGTTCGCCGGTCCCTTTCCCCCTCGGCGCAGGCAATACTCTAGCGGACTTGGAGAGTGCTCGCGAATCGGTTGCCGAAGCGGGGCCCGCGGTGCAGCGCGTCCGCCGTCGTCGCGGGTCAGCGTGCGATGCGGACTCCCGTGCCAACGAGCGCGGGCCCGTGCGACCGCCGCCTCGGTCCACACGGGCCCGTGTGACCGTGCGCACGCTTCCCGCCTGCGCGCCCTCGCCGACAGGCGCCCGGCGCCGCCCGCCGCGCCTCACGGCTCGGCCGCGCTCACTCCGTCGCCGCGGAACCCTCCGGACCGCTGTCGGGCACGGCGTCGGCGCCCGCCGGCGCAACACCCGCCTCTTCGGCCCGTACACGCTCCAGCGCCGCGTCGATACGCAGCAGCGTGCGCTCACGGCCGAGCACCTGCAGCGACTCGAACAGCGGCAGGCCGACCGTACGCCCGGTGACCGCCACGCGCACCGGCGCCTGGGCCTTGCCGAGTTTGAGGCCCAGTTCCGTGCCCGCAGCCTCCAGTTCGGCGCGCAGCGCCTCGGGCTCCCAGGAGAGCCCGGGATCGGCCAGCCGATCCCGGGCGGCGGCCAGCATCGGCGCCGCGGTCTCGGGCTTCATCGCCTTGGACCAGCTCTTGGCGTCCTCGACCGGCTGATCCAGGAACAGGAAGTCGACGTTGGCCACGATCTCGCCGAGTACGGCCACACGGCTCTGGGCCAACGGGGCGATGGCGCGGAAGGCGTCCTCGTCGTAGTTCTCCTCCGGCCACGGCGCGACCTCGGGATCCAGCCACGGCCGGCAGCGCTCGACGAAGTCCTCGATCGCCAGAGCGCGGATGTACTCGCCGTTGAAGGCGCGCAGCTTCTTCTCGTCGAAGAACGCGCTGGCGCTGTTGACGTCGGAGACGGCGAACAGCGGCTCCATCTGGGACCACGGCATGATCTCGCGGTCCTCACCCGGCGACCAGCCCAGCAGCATCAGGTAGTTGACCATGGCCTCGGGCAGGAAGCCCTCGTCCTGGTAGGTCTCCAGCGCCACCTTGTCGCGGCGCTTGGACAGCTTCTGCCGCTTCTCGTTCACGATCACCGGCAGGTGCGCCCACGCCGGCGGGGTGTGGCCCAGCGCCTCCCACAGCAGTTGCTGCTTGGGGGTGTTGGACAGGTGCTCCTCGCCGCGGATGACCTGGTTGATGCCCATCTCGGCGTCGTCGACGACGTTGGCCAGCACGAACAGCGGCGAGCCGTCGGCGCGGGCGACGACGAAGTCCTCGATCGAGGTGTGCTCGAACTCCACGCGCCCGCGGATCGCGTCCTCGACCACGGTCGGCCCGCCCTCGGGCACCCGGAAGCGCAGCGCCCGGCCGGGGCCGGGTTCCAGCCCGCGGTCGCGGCAGAAGCCGTCGTAGCCCAGGTTGGGGTTGTCCCTCCGCTCCTGCACCTGCTCGCGGGTGCAGTCGCAGTAGTAGGCGCGCCCCTCCTTGTAGAGCCGCTCGGCGGTCTCGCGGTGCTTGCCGGCGTAGGAGGACTGGAAGTAGGGACCCTCGAAGTGCGGGTCGGAATCGCTGATGCCCAGCCAGGCCAGCGCCTGGACGATCCCCTCGGTCCACTCCGGCTTGTTCCGTGCGGCATCGGTGTCCTCGATGCGCAGCACGAACCTGCCCTCGTCCTGCTGCCGGGCCAGTGCCCAGTTGTACAGCGCAGATCGCGCCCCGCCGACATGGAACATCCCGGTCGGCGACGGCGCGAAGCGCACGCGAATCGGATTCTCAGTCACGGTCCCAAGCCTATCGGCGCCGCAGGTGAGTCGATGGGCTCTGCCGCAGGTCCCGGAAGCGGGGCCGCGACGGAGCCCTCGCGAATTCGGCGTCGACGCGCGGCGAGCGGCCGATGGACGGCCCTGGGGGCCAAGCCGACCCGTCGGACGCTTCAGCCGGAATTCGGGCTCCGCACACCCCGTGCACTTCCCGCATTCCGACCCGATCGCCGGCCGTCCGTCCGAACCCGTTCGCGATCGGGAGCGGATCTCCCACCGCCGAATTCCGCCGCTCCGCGGAACCGTCAGAGGAACGCGGCCTCGAAACGTTCGCCCGGCCAGTCCGCGTCGATGAGGGGGCGGCAGTCGAGCCGCCGCGTCAGCAGTTTGTACAGGAATTCGTCGGGCTGCATCGGGTAGACGAAGTACTCGAAATAGTCCGTGACCACGATTCGCGTTTCCGGCTGACTGTACTCCCAGAATATCGACCAACCGTTTTCGACGCGGGCCTCGGCCCACTTCTGCATGCGGTCGTGGTCGATTTCCTCGTCGCCCCTGCGCGGGCCCAGCTTCATCGCGTAGCCGTCGTCGACGGTCACGCGCCGCTCCGATCCGGCGAGGCGCGGATCGTGGCTCCGCTCGTAGAGCAGCACACTCTCGGGCGGCATGACCGCCACGACGCCGTCGACGACGAATCCGCCGAGTTCCTCGACCAACCGCCGGTACCCCTCCGGAAGGCCGCCGGCGGGCTCCCCGCGGACACCCCGGCTGTACGCGGGGATCTCCGCTCCCTCGGCGCCGACAAGAGAGATGATCCCTTTGATGTAGTCCATACCCGTTCTCCCGCCCGGTTCCAGCCTCCGGCCCCCGGTGGGCCGGACCGCTGCTCGTCCACTGCGGGACGGCTACCCACAAGGCCGCCGGATCGGCAAGGACTCTCGTCGGTGGTGCTGGAAGGTATCCCGTGCCTGGACAGCTGAACAAACCCACAGAAAGGGCAGACGGACGGAAAGCACGCACACCACGGCGCCGCCCCGCGGCCGTGGCGGCGTGCCCTCGGCGGACTCCGCGTGGCCGGGTCCGGGCGGGCGCCGGACGCAACGGCGCCGCCGGGCCGGAGGGGCCGCGGCGGTGCACCCGCCGAGAGCCGGGCGGCGGGGGCGGCGCCGGTGCTCTGCCGGGTAGGGCGGGCGTCAGTCGCGGGTGATCACACGGTTGGTGAGCTCTCCGACGCGCTCGACCGCCACCGTCATCTCGGCGCCGACGTCCACCGGCCCGACACCGGCCGGGGTTCCGGTGAGCACGACGTCGCCCGGCAGCAGGGTCATGAACGAGCTGATGTAGGCGATCATCGCGGGGATGTCGTGGATGAACTGCGAGGTGCGCCCGTCCTGGCGGACCTCGCCGTCGACGGTGGTGGTCACCCGCAGGTCGCCCGCCTCCTCCAGGGTGAGGCCGGTCTCGATCCACGGTCCGATCGGGCAGAAGGAGTCGAAGCCTTTGCCCCGCGTCCACTGCTTGTCGGACTTCTGCAAGTCGCGCGCTGTGACGTCGTTGGCCACGGTGTAGCCGAAGACGACCTCCTTGGCGCGCTCGCGCGGAACCTCGCGGCAGGGGCGCGAGATCACCACGGCCAACTCGCCCTCGAAGTCCACGCGCTGGGAGATCGGAGGGTAGAACACCGGGTCGCCCGGGCCGGTGACCGCCGTGGAGGGCTTGAGGAAGACCACCGGCTCCTCGGTGCTCTCGCCGGTGATCTCGCTCATCTCGGCGACGTGGTCGGCGTAGTTCTTGCCGATGCACACGACCTTGCTGGGCAGCACCGGCGACAGCAGCCGCACATCCTCGACCTTGGCGCGTTCACCCGTGAGCTGGATCTGACCCATCAGCGGGTGCCCGCTGATCCGCGACACGTACTCCTGGCCGCTTTCCTCGTCGGCGTCGATCAAGCCGTACCCGACATCGTCACTCACGGAGAATCTTGCGATGCGCACGTCTGCTGCCTGCCTGTTCTCGCCACTTCGACAATCCTTCGTCCGCGACCAGAGTACCCAGGTCCGCGGCGGGCGACGGCGTGTCCGCCGACGGCGGTACAGCACACAGGGGACGGCACGCGCTTTTCGGGCACTTTGGACAAGGCACGGTTTCCGTGTCGTTTCTGCGATGCTGGGAACGGTCCCACACGCCTCCGCTGCACTGTCCGCGCCGATCGCCGGGCCCGTCCCGGCCCGACGCTCCGAGCCCGCAGAAAGGCCGCCGCTTGTCCCATCCCTCTGCCAACCCCGCCCGCGGGCCCCGCGGCTCGCGCGGCCGGCGGCGCCGCGGACTCGCGCTGCTGGCCGGCCTGGTCGTGCTCGCCGCCGGCACCGGTCTGCTCCTCGTGGACCAGCGGGCGCCGGAGCTGCTGACCGGGGAGGAGACCGGCAGCGCCACCACCGGGCCGCAGTCCGATGACACTGGCGCCGCCTCGGCCACCGCCACGGCTCCGCAGCCCTCCGAGGGCACCGACGGCCCGGGCTCCGGCAGCGGTGGAGGCGGCGGTGACGGCGAGGCCTCCCCCGCCGACTCCCCGGACGCCACGCCGACCGAGGAGCAGACCGGCCAGTCTCAGGACGGGGACTCGCCCACACCCCGGGACAGCCCCTCCGACGACGGCCTTCCCGCGGTGATGAGCTCGGTGGAGGAGGAGGTCGACGAAGCCGAGGGCGAGCTGGAGGTCGTCCCCGGCAAGAGCGAGCCCGCGGGCAAGGGGCCGCGGATGCGCTACACCGTCGAGGTCGAGAAGGGCCTGCCCGGCGATGCGGCCGACTTCGCCGCCGCCGTCGAGCAGATCCTCGCCGACAAGCGCGGCTGGCGCGGTGAGGAGGGGGTGTCCATGCAGCGCGTGGACAAGGGCGACGCGGACTTCACCGTGGCCCTGGCCGCCCCCGAGACCGTCGACCGGCTGTGCGCGCCACTGCAGACCATGGGCCGTGTCTCCTGCACCAAGGGCGACCGGGCGATCATCAACCAGAACCGCTGGGTCTCGGGCGTGGAGCACTTCGACGGCGACCTGCGCACGTACCGGATCTACGTGATCAACCACGAGGTCGGCCATGCGCTGGGCCGCGGCCACGTCTCCTGCCCCGGCAGGGGGGAGCCCGCTCCGGTCATGCAGCAGCAGACCTTCGGCCTCCAGGGCTGCGAGCCCAACGGGTGGGTGCAGCAGCCGTGACCCCGCACCCCGCCGGGCCCGGCGGCACCGGCCTCAGTCCTGCTGATAACCCTGGCGCAGCAGGCCGTAGGCCATCGCGTCCTTGAGCGCGATCCAGGACGCGTCGATGACGTTCTCGCCGACCCCGACCGTGGTCCACTCGCCGCGGCCGTCGCCGAAGGTCACCAGGATCCGGGTGACCGCGCCGGTGCCGGAGTTGCCCTCGAGGATGCGCACCTTGTAGTCGGTCAGCTCCAGCCCTGCCAGCGCGGTGTAGACGCCCTCCATGGAGCTGCGCAGCGCCCGGTCCAACGCGTTGACCGGCCCGTTCCCCTCGGCGGTGGCGATCACACGCTCGCCCTTGACCTGCAGCTTGACGGTGGCTTCGCTGACCGCCTTGTCTCCTTCGTCGCCGCCGCGGCGCTCGGAGATGACCCGCCAGGACTCGGCCTCGAAGTAGCGCACCGGGCTGCCCAGCTCCTCGCGCAGCAGCAGCTCCAGCGACGCGTCGGCGGCCTCGAAGCTGTAGCCGCTGAGCTCCAGCTCCTTGATCCTGTCGACCAGCCGGCCCAGCAGTTCGCGGTCGCCGGAGAGGTCGAAACCCAGCTCCTTGGCCTTGAGCTCGATGGAGGCGCGCCCGGCCATGTCCGAGACCAGCATCCGCATGTCGTTGCCCACCAGCACCGGGTCGATGTGCTGGTAGAGGTCGGGGTCGACCTTGATCGCCGAGGCGTGCAGCCCGGCCTTGTGCGCGAAGGCCGAGACCCCCACGTAGGGCTGGTGCGTGGACGGCGAGATGTTGACGATCTCGGCGACGGCCTGGGAGACGCGGGTCATCCGCGGCAGGCAGCCCTCCGGGAGCACGTCGCGGCCCTGCTTCAGCGCCAGCGCGCCCACGACCGAGAACAGGTTGGCGTTGCCCACCCGCTCGCCGTAGCCGTTGGCGGTGCACTGCACGTGCGTGGCGCCGGCATCGACGGCGGCCAGCGTGTTGGCCACGGCGCAGCCGGTGTCGTCCTGGGCGTGGATGCCCAGCCGTGCGCCGGAGGCGGCGGCCACGTCGCCGACGATGCGGGTGACGTCGCAGGGCAGCATCCCGCCGTTGGTGTCGCACAGCACGACGACGTCGACGCCGGCCTCGGCCGCGGCGCGCACCACGCTGACGGCGTAGTCGGGGTCGTGGAGGTAGCCGTCGAAGAAGTGCTCGCAGTCGAGGAAGACGCGCTTGCCGTGCTCGCGCAGGTGGGCGACGGTGTCGGCGATCATGGCGAGGTTCTCCTCGCCGGTGGTGCGCAGCGCGCGCTCCACGTGGCGGATGTCGCTTTTGGCGACCAGGGTGACCACGGGAGCGCCCGAGTCACGCAGCGCGGCGACCTGCGGGTCCTCGGCCGCCTGCACGCCCGCCCGGCGGGTCGCGCCGAACGCGCACAGCTGCGCGTGCTCCAGCGCCAGCTCTTGTGAAGCCCGCTGGAAGAACTCGGTGTCCTTGGGGTTCGCTCCCGGCCATCCGCCTTCGATGAAGCGCACGCCGAACTCGTCGAGGAGCTTGGCGATGGCGAGCTTGTCGGCGACGGTCAGGTTGACGCCCTCTCGCTGGGCCCCGTCGCGCAGAGTCGTGTCGAAGACGTGGAAACGGTCGTCAGGCATGGGTGCGAACTCCCGGATGTGTGCTGTCGTTGTCGCGGCCCCGCCGGCGGCAATAAAAAAGACCCCTCGTGGACACGAGAGGTCAGCGCGCTGGCGAGGTCCGGTTTCAGCCAGCGCGCCTCACGATAATGATCACCTGAGACGGCACGTTCATCAGTGTGCCACACGTGCGCGCCGGAGTCCGCATAATCGACATCTTCGTCTCGAATAGCGAGACGCCGTGGGTGTTCCGACTGGTATGCGGCGGCCCGCCCGCTTCGCCGTAGTGCGCCCGAGCCGACTGGGGAGCCGACCGGGGAGGCGAGCGGGCCGCGTCGCGCAGCGGCCTACGCGAGCGTGCGCACCCAGCCGTGGGTGTCGGGGCGGGTGCCGTACTGCAGGGCCACGAGCTCCTCGCGAAGCCCCATGGTGACCGGGCCCGCCTGGCCGTCGCCGATGGTGAACTCGGTACCGGGGCCTTTTACGTGGCCGACGGGGGTGATGACCGCGGCCGTTCCGCATGCGAAGACCTCGGTGAGCTCACCGCTCTGGGCGGCGCGGCGCCACTCGTCGGTGGAGATGGAGCCCTCCTCGGTGGGAAAGCCCAGCTCGGGCCCCAGGGTCAGCAGGGAGTCGCGGGTGATGCCCGGCAGCAGCGTGCCGGTGAGCGCCGGGGTGAGCAGCCGTGCCTCGTCGCCCGAGCCGAAGACGAAGAACAGGTTCATCCCGCCCATCTCCTCGACCCAGCGGTGCTCTTTGGCGTCGAGCCAGACGACCTGGTCGCAGCCCTGCTGCACCGCCTGGGACTGGGCGACGAAGCTGGAGGCGTAGTTGCCGGCGAACTTGGCCTCGCCGGTGCCGCCGGGCGCCGCGCGGGTGTAGTCCTCGCTCAGCCACACCGAGACCGGCTTGATGCCGCCCGAGAAGTAGGGCCCCGAAGGCGAGGCGATGAGCACGAACCTGTAGCTGCGCGAGGGGTGGTTGACCCCCAGTCCGACGTCGGTGGCGAACATGAACGGACGCAGGTACAGGCTGCTGTTGGGCTGGGACGGGATCCACTCGGAGTCGTGGCTCAGCAGGGTCTCGATCGCACCGAGGAACAGCTCCTCGGGCAGCTCCGGCATCGCCATGCGGCGCGCGCTGCGGTTGAACCGCGCGGCGTTGGCCTCCGGGCGGAAGCAGGCGACCTCGCCGCCGGGGTGGCGGTAGGACTTCAGCCCCTCGAAGATCTCCTGCGCGTAGTGCAGGGAAGCCGTGGCCGGATCGAGCGTCAGGGGACCGTAGGGCTCCAGGCGCGGGTCGTACCAGCCCTTGCCCTCCATGTAGTCGATGCTCACCATGTGGTCGGTGAACACGGTGCCGAACCCGGGATTCTCCAGCAATTGCTCGCGCTCCTGCGGGGTCTTCCGCTGGGCCGAGAGCTGGACGTCGAACGTCAACCCGCTTGTGGTGGTGCTGCTGTTCATTGGGTCAGGTCCTCTCCGTACATCGGGGCGGCAGCACTGCCGCCCCGGATTCCAGTGTGACGGAAACGACGCACCCGCGGCCATAGACCTCCACAGGCCGCCACCCTGCCGGAACCGGTACCGGAAAGGCCAGGACACCGGCCGGCGGCGGCGCGGAAGGGCAGCACACGGCGGGCGCGCCGGTCGATCGGCGCGCCCGCTGCGGCGTGGAACTCCTGGGTGTCCGCGCACCCGGCCGTGCCGATCGTCGAATCAGCAGGGCCGAGGCGCGGCGCGGCTCAGCCCTGCCCGGCTACTCGCTTGGCGATGTCGTCGCCGATGGCCGACGTGGAGCGCTCGTCGGCGGCGAGTTCGGCGCGCACGCGCAGGTCCTCGGAGACGGCCTCCTCGACCTTGCGGGCGGCGGCGTCCAGGCCGAGGTGGTCGAGCATGATGACAGCCGACAGCACGGTGGCGGTGGGGTCGGCCTTGCCCTGGCCGGCGATGTCGGGCGCCGAGCCGTGCACGGGCTCGAACATGCTCGGGAAGTCGTTCTCCGGGTTGATGTTGCCGCTGGCGGCCATACCGATGCCGCCGGCCACGGCCGCCCCGAGGTCGGTGATGATGTCGCCGAAGAGGTTGTCGGTGACCACCACGTCGAAGCGCTGCGGTTGGGAGACGAAGAACATCGCGGCGGCGTCGACGTGGGAGTAGTCGACCGAGACCTCGGGGAACTCCGCTCCGACCTCGCGCACGACCCGCTGCCACAGTTCACCGGCGTAGGTCAGCACGTTGTCCTTGTGCACCAGCGTGAGCTTCTTGCGCGGGCGCTGGGCGGCCTTGGCGAAGGCGAAACGCACCACGCGCTCGACACCCAGGCGGGTGTTGACGCTGTCCTGGGTCGCGATCTCGTCGGGGGTGCCCTTGCGCAGGACGCCGCCCATGCCGGCGTAAGGCCCCTCGGTGCCCTCGCGCACGACGAGGATGTCCATGTCCTCGGGCCGCACACCGGCCAGCGGCGTGCCCACACCGGGATACAGCCGCACCGGGCGCAGGTTGACGTAGTGGGAGAAGGCGAAGCGCAGCCGCAGCAGCAGGCCGCGCTCCAGCACGCCGCTGGGCACGCTGGGGTCGCCCACCGCGCCCAGCAGGATGGCGTCGTGGCCGCGCAGCTCTTCTTCGACCGAGTCGGGCAGCGTCTCGCCGGTCCGGTGCCACCGGCGGGCGCCGAGCTCGTACTCGGTGGTCTCGAAGACGACGTCGTGCTCCGAGGCGGCGGCGGTGAGGACCTTGAGTCCCTCGGCCACCACCTCGGGGCCGATCCCGTCGCCGGGGATGACGGCCAGATTCACGGTGCGCGCAGCCATTAGCAGCCCAGCCCCTACTCAGTGATTCGGTGGTGTCGGACCGGCCTCGGCGCGGGGCGGGCGGGTCCGCGCGAACCCGACCGCCTCTCACATGCTGAGACCCCAGACAACGTTCAGTGAGACAAGACTAGCGCCCCGCGGAGCCTCCGTTGTCGCGGCGGTCCAATGCGACCTGCACAGCCTCGGTGGCTTCGGCGGAATCGGTATCGGCGGGTGCGGGAGTGGTGTCGTACACGGCTCTCCTCCGGGTGACGCGGCCGCGGCCACGCCGGGCCGCGGTACAAGCTGATCGGGAAGCGAAAGCGGGATCCCGGCGCTCCGGCGCCGCCGGTGCGGGCGGCACGGCGCGGCAGTCCGCCGAACGGGTGGCTCGGCAGGGGCCGGGACGGACGCTGCCGCGACGGACGTCGGCGCGGACAGCGGGCGAAGCGCGCACTTGTCCCGAGCCGGGGTGGTGCCGGGCGGCCGCGGTCCCCGATGTGCCGGGCGGGCCGTGCGCGAGGCGTCGGCGGCTGTGTCGCCGCGCGCCATCTCTTAGGAAGACAGACTATCGGACGTCCGAATAACCCGCCAGCCTGCGCCGGCGACTTCATGCCGAACGGCGCTGCGAGCGCAGCCGTGAAACAACGCTGAGGGCCGTCCGCGCGGTCGCGGACGGCCCTCAGCGTGCTCGCGGCGCCCCCGGCTCAGCGGGGCGCCGCGGGACGTGCCGCTAGTCCTCCAGGTTGACCTGGCGGGTCTGCGACGCCTGGATCTCGGTGGAGATCTCCTCGAGGATCGGGCTGGGGACCTCGGAGTCGACGGTCAGCGTGATCAGCGCCGTACCTCCCTCCGTGTCCCGGCTGACCTGCATGCCGGCGATGTTGACCTGGGCCTCGCCCAGCAGCGCGCCGACCTTGCCGACGATGCCGGGGCGGTCGTGGTAGGAGAGGAACGCCATGTGCTCGCTGACCGGGATCTCCATGCTGTAGCCGTTGATCTCCACCAGCTTCTCGTGGTGGCGCGGGCCCGTCAGCGTGCCCGAGACCGACACCCGCTGGCCGTCGGGCATCAGCCCGCGCACGGTGATCAGGTTGCGCCAGTCGGAGTTGTCGTCGCTGGTGACCAGGTTCACCTCGACACCGCGCTCCTTGGCCAGCAGCGGGGCGTTGACGAAGGTCACGGTCTCTTCGACGACGTCGCCGAAGACGCCCTTGAGCGCCGCGAGCTCCAGCACCTTGACGTCGTGGGCGGCGATCTCGCCGCGGACCTCGATGTCGATGCGGTCGGCGACCCCGCGGGCCAGCGAGGTGAAGATGCGGCCGAGCTTCTCGGTCAGCGGCAGGCCCGGCTTGACGTCCTCGGCCACAGCGCCGCCCTGCACGTTGACGGCGTCGGGCACGAACTCGCCGGACAGGGCGAGCTTCACCGAGCGGACGACCTGGGTGCCGGCCTTCTCCTGGGCCTCGGCGGTGCTGGCGCCCAGGTGGGGGGCGACCACGACGTTGTCGCCGAACTCGAACAGCGGGCTGTCGGTGCAGGGCTCGGAGGCCCACACGTCGATGCCCGCGCCGGCCACACGGCCTTCCTTGATGGCGCGGTAGAGCGCGTCCTCGTTCAGGATGCCGCCGCGCGCGGCGTTGATGACGCGCACGCCCGGCTTGACCTTGGACAGCGCCTCGTCGCCGATGAGGCCGAGGGTGTCCTTGTTCTTGGGCAGGTGGATGGTGATGTAGTCGCTGCGCCGCAGCAGCTCGTCGAGGCTGACCATCTCGACGCCGATCTGCGCCGCGCGGGAGGGCTGCACGTACGGGTCGTAGGCGACGATGTGGGTGCCGAAGGCCGCGAGCCGCTGGGCGACCAGCTGGCCGATGCGGCCCAGGCCGACGACGCCCACGGTCTTGTCGTAGACCTCGACGCCGGTGTACTTGGAACGCTTCCACTCGCCGTTGATCAGCGCGTTGTGCGCGGGCGCGGTGTTGCGCGACGTCGCCAGCAGTAGGTTGATGGCCTGCTCGGCGGCGCTGATGATGTTGGACGTGGGGGCGTTGACGACGAGGACGCCGGCCTTGGTCGCCGCGTCGACGTCGACGTTGTCCAGTCCCACCCCGGCGCGCGCCACGACCTTGAGCCGGGGGGCGGCGGCCAGCGCCTCGGCGTCGACCTGCGTCGCGCTGCGGACGATCAGAGCGTCGACGTCTTCGAGGGCGGGCAGCAGCTCGGACCGGTCGGCGCCGTTGGCGTGGCGGACCTCGAAGTCGCCTTCCAGCAGCGCGAGACCGGCGGGGGAGAGTTCTTCCGCGACGAGAACGGAGGGCTTAGGCACAGCTTGCTTCCTTATTCGGGTTGCGGCGTGGCCGCGTTTTCGCGGCTGGTCCTTTCCCACATCGGTGGGCTCGTTCGGTTGTGACGGCCACCAAAAGTCTAGTGCGCCGGTGGGTTTCGCTCGGGAAAGGGGGTACCGCTACGCCGCGGAAGAGCGCTGTGACCAGGCATCATGGCCTGCCCGCACACGGCGTCGCCGCGTCCGGGCCGCCGAAGCGGGCCACCCGGTGCCGCGCTCGCCCCAGACAGCGGCAGGCCGCCCCCGCGGCCCGCCCGTGCGAGGGCGGGGCGACGCGGGAGCGGCCGGTCGGCGGACTTTGAGTTCAGCCCTGCAGCCAGCTCATCAGCGGGCGCAGCTCGGCGCCCACCTTCTCGATGGGCTCGTTCTGCTCGGCCTCGCGGCGCTTGACGAAGGTGGGACGGCCGGCGTCGAACTCGGCCACCATCTCGCGGGCGTAGCTGCCGTCCTGGATCTCCGAGAGCACGCGGCGCATCTCCTCGCGGGTCTGCTCGGTGATGATGCGCGGGCCGCGGGTGTAGCCGCCGTACTCGGCGTTGTCGGAGACCGACCAGTTCATCTTGGAGATGCCGCCCTCGTACATGAGGTCGACGATGAGCTTCACCTCGTGCAGGCATTCGAAGTAGGCGACCTCGGGCTGGTAGCCGGCCTCGGTCAGGGTGGAGAACCCGGCCTTGATCAGCTCGGACAGGCCGCCGCAGAGCACGGTCTGCTCACCGAAGAGGTCGGTCTCGGTCTCCTCGGTGAAGGTGGTCTTCAGCGCGCCGGCGCGGGTGCCGCCGATGCCCTTGGCGTAGGACAGCGCCAGGCCCCAGGCCGAGCCGGAGGCGTCCTGCTCCACCGCCACCAGCACCGGTACGCCGCGCCCTTCCTCGAACTGGCGGCGCACCAGGTGACCCGGCCCCTTGGGGGCGATCATGGCGACGTCGACGTCGGCGGGCGGCTGGATGAGGCCGTAGCGGATGCTGAAGCCGTGGCCGAAGAACAGCGCGTCGCCGGCCTTGAGGTGGGGGGCGATCTCGTTGTTGTAGAGGTCGCGGTGGATGTGGTCGGGGACCAGCACCACGATGAGGTCGGCCTCCTCGGCGGCCTGGGCGGGGGTGGCCACGCGCAGCCCGGCCTCCTCGGCCTTCTGGCGGCTCTGGGAGCCCTCGGCCAGGCCGATGCGCACGTCCACGCCGGAGTCCCGCAGCGACAGCGCGTGCGCGTGCCCCTGGCTGCCGTAACCGATCACGGCGACGGTACGCCCTTGGATGATGCTGAGATCGGCGGCGTCGTCGTAGTACATCTCTGCTGCCACTTCGGCCTACTCCTTGCGTGTATGGAAAGCGTGTGTCGTCTGGTTTCGAACGGGGGCCGCCGCGCGCCCCGGGACGCGCGGCGGGTGCGGAACTCCGCCCGGGCGGCCGCGCCTTGTGGGCGCCGGCCGCGCCGGGGCTCACGCGCTGCGTTCTACCGCGCGCAGTGAGCGGTCGGTGATGGACCGGGGGCCGCGGCCCAGCGCGACCAGGCCCGACTTCACCAGTTCCTTGATGCCGAACGGTTCGAGGTTGCGCACCAGCGCGTCGAGCTTCTCCGGCTTGCCGGTGGCCTCGATCACCACGACGTCGGGTCCGACGTCGACGATGTTGGCGCGGAAGAGCTCGGCCGTCTGGATGACGGCGGCGCGGTTGGCGGTGTCGGCCTTGACCTTGGCCAGCAGGAGCTCCCTGCGGACCGCGGCGTCGTTGTCCATCTCGACGATCTTGATGACGTTGACCAGCTTGTTGAGCTGCTTGGTCACCTGCTCCAAGGGGTGGCGGTCGCAGTTGACCACGATCGTCATGCGGGACAGGCCCTCGTACTCGGTGGTGCTGACGCTGAGCGAGTTGATGTTGAACCCGCGCCGCGAGAACAACGCCGATGTCCGGGCGAGGATGCCGGGGGTGTCTTCCACGAGGACGGAAAGGGTGTGTTGGCTCATTGTGACGTCATCGCCTCTTTCGTGAACCTGACCGGTACCCGGTCCTCTAGTCCTCGTCGTCCCAGTCGGGCGCCATGTCGCGCGCGTACTGGATGTGGTCGTTGCTGGTTCCGGGGCCGACCATGGGCCAGACCATCGCGTCGTGGTTGACGGAGAAGTCCACGACCACCGGCGCGTCCTCGACGGCCATCGCCTTGTCGACGGTGGCGTCGATGTCCTCGGCCCGCTCGCAGCGCAGTCCGACACAACCGTACGCCTCCGCCAAGCGCACGAAGTCGGGAACGCGGACCTTCGCGTCGCGCGGCGCGGTCTGCAGATCGGTGTTGGAGTAGCGGCTCTCGTAGTAGAGGGTCTGCCACTGGCGGACCATGCCGAGGTTGCCGTTGTTGACGACGGCGACCTTGATCGGAATGCCCTCGATGGCGGCGGTGGCCAGCTCCTGGCTGGTCATCTGGAAGCAGCCGTCGCCGTCGACGGCCCACACGGTGCGCTCGGGATCGCCCACCTTCGCGCCGATCGCGGCGGGCACGGAGAAGCCCATGGTGCCCAGGCCGCCGGAGTTGATGAACGTGCCGGGCTTCTCGTAGCCGATGAACTGGGCGGCCCACATCTGGTGCTGGCCGACTCCGGCGACGTAGGACGCATCGGAACCGACGATCTGCCCCAGGCGCTCGATGACCTGCTGCGGGGCCAGGGTGCCGTCATCGGGCTCGTCGTAGCCCAGCGGGTAGACCTCGCGCAGCCGGTTCAGCTGGGACCACCAGGCCTCGTACTCGCCCTGGCGGCCGGACGCCTGGTCGTTGCGGACCGCCACGACCAGGTCTGCGATGACCTCGCGGCAGTCGCCGACGATGGGCACGTCGGCGTGGCGGTTCTTGGAGATCTCGGCCGGGTCGATGTCGGCGTGGACGATCTTGGCCTCGGGAGCGAAGCTGTCGAGGCGCCCGGTGACGCGGTCGTCGAAGCGGGCGCCCAGGGCGACGATCAGGTCGGCCCTCTGCAGCGCCCCCACCCCGGCGACGGTGCCGTGCATCCCCGGCATCCCCACGTTCTGCGGATGGCTGTCGGGAAAGACTCCGCGCGCCATGAGCGTGGTGGTCACCGGAACTCCGGTCAGCTCGGCCAGCACGCGCAGCTCCTGAGCGGCGCCGGCGCGCAGCACGCCGCCGCCGACGTAGAAGACGGGCCGACGGGCCTCGGCGATCATGCGGGCGGCCTCGCGCACCTGCTTGCCGTGCGGCTTGGTGACGGGCCGGTAGCCGGGCATGTCCAGCTTCTGCGGCCATGCGAACTCGGTGGAGGCCTGGAGCGCGTCCTTGGCGATGTCGACGAGGACGGGGCCGGGACGCCCGGTGGAGGCGATGTGGAAGGCCTCGGCGATGGTGCGCGGAATGTCCTCGGCGTTCTTGACCAGGAAATTGTGCTTGGTGATGGGCATCGTGATGCCGCAGATGTCGGCTTCCTGGAAGCCGTCGGTGCCGATCATCGGGGTGGCCACCTGCCCGGTGATGGCGACCATGGGCACCGAGTCCATGTGGGCGTCGGTGAGGGGGGTCACGAGGTTGGTCGCGCCGGGGCCGCTGGTGGCCATGCAGACGCCGGGACGCCCGGTGGCATAGGCGTAGCCCTCGGCTGCGTGGCCGGCCCCCTGCTCGTGGCGCATGAGGATGTGCCGCACGTTGGCCGAGTCGTACAGGGGGTCGTAGGCGGGCAGGATCGCCCCGCCGGGGATCCCGAAAACCACGTCGACACCGGCATGCTCCAGTGACCTGATGAGCGATTGCGCTCCGGTCATCTGCTCGGTCATCACAAGATCCTTCGGAGAGGGCTCGTCAGTCGGGAGGTGCTTGAGCAACAAAAAACCCCCCACCGCGAGTGCGGTTGGAGGGCGCGCGCAGCAAGAGACTTGGTCAGCTGGCTGCGCGCCGACCAAGTACGAGAATGAGGAAGAAGTCGCTCTGCACGGTCACAACAATGGCCGAGCCGACAGACGCCCGTCAACTGGAACGCAAATTTATCTCATGATCTGAGACGCATCGATCATCATGCGAGTGCGACCCAGGTCACAGTCACGTCCGTGCGCAGCGGGAATCGACTCCCGAGCGCGGTGGAATTCCGCCATTCGGTATCCACCGGGCTTTCCGGAGCATTCTTCGGCATTCCGGAGGATCGGTCGGGGAGACGGGAGGGCGCGTACGCGAGAGGGGTGAGGCCCCGCCGCGATCCGCCTGGAGCCGGTGACCCCAGGCCCCCGGAGGCCGCGGCAACAGGGCTCCGAGCGCGGAGCGCATGCGCCCGCCTGGCGCCGAACGAGGGGGAACCGCCCCGTGCACACGGCACCGCCGCCGGGGTGGGGACGGTACACCTGCACACCCGCGGCGCGGAGGCGCTCCCCACCCCCGGACGCCGATGGCGCGGAGCCTCTCCCCGCTCCTGCGCCACCGCGCCGCGGAGCGTCTAGTGGAGGTCTACAGGGGGATACCGGCCTCGCCGCCCACGAGTGCCTCGACACCCTCGGCGACCATGGGGCGGGCCACCAGGAAGCCCTGGCCGTAGCCGCAGCCCATCGTGCGCAACTGCTCCAGCTGCTCGCTGCGTTCGATGCCCTCGGCCACCACCTGCACGCCCAGGTCCTGGCCGAGCCGGATGATGGTGTGGGTCAGCAGGGTGACGGTGCCGTCGGTGCCCAGGTCGCGTATGAACGACGGGTCGATCTTGATGGTGTCCACCCGCAGCTCGCGCAGGTGCGCCAACGACGCGTAGCCCATGCCGAAGTCGTCGATGGCCAGGCGTACGCCCAGCCGCCGCAGCTGGGCCAGCCGCTCCACGGCCTCGCCCTGGCTCTCCAGCACGACCTCCTCGTCGACCTCCATGGTCAGCACCTCGGCGGGCAGACCGCTGTCGGCCAGGACGCCGGCCACCGTCTCGACGAACCGCGGCGCCAGAACCTGCTTGACCGACAGGTTCACCGACAGCGTGATGTCCCATTCCGAGGCCCGCCACAGCGCGACCTTCTCGCAGGCCTCACGCAGGATCCACTCCCCCAGCGGCGCGATCAGCCCCGACTCCTCGGCCGGGCCGATGAAGCCCTCCGGCAGCACCCGCTCGTCGCCGTGCTGCCAGCGCACCAGCGCCTCCACGCCGGTCACCTGGGAGCTCTCCAGGTCCACCACCGGCTGGTACTCCAGCAGGAACTCGCCGTTGGCCAGCGCCTGGCGGAGCTGCGTCTGCAGCTCCAGGCGGCCCACGACCTTGGCGTGCATGTGGGCGGCGTAGATCTCCAGGCGGCCGCCTCCGCCCATCTCCTTGGCACGGGCCAGGGCCATGTCGGCGTTGCGCAGCAGCTCGCCGCTCTCCATGCCCGTCTCGGCGAAGGCCACCCCCGCGCTCGCCGAGAGCACCACCTCGCGGTCGGCCACCTGGAAGGGGTCGGCGCTGATCGCCCGTACCAGGCGCTCGGCGAAATCGACGATGTGCTGGGCGGTGGAGCTGTGCTCGATGAGCACGGCGAACTCGTCACCGCCCCAGCGCGCCAGCGTGAATCCGGAGTCGGTGGTGGCGCGCAACCGCCGCCCCGCCTGGGCGAGCAGGTAGTCGCCGAAGGTGTGCCCGGCGGAGTCGTTGACCGCGGTGAAGCCGTCCAGGTCGAGGAAGACCGCGGCGATCTCACCTCCGGCCTGGCCGCGCTCGCGGCGCACCAGCACCTCGCGCGCACGCTCCTCCAGGTAGGCGCGGTTGGGCAGGCCGGTGATGCCGTCGTGGAAGGTCAGGTGGTTCACCTGGTCCTCCAGCGCCACCTGGGCACTGATGTCTCGGGTGGTCACCAGCAGGCGGTCGGGCTCGCCGGGCTGCTCGTACAGCGAGGCGGTGGACTCGGTGTGGCGCCAGGTTCCGTCACCGGCGCGCACGCGCAGCCGCAGGTGGATGCCCTCGCCGCCGCTGCGGTCGAACGAGGCCATCGCCTCCTCGACCAGCGGCAGGTCCTCGGGGTGCACGATCGACGTGACTGGTTCGGTGAGCAGGTCGTCGAGCCGGTAGCCGAACGCCTCGGCCGCGCCGGGGCTGACGTAGAAGATGCGGGCGTCGAAGTCGAGGATGAGGATGACGTCGCCGCTGTTCTTCGCGAGTTCGTGGAAGTGCTGCTCGCGGGTGTACACCATCCGCGACAGCGTGGCGTTCTCCTCCAGCAGCCCGCTCATCCGCACCAGCAGCACCAGCACCGCCGATCCCGCCGCCAGCGGCAGCACCGGCGCCCACCCGTCGACGCGCACCGCCGCGATGGTCAGCACCACCGCGGCCGCGAAAAGCGCGCCGAAGGCGGCGATCTCGGGGGCGAAGCGGTAGAGCCCGCGCCCGGTGATCGTGCGCGGACGGGCGCCGGCGCGGTCGGTGATCAGCCACGGCAGGCTGGCCAGCAGCGCGAAACCGAGGAACCGCACCGGGTACTCGATGCCGCCTGCGGGCAGCCCGCCGGTCAGCCGCGTGACCGCGCCGATGAGGTCGGCACCGCAGATGATCACGAACGCGCCGATGGCCAGCAGCACGGCGCGGCGTGTGCTGTGCGGCGAGGTGAACACCAGCGGGGCCAGCAGGCACAGCACGACGATGTCGGCGACCGGGTACACCAGCGCGAACGCGAGGAAGCCGCCGCTTTCGCCCAACTCGCTGTACAGCGGCGCGAACAGCAGCAGCCACACGATCGAGAACAGGGCCGCAGCGCACACGTAGCTGTCGGTGACGTGCCGGATGACCGGCCGGAAGCCGCGCGGCAGCGGCGCGAAGCGGGCGAACCCGGCGACGAACAGCGGCAGAGCCACCAGGGAGAACAGGTCGCCGAAGCTCAGCGAGACCGCTGCGTTGGTGCTCAGCAGGCCGGTGACCGCGTAGACGAGCGCACCGGCGCTCCAGGCCGCGGCGGCGAACCCCAGCAGGCGCAGCGCACCCGCTCCGTCGGCGCCCTCGGAGTTGGCCTCGCTGTCGGCGTCCGTGGCGGCCCTGAGGCGCGACGCGTACAGCAGCGACGCGGCGGCGCCCGCCGCGGCGACCGCGGGCGGCCACGACCCCAGCCAGACGGTGAGTGTGGTCTCGCCGACGCTGACGAGCGAGCCCAGCGCGTAGAAGAGCGCGAGGGCGACGACGGCTCCCAGCCAGATGCGCGAATCGGCCTTCATCGCAGCCCTCCCGAGCGGGCGCTGAAGACCGGATGGGCGGCGGATCCCACCGCGGCAACCGTGATCATCACTGGTAGGGCGCCTCGGCAGCGGCTTCCCGGCCGCGGCGAAGGCACCCGCCTCCTTCCGGAATGCGTGCCCTGTACGAGTCGTGCGGGCCGTTTCGGCCCTGCAGGGCGGATCTGGGGGATGGTCGAGGGCTGCGCGCCCCCGGGCACCGCCGCAGAGGCCTCTGCGAGCGGCTGATCGAGTGCTGCCGCCGCGCACCGCTCCCGTGCGCAGCCCGCCCTGTGGGGCGGAAGGCTCGGCGGCAGGGGTGCCCGGGCGCCGACGCGAGCGGCGAAGCGGTCAACGAAGGGATCCTCCTCCCGCACGGCCGGCGCTCGACGGTCGGGGCCGACCCACGGGGCGCGGCCGCGGTCGTGAGGCCGGTCCCCTTCGGTGCCGGGGCGTCGACTGCGGGTACCGGCACTGCTGCCCCGCAGCATCCGTTCCGCACCGCGGTGCGGATCGGGTCCGCCGCCGACTCGCTGGTCGCGTGTCTGCCGGTGCATCCGGTTCCCGCTTGATCAGGCTAGTCACCCAAGGTCACGCTGAGGTAGAGATGCAGCAGAGACACGGCGACGACCCGGTCACCGTCCGTGGTCCGGCCACGTCGCCGAGCGGATGCGCGCCCACCGCCGCGGAACTCCCCGTGTTCAACGGCTCCCCCCGATTCTCCGCAACCGTGCAGAACTCGGCGGCGCCTCCGCGCCGCGTGTCTCACCCCGATTACCGCGAAGCGGGCGCGTGTCCATCCGGCGCACCGCCGACACGGTCCCGTCGACCGATTCCGCCGGGGCGGACGGTACCGCGGCCGCGGACCGGATGCGACGTCGGCCGCCGCGCCCGAGAGCGCGGCCCGGGCCCCGACCTCTCTAGGACACTCCGACGGCCGCCGGCATTCCCTCTCGCCTGTCCCCGCATCCACGGCACAGGCGCCGCCGGGACGCCTCCCGTGCACCTCCGGACGTGCGCGGCCGCGGATCCGGCGCCCGCCGGTGCCGGGGCACGCGGGCGCAGCGACGCCGATCGGCACCGCATCCGCCCGCCGCGCACCGCCGGGTTCGCACGGAGGCCTCGCCGGGGGCCTCACTGGGCGCCGAGGCGCTCCAGGATCAGCTCGCGGGCACGACCGGCGTCGGCCTGCCCCTTGGTGGCCTTCATCACCGCACCGACGAGGGCGCCGACTGCGGCGACCTTCCCGCCGCGGACCTTGTCGGCGGCGTCGGGGTTGTCGGCGATGGCCTGATCGACGGCGGCGCCCAGCGCGGAGTCGTCGCTGACGACCTTCAGACCGCGCGCCTCGACCACCGCGTCGGGGTCGCCCTCGCCTGCGAGTACGCCCTCGACGACCTGGCGGGCGAGCTTGTTGGTGAGCGTGCCCTCCGCCACCAGGGCAGCGACACGCGCCACCTGGTCGGGCGTGATCGGCAGCGCCGCCAGCTCGACCTCGGTCTCGGTGGCGCGGCGGGAAAGCTCGTTCAGCCACCACTTGCGGGCCTCGTCCGGGGAGGCGCCGGCATCGACCGTGGCGGCGACGAGGTCGATCGCCCCGGCGTTGACCAGGTCGCGCAGCTCCTCGTCGGCGAGGTTCCACTCCGCCTTGACCCGGGCGCGCTTGGCGGCGGGCAGCTCGGGCAGTCCGGCACGCAGCCGCTCGATCCAGTCGGCGCCGGGCGCCACCGGGACGAGGTCGGGATCGGGGAAGTAGCGGTAGTCCTGGGCCTCCTCCTTGCTGCGGCCCGAGACGGAGCCTCCGGTGTTCTCCTGGAAGTGCCGGGTCTCCTGAACGACCCGCCCGCCCGCGCCGAGCACGCCGGCCTGGCGCTCGATCTCCGAGCGCACCGCGCGCTCCACCGAGCGCAGCGAGTTGACGTTCTTGGTCTCGCTGCGGGTTCCCCACTCGTCGGCGCCGCGCGGCATCAGCGAGACGTTGACGTCGCAGCGCAGCGAGCCCTCCTCCATGCGGACGTCGGAGATCCCCAGCGAGCGCACCAGGTCGCGCAGCTCGGTGACGTAAGCGCGGGCCACCTGCGGGGCGAGGTCGCCGGTGTGCTCGATCGGCCTGGTGACGATCTCCAGCAGCGGGATGCCGGCGCGGTTGTAGTCGACGATGGAGTACTCGGCGCCGTGGATGCGGCCGGTCGTGCCGCCCATGTGGGCGGTCTTGCCGGTGTCCTCCTCCATGTGCACGCGCTCGATGTCCACCCGGATCTCGCGCGGGCCCTCGGCCGTGTCGACGGTTACGTCGAGGTAGCCGTCGGTGCACAGCGGCTCGTCGTACTGCGAGATCTGGTAGTTCTTCGGCATGTCGGGGTAGTAGTAGTTCTTCCGCGCGAAGCGGCACCACGACGCCACCGAGCAGTTCAGCGCCAGCCCCAGCCGGATCGCGCTCTCCACCGCGGTCTCGTTGGCCACCGGCAGCGCGCCCGGCAGAGCCAGGCACACGGGGCAGACCTGGGTGTTGGGTTCGGCGCCGAAGGCCGTGGCGCAGGAGCAGAACATCTTCGAGGCCGTGCCGAGCTCGACATGGGTTTCCAGCCCCAGCACCGGCTCATAGGAGCGCATGGCGTCGTCGAAGGCCACGGGGGCCGGACCGTCACCGCTCGTGGCAGGGCTACTCGTTACCGCGCCAACCATCGCCGCAACCCGTTTCCTTATCCGAGATCCGTATCCGTGCGGGGCCCGCGCCGACTGGGCCGGGCGGGGTCGCCCCGAACCCGTGCGTAGCGGTCGCGCGGGGGCACGACCGCCGAAAGGTGCGCGCCGCGCCCGCCTGCGGGCAGGCCGCGGACCGCCACTTGCAGCCTACCGATGCGGCAGGAGGTCCGGGCACACTCCCACCCCTCGCCCCCACCGCCCTTCGCCGGGAGCACTCCGCGCCACGCACCCACCGGTCGCCCGCCACCCCGCATCGGCAGGGCCCCACGGCGCCCCCGGCACAGCAGGCACTCGTGCGGTCCCTCTTCCCGCTGAGCGACGGAGTGATTACTCACCAGGCCCGCAATGTCACGGCCTGCGCACGATTCGACTTCACCTCGTCGTACACACCCGGTCCACGTGGCTGCGCAAGGTTAATCTGAGGTCGCTCGTGCAGGTCCGCCGCTTCGGCGACGCCCTGCCCGCCCATGCCCGCCCCGGTCCCGCACCGGCCCGCTCCTCGGGGAGGGATCGCACCCCCATGTCCGGAATCCTGCGGCGGTGCCTCGCCGCGGTCGGCGCCACGCTCGCCATAGCTGCGGGCGTATCCGCGCCGGCCTCGGCCCAGGACCTGTCGCGTGTCGCCCCGGAGACCGAACAGGGCGCCACGCTCCGGCTGAAGGGGGGCGAGGCCGCCACGACGTCCCTGTACCGGCTGACCGTGGGCGAGAACACGTCGGTCACGGCATACTGCGCCGACATCAGCGCCAGCGTGAGCACCGAGGCGGCCTACACCGAGACGGGCTGGGGCTCCGACACCGCGCCGGCGGTGGATCCCGGCACCCCGGAAGCGCTGGCGTGGATCACCGGTCACTCCTACCCGAACGTCGGGCTGGAGCATCTGCGTGAGCAGAGCGGTGTGCCGGACCTCGGCCCGCCCCAGGCGATCGCGGCGACCCAGGCGGCGATCTGGCACCACACCAACGGGGTCGACCTGGTACGGGAGTCCGCCCAGGGGCCGGGCAACGCCACTCCGATACGAGAGCTCTACGACTACCTGGTGCAGGGCACCCGGGAGCACGCCGGCGAGGTGCCGGAGTCGACGCTCGAACTCACCCCCGAACGGGTCGAGGGCGCCGATCCGGAGGCACCGATCGGACCGCTGACCGTGCGGACCACCTCGCCCGGTCCGGTGGCCGTATGGGTGCAGGGCGCGCGGCACGGGCGACTCACCGGTACCGGAGGCGAGGACGTCGACCTCGTCCACGACGGCGAGGAGTTCTTCCTGCGGCTGCCCTCGGAGGCGCCGGCGGGCGTGGCGACCGTCTACGCGCAGGTGACCGACGCACGGGTGCAACCGGGCCGGCTGTTCGTGGGCAAGGACGGGGTCGAGACCCAGCCGCTGGTCGTGGCCGACTCCGCCGTGGCCATGGCGAACGCCGCGGTCAAGATCGACTGGGTGACCGACGGCGGCTCCGCCGACACGGAAGCGGAGTCCTCCCCCTCCGCGTCGGCGCCCGCGGCCGGTGAGGCCGACGAGGCCGAAGCTCCATCGGCGGCTCCTTCGGCCCGGCCCCGGCCGGCGCCGTCGGCGTCGTCCTCGTCCGGAGAGCTGGTCGTGGCCGAGGACCGCCGCCCCGACGACCACCTCGCGTATACGGGGGCATGGGTGAGGGGCGTCGTCATCGTCGGCCTGATCCTCGCGGCGGCCGGTACAGCGGCGCTTTACCTGGCTCGGCGGCGCCGCTCGCTGTGACTTCGGACGGCGTTTCAGGAGTGGATTCGGATGACACAGTGGCCACCTGCGGCCAAAGTTTCCTCTGATGAAGGCGGTCGCATCCCGCTCGTCCGGCTTCCCCCACACGCCCGGCGATCCGATGTTTCATGCAAACGCACAGGTGCCGGGCGGTTTCGCCGCCGGCGGCGGACACGTGCACCCCCGAAGCCCCGGATAACGGACAGCACAGAACAGATTCCATAAATTCGGCGAAGCAGGTTGGAAGGCCCGAACGGGATCGCTAGGATCTGCCGTGCGGTAGACGAGAAATCGCCGTCGCGGCCCCCGCTACCGTCCTCGGCGATCGGTACACCACGCCCTACGGCGTCTGATCCGTTTCGGCCGAACACCGCACCAGCAGTCGGCGTCGACGCACGCCCCTGGTCGGCCGAATGCTGTTCGCATCGCGCAAGCGCGAACGAAGCACCGTCCGGTTTCCCCTATATCCCACCGGGACACGATTTGAGCGTAATGAGTCACCCCCTGCCCGACACGCGCCGCAGTCGCGCGGTCACCAAGTTCGCGGCCACCGCCGCGGCCGCCACCCTGGCCCTCGGTCTCGCCGCCGCCCCCGCCGCCGCTGAAGGCGCCACCGGCAAGTACGTCGGCAACGCCGAAAAGGGCCACGCCGTGAAGACGGCCGGAGGGGCCGAGGTCGGCACGACCCTGTTCAAGCTGAAGCTCGACGACGGCACCGTCCTCAAGACCTACTGCATCGACTTCGAGACCGACATCGTCGGCGGCGCCAAGTACGAAGAGGACGCCTGGGACAACTACCCCGGCAAGGGCGACTTCGCCGAGCCGGCCAAGGTCCACTGGGTGCTGCAGAACAGCTTCCCGAAGGTCGACGTCGCCTCCCTCGCGGCGAACACCGAGATCGGCGCCCTCAACCAGAAGGACGCCGTGGCCGGAACCCAGGCCGCCATCTGGCACTTCAGCAACGGCGTGAAGCTGGGCGAGAACGGCAACGACCCCGAGGTCAAAAAGCTCTACGACTACCTCGTCGAGAACGCCGTCGAGGAGAAGCAGAGCGAAGAGCCCGACATGTCGCTGAGCATCACCCCGGCCGAGGCCGAGGGCAAGGCAGGCGAGACGGTCGGCGAGTTCCTGCTGGAGACCAGCGCCGAGAGCGCTCCGGTCGAGCTGTCGGGCCCCGAGGGCCTCACGCTGGTCGACCTGGGCAGCGGCGAGCCGATCGAGGGCGACGTCGCCAACGGCACGAAGTTCGGCGTGCAGATCCCCGAGGACGCCGAGGCCGGCGAGGCGGGCATCTCCTCCTCCATCTCCACCACGGTGCACATGGGCCGCCTGTTCAAGGGCTCCAAGGGCAAGGAGACCCAGACGCTGATCTCGGCCGAGTCGAAGGACATCCCGGCCGACGCGGGCGCGAAGCTCACCTGGACCGCGGGCGACAAGCCCACCCCCACGCCCTCGCCCAGCGAGACCGACTCTCCGAGCCCGAGCCCTTCGCCCTCGGAGACCCCGGACGACAAGCCCACCCCGACCGAGTCCGCTGAGGCCCCGCCTGCGGACGAGGACGAGGGCAAGGACGACGAGGCCGACGGCGGCCTGCCGGTCACCGGTGCCGCCCTGGGCGGCCTGGTCGCCGCAGCCGTCGCCGCTCTGGGCGCCGGTGCCGCGGTCATGTACCTGAGCCGCAAGCGCCGCACCTCCTCCATCGGCTAGGGCTGAAGCCCGACCCCTTCGATGGGCGTCCGGCCCCCGCCCGGGGGCCGGACAGCGGACAGCGCCCGTCGCCGCGATCACGCGGCGGCGGGCGCTTCGCGTGTGCGGGGCGGCGCCTACCCCTCCCCCGCTCCCGCCGCCCGCGGCACCGCACAGCGAAGGGCGCCGGGTTCCCCGCGGGGAACCCGGCGCCCTTTCCGTGCGGCCGGGACGCGGCCGCTCGGCGGCTACACCGCGAACGCTCCCCGGGCCAGCAGCGGACCGCCCTGGCGTTCGTCGAGGGCGGCCTCCACTGCCGCGCCGACCCGGTAGGTGCGGTCGTCGGCCAGGGCCGGGGCCATGATCTGCAGTCCCACCGGCAGGCCGTCCTCCGGCGCCAGCCCGCAGGGCACCGACAGCGCCGCGTTGCCCGCCAGGTTCGTCGGGATGGTGCACAGGTCGGCCAGGTACATCGACATCGGGTCGCCGGTGCGCTCGCCGATGGGGAAGGCCGTGGTCGGCGTCGTGGGCGACACCAGCACGTCGACGTTCTCGAAGGCGGCGTCGAAATCGCGCTTGATCAGCGTGCGCACCTGCTGGGCGGAGCCGTAGTAGGCGTCGTAGTAGCCGCTGGAGAGCGCGTAGGTGCCCAGCATGATGCGCCGCTTGACCTCGGGACCGAACCCCTCGGCGCGGGTCAGCGACATGACCTCCTCGGCGCTGCGGCTGCCGTCGTCGCCCACGCGCAGGCCGTAGCGCATCGCGTCGAAGCGGGCCAGGTTGGAGGAGCACTCGCTGGGCGCGATCAGATAGTAGGCGGCCAGCGCGGCGTCGAAGCTCGGGCAGGAGACCTCGACGACCTTGGCGCCCAAGGATTCCAGCAGTTCCACCGACTCCTGGAAGCGCTGCTGGACGCCCGGCTGGTAGCCCTCGCCGCCCAGCTCGCGGACCACGCCCACCCGCAGGCCGGCCACGTCGGCGCGGCGCGCCGCCTCGACCACCGGAGGGACGGGGGCGTCCACCGACGTGGAGTCGCGCGGGTCGTGGCCGGAGAAGGCCTCGTGCAGCAGTGCGGCGTCCAGCACGGTGCGGGCGATGGGGCCCGGAGTGTCCAACGACGACGCGAAGGCGATCAGCCCGTAGCGCGAGGAGCCGCCGTAGGTGGGCTTGGCGCCTACCAGGCCGCACACCGCGGCCGGCTGGCGGATGGAGCCGCCGGTGTCGGTGCCGGTGGCCAGGGGCGCCTCGTATGCGGCCACCGCCGCCGAGGACCCGCCCGAGGAACCGCCGGGGATGCGGTCGAGGTCCCAGGGGTTGCGCGTGGCGCCGAAGGCGGAGTTCTCCGTGGAGGAGCCCATGGCGAACTCGTCCATGTTGGTCTTGCCCAGGATCACCATGCCGGCCTGGCGCAGCCGCGCGGTGACCGTGGCGTCGTAGGGCGGGTGCCATCCGGAGAGGATCTTGGAGGCCGCGGTGGTGGGCATGTCCACGGTGGTGAAGACGTCCTTGTGGGCCACCGGGACTCCCGCCAGCGGCCCGAGGTCCTCGCCGGCCGCGATGCGCTCGTCGACCTCGCGGGCCTGGGCCAGTGCGGCCTCGCGGTCCAGGTGGAGGTAGGCGCGGACGTCGCCGTCGACCTCGGCGATGCGGTCGAGGTATGCGGTGGCGGCCTCGACCGCGGTGGTCTCGCCGGCGCGGACGGCCCCGCCCAGCTCGGCGGCGCTCTTCCGCAGCAGCTCGGCGGCGCTCACTGGTCCTCCCCCAGAATCTGCGGGACGCGGAAGCGCTGGTCCTCCACCGCGGGCGCGCCCGCCAGCGCCTGGTCGGGCGAGAGCCCGGGAAGGTCCTCGTCGGGGCGGTAGACGTTGGTCAGCGGCAGGGCGTGCGAGGTCGGCGGGATGTCGCCCTGGGCGACCTCCTGCACCTTGGCCACAGCCGAGATGATCTCGTCGAGCTGGGCGGCGAGCTGGTCCAGCTCGTCCTCGTGCAGCGCCAGCCGCGACAACCGGGCGAGGTGTGCGACCTCATCACGGGTGATGGCGGACATGTAGGCAAACCGTTTCTTCGGCGGAATCGGACGTGTCTGCTCCGCTGAGCCGCCGGCCCGGGGGGCCGCGCGCCGCGGCGTGGTCGGTGGCGCCGACGGCTCGGTGGATTCGGACAGCTCAATCCTATTGCCGCCGAGACGGCGCCGGGCGCGCTCGTCCTCACGTGCCCCCGCCGCGGTCGGCCCCGGTCGGCGCGCCGGTCAGGCCGAGCGGCTGTGCTCCTCGCTGGGAGAGGGGGCGCGATAGCTCGCCGGGGGCTCCAGACCGCCGTGCTCGACCAGCCAGCCGACCACGTCGGCGGCCTGCAGCGGAGCGGCGAAGTAGCGGCCCTGGGCGGCGTAGCAGCCCATCGATCGCATGTCGTCGGCCACGCCCGCGGACTCGACCCCCTCGGCGACGGCGCGCATGCCGAGTGTGCCCACCAGGTCCACCGCCGACTGCACGATCAGATGGCCGTCGGGGTCGGCGAGGCTGCGCCGGACGAAGGACTCGTCCATCTTGATCTCCTCGACCGGCAGGCCGTTGAGGCGCGCGAGGGTGAAGTAACCGGTGCCGAAGTCGTCCAGTACCAGCGAGACGCCCAGGTCGGCCAGCGCCAGCATGGTGGGGGTGATCGCGTCGGCCTCGGCGACCATCACGCGTTCGCTGATCTCCAGGCGCAGGGCCTGGGGCTCGACGCCGTGGCGGCGCAGAGCCGCGGCGACGATGTCGGGCAGGGTCGGGTCGAGCAGCTCGCGTGCCGACAGGTTCACCGCCACGGGCAGCCGCACCCCCTGGTCCCACCAGCGGGCGATCTGGGGCAGGGTGCGCTCCAAGACCTCGTGGGTGAAGCTGCGCATCAGATAGGACTGCTCGACCAGCGGGACGAAGTCCTCAGGGGGCAGCACGCCCCGCTGGGGATGGCGCCAGCGCACCAGCGCCTCCAGCCCCACGGCGCGGTGGTCGGCGAGGCCCACCTCGGGTTGGTAGTACATCAGCAGCTCGTCGTCGACCAGGGCGCGGCGCAGTTCGCCGAAGAGGCTGAGGCGGGCGGTGGAGTTGCGGTCCTTGTCGGGTTCGTAGAGCTCGACGCCGGTACGGCGCTCCTTGGCGACGTACATCGCGACGTCGGCCCGCTGCATCAGCAGCTCGAAGTCGGGGGCGTGGTTGGGGTAGAGGGCGATGCCGACGCTGGCTTCGAGGTCGAAGTCCATGCCGTCCAGCCGCATGGGCTCGGCCAGCGAGACCCGCAGCCGGGCGGCGACCTCGCGGGCGGAGGCGGCGTCGCGCACCTGGGGCAGCAGCACCGCGAACTCGTCGCCGCCCAGGCGGGCGACCAGGTCGCCGGGGCGCACGCTGTGGGTGAGCCGCCGCGCGACCGTCTGCAGCAGGCGGTCGCCCGTGGGGTGGCCCAGGGTGTCGTTGACCTCCTTGAAGCGGTCGAGGTCGAGCAGCAGCAGGCCGACGCGGTTCCTGCGCTGCTGGGCCTCGGCGAGCGCCTCCTGAGTGCGCAGGATCAGCAGCTTGCGGTTGGCCAGGCCGGTCAGCTCGTCGTGGTTGGCCTGGTGCTCGCGCTTCACCGACAGGGTGGCGCTGGTGTAGAGGGCGGCCAGCGGGAAGAAGAACAACGGCACGAGCCAGATCTCGTGGGTCATGGACACCGACACCAGCGGAGCGAGGCTGAGCAGCACGCCGTGAACGAAGATCCGCTGGGTGAGGTCCTTGCGCAGGGTGGCGCCCATGGGGACGCGCTCGTGGACGGCCACGGCGGTGTCGACCAGCGCCAGGTTGCACACGAAGTAGACGGCACCGGCGAGCGCGACGCCGGCCAGGTCGGGGCCGGAGACCGGCCGGGGCGCGGCGGCCTCCTGGGAGACCAGCAGGAACAGCACCGCATCGGCGGCGCCGAAGCTGAGGACGTATTGGGCGATGTTGAACGCGACGCGGTGCGGGGCCTGGCCCCGGGCGACCCCGGCGATGACCGACGCCACGGCCTGCACGAGCGCCGCCACGGGCAGGCCGAAGGAGACCAGCAGCGCGAACGAGAAGGGCAGCGAGGTGGGGGCGCCCTGGTCGGGTGTACCGCGCGGCGACGCGATGGGGCGCAGCTCGCCGATCACCACCATGCACAGCATCAGCCAGACCAGCGGCATGGCGCTCAGCTGCTGCAGCCGGTCCAGGCCGTAGAGGTAGAGCGCGGCACCCAGGACCCCGCCCCCCGCCGTCGTGATGACGGCGAGGTAGAGCCACAGTGGCGTCCCTGTCCGGGGTCCGACGTCCCGGGTGCTGTTGGGATCCAACATAGACGTCCTCAGGGGGATTCACGGTGCCCGGCGCCGAGCTTGCTCCCCCCGCGGCGCCGCGGCTTTCGGGTCGAGGTCAGTCAACTCCTCCGGCGGGTGGTCCCCCCATGACCAGCCCGGTCCTTGCGTCTGCAATGCGCAGCTACATCCGATCGATTCCGATTTCAGCTTACGACCCTTCATAACCAGGTGTCGCCGATCAGGAACTTTCGGTAAAACTGGGCGCCGCCTGGAACGATCGCCCGATTCGCCCCGAAATACTGCGACACGTAGCCTAATGATCGCGGATCGTAGACGCCACTGCCTGCAGGGACGCCGGTGCCCGGCGCGAGTGGGAGATCGCGCCGGTCACCGCGCTGAGCACCCTCAATCCGTATTCAGCCGGTGCTTCATGGCCGCATCCGGCCCATCCCCCAGCAGCACCCGGAAGCCGTTCTCGTCGAGGACGGGAACCCCCGCTTGCACCGCCTTGTCGTATTTACTCCCCGGGCTGTCGCCGACCACGACGAATCCCGTCTTCTTGGAAACCGACCCGGTCACCCGGCCGCCCTGCTCCGCGATGGCCTCCTTGGCCTCGTCGCGGCTGAAACCGCTCAGGGACCCGGTGACCACCACCGTGGTGTTGTCGAGCAGGCGCGGCCCGCCGGCACCCTCCTCCTCCATGCGCACGCCGGCCTCGCGCCACTTGCGCACGATCTCGCGGTGCCAATCGACGTCGAACCACTCGCTGAGCGAGGCGACGATCGCGGGTCCGATGCCCTCGACGGCCGAAAGCTCCTCCTCGGAGGCCTCGGCGATCGCCTCGATCGAGCGGAAGTGGCGGGCCAGGTCCTCGGCTGCGCGCGGGCCCACGTGGCGGATGGACAGCGCCACCAGCACCCGCCACAGCGGACGCTGCTTGGCCTGCTCCAGCTCCTCGAAGAGCTTCTCGACGGCCTTCTTGGGCTCGCCCTCCTTGTTGGCGAAGAAGGTGACGACCTTGGGTTCACCGGTTTCGGGATCGCGCTTGGGCTCGGAGGTGTCGGGGTCGAGGACCAGCGACCTGATCGGCAGCAGGTCCTCGACGGTCAGGTCGAAGAGGTCGCCCTCGTCGCGCAGCGGCGGGGTCTTCGGTTCCAGCGGCTGGGTGAGGGCGGTGGCCGCCACGTAGCCCAGCGCCTCGATGTCCAGGGCCTTGCGGCTGGCGATGTAGGCCAGGCGCTCGCGGCGCTGCCCCGGGCAGTCGCGGGTGTTGGGGCAGCGCAGGTCGACGTCGCCCTCCTTCTGCCGACCCAGCTCGGTGCCGCACTCCGGGCAGGTCCGGGGCATCGCGAACTCGCGCTCGGAGCCGTCGCGGCGCTCGACGACCGGACCCAGGATCTCGGGGATGACGTCGCCGGCCTTGCGCAGCACCACGGTGTCGCCGATCAGGACGCCCTTGCGGACGACCTCCTGCTCGTTGTGCAGTGTGGCGAGCTCCACCTCGGAACCGGCCACCCGGACGGGCTCCATCACGCCGTAGGGAGTCACGCGGCCGGTGCGGCCGACGTTGACCCGGATGTCGAGGAGACGGGTGGTGACCTCCTCGGGAGGGTACTTGTAGGCGATCGCCCAGCGCGGCGCGCGGCTGGTGGAACCGAGCCGGCGCTGCAGGGAGACGTCGTCGACCTTGATGACCACGCCGTCGATCTCATAGGCCGGATCGTGGCGGTGCTCGGTGTAGTAGCCGATGTAGTCGCGGACCTCGTCGCGGGTGGTCAGCACCCGGTAGCGGTCGCTCACCGGCAGCCCCCACTCGCGCAGCAGGTCGTAGACGTGGGACTGGTGGGTGAACTCCACGCCGGTGTGAGCGCCCACGCCGTGCACGAGCATGCGCAGCGGGCGGGTGGCCGTCACGCGCGGGTCCTTCTGCCGCAGGGAGCCGGCGGCGCCGTTGCGGGGGTTGGCGAAGGGGGCCTTGCCCTCCTCGGTGAGCCGGGCGTTGAGCTCTTTGAACTCCTCGCCGGGCAAGAAGACCTCGCCGCGGACCTCCAGCAGCTCGGGGGCTGCGCGCGAGGACGTGTCGAGCCGCTCGGGGACGCCCTCGATGGTGCGGACGTTGAGGGTGATGTCCTCGCCTACGCGGCCGTCGCCGCGGGTGGCGGCGCGCACCAGGCGGCCCTGCTCGTAGACGAGGTCGACCGCCAGGCCGTCGATCTTGAGCTCGCACAGATAGGCGTCGATCGGGGCCTCGGCCTCGACCCGGTGCACCCACGCCTCGAACTCCTCGTCCGAGAACGCGTTGTCGAGGCTCTGCATACGCTCCAGGTGCTCGACCGGTGCGAAATCGACGCTGACGGGCGCGCCGATCTTCTGCGTGGGCGAGTCCTGGGTGATCAGCGAGGGGTGGCGCTCCTCGATGCCGCTCAGCTCGCGCATGAGCGTGTCGTACTCGGCATCGGGGATGACGGGTTTGCCCATGTAGTACCGGTAGCTGTGGTCGTCCAGCTCCTGGCACAGTTGAGCGTGGCGCTCGCGCACCTCGGCGGGGACCTGTTCGTCAGCCGTCGGTTCCTGTGCGCTCACCCTCGGCCGTCCTTTCCGCAGTCACTGGCGCCGCGGCTCCTCGCGCAGCGCTCGGGCCCCCTGGCGGCACGCCTCGATTGCCGCGCGAGCATGGTCGGGCTGCGCCCGACCCAGCCCGCACGAAGGTGTGACGACCACGGCGCGGGAGAGCAGCTCGGGGGCGAACCCGACGCGGCTCCACAGTTCACGTACAGGATCGACGTTAGCCGCCGGGGCTGACAGAACCCCTCCTGCACTCGCCACGACACCCGCAAAAAGTCCCACGCCGTTCTCGATCGCCGTGCCCACCTCGTCGTCCAGAGACGGGCCGATCAGCGTCGCGTCCAGCCCCACGGCGCGGGCGCCCGAGCGCCGCAGCAGATCCAGCGGCGCATCGGCGGCGCAGCAGTGTGCGCCCGGTACGGCGCCGGCCTCGCTCAGCGCGCCGAACAGGTCGCGCAACCGCGCCTCGACGGTGACGCGGTCGGGCACGGGCAGCCGCCCGTACCCGCTGGCGGTGGGCACCGAGCCCGCGAGCACCGCAGGCAGGGAGGGCTCGTCGACCTGGACGAGCAGCTCGGCGCCGGGCACGCGTTTGCGCACCTCGCCGACGTGGGCGAGCACCCCTTCGAGATGGGACGCCGCCAGGTCGGCGACGGCGCCGGAATCGGCCAGCAGCTTCTCACCCGAGCGCAGCTCGACGGATGCGGCCAGCGTCCACACTCCGGCCACCTGGATCTTCAGCGGCCCCTCGAAGCCCTGGGACTCGTCCTCCAACGCGTCGAGGTCGCGGGAGAGGAAGCTGCGCGCCCGCTGCACGTCGCGGCCGGGCCGCAGGGCCACCCGCCATCCGGAGGGCCGGACCTCCACCGGCAGCTCCACCAGCATCCCGGCGGTGCGTCCGACCATGTCGGCGCCCGCGCCCCGCTCGGGAAGTTCGGGCAGGTGCGGCAGGTCGGGCAGTTCCCCGAACACGGTACGCACCGCCTCCTCGGGATCGGTGCCCGGGACGGACCCGACACCGGTGTAGCTCGCCTCCGGCCAGGGATATCGCTGCTCAGTCACATCCCCAAGGCTAGAGCACAGGCGGCACCGGCCGACCGGCCCCGGGCGGCCTCGGGGACCGGCCGGCCGGAGTCGGCGCGGCGCTCAGGGCTCCTTGACGGCCGACCGCCGGCGCAGCGGCGCGGCGGTCGCGGCGCCCACCGGTCGGCCGGGTCCCGCCGGGCGCAGGAGGGCCGGCACCGGCACGGCCGGGAGGGGCCGCGGTCAGGTCGTGCGGCTGTCCTCGGCCCGGTCGAGCGAAGTGGCCTGATCGGACGGCGCCGCGGCGCCGGTGCCGGAGGACGCGCCGCCCTGCCGGCGGCGGATGAGGACGAGGGCGGCCACCGCCGCGGCGGCGAGCACGCCGAAGGCCGCGGCGAGGTAGGGCGAGCGGAGGAAGAGCTCCCACCACACGGCCATCACGGCGAGGCCGCCGAGGCTGTAGATGGCCGCCCAGCCCGCGCAGCCGGGGAGCATGGCCGCCAGATAGCGCCAGTAGGACATGCGCATGGCGCCCGCGGCCAGGTGGATGGCCGACTGGACGCCCACGGTGGCGTAGGACACGGTGACCACGGGCGGGCCGAAGCGGTTGATCAGGCGCTCGGCGCGGGTCAGGCGGTCGCCGATGCGGTCGGCCAGCCGGGACCTGTGCAGACCCGCGCCCACGCCGCGGCCGATCCAGTAGATGGTCTGCGTGCGCGCGAAGGCGATGGCGAACAGCGCGGCGTAGACGATCCAGAAGGGGCGGCCGTCCAGGAACCCGTAGTCCATCGCACCCCTCCGTCGCCTCGCCGCATTGACGCGCGGAACTATGTTATGGCTAACCTAACTTCCGGCGACAGAGCCGAGATCGGAGATGTGGCCGAACTCGCCCTGGGCGGAGGCGCTGGTCGCCCCGGTCCCGATCGCGGGCGCGGGGCCTCAGGTGGCCGGGACCGGCTCGCCGCTGCGCGCCGTGGCCGCGATGGTGCCCGAGCCCAGCACCGTGTCTCCGTCGTAGAGCACCGCCGCCTGGCCCGCGGCCACGCCCGTGGCGGGCTCGTCGAGGCGGACCACCAGCTCGCCGTCGCGCTGCACCGCCGTGCACGAGTACACCTCGCCGTGGGCGCGCAGCTGCACCGTGCAGGCCGTGGGCTCGGTGAAGGGCTCGCTGCCGCTCCACACCGGGCGCTGGGCGGTGATCTCGTCGACCTGCAGCGCCTCGCGCGGGCCCACCGTGACCGTGTTGTCCACCGGCTCGATGGAAAGCACGTAGCGGCGCTCGGGGGCACCGCCGAGGTTCAGCCCCTTGCGCTGGCCGACCGTGTAGGTGTGCGCGCCCTGGTGGGTGCCCAGCACCTCGCCGGACTCGTCCTTGATCGGACCGGGCTCGCCGCCCAGACGCTCGTTGAGGAACCCGGCGGTGTCGCCGTCGGCGATGAAGCAGATGTCGTGGCTGTCGGGCTTGTCGGCCACCGCCAGCCCGCGGCGCTCGGCCTCGGCGCGGACGTCGTCCTTGGTGCAGTCGCCCAGCGGGAACATGGCGTGTGACACCTGCTCGCGGTCGAGCACGCCCAGCACGTAGGACTGGTCCTTGTCCGCGTCGACGCTGCGCCGCAGCCTGCCGTCGCTCTTGCGCACGTGGTGGCCGGTGCACACGGCGTCGAAGCCCAGCGCGATCGCGCGGTCCAGAACCGCCTCGAACTTGATCTTCTCGTTGCAGCGCAGGCACGGGTTGGGCGTGCGCCCCGCCGCGTACTCCGAGACGAAGTCCTGCACGACGTCGCGGTCGAACTCCTCGGCCATGTCCCACACGTAGAACGGGATGCCGATCACGTCGGCGGCCCGCTGGGCGTCGCGGGAGTCCTCGACCGTGCAGCAGCCGCGCGCGCCGGTGCGGTAGGACTTGGGGTTCTTGGAGAGGGCCAGGTGCACGCCGGTGACGTCGTAGCCGGCCTCGGCGGCCCTGGCCGCGGCGACCGCGGAGTCGACGCCGCCGGACATGGCGGCCAGTACACGCAAAGTCATAGCACCTTCCAGACTATGCGCCCGCGCGGCCTCGTCTCGACCGGTTCGCACCGGAGGTCCGCCGGTAGCCCGAGCGGCGCGGACGCGGGGCGGCACACACGCCTGGGTGGCGCGGCACCCCTCGGGCTCTGCGAAAATCTTTACCATGGCTCTGTTCCGTCGCCGCCGCTCAACGCAATCCGACTCCGCCGTCGCCGTTGAGGGTTTCTGGCATCAGTGGCCCGACTTCCGGGCACCTCTGGCCGATCTCGCCGAAAGCGGCACTCCGCTGCCCGAGGACGTCGCCGAGCGCCTCGACGAGGCCGTCCGGCGCATCCACTCCGGTCTGACGTGGGAGGTCGGCAGGGCGCCGCAGGAGGCCGGCAGCGGCCTCGGCGACGCGGGCGACCTCGACCTGGACGAGGACAGCGATCCCGGGCAGCTGCTGGAGCGCCTGGCGGCGCTGGACGATCCGCTGGCCTCCTTGGAGGGCGGCGGCGACTACGCGCTCACGCTCAGCGCCGGGGCCGACGACCAGGCGCGGGTCCTCACCGAGCGCTGGGCGCGTGCGGCGCCGCAGGAGCAGGGCTGGCGGTTCTTCCCCGCCTTCCCCCGCGACCACGACAGGCTGGGCAAGCCGGTCGAGTGGGAGGGCCACGAGCTGGACCTGTCCCACTGCACCGTGGCGATGCGTGTCGACCAGCAGCGCAGCAGGATGGAGATCGGCGTCTACCATCCCGACTTCATGTTCCTGGCCGACGAGATCCGCACCGGGGTCAGCGACCACGTGGCGATGCTGGCCTTGGGCGAGGACGACTACGTGCGCTGGATCTCCAAGGTCGAGCCGCTGGTGGAGAAACCGCTGGACCCGCTGCCTCCCGCGTCCATGCCGTCGGTGGTGGAGCAGCTGGCGAGCACCATGGGCAGCGGCGGCTGGGTGACCCTGCAGGGGCGGGTGCCGCTACGCGGCATCATCGAGATCGCCGCGCGCCACCCGCTGCACCGGCGGGACTTCCCCGCGCTGACCCTGTATGTGCACGTCGCGCTGCCCTATGCCAACAGCGACAGCGACCGGCTGCCGGCCGAGCCCTCGACCACGGCGCTGGACGAGTTCGCCGCCGGCCTGCGCGCCATGCTGGACGACAACGGCGCGCTACTGGCCCAGCAGACCGCGGGCGGGCAGCGCCAGTTCTACTTCTACCTGGACCCCGACTCCGGCGTGCTGAGCGACTTCGAGGCCGCGGTGCGCGAATGGGGCGAGGGCCAGCCCACGGTGCAGAGCCGCCTGGACCCGGAGTGGCAGACCATCGATCAGCTGATGCGCCCGATCCGCCGCCAAATGGGCGGCTGAGCGGCGCCGCCCGGCCGCCCGGCCCGAGGCCGAGACCGAAGGAGAACGGGCCACACGCAGGGCCCGCGGGTCGCGACGGCGGTGGCGTCCCGTTCGCGTGGGCGACGTGCGCTCGGCGGCATCGGAAGGGCACGCGGCGCGGAGCGCCATCGGCGGTGGTGGGCAGACGGGCGGGCACACGGCGCTTCGCACGCACGCCCGTCGCCGCAGGCTCTGCGGCGGCGGGTGGCCGGGTGGTCTCCGGAGGGTCTCTCGCCCGGAGTCAGGCCGCGCGGCGCTTGCGGCGGGCGGCGCGGGCGCGTTCGACGGCGGGGCCGATGGCCTCGCCCAGCGCGTCGACGTCGGCGCGGGTGGAGCCGCGGCCCAGCGAGAACCGCAGTGAGCTGCGCGCGGTCTCGGTGTCGGCGCCCATGGCCAGCATCACGTGGCTGGCCTGGGCCACACCCGCCGAGCAGGCCGACCCGGTCGAGCACTCGATGCCGTGGGCGTCCAGCAGCATCAGCAGCGCGTCGCCCTCGCAGCCGGGGAAGGACAGGTGGGCGTTGCCGGGCAGGCGCCGGTCCGGGTGGCCGTTGAGCACGGCGTCGGGCACGCGCTCGCGCACGGTCGCCACCAGGCCGTCGCGTAGTCGGGCGAGCTGGTGGACGTGGTCCTCGCGCTCCTCTGCCGCCAGGCGCAGCGCCGTGGCGAACCCGCGCATCAGCGGGGTCATCAGCGTGCCCGAACGCACCTCGCGCTCCTGGCCGCCGCCGTGCAGCACCGGCACGGGGTCGGTGCCGCGGGCCAGCAGCAGTGCGCCGACGCCCACGGGGCCGCCCACCTTGTGGCCGGTGAGGGTCAGCGCCGAGACACCGCTGGCGGCGAAGTCCACGGGTTCGCTGCCCACCGCCTGCACGGCGTCGGTGTGGAAGGGCACCCCGTACTCGCGGGCGACGGCGGCGAGCTCGTGCACCGGCTGCACGGTGCCGACCTCGTTGTTGGCCCACATGATCGAGACCAGTGCGACGTCGGCGGGGTCGCGGGCGATGGCGGCGCGCAGGTCGGCGGGCGAGACGCGGCCGTGGGAGTCGACGGGCACCTCCTCGCAGACCGCGCCCTGGGACTCGGCCAGCCAGTGCACCGGGTCGAGTACGGCGTGGTGCTCGACCGCGCTGACGAGGATGCGCCTGCGGGCGGGATCGGCCTGGTTGCGCGCCCAGAACAGGCCCTTGAGCGCGAGGTTGTCGGACTCGGTGCCGCCCCCGGTGACGACCACCTCGTTGGGGGTGCAGCCGAGCGACTCGGCGATGCTCTCGCGCGCCTCCTCGACGGCACGCCGCGCCCGGCGGCCCGCCCCGTGCAGGGAGGAGGCGTTCCCGAGGCGCCCGAACTCCTCGGTCATGTCTGCGATCGCCTCGGGCCGAACGGCGGTCGTGGCGGCGTGATCCAGGTACACCATGGCGCTTTCCAGGATACGGCGGCGCCTTCGCCCGCAGCTCCGCGGCCCGGCTCTGCGGCCCCGGGGGCTGACACGCGTGCGGCCCCGGGACGGCGTGCCCGGGGCCGCGTGGCCGGTCCGCCTCGGCGGCGGGTGCCTACTTGCGCTTGTCGACCTCTTCGGTGAGCTGCGGCGCCACAGTGTGCAGGTCGCCGATCACGCCGAAGTCGGACAGCTCGAAGATCGGAGCCTCGGGGTCCTTGTTGACCGCGACGATGTTCTTCGACGTCTGCATGCCGGCCCGGTGCTGGATCGCGCCGGAGATGCCCAGGGCGACGTAGAGGTTGGGGCTGACCGTCTTTCCGGTCTGGCCCACCTGGAACTGGTTGGGGTACCAGCCGGAGTCGACCGCCGCGCGGGAGGCGCCGACGGCGGCACCCAGCGAGTCGGCCAGCGCCTCGACGACGGAGAAGTCGTCGGAGCCGACGCCGCGCCCGCCGGAGACCACGATCGCGGCCTCGGTCAGCTCGGGGCGCGCGCCCTTCTCCTGCACGACGCGCTCGACGACCTTGGCGCCCGTGGCGGCCTCGGACAGCTCGACCGCGGCCTCCTCCAGCTCGCCGGCGCCCGAGGCGGCCTCGGCCGGAACCGAGTTGGGCCGCACGGCCACGACCGGCACGCCCGACCGCACCCGGGAGTGGGTGACGGTGGCGCCGCCGAAGACGCTGTGCTCGGCGACCAGCTCGCCGGTGATGTCGACCACGTCGGTCAGCACACCCGAGCCCAGCTTGACGGCGGTCCGCCCGGCGATCTCCTTGTTCTCCGGGGTCGCCGAGACGAGCACGGCCGCGGCCGACTTCTCGCCGGCCAGCTTCGCGAGCAGCTCGGCCTTGGGCGCGACCACGTAGTCGTTCAGCTCGGACGGAGCCGAGTACACCTTCTCCGCGCCGAACTCGGCCAGCTTCGCCTTGCCGGATTCGGCGCCCTCGCCGACCCACACGGCCGCGGGCTCGCCGATGCGGCGGGCGGCGGTCAGCAGCTCGGTGGTGACCTTCTTGACCTCTCCGTCGACGTGGTCGACGAGGACGAGGACCTCAGCCATCTGTCAATCCTTCCTTCGTCTCCGCCGGACCTAAACGAACTTCTTCTCGGCGAGGAACTCCGCGGCCTTGGCGCCGCCGTCGCCCTCGTCCTTGACGACGGTGCCGGCGGCCCGCGGCGGAGCCGGCGCGAAGTCGGAGGTCTCGGTGGCCGCATTGGCCAGCCCGACCTGCGCGGCGTCGATACCGGCGTCGGCGACCGACAACTTCTCCACCGGCTTCTTCTTCGCCTGCATGATCAGCTTGAACGAGGGGTAGCGCGGTTCGTTGATCTTCTCGACGACCGAGACGACCGCGGGCAGCTGCGCATCGACGACGTCGTAGCCGTAGTCGGTGGCGCGCTGGATGCGGATGGCCGAGCCGTCGACGTCGACCTTGCCGGCGAGGGTGAGCTGCGGCAGGCCGAGGTACTCGGCCAGCGCCGCGCCGACCACGCCGGTACGGGCGTCGGTGGACTCGGAACCGAGCACCACGAGGTCGAACTCCACGGTGCCCAGCGCCTTGGACAGCGCGTAGGCGGTCTGCAGCGCGTCGGAGCCGTGCAGCTCGTCGTCGACGAGGTGTACGGCCTTGTCCGCGCCCATGGACAGCGCCTTGCGGATCGAGTCGGTGGCCTGGTCGGGTCCCATCGTCAGGACGGTGACCTCGCCGCCGTGCTTCTCCTTGAGGAGCAGCGCCTCCTCGATGGCGTACTCGTCGAGTTCGTTGATGACGCCGTCCGACGCCGCGCGGTCCAGCGTGTTGTCGTCGGACGAGAGTTTGCGCTCGGTCGCCGTGTCGGGGACCTGCTTGACCAATACGACAATATTCATGGCCGGTGGCCGACCTCCCTGCACTCCCATGCGTCGCCCACTCGGACGGCGCGGACGCCTGGCGCGCCCGTGGCCCCTCACGGTGCCAGATGCACTGTTGCCATCGGGGGGCGGGCTGCGTTCACGTCACGCCTCCCGCCTGCGGATACCGCTATACCATCCCGATGTTACTGGCTAGTAGCCCCTGGGGCGAACGCGCCCCCGCCCCTGCTGGGGCAGCGGCGCCGGGCAACCGGCGGCGCTCAGCCGCCGAAGAGCGCCCAGCCGGAGGGCCCGTTGCCCATCAGCCACCACGACGGCGCCGAGCCGATGCCGTAGGAGACCACCAGCATCGCCAGCAGCACCGACGCCACGATCACACTCCAGTAGACGTAGGTGTTGCGGATCGTGATGGAGTCGACGGCCGAGCGCGCCTGGCGCACCGCCCCGCGGCCGTTGGGCCCCAGGAAGCTCAGCACCACCACCAGGGTGAACGCGTAGGAACCCACGAAGTTGGGGGTGTTGGTGCCGCCGCTGGTCAGCAGCGTGATCACGATCCCGACCAGGATGCCGGCGAACAGGTAGCCCAGCCCGTAGAGCAGGTTGGTGCCCAGCGAGCGCACCAGCGCCCAGGGCATGCTCAGCGCGATGACCATGGTGTCGGAGCTGCGCGGGCCGCGGGTCTGCAGGCGCCGGGCGTGCTCGGCCTTGACCGTGTCGAGCGCGGCCAGGACGCTCGCTGTGAGCAGTCCCACAACAAGGCCCAGCGGCGGCACGGTCAGGCAGAGGCCGGCGAGGAAGACCAGGATCGGGATCAGTATCAGCCACGGCAGCGGGCGGGCCTCGCGGTAGGCGTCGTAGTAGCCGCTGTCGTCGTCGCCGGAGTCGAAGTAGTCGTCGAGGCGGTCACTGCTCGATCCGCGGAACCTGCCGAGCAGGCCGCCGGACTCGTCGCTGTGGCCGGAGCGCTGCGCAGCAGGCCGCTCGTCCACCGGGGTGAGGATGTCGCGGAAGTCCTCAGGGCGCAGAGTGGAGTTGAAGTACTGGGTGGAGGGGCCCGCGCTCTGGGACTCGTCGGCCTCGTAGGTACCGAGCATGCCGGACTGCTCCGGCGAACGGGACTCTTCGGGTCCGGCGCGCATCGTCTGGTCGGGACCGCCGACGCGGGTCTGGTCGGCTCCGCCGGACCCGGCGACGTGCGTCCGGTCCGCGCCGCCCGCACCGGCCGCATACGTCTGGTCGGACCCGGTACCGCCGTGGCCCGCGGCCATCGTGCGACCCGCCTCGTGCGCCTCGGAGCGAGGGCCGTCACCCTCGGCGGCCGAGCCCGCCAGGGCGCCGGCTCCCGCGCCCGCCGCGGCGCCCGCGGCCATGGAGCCCCAAGCTCCGCCGCCGGACGTGCCGGTGCCGTCCTGCGCGGGCTCGGAGGTGGCGGCCTGCATGGTGTGGTTGCCGGTCAGCCCGCTGCTCACGTAGGTGGCGACGTCCTCGTCCAGGGGCAGGTCCAGGTTGAGCCGGCCGGCCTGGGCGACGAGTTCGGCGGCCGTGGGGCGCGCGGACATGTCACGCGAGACCGCGGCCTGGACCAGAGGCTTGAGCTGCTCGGGCATCCCGTCGAGGGTGATCTCGCCGTTGAGGATGCGGAAGAAGATGACCTCGAAGGACCCCGCACCGTAGGGCGGAGTACCGGTGGAGGCGAAGGCGACCGTGCCGCCCCAGGCGTGGATGTCGGTCGCAGGGCCGAGGTCGGTGCCCTCGATGACCTCCGGCGAGAGGTAGCTGGGGGTACCCACGAACGTGCCGGTCTGGGTGAGCTTGGCGCCGTCGACGGCGTGGGCGATGCCGAAGTCGATGACGATCGGCTCGCCGTTGGAGATGATGACGTTGCCGGGCTTGAGGTCGCGGTGGATGACGTCCACGGCGTGGATGTCCTTGATCGCACGCGCCAGGCCCGTCACGTACCGGCTCAGCGCCCTGCCGCGCAGCGGGCCGTGGTCGGTGACGGTGGAGTCGAGCGTGGGACCGGGGACGTACTCGGTGACCACCCAGGGGAGTTCGGCGTCGGTGTCGGCGTCGATGACCTCGGCGACGTTGGTGCTCTGCACGCGGCGCATCGTGGTGACCTCGCGCGCGAGCCGGGCGCGGGCGATGTGGTCGCCGGCGACCTCGGGGCGCAGCACCTTGATCGCGACGAGCCGGTCGTGCCGGGGATCGACGGCTTGGTACACGACGCCCATGCCGCCCTGGCCGATCCGGCGGCGGATCGTGTACGGGCCGACGCGCTCCGGCAGCTCCTCGCCATCGGGGAAACCTGCCGACATTGCCATTGCGAATTCATCCCCTCAAACCTGGCACACCACGACATCAAGCCTATCCGCTGGGGATGGCCGGACCGGCAGAGACGGATCCGGCCGACGGCCGAGCCGCCACCGCTCTCGCCGCACGACGCTCACATCCGTCAGCGCCGCGGCCGAAGGCCACGGTCCGCGGGCGACTCCCCAAGGCAAAGCTAGCCGGGTCGCGCCGGCGCGGGAAGACCGCAGCGGCGACCGGGCCGCGCGGGATCCGCCGTCCCCGCGACTACATGAGTATGACGCACATTGCGGCACCGTGGTTCCTCCGCGGCTCCGCCGTTCCCGCTCACGTCCGCAGAGCCGGCCGGGCGCGGCGGCGGGCCGGCAGAGCGGCGGCGGAACGTGCGCGGGCCGCCGACGGGGGCGCAGGCACACCGCGGCGGGTCGGCGCTCAGTCGGTGCGCACCCCCAGGCCCGAGACCGTCTCGGCACCGGGCAGAGCGGCCAGGTCGGCTCCGGGCAGCACCAGCTTGGAGGACCGCAGCCCGCTGCCGATCACCACGGGGCCCGCCTCCAGCACCGCCTCGTCGACCAGGACCGGCCAGTCCCGGGGCAGGCCGATGGGGGTGATGCCGCCGTACTCCATGCCGGTCGCGGCGACCACGTCGCCCTGGGGGGCGAAGGACGCCTTGCGGGCCTCCAAGTGGCGGCGAGCGACCCCGTTGACGTCGGCACGGGTGGTGGCCAGCACCATGCACGCCGCCATGCGCACCCGGCCCGCCCGCTTGGCGGCGATCACCACGCAGTTGGCCGAGCTTCCCAGCGGGATGCCGTAGTGGGCGGCGCATTCACCGGTGTCGGCCAGATCGGGGTCGATGGGCGCCGCCAGTACCCGCGCGGCGGGCTCCCAGCCCTCGAGTCCGGCTGCGACCCGGTCGGCCATCAGGTCGGGGCGTTCCCGGGCCGGTTCGGTCTCGAGTTCCCACATCGTCTGATCCCTCCCTTCGTGCGACGTCGCGTCCGGAGGCGTACGGACACGGTCAGGAACCCTCCGGGAACCGCCCGCTACCCGCCACCGGCTCCAGGGCATCCCGCGAGGTTCCTCGCGCCGTTCGACCAACCGGCCTAGCGGCCCGAGAAGCGGGCCTTGCCGGGGCCTTCCTCGATGAAGCTGCGCATCCCGGCCTTCTGGTCTTCGGTGGCGAACAGCCCGGCGAAGTGCATCCGCTCGATCTCCAGTCCGGTGGCCAGGTCGGTCTCCAGACCGCCGTCGATCGCCTGCTTGGCGGCGCGCAGGGCGAGGGCGGGGCCGTTGGCGTAACTGGCGGCCATGGCCACCGCGTGGTCGTAGACCTCGGCCGACGCGACGACGGCGTCGACGAGGCCGATGGACAGGGCCTCCTCCGCGGCGACGTGGCGCCCGGTGTAGATGAGGTCCTTGGCCCGGGCCGGACCGATCAGCCGGGCAAGGCGCTGGGTGCCGCCCGCCCCGGGGATCACACCGAGGCGGATCTCGGGCTGGCCCAGCCGGCCGTCCTCGGCCACCACCCGGAAGTCCGCGCACAGCGCCAGCTCGCAGCCGCCGCCCAGCGCGAACCCGGTGATCGCGGCGATGACCGGCTTGGGGATGCGCGCCACGGCGGTCAGCGCGTCCTGCAGGACGCGCGAGTGGGCCGCCATCTCGGCGAAGCCCATCTCGGACATCTCCTTGACGTCGGCACCGGCGGCGAAGACCCGCTCACCGCCGTAGACGACAACGGCGCGCACCTCGTCATCGGCGCTGACGCGCTCGGCCGCCGTTCTGATCTCCCGCTGCATCTGCGCGTCGAGGGCGTTCATCTTCGGCCGGTCCAGCCGGATCACGGCCACCGCCGGGTTGTCCGCGTCGCGCTCCACCCGGACGAACTCGCCCGCGCCCTCGTCCACAGTCGTCATCCGGTCCTCTCCCGACATCGGCTGCCCCGCCGCAGTCCGGCCGGGCCGAAGACGCCGTCGGGCGCCCGCGCCCGGCCTTCCGGCGCTCGCGCATCAATACCTACCATTGCCCGCCCTGCGGGCCGCCACCCGGAGGGACCCCGCGAAGCGCCGATCCCGCAGTCGCCGACCCGCACCGCCGCGCGGTTTCCCAGCGGCGGCGGGTCCGGGACCGCCCGGGATCGCCGAGGTCCCTCAGAACGTGAGCGGCGTCCAGGTGCCGGCGGCGAGCGAGAGGGTGTGGGCCGTGCCCAGCAGGAGGAGTGTTCCTGCGATGAGGGCGGTGTCTCCCCTTCGCCAGACGCTCAGGCGGGCGTGGCTGCGCGGCCCGCCCGCGAAGCCGCGGGCGTCCATGGCCATCGCCAGCAGCGTGCCGGTGCGGATCGCGCGCACCAGCAGCGCGAAGGCCTTGCCCGCGAAGATCGCGACCGCGCGCGCAGGGTTGCCGCCGGCGTCCAGGCCGCGGGCGCGACGGGCACGCCCCAGGGCGCGCCAGTGCTCCACCAGCAGCGGCACCAGCCGCAGCGCGGCGAGCACCGCGATGGCCGGGCGCTCCGGCACCCGCAGCCGCTGCACCAGGGAGTCGGCCATGTCGGTGGGGTCGCTGGTGATCGCGGCGAGCAGGCTCGGCAGTGCGATCGCCAGCAGGCGCGCCGCGGCTCCGAGCGCCCCCATCGGCCCCTCTTCGCCGAAGACGAGATTGACCAGGCCGATCGATGTCCCCATCAGCAGCAGCGGGACGCTCAGCGCGAGGAGCCGGGCCCGGCCCAGCCCGGCGAAGGGCACCAGCATCAGTCCGGCGGCAAGGACGATCCCGGACGTCACCGGATCCACGACCGGTATCAGCCCCGCGGTGACGAGCACGGCGGCCAGCAGCTTGCCCGCGGGGTCGGCCCCCGGCAGCCACGCCCGCCGTGCGAAACCGCGGCCCGCAGGCCGGGCGCCGGAGCCGCAGGTGTCCGTGCCGTCGGACGAGGCCGACCCGCCGCCGGCCGGAACCGGTTCCCGCTTCGCCGTCGCCGGCTCGGCGGCCGCGACCCGGTTCGGGCCCGGTCGGCTACGCGCCCGTGGGCGCTCCTCTCCCCCGTGGGCCCCGGCGGCGCTCATCCGGACCCCCTCTCGCCGTCGTGCCCGTGCCCCCCATCGGTCTCGGCGGGGCCGCTACCCGCGGCACCGCCCGAATCCCCGTCCCCGACGGCGGCGCCGGTACGGGCGATCGGCGGCCGGGTGTATCCGTCCTTCAGCGCGATCTCGACATCGCAGAAGCAGTCCAGCAGCACGGAGTCGTGGGTGGCGGTGACCACGGCGCGGCCGTCGGCTCGCAGTTCGGCCAGCAGCTCCACCAACTCCCGCCAGGTGCGCATGTCCTGACCGAACGTCGGTTCGTCCAGCAGCAGCACGTCGGGGGCGTGGGAGGCGCCCGAGCTCAGCGCCGTCGCCACCGACAGCCGCCGCTTCTCCCCGCCCGAGAGGGTGAAGGGGTGGACGGCGGCGAGGCCGGTGAGCCGCAGGCGTTCCAGCAGCTCGTCCACGCGGCGCCGGACCTCGCGCGGCCCCATCCCGGCACGGCGCGGGGCGAAGGCGAGCTCGTCGCGCACGCTCGCGGTGACGAACTGGTCCTCGGCGTGCTGGAACACCGTGCCGACATGGCGCGCCAGCCGCCGGGCCGGCCACTTCGCCAGCGGGCGCGTGCTGACGTCGGCCAGGCGGCCGCGCGGCGCCACGGTGCCCGCCTCGGGCGCGTCAAGCCCGGCCAGCAGACCCAGCAGCGTCGACTTGCCCGCGCCGTTGGGCCCGGTCAGGGCGGTCGCGGCGCCCGAGCGGACCTCGGCTGCGGCCCCGTGCAGGACCCGGCCGCCCGGGGAGTCGAGCAGGCCGATGCCGCCGGGCGCCCGGGCCGTGCAGTCGGCGGCCTCGATCACCGCCGGGCCGGGGGTACCCGGCTGCAGGCGCGGGCGCGGCTCGCGGCCCGGCACCCATACACCCTGCTCGGCCAGGCTGCGGCCGTGGCCGGCGAAGACCGCGGAGGGCGCGCCGTCGGCGACCACCCCTCCCCCGGGTTCGACCACCACGACCCTGTCGACCAGGCCGGACACGGCTTCCTCGGCCTCGCCTGCGTTGGCGGCGCCACCGACGACCTCGGCCACGCGGTGCTCGACGAGGACCATGGTCGCCTCACTGCCGCGCAGCAGATGCTCCAGCACGCGCCGCACGCGGTCGGCACCGGTGCGGTCGAGGTTGGCCGTGGGCTCGTCGAGCAGCAGCAGGCGCGGGCGCATCGCCAGCGCGCCGGCGAGCACCAGCCGCTGCTTCTCCCCGCCCGACAGCGCCGCGGTCGGCCGGTCGGGGCCGTAGCCGAAGCCGACCTCGTCCAAGGCGTCGTGCACGCGGGTCCAGATCTCCGCGCGCTCCAGGCCGAGGTTCTCCGGGCCGAAGGCGACGTCGTCGCCGGAGCGGGCCATGACCAGCTGGGTCTCGGGGTCCTGGCTGACCAGGGCGAGCGATCCGCGCGCCGCGTCGGCGGGGCCGCCGTCGATGCGCAGCCGCCCCTCCTCGTCGCCGGAGATGGCGCCGGAGGCGCCGGTCAGTCCGGCCATGGCGTGCAGCAGCGTGCTCTTGCCGGCTCCGGAGGCGCCGAGCAGCAGGACCCGCTGACCCGGCTCGATGACGAGGTCGACGCCGCGCAGCGACCATCCGCTTCGGCCGGAGTGGCGCCATCCCCAGTCGGCCAGCTCGACCCGCGCCCCGGCGGCGCCGGCGGGGCTCATCCGCGCGCCGAGGGGAACGCGGAGAGCGCGCCCGCCCGGGCGAGCGCCGAGGTCAGCAGCCGGGCGCCGGCGCCGCCGATGACCGCGGCGCTGATCACGACGAGCACGCCGTAGGTGAGCTGGAAGGAAAGCGGCCAGGTGGGGTAGTAGCGGACGTTGTCCCAGACGGCGGGGGCGACTCCGGCGGCGGCGCCGGCGAGCACCGAGATCGCCATGCCCCAGCGGCGGTAGCGGGCGGCGGCGAAGACCAGTTCGGGCAGCAGGCCTTGCACGAAGCCGGCCAGGGCGACCTCCACACCCCAGGGGGTACCGAGCACCATGGAGACGAACGCCGCCGCTGTGGAGGTCAGCACGGCGGCGCCGGGCTTGCGGACGACGAGTGCGCCCAGGACGCCGGGCAGCAGCCACATGCCGTAGATGGCGGCCTGGGCGGGCGGGAAGAAGGCGAAGAGCGGGGCGGAGATCTGCCACAGCAGGTTCCACGCCCAGAAGACCACGCCGATGGCCACACCCAGCACCGCGGGCACGACGATGTCCACGGTGCGGTAGCGCGGCAGCGCGCCGCGCAGCCGCGCGAGCAGGCGGGTGAACGCGTTGCCGCGGGCATTCGGCTTCGCGTCCGGCTGGGGGGTCGACGGCGTGCTGTCACTCACGGAAGGTCCCTTCGCGTGTCGGAGCGAGGGGCCCGAGCCGAGAGCGCCGGCCGGGCACCGAGCGTCCCGCATGGAGCGGGATGCGCGGTCGCACCGAACCGGCGGACGGGTTCACGACTCCCTGCGCTGGCATTACCCAGATCAGGTGTGTGAGGGTCTGCGGTCGCGGCCGCACTCTCAGCGCCTCAGCGCTCCCCTGTCGGTTTCACCTCCATTATGGGGACCGCGGCATGCCGGAGGTCAAGGCGGACGGGCCCGGTGCGGCCGGCGGCCACCGGTTGGGCCGCGCCGCCACAGCCCCCTCCTCGGGCGCGGCCGGCCGGCTCAGCGCAGCACGATGCCTGCTGCGGCGCCTTCCGGGGGTTCGGGAACCGCGACCAGGCCCATTTCGGCGCAGTCGCCGAGCAGGCTGTGGTCCGGCAGCACCCGCACGGTGAAACCGCAGCTGCCCGCGCGCCGCAGCGGCACCGAGCCGTAATAGCACCGCGGCCCGTCGCCGCCGCCTGCGCCGCTCTCCGCCGGCGACATCCCGGCGACGACAGGGTCCACCAGCGCCTCGGAGTCGGAGACACGCCCGGCGGCCACCTCGACCCGCACGTCCTCGGGGCTGAGCCCGCCCAGCGCGACCGACGCGCGCACCCGAAGGTCGCCGCCGACCAGCGGCGGCCCTTCGCAGCCGGTCATCTCCACGTGGTCCACCCGCACGCCCGGCCAGGCGTCGCGCACCCGCTGCTTCCAGGCCGCCAGCTCGCGCGCGCCGCGCATGTCCCCGGCCGCCAGCGCCCGCGAGGAGTCGGCCGCGCCCTGGTAGAGGCGGGCGACGTAGTCGCGCACCATCCGCGTGGCCAGGACCTTGGGGCCCAGCGAGACGAGCGTGTGCTTGACCATCTCCAGCCACCGCTTGGGCAGCCCGTCGTCGTCGAAGTCGTAGAACAGCGGCACGACCTGCTGCTCGATGAGGTCGTAGAGCGCCCCCGCCTCGATGGCGTCGCGCCGGTCGGGGTCCTCGACGCCGTCGGCGGTGGGGATGGCCCAGCCGTTGGAGCCGTCGTACCACTCCTCCCACCAGCCGTCGCGCACCGACAGGTTGAGCCCGCCGTTGAGGGCCGACTTCATGCCCGAGGTGCCGCAGGCCTCCAGCGGGCGCAGCGGGTTGTTCAGCCACACGTCGCAGCCCTGCACCAGCGACCGCGCCAGCGCCATGTCGTAGTCGGGCAGGAACACGATCCGGTGGCGCACCCGCGGGTCGTCGCAGAAGCGCACGATCTCCTGGATGAGCCGCTTGCCGCCTTCGTCGGCCGGGTGGGCCTTGCCGGCGACGACGATCTGCAGCGGCCGGTCCGGATCCAGCAGCATCGAGGCCAGGCGCTCGCGGTCGCGCAGCATCAGGGTGAGCCGCTTGTAGGAGGGCACCCGGCGGGCGAAGCCGATGGTGAGGACCTCGGGATCGAGCACGTCGTCGACCCAGCCGAGCTCGGCCTGGCTGGCCCCGCGCCGGCTCCAGGACTCGCGCAGGCGCTCGCGGACGTCGGCGACCAGGCGCTCGCGCAGCGTGCGGCGCATCTGCCACAGCTCGGCCTCGGAGGCGCCGGTGACCTTGCGCCAGCCCTCGGCGCTGGTGAACTCGCCGGAGTCGGGTACCACCCGGCGGGCCAGCTCCTGGGCTTCCTCGGCCACCCATGTGCGCGCGTGCACCCCGTTGGTGACCGCGGTGATGGGCACCTCGGCGGTGTCGAACCCCGGCCACAGGCCGCGGAACATCTCGCGGCTGACCGCGCCGTGCAGCCTGCTGACCCCGTTGACGCGCTGGGCCAGCCGCATGCCCATGACCGCCATGTTGAACACCTCGGGGTCGCCGCCGGAGAAGTCCTCGGCGCCCAGGCGCAGGATGTCCTCGCTCTCCAGGCCCGGGGTCACGGAGTCGCCGTCGGCGAAGTGGCGGCGCACCAGGTCCCGGTCGAACCTGTCGATCCCGGCGTCCACAGGTGTGTGCGTGGTGAAGACCGTGCCGGCGCGGGCGGCCTCGGCCGCCTCGGCGAAGGACAGCCCGCGGTCGACGAGCTCGCGTATGCGCTCCACACCCAGGAAGCCGGCGTGGCCCTCGTTCATGTGGAAGACCTCGGGCTCGGGGTGGCCCGTCACCCCGCAGTAGGCCCGCACGGCGCGCACGCCGCCCACGCCCAGCAGCAGCTCCTGGCGCAGGCGGTGCTCCTTGCCGCCGCCGTAGAGGCGGTCGGTGACCCCGCGCAGCTCGGCGGGGGTGTCCTCGTGCGCGGCGTCAAGCAGCAGCAGGGGCACGCGTCCGGCCCGAGCCACCCACACCCGCGCGCTGAGCCGCCGCCCGCCGGGCAGGTCCAGGCCGATGCCGAGAGGGGCGCCGTCCTCGTCGCGCAGCTGCGACAGCGGAAGTCCGCGCGGGTCGACCTCGGGGTAGTCCTCCAGCTGCCAGCCCTCGGGCGAGAGCGCCTGGCTGAAGTAGCCGTGCTGGTACAGCAGTCCCACCCCGATCACGGGGACCCCGAGGTCGCTGGCGCTCTTGAGATGGTCGCCGGCCAGGATGCCCAGGCCGCCGGAGTACTGGGGCAGCGCCGCGGTCAGGCCGTATTCGGCGGAGAAGTAGGCGATGGCCGCGGGTGCCTCGCGCTCGCGGGCGTAGTGCTGGTACCAGCGGTCGTGCTCGACGTAGGCGGCCAGGTCGGCGTCGACTGCGTGCAGCCGGGAGAGGAACCCCTCGTCGGAGGCGAGCTCGGTGAACCGGTCCGCGGGGACCTCGCCGAGCATGCGGAAGGGGTCGCGGCCGCAGCGCTGCCATACCTCGGCGTCCACCGAGGCGAAGACCTCGCGTGTGGGGGCATGCCAGGCCCAGCGGAGGTTGGCGGCGAGCCGCTCCAAGGGCGCCAGCTCGTCGGGAAGGGCGGTGCGGACGGTGAACCTGCGAATGGCTTTCACGCAGCGTGAGGCTACTCAATCCGCCACCCGCGGCGCGACCCGCAACTCCCGTTTTGCGACAGATCACGGAAACTCCGCGTTGCGCCCCGGTTTCGGATCTCCACATCGCTCCGAAAACCGGTAAATACCGGATTTCGTCAGTTTTCGGGAAAAACCTCGCACCCGTGCTTGCCGACGCGCAGTCGGACTTGTGTAACCGGATCACACACACCCGAAACCCCTGGTTCGCGAGTTGCGCCAGCTCCGAAAATAAACCTTCGTCCGGTTTGCCGCATCCTGACTCCACGAAATCCCTGCAGGTCAGGGGAACGCCAAGACTGTGTGACGACAATCACAAAAATTACCCGCCTCGGGTTGTCGGCGCAGCCGGCGTTCTGGGCTGACGATAGACAGAGGGGCAGGCCCGGACCGAAATCACCGACGCCGATCGAACGGCCATTCGGGTGCCACGGGCTGCCCGAACACGGCTCAGGCGTGCCACACGGACACCGTGGCACCAGCGGCTCGCAGGGTCGACCCGGAAAACCCGACAACCCGATCAAAAATCGGGCATGACGACAATGATGGTGCACCTGTGATTGGACGTATTCCCATTCTCGACGTCTCACCCGTCCTGGGCTACGGCACCGCCAAGGCGGCCGCCGGCGAGACCCTTCCCGTCCGGGCCACGGTGATCCGCGAGGGCCACGCCGCCTTGGGCGCCGCCGTCGTCCTCTACGACCCGCGGGGCCGCAGGCACTCGCTGAGCCCGATGCGCGAGATCGCGCCCGGAACCGACCGCTACGGCGCCGACGTCACCGTCGGCCACGAGGGCCGATGGAGTTTCAGCGTCGAGTCCTGGAGCGACCCCATCGCCACCTGGCGCCGTGACGCCTCCGTCAAGATCCCGCTGGGCCAGGACGTCGAACTGGTGCTGGAGGAGGGCGCGCGCCTGTTCGACCGCGCCGCCCGGCGCGTCCCGCGCCGCCCCGAGATGGCCCGCACCGCAGCCCTGCTGCGCGACGGCTCGCGCACGCCCGAGGAGCGCCTGGCCGCGGCCGCCGGCCCCGAGGTCGGTGCCCGGCTGGCGGCCGAACCGCTGCGCGAGCACGTCACCCGCACCAAGCGCTTCCCCCTGGTGGTGCACCGCCGCCGCGCGCTGGTGGGCTCCTGGTACGAGTTCTTTCCGCGCTCGGAGGGCGCGGTCATGGACGGCGACCGCGGCGCCTGGCGCTCGGGGACCTTCGCCACCGCCGCCAAGCGGCTGCCCGCCATCGCCGAAATGGGCTTCGACGTCGTCTACCTGCCTCCGATCCACCCGGTCGGGCACTCCTTCCGCAAAGGCCCCAACAACGCGCTCGCCGCCGGCCCCGGCGATCCCGGCTCGGTCTGGGCGATCGGGTCCGAGGCGGGCGGCCACGACGCCGTCCACCCCGACCTGGGAACCGTCGCCGACTTCGAGGAGTTCGTGGCCGAGGCCGCCGAACAGGGCCTGGAGATCGCGCTGGATCTGGCACTGCAGTGTTCGCCCGACCACCCCTGGGTGCAGGAGCACCCCGAGTGGTTCACCCGCCGCCCCGACGGCTCCATCGCCTACGCCGAGAACCCGCCCAAGAAGTACCAGGACATCTACCCGCTGAACTTCGACGGCGACCCCGAGGGGATCTACGCCGCGGTCCTGCGGATCGTGCGGTTCTGGATGGAGCGCGGCGTGCGCATCTTCCGCGTGGACAACCCGCACACCAAGCCTGTGGCGTTCTGGGAGCGGCTGCTGGGCGAGATCGCCGCCGACGATCCCGACGTGGTCTTCCTGTCGGAGGCCTTCACCCGCCCGGCGATGATGGCGGCGCTGGCCAAAGCCGGGTTCCACCAGTCCTACACGTATTTCACGTGGCGCAATTCCAAGGAGGAGCTGGAGGACTACCTCACCGAGCTCTCCCGGGACTCCGCGACCTACATGCGCCCGAACCTTTTCACCAACACCCCCGACATCCTCTCGGGCTACCTCCAGCAGGGCGGGAGGCCCGCCTTCGAGGTGCGGGCGGTGATCGCGGCCCTGGCGTCTCCGGCGTGGGGCGTCTACTCCGGCTACGAGCTCTGCGAGAATACCCCGATAAACCCCGGGAGCGAGGAATACCTCGACTCGGAGAAATTCCAGTACCGACCCCGCGACTGGGCCGCGGCCGACTCGGCTGGAAATACCATCGCGCCCCTGCTGCGCAAGCTAAACTCGCTCAGGCGCGAACACCCTGCCTTGCAGGAACTGCGCAACCTGCGGTTCCACCATGCCGACCGCCCGGAGCTCATCTGCTTTTCCAAACGGCTGGCCGGGGCAGGCGAAAACGATCTCGACGACGTCGTGATCGCCGTCGTGAATCTCGATCCGCACCACGCGCATGAGGCTACGGTGCGGCTCGACCTTCCCGCTCTGGGGTTCGACCCCGGATCCCGGATCACCGTGACAGATCAGATATCCGGGCAGTCTTACATCTGGGGAGAGGCGAATTATGTCCGCCTTGACCCGCGTTTCCAGTCCGCACACATATTCACAGCAGGCCCCGCTGGACAAGGCTCGCGCTAAAGGGTTCTGCCTTCCTCTAAGGCGCACCGCTCTTCGCGCACCGGGCCGTTGAAGCGGCAGGCGCTGGAAAGCCAACTCGTGGAGTAGCCTCGTGACCACACAAGAGCCGGTGCAAGGCACCAGTCAGACGCCCATCGCGGCCGTGCCCGATACCTTCACCCACGAGAAGCCCCGCGAGCCGTACTGGTATAAGCACGCGGTCTTCTACGAAGTGCTCGTCCGCGGTTTCCACGACTCCAACGGCGACGGCACCGGCGACCTGCGCGGTCTGATCGACAAGCTCGACTACCTCGAATGGCTGGGCATCGACTGCGTCTGGCTGCTGCCCTTGTACGAGTCGCCGCTGCGCGACGGCGGCTACGACATCTCCGACTACATGAAGATCCTGCCGGAGTTCGGGCAGATCGCCGACTTCGTGGACCTGGTCGACCAGGCGCACCGCCGCGGCATCCGGGTCATCGCCGACCTGGTTATGAACCACACCAGCGACCAGCACCCGTGGTTCACCGCCTCGCGCGAGGATCCCGACGGCCCCTACGGCGACTTCTACGTCTGGTCGGAGACCACCGAGCGCTACAGCGACGCCCGGATCATCTTCGTCGACACAGAGCAGTCCAACTGGACCTACGACGAGGTCCGCGGGCAGTACTACTGGCACCGGTTCTTCGCCCACCAGCCCGACCTCAACTTCGAGAACCCGGCGGTGCAGGAGGCGATCCTGGAGGTGCTGCGCTTCTGGCTGGACCTGGGCATCGACGGCTTCCGACTGGACGCGGTGCCCTACCTCTACGAGCGCGAGGGCACCGACTGCGAGAACCTCAAGGAGACCCACGAGTTCCTCAAGCGCATCCGCTCCGAGGTCGACCGCCTCTACCCCGACCGGGTGCTGCTGAGCGAGGCCAACCAGTGGCCCGCCGACGTCGTCGACTACTTCGGCGACTTCGAGGCCGGCGGCGACGAGTGCCACATGAACTTCCACTTCCCGCTGATGCCGCGGATGTTCATGGCCGTGCGCCGCGAGCAGCGCTACCCGATCTCGGAGATCCTCGCCCAGACGCCGCGCATCCCGCGCAACTGCCAGTGGGCGATCTTCCTGCGCAACCACGACGAGCTGACGCTGGAGATGGTCACCGACGAAGAACGCGACTACATGTACGCCGAGTACGCCAAGGACCCGCGGATGCGCGCCAACGTCGGCATCCGCAGGCGCCTGGCGCCCCTGCTGGACAACGACAAGAACCAGATCGAGCTGTTCACCGCCCTGCTGCTGTCGCTGCCCGGATCGCCGGTCCTCTACTACGGCGACGAGATCGGCATGGGCGACAACATCTGGCTGGGCGACCGCGACGCTGTGCGCACCCCGATGCAGTGGACCTCCGACCGCAACGCCGGGTTCTCCCGCTGCGACCCGGCCCGGCTGTACCTGCCGCTGGTCATGGACCCCATCCACGGCTACCAAGCGCTCAACGTCGAGGCCCAGCGCGACGACCCCGGCTCGCTGCTGAACTGGACCCGCAAGATGATCCAGATCCGCAAGCGGCACCCCGTCTTCGGCACCGGCGACTTCACCGAGCTCTACGCCAGCAATCCCAGCGTGCTCGCCTTCGTCCGCGAGTACGGCGACGACCGGATGCTGTGCGTCAACAACCTGTCGCGGTTCCCGCAGCCGGTCGAACTCGACCTGCGCCGGTTCGAGAGCGTCACGCCCATCGAGTGCATGGGCGGGGTGCGCTTCCCCGCCATCGGCGAGCTGCCCTACCTGCTGACGCTGCCGGGCCACGGCTTCTACTGGTTCCAACTGCCTCCCGTCGACGAGGCCGACGGCCCGACCACCGACGACCGCAACCGACAAACGCGAACGACTCCGCGGCCTGGCACGGCGACCGCGCGGCAGCGGCCGGCGGTCGCGGCGAGCGGTTCGGGCACCGCGGCGGCCCACGGGTCCGCCGGCGGCGCCTCGACCGCATCGGGCCCCTCCCGGCCGCGGCGATAAGCGGAAGAGGACTCTCGTAGATGACTCAGCTTGAGGAGCTCCTGGCCGACTGGATCCCACGACAGCGGTGGTTCGCCGGAAAGGGGGCACCCATCGAGACCGTCACGGTCCAAGCGGAGCATCCGCTGGTCTGCGGTGATCCGGGACTGCGCGTCCTGGTCGTCGAGGTCGGTCAGCGGGACTCCGTATCCCGGTACCAGGTGCTCCTCGGGCTGCGCCCGGCCGGGACGCTGCGCGAGGAGCTGGCACACGCCGCAATCGGCGTGTGCCGCCTAGGGGGCCTTTCGCGCACGGTCTACGACGCCGCACACGATCCCGAGCTGACCGCGCTCCTGCTGGACCGCCTCGCCGCCGCCGACGGCGTCGAGGCGGACGCCATCGGCGGTCCCGCCCCGAGCGGGACTCCGGCACCGGTGCGGTTCCGCCGCCTGGACGGCAACGACGTGCACGCCGGGCAGCGCAGCCTCGTGCTCAGGGGGGAGCAGTCCAACACCTCCCTGGTCTACGGGGAGGACTACGTGCTCAAGTCCTTCCGCCGGCTATGGCCCGGCCTCAACCCCGACCTGGAGCTGACCGCCGCCCTGGCCGGCTCCCCTTATGTGGCGCGCCCCTACGCCTGGATCGAGACCGACGTGTCCCAGGACGGCCGGCCGGTCCCCACCACGCTGGCGATGCTGCAGGAGTACATGCGCAGCGCGACCGACGGGTGGGTGCTGGCCGCCACCAGCGTCCGCGACCTCTACGACGCCCCCGGTCTCGCTCCCGCCGATGCCGGCGGCGACTTCGCGGGCGAAGCCGAGCGGTTGGGCGCGGCGACCGCGGCCGTGCACCGCGCCCTCGCCCGCGAGCTCCCCACCGACGTGCTCTCCTCCCACGCGCTGCGCGAGCTGGCCCGGTCGATGCTCGACCGGCTGCGCCAGGCCACCGCCGAGGTGCCCGAGCTGCAGCCCTATGTCGGGGTACTGCGCAGTGCCTACGAGGCCCTGGCCGAGGTCGACGAGCCGCTGCCGATACAGCGGGTGCACGGCGACTACCACCTGGGCCAGGTGGTACGCACCGACGCCGGGTGGGTGCTGCTGGACTTCGAGGGCGAGCCCGCCGCCCCCGTCGAGGAGCGCCGCCGCCCCTCCAGCCCGCTGCGCGACGTCGCCGGGATGCTGCGCTCGTTCGACTACGCCGCCCGCTACCAGCTCGTGGGCTCCTCCGCGGCACCCGAACTGGCCCCGGCCGCGCGCGCCTGGGCCCAGCGCAACCGCGACGCCTTCAGCGCGGGATACGCCTACGGCGGCGGAGTGGACCCCGAGAAGCACCAGACCGTGCTGCGCGCCTTCGAATACGACAAAGCCGTCTACGAGGTGCTCTACGAGGCGCACAACCGCCCTTCGTGGCTGCGCATCCCGCTGGACTCCATCGCGGCGCTGGCCGCGTGAACCGACCGACCCGCAACGACACTCCCAGGATGGCCGCGATACACATGAGCGTCCCCGCCGCAGAACTGACCGCAGAGACCGACCGGCTGGTCGCCGGCCGCCACCACGACCCGCACAGCCTGCTCGGCGCCCACCCCGCCGCCGACGGCACCGCCGTGCGCACGCTGCGCCCCCTGGCGCGGTCGGTGCACGCGGTGCTGGAGGACGGCACCCGCGTCGAGCTGCCGCACGTCCACCAGGGCCTCTTCGCCGCCACCCTGCCCGGCGCCGATCCCGGCGACTACCGGCTGGCCGTGGCCTACGACGACGGCCGCGGCGGCGTGGTCGAGACGGTCGCCGACGACCCCTACCGCTACCTGCCCACCCTCGGCGAACTCGACCTGCACCTGATCCGGGAGGGCCGCCACGAGGAGCTCTGGCGGGCCCTGGGCGCCCACGTGCACACCTACCGCACCCCCATGGGCGAGGTCAGCGGGACCGGATTCGCCGTATGGGCGCCCGGCGCGCAGGGCGTCCGGGTGATCGGCGACTTCAACCACTGGGACGGCACCGCCCACCCCATGCGCTCGCTGGGCTCCTGCGGCGTGTGGGAGCTGTTCGTGCCCGGTACCGGCGACGGGACGCTGTACAAGTTCCAGATCCTGGGCCGCGACGGCGTGTGGCGCGACAAGGCCGACCCCATGGCCTTCGCCGCCCAGCGCCCGCCCCAGACCGCCTCGGTCGTCCACACCTCCCGCTACACCTGGCGCGACGACGCGTGGCTGGCGGAGCGCAAGACCCAGGAGTGGCAGCGCCGCCCGATGAGCGTCTACGAGGTGCACCTCGGATCCTGGCGGCCCGGACTGTCCTACCTGGAGCTGGCGACCCAGCTGGTGGCCCACGTCCGCGAGATGGGCTTCACCCACGTGGAGTTCCTCCCGGTGGCCGAGCACCCCTTCGGCGGGTCCTGGGGCTACCAGGTGACCTCCTACTACGCGCCCACGTCGCGCTTCGGATCGCCCGACGACTTCCGCACGCTCGTCGACGAGCTGCACAGAGCCGGTATCGGCGTGCTGGTGGACTGGGTACCGGCGCACTTCCCCAAGGACGAGTGGGCGCTGGCGCGCTTCGACGGCTCGCCCACCTACGAGCACCCCGACCCGCGCCGCGGCGAACACCCCGACTGGGACACGCTGATCTTCGACTACGGCCGCACCGAGGTGCGCAACTTCCTCATCGCCAACGCGCTGTACTGGCTGGAGGAGTTCCACATCGACGGCCTGCGCGTGGACGCGGTCGCCTCCATGCTCTACCTGGACTACTCGCGCGAGGGAGGCGACTGGGCGCCCAACGAGCACGGCGGACGCGAGAACGCCGACGCGCTGGAGCTGCTCAAGGAGCTCAACGCCACCGCCTACCGCCGCAACCCCGGCATCATCATGGTCGCCGAAGAGTCCACCGCCTGGCCGGGCGTCTCCCGCCCCATCGAGCACGGCGGACTCGGATTCGGCTTCAAGTGGAACATGGGGTGGATGCACGACACCCTGGAGTACGTCAAGCGCGACCCGATCCACCGGCAGCACCACCACAACGAGATCACGTTCTCGATGGTCTACGCCTACAGCGAGAACTACGTGCTGCCGCTGTCGCACGACGAAGTCGTGCACGGCAAGGGCTCGCTGCTGTACAAGATGCCCGGCGACGAGTGGCGGCGCTTCGCCGGACTGCGCGGGCTGCTGGGCTTCATGTGGTCGCACCCGGGCAAGCAGCTGCTGTTCATGGGCTCCGAGATCGGCCACGGCGACGAGTGGTCGCACGAGGAGGGTGTGCAGTGGTGGCTGCTCGACCACGCCTACCACCGGGGGGTGCGCTCGCTGGTGGCCGAACTCAACCGGGTCTACCGGGACTCCCCGGCGCTGTGGTCGCTGGACACCGACCCGGCCGGGTTCATCTGGCTGGAGGGCGGCGACGCCGCCGGCAACACGCTGGCCTACCTGCGCCGCGGCGAGGACGGGACGGAGCTGGCGTGCCTGGTCAACTTCTCGCCGGAGGTGCACACGGCCCGCCGCGTGGGCCTGCCCCGCACGGGCCTGTGGCGCGAGGTGCTCAACACCGACTCCCAGGCCTACTGCGGTAGCGGAGTCGGCGCCGTCGGCTCCGCGGGCACCGTACGGGCCGAGGCGGTGGAGTGGAACGGCCAGCCCGCATCGGCGGAGGTGACCCTGCCGCCGCTGGGGACGGTCTGGCTGGCGCCTGCCTGATGCGCACCGCGGCGCGGCCGCCCGGGCGCTCGGGCGGCCGCGCCGACACGGTGGGCGGCGGGTCTCAGTCGCGCTTGTAGTCGTCGGTGTTCATGGAGGCGGCGATCTCGTCGTAGAGCGCGGAGTACTGGGCGTCGACCGACCACACGTAGACGGCGATGTCGCTCTCCGGCAGGAACCACAACCGCGTCTCGAAGGTGTCGCCGTTGTCGCAGGAGACCTCCCACTCGCGATGGTGGGACCGCAGCCCGTCGGCGTGCTGGGTCAGTCCTTGGGGGTTGTCGACATCGAGCTGCTCAGCGCCGGTGACGCCCGCCCCGCCCGAATCGGCGGTGCCCAGGCTGCGGCAGGAGGTGGGGTCCGAAGCCCAGCCGTCGGGCTTGTTGAACTGCTTCTTGGGCCAGTCGTTCGGGTCGTTCTCAGCCACGTGCGGGATGACCTGAACCGCGCCGTAGCCGCAGGAGTCCTGGCCCGGCGGGCGCATGCACAGCAGTCCGCCGGTCTTGTCGATGCTCCAGTTCTGAGGAGCGCCGATCTTGATGCCCTGGATCTCGACCACACTGAAGTCGTCGGTGTCCGGGGTCGGCTCGGCGGCGGCGACCACGGCGCTGTAGGTCGACTGAGGGCTGGGTGCGGCACCGGAGTCACCGGAGCCGCCGCTTGCGCACCCCGACACCAGCAGTGCGAGGGCCGCGGCTGCGGCCGCGGCCGCGGTTCGCGACCGCGATGAACCGGACATGCCGGACATGGGCTTCCCTTCTGCATCCACGCTTGACCCCACGACGATAACGGTCCGAATCGACCACCGCGCCACCGATGGGGCCGGGCGGGTGCTCCGGCCGCCGGCCTGGAGGCGGACCCCGGTCACCCTGCGTAGTGGTAGGACCGAACCGCCGCCCGGCCGCAGTGGGAATTCCCGGGATTTAACCCGGGGAGCGGAAGTCAATAGCCTGGGGGCATGGTGCAACCAGTCAAGCTGCCCGGTCCTTTCTCCCGCCTCCAGCAGCGGCGCAGCGGCCCGCTCATATTGGAACTCGACCTCACCGACGGCCTCGCGGAGGAGGCGCCGAGCGACCCCTTGGGGCAGATCCTGGCCCGGCGCCACCAGCGATTGCGCGACGTCGTCGAGGGCGTCCGCCGCGGTGCGCACGACCCGCGCGTCAAGGCGCTGGTGGCCAAGATCGACGGGCGGCCCCTGGGCTTCGCCAAGGTGCAGGAGGTGCGCGACGCGGTCGCGTCGTTCCGCGCCGCCGGCAAGGACACCGTCGCGTGGGCGGAGTCCTTCGGCGAGTTCGGCCCCGGAACCGCCTCCTACTACCTGGCCTGCGCTTTCGCCGAGATCTCCGTTGTCCCCACGGGGGCGGTGGGGCTGACCGGGCTGAGCGTGGGCACCACGTTCTTCGGCGGTGCGGCCGAGCGGCTGGGGGTGCGCTTCGAAGGCGGCGCCCGCCACGAGTACAAGAACGCCCCCAACCAGTTCACCGAGCAGGGCTACACCGAGCCGCACCGCGAGATCACCGAGCGGCTGGTGGCCTCGCTCAGCGAGCAGGTCGTCGAGGGTGTCGCCGAGGCCCGCGGGCTGACCGCCGAGCGGGTCCGCGAACTCGTCGACCGCGCTCCGCTGCTGGCGCGCGAGGCGCAGGAGGCCGGGCTGGTCGACCGGCTGGCCTACCGCGACGAGGTCTACGCCGACCTGCGCGCCCGCTTCGCATCCTCGTCCCCGGCATCCGGGGGCGGGACGGAAGCCGGCTCCGACGACGGCGCCGACAACGACGGCGACCGGGCCGGCGGCGACGGCGCTGCCCGCTCCGACTCGGACGCCGCCGGAACGCGGCTGCTGTACGTGGGCCGCTACCATCACCGCGCCCTGGTCGCCGAACGGGTGCCCGTGCGCCCCGGCGGCTACATCGCCCTGATCACCGCCACCGGCATGATCACCAGCGGGCGCAGCCGCCGCTCGGCGATGGGCGGGACCACGGTAGGCGCCGACACGGCCGCGGCCGCCCTGCGCGCCGCTCGCCGCGACAGGAACGTCCGCGCCGTCGTCTTCCGCGTGGACAGCCGCGGCGGTTCCGCGGTGGCCTCCGACATCATCCGCCGCGAGGTCGCCCTCACCCGCGAGGCGGGCACCCCGGTCGTGGCCTCGCTCGGCGACATCGCCGGCTCCGGCGGCTACTACATCGTGATGGACGCCGACGCGATCGTGGCCCGGCCCGGCACCCTCACCGGCTCCATCGGCGTCTACATCGGCAAGCCGGTGCTGTCGGGCCTGATGGAGCGGCTGGGAGTCAACAACGAGTCGGTCGACGGCGGCGCCCACGCGGCGATGCTCGGTTCCGACCGCGGGTTCAGCGAGTCGGAGTGGGAGCGCGTCAACGCCGCGCTCGACCACACCTACGCCGACTTCACCGGCAAGGTCGCCCGCGCCCGCGGGCTGAGCGACGAGCAGGTCGACGCGGTGGCGCGCGGGCGCATCCTCACCGGTCGCGACGCCCGCGAGGGCGGCCTGGTCGACGACCTGGGCGGACTGCCCGCGGCGGTGCGCCTGGCTCGCGAGAAGGCCGACCTGCCCGGCGGCCGACTGCGGTCCTTCCCCGTCGCCGGCCCGTGGGAGCGGCTGAAGCCTGCCGAGTCCAGCGAGGACCGCGCCACCGCGCCCCAGTCGGCGCTGGCCCCGGACCTGCAGGAGATGGCGGCGCGTGCGGGCCTGCCCGCGGCCGTGTCGCTGACCATGCCCGGCGGCTGGGAGGTCAGGTGAGCCCCGGAGCGGCGGAGTTCACCGAGACCGTGTCCCGCTTCGCCACGGGGGTGACCGTGGTGACCGTCCAGGACGACCGCGACGACGTCGGCAGCACCGTCAGCTCCTTCACCTCGGTCTCGGCCGAGCCGCCGCTGATCATGGTCGGGTTCTCCGCGGAGAGCTACCTGTGCGAGGTGATCGACACCCAGGGGACGTTCGCCGTCAACGTGCTGGGCGAGGGCCAGCGGGCGGTGGCGGGCCGGTTCTCCGCCGAAGGGCGGCCCAGCGCGCGGCTGCTGCTGGCGAGCGAGCCCCACCGGCGCGGCGAGCACAGCGGCGCGCTGGTGCTGGAGACCGCCATCGCGGCGCTGGAGTGCTCGGTCCGGCAGCGGGTGGAAGCCGGTGACCACGTCGTCTACATCGCCGCTGTCGAGACGCTGCCGGCCGTGGGCACCCAGCGCCCGGCCGATGCGCGTCCGCTGATCCGCTACGGCAGCCGATACCGCGCTCTGGGCTGAGCCAAACTCGCTAGAGAGATAACTCTTCGCGGAGGGTCCGCCACGGGTTTCTGTGCGGCCGGGCTAGTTCACCCACCGGCCGGGGCATCGTCCAATGGAGGCATGGACGGCTTCTACACCGCGCTGGGAATCCTGGTGGCCGGGCTCATCCTGGCCATGATCCTCTGACCGCCGAACCGCGGCCACGAAGGGCCATGCCGGCCGCGGCGTACACGCCCTCGCCCCCGTCTCGACCGCAGGCGCCCGCCCTCCGTGGGGCGCCCCGGATCGGCGGCGCGGCGCCGCCCGCCTGACGCGGGATGTCCGGCGCCGCGCCGCCGTCGTCCGGCGTGCGCGGTGCGCGGCGTGCCTAGGCCAGCCCGGTGTCCTTCAGCCAGTCGGCGGCGACCTCGTCGGCCTCCTCGTGGTCGAGCTGCACCCGGGCGTCCAGTTCGATCAGCGCATCGGTCGTCAGCTCGGCCGAAACCGAGTTCAGGACCTCGCGGGCCTGCTGGTCGACCGCCTCCTCGTTGACCAGCGGGGTGACGTTCTGCGAGCCGAACAGGTTTTCGGGGTCCTCCAGCGCCACGAAGTCGCCCGTGGTGAACGCCGGGTCGGTGGTGAACAGGTTCGCGGCCTGCACGTCGCCGCCGCGCAAGCCCTCCACCAGCAGGTTGCCCTCCAGCGGCCGGAACTCCCCGAACTCGACGCTGTAGACGTCCTGCAGCCCGGACACGCCCTGCGGACGGTTCTCGAACTCGGCGGGGGCGCCCAGGGTCATGTCGTCGGCCACCTCGGCCAGATCGCCGATCGTGCTGAGGCCGTGCTCCTCGGCGGTCTCCCGGGTCACGGTGATGGAGTCCTTGTTCTGCGCCGGCGCGGACTCCAGGATGGTCAACTCCTCCGGCAGCTCCTCGCGCACCGCCTGGTTGGTCTCCTCGGTGGTGCCCGACTCGGCCTCGGGGTTCAGGTGGTAGAGGATCCCTCCGTTGTACTCGGGGAAGACCGACAGGTTGCCCTCGGTGACCTGGTCGTAGTAGACCTCGCGGCTTCCGATGTCGAGCTGGGTCTCCACCGTGATGCCCTCGGCTTCGAGCGCCTTGGCGTAGATGTGGGCCAGCAGGGTGCTCTCGGGGAAGTTCGCCGAGCCCACGACGACAGCGCCGCCGCCTTCACCGCCGCCCTGGTCCTCGCCGGAGTAGGGGTCCCCGCCTCCGCCGCAGGCGGCCAGGAGGAGCAAGGGCGCTGTGGCGATCGCGGTTCGCGTCGGAGTGCGCATGGTTCACCTTCTCGTTGTGCGGGTGCGGATGCGGGTGCGGTCAGTTCGCGGGGGAGGCGGCGGAGCGGGCGCGCAGCCCGGGGGCGATCACCCGGCGGCGCAGCAGGGCGAACAGGGTCGTGACCGCCAGGGCCAGCAGGACCACCAACAGCGCCCCGCCCAGGATCTGCTCGATGATCTGCTGGGACTGGCCGTCGACGATGAACCGGCCCAGCCCGCCGATGCCTACGTAGGCGGCGATGGTGGCCGTGGAGACGACCTGGATGGCGGCGGTGCGCAGGCCCAGCAGGATCAGCGGCATGGCCATCGGTATCTCCAGGCTCCACAGGACCTCGCGGCCGCGCATACCCATGCCCCGGGCCGCGTCGGTGAGCTGGGGATCGACACCGCGCACCCCCTCGTAGGTGTTGACCAGGACGGGCGGTACGGCCAGCGCCACCAGCGCCACCAGCACCGGAACCAGGCCCAGCCCCATACCCAGCACGACCAGGGTGAGCACGCCGATGGTGGGCAGGGCGCGGGCGAAGTTGGCCAGGCTGATGGCCGCGAAACCGCCGCGGCCGGTGTGGCCGGTGAGCAGACCGACGGGGATCGCGATCACGGCGGCGGCCAGCAGCGCCAGCAGCGAGTAGTAGAGGTGCTCGGCGAAGCGCACGGGGATGCCGCCCGGACCGCTCCACTGCTCCGGCTGGGCGAACCAGGAGGCCACGTCGGCGAGGAGGCTCACGCTGCCGCCCCCTCTCCGGCCCGCGCGGCGGTGGTATCGGCGGCCCGGCGGCGCGCGGCGCGGCCGCGGCGCCGGGCGGGGCCGCGATCGCGCGCCCACGGGGTGAGTGCGCGTTGGGCCAGCACGAGCAGGCCGTCGGTGGCGAAGGCCAGCGCTACCGAGAGCGCGATGCCCACCACGACCGGGGCGGCGAAGTCGCGGGCGAAGCCGTAGGTGAGGATGATGCCGCCCAAGCCGCCCAGACCCACCAGGGAGGCGACGCTGACCATGCTGATGGTGGCCACCGACGCCACGCGCAGGCCCGCGATGATCACCGGCACCGCCACCGGCAGTTCGACCCGCAGCAGTCGGCGCAGCGGTCCGAACCCCATGGCCACCGCGGCCTGGCGCACGTGGTGGGGCACCTGGTCGAGGCCGTCGACGACGTTGGGGACCAGGATCGCCAGGGTGTACAGCGCCAGCGGGATGATGGCCGTCCACGGACTGAACGCGGTGTAGGGCAGCAGCAGGAAGAACAGCGCCAGCGACGGAACGGCGTAGAGCGCGTTCACGCTGCCGAGGACCGGCGCGTAGAAGGCGCGGAAGCGCACGCACAGCACACCCAGCGGCACCGCCAGGGCCAGTCCGATCAGCACGGAGGCGTAGGACAGCAGCACGTGCTCGGCCAGCAGCGGACCGACAGGATCGTCGAGGTTGTGCCGGCCCCACCGCCAGGCCTCGACCGCCCGGCCCCACAGCGGCTCGGCGGATGTCGCGGCCGCGATCGCCGGCTCAGCCATGTCCGTCCGCCGCGGTGGAGTGTTCGTCGTCGCTGCCGATCGCCCAGATGGCCGAGCCCAGCTCGGTCTGGGCGACGGCGCCCAGCGCGGTGCCGTCGTCGGCCACGCCGACCGCGCGCCCGGCCGGGGAGAGGACGGCGGCGTCCAGCGCGGCCCGCAGCGAGTCGGTGGAGACCGTGAAGATGTGGCCGTAGCCGACCAGCTCCAGCTTGGCGACGTCGTGGTCGTCGGCGGCAGCCGCAAGCGTCTCGGTCGAGACCCAGCCCATCGGGCGGTGTCCGGTGTCGACGACAAGCAGCCAGGGCTCGCCGGTGCGCCGCGCCACCGCGCGGGCCCCGGCGGCGGTCTCGCCCGCGGTGACGATGACGTCGCTGCGCAGCGGCAGTTGGCGGGCGGGGAAGAAGGACAGCCGGCGCACGCCCCGGTCGTAGCCGACGAAGGCCTCGACGAACTCGTCGACGGGCTCGGCCAGCAGCCGCTCGGGGCTGTCGAGCTGGGCCAGCCGCCCCCCGGGGCGCAGCACGGCGATGCTGTCGCCGAGCTTGACGGCCTCGTCGATGTCGTGGGTGACGAAGACGACGGTCTTGCGCAGCTCGGCCTGCAGCCGCAGCAGCTCGTCCTGCAGGCCCCCGCGCACGACGGGGTCGACGGCGCTGAAGGGTTCGTCCATGAGCAGCACGGGCGGATCGGCGGCCAGCGCACGCGCGACGCCCACGCGCTGCTGCTGGCCGCCGGAGAGCTGGTGGGGGTAGCGCGAGGCGTGGCCGGGTTCGAGTCCGACGAGCTCCATCAGTTCGCGGGAGCGCTCGCGCGCCCGCTTCTTGGGCCAGCCCAGCAGCTGGGGGACGGTGGCGATGTTGTCGGCCACGGTGCGGTGCGGGAACAGCCCCGCCTGCTGGATGACGTAGCCGATGGAGCGGCGCAGTACCGGCGGGTCCTGGCCGCGGACGTCACTGCCGTCGATCGCCACCCGGCCCGCGGTGGGCTCGACCATGCGGTTGATCATCCGCAGGGCGGTGGTCTTGCCGCTGCCCGAGGAGCCCACCAGCACGGTGGTGTGGCCGGTGGGCACGGTCAGGTCGAGGTTGTCGACGGCGACGGTGCCATCGGGGTACTGCTTGCTCACGCCCTCGAAGGTGATCATGTGCTCGGTGGTGTCTCTCCTCGGGGCGTCGTGCCCGGTCCGTCGTTCGCTTGCGTGTACCCGGCTCCCGGCAGGCCAAACGGCGCCGCCGCGACGGGTCGGGCGGCTCAGTCGGACTGGGCCGCGATCCATCCGGGAAGTTCGGCCAGGCCGTCGAGCACGGCGTCGGCCTCGCCTGCCTCGGCGCGCCCGGCGTGCAGGTAGCCGAGCATGCCGCGGCGCAGCAGGGCCGCGCGCAGGCCCGCCCGCTTGGCGGGCAGCACGTCGTTGTCGAGGCGGTCGCCGACGTAGAGGATGTCGGCGGGGGTGGCGCCGGTGACCTCCACGACCCGGGAGAAGAACGCGGGGTCGGGTTTGGCCACGCCCCAGTCCTCGGAGACGTGGATCCGGTCGGCGGGCAGGTCCATGGCCTCCAGGGAGGCCCCGGCGGCGGAGGGCTGGTTGCCGGCGACGACCACGCTCAGGCCCATCGCGCGCAGCTCGGCCAGGGCGGGGCGAACGTCGGCGTAGAGGTCGCCGGCGTCGAAGTTCTCGCGCAGCGACTCGGGTTCCTCGGCCAGCCAGGCCGCGGATTCCGCACTGAGCTCGAAACCGGGTTCGACCAGTCGGAACGCGTCGATCAACGGGCGGCCCTCAGCGAGCACGGCCCCCATGAGCCCGAAGAAGGCCAGCCGCGGCACCCCCAGGCGGTCGGCCCACCGCTCGAAGATGCGGGTCTCGTCGATGAGGGTCTCGCCGACGTCGAGCACCACACTGCGAATCTTCACGAAAGGGACGCTAGCACGGGGTCGTGACACAGCCCCGGGCCGACCAGCGGGTGTCGTCACCGGCCCTGCCCAGGTGCGGCCGGGCCCCGGTCTCAGCCGCCCGCGGGCGGGCGCAGCACGGCGAAGGCGTCCGTGATCTCCAGGCGGCGGGCGCGGAAGCGGAACAGCGCCGCCGGGCGCCCGCCCGAGCGGCCCGAGGCGACGAAGCCGCCCGTCTCCTCGATCTGGCCGCGGCGCAGCAGTACGCGGCGCAGGTTGGTGGCGGCGACGTCGTGGCCCAGCGCGGCGCGGTAGTAGCGCGACAGCTGCGAGACGGTGAACTCCGGCGGCGCGAGCGCGAAACCGATGTTGGTGTAGGAGAGTTTGGCGCGCAGCCGCCTGCGCCCCGAGTGCACGATGTCGGCGTGGTCGAAGCCCATCCCGGGCAGGTCCACGGCGGGATGCCAGGTGGTGTCATCGGGCACGACCGGGTCGATGCCGGCGGGCACGAGGCCGAGGTAGGCGGTGGCCAGGATGCGCCCCTGCGGGTGGCGGCAGGGGTCGCCCCGGGTCTCCAGCTGCTCCAGATGCGCCAGATCGCGTACGTCGACCTTCTGGGCGAGCTGGCGGCGGATGGAGTCGTCCAGCCCTTCGGCGCCGCCCAGCCGTCCGCCGGGCAGGACCCAGTGCTCCTCGTAGGGCGGGCGCCCGCGCCGCCACAGCAGTACGCACAGCTGGTCGCCGCGGATCTGGAAGACCACGGCCAGCACTTCGTGCCCGGCGGAGGCGCCGTCGGGGGCCGGGCGGACCGCGGCGGCCTCCGCGGCCGCAGCCCGCGGACCGGGCTCGGCGCCGCTCACCGGTACGCCCTCGCGGTCGCGCAGCGCACCGCGGCCGCCGCGGTGCGCGCTGCCATCCTCATCACGCTGACTGCCCCTGTGCCCGCCATGATCCCCCATGTTAGAGTGTCAGGAGTTTTTGACTGCAAGACAAAAACCGGATGCGGACCGAAACCCGCAGTCGGCGCGAGAGCCGGCCACCTCCGGGCACCGGATCACCGGGCCTCTCTCTCGAAGGAAGAGCACGGACATGGCAACCGCCCCCGCTGCAGCAGACACCGCGACCGTCCAGGACTGGGCCGCCGAAGTGCGGCACCTGGCGGCCGAGCGCAACGCGGTCATCCTGGCGCACAACTACCAGCGTCCCGAGATCCAGGACGTCGCCCACCACACCGGCGACTCCCTCGCGCTGTCGCGCCTGGCCGCCGAGGTCGACGCCGACACCATCGTCTTCTGCGGCGTCCACTTCATGGCCGAGACCGCCAAGATCCTCTCACCGGAGAAGACGGTCCTGCTGCCCGACCTCAACGCGGGCTGCTCGCTGGCGGACACCATCACCGCCGAGGACGTGCGCGCGTGGCGCGCCGAGCACCCCGGCGCCGTCGTCGTCGCCTACGTCAACACCTCCGCGGCGGTCAAAGCCGAGACCGACATCTGCTGCACCTCCTCCAACGCCGCCGATGTCATCCGCTCGATCCCCGAGGAGCAGGAGATCCTGTTCCTGCCCGACCAGTTCCTGGGCGCGCACGTCAAGCGGGTGACCGGACGGGACAACATCCACGTGTGGATGGGCGAGTGCCACGTGCACGCGGGCATCGACGGCCACAGCCTGCGCGAGCGGGTGAACTCCGAGCCCGACGCCGAGGTGTACGTGCACCCCGAGTGCGGCTGCGCGACATCGGCGCTGTACCTGGTGGGCTCGGGCGCGGTGCCCGAGGACCGCGTCAAGGTGCTCTCCACGGGCGGCATGCTCAGCGCCGCGGAGGAGTCCACGGCCGACAAGGTCCTGGTCGCCACCGAGACCGGCATGCTGCACCAGTTGCGCGGCGTGAACCCGGACACGGCCTTCGAGCCGGTCAATTCGCGCGCCGAGTGCCACTACATGAAGATGATCACGGCCGACAAGCTGCTCACGACACTGCGCAAGGGCACCGGGGAGATCGTCGTCGACGACGAGACCGCGGCCCGGGCGCGTCGCTCGGTGGAGCGGATGGTGGCCATCGGCACGCCCTCGCGCGGCGGGGAGTGAGCGCCGGCGCGCGCAAGCGTGCCGTCGGGCGGCGCGCGGGAGGACGAGGCGGGTCCGGGCGCCTCCCCCGCGTGCCGACGCCGCCCTCGCCGATCCAGGTGACAAAGAGCTTACCTTCGGGCTATAACTGTCCGATGTACCGGACGACGTTCCGTCCATCTCGCTAGCGTTATCGGACAACTCCGGCCTATCGCCCGTTGCAGGGCACCATCGGCCGGTGCATGTCGCGCTTGGGGAGGGAACGTGACATCGCAATCCCCGCAGCAGGGGACGACCACCGCTCATCCGGCCCAGCCGTCGCCGCCGGGCCGTTCGTCGCGTGCCTTGGCGGGTCGGCACAGCGCCGCGCCCGCATCCGAACTGGCCGCGGCTCTGCGCCGCGGCACCGGCTACGACCGGGCCTACGACCTGTTCGCGGGCTCGCTCTACCGCTACTGCTGGTCCCTCCTGGGCCCCGGGGGCAGCAGTGCCGAACCCGATAGGGCCGCGGCCGCGCTGCACGAGACGTTCCTGGCTGCGGTCCATCGCATCGACGCGCTCCGCGACGACCGCGAGTTCGCCGCCTGGCTGTTCGCCTTGGCCCGAACCGCCGCCCGGCGGCGGGGGTTCACGCCACGCTCGCCCTACGCCCAACTCGCCACCGCCGAGAGCGAGCAACCTGCGGTGCACCTGTCGCTGCGGCTCGCGCCCAGCAACCGCGAGCTGCTGGAGCTGTACCTGCGCCACGGGCTGCCCGCCCCGCTCATCGCCCGCGTCCTGGGGTTGGACGCCGAGACGGCGACCGAGCTGTGCCGCACGGCCGTGCTGCGCGCCGCCGACCAGCTGACCCGCTACACCCTGGCCCCGGAGCACACGCACGGACGCGGTCCCGACCGCGGCGTGCGCGCGGTGCTGGCCGACCTCGAACCGCCCGGCCCTCCCCCGGCGCTGCGCGCACGGGTACTGGAGGACTGCGCCTCGCCGCGGGCCGCGAGCCTGCGCCGGAGCGCGGCCGAGGCCCTGGCCCCGCTGGGCGAGAACGGCTTCCCACTGCACCGCAAACGCCCGGTCCCCACTGCGGTCACCGCCACCGCCGACGACAGCGATGCGGATGGGGACACCGAGGGCGGTGAGGGCGCGCAGGACACCGGCGCCCACGAGTCCACCGCCCTGCCCGCCGATCGCGTCACCACCCGCGACGTCCCCGGCGGGGGCGCGCCCGAGCCGGTGGCCGCCCTCGGCGCGGCGGCGGAGGCCTCTCGGAGACAGCTGCCCACACCGCTTACCGCCCTGCTGGCCGCAGCGGCGGTCGTGTTAGTCCTGTGGGCCGCTGTAGCCACGGTGCGCGGCTTCGCAGGAGCGGTCACCGACGCCGGATCTCCGGCGCCCGCACTCACGGCGGCGCCCTCGCAGGAGCAGAACCGGCCCGGCGCGGCAGCACCGGCTTCCGAAGACGACGGCGCGATGGAGAACGACCGAGCGAGCCCGGAACCGATGGAGGACGCCACGGTCTCCGCCGCGCCGACACCGGACACCGCCGGCGCGCCCAACGGCGACGCCCAGCAGGACGCGTCCGAGGGCGCGGACACCGCGGCCCCCGGTGGGGCCGACCCCTCAGCGACCGCCGGGGCTCCCGAAGGCGGCGACCCGAGCGGCGGCGGGCAGAACAGTGGTGGGCAGGGCGGTGCAAGCGGCGAAAGCGGCGGAGGATCGGGCGAAGCGGCCGGCGGCGACAGCGGAGGCGGCAGTGGCAGCGGAGGCTCGGACGGCGGCGGCGATTCGGGGGCGGGCGAGGCCGGCGGCTCGGATTCGAAGGGCCCGGTCTCCGGAATCCTCGACGGTCTCATCGGCCTGCTGAAGTGAAGTACGGGCGGGGTGGTGGGGCCGGGCGCCTGGCCCCCGCGCCCAAGCGGGATTCCGCGTGCACGGGCGAGCAACACTTCCGCTCGCGGCGCCGATATGCCCGGAATGTCATTCAGGAGGCCTCCCCCGGCCGTCCGCCGCTTTCGCCGCCGACCGTCGGGTGCCCGGCCATCCGTAGACAGGACCGACTTCCGCATCGCCGCCCACGGCGATGCCCGGCCCCGCGGCCGGCACCGGTGAAGACCGCCTCCGGTCCGCTCCCGGGCACCCTCGCCCAGCCGGTGGCTCCCGGCTTCAGCAGTGGGCCAGGAGGGGCTCGGCGGCGATCTCCAGGCGGTGCTGGACCTCGTCGAGGTCGCGGTCGCCCTTGAGGAGTTCCAGGAGTTCGAAGATCCAGACGCTGGCGAGAGAGGCAACGCGGATGTAGGCGGCGTCGTCGCGGTCGGGCTGCTCCGGGGGGTCGGTCGGCTCCTCGCCTTCGGCGGCGGGGGCGCGGGTGGCCACGCGCCAGAGGAGGTCGGTGATGCGGACGCCGAGCTCGGTCTTGGCCTCGGCCATGATCAGCGAGCGCACGAGCGCGTCGGCCAGCTCGGGTTCGCGCATCAGGCCGCGGGTAGCGCGCATGAGCACGTCGACGGCGCGGCCGGCTGCGGTCTCGGCCGTGGGCGGCCGGCGGCTGATGCTGGTCTCGACGAGGTCCAACTCCTCCGTGACCACCGCGACGACCAGGTCCATCTTGGAGGGGAAGTAGCGGTAGAGCGTGCCCAGCGCGACACCGGCGCGCTCGGCGACAGCGCGCATCTGCATCGCCTCGACGCCCCCGCGCAGCGCCAGGGCCGCCGCAGTCTGCACGATCCGCTTACGGCGCTGGTTCTGGCTTCGGGACCGCATTCCGACCGCCGCCTGCTGGACCGCCACGCCGGCTCTCCCATCATCGTCGTCCGCGGGGCGGGCGCACCCGCCGCTCCACGCGTTCGGCGGCGAGCCGGCACTCGACGCGGTCCCCGCGGAGGCTCCTCTCAGGGGCACCGCTCGGGCCACCGGACGGCGCCCTTACAAGAACGTGTTATCCAAGCATCCCCCAACGGTCCGACCTTGCACAACTGTGCACGCGGCCTCTTCACCCAGCGTCGAATCCGTCCGCCGCTGCGCGTCGGCCTCCGCAGCCCTCGCGGCGGCGCCCCAATGGAATCCGTTCTAGTGGCGGGCGTCACTTTTTCGCCCGCGCTCGCACCCTCCCCGCCGGGAGGCCCGGGCGGCACCGCGATTAGAATCCGATTCTGTTTCGGTTGAGGAGGAGGATCCCATGCGGCCGCTGCCATCAGTGGAGGACTTGGGCGAGGGCGTGTGGAGCGTCCCTGTGCCCATCCCCGGCAACCCCCTCGGCTACACGCTGGTATACGTGCTGGACACCCCGCGGGGTCCGGTCCTCGTGGACGCCGGCTGGAACCACGAGGACTCCTGGCGAGCGCTCACCGCCGGGCTGGAGGCGGCCGGTACCTCCGTGTCCGACGTCTACGGCGTCGTCCTCACCCACTTCCACCCCGACCACTCCGGACTCACCGGACGCGTACGTGAGGCCTCCGGCGCGTGGATCGCCATGCACAAGGCCGACGCCGACCTGGTCCGCGGATTCGCCCGCATCGGCGCCGACGAGCAGCGCGACCGCCAGTTGCGCCGCGCCGCCGACTCCGGCGCCTCGGCCGCCGAGCTGGAACGGCTGGCCGAAACGGCTCCCCGCTTCCAGCCGCCCGCACCGCCCGACCGCGATCTCTCCGACGGTGAGCTGGTCGACGTCCCCCGGCGCAAGCTGCGCGCCGTGTGGACCCCCGGCCACACCCCCGGCCACATCTGCCTGGATCTGGAGGACGGCGGCCGCCTGTTCACCGGCGACCACGTGCTTCCGGGCATCACGCCCCACATCGCCCTCTACGATCACGAGGGCGGCGATCCCCTCGGCCGATACCTGGCCTCCCTGGCTCAGCTCTCCCAGATCCCCGACGACACCGAGGTCCTGCCCTCCCACGAGCACCGCTTCAGCGGCGCCGCCGGGCGCGCCGCCGACATCGCCGCCCACCACGAGGCCAAACTCGGCGAGCTCGCGGGGCTGCTGGACGGTGAGGGGGCCAGCCTGTGGGAGCTGAGCGCCCAGCTGCCCTGGAAGCGCGACTGGGATGAGATGGAGGTCACCTCGCGGCGCATGGCCGCAGCCGAGACCGCCGCCCACGCGCGCACGCTGGAGCGGCGCGGACAGGCGGTGTGCGGCGCCGACGCCGATGGAGTGCTGCGTTGGCGTGCCGCGGGCGCCGCCGCGGCGCGCGACGCGGTCGGCCCCTGAGGCCCGCGAGCCGCGGTGTAGGTCGGGACCGCCCCGCAGCACGGCGCGCGGTCGGCCCCGACCATCTTCGGCGGCGAAGCCAGGCATTAAACTGGTGAGTAACATGCGGGCGCGCGATCGAACCCGCCCGTCCAGCGGTCCTATTCAGCGGCCAGCGGTGGCGGAACGCGCGAGCGACGAACGAGGTGAAGCAGTGACCCTGCCGGTGCGACCAGCGTCACCGCGCCCCCGCAACACCGGTCCACCGGATCCCGGCACCGCCGCCGCGCCCTGCCCGCTCCGCGGCGCCCCGCACGGGCGCCCGCCATCCGCCACCACGCTGTCGATGGGTTGAGTTCTATGCCGCACCCCGACCGCCCTCTGCGTGTCGCCCTGCTCTCCTACCGCAGCAAACCGCACTGCGGCGGCCAAGGCGTGTACGTGCGCCACCTCTCCCGCGAGCTGGCCGCCCTGGGCCACGAGGTCACGGTCTTCTCGGGCCAGCCCTACCCCGACCTCGACGACGGGGTGGCCCTGGAGAAAGTGCCCAGCCTGGACCTCTACAACGACGCGGCGCCTTTCACCACACCGCCGCTGCGTGCGTGGCGCGACTGGGTCGACGTGCTGGAGATCGCCACCATGTGGACGGCCGGGTTCCCCGAGCCCTTCACCTTCTCCCTGCGCGCCCTGCGCGAGCTGCGCCGGCGCAGCGGCGAGTTCGACGTCGTCCACGACAACCAGACTCTGGGCTACGGCCAACTCGGCATCCAGGCCGCCGGCCTGCCCATGGTGACCACCATCCACCATCCCATCACCGTGGACCGCCGCATCGAGGTGCAGCAGGCCACCGGCCTCCAGCGCATCGGCAAGCGGCGCTGGTACAGCTTCGTGGGCATGCAGGGCCGGGTCGCCCGCCGCCTGGACCCCGTGCTTGTGCCCTCCCAGTCCTCGGCCGACGACATCGTGCGCGAGTTCGGCGTGCGCCGCTCGGCCGTCGACGTCGTCCCGCTGGGCGTGGACACCCGCTGCTTCCACCCCCGCCCCGAGACCGAGCGCATCCCCGGCCGACTCGTGTGCGTCGCCAGCGCCGACAGCCCTCTCAAGGGCGTCGCGAACCTGCTGCGCGCTACCGCCAAGCTCGCCACCGAGCGCGACGTCTCGCTGACCGTCGTCAGCAAGCCCACCCCCGGCGGCCCCACCGAGCGGCTCGTCGACGAGCTGAGCCTGCGCGACCGCGTCACCTTCGTCAGCGGCATCGACGACACGGAGCTGGGCGAACTGCTCTCCCGCGCAGAGGTCGCGGTGGTGCCGTCCTATTACGAGGGGTTCTCCCTGCCGGCCGTTGAAGCCATGGCCTGCAGCACTCCCCTGGTGGCCAGCCGCGCCGGCGCGATTCCCGAGGTCGTCGGCCCCGACGGCGACGCCGCCCGCCTCATCGAACCCGGCGACCCCGAGGAACTCGCCGCCACCATCGGCGGTCTACTCGACGATCCCGCCCGACGCAGGGCCATGGGAGAAGCCGCCTGGAACCGGGTCCAGGAACGGTTCACCTGGCGCGCCGTCGCCGAGGCCACCGCCCGGCGCTACACCGCCGCGGTCGACGCCACCCGCGACCGCACCGGCGAACCCGCCCCCGCAGCCGAGTGAGCAGCACGATCCGAAGGAGCCAGCACTGATCACCGTCGACTTCTCCCTGTTCCCTGTGGGGCCCGGCGACCGCGTCCTCGACCTGGGCTGCGGCGGCGGCCGGCACGCCTTCGAGGTCTACCGCCGCGGCGCCGGCATCGTCGCCTTCGACCAGAACGAGAACGATCTGGCCGAGGTCGCCGACATGTTCGCGGCCATGCGCACCGCCGGCGAGGCACCGGCCGAGAGCGAGGCCGCCGCCGAGACGGTCAAGGGCGACGCACTCGACATGCCCTTCGACGACGGCTCCTTCGACCGCGTCATCGCTTCGGAGATCTTCGAGCACCTCCCCGACGACACCGCCGCCATGGCCGAGCTGCACCGCGTGCTGCGGCCCGGCGGAATCGCCGCCGTGACGGTGCCCAGCTGGCTGCCCGAGCGCCTGTGCTGGGCGCTGTCGGAGGAGTACCACACCAACGAGGGCGGTCACGTCCGTATCTACACCCGCGCCGAACTGGAGGCCAAGCTCAAGGCCACCGGCTTCCTGATCGGCCCGCACCACCACGCCCACGCCCTGCACGCCCCCTACTGGTGGATCAAGTGCGCGGTGGGCACCTCCAACGACGCACACCCGCTGGCGTCGGCCTATCACCGCATGCTGGTGTGGGACATGATGAACTCCCCCACGACCACCCGCACGGCCGAACGCCTCCTCAACCCCCTGATCGGCAAGAGCGTCGTCGTCTACCTGCGCAAGCCCTACAGCGGCGGCGCGGAGAGAACAGGATGAGCAGCGGAACCTCCCCCGAACCCGCCCGCGTCCCCGAACTTCCCGGAGTCCTCACCTCCGCCGACGTCTCCTTCTCGGCCGACTACCTGATCAGCACGCAGTCCCCGGACGGGGCCATCCCGTGGTTCCCCGGCGGCCACACCGACGTGTGGGACCACGTCGAATGCGCCATGGCGCTGGCCGCCGCCGGGCACACCGACGCCGCGCACCGGGCCTACACCTGGCTGGCCGGCGTCCAACTGGCCGACGGCTCCTGGCCCGCCAAACTGCGCCAGAACGAACCCGCCCACGGCCTGCGCGAGGCCAACCACGCCGCCTACCCCGCCGTCGGCGCCTGGCACCAACTGCTGATCACCGGCGACGAGCAGGCGGCTGCCGAGCTGTGGCCGACGGTCCGCGCCGGAGTCGAGTTCGCGCTGGGCCTGCGCACCGACCGCGGCGAGATCCGCTGGGCGCGCGATGCCGAGGGCGAACCGGGCGACCACGCGCTACTCACCGCCTGCGCCAGCGTCCACCACGCCCTGCGCTGCGGCGCGGCGCTGGGCGAGCGCTTGGGCACCCCGCAGCCCGACTGGGAGCTGGCCGCCGCCCGGCTGGGCCACCTGCTGGCCGAGCACGAGCCGGTCTTCGCCGATCGCAGCCGCTACTCGATGGACTGGTACTACCCCGTGATCAGCGGCGCCGTCCGCGGCGATGCCGCACACCGGCGGCTGGAAGCCCGATGGGACACCTTCGTGGTCCCCGGCCTGGGCATCCGCTGCGTCAGCGACCAGCCCTGGGTCACCGGCGCGGAGACCGCGGAGCTCGCCCTGGCGCTGGCCGCCCTGGGTGAGACGGACCGCGCGCACGGGCTCATCGCCGACATCCAGCATCTGCGCGATCCCGACGACGGGGCCTACTGGACCGGCTACCAGTTCACCCACGGCGTGCGCTGGCCGGTGGAGCGCAGCACGTGGACCGCGGCAGCGGTCATCCTCGCCGCCGACGCCCTCACCGGCACCACCCCCGGCGCCGAGGTCTTCACCGGCCGCGTCGAGGTTCCCGAGGCCCCCGAACCCGACACCTGCGGCTGCGCGGCCCTGGTCGGGTGACCGTCCGCCCGCAGGCCGCCCGCTCGCGGTGACGTGCGGGCCGACCGTCGGCGCCGGTGCTTCCGGCACGTGCGGCGGCGCCCGGGGCCGGCAGCCCTGTCACGATCCGGCGGCGCGGTCCCACGGCGGCCCGCCTGGTGCCGCCGGGCCGCGCTGCGAGACGAGACGGCCGGGCGGCCCGGCGAGCCGACCCGGCGTACGGGCCGCATCCGGATCGCGCCGCCCGGCCGCGGAGCGGCGAGGCGGCTAGGGAGCCCCCTCGCCTTCCTCCCCGCCGCCCGGGGCGGGCGAGAAGCCCGGATCGATCGGGTTCGTCGTAGGCTCCTCCGGCTCCGGCGGCGGCGGGGCGCTCGGCGGCGCCGTGTCCTCCGGAGGCGGCGGCTCGGGATCCGTCTCCTCAGGCGGCCGACTCGGCTCCTGGGGAGGCTCGGCCGGTGCGGTCTCCTCCTGCGTGGGCGGCGGGTCCGGCGCGAAGTCGTGCACCTCGCCGCTGTAGGCGGGGTCGGGGAACTGCTTGACCTCCCTGCCCTCCATGGCCTGGGTCATGAAGTTGTTCCAGATGGTCGCAGGCAGTGTGCCGCCGGAGAGCTCCCCCCATCCCGACACGCTGAACGACTCGTTCTCGCCGTTGTAGACCCCCACCGCCGCGGACATCTGCGGCGTGTATCCGGAGAACCATGCGGCGACGCTGTCGTCGGTCGTTCCGGTCTTGCCCGCCACCGGCCGGCCGTCGGGTAGCGCCGCCGATGTGCCGGTGCCGCTCTGCACGACCTGCTGAAGGGCGTAGGTGACGTCGGCCGCGGTCTCCTGGCTGAGCGCCCGGTTGCTCTCGGGCTCGGGCCGCTCGTTCTCGCCCTCCTTGTTGACGACCTCCCGCACGACGTGGGTCTCCACGTGCTCGCCGCCGTTGGCGAAGGTCGCGAAACCCGCCGCCTGGTCGACGGGGCGCACGTTGGACACGCCCAGGGCGATCGCCGGAACCGCCTGGTTCTCCTTGATCATGCTCTTGGGGATGCCCGCGTCGAAGGCCGTCTGGCGGACCTTCTCGGGCCCGACCTCCTGGGCGAGTTGCACGTATCCCGTGTTCAGCGACATCCGGGTGGCCTCCACCAGCGAGGTGGGGCCGTGGCTGCTGTGGTCGTAGTTGTTGATGGTGGCGCCCCCGACCTCGATCGGAGAGTTGCCGTTCACCTGGGTGTTCAGGCTGTAGCCCTGCTCCAGCGCCGTCGCCAGCACGTAGGGCTTGAACGCCGACCCGGCCTGGGCCGAGCCGTTGAACGCGCTGTCGTACTGGTTCTCCAGGTAGTTCTGGCCGCCGTAGAACCCGACGACCTCGCCGTTGCTCGGATTCACCGCGGTCAGCCCCGCCTGGACCCCGTCCGGCAGCGAGTCGACGTCCACGGTGTCCTCGACCGCGTTCTTGGCCATCTCCATGGTCTGCTGGTCGAAGGTCGTCACGACCTTGTAGCCGCCGCGGTTGATGTTGTCCTCGGAGTAGCCGAGCTCCTTGAGCTCCTGCATCGCCTGCTGGAGCATGTAGCCCTTGGAGCCGCTGAGGTCGACGCTGTTGGCCGGGCGCTGGGCCTCGGGCTCGGGGAACTTCATCTTGTCGGCTTCGTTCCGGGTGACGTCGCCGCCTTCGACCATCCCCTCCACGACGTACTCCCAGCGGCCCTCCATCTGCGGAGTGGTCTTGCTGTCGGCCTGGCCGTAGAGGCTCGGCTGCTGGATCGCCGCCGCGAGGAACGCCGACTCCGACGCGGTGAGGTCGCCGACGTCCTTGTGGTAGTAGGCCTGCGCGGCCGACTGGATGCCGTAGGCGTTGCGGCCGAAATAGATCGTGTTCAGGTACTGCTCCATCACCCACTGCTTGTCCATGTCACCGGTCTGGTCGACCTTGAGGGCGATGATGATCTCTTTGAGCTTGCGGGTGACGGTCTGCTCACGGCTGATGCCCTCGAAGTAGTTGCGGACGAACTGCTGGGTGATGGTGGAGCCGCCCTGCACCTGCTGGCCGGTCACGGTGAACCAGACGGCGCGGAACGTTCCGGTGATGGACACGCCGGGTGAATCCCAGTAGCCGCGGTCCTCGGCGGAGATGACGGCTTCCTGGACGTTCTCGGGAATCTGCTCGTAGTCCACGGGCTCGCGGTCCACGCCGCGCTCGGCGAACTGCGTCTCGCCGTCGGCGTAGTAGAACGTCGATCCCTGGTTGACGGCCTCCTCCTTGGCGACGTCGGGCACGTCGATCGTCGCGTAGGCGATACCGAAGCCGGCGAGGACGACCACCGCGCAGGCGGCGAAGGCGATCAGCGCGCCGCGCGCCATTCGCCACCCGAGGGGCTTGGGGGGCTGCGACTTGGAGCCGCCGCCGTTGCCGCCGCCGGGCGGTGTGGGACCTCCGCCTGCAGGCGGAGGTGTGGGACCCGAGGGGCCCGACGGGCCGGAGCCGGCCGGACCGGCAGAGGCCGGCCGGCCCGTGGCGCCCGTGCCGCCGTCGGCGCTCGCGGAGTCCGGCGGCCCGCTCGCCGCCCCCGCGGCGGCGGAAGCCGCAGCCGCACCGGAGGATGTACCGGACGGACCGGATGACGCACCGGAGCCTTGGGGACGGAGAGTGGGAGTGCGGGATGATCCGGCGTCGCCGGAGGAGGTTTCCGCCGGACCGCGGCCGTCGCGCTCCGTACCGCCTCGGCCGCGGGGCGCCGCGTCACCGCCGGTGCTCTCGGCGGACGCGGCGGCGGTGTCCTCGCTCGCCGCGTCCGCAGTGCCGGAGGCGGCCGCCGCCGCGCCTGCGCCCGCTCCCGCGGCACCCGCTGCCGGGCTCTTCGCCGAGGACGCGCGCGGCTCGTCGGAATCGGCGGACGAGGACGGCGACGTTTCCTCGGCGGGCTCGGAGGCGGCGGAGGTGTCGGAGGCGACGCCAGAGTCGGTTGCGGAGTCGGCACGCGCCTTGTCCGAGTCGGAGCGGTCCGACGCGCCGACCTGCGCGGCACCGTCGTCGGCGGACGCCCTCGGCTCCGAGGCTCGGGTGGCCGCGGGTTCCGCGGCACCGGCGCCGGTCGGTGCCGCGGCAGTCTGTGTGGTCGCGGTCGGCGTTCCGGGGGTGTCACCGGGCGTGTCACCACTCGCGGAGTCACCCTCGGCGGCTCCCGAGGCCGCGTAGTCCGCCGTGCGCCCGTCCTGCTGCGACGCGTCGGTTTCAGAGCCGCCCTCGGCGCTCTGCACGGAACGCACGTGCGGCAGCGTCGTGTCCGCGTCGGGCGTGCTCTCGTCCGGGCCGCCGCCCGCTCCTTCGGTCGAGGACGCGTCGGCGGCCGCCCTGGAAGGGGCGCGCGGGGTGAACCAGGACCGCGGCTCGTCGGACGCCGCCGCGCCGTCCTCCCCGCCGCCCCCGGCCGCTTCGGCGGACGCGGACGAGGACTCCGACCCTGCCTGGGGGCGGAGGCCGTCCTCCTTCTCAGGCACATCGGAGTCGGCAGCACCGGTACCGACGGATTCGCCCGCCTCAGCGGGCGATCCGTCGCGGGCCGACGTCGCGGACTCGGCGGCAGGGGCTTCGGCGGCCTCGCCGTCGGAGCCGGCCGCGGTGGAGGGCGCCTTCTCCGGCTTATCGGAGTCGGCGGCCGCCGTCTCGCTCCCGGCGGTCTTCGCGGTCCGGGAGGCCTCGTCGGCAGCGGCGGACTTCTCGCCGTCCCCCGTCCCTGAATCCTCCTGCTCCTCCTGGGGTCCCCAGGTGCCGTCTTCCCGCAGGTTGAATCCCTGCTCCGCGAGCGTGCGGGCCACCCGATCGCGGAAGAAGCTGCCGCTGTCCTCGAACGCACCGAGACCGGCCGTGTCGGCGGAGGGCACTCCCGCCTCGTCCTCGCCGCCGTCGGAACCGCTCTCGGAATCGGGACCGGCGGAGGGCTCGGGGGCAGGGGTGCCGCCCTCGGCATCCGGTGCGCCGGAGGTGTCCGCGGCAGGCTGCCGGGTCTCCCGCTGATCCTCGTCCGTCTCCCGGGAGTCGTCCTCACGCTCATTCATCATGGCAGCACCATCGGGTCGGTTCGCGCGATCGTCGGTCTTCTCGCCGGGACCGCGACCGGAGCCACTCCCCCAGCGCACTGCGTCCCCCGCAGTACGACCATCATCAGGTGTTCCAGCGTCGTGGCGCGGCGTGACCTCGCCGTCGCCGCTAGTGCTATCACTCAGTGGTGGCCCCCTGGCATTCTCGATTCGCCCCTGCGCTCCTACGTAGGACGCGCGAACCAGGGCAATCGGTTCAGCACAATCCGGTCTCGTGAGCAGGCTCGGCGCAGCGGGGGACGTGCCGGAACCCGTACAACACGATACCCGCACTGATCACTGCGGCCGTCACCGGGAATCCCGCGGCCGGCGGGGCGGTCGGGCCCTCGGTTCCCCGCCCTGCAGCGGGTGACGGCGCGACCCGGTCGCCGCGCACCACCACGGGGGACCGTAACCACAACATCACCGAACGCAACCACACCCGACACAAAAAAAGGGGGGCAGGGCCCCCGACAAACGGGAACCCCACCCCCCAACAAAAAAAATGCGGCGGCAACCTAATCTCCCACCCCCACCATGGAGGCAGTACCATCGGCGCA
>NZ_JROO01000060.1 GCF_000826685.1 Streptomonospora alba
CGCCTGCGCCGAGCGCCTGGCCATCGCCCTGCGGGAAGGGCGGCTCGACCTTCAGGAGTACGAGGATCGCCTGAACTCGGCGATGGGAGCGAAGACCGTCGGTGAGCTGTGGCCGCTGACCCGCGACCTGCCCGAGCCGCCTGCGGTTCCCGAACCCGCTGAGCAGTCCCGACAGCACGGCACGCACCTCACTCCGGAATGGCGCGAGCGGCTGGAGCCGTGGCGCGGACTGGCCGCCATCTCGGTGATACTGATCGGTATCTGGGGCGTGACCAGCATCATCGCCGCCGAGCCGCTGCTGTTCTGGCCGATGATCCCGATCGGGTTCATGTTCCTGTTCACCCTGGCCGGCTCGATCGCCGGCACCCCGCCCGACCGGCATCGCGACTGGCACTAGCGCGATCGGGCCGAGAGCGGGCGCCGCCCGCTCCCTGCGGGCGCGGCGGGCCCGCCGCGCC
>NZ_JROO01000062.1 GCF_000826685.1 Streptomonospora alba
CGGTCGGGGGCCGCGCATGTCTGGCCTTAGGAGGGAGGAGGGGTCAGGACCGGGGGAACGCTTTCGCGGGCATCGTGGGCATACCCCTGCGCGTTCTGCGTCCCTGGCTGAGCAGCATCCCACCCGCTCCGACGACCCGGAAACCCCACCAGCCCATGGTCGGACCCGGCTACCGGTTCAGCGCCGGCGAGTTCTAGCCTGCCTGGTCAAGAACCCGTATCGTCGTGGTATGCCACGACCCCGGAAGTTCGACGAGGACGGTGTCGTCGAGGCCATCCGCCAGGAGTTTTGGGACAAGGGCTACGCGGCGACGTCGGTCGACGATCTCATGCGTGTCAGCGGGCTGGGCAAGGGCAGCCTGTACGGAGCTTTCGGTGACAAGCATGACTTGTTCCTGCGGGTGCTGCGCGAATACGACGACGCCAACGATCGAATGCTCCGCGAGCGGCTGGCGTCCGTGCCGCGGGGCATCGACCTCGTGCGCGAGTTCGTGCGAGGTCCGAGCTGTGACCCCACCGGGGCATCCGCCCGGCGCGGATGCCTCCTGGCCAACAGCACGGCCGAGCTGGCAGCGAGCATGCCGGATGTTGCGGCCGAGGCCCGACGCAGCTACGACGCGACCACCAAGGTCCTGACGGAGGCGATCGAGCGGGCCCAGCACGAAGGCGACGTGGATCCCGATGCGGATGCCGACCAGATCGCCTATGCGGTTCTTGCCGCCCAGCTTGGCGTGGTCGCGCTCGGACGGACGGGTATGGGTGTCGACGCGCTCGCCTCTGTAGCCGAGTCCGCTCTGGCTCGGCTGCTGCCGTCGCGGGCTGGTGCGCGATCTCACGCCGGCCAGTAGCCACCAGCGCGGATGACCAGGTCCTCGATCCCAGCGGCTGCGAGCGCACCGGCCCGCGCTTCGCCGCGCTCACGGCTCGGCGAACCAAAGCGTGGGCTGGTGCGCACGAGCGAGGCCCTGCCACACCAGCCCGACTTTGGCGCGGTTCACCGGGAAGCCGCCTTGGGTGGGCCTACCCCGACGGAATCAGGCGCCTTGGATGCGGATTGAGGGCATCAGACCTGCGCGGCGCCGCCGTCGGCGGCGAGGTCGGAGCCGTTGAGGTAGCTGGAGGCGTCCGAGGCCAGGAAGGTGGCGGCCGCGGCGATCTCCTCCGGTGCGCCGTGCCGACCCAGAGGAATGATCTCCTTGGCCTGTTCCCGGACTTCCGCGGGGACGAGATCGTGCAGGCCCGGAGTCGAAACCATGCCCGGCGAGAGCACGTTGATCCGGAAGCCGTACTGCCGCGAGCTGTGGGCCCAGCCGCGGGCCAGGTTACGCACCGCGGCCTTCGTCGCCGCGTAGATCTCGAGACCGTAGGAAGGGCGTCTCGCGGCGCTCGATCCGGTCAAGATGATGGATGCACCTGAGCGAAGCAGCGGCAATGCCTTCTGGACAGTGAAGACGGCACCCTTGACGTTGGTGGCGAACAGGGCGTCGACCTGATCCTCGGTGACCTCGCCCAAGGGGGTCTCGATGCCGATACCGGCATTGGCGACCACGATGTCGACGTGCCCAGCCTGCTCGCGGACAGTCTCGTAGAGAGCGTCGAGATCGGCGGGCACGGCGGAGTCGCAGACCACGGCGGTCACATTCTCGCCGAGCTCGGCGGTTGCCATGTCGAGCGCTTCCTTGCGACGGCCGGTGATGAACACCTTCGCGCCTTCGTCGCGGTATGCCCGCGCGATCGCGAGCCCGATGCCGCTGCTTCCGCCGGTAACCACCGCGGTCTTGCCCTTCAGGACGGCCACGCCACCCACCTCTTCAGATTATGGACTTTTTCGTCCATAACTCTGCCTGATTTGGACTACTCAGTCAATAAAGGTGGCGCGCGTCTCCGAGGTCGCGCCGAGGCGCGGTTCGCTGGGACGGCGGCAAGACCGTGATCTCCGTCGGCTTCGCCCACGGCGCTGCGGAAGCCCGCTCCGGGCACTCCTTCCGCACCCGCCGGCCCGGTCGCCGCGGCAGCCGGCGAAGCGGCACTCGCGGGCCGCCCGAGCCCCTGCGGGCGGTCGAACGACTCACCGAGCCCCGAGCAGAGGCGCCCGGGCATGCCGATACCGGTGCGGAGGTGAGCTCCGCACGCGTGGGCGTCATACTCGCCGGTTCACGAGTCGGCTGACGCACGGGGTTCACAACCGGTACCGGCTACTTCGGTGACGAGGCGCACCTGCTCGTCGTCGCACATGGTCGAGCCCGCGGCGGGTGGAGGCTTGGAACGCCCCTACGGCTCCTCCGCCGCCAGTCGGTCCAGCTCAGTACGCAGCTCGTGCGCCAGTTCCCGCGCACGATGCAGCCGGTCACAGCGGGACGGGTCGGGCGCCTCTGCTTCCCCCGATTCCGCTGTCTCCGCCGCATCTCCCGCTCGTGCACTCGCACCACCGGGTTCCGCAAGTGCCGTACTCTTCGCACGCGCACCGGCGCCCGCGTCAGCGCCGCCGCCCGCGGCCTCCGCGAACGCCGTACCCGGTTGCAGGCGCACCTGCTCGGTGGACTCGTCGGCCTCGATGTCGAACACCACCCGGTCCGAGCGGTGCCAGCTCTCGAACCACTCCAGCGGGGCGCCCTCCTGGTCGAAGGTGCTGCCCTCCAGTAGCAGCAGCGGCGCGTCGGCCGGAACTCCCAGCGCCTCCGCGATCACGGGGTCGGCCGGAACCGCGCGCACCTGGCGCCGACCGCTCCGCGGCTGGGCGCCGAAGTGCGACTCCAGCAGCCGGTGCAGCGAGGCGTCGGCGAGCATGTCCGCGCTGAGGCCCGGCACCCGGTCCGCGGGCAGCCAGGTGCGCACGTAGGAGAGCGGGTCGCCGTCCACCGAGCGCACCCGCTCCAGCCGCAGCACAGTGCGGGTGCCCAGGTGCCGGGCGACGTGCGCGGGCGGGGAGGGGGCCTCCTCCAATCGGACGACCCGGGTCGCCAGGCGCAGCCCGCTGCGCGAGAACTGGTCGAACAGCCCGGTCACCCGCTGCACCAGCCGCCGGTGCTCGATCCCGGCCGTGGCCACCGCCGCGCGCCCCGGGTCGCGCCGGATCGCCCCATCGGCCTCCAGCGTGGACAGCGCCTGGCGGACCACGCTGCGCGAGACGCCGAAGCGCTCCTGCAGCGCCGCCTCGCTGGGCAGCGTGTCGCCGGGCGCGATCGCCCGGTCGCGGATCTCGGCGCGCAGCGCCGTCGCGATCTGCGCGTGCAGCGGGCGGGGGTCGGACCGGTCCACGGGCATGGTCGGCATTGTAGGGCTCAGACGGCGGTCTGCGCGCTTTGCCGGACGTGCGCCCACCCGGGCGCCAGCTCGGCCGCGCGGCGGATGGCCAGCACCAGGCTGGCCTCGCGCGCGATCCCCTGCCCCGCGATGTCGAACGCGGTGCCGTGGTCGACGGAGACCCGCACCACCGGCAGCCCCACGGTGATGTTGACGCCGTCGTCGCCGTAGACCGCCTTGAAGGGCGCGTGCCCCTGGTCGTGGTAGCAGACGGTGATCAGCTTCCATTTGCCCTGCACCGCGGCCGGGATCAGTGCGTCGGCCGGCAGCGGCCCCGAGGCGTTGACGCCTGCCGCGCGCGCCCGCTGCACGGCGGGCTCCAGCACGTCGGCGTCCTCGTCGCCGAACAGCCGGTTCTCCCCGGCGTGCGGGTTGAGCCCTGCCACGCCGATGGGCTCCTCCGGCGTGCCCAGAGCCGCGGCGAATGCGCCTGCCAGCCGCAGCACCGCGTCGGTGCGCTCCGGGGTGACCAGCCGGATCGCGTCGGCCAGCGACACGTGGGTGGTCAGGTGGAAGAAGTACAGATCGCCTGCCGACAGCACCAGGCTGAAGTCCTCGACGCCGAACTCGTGCGCCAGCAGTTCGGTGTGCCCGGGCCAGGAGTGCCCGCCGAGGTGCATGGCGGCCTTGTTCAGCGGCGGGGTGACGATCCCGTCCACGAACCCGCGGCGGGCGAGGTCGCAGGCCGCCATGACGAAGCGCGCGGCACCGTCGCCGGCCTCCGCGCTCAGCTCGCCGTAGGGCACGTGCGCCAGCGACGGGCCGACCTGGACGACGTCGATGGTCCCGGGCCGGTCTTCGGCCTGGTCGGGCGAGTCGACCACGTGCACCCGCTCCGGGTCGCCTCCGGCCAGGCCGACCCCGGCGCGCAGCGCGTCGGCGTCGCCCACGACCAAGGGGCGGCACACCTCGCGCAGCTCGGGGTGGTTCAGCAGCGACTTGGCGGTGATCTCCGGGCCGATTCCGGCGGCGTCGCCGAGGGTGATGGCCAGGGTGGGTCGGGTCATGACCGGTACCTCCTGTTCCGGACCGCCTCAACGGCGGTGAGCAGTGCGTCGGGGGTGCCGAACCCCCCGGCCTTGGTGACGATGGGCCGCCCGTGCAGGCCTCCGCCCGAGAGCGTTCCGGCGGGGATGCCCGGCGCGACCTCGCCGGTGAGCGCGATCCCGGTGGCGCCGAGCGCGTCGGCGAGCGCGCGGGCGCCGTCGCCGCCGGTGACCACGAACCCGGCGACGGGGTGCCGCTCGGCGAGGCCGGCGGCCAGCGCGCCGAAGCGCCGGGCGACCTCGGTGGGCTCAAGCCGCGGAGTGCGCTCCTGCGGGGCGACGAGGGCGAGGGCGTCGCCGGCGTCGGCCAGGCGTCGGTCGGCTTCGGCGCACCACGCCTTCCACGCCGTGTCGTCGGAGAGGGCCGCGGCGTCGCAGCACTGGACCGGCAGCTCACGGGCGAGCCGGTCGACCTGCTCGCGGGTGGTGGCGTGCAGCGAGGTCACGACGACCAGCGCGGGCGGGGCCGCGGGGGCCCACGCCTCGGCCATCGGCGCCGCCAGCCCGGCCGATCCGACGGGGACGGCGCGGGGCCCCAGGTGCGCGATGGCCGCTGCCAGGCGCTCCAGGTCCTCGGGTGTGCGGGCGTCGGCGACCACGACCGGACCCGCGTCGGCGAGCCGGGCGGCGTCGGCCGCCGTGTCCGCGCTCCCGAGGACCACCTGCGCCGCGCCGAGCAGAGTGGGGATGTGGCTTTCGCGCACCGGCGTCACGGGGTCGGCGCCCACTGGCGTGCGGTGCACGGGTGTGCCCTCCACGAGCAGGACGCCGTCCTCGACGGTGCGCCCTGCCTCGGGGAACGCCGGGCACACGACGGCGACCGCGTCCGCCGCCCAGCTCCGCCGGGCGGCCTCGATCTCGGCCGCGACCTGCCCGCGCAGGGTGGAGTCGACCTTCTTGTACAGGTGGCGGGTGCCGCGCAGGGCGCGCACGCGCTCGGTGACGGCAGCGGCGGCCGCGTCGGGGCCCAGCGCCCGCGAGTCGGTGCTCAGGGCGACCACGTGGGCGCCGCCGCCGGCGCCCGCCAGGCGCAGCTCGGTCGACCAGCCGGCGCGCAGGAAGCGCACCGCGGTGTCGTTGGCGCCGGTGAGGTCGTCGGCGACCACGGCGATCTCGGGTGTCACGGCTTCGCCTCCTCCGGGGATGCGGCATCCTCCCGCTCACCGGCCTGTTCGGCGTCCTCCTCGGCGCGGGCGCCGGTGGCCCCGCTGCGCTTGAGGGCCCAGGAGGCCAGCATCGGCGCGAGTACCGCGGTGACCAGCACACACGCGGCCACCTGCGAGGTCGCGGCGCCCACGTAGGACTGGAAGGAGGGGTCGGCGGCGGCGACGATCGCCGGGGTGGCGATGGAGTTGCCCGAGGTGGTTCCGGCGGCGAACCCGATGCCGCTCTCGCCGCCGCGGCGCAGGATCAGCCGGTAGCCCAGGTAGACCAGTCCGCCGGTGATGGGGGTGATGAGCACGCCCAGGACGATGCCGCTGAGCCCGCCGGAGGCGACGTCGGCGAGGTCGATCCCGGTGCCGAGGGCGAAGGAGAAGAAGGGGATGACGATGGCGGGCACCGGCGCCAGGGTCTCGCGCCACTGGGAGTCGAGGTTGCCGACGACCACGCCCAGGATGAACGGGATGATGGCCGCGAGCAGCGCCGTGAAGGGGATCTGGCCGAGCCCGGAGGCGCCGATGAACAGCAGCGCGAAGAACGGCCCGTCGTTGACCGCGCCCGCGATGTAGGCGCCGCGGTCGCGGGCACGCCCATACTGGCCGGTCAGCGCCAGCCACAGCCCGCCGTTGGAGTTGGTCCCGGCGGCGAGCAGCGCGAGGATCGATACGCCGAACAGGCCGTCGGGCCCGGTCACCGCGCCGAGTGCGACGATGATCAGGCCCGGAACAATGCTCTTGCCGAGTAGTACGACGCCGGTGGTGGCGAGGACGGGCCCGCCGGTGCGCAGTGTGACCTGGGTGCCGGTGGCGAAGATGAGCAGCGCGATGAGCGGTAGCGCGCTGTCCTTGAAAAGCGCCGTGGTGAACCCGCCGATGTCCAGTGCGGCGGGGGCGAAGGTGCCCATCAGTGATCCCAGCAGCAGCGGGATGAGCATGAGCCCGCCGGGCAGGCGGTTCATCGTCCCGAACAGTGGGACCAGGCTGCCATGGCCTCGGCTCATGGCTGCTCCTCTCCGGGGCGGGATCGCGTCCGTCCCCACAGGTCTCGTCATGATTGTACGGACAGAGTGTACGTACAGCGAGTGGCGTGCGCCACCTCGCCTCGCGTGGCGTGTGCCGGCTTGCCGCTGAGCGGTACCGCGCCGTCGAGGGAGGGGATGCTGTGCGTTCGGCGCCGAGTCGGCGGGCGGCGCTTCGCGGTCGCGGCCCCCGTGCCGCAGCCTCCGGTGTGCGGGGCCCGGGCGGTTTCCGGGAAGTTCCTCGCCTTCCAGAAGAGGGCTCTCGTGCGCTCGCCTTCACACGAGACGACCCGCGGCGCCCACTCGGGAGAGGGGCGCCGCGGGTCGTGGTGTGGTCGGGCGGACGGTCACCGGTCCGTACCGCCCCGGCTCAGTTCCGCCCGGTCGAGGAGTGCTCCGCCGCCGACGGGCCGGTGGCGCCGGTGGCGTTGATGCGCTCGACGGTGTCGAGCATGTGGGACTCGATGAGGGAGAGCAGGTGCGCCTCGTCGCCCTCCGTTATGGCGTCCAGCAGCTTCTGGTGCTCGTCGACGAGCTCTGCCGCCTCGGGGTAGACGTCCTGCATCACGGTCAGGCACATGCGGGTCTCCACCAGCAGGGTCTGCGCCATGCGCTCCAGCCGCCGATTGCCCGAGCAGCTCACCAGGGTCTGGTGGAAGGCCTGGTCGGCATCGCTCATCTCGGTGCGGTCCCCGGTCTCGGCGGCATCGACGAGGCGGTCCAGCGAGGCCGTCAGGCGTGCCAGCGCCTCGCCCCTGTTGCCGCGCATGACCAGTTCACACGCGGCGCGCTCGACCGCCAGGCGCGCCACGTAGATGTCGCGTACATCCTCGGCTTGGAGCTCGCGGACGAACAGGCCGCGGTGCCGCTCGCTGCGCAGCAGCCCTTCCTGGACCAGCCGCTGCATCGCTTCGCGCAGGGGGCCGCGGCTCACCCCCAGTCGAGCCGCGAGGTCGGTCTCGCCCAGCTGGTCGCCGGGCGCCAGGTGGCCGTACATGATCGCCGACCGGAGCTGGTCGGCGATCAACGCTGCGGTGGACCTTCGCGGCACGGGTTCGAGTCCGCCGTGGGAGCTCATGGCATCCGTTCTCCTCTCGTCCTCGTGCGCGTGCCGTGGTCGGTGCCCGCCGCGCGCCGCAGCGGGCACTCATGGTGTCAGTGCTCGGTCGAGGCGGGCACCCGAGCCCCCGAGCGGAACAGAGTGCCCAGACCCTCGCGGGGAGCGGCGGCGCCCGCCAGGCGCAGTCCCTCCCACACGCTGACCTGGTTCGCGGTCAGCACGGTCTTGCCCAGCCGCTCCTCCAGGGCGTCCAGGATGGCCGCGCTGTGCAGGGCGGTGTCGGGCACCAGGACGGCCTCGGCGTCGGGGTGGTCGCCGGCGGCCACCCAGTCGAGCACGTCCTCGCCGGACAGGGTGCCGACCTCGGCCGCGGTGACGATGCCGCGCCCGGCCCAGGCGACCACCTCGATGCCGGCTGCGCCGAGGAACTCCACGAAGCGTTCGGCGACGTCCTCCGGGTAGCTGGCGGCGATGGCCACGCGTTCGATCCCCAGTGCACGCAGCGCGTTGACGAACGCGAACGAGGTGCTGGAGGCCGCTGCGCCCGTCTCGTCCTCGACCGCCTGGGCCTGGGCGCGAGCGCCGTCCCAGCCGAAGACGAAACTGCCGCTGGTGCAGGCCCACACGGCGGCGTCGACGCCGTGCTCCCGCAGTTCGCGCGCGCCCTCGCCCAGGACGTCGGAGCCGCCGACGTCCAGCAGGGCGTCGACCCGGTGGGCGTCCTCGCGCATCAGGGTGTGTACGAGGTGCAGCCGGACGTCGCCGCCCAGCTTCTCCTCGAACACCGGGTAGTCGTCCTCGGCGCTGTAGCCGGGGTAGAGGAATCCGACACTGGGCATCTGCGTATACCTCCCCATCTGGGAGCCGCTGCGGTCCGGGGCGGCCGTCATGCGGCGGTGGTGCGGGCGGTGGCGTCGATGAGGTGCTGGCCGTGGGCGACGGGCCGGCGGCCCATCGACTGCATCGCGGCCCACATGGTGACCTGGTTGGCGGCGATCACCGGCTTGCCGAGCATGCGCTCCAGCGGCGCGATGATGTCGTAGGTGAGCACGTTGGTGCAGCTGATGAACACGGCCTCGGCGTCGGGCCGGTCGGCCTCGCGCACCGCCTGGACGACCTCGGAGTAGGTGGTCTTCCAGATGTGGCCGAGCAGGCCCAGGCCGACGCTGGAGGCCGACTCCACGCCGTGCTCCGCCAGGTACTCCAGCAGCCGGTCGGTGACGCTGTCGACATAGGGCGTGACCACAGCGATGCGGCGTACGTCCAGCGCCTCCAGCGCCTGGATCGTGGCCCCGGAGGTGGTGACCGCCGCGGGGGCGCCGGCGTCGAGGATGCTCTGGCGCAGTCGGAGCTGGCCCTCGGCCCCGTGGACGAAGCTGCCCGAAGCGCACGCGTAGCCCACCACCAGGGGCTCGGGGGCCAGCAGGTCGCGGGTCGCGCGGGCGACGTCGTCGCCGTTGCTCAGCGCCGAGGCCTGGTCCACGGTCACCGGTACCGGGACGAACGGCAGCCGCGTGACATAGAGCGAGACGTCGTCAGGTGCCCAGCGCCACAGCTCGCGGTCGAGCGCGAAGTCGTAGGGCGCCACGATGCCCACGCCGGACTGCCACGGGGTCTCGGCCAGGGCGGAGATCTCCACCACCTCGGCGGAGGCCGCGGGTGCGTCCTCAGCCGGGTCGGGGGCGGTTTCGAGGTGCTCGAGGAGGACCCGCTCTTCCTGGTCGCCACCGCTCACCGGTTCTCCGGCGGTCCGATCGGTCCGCATTGGTCACTCACCTCCTTCTCTGCGTGTTATCGGTTTCGGGGCAGCGGGAACCGCGGCCCCCGGGGCACAGCGGTCGCTATTCCTCAAGCCGCCGGTAGAGGAGGCGCTCGCCGATCGCGCCGGAGCGCCAGACGTCGTTGCAGGCCTCGGCCATGGGGCCCAGGCCCTCGACGATGGTGGCGTAGACGTTGCCGGGCACCCAGCCGACGTCGCCGTTGAGCAGCAGGTTGTTGCGGCCGTAGAAGATGGCGAGGTCGATGACGCCGGGGAGGTGGTCGATGCCCTTCTCCTCCTTGAACCGGCGATCGAGCATGCCGCCGGGGAAGGAGAAGTAGACGACGTCGCCGGGGATGGGCGTGACCGTGGGGTTCTCCTGGCCGGGCTCCTCGGCGGCGAACCGGGGGACCATGGCGTAGACCTCGTTGCGGGCGTACTTGGCGTGGTAGACGTCGCCGCCCTGGGGGAGCGCCTCCCAAACCGTGTCGCAGGTGCGGGGGGCGTCCTTGTCGAGGAGTTCGGCCACACAGGAGACGCCGCGCTTCTCCAGGCCGATGGTCATGTACCGGGGCATCGTCGAGTTGGGCCTTTCTAACTGGGCACCGTGATACGCCGCCGCAGGGCACGGGTCGTGCGTCTCCCGGGCGGTGGTGGGATGAGACTGGGTCGGCCGGCGCGGATTCGGGGCGCTGGGCCTCCCGAGTGGGAGGCGGCTGGGCCGATGATGGGACTTATGGTGCTAGCGGGTGGTAGTGAGCTGGGCGGCAGCCGCTTCGCGGCGGGCGCTGCCGGTATGTGGATCTCTTGAAGCGTGTGGTCGTCAACGCTCAGCCCCTGGTCCCCGGTGCAGCAGAGCCGGATGGCACCAGGATCAACGATGCTGATTGTCAACAACCATACGATCGCGAAGCCCGACACAGCAACGTGTGGAGGCGCTGACGCGTGGCGTCGCGGCGCCCGTGCTCACCGCCGCGTCGCCACCACCCTTGGCGACAGCGGCAGCGGCCGGGTGGAAATTCCATCGGGCCGCTCAGAGGATGGGAGTGCCGCAGGTCGGCCCTGCTCACCCCCGCAGTACAGACTCTCCGCATATTGTTGACAATCCTACGGACTCTGCCTAGCGTTTCAACCGCTTCGCGGTACCCCGCCATTGGACGGCAGTGATCGGGGGTAGGCAGAGCAGCGACACCATCGGCCGCCCACGTCAGTGAACCCGGAGCCGCACGAAGTGACATCCGAAAACCCGCCGCAGACCCGCCTCGCCGTTCTGCACGGAGGCGACCTGCCGCCCGGTAGTGAGCGCATCGAGGCCGACCCGAGGCTGGCCTCCGTCCGCTACGCTACCGCCGACCGGCTGCACGAGGTGCTGCCCGGCGCCCACGCGCTGTTCGTCTGGGATCTGTTCTCCGAGGCGGTGGAGGACGCCTGGCCCAAGGCCGACAGCCTGCGCTGGGTGCACGCCGCCACCGCCGGCGTCGACAACCTCATGTTCGACAGGCTGGTCGGCAGCGACGTGACCGTCACCAACTCCCGCGGCGTCTTCGACGAGCCCATGGCCGAGTACGTCCTGGGCCTGGTCGTCGCCTTCGCCAAGGATCTGCCGGCCACCCTCGACAACCAGCGGCGCCGCGAATGGCGCCACCGCGAGACCGAGCGCGTCGGGGGCAAGCACGCCCTGGTGATCGGCACCGGCCCCATCGGCCGCGCCATCGCCCGCCAACTGCGCGCCGTCGGCATGACCGTCGAAGGCGCCGGCCGCACCGCGCGCACCGAAGACCCCGACTTCGGCACCGTGGTCGAGTCCTCCCTGCAGACGGCGGCCCCCGGCCTCGCCGAGGCGCTGCCGCGCGCCGACTACGTCGTGCTGGCCGCACCCCTGACCGACGCCACACGCGACCTCGCCGACGCCGCCTTCCTCGCCCGCATGCGGCCCCACGCCCGGCTGATCAACGTCGGCCGCGGCCAACTGGTCGACGAGGACGCGCTCGGGCGCGCCCTGCGCGCCGAAGAACTCGCCGGCGCGGCGCTCGACGTCACCCGCACCGAGCCGCTGCCCGAGGACTCCCCGCTGTGGAGCGCGCCCGGCGCCCTCATCTCCCCGCACATGTCCGGCGACGTCGTCGGCTGGCGCGATGAGCTGGTCGAGCTGTTCGCCGACAACCTGGAGCGCTTCCTCGGCGGGAGCCCGCTGCGCAACGTCGTCGACAAGCGCCGCGGCTACGTGTCCGGTCCCTGACACCCGCCCCCGGCCGCGCGGCCGGGGGCCTGCGCTCCGCCCACCCCGTGCCGACGCGAGGAAGGACAGAGATTGAGTACCAAGTACGAGGGGCTGGACCAGGGAGACACCCGGCAGCCGCGGGACGCGGACGCCCCCGCGCAGGCCGACTCCCCGGCCTGGATGTCGGCCACCGAGCTGCTCGGCTCCTACGCCCGCGGCGAGCTCTCGCCGGTCGAGGCCACCGACGCCGTACTGGAGCGCATCGAGCGCGACAACCCCGCCCTGAACGCCTTCTGCCTGGTCGAACCGGACGAGGCGCGCGCCGCCGCGCGCGAGTCCGAGGGACGCTGGAGCCGCGGCGAGCCCGCCGGCCGGCTCGACGGGGTACCCACCTCGATCAAGGACATCATGCTCACTCGCGGGTGGCCCACCCTGCGCGGCTCCCTCAACGTCGACCCGGACCAGCCCTGGACCGAGGACTCCCCGGTGGTGGCGCGGCTGCGTGAGGAAGGCGCGCTGTTCGTCGGCAAGACCACAACGCCCGAGATCGCCTGGAAGGGCGTCACCGACAGCCCGCTGTACGGCGTCACCCGCAACCCCTGGGACCTCAGCAAGACGCCCGGCGGCTCCAGCGGCGGCGCCGCGGCGGCCGTGGCCGCGGGCATGGGCCCGCTGTCCACCGGTACCGACGGGGGCGGGTCCGTGCGCATCCCCGCCAGCTTCACCGGCGTCTTCGCCATCAAGCCCACATGGGGACTGGTGCCGCATTATCCGGCGAGCGCCTTCGGCAGCCTCGCCCACTCCGGTCCCATAACGCGCACCGTCGCCGACGCCGCGCTCATGCTCGACGTCATCACCCGACCCGACCCCCGCGACTGGGGCCGGCTGGACACGCCCGCCTACTCCTTCACCGAGTCCTTGGACACCCCCATGCGCGGGCTGCGCATCGCCTACAGCCCGGCGCTGGGCCATCTGTCGGTCGATCCCGAGGTCGCGCGCATCGTCGCCGAGGCCGTCCAGGCCTTCGAGGAGTCGGGCGCCGTCGTGGAGGAGGCCGACCCTCCGATTCCGGAGTCGCGCGAGCACTTCCAGATCCTCTGGTACGCGGGAGCCGCCAAGGCGACCGAGGCCCTCACTGAGGCCCAGCGCGACAGGCTGGACCCCGGTCTGCGGGAGATCGTCGACGAGGGTCTGACCTACTCCGCGCAGGACTACCTGACGGCCATGGCCACCCGGATGTCGATGGGCGAGGCGATGGGGCGCTTCCACGAGGACTACGACCTGCTGCTGACCCCGGCCATGCCCATCACCGCTTTCGAGGCGGGCCTGGAGGTTCCGCCCGATTCCGGCGATCGGCGCTGGACCGGCTGGGCGGGCTTCTCCTACCCCTTCAACATGACCCAGCAGCCCGCTGCGAGCGTCCCCTGCGGCTTCACCGAGGCCGGCCTGCCGGTGGGCCTGCAGGTCGTCGGCCCGCGCCACGGCGACGCCCTGGTCATGGCGGCCTGCCACGCCTTCGAGAGCGCGCGGCCCTGGGCCGGCCGGCTCGCCTGACGGGACGCCCGGGGAGACGCACCCGGGAGGCGCACAGCCGGGTCGTAGTGGGGCTCTCAGTCCGAATACGACCCGGCTCGGCTCACTTCCGGGACTTTGGGCCTATGCGATTCGTGGCTTTCGGCGGTGCTTGTACCGGCGCGGGCCGCTACGGTCGTACCCGGGCAGGTGTCGCTAGCGAAACGAGGCGTCGATGACCACCGCACGTGCGGACGCAGGGTCGGGGTCCGAGTCCATCCGCGTCTTCCTGGTCGACGACCACGAGGTCGTCCGGCGGGGTGTGGCCGCGATGCTGGAGAGCGAGCCGGACATGGAGGTCGTGGGCGAGGCGGGCACCGCCGAGCAGACCCTGGCCCGCATTCCGCTCGCGGCGCCCGACGTGGCCATCCTGGACGTGCGGCTGCCCGGGGGGTCCGGGGTGAGCGTGTGCCGCGAGATCCGCTCCGACCATCCCGGCATCGCCTGCCTGATGCTGACGTCCTTCGCCGACGACGACGCCCTCTACGACGCGGTGATGGCCGGGGCGGCGGGCTACGTCCTCAAGCAGATCCACGGGGCCGACCTGGTCGGCGCGGTGCGCACCGTGGCCGCCGGCGGCTCCCTGCTGGATCCCGCCAGCGCCGGCCGCATGCTGGAGCGGCTGCGCGAGGGCACGCCCGAACCCGACCCGCTGGCCGAGCTGAGCCCGCAGGAGCGCCAGATCCTCGACCTGATCGGCGAAGGGCTGACCAACCGGCAGATCGGCGAGCGGCTCTACCTGGCCGAGAAGACGGTGAAGAACTACGTGTCCAGTCTGCTGTCCAAGCTCGACCTCAAGCGCCGCACCCAGGCCGCCATCCTCGTCGCGGAGCTGCGCAGCAAGCGGCGCTGAGGACCGCGGGCTCGGCCTCCGGGGCGGGCCCCGTCCGCTCAGGCGGGCACCTGCGTGCCGCCCTCCTGGCGGCTGCGCAGCGGCACGCTCCAGCGCAGCGCTGTGCCGCCGGTGGGAATCGGGTCCACACCGAACTCGCCGCCCAGCGACACCGCCCGCTCGGCCAGATTGCGCAGCCCGCTGCGGCGGCCGTTGTGGGGAATGCCGCGGCCGTTGTCGTCGACCTGCAGGGTGAGTCGGTCGTCGGCCTGCACCGAGACGTGCACTTCCGATGCGTCGGCGTGGCGGGCGACGTTGGACAGCGCCTCGCCCAGCACGGTCAGCAACTGCTCGCCGACGTCCTCGGGCACCGAGGTGTCGATGGCCCCCTCCAGCCGAACGCCGGGCTGGCAGCCCAGCGAGCGCGCCGCGCCCTCGGCCGCGGTCAGGATGCGGTCGCGCAGCGAGGTGTGCTGGGGCTTCGGGGGCAGTTGGAGCGCGAACACGGTCGAGCGGATCTCGCGGATGGTCTCGTCCAGGTCGTCGATGGTGCGCTGCACCCGGTCGCCCGCCTCGGCGTTGCCGATCAGGCGCACCGTGCTCATCAGCGTCATGGCCGAGGCGAACAGCCGTTGGATCACCACGTCGTGCAGATCCTTGGCGATGCGGTCGCGCTCCTCCAGCACCACCAGCCGCTCGGCGTCGCGGCGCGCCTCCGCCAACTCCAGGGCCACCGCGGCCTGCGCGGAGAAGGCGTCGATCATCCGCCGCGTGGCCTCGTTGAACGGGGACCGGGCGTTCATCTTGCCCAGCAGCAGCACGCCGCGGGTCTGGTCGGGCGTGCCGATCGGCACCAGCAGCCCCGGGCCGAAGCCGCGGTGGGTGAGCATCGGGCAGTTGGCCTGGCGCAGGTCGGCGATGGTGGCGGGCTCGCCGTTGCGGTAGACCCAGCCGCACTTGGTGTCGGACATGCCGATCGGCGTGCCGATGACCTGGTCTGCGACCGGTCCGTCGGCGATCTCGGCGATGAGGTCGCGTTCGCGGGAGTCGGGCAGCAGCACGACCGCCACGTCGGCGTCGGACATCTCGCGTGACTGCTGGGCGAGGTAGCCGAGCACCTCGTCGCTGTCGGCGCCGGAGAGCAGCCGCGTGGTGATCTCGGTGGAGGAGGACAGCCAGCGCTCCCGCAGCCGAGTCTCCTCGTAGAGCCGCGCGTTCTCGATGGCCACGCCCGCCGCAGTGGCCAGCGCGGTGACGATGGCCTCGTCCTCCTCGTCGAACTCCCCGGCGTTGCGCTTCTCGGCGAGGTAGAGGTTGCCGAAGACCTCGTCGCGCACCTGGATCGGCACGCCCAGGAACGACCGCATCTGCGGATGGCCCTCGGGCATCCCGTGGAACTCCGGGTGCTGGGAGGCGTCGCGCAGCCGCAGCGCGGCGCGGTCGCGGGTGGGTACGGAGAGGATGCCCTTGCCGAGGGGGAAGACGTGGATGCCGGCGGCCTGCTCGGAGCTGAGCCCGACCGGGATGAACTCGGCGAAGTGCCCGTGCTCGTCCAGCACTCCGAGCCCGGCGTAGCGCGCGTCGACGAGCGTCGCGGCGGCCTCGGTCAGGCGGCGCAGCACGGTGGCGAGGTCGAGGTCGCTGCCGATGGACAGGACGGCTTCCAGCAGGGAGTGCACGCGGTCGCGGGTCGACAATGCGGACTCCAGCCGGACATGCAGTTCGGAGATGAGCTCGTCGAGCCGCATCTTGGGGAGCAGCGAGCGTTCCGGGATGTCGGACATCGGATGCGCACCTCCGGGTGCATACGTTATCGCGGAGGGCGATCGCCGTACCCCGAATCGGTGGAACCGGGGGATATACGGGGCCGGGGCGTTCCCCGCCGCCGCACGGGGGCAGTGCGATCGACCGGCGCCCCCGGGGCCGGGGCGCGGAAGCCCGTCCTCGGCAGGATACGGCACCGGCAACGGAGAATCATGCCCAAACGGACGGAAACCGGTAGCTGTCAGGCGGAGTGGACGCTGGGAAGCCGAGCGCGGGGGACGGGGTGGAGGGGGCGTGAGCGCGTCCGCAACCGGCTCGGACAGGGCGGAATGAGGTGTTCCGGGTGCCCGGGGATCGCGATGCGGCGGTGGGGACGATGCGCGGCGGATGGTGGGGGGCGGCGGCGCTCGGAGCTGCGGTCGTCGGGCCGGGGCATGCGACGAGGGCGGCGACGACAGCGGGTGGCTCGGACAGCGGCCATCGGTACGGCCGGCGTCGGGCTGGGCATCCGGCGGTCGGCGGCAAACGGACCCAGCCCCTGGCGGCGGGCGCTCGACGAGGGACGGCTCGCCGGCGGGCCGGAACGGGGGCGATCCGAGGACGACCGGTGCAGGGCCGCGCGACGACACCGGCGCTACGCCGATTCGGGTCTTCCGGCGCGCCGCAGCAGCGTGAACACCTGGGAAACCGCTCCTGGAATGCCCGGATCGCATCCCGCTCCGGCCTCCCGCACCGCCACGGAGGCGACGATCTCGGCGAAGCCGCTCCCCGGGCCTCCGCGGCGTGCTTTGCGCGCACCTCGGCGCGGCGCGACGGTTGGAATCGGCTGCGCATGCGAGCAGAACGGATGAATCGCCACTTCCTTTTCGCATAGCGAAATCCGAAGGCGTGCGGCGCCGCAGAAGGGCGTGCTGCGTCGAACGTGTCCGGGCAGCACACGTTCCCCGATTAGAGCGGCGGATCCTCCCGCCGCGATCGGGGCGCCCGGTCCGACGACGGCGGTACCGATGGCGCCCACCCGAATCCTCAGACGCCATTCCCGCCCTCGGCAGGTGACCGGCGCGGCGCCGACAGGGCCGTTGGCCGAGCCCCGGGCCTCCGCTGTCGTCGCCGCCCTCGTCGTACGCCCGACCCGAAGCGCGCAGCATCGGTGAATCCGAGCCCGATCCGCCCTCGCCCGCACTCCGCCGTTATCGCGTGGCGCCGACAGCGGAATTCACCTCCGGCGAACACGCTGATATGCGGATATCGGGGACCGCCGGGCGCGCGGATTATGCGGTTGGACGGTTGCTTCCTGTAGTGATCGTGCTACGGTCGCTTCCAATCGAACCGAACCCGGGTTTCGGGTTATCGGTCGGTGCGGGGCGCCGCATCCGGAATTGCCGGAGCGGTGGTGTGGGCTTCGGCCCCGGACACCCGCATCCTGAAGACTCCTGAGAGAGCCTTCCTCGAACTGTAGAGCCTTCCTCGAAAGGGAACCTCCATGCAGGGCACAGACCGTTCGCGACGCGGAGCACGCGTCGCATCGGCTGTGCGTGCGGACCGGCGCTCGCCGGGGGTGTGGCCCTCGGCGCGCCGGTGGCTCGTGGTCGCCGGACTGCTCTCGGGTGCCTGGTTCGCAGGGGCGGCCTACGCCGCTGCGGACGAGGTCGCCGTTCCCGGGCTCGCCGACTCCGCGGAAGCGGGCCAGAGCGCCGTTCAGGAGGGTCCGGACCAGCTCGAGGAAACCGCGGAAGACACCGGCGCGGCCGAGGGCTCCGGCGCGTCCGCGAACACCGACTCCGCCGAGTCGGCGGGACCCTCCGACTCGGCCGGCTCCGGCAGCCGGGACCAGGGCACGCGGCCCGACACGCCAGAGGGCGGTGTGGGCACAGCGGTCCAGGACGGTGTGGACACAGTCGCGACCGAGGCCGTCGGCTCCAAGGACGGCGCCGAAGCCGCCTCCAAGAAGTCCTCCGGCTCCTCCGCGGCTTCCTCTTCTTCCGAGTCTTCCGAGTCCGACCGGCGCAAGCCGGCGGCCGAGCGGATCAGCGGCACGGTCGCGGCCGTCAGCAAGGTCGGCACGTCCGTGCCCGCCTCCGTGACCTCCCCGGGTACGCCCGCCTCGGCCGCGGCGGTGTCCGAAGCCGCGGCGGAGAACGCCGCGCACGGTCTCCCGGCCTTCAGCATGACCGGGTTCGACCCGTCCGGTCTCGACGGCGCCGAGGTCCTTCCGGGCCTGGGCGCCGATGACGAGTCCGACGCCGACACCGTCCCCGGTGCGGGCCGTGTGCAGGACCCCGCCGGACCGGCGGGGCGTGGGACCGGCTCCGCGCCGGGTCTCGGGGAAAGCGCTCAGGCGTTCTCCGCCGCCGCGCCCGTAGCCGACCACGCGGGCTTCGCGCCCTACGGCGGCCCCGCCGCCGAGGCCGTCGGCGACGACGACTCCGGGCCGCGTGACAGCGGCGTCGACCGCCCCGAGGCGGCCGCCGCGGTCGGCTCCGGCGTGAACACCGCTCAGCCCGGCGGCATGTGCGCCGGGTACCTCCCGGCGGCGGCAACGGCCGCCCCGGCTGCGGGCATGCTCCAGTGCGCCCGCCAGGCCCTCGCCGACGTCCCTCAGGACCTCGGCGAGAAGCCGACCTTCTCTCCCGACTAGGACCGCACGCCCGGGACGCGGCGATCGCCCCGCATTGCGCGGCGCGCCTTCGCGCACCCCCTGACTGGCGCCCGGCCCATCGGTCCAGCGGCATCCGCCCACTGGGGGCTGACGTGAGCCCCGTGTCCGTGATCGGCAGCGAGTCCGCTCGCCTCCGCCACGAGGCTCTCGTCAGCCCGAGGTCCGCCAGATCCTCAGGTTGGTCCCGGCATCCACCGTCCCTGCCCGCCACGCACGGACGCGGAGCGCCGGGAGAAGTCCCCTAACTCATCCCAGAACCGCAGAGGGCCTCTGGCCAGGGCTCTCCAGCGGGAAATACGGACACATCAGAGTCCATCCCCAAAGCAACCGAAATTCACATGATCCGGAAGGACGTTCCATGTTCCAGTTCGCTCGCCAGTCCGCCAAGGCCGTTCTCGTGGCGGCCAGTGCCGCAGGAGTCGCCGCTCTCGGCGCGGGTTCCGCCGGAGCCGACGACCTCGGCGCGCTGAGCGCAACTGACTCCCTGCCGACATCCGCCCCGGCCACCGCGGGCCTGCCCGCGGGTCTCGGGGGAGGCGCGAACTCGCTGGTCTCCGGGCTGAAGGACGTCGACCTGCGCACCGTCCAGCCCGCGCCCAACACCGCCAACCTGGGGACCCCGGTCGGCGACATGTCCGGTGTGAGCTCCCAGGCCCAGTCCGGGCTCGGCACCGTCCACGACGCCGTCGGCGGTGCGCGCAACACCGTCGGCCTGAGCCACGCGGTCCACCAGGCGAACCCTGTCGACGGCGCCGCCTCGATGCTGCCTGCCGGCGACCTGCTGTCCGGCCAGGGCCTGCCGGTGTCGACCGGCGCAGTGCAGAGCCTGCTGGGCGGGGCGAGCGGCACCCTGCCGCTGCGCGGCAGCGACCTGCCCGGCCAGGTCGGCCCCGCCAGTGTCCTGCCGACCGGCGCAGTGCAGAGCCTGCTGGGCGGGGCGAGCGGCACCCTGCCGCTGCGCGGCAGCGACCTGCCCGGCCAGGTCGGCCCCGCGAGCGTCCTGCCGACCGGCGCAGTGCAGAGCCTGCTGGGCGGGGCGAGCGGCACCCTGCCGCTGAGCAACGGCACCGTGCCGCAGGCCGAGCCGGTCGACGGCGTCGCGACGACGCTGCCGGCCTACGACACCGTTCCCCAGCAGGGCGACCCCCTGGGCATGCTGCCGACCGGCGACGCGCTCGGCCTGGTCGGCGGCGACCTCTTCTCCATGGTGCCCATCGGCGGCGCCACCGAGACCCTGCCGCTGAGCAACGAGGTGCCCGCCCCGGCCCCCGCCGTGCAGGACCGGCCCGCCGAGGCCGCCGGAGAGGCCGGGGAGGCCGTCGGCGCAGTGGCCGAGGGCGCTGCGGGCGCGGTGCTGCCCAACACCACCGAGCAGGTCGGCCGGGTGGCCGAGGAGCTGCCCGCGCCGTCCACGGAGGGCGTCGAGGAGCAGCTGCCGGAGACCCCGGTCTCCGTCGAGGGCGCCGACACCGAGGCCCTCGAGTCCGCCGTCCCCGGTAGCGAGAAGGTCGGCGACGCCGTGGAGAGCGTCGACGAGCAGGCCCCCTCCGTGAACGAGGTGACCGAGCAGGTCGACGTCAGCGAGACGACGGGCGACGTCGCCGAGGCCGCGGCCGGCGGTGCGGGCGCCACCGGCGCCGTGGACGTCGCCGAGGGCGTCAACACGCCGGTGCTCTAAGCCGGCCTCCGGCGGAGCGCTCGGCGAACCGGGCGCTCCGCACCGAGCCGCCAGACCGTGCACCGCGGCTGATCCGTCGGAGCCGCGGTGCACGTCGGCCCCGGGACGCCGGGAAGCCGATCGGAAGCGCCGCCCTGGGAACTGTGGGGGTTCCCAGGGCGGATTCCCCGGTCGGCTCCCGCTCCCGGGGCCTCTTCGCACCCTGTTCCGCGCCTCCGCACCGTCCCGCCGTCGACCCAGAAGACGGCGGCGGAGCGCGCGGGGCCGGCGACCGTGCAGCGTATTCGCGCCGGGTCGGCCGGGTGCGTCGTCGCGGGGCGTCCCCGGGAAGGAGGGGGCCTGGGGACGCCCCCGTAAGCGGCGGAGCCACCCCGGGAAGGGGAAGGGCCCTCCGCGAAGCATCCGGGACGGGCCACTCCCGAGGTTGCGGCGATGGGGCGCAGCTCGAACAACGAGCGAGCCGGCTTGCCGCCGAACGCACGCAGCACCTTCCTGCGGGGCCTTGGCGCCCCGGAGACGCTTCACATCGCGTCTCTTCTCGTGCCGTCGAGCGGTGGTGCACCGTGCGAGGTCCGGGTCGCCCACTGCTCGGCGGCAAGCCGGCTCACGGCGTTGCGCGCACGCATGCCCCGTTGCCGCAACCTCTGCGGTCGCCGGCGCCAGGGGATCGCGGAGGGTCCCTTCTGCTGTGGCCGGAAACCTCAGAGGTGCCGCCGCCACCCTCCGCACACGACGCGGGGCCCGCCTCCACCGGAGATGCGGTGGAGGCGGGCCCCGCGTTTCGTATCGGCTCCGGCGCCCGGTCGCCCGCCCGTCCAGGCGGAGGCGCGGCTCATCGGAGGCTCGGCGGCCTCACTTCTCGTGGTGCGGGGAGCCCGGGGTGCCGGGCTCGGAGGTGTCGTCGGCCTCGCCGGTGGCACTGTTGGAGATCCACTCCTCGGCGGAGCGCTGCCAGTAGCCCCACCCGTTGGTGACCTCCAGCTCGCGGTCGGTGCCGGTGATGTCGACGGGGTCGCCGCGCAGGCTCTCCTCGTAGAACCACCGCGAGTCGGCGCGGCTCATGTTCACGCAGCCGTGGCTGGTGTTGGCCTCACCCAGCATCGGGTTCGACTCCAGCTCGTGGAGGAACTCGCCGGAGTTGGAGATGCGGATCGCGTAGTCGACGAACACCTCGTAGTACTCCGGGGAGTCCTCGTCGACCCCGAGCGTGTCGTTGCTCATCCGGTAGTCGGTGTGGAAGGCCATGGTCAGGTGGGTTCCCGAGGTGGTGGTGTACTTCCGCTGGGTGGCGTCGCCCAGGCTGACCGGGAACTCCTTGATCACCTCGCCGTCGCGCTCGACGGTCATGTGGTGCTTGTCCTCGTCGATCTCGGTCATCTGCGAGCGCCCGACCTCGAACTCGAAGCTGCGGTTCTTGATGCCCCACACGCCCTCGGAGGCGGCGACGCCGGCGAGGTTCAGGTCGACCCCGACCTTCTGGTGCGGCTCCCAGTACTCCTCGGTGCGGAAAACCGCCTGCTTGTCGCCGAACCAGTTCCATGCGCCCTTGGCCGGCTTCTCGGAGGTGACCTCCATCGCGGCCTCGACCTGGGCCTTGTTCTCGACCGGCATGTCGAAATCGACGACGATCGGCATGCCGACCCCGACGGTGCTGTCGGGCTCGACGCTGATCGACTTGATCTCCAGGCGCTGCCCCTCGACCGGCGGGACGGTGGAGAACTCGCTGATGGACTCGATGGACTCGCCCTCGTCGTTCTCGGCCACAGCGGTGACGGTGACGTCGCTGCCGGGGTGCAGCGTCCAGTCGCTGACCCACTCGGACTTGTCGTCGTTGTAGCTGCCGGTCATGCTCGTGTCGGGCTCGCCCTCGGAGGGTTTCTGCTCGACCTGCACGTCGGTGATCTTGCCGTTGTTCGCACTCACGACGATGGGGGAGTCGGGTCGGACCTCGCTGCCGCCGTCCTCGGGAGTGATGGAGACCTCGGCGGGGGCGACGGTCGGTTCCTCGTTGGCCAGGTCGCCCTCGCCCGTGCTGCAGGCCGACGCCGCCATCATGACGGCGGCGGCCGCGGCGCCAAGCGCGGCCGCGGGCCGGCGTGGAAAGCGGAAAGTCACTTCGGGGGTCCTCCAGGTCGTCGGTTCGTGGGCACGACCCCGGGTGTGGCAGGAGGGATGCCACCGCGGCTCGGCTGCGGGGGCGGGTCGGCCACAGTGCGATGTGGGGGTTTGGTACCCGATGACTGTGACGCGCGAACTCGGAGGTTGGTTCGCACAAATCACAGATTTTCCTGCGGAACCCATCGCTGACCACCGGTGCCCCGCCTCCGGAGGCGGCTGGTCGGCGGGCTTCCGGGCGGCCGGAACCGGTGAGCGGCGCCCGCGCGGGCGCCGCTGTCACATCTGCGGCTCTGCGCTCTCCTCGGTGTCCTGCGTACCCCGGCCCAGGCCGTTGGCGCAGGGGTTGGAGGTCGCGTCCCGCCCCGTGATCGGCTCGTCGGCCGACGGCTCTCCGCCGCCGGGCGAGACGCTCGGTTCGGCGGCGTCCTCGGTACCGGCGACGGGGTCGGAGGCATCGTCGGTCTGCGGCGAAGCGGCGTCCGCGCCCTCGGCGTCCCCGGTCCCGCTCGCGTCGGCATCGCCCTCGGAGCCGTCGGCTTCCTGCTCTCCGGTGATCAACAGGCGGTCCTCCACCGGCCGATCGTGCCGGACGGCGGAGAACAGCCGCGCTGCGGCGTCGGCGTCCCAGACCACGCGGTTGGCGTCGAACGGCGCGCGCTGCCAGGGCACCGTGTAGAACGCGATGTCGGACGGGTCGGTCCCGGCCAGCGTCGAGGCGATCGAGACCATCGTCGGCAGGGTGAACGCGCCGTCGGTGCCGGTGTGCTCGGACAGTGCGCGGAGCATGCCGGTGGCCTGGCTCGGATGGGTCAGCAGGTCGCTGTCGGCGGCCTCGTCGGCCAGCGCGCCCAGGAACATCTGCTGGCGGTCGATGCGCCCGATGTCGCCGCCGTTGCCGATCTCGTAGCGCGCCCGGACGAACGACAGCGCCTCCTCTCCGTCCAGCCGCTGCCGGCCGGCGTCGAGGTCGAGCTTGGCCCGCTCGTCGTGCATGGGGCGCGGTATGCACATCTCCACGCCGCCGATCGCGTCGACCATCTCGCGGAATCCGACGAAGGTCAGGTGCGCGAAGTGGTCGACGCGGATGCCCGTGAGCGACTCGACGGTCTTGACGACGCACGGCGGCCCGCCGTGGAAGAGCGCCGCGTTGATCATGCCGTGGTAAGCGGGGGTGCCCTCGGTCTCGCCGTAGGGGGCGCACTCGGGCAGATCGACCAGGGAGTCGCGCGGGACGTTGATCACGGTGACCCGCCCGTCGGTGGAGATGTGGGCCAGCATCAGGGCGTCGGACCGCTCGCCGACGAAGTCGCGCCCGCCGTAGGCGGCGTTGCCGCCCTCGCGGCCGTCGGAGCCGATGAACAGGATGTTGAGGTCGTCGCCGATCTTCTCGGGCCGGTCCGCCTCGTCGAGTGCGGTGTCGAGGTCGTGGCGGATGATGTCGCCCTGCAGCGACCGGTAGTACCCGTAGGCGGTGGCGACGCCGGCGGTGAGCACGAGTACGAGGGCGACGGCGGTCCACGCGGCCGCGCGCGGCAGCCTCCGGCCCCGCCCGGCAGCGGCGGTACCGGCCGGCTTCGCGGGCGCGCTGCCGGGGACGCCGTCCTGTTCCGCCCCGGCGCCGGCCTCGCTCGCCGCGCCGTCCGCTCCGGTACCGGTCGGCGCGTCCGCCGTATCGGTCGCAGCGGCCTCCTCTGTCTCACCGGCATCGGCGCCGCCGCGCCCGGCATCGTCGGCCTCCGCCGCCCCGTCCGGCGGGGAGGGGGTGTCCGCCGTATCTGCGCCGGGAGAGCCGGGTCGCTCCGGCCGGTCGGATCCTGCGGCGCCGGAATCGGAGCCGGGGGCGTCGTCGGGCATGCGGAATCTCTTCGTGCAGAGGGGTGGGCTGCGCCGGTTCCGGGCAGGCGGAATCGCTGGATCGCGGGCGGGGAGGGGATTCGGCCGGGGTGCACCGGGTGACCGCAGCGGTAGGGGGATCGTACGAGATCGTCGGCTCCGGCGCGCGAGAAGGTTGCGGCTGTTCGTCCGTATATGCCGGGAAATTCAACGGAGATTTCTGCCCCATTGATGACCGCGCAATCTGCGACCGGAACTCGGGGAGGGCCGGGGCCTCCCACGTAGCGGCCGGTCCCGGCGCCGCATCCGGCGGTGGGGACGCTTCGGCGAGTTCGGGCACACGTGGCCCCATCGCGCGGCTTGATCGAGGGCACGGGCGGCTCCGAGAGCCCCGTGCCCCGGCCGTCAGCCTCCGCGGCCGACGCTCCAGGCGCTCCACATCCCAGGCGCTCCACATCCGCAGGATCCGGTTGCGCGACGGATCGCGGTGGAGCGGTCCGGAAAGGGGGAGCGGGGATCTCCTCTGCGGCGCGTGGCCGATCCCTGTTCAGGCGCGCGGAGCACGGCCGGGCGGCCCGCTCCGCGCCGCCCGGCGGGCCGGGGGGGCGCGAGTCGCGCCCCCGGGCGCTCTGAGGCCGATCAGGAACGCTTGCCGCTGCGCATGGCCGAGACCGCGCCGACGCCGGCGACCGCCAGCACGAGCTGGGTGATCAGCTCCCACCAGTCGATACCGGGCGTGTCCGCGTACCCGGCGAAGCCGGCGATCGCCGTGCCGACCAGTGCGGCCGCGATGCCGACGACGATCGTCAGCCAGATCTGGATGTTCTGCTTGCCGGGCAGGATGACGCGGGCCAGTACGCCGATGATCAGCCCGATGATGATCGCGGTGAAGATACCGGTGACCTCCATGACGGTCCCCCTTCGAATCGGTAGTCCGTCACTGGTACCTGTTTCCCGAACGCGCGATGGGATGCGTGCAGCCCGTAATCGACTGGGTGGCGGCCGCCACCCGGCACCGCATCCCGCCGCGCGGCAGCCCGGACACCTGCGCCGCCCCCTAAACGGCGGGGATGCCGGCCCTCCCGCCGTACCCGCATATGCAAGTCCCTGCGTCCAGCACAAGCCCGGGCACCGTGCGGGACCGTCTCGCGCATCGGGTCATTCGTCCTCCTCTGTCTCGATAGCCCGGTGAAAAATGGCCGAATCCGGCCAAGATCGTCCCTTGCGTCCGCGATCGTGAGTGTTCTGGCAGTCATTTCGTATTTGTGAATCCCGACGTCAGGAGAGCCGCACGGGGTTACCGGTCTGGTCGCCGGTCCGCCGCGGTCGTCCCGCTAGGGAAAACCACCTCACCGTGTCAAGACTGTTGCACGCCGTGATCTTCACTTATCGTTTCGTCTCATTCACCGAACGTTCGGTGGATCGGTGGGACGGGCTCACAAGGTCCGGACCGCCAGGGATTCGCGTCCGGTCCCGAGCCGGGCGCAGCGCCCTTTCGTTCCCGCTCAAGGAGAGGCACGTGCGAAAATCCCCCCAGTTCAAGGCACTCGGCGGCATCGCCCTGTCCGTCGGGCTGATCGCAGCCGCCACCAGCGGCGTGGCGGCTGACACCGCACCGGCCGCGGCGCCGGAACAGCTCGACGCCATGCAGCGCGACCTCGGACTTACCGAGTCTCAGGCCAACAAGCTGCTCAAGGACGAGAGCAAGGCCCGTTCCCTCGAGAACGAGCTGCGCGGCGACCTCGGCTCCGACTTCGGCGGCGCCGTGTTCGACGCGAAATCCGGCGAACTGACCGTCTCGGTCACCGACGCCGAGGCGGCCGAGACCGTCGAGGACGCCGGTGCCGAAGCAGAGGTCGTCACCCACGGCGAGGACGCCCTCGACAAGGTCGTCAAGAAGCTCAACGCCGACGCCGAGGAGGCCGGATCCGGCGTGACCGGCTGGTACGCCGACGTCGAGGCCGACAATGTGGTCATGACCGTCGAGAAGGGCTCGGCGAAGGCCGGCAAGGCGTTCCTCGCCGACGCCGGGGTCGACAAGGCCGCGGTCAAGGTGAAGGAGAGCTCCGAGAAGCCGAAGACCTTCGCCGACATCGTCGGCGGCGACGCCTACTACATCAACGGAAGTTCCCGGTGCTCCGTCGGCTTCGCCGTCACCACAGGGTTCGTCACCGCAGGCCACTGCGGTAGCAGCGGCGCCTCGGCCAGCGGCGCCAACGGCGGCAGCGGAACCTTCCAGGGCTCGGAGTTCCCCGGTAGCGACATGGGCTACGTCGGCGCCACCAGCAACTGGAACCCCACCCCGCGCGTCAACAACTACTCCGGTGGCACTGTGGCCGTAAACGGCTCCAGCCAGGCCGCTGTGGGCTCGTCGATCTGCCGGTCGGGCTCGACCACCGGTTGGCACTGCGGCACCATCGAGGCCCGCAACCAGACGGTGCGCTACCCCCAGGGCACCGTCTACGGGCTCACTCGCACCAGCGTCTGCGCCGAGCCCGGCGACTCCGGCGGCTCGTTCATCAGCGGCAACCAGGCCCAGGGCGTCACCTCCGGCGGCTCGGGCAACTGCAGCTCGGGCGGCACCACCTACTACCAGGAGGTCAACCCGATCCTCCAGCGGTGGAACCTGAGCCTGGTCTGACCTGCTGACAAACCCCGGCGGCCGCTAGCCGCTACCCCGACACAAGAAACGGGCGGCCCCGGTGCACCATCTGCACCGGGGCCGCCCGCCTGTGTGGGAGGGGCGTTCTAGGAGTCTTCGTCGTCCTTCCAGAAGGCGGTGTGCTCCTCGACGTCCTTGTCGGTGCCCTTGCCTGTCTTGGAGCGGCGCGCCGAGGTGTCGGACTCCTCGGCCGCCCCCTGCTTGCGGCGGATGCGGCCGCGCGGGGCCGGTGCCTCGCCGCCCTCCGCGGAGGGCGCGGCGGGGGCGGACTTGGCCGCCGAGGAGGACCCGGATCCCTTGGCCGAAGACGACTTGCCCGAGGAGCCCGCGTCCTGGGCCGGGCCCGAGGCCTTGTTCGCCGCCTTCCCCGCGGGCTTGTCCGCGGATTTGTCCGCGGTCCTGATCGCGGAGGCGACGTTGCGCGGCGAGCCGCCGGCGTGGATGTTCAGCGCCTCGTCCTCGACGTCGAGCATCTTCTGGACACTCTGCGGCAGGGCGGGCAGCCGCTCGTTGCGGAAGTGGGAGCCCAGCACCTCCAGCGCGTGGTCGCACAGCAGCGGCCGCATGACCGCGGGGTTGGCGTCGGCGAGCTCCCGCAGCTCGGGCAGCCGCAGTTCGCGCAGGAGGCGGATGATCGCCCGCATCCGCTCGCGGGTGCGGCGGTCGGAAATCGCCACCGACATCATCTCGGCCTCGGCCAGAGCCGGCGTCGGTTCGGTTCCGCCGTTCTCCGCGGCGCCCTCGCGTTCGGCGATGAACAGTCCGGTCAGTTCGCGAGTCGACTCGCGAGCGGCGACGCGGTTATCGCCCTTGCGGACCTGCCGGCCCTGGACCCAGGTCACGACGACGCTGGTCACCAGGCTGATGGATGCGCCCGTTAGGACGAGCAGCATGTCGTACACGGAAGACCTCCGAGGGGGAAGCGGGGAGCGTGCCGTTATGGACGGCTTCGCGTGATCCGTGAGGATTCGCGAACGCGATGCGTGTTGTCAAGTTCGTGCACCGTCGTTTCGGAGCCGGCCGGCTCCGAAACGGCCGCCCGCTCCGCCGCGCTTCGATGCGTGATCGCAGCCGGAAGCGCCCTTGACACATCGACGGCCGCGAATATGGACTTGCTCGGACGGATCTTGCCGAAGAGTCCCGCGCCTCGGTGCGAGGAGCGATGGACTGCGAGGTGCGGACGGACCGGCGGCGGCCGCCGATGAGGGGAGGGCGCGCCGCACACCGGTCGCGTGGCCGGTCCCGGGCCGTCGAGGTCCGGGACCGGTTCTCGGCTCCCGCTTCCTGTTCCTGCCGCGCCTGACGAGCGCCCCGGCGCAGTCTGCGGGGCGGCGGCGCGCTACCGCAGCTCGCGCTTGAGGATCTTGCCTGTGGCGTTCATCGGCAGGGCGTCGCGGAACTCCACCGAACGCGGGTACTTGAACGCGGCGAGCTGCTCGCGGCAGTAGTCGATCAGCTCCGCCTCGGTGGGCTCGGTGCCTTCCTCGGGCACGACGAACGCCTTGACCTCCTCGCCGTGGGTGTCGTGCGGAACGCCCACCACGGCGGCCAGCGAGACCGACTTGTGCGCGATGAGCACCTCCTCGACCTCCCGCGGGTAGACGTTGAACCCGCCGCGGATGATCAGGTCCTTCGCCCGGTCGACGATGAAGTAGTAGCCGTCCTCGTCGCGGCGGGCGATGTCGCCGGTGCGGAACCACCCGTCGCGCATCACCTCTGCCGTGGCCTCGGGGCGCCTGTAGTAGCCCTTCATGACGTTGTGGCCGCGCACGGCGATCTCTCCGGGCCCCTCGCCCTCGACCGTGTTCCAGTCGCCGTCGACGAGCTTCATCTGCACACCCCAGACGGGGAACCCGATCGAACCCGGTTTGGTGGGGCGGTGCATCTGGTTGAAGCTGGCCGTCGGCGCGGTCTCGGAGAGCCCGTAACCCTCCAGGATGTCCACGCCGAAGACCTCGCGGAACTCCTTGAGGACCTCCAGCGGTGCCGGCGAACCGCCCGAGACCGCCGACCGCAGGCTCGCGGGCACCTCCAGGCTGCCGGCGCGCACCGCCGACAGCAGCGCCCAGTACATGGTGGGCACCCCCGCGAAGAGGGTGACCTCTTCGTCGCGCATCAGCTTCAGCGCCTCGACCGGCTCGAATCGGGGCATCAGCACGAGCTTGGCGCCGCGGCGCAGGCCCGCGTTCATGATGGAGGACTGCCCGAAGGAGTGGAACAGCGGCAGGACCGCCATCGTGGAGTCCTCGCCCCCGTAGCTGGGCACGAGCTCGTCGTTGACCATCGCGTTCAGCAGCATGTTCTGGTGGGTCAGCTCGGCGCCCTTGGGCCGGCCGGTGGTGCCGCTGGTGTAGAGGATTACGGCGGTGTCGTCGGCGGCGGTCTGCACCGACTCGAACCGGTCGGAGGCGCCCTCCAGCGCTCCCCACAGCGTCTGGGCCCCTTCGATGGAGGACTCGGTGGCCAGGGCGGCGCCGGGCAGCACGAAGAAGTGCTCGGTGCCGGGCGTGGCGTCGAAGGCCTCCTTGCCGCGCTCGCCCAGGGGGAGCTCGGGCGTGCCCTCGAAGCAGAAGAACGCCTTGGCCTCGGCGTCTTCCAGGTAGTAGGCGAGCTCCTGGGACTGCGAGAGCACGTTCACCGGTACCACGACCGCGCCCGCCTTGAGCGCGCCGAAGTAGACCATCGGGAAGTAAGGCAGGTTCGGGCACGCCAGGGCGACCTTGTCCCCGGGGCGGACGCCGCGTGCCACCAGCAGGTTGGCCACCTGGTTGGCGAGCCCGTCGACCATGGAGTAGGGCATGCGGATGTCGCCGTAGACCAGGGCCGTGCGGTCCGGGTTCTTCTGGGCGCTGTCCTCCAGCACGATCGCCAGGTTCAGCATGGGGGCTCCTCCTACGTGCGGGGCACCGGGGTGTGGGGTGTGTCGGGTGCCATACTCCCAGAGAAGAATACCGACTGGTAGGTATGACCGCGACGCACATCACAGGAGGAGTGCGCGGCCGCCCCGGGCGGCGGGCGGCCGCGCACCCAGCGGGGTGCGGGTGTCAGCCGATGTCGGGCATCCCCGTCAGCTCCAGGCTGCGCCGCCACAGCTCGGCGCGCGCAGCGGGGTCGTACGCCTGCTCGTGGGCGCGTGCGGGACGGGTGCGGTCGAAGAACGCGCCGGTCGTCCCCTCGACGTCGGGGGAGGCCACGAGCCGGTGGACGGATTCGACACCGGTTTCGAGGCTGTCGTCGTGCCGGCCCACCTCGGACAACACCATCTTGGTCGGCATGAAGGTGGCCGGGTGCAGGCTGTTCACCGTCACCTCCTCCGCCGGAACGCGCTCGGCCAGCGCGAATCCGGACATGATCTGGGCGAGCTTGCTCTGGCCGTAGGCGCGCCAGCCGTCGTAGCCGCGCTCCAGCATCAGGTCGTCGAAGTCGATGGGGTGCTGGCCCGCGGAGGCCACATGCACGATCCGCGCCGGTGCGGACGAGCGCAGCAGCGGCAGCAGGTGGAGCGTCAGCGCGAACCCGGCCAGGTGGTTGACGGCGAACCGCAGTTCGTAGCCGTCGGCGCCGGTCCGGCGTTCGCGGCCGTCGGGCTCGCCGGCGCCGACGCCGGCGTTGCTGACGAACACGTCGAGCCGGTCGGTGCGTTCGCGCACCTCCTCGCCCAGGCGGTGCACTTGGGACAGGTCGGCGAGATCGGCGGTGACGGTGAGGGGCCGTTCGGCGGAGCCCGCGTCGACGACCTCGTCGGCGGTACGTGCGAGTTTCTCGGGATCGCGTCCGTGCAGGATCAGCGTGGCGCCGTCGCCGGCGAGGCGCTTGGCCAGGCCCTGGCCGAGGCCGTCGGTGGCGCCGGTGATGAAGACGGTCGGTGCATCGCTCATGGGGTTTCCCTCGACTCGTCGGGTCCGATGACTGAAGGCCGGAGCGCCCTCCCTCGCGGCGCGGCGGCCATGGTGCCGCACAACGGCCGGAAGACCGCGGCGCGGCGCGCGGGCCGCCCGAGGCCGGATGCGGCCGCATGCGCACAGCCTCCCCCTGACCGGCTGTCCGTGAGCGATGCCCGACGAGTGCCGGGCGCCGCGGGGTGTGCGCAGCCGCGGCCGAGGGCCGGGCTCCCCGCACGTGAGGCGCTGAGGGGCGGCACGGCCCCGCCGTCCTGGGGCGTGGGGGCGGCCGTACGGCCGGTACCCCGTGGGAGGAGGGTAGGAAGTGGGCATGAGCGAACACGACCTTGCCGGCGTCGAGTTCCATTGGCGCCCGGGATGCATCTTCTGCTTCATGCTGCGCCTGCGGCTGCGTCGGCGAGGTGTCCCCATGGTTGAGACCGACATCTGGAAGACCCCCGGCGCCGCTGCCCGGGTGCGTGCCGCCACCGGCGGGGACGAGACGGTGCCGACGGTCTTCATCGGACCCGCCGCCCTGGTCAACCCGCACCCCGACGAGGTCGTGGAAGCGGTGCGCACTCACGCACCGCACCTGCTCGGTTCCGAGGGAGAAGGCGGGAGCTGACCCGTGGTGGCGGTGTGCCGGGGGGCGGCGGGGCGCTGCGAAAACCGATTGACCTCGACTGCGCTTGAGGGATCAGAGTGGTGATCGGGACGGGAGCGCGGCGGCCGCACGCGAGCGATGCGGCGGCGCGCCGCGTCCGTCCCGTCCACGAGCCCGCTCGACCTGCACAAGGGGCACACGATGACGCCACTGCCGGAGACCTTCTTCGACTCCATCTACGAGAACCGCACAGCGCCCTGGGTGATCGGGGAGCCGCAGCCGCAGGTCGTGGCCCTGGAGCGGGACGGCTGGATCAGCGGGGCGGTGCTCGATCCCGGCTGCGGTACGGGTGAGAACGCCATCCACCTCGCGCGCCGGGGCCATGACGTGCGCGGGGTCGACTTCTCCCCGCGTGCCGTGGAGGCTGCGCGCGCCAACGCGGCTGAGCAGGGAGCGGACGCGGAGTTCGAGGTCGCCGACGCCTTCGCCCTCGGGGAGGAGGGCCGCCGATACGACACCGTGGTCGACAGCGCGCTCTTCCACGTCTTCGAGGACGATGACCGCACGGCCTACGTCGCATCCCTCCACGCGGCCTGCCGCCCCGGCGGTCTGGTGCACGTGCTCGCCCTCTCCGACGCCGAACCGGGCATCGGCCCGCGGATCAGCGACAGCGCCATCCGGGACGCGTTCGGCGCGGGCTGGGAGCTGGAGGACCTGCGTTCGGCGCACTACCGCACCGTGGCCCTCGGCGACGGCGACGCGGCGGCGATGGGAGTCGAGCCGGGCGACAAGGCCGACCAGGCGGCGTGGCTGGCCCGCATCCGGCGCCTTTGAGCCGGAGGGGCGCCGTGCGCCGGTGGCGGCGCCCATGTGACGGGCAGTCGCGGACTCGGGAGCGGTGCGCTGCTCAGCGAAGGCGGCCCGCGGCCGCGCGGCCGTTCTTCGGCAGCGCCCCGACCGGGGATCGGCGCTCGGGTTCCGGCGCCTCCGTGACCGCGGGGTCCTGCGGCCGGTCCCCGGTGCGGCGACGCTCGGCCCCTCCCAGCGGCAGCAGCGCGAATACGCCCGGCAGAGCAGCGACCAGGGCGAGCACCCCGTAGACCACCGCGGCGCTCAATCCGGTCCCGGCTCCGAGGCCGACGGCGGCGAAGCCGAGCGCGGCAGCGGACTCCCGCGGTCCCCAACCGCCGACGCCTACGGGGACGCTCATCGCCACCAGCGCCAGCAGCAGCGGAGGCAGCAGCACGACCACGGGAGCGTCGGTGCCCGCGACCCGCGTCGCCACGACGAACAGGGAGAGGTGCCCGGCGAGCCCGGCCGCTGACAGCAGCGCGACGGCCGGCCATCGCCTGCGCGTCAGGACGGCCGAACGCGCTTCGGCCGCCCACGCCCGCGCTCGGTGCAGCCGGCGCCGACCGCCCGCCGAGCGCAGCAGCCACACCGTCGACGCGCCGATCGCCGCCATGAGCAGGGCGGACGCCACGGCCGCCGCCTCGGCTGAGGGCAGCGCCCGTGCGGCGGCGGTGAGCAGTTCGGGCCGGAGAATCAGCACGGCCACGGCGGCGGCGATCAGCACCGCCTGCCCGGCGGCGCGTTCGAGCACCACAGCGCGTACCGCCCGCCCGGCGGACCCGGGGGGTTCCTCCACGTGGACACGGCGACCGTGCTCGAACGCACGGTGCACGTCGCCGAGGACGCCCGCCGGCAGCACCGCGTTGAGCAGCAGCGCTCGATAGTAGTCGGCGACGGCCCGCGGCAATCCCAGCCGCAGCCCCATACCGCGGGCCACGACGACCCACCGCCCGGCCGAGGCGAGCGTCGTCGCCATCCCGATCCCCACCGCGGCGAGCAGGGCGGGACCGTCGATCATCCCCAGCCCGCGCACGAACGGCTCGGCGCCCAGGGTCCGTGCCAGCAGCCCCAGCACGGCGACGCCCAGCAGCACCCGCACCCAGGGCCCGATCGCGCGCATCATCCTCCCCCCTGCGGAAGATCCGCCTGCCGGTGTGCCGGTGTGCCGGTGCGTCTGCGCCCAGTCGGCAGCCGGTGACGATTCACTGCCTTCCTACCCGTATTACTCGCCGAGGCGCAGTAGGCACCAGCGGCCCACGCCGTCGAGCGGGGGCGGAGCCCCTGCGTGCGTCGGTCGGTGCGGTGGGCGGACGGCCACCCCATGAGGCGGCGAGGACGGCGGGAGCCGCGGCCCTTTGATATCGGTTCCGGCGGCGTGGGCGGGGGCGTGCGACAGGGACGCACGGGTGTTCCGCAGCGCGCACCGCTACATCTGGGCGCCCTCACGGTGCGGGGTGACGCGTCAGGGCGCCGCCGGCTGCTGCGGATCGGGAGCCGGTGGTGGGTCGCCCGGTCGAGCGGGGACCGCGAGGAGGTCGCGGTGGCCGATCCGGGCATGCAGGCGTCCCGCCGCGCACTGCTCCAGGCGTTGGTCCAGGTAGGCGGAAGCCGCGTCGGCCAGATCGGGGCGTTGCTCGACAGCGGCAGAGACCCGGCCGCGCAGCCACTCGGCCGTGAGCGCGGCGTCGTCGGCGCCCAGGCGCCACGGGCTGGGACGGTCGTGCACGCGCGCGCCGGAGCGCTCGAACGCGGCGGCGGTGACTGCGGGCGCGTCCGGGCCGAGGAGGCGCCCGCCCGCCGTGCCGCGGCGCTGGTGGGCGTCGAACGCGGTGGCGACCGCGCGGTCGAGCGGGTGTGCGGGCTCCAGCTCCACCCTGCCCTCCACGGACAGGGTCAGCAGGGCCGGGCATCCGGCTTCCGCGCACGCCCGCGCCAGGTCTGCCGCCTGTTCGGCGGTCAGCAGGTCCAGCAGCGCCGATGCGGTGACCAGCGAAGCACCTGCCAGGTCGGCGGCGCTTAGCTGCGCCAGGTCGCCGATGCGGGGCTCCGCGGTGGTCGGGCCGCCGTCGGCGCTGTGCTCGGGCAGCCCCTCGCGGGCGTGGGCGAGCAGCCCGGGGTCCCGGTCGTACAGGACCCAGTGCTGAGGGCCTGCCAAGCGCGGTGCGAGCCAGCGCCCCATCGCGCCGGTGCCGCAGCCGAGATCGACGACCACCAGCGGGCCGTCGGCCGCCGGCATGCGCAGGGCGGTCTTCAGCGGTTCGAGGAGTTCGGTGGAACGTGCTGCGGCGTCGGCGCCTTCCCGCAGTGCCAGCCAGTCCGGCGCGAACGCGCCGTTCTCGTGCGCGCTCATCGCCGCTCCCGTTCCAGTCCTTGCAGTACGGAGTCCATGCGCGCGGCCGCCTCCGTCCAGGATCGCAGGGACCTGCGGCGACGCCGCGCCGCGCTGCGCAACCGATCGCGCAGCGCGGCGGATCCGAGCCAGTCGTGCAGCGCCGACGCGAGCGCGGCCGCGTCGCCTGCGGGCACCACCATGCCCGGTATTTCCCTGCCAGGAGCCTCCCCGCCCGGTGCCTCCCCTCCCGCGGGCGTGCCCAGCGTGGACGGCAGTGCGCCCGCGTCGGTGGCCAGCACCGGGATGCCGCGTGCCAGGGCCTCGGTGACGACCATGCCGTAGGTCTCCCAGCGCGACGGCAGCACGGCCAGGTCGGCCGCCGCGTACGCGGCCTCCAGCGCCGCGCCGTCGAGCGGCCCGGCCAGGTGCACGCGGTCGGCGATGCCGTGCCGGGCGAGTGAGCGCCGTACCTCGGCGGCGTGCTCGGGTGCGCGGTCGGCGGGTCCGGCGCACTCGCAGGTCCAGTCCAGGTCGGTGATCGACGCCAGTGCCTCCACCAGCACGTCGTGACCCTTGCGCGGTGTCAGCGACGCGACGCACAGCAGCCGCGCGGCGCCGTCGGTTCCCGGCGCGAGCGGGGCGTGATCGACGCCGGGCTCGACGGTGTGTGTCCGTGTGCCTTCGAGGCCGTGGTGGTCGGCCAGCCACCGTGCCGCCCACGGGCTTGTGGCGACGACCGCGTCGGCGGACCGCACAGCGGCGCGCTCCCGGGCGTCGAGGTCGGCCGCCTCCGGGCCGCTCAATCCCGTCTCGGCCGCCAGCGGGAGGTGGACGAGGACGGCGATGCGCAGGCGGCGGGCCTGTGCTGCGGTGATCTCGGGGACTCCGCAGCACACCAGGCCGTCGGCGAGTACGAGGGAGCCGTCGGGCAGCGCCGCGAGGGACTCGGCCAGCCGGGCGCGGGCGGAGGGGGCGGGACGGGGCCAGGTGCCCGGCACGGTGATCTCGGCGACCGGCCGCCCCGCCGCCGTGAGCCCGCGGCACATGCGGCGGTCGTAGACGTCGCCGCCGCTGGGGGAGGCGGTGGCGCCGATCCCGCCGGGCAGCACGACGTGGACCGTGGAGGGGCGGTCGGCGTGCTCCCTCGTGGCGGTCACAGTGCGCGCTCGTAGGAGGCCCAGGCGACGTGCGACTCGTGCAGCGTGACCGAGATCCGCTCCAGGCCGCGGGCGCCCTCGCCGAGGCCGCCGCCGGCGACGCGCTCGGCCAGCCGGTCGGCGACGACCTTGGCGAGGAACTCCGTTGTGGTGTTGACCCCCGCGAAGGCGTGCTCGTCGTCGAGGTTGCGGTAGTTCAGCTCGCTGAGGACGGCGCCCAGCTCGCCGGCGGCCAGGCCGATGTCGACGACGACGTTGTCGGCGTCCAGCTCGGCCCGGTGGAAGGAGGCGTCGACGGTGAACGTGGCGCCGTGCAGCCCTTGCGCCGGCCCGAACATCTCGCCGTGGAAACTGTGGGCGACCATGAAGTGGTCGCGGACGGTGACCCTGAACATGCCTGCATCCTTCCCCGCGCAGCCGCCCGCTGCGCTCGCCGAGAGGGCCTTCGTGCGCCGAGGCCGCACCGGAGGCGCCGACACCGAGGGCGGCCGCACGCCCTCGACGCCGGAGTCCGTTCAGCCCCGCACACCCGGCCTAACGGAGCTCACCGCTGATCACCCACAGGTGTCCGAACGGGTCTTTCACCCTGCCCTGGCGCTTGCCGTACGGGCGGTTCTCGATCGGGACGACAAGCTCCGCCCCCAGTCGGACCATGCGGTCGGCCGTCGAATCCGGGTCGGCGACGTGGGCCGTGATGAGGACGGGCGATCCGCCCACCGAACGGGGATCGTGCCATCCCCACTCGGGGACGCTCTGCGCCAGCGCGAAGACGGCCGATCCCAGCGTGAGTTCCGCGTGGTTCACGACGTCCCGGTCGTCGGCCGTTCGGAAGCTCAGTGCGGCTCCGAGAGCCCGGGTGTAGAAGTCGATGGCCGCGTCGGCGTCGGACACGAGCAGTTTCGGGTGGAATTCGCTGTTCATACCTCGATGATCACGGGAGCGGGCGCCCCCGGCCTTGTAGATTTCGGCCTTCTTCCGCCAGCCATGCGGTCGGCGTCGTCCGCATGAGGTCGGCGAAGTCCCGCACGAGGTGGCTCTGGTCGTGGTAGGCGCTCTCGGCGGCGATCCGGGCCCAGGATCCGGCCCCGTGGTCGGCCCGGCTGATCGCCGCCGACAAGCGCGCGACGCGTGACGCGAACTTCGGGCCGATCCCCAGCGCACGCCGCATCACGTAGCGCAGGCGGCGCGGGCTGAGATGTGTCCGGCGCGCCAGTTCCTCCACGGACATCCGCCCGCGATGCACTCCGATGATCTCCAGCGCTGCGAGGGCGTCTTCGGACACGGCAGCGTGCTCGGCCCGTTCCAGGTGTTCGAGGAGGCGGCCGCGCATGAGCGCCTCGCGCAGGCCGAGCGGGTGGTCGGCCAACTCCGCGCTCAACCGGCCGACCCACGGCAGGAGGGCGTCGGCGCTGACCCCGCCGGCGTCCACTTCGCCGGGTGGTACACCGGTGAGACGCTGCATCGCCGCGGGGGAGAGGTCGACGTACACCGTCGGCTGGTCGGACCGCAGCGTGAGGGACGGCGTAGCCACTCCGGGCCGCATCAGCCCGGCGACCACCGCCTGCATGTTCCGCACGCGCCCGTCGTAGCGCATTTCGATCGGAGCGCCCAGGCTGACGACGAGCCGCGCGGACAGGGCCGGGACGGCCCGGTGCACGCGCGGTGGACCGACGTGCTCACTGGCGGCGACCACGCCGACGCCTGCCGCATGCGATGCCTTGCGCAGGTCCACACCTGCATTGTCCCACCGCCTGGTGACGTACCCTCGCCGCGGCCGTCGCCGTGGCTTCATCCCTCGGCGCCCGGGTAGGCGATGCGGTGGCACAGCGCGGCGAGTTCGCCCTCGGCGAGGCGGGGGAGCACCTCGGGCAGCTCGGCGAACGCGCTCTCGCCGGTGATCAGCGCGTCGAACCTGGCGTCGGCGAGGAGGCGCAGGGCCAGTCGCATGCGCCGGGCGAACCCGCCTCTGCCGCGTGTCGCGGGCGAGACGGTGCCGACCTGGCTGGCGCGCACCGTCAGGCGGCGCGAGTGGAAGTCCTCGCCCAGCGGGAGGCTGACGCGGCGGTCGCCGTACCAGCTCAGCTCCACCACGGTGCCCTCCGGGGCCAGCAGTTCCAGCGACCGGGCCAGCCCTGCCTCGGTCGCGCTCGCGTGCACCACGACGTCGCAGTCCGCGGCGGCCTCCTCGGGGGCGGCGAATCCGACGCCGAGCGCCGCGGCGGTGGCGGAACGGGCGGGATCGGTGTCGACCAGCTGCACCCGCGCGCCGGGCAGTCCGGCCAGCACCCCGGCCGCCGCGCAGCCCACCATCCCGCCGCCCACGACGGCGACCCGGTCGCCGACCAGCGGCGCGGCGTCCCAGGCCGCGTTGACGGCGGTCTCCAGCGTGCCGGCCAGCACCGCGCGCCGGGCCGGCACGTCCTCGGGCACCGGGGTGACCGCGTCGGCGGGGATCGTATAGCGCGTCTGGTGCGGGTAGAGGCAGAAGACGGTGCGTCCGAGCAGCTCCGGCGGCCCTTCCTCGACGCGGCCGACGTTGAGGTAGCCGTACTTGACCGGGCCGGGGAACCCGCCGTCCTGGAAGGGCGCCCGCATGGCCTGGTACTGGCTCTGGGGGACGCCGCCGCGCCAGACCAGCGCCTCGGTGCCGCGGCTGACCGCCGAGTAGCGGGTGCGCACCACGACGTCGCCGGCGCCGGGCGGTGGGAGTTCGGCGTCCCGGATCGCGCCGGTGCCGGGTTCGGTGATCCAGAAGGCCGATGCCGAGCGCGCCACGTTTCCTCCCGGCCGGTGTCGGGCGACGCTGGGTACGATACCCGGTACGTGGGGCCTCGGCCCGGCGACGGGGCGCGGGTGTTCAGCGGGGAAGGCTGCACTGATGCGGGCTGTAGGGGAGAGCGACCGGCGACGCGGTGCCGGCGGTGCGGCGGGTGCCGGTCCGCGTATCCGCGAGGCGGCGGTATCGGTCGGACCCGCGCTGGCGCAGATCGCGGCCGGACCGCTGCGGCGCTGCCGACGCGCCCAGACCACCGCGGCTCTGGCGTCGTTCGCGCTGCTGGCCGTGCTGTCCGCGGCGACGGGGATGACGTCGGCGGGGCTGCTGGCGGGGACGGTCTGCATCGTCGGCACCTGGAGCCTCTACACCGCCGCCCAGCGGCGCCGCAGCCGGGGACCCGCGGGCCCGGCGGACGCGGTGACGCTGGCGCGCAGCGGACTGATCGCGGGTGTGGCCGCGCTGGTGGCCGAAGGGCTGGTCTCGCCCGGTGCGGCGCCGAACTGGCTGCCGGCCGCCCTCGCCGCGGTGGCGCTGGTACTGGACGCCGTGGACGGGGCGGTCGCCCGGCGCACCGATACGGCGTCGGCGCTGGGCGCGAGGTTCGACATGGAGGCCGACGCGCTGCTCCTGCTGGTGCTGAGCGTGCACGTGGCGGCGGCGGTGCTGGGCTGGTGGGTGCTGGCGATCGGCCTGCTGCGCTACCTCTTCGCCGGTGCGGGGCTGCTGGTTCCGCGCTTGCGCGCCCCGCTCCCGCCCTCCGACGCACGCAGGGCCGTCGCCGCGCTGCAGGGGATCGCGCTGGTCGCGGTCACCCCGGCGGTGCTGCCGTACGGGGTGGCGACGGCGGTGGCCGGGGGTGCGCTGGCGCTGCTGCTGTGGTCGTTCGGACGCGACACCGTGCGGCTGCTGCGGGCGGGGAGAACCGGTGGCAGAGGCGGAAACATGCGCGCGGGCGCCGTACCCTGCGGCCCCTCAGACTCCGCCCGCCTGTGACGGCGGCCGATCGAACGCCCGGCCCCACGTGCCGGGAGCGTCCCCGTGGCCGGTCGGCACGGACCGTGCGCTCCGGCCGTCTCAGGGGCCCTTGTCCGCGCCCGACTCGGGCTCCTCCAGCTCGGAGCGCGTCTCGGTTTCGTCCTCCGCGCCGCTGTCCGCCTCGAAGGAGGTCGGGACTCCGGTCCCGGTCACCCTGCGCCCCTCGGTACGGGCCTGCTCCCGACTCTGTGCCTCCTCGTCCTCGCGCAGCACCGGAGCGTACTCGCGATCATGGGGCTCTTCCGGCTCGTGGCCGAGCGGTTCCGACACGGTTCCCCCTTCCCTCCACACCGCTGTGGATGCAGAACACCGACGACACACCGCTACCCGCGGGCGGGCGCGGAATGCGGAACCCCGCTCACCTGCCGCAGGGCGCCGGCTCCTCCTCCGAGGCGCGCGGTCGGCCCTCCCGCACCGGTTCACCGCTCGGGCGCCGGGTGCGGCGCGGACCCAGCGCGGCGCCGGCGAGGGACAGAGCAGCGGCGGCCGCGAAGGCGATCGCGGGTCCGAAGGCGTCGCTGAGCAGGCCCACGACCGGCGACGCCGCGGCCTGGCCCACCGCGATCGCCAGGAACGCGGCGCCGACGCCGAACGCGGGCGCGGTCCGGTAGACCTGCGTGCCCCACAGCAGCAGCACACCGGTCAGCGCGATGTAGACGGCGCCGAAGAGGCCGCCGGCGACGTGGATGCCCGGCGTGGTCCCCGACACCAGCACCAGCCCGGCCGTGGCGGCGGCCAGTCCGAGCATCCCGCCGGTCCACGCGCGGCCGAGTCCCGCACGCGCGGCCACGTCGCCGGTCAGAGCCCCCAGCAGGCCGGCGGCGCCCAGGACGATCCACATGACTGTGGACGCGGTGGCGCTCGCGCCCTGGGCGACGGCCACGTCGCGGCCGAAGGTCCACACCGCGGAGCTGGCCGCGCCCATGGCACCCGCGGCGGCGAGCAGACGCAGGGCCCCGGCGGGCAGCGGTGCGCCCAGCGGCGTCGGCCGCGCCGCGCCCCGTCGCCTCGGAGCGCGGCGGGGGCCGGTGCGATCGGCGCCGCGGGGGCGGTGCGCCGGTATCACCGCGGCGGCCCACAGCGTCGCGGCGGCTGCGGCGCAGGCGAAGGCCGCCCACGAAAGCCGCCACTCCTGGACGAAGAGCAGGGCGACCGGGCCGGAGACCATGACTCCGAGCCCGGTGCCGGAGTTGACCACGCTCTGCACGCGGTCGGACCGTTCGGGCGCCACCCAGCGCGCCACAGCCCCGGCCAGCGGCGGCGACGCCGCGCCGCTGCTGACGCCGGTGAGCACCACGCCGACGGCGAGAACCGGGGCGGCGGGCGCCGCGGCGATCAGGCCGGTGCCCGCGGTCGCGGCGCCGCCCGCCGCGACGGCCACCGCGCGCGGGCCCCAACGGGGCGTGGCGGCCGAGGCGGCGAGGACCGCGGCGCAGTAGCCGGCATAGCTCGCCGACGCGATGGCGCCGGCCGCGGCGGCGCTCAGTCCGAATTCGGCGCTGAGAACCGGTACGAACAGGCCGTAGGCGAAGCGCGCGAGCCCGTAGCAGGCCGCGATGAGCGAGATCCCGGCGGCGGCCAACCGCACGGCGGGCACTGCGGCGCCCGCACCGCTCGACGGGGGTGCGGCTGCGGGACCGGCGCCGTCTGCGTGATGCCGCGTCATGAGTGTCCTTCCTGAGGTATACCGATCGGTATACATTCCAGGATGGGAGCCGTTTCGCGTGAGGTCAACCCACCGGTAGGTATAGTCGAGGTATGCAGACACGAGCGGACATGACACCGGCCGGGCGCCGGATCCTCGACGCGGCGGGCGGTCTGTTCTACCGCGAGGGCATCAACGCGGTGGGTGTGGCACTGGTGTCAGACACGGCAGGGGTGACGAAGAAGACCCTCTACGACCGCTTCGGCTCGAAGGACGAACTGGTCGTGCACTACCTGCGGCGGCGCCACGAGAACTGGTGGGCACACCTCGACGAGCGCCTGGCCGCGGCAGCGGCGCCCCGCACGCTCGCGCTCATGGACGCCTACCTCTCCCACCCGGAGTTGGACGTCGCACGCGGATGCGCCTTCATCAACGCAGCCGCGGAACTGCCGCCCGGCCATGCGGGGTGGAGGGTGATCCGCGAGCACAAGGAGGCGGTCCGCGCCCGCCTCGCCGAGCTGATCGCCGAGGACGCGCCCGGCGCCGATGCCGGGGATCTGGCCGAGCACGTCTTCCTGCTGCTTGAGGGCGCCATCGCCCACCGCGGTATCGACGGCGGCGACGCACGTGTCCACAAGGCCCACGACCTGGTGGCCCGCCTACTGCGCGAAGCCGCACCCCGATAGCACCGTTCCGCCCGGCACGCCCGCCGCGCCGCTCCACCGCACGGCGCCCTGCTGAGCGGCTGCGCGGGACGGGCAACCCGGCAAGCGCCGTACGCGTCTTTCGGGAACAGAGCACAGGAGCGGCCGTTGGGGGGCGCCATGCGATTCGCCGCACGTGCCGTCGGCCCCGGCCTCGCCCTCGTCGTCGCCCTCGCCGCGGGGTGTTCGCAGGGAGAGTACGTACTGCCGGAGGCGGAGACGTCGTCGCTGTCCGAGCGCACGCAGGCTCCGTCGAGAAAGCCCGCGGTCTCGCCGCCGTCCGGGTCTCCGAGCGCGGTCGCTACGGTGTCGGAGCCGCGGCTCGAACCTTCGCCCGAGCCCGCGCCCACCCGAGAGACGGGCGAGGTCCCGCCGTTGGACGAGCAGATCGAGCAGTGCACCCGCCAGACGGGGATGCCGCAGGCCTGCGAGGTCAAGATCCGCCACGGCATCCCGTGAGAAAGGCGGTTCCGGTCGTTCGGGCTCGCCCACCGGGTCGCTGCGCAGGAACGGCTGCGCAGGACGGGCACGTTGTGCCGGGGGAGCGGCTATGGTCGTGCCACGACTGATCGAGCCCGCTTCCGCGGCAGCACGAGCACATGTCGTAGGAGCCGTGGCGCGACGCCCGAAGGAGTGACCAGTGACGCACCTGGCAGTGGGCGAGCACGCCGCCCGCGTCATGCAGCGTGAAGCCGATCGGCGCGGCATCGCGCTGGAGGCCGGCTCCGCTCCGCCCGAGGACATGCCCGCGGAGTTGGCGCCGTGGGCGTGCACGGTCGCGGGCAAGGGGTGGTGCGTCTTCGCGGCGTTCGACTCCGACAGCGAGATCACGACCCCGGCCGAGCGCGAGTTCGTGCCGCTCGCCCAAGTGCTGGCCAACTCCTGGCACGTCATGGAGGGCACCGGCTCCGTCCGGGTATGCACGGTCCCCGGATGACCGCCGCCTCCGCTCCTCGGCTCGACGGAGCCGTGTGTACCGGGGACGCGGGCCCGCCCCTCACGGGTGTCGGGCGGGTCATGCGGGGGTAAAACAGCGGCGTGATCGTCATAGGGCCGGCCGCTGCCATCCTTCTTCTGATCGTCCTCGGCTGGCTCTTCCGCGACAGCGGCTGCCTGGAGTTCCTCGGGTGCTACGCGCTGGCGCTCCTGGTCGTCGGAGCGGCGGTCCTGGGCGAATACCTCGGCTGGTGGGGCCCTCTGTTCTGAGCCCGGGTGCGCCCGCGGCACCTGTCCGAGTCCGGAGCCGGCATCCGCATCCGCAGCCGCGCGCAACCCCCGACATGAGCGAAGGGGCCTGCCGCTGTGCGACAGACCCCTTCTGACCTGCGGAGGCTCGGGGATTTGAACCCCGGAAGGGCGTGAACCCTAACCGCATTAGCAGTGCGGCGCCATAGACCGGACTAGGCGAAGCCTCCTGGCTGAGACAACACTACCGAGCGCGTGGTCCGCCCGCAAAACGAATGCCAGGTGGCGCGGTGGCCGGCGGCGGGAGCGAGGCGGGATCAGGTGGTCGCGCGGTCGATGGTGAGGTCGGCGTCCTGGCGCAGCTTGTTCACGGCGCGGGAGAGGGTGCTCTTGACGGTGCCGAGGGTGACGCCCAGGCGGTCGGCGATCTGGGCCTCGGTCATGTCCTCGTAGTAGCGCAGCACCACCATGGTGCGCTGCCGCTCGGGAAGGCGGGCGATGGCGCGGTGGACGGTGTCGGTGAGGTCGGTCTTCCAGGTGGGGTCGTCGATGCGCTGGTCGGGGATGTCGGCGGTGGGGTAGACGGTCATGCGCTGGCGGCGCCACTCGGAGATCTGGGTGTTGACCATGGCGCGGCGCACGTAGCCGTCGCGGGCGTTGGGGCTGGCGATCCGGTCCCAGGCGAAGAAGGTCTTGATCAGGGCGGCCTGCAGGAGGTCCTCGGCGTCGGAGCTGTTGTTGGCCAAAGACCTGGCCATCCGCAGCAGTGCGGGACCGCGGCTGCTGACGTAGTCGGAGAACTCCTCGTACCTGGACCTGTGTGCTGTTCCCGTCACGCGATCACCGACCCGGGCTCGCTGGGTACGCACGGGACGGCCGCCCGGGCGCGCATCGTGCGTTTCACCTCGTCATCGTGGTTTCACTGTGACACGGCAGGAGTAATCGCCAGCTCTCATGAGTCTTATCTCTGTACAAATGGGGGCGTTCGGTGCCCGCCTGGCAGGGCGCTCCAGAACGGTGAAATCCACGCGGCCGACCGGGCGTTTCGCGAGCCGGCGCTCCGAGCTCGCCGCCGCGCGGCCCAGGCTTCGCGCGAACGGCCCCGGCATGCGGCGGCATCGGCGTGTGGCGCCCTCGCGCGGCCGCGGGCGGCCACAATGGAGCCAGGACGCCTGGGAGGAGGGCAGATGCCGGCCGACTTACGTGCGCGGAGGCGCTACACAGCGGCTGTGCTGGGAGAACGCGCGGCACCGGAGCCGACCGCCGCTGAGGACCCCGACCCCGTCGTGCGCGGGGTGATCACCGACGTCTCCCGCCACGTGGTCTGCGTGGCGACCTCACAGGGCGAGGAGCGGTTCCTCCTCGATGCGGCGACGACGCTGTGGTGCGGCCGCGAGGCGGATCGGTCCGCGCTGCGGGTCGGCGACGACGCGCTCGTGCGGTGCCGCGCCGGCCGGTGGGTCGCCGAGCGGATCTGGCTCCGCATCGCGCGGGTGACCGGCGTGATCGCCGCGCGGTCCGGCGACACGCTGGAGGTCGACACCGGCCACACGGGCGGGCGCCGCCCTGTGGTGATTCCGTACCGCTCCTCCGGCCGGATCGGCGTGCGCCACCCCGTGCTGGAACCCGGCTACCTCTTCGACGCGATCGGCGTCTGGGAGGACGGTGTCGTGGAGGCGGCGGTCCCTGCGACCACCCAGCCGCCCCTCGCCGTGTGGGACGCGGCGCCTCGGGAGGTGCCGGCGCAGGCGGGAAACCGGGTCCAGGGCGCTGTGTCCTGGTACGACCCGGCTGCGGACGCCCCGGAGCAGGCCGGGTTGCGTGGCGCCGCCTACCCGGCGCTCGACCGCGATGGCGACTGCGGCCCCGAGTGCGACCGCGTGCGCAGCTGCCTGCCGCTGCCGCTGCTTTCGCTCGGTACGACCGTGGCGCTGCGCAACGAGTGCGCCGAGGCTGCGGCCGTGCTCCCGGTACTCGCCTGCGCCTCGGCCGCCGCGCACTTCTGCGACAGCTGTGCCGACTGCGGCCCCGGTGAGCAGGGCCGAGTCGCGCAGTTGACGCTGCCGAGCTTCGTCGCGCTCGGCGGTCGGCCGGAGGCCGGCTGCTTCAACGCGACGCTGACCGTGGGCTGGTGATGGGTTCCGTGCTCGACGTCGTCCGCGAGACGCAGTTGCCCGTGCTGGCGGTGGTGCTGCTCTTGGGCGCGGTGGCCAAATTCGCCGACCGCTCGCAGCGCGGCCAGGGCCCGGCGGTGCTGCTGCCCGTCGGGTGGCGGCGGGCGGCCACGCTCGCCCACGGGGTGGCGGAGGGGACGGTCGCTTTCGCGCTGCTCGGCGCTTCCGGAGCCGCGGGCGGCGCCGCCGCCCGGATCGCGGCCGCCGCGCTCTTCGCCTGCGGGGTCGCAGCCCTGGTCGTCCTGCGGCGCACCGCGCCGGAGACCGGGTGCGGCTGCTTCGGCGGGCTCAGCACGGCACCGGTGGACTGGCGCAGCATCGCGCGCAGCGCTCTGCTGGCCGTGTCCGCCCTCGCCGCGGTCGGCGTCCCCGCCACAGCCGCGGGGGTGGTGGTCGGCGCATCGACCGGCCACGCGGCGGTCGTGGCGATCGAAACGGTGCTGCTGGGTGTGCTCTCGCCGGAATCGGCCGAACTCGCGCGCCGGGCCACCCGCCGGGTGCCCTGCGCGGTACGGGAGGTTCCGTTGAAACGCACGCTCGCCCGGTTGCGCGCCAGCGACCTTTGGCGCATCAACGCGGCGCTGCTGGAGGACACCGAGCCGAAGGACGTCTGGCGTCACGGCTGCTGGAGGTTCGTGCTGTTCACCGGGCGCCGCACCGGCAGGTGCGTCGACGTGGTGTTCGGCGTCCCGGTGGAGGGCCGCCGCCCCGGCGTCCGCGCGGTGATCGCCGACCGTGAGACGGGCACGCTCCTGTCGGTACTGGGCGGCCCGGCCGACGGCGGCCGCGCCGATCCGGTTCCGGCGACTGCGAGCGCGGCTGCCGACGACCACCGGGCGGTGGGACGGCCCCGGGCGCCGCGGCGCCCGACCTCGGCGCGGCAGCGCGATCTCCTGTAGAGGGTCGCCGCCGACGAACCGGCGGCCGCCGGTTCGTCGGCGCGGCGGTGATGCGCTCCAGGGCGCGGCGTCCCGCCTCGGCGCGGCGGCCGTCGAGGGCTCCGACGCGTACCGCGAAGGCGACGTCGAAGGCCGCCTCGCCGGGTACGAGGTCCTCCACCGTGACGCGCCGGAGGCTCATGCGTCCTGAGGCGGTCTCGCCGACGGAACCGACCTCGGCCTGCGCGATGGCCTTGGCGGAACGGTCGATCGCGAGGCTGTGCCCGGAGTCCGACCGTGCTGCGACCGCCCGCGCTGCGGCGCCCGGTCCGCATCCGAGCGAGACGCGGTGCGCGGTTCCCTGCCATGAACAGAGCTGAGGCCGTGGTCAGGCGCGCGGATAGAAGACTATGCGTCCCTCTATTCCAATCTAGGATTTTTCCTAGACAGGAATAGAGGACACTAGCGTCCGGCCGTCTCCATCTTTCTAGGCCGATCTAGCGGAAACCCTAGACACCCGGATACTTTCCGACAGAGTCCGCCCGGCCCTCCTCAGTCCGGTTGGCGGCGGAGGAAGCGGCCGAAGTGGGGGACGGTGAACGCGATCGTGCCGCGTTCGGCGCTGTAGATGAGGCCCTTTTTGATCAGGCTGTCGCGGGCGGGGGAGAGGCTGGAGGGACGGCGGCCCAGGGAGGTGGCGACCTCGGTGGTCTGCACCGGCTCGTCGCCCAGGGACGCCATGGCGCGCATGTAGTCGCGCTCGGCCGGGGTGGCGCGCTCGTAGCGGCTGCCGAAGAAGCCGACCGCCAACTCCTCCTCGGCCTCGGGCGCCGCTATGTCGACGTCCTCGGCGGTGATGGGGGTGTCCAGGGCGTGGTCCCAGGTGACCTTTCCGTAGGCCTGCACGAAGAACGGGTACCCGTCGGACACGCGGTAGAGCGCCTCAAGGGCCTCGGGAGCGAAGGAGACCTCCTCGCTCTCGGCCGGCGCGGTGAGCGCGTAGTCGGCCGCCCCGCGGCTCAGCCGGTCGATGCGGGTATAGCGGAACAGGCGCTCGGAGTAGCTCTTGCTCGCCGACAGCACCGCCGGAACGTGCGGCAGCCCGGCGCCGACCACGACCAGGGGCCCGCCGTTCTGCGCGAGCTCGTGGCAGGCGGTGCAGAGGGCGGAGACGTCGTCGGGGGTGATGTCCTGCATCTCGTCGATGAACAGGGCGATGCCCACACCGAGGTCGGTGGCGATCGAGGCCGCGTCGACGAACAACTCCATCAAGTCGATCTCGAGGTCGCCGGAGTCGGCCCTGCCGCGCACGGCCGGTACGTCGATCCCCGGCTGCCAGCGCGGACCCTGCTTGGCCGCCTTGGCGCCGGACTTCCCAGTGGCGGTGTCCTCGGACTTGGCCTGGGCGAACGCCTTCAGTACGCCCAGGACGTACTCGATGCGGTCGGGCGCGCGGTGGCGCGGCGCGAGCTCGCGCAGGGCCATGTGCAGCGCGGCCGCCACCGGTCGGCGGATGGACTGGTCCGGACGCGCCTCGATCTTGCCGGTACCCCACAGGCGCTGGATGGCCATCGACCGGAACGTGTTGAGCAGGACGGTCTTGCCGACGCCGCGCAGTCCGGTCAGTACCGTGCTGCGCTCCGGCCGCCCGCGCGCCACACGCTCCAGAACGACCTCGAACTGGCGGAGTTCGCGCTCGCGCCCGGCGAGCTCGGGGGGACGCTGGCCGGCGCCCGGGGCGTAGGGGTTCCGCACGGGGTCCATGCCATCGGACTCTATACGCGGCTCTAGTGCGGCTTCTAGAGAGCGGTAGAAAGCCGCAGACGATCGCGCGTCCCAGTCGACGCGGCGCAGCGCGCGGCGGTCGTCGAATGGGGAGTGGGGGGCGCGCCCGAGCCCAGGGGGCCGTGGCGCGGTCCGACCTGGGACGTGCGCTGCCGTGGTCATGCCCCCCACTCCTTTCTCGAACGCGTGTTCGATGAGTGTGACTCTAGTGGATGAAGGGCCGACGACGCCACCCGTGCGGCGGCGGGTTGTGCACGCGTGTCCACGCGCCGCCGCCGACCTGCGCATCCACTCGCGCTTCAGCCTGGATCGCGCGCCCGCGGCTCACGCCCGACCGCTCCCGCCGCCTGCCGGGCACCGCCCTACGCCAGCACCGACTGCTCGCGCTCCAGCGCCTTCTCGGTGAAGGCGACCACCGTCTCCCGGTAGTCCTCCTTCGCGTTGGGCCCGAGCATGGTGGTGGTGCCCAGGTACCCGCCGTTGCGGTAGACGAGGCTGTAGAGCCATACCGTGTCGCCGCCGATCTCGGTCTCGACCGCGAAGGCGCGCGAGTCGTCGGCGACCTGCTCGATGTCGATCTCCTTGAGCCGGTAGGAGGTGGTCGACCCGTCCTTCATGGTCGCCTCGTAGCGTGAGCACTCTTCGGGCGGTTCGGCGGCCACCGCCTTCTCGGCGATCTCCTCGGGAAGCTCGACCAGCGTGTGGGTGATCGTGTCGTCTCCGCGTGCGAACGTGGCCAGCGACGTCGGGGCGTCGCGGACCTCGGGCAGCTCCCCCCACTGGTTGGCCGCGTCCATGCACTGGGGCTTGTCCAGCTCGGTGGCCTTGCGCATCTGGTCGGTGCGCTGCGTGGTGCTCAGCTCGGAGTAGGCGCCCAGCTCACTGCGGTCGGGCACGACGTTGGCCTCGCCGAACTGCGCCATCTGGGCTTCGTGCAGCCGCTTGGCGGCAGCGGCGCCGGCCTCGGCGCCGGACGCCTTGTCACCGTCCTCCTCGCCTTGTGCGCCGCCGCAGGCGGCCGCGGCGGCGACGGCGAGCACGGCCAGTGCCGTCGTCGTCGCCCTGCGTGCTGTAAGGGGGTGCTCCATGGTGCTGTTTCCTCTTCTATGCGATATTGCCGCTGAGCTCCGCAGGGGCTGCTCCCGAGCGAAGATCGCCGAAAGTAGCCTGGATATTGCACAGAGTATCGAGGAAGGACAACGGTGGCTGAGCCGAATTCGCCATATCTCCGGGACGTGCTGGGAACGATCCCCGCCTACAAGCCCGGACGGAAGGTGGTCTCGCCGAGCGGCCGCTCGGTCAAGCTCTCCTCGAACGAAAGCCCGTACGGCCCGCTGCCCTCCGTGGTAGAGGCCGTGGCCGCGGCGGCGGCGGACCTCAACCGCTATCCGGACACCGCCGCCACCGAGCTCACCGGTGCGCTGGCGAGCCGCTTCGGCGTCGACGAGGACCGCATCGCCCTGGGCGCCGGGTCGGTGGGACTGCTGCAGCAGATCCTGGAGGCCGTGGCCGAGCCCGGTACCGAGGTCGTCTACGCGTGGCGCTCCTTCGAGGCCTATCCGTCGCTGGTGGGCTTGTCCGGGGCCGTCCCGGTGACCGTCCCGCTGCGCGGCGAGACCCACGACCTCGACGCCATGGCCGCGGCCATCACCGACCGCACCCGCGCCGTCTTCGTGTGCAACCCGAACAACCCCACCGGCACCGCCGTGCGCGAGTCCGAGCTGGCCGCGTTCCTGGACCGGGTACCCGAGCACGTGCTGGTGGTGCTGGACGAGGCCTACCGCGAGTACGTACGCGACCCGCAGGTCCCCGACGGCATCACGGCCTTCGGCGATCGCCCCAACGTCGCGGTGCTGCGCACGTTCTCCAAGGCCTACGGGCTCGCCGCGCTGCGCGTGGGCTTCCTGGTGGCCCGGCCCCACATCGCAACGGCCGTGCGCAAGACGATGGTGCCCTTCGCGGTCAACCACGTCGCCCAGGCCGCCGCCGTGGCATCGTTGGCCGCCGAGGACGAGCTGCTGGAGCGCGTGGCCGCCACCGTCAAGGAGCGCGAGCGGGTGCGCGACGCGCTGCTGGCCGACGGCTGGGAGCTGCCCTCGACCGAGGCCAACTTCGTGTGGCTGCGGCTGGGCGAGCACACCGCGGCCTTCGCCGCCGCCGCCGAGGCCGCGGGTGTGGCCGTGCGCGCGTTCCCCGGCGAGGGCCTGCGGGTCAGCATCGGCACCGCCGAGGAGAACGACGCCTTCCTCGACGTCGCCCGCGAGTTCCCGCACCGCAACCGCGACTGACACCGCGAGTGGATCCGACCGGCCC
>NZ_JROO01000063.1 GCF_000826685.1 Streptomonospora alba
CGAGAGGAGGGGCGGCCGCCCGCCGTAGCCTGCGCGGGCGCCGCCATACGCAGATGAACGAGCACACCGAGCCCACCGGTCCCGTACCTGGGGCCGAGCACGCGGCGGCGCCGGTCGGGGCCGCGGCGAGGAGCGCGGACGCCGAGCGCCTGCGCCGGTGGCGGCTGGTCCTCGGCGGCACGGCCGAGTCGGCCTGCGGCGGGCTCGGCGCCGCCGACGGCGGCATGGACGGGGCGCTGGCCGCCCTGTACGACAGGGACGGTCACGGCGGCCAGGGCGGCGCCGGGGGCGGAGGCGGGCGGAACGGCGGCCCGCGCGGCGCGGGCCTGGGCGCCTCGGCCCCGTCCGTGGCCGACTGGCTGAGCGACATCCGCCGCTACTTCCCCTCCAGCGTGGTGCAGGTGATGCAGACCGACGCCATGGAGCGGCTGGGCCTGCGGCGGATGCTGATGGAGCCGGAGACGCTGGAGGCGGTGGAGCCCGACGTCCACCTCGTCGGCGCGCTGCTCTCCCTCAGCGAGGTCATGCCCGAGGCGGCGCGGGAGTCGGCGCGCGCTGTGGTGCGCCGCGTGGTGGAGGACCTGGAGCGGCGCCTGGCTCAGCGCACCCGTTCGGTCGTGCAGGGGGCGCTGGACCGCTCGGCACGCACCCGCCGACCGAGGCGGGTCGCCGACATCGACTGGGACCGCACCATCCGCCGCAACCTGGCCCATTACCTGCCCGAGTACCGCACCGTCGTGCCCCGGACCCTCGTCGGCTACGCGCGGCGCAGCCGGGGCGTGCAGCGCGACGTCGTGCTGGCCGTCGATCAGAGCGGGTCGATGGCGGAGTCGGTGGTCTACGCGGGCGTCCTCGGTTCGGTGCTGGCCTCGGTCCGCGCCGTGAAGACCTCGATGGTCGTCTTCGACACCTCGGTGGTGGACCTGACCGACAGGATCGGCGACCCGGTCGAGGTGCTCTTCGGCACGCGCCTGGGCGGCGGGACCGACATCAACCGCGCGCTGGCCTACTGCGAGGGGGTGATCGGCCGGCCGCAGGACTCGGTCCTGGTCCTCATCAGCGACCTGCACGAGGGCGGGGTGCGTGCGGAGATGGTGCGCCGCGTCGCGTCCTTGACCGCGTCGGGCGTACAGGTGGTGGTCCTGCTCGCGCTTTCCGACGAGGGCGCGCCGTCCTACAGCCGCGAGAACGCCGCGGCGCTGGCGGCCTTGGGCGTGCCCGCGTTCGCCTGCACCCCCGACCGCTTCCCCGACCTCATGGCCGCCGCCGTCGAGGGCCGCTCGCTGAGCGACTGGGCGCCATCGTGATCCGCCGGCCGCCGCGGCCGGTCGCGCGCCCGCAGGCCTGCGGCCCGACCCGCCCGGTGTGCGGGCCGGTCACATCCAGCGGCGCCACTTGAAGACCACGTACAGGGTCACGCTGATGCCCACCATCACCAGCAGCGCCATCGGGTAGCCCAGCGCCCAGTCGAGCTCGGGCATGTGGTCGAAGTTCATCCCGTAGATGCCGCCGACCAGGCTGGGAGCGAAGAGGATGGCCGCCCAGGCGGAGATCTTCTTGACCTGTTCGCCTTGGAGGTAACTGGCCTCGGTGACGCGGCGCACCTCCTCGTTCTGGGCCTCGCTGACGAGGGTGGCGTTGACGGTGAGGATGCTCTGCAGCATCTCCCGGAAGCCGTCGACGCGCTCGGCGACGGTCGTGGCGTGGTCGGCGACGTCGCGCAGGTAGCGGCGCAGCTCCTCGTCGGCGCCGAACTCCTCGAAGGCGTCGTTGAGCGAGCGCAGCATGGGCAGCAGAGGGCGGGCGGCGCGCTGGAACTCGATGACCTCGCGGGAGAGCTCGTAGATGCGCCGCGACACCGCGATGTCGCCTTGGAAGACCTGGGTCTCGATCTCGTCGATGTCGTTCTGCAGCCCCGCCACGACCGGCGCGTAGCCGTCGACGACGGCGTCGAGGATGGCGTAGAGCACCGCCTCGGACCCGCGCTCCAGCAGCTTGGGGTCGCCCTCCAGGCGGCGGCGCACCGCGGAGAGGTCGGGGGCCTGGTTGTGCCGCACGGTGAGCACGAAGTGCCGGCCCATGAACAGGTGCAGCTCCCCGAAGCGCACCTCCTCGCTGGCGTCCAGGTAGATGGCGGACTTGAGCACGACGAACAGGGTGTCGCCGTAGCGTTCCAGCTTGGGCCGCTGGTGGGCGACGATGGCGTCCTCGACGGCCAGCTCGTGCAGTCCGAACTCCTCGGCGGCGGTCAGCAGCTGGGCGCTGGAGGGGCGCAGCAGGCCGATCCAGACCATGGCGCCCTCGTCGTCAGGGGTGCGCCGGTGCAGCTCGGCCAGGTCCCTGAGCTGGGTGGGCGCCTCCTGGCGCTCGCCGTCGACGTAGACCGCGGCGTCGATGACGCTGTCCTGCACCGGCGGCGCGGGGCCGCCGGTGTCATCGGGCCTGGGGTCCATGGAGTACTCCGGCGGTCGGGGCCGCGTGGCTCTGCGGTGCTGCTGGGTGCCTCGGATCCCGGGGAGCCAAGCCAGCCGATTGCGTTGGGCCATGGGGAAACCCCTCGTCATGGACGTGAGCGGAGGTAGCGGCGCCGGGCGCGCACCGGCCCTGCGCCGCGGCGGAAGCGAGAACGCGGCTTCAGGACGTACTGGGAGGTCGGCCCGTCATCGGCCCCACCTCCCCGGTTCCGCTCAGGTACTCAACGCGCTCTCATGCTACCCGCGCCGCGGGGGTGCGCGGTTGCGGCGCGCTGGGCGCGCGGGACGGCCGTCCCGGCGTTGCCCGACCCGTTTGCGGCGTGGTCCGATGGAGTCCGTGGACACCTCCGAGACGGCCCGCGCGCCCAGCGGCGCACTGGTGCGGCGGGCGCGCGCTGCCGACGCCTCCGCCGTGGACGAGGTGCGGGTGGCGGGTTGGCGTATGCAGGCGGCGCCGGCTGCGGCGCCGGTGCTGCTGTGGGCGCTCAGGGACGACGACGCGGCGCGGGCCTTCTACACGCGCCGGGGCTTCGCCCCTGACGGCGCGGAGCGCGACACCGAACGGGCCGGCCTGGCCCGACCGCGCGAGATCCGGTATCGGCGCCCGGGGCGTGGTGAGCGATGAACGAGCCGCTGTTCGGGGCCGGGCCCGTCACCGTCGCTCCGGGGGCGGTGCACCTGCCCGGATGGCTGAGTGCCGACACCCAGCGCGATCTGGTCCGCCGGTGCCGTGAATGGTCGCGCGGCACCGGCGGGATGGTGCAGCACCGCATGCCGCGCGGCGGCGTGATGAGCGTACGCATGACCGCTCTGGGGTGGTTCTGGGAGCCCTACCGCTACTCGCCCACCCTGCCCGACGGCGCCCCGGTGCCTCCGTTCCCCCCGATCCTGGGCGAACTGGCCCGCGAGGGCGTGACCGCCGCGTTCGGCGCACCGCCCGGGCCCGCCGCTCCGCCCTACGACGTGGCCCTGGTGAACTTCTACGACGCGGACGCCAGGATGGGCATGCACCAGGACCGCGACGAGCAGGCCGACGTGCCGGTGGTCTCGCTGAGTCTGGGAGACACGTGCGTCTTCCGGTTCGGCAACACCCGGACCCGGACGCGCCCCTACACCGACGTGGAGCTGGCCAGCGGCGACCTGTTCGTCTTCGGCGGCCCGGCGCGTATGGCCTACCACGGTGTCCCGCGCACCCGGCCGGGCACGGCGCCGACCGGGCTCGGCATGGAGCAGGGGCGGCTGAACATCACCATCCGCGCCTCAGGCCTGGGGTGAGCCCCGCCGCGGGTGCGCGCGGTCCGCGGGGGCCTGCCGGGACGCTCAGCCGCGGATCAGGTCGCGGAGGTTGACCCACAGCAGCAGGACCACGACCAGTGCGGTCGGCACCAGCAGCGAGATGCGCCAGTCGGCGGCGAAGGCCGCGATGACGCCGGCGATCACCGCCACGATCACCAGCACGAACGCCACGCCGGTCAGGAAGGCCGTGAACTTGCGCCGGGCGATGGCGTCGACCATGGCGAAGGCCAGAACGACGCCGATCATGGCCGGCGCGGTGTAGGTGCCGCCCAGCAGCAGCATGCCGCCCAGGGCGAAGATGAGCAGCGGTGTACTCAGCGCCGCCCACACGTGCAGGAACCGGGTGGTGCTCTGCGCGCCGGAGGCGTAGGGCAGGTGCGGCCGGTGCAGATGCTCGGTCGGTGTGGGGGCGACGGGCCGCTCGCTCTCCAGCGCCTCGCGGCAGGAGTCGCGCTCGTCGGCCATCAGGGCGCGCTGCCGATAGGTGGCCGCCAGTTCGCGCTCGTCGGCGCGGACCCGCTGGTCGTACTCCTCGGCGCGGCTTTGGGAGTGGCTCTGGTGACCGAGGACGAGGCGGGCGGCGGAGATCCGGCGCAGGGCGTCGCGGCGGCGGACGATCTCTGCGTCGGCCTCGGCGATGCGTTCGTCCAGGTCGCCCAGGTGTGCGGTGAGTTGGGCGCGCGCGGCCTTCTCGGTGGGCGAGACCTTCTGCAGGCCCACCCAGGCCAGCGGGTCGGCCCAGGACCAGCGGACGGTGCCGTCGCGCTCATAGCGAGGGCCGCTGGGCGCCCGCTCTCCTTCGAAGAAGTCGCCGGTGTCGCGTCCCCACAGGCCGCGGAAGCCGCGTACCCAGGGGGTGTCGTCGTCGATGGTGTGGGCGCTCCACCCGCGGTCGCCGCCGGGGCCCACCCGCACACCGTCCCCGCGGGCGTAGTCGACGAAGGGCACGCCGATGCCGTGCCGGACGATGGCGCTGTCGCTGCGGAACAGCCGCAGGGTCAGCCGCCGCCACAGGCGCACGATTCCGCGCAGCACCGCGGGGTCGACCTGGATGAGGTAGTCGCCGGGCACCATCTGATGGGAGTGCGAGCCGGCGCCGACGAAGACGACGGGGTGGTCGCCCTCGCGGCGCAGATCCTTGTCGTCCCAGCTGCGGCGCAGGTCGTCACCGTAGTACTCGTGGGAGGAGGCGCCCACCCACGCGGGGCGGTGGCGGCCCTGGGCCTCCTCGACGAGGTAGACGGTGACCTTCTCCCAGTCGGCCTCGTGGTCGTTGACACCGCCGTAGGTGGTGCGCCAGTCGTTCATGGCGTAGAAGAACCAGTACTGCAGTGCGGTGTAGCCGCCCTCGCGCACGACGCGGCCGTAGTAGCTGGCCGGCCTGCCCTCGCCGCCGACCCGGTCTCGGTAGCGGGTGGCTGCCGCGGCGGCGACTCCGCCGGGCACGGCGCCGCGGATGAGCAGGGAGAGCTTCATCAGGATGTCGACGACACGGCCGAGGACGCCGACGGCGGCCAGGCGCCCGCTGCGGGGGATGACGCGGCTGGAGGAGCGGCGGTGGCGACGGGCCTCGGCGCGCAGCGAGGACTCCTGCACGAAGCGCAGGTGCTTGTCGCGGCCGGGCCATTCCCGCTCGGCGCCGGCGAGGCGGTCGAGGGTGAGCTCGCCCGCCGGCACGCACTCGAACTCCTTGCCGTCGCCGTCCTCGCACCACAGGCTGCAGCAGCCTACGTAGGCCTCGACATCGGCCGGGAAGAAGAGCTCGCCGCGGGTGAACACGAGGATCGGTTCGTAGGCGCGCAGAAGTTCACGATCGGTTTTCGTACCCATGATTGTATGCGACCCTAGTGCATCCTCAGCGGGGCCCGCACCGCGCGCACGGCGGGGCTGCGGCCGGGTCCGGCCGTTCGGTTCCCCTCCCCGGCGGGAGCGGCCGCGTGTGCGCGCGGATTACCGGGCTCGCCTGGATCCTGCGCACGGCGCCGCGGCATAGGTTGGAGTGTATGGAGGAGGATCTGATCGCTCCGCTGATGGAGTCCGCCCGCGGGGAGTCGCCGCTGCTCGCCCTGCGCGCCACCGTCGAGCTGCGCCAGGAGGTCGAGCGCCTTGAGGCCATCCAGGTGCGGCGCGCCCGCACCGAGGGCTTCACCTGGAGCGAGATCGCCGTGATCCTGGGCATCAGCAAGCAGGCGGTGCACAAGAAGTACGGGGGCGCGCGCAGGGACAAATGAGCGGTACCGGCCCTCAGCCCACGCGCTCGGGTGTGCGCGCGGGCTCGCCCCCCATGCCCGCGGCGGGCAGGGCCACGGGTTCCGCGGCGTCCGCGCCGGGCACCGCCGCGGGGTCCCGGCGGCGGCGGGGGCGGGCGGCCGGACCGCGGCGGCCGTCTCCGCGGGCGGCGCCGATCCCGGCGGCCACCACCAGCGCCATGCCCGCCACCTGGATCGCGGTCGGCGACTGGCTGATGACGGCCATCCCCATGACCAGGCTGACCCCGGGTTCGAGGCTGGCGAAGGTGGAGAAGGCGGTACGGCTCATGCGCTGCAGCACCACCATCTCCAGCAGGAACGGGATCAAGGGGAAGAGCACCGCGATCGCCAGGGTGATCCCGAGCACCGCCGTCGGCTCGGGCGCCGCCAGGACCTGCGGCACACCCAGCGGAGCGGTGACCGCCGCGCTGACGGCCATCGCCACGGCCAGTCCGTGCACGGCTCGAAACGTGCTGCCCACGCGCTGGGTGAGCACGATGTAGAGGGCGACGCACACCGCTCCGCACAGGCCCAGCCCGACGCCGACCAGGTCGGCCTCGCCCGACCAGGGGCGGGTGAGCAGCAGGACTCCTGCCGCGGCCGCCGCGATCCACACGGCCTCGCGGCGCCGCCGCAGCGCCAGCACGGCCACGGTCAGGGGCCCGAGGAACTCCACCGCGGTGGCGGTGCCCAGATCGACGCGTGCCGTGGCCTCGGAGTAGAACACCATCATCCCCGCGCTGATTGTGCCCAGGATCACCGCCGCACCCAGGTCGCGCCGGGTCGCCGAACGCAGGGCGCGCCACAGGGGGCGCCCGCCCAGAGCCGACAGGATGAGGGCGGCCCACAGCAGGCGCAGCCAGGTCACGCCCAGCGGACCGGCCTCGCTGAACGCCCGCACTGCCAGGGCGCTTCCGGTGTGCAGCACGAACATGCCCGCGAGCAGCAGGACAGTGGGCGGTATCCGCCCCAGGGCAGCACGAACCGCGGTCGAGGAGGAGGTGATCATCCGACCATTGCATTCACCTCGTCTGTTTCTGTCCACGGACCGTTGGCGGATCGATCATGTAGTTTCGGTGGATGGATCTGACACGGCTGCGGCTGCTGGTGGAGCTGGAGCGGCTGGGCACCATGGCGGCGGTCTCGGAGACGACGGGGATGGGCACCTCGGCGGTCTCCAAGCACTTCGCGGTGCTGGAGCGCGAGGCGGGCACGCAGCTGCTGGTGCCCGACGGCAGGCGGGTGCGCCTGACCCCGGCCGGGCACCGGCTGGCCCGCCACGCGGTGGACATCCTGGCGCGCGCGGACGCCGCCCGCGCCGAACTGGCCGGCGAGGGCGAGCCCGTCGGCCAGGTGGACCTGGTCAGCTTCGTCAGCGTCTCCGGCCCCATCGTGCTGCCGGCGGTGCGCCGCCTGCAGTCCGACCACCCCGGCATCGAGGTGCGGCTGATCGAGCACGAGCCTGACGAGGCGCTGGAACTGCTCCAGTCGGGCGCTGTCGACCTCGGTCTGGTCTACGACTACAGCCTGGTGCCGCGGCGCTTTCCCGGCACGCTGACGCTGCGCCCGATCGGCACCGAACCGCTGCTGCTGTCCCAGCCCTCGGGCGGGGCGGCCACCAGCCGCATCATGACCCGTCGGCGGCTGTCCGGCCTGGCCGAGGCCTCGTGGATCGCCAATTCGCGCGGCAGCGACGAGGACGAGCTGGTGCGGCGGATGTGCGCCGGCGCCGGGTTCGCGCCGCGCATCCGGCACCGCATCGACAACCTGGAGATCGTCGAGCAGGTCGTGGCGGCCGGGATGGGCGTGGGCGTCATGCCCAAGCTCGCCGCGGCCGCGCGCCGGGGTGTCGTGCACTCCCCGCTGGGCGAGCTCGGCGGTACCCGACGCATCTCGCTGGCCAGCAGCACCGGCGGCTGGTCGTGGCGCCCCATCGCGCTGCTGGCCCGCTACCTGTGGGACGCCGCGCGCGGGGTGCTGGACGACACCGCGCCGGCGCCGCCCGTCTCCGGCGGTGCGCAACTCGCCGGGGACCCCGAACCGCCGCTGGGCTGAGTCGCGGGCGCCGCCTCGGAGCACGCGGTTCCGGCGGCGGTCGGGGCGCTCAGGCCGCGTCGCCTCCCGAGACCAGCAGCGGGCTCGCCGAGGGCACGGGCACCTTGCTCGCCGCCTCGCGCACCGCGCCCAGCAGCGGCTCGGCGTTGTAGCCGGCGCGGGTCAGGGCGACCACGTGACGGCGGGCGGTGTTGCGCACCGTGCGCACCACAAGATGCGGCGCCGACATCCCGGTCCAGCCCAGCCGCGGCATCAGCGCCATCCCGAGCCCGGCCTGCACCAGCGCGAACACGGCGCTGAACTCGTGGACGGTGTGGGCCACGCGCGGTCGGAACCCGGCCTGGTGGCAGGCGGCGGCCACGCAGTCGTACCACGGCGACCCCGGCGGAGACATGATCCACTCGGCGTCGGCGAGGTCGGCGGCGAGTTCGAGATCGGTGGAGGCGGCCAAGGGGTGGTGGTAGGGCAGTACGGCGTCGAAGGGCTCGACCATGATCGGGTCGATCCGGAACTCGCCGGTGCCGTTGGGCGGCAGGTCGTCCGAGGACATGGTGATGGCGATGTCCAGCTCTCCCGAGCGCAGCATCTCGGTCGCCCGGTCGGGCTCGGCCTGCACGATCTCGAAGCGCCAACCGGGGTGGGTGCTGCGCAGCGCGGCCACCGCCGGGCCCACGAGGTCGGAGATCCCGGTGGCGAAGGAGCCGACGCGGGCCGAGCCCATCCGGCCCTCGGCGTACTCGGCGAGATCGGCCTGGGCGCGCTCCATCTCCGCGAATATGACGTCGGCGTGCTCGATCAGCAGGCGGGCGGCGCCGGTGAGGATGAACCTGCGCCCCTGCCGTTCGACGAGGGTGACGCCGGTCTCCTTGGCCAGTGCGGCCAGCTGCTGGGAGACCGCCGAAGGGGTCACACCCAGCGACTCCGCCGCGCCGGCGACCGTCTGGTGACGGCCCAGTGCCTGCAGGAGCTGCAACCGGCGCACATCGATCATGGTGCCAATGTAATCCGCCGGAAACACCTCTCCGGGGCTCTGCGACCTGCGCAGGACGGCCCGTCGGCGTGATCTCGTGCACACAGGCCCACGGCGCCGCTTTCACGTGCGGCGCGGCCTCAGCTCGCCGGTCCCACGCGGCGCAGCTCGGTCACCAGGCGCTCGACGACGGGCACGGCCACACCCGCTCGCTGGGCCGCGCGCATCAGCGCCCCGCCCAGCGCGTCGACCTCCATGGGCCGGCCGGCTTCGCGGTCCCGCAGCATCGAGGGCTTGGTGGGGCCCGGTGCGGCGTCGAACATCTGCACGACGTGCGCGGTGTCCAGGCTGACGCCGTCGGCGGCGGCCACCGCGGCGGTCTCCTCGGCGACGCCGATCATGTCGTCGCGGCGCTCGGTGCGCGCGGTGCCCAGGTCGGCTCGATGGTGCGTGCACACCAGCGCGGTGGCCAGCAGGAACTGGTATTTGCGCCACAGGACGGCATCCTCGTCGTCGCTGAGCCGCACCTGCAGTCCGGCCGAGCGCAGCGCCGCGGCCAGGCCCTCGACTCGCGCGCGCGGCGCGCCGGAGTAGGCGATGTCCAGTGCGGCGAACGGGCTGGACTGGACGATGCGGCCGGGCTCCGTGCGGGTGGACTCCACGCGGATGGCGGCTCCCAGCACATGGGCGCCGGGATAGTACGACCGCAGCAGGTCCAGGTGCTCGTACCCGTTGAGCAGCGGCACCACGAGCGCGTCATCGACCAGGGACGGGGCCACCCGCTTGAGGGCGGCCTCCAGCGCCGTCGCCTTGGGGGCGACCACCAGCACGTCGGCGGGCTCGGCGGCCGCCGGCACGGCGGGCACCTCGGCCCGGAAGTCGCCGAGGACGGCGGATTCGACGTGCAGGCCGTGCTCGGCGATGTGGGCGGCGGTGGGCTCGGTGGCGACCACGGTCACGTCGCGCCCGTCGCGTGCGAGCGCACCCGCCAGCAGCCCGCCGACGCCGCCGGGGGCCAGAACGGTGATGCGGCCGGGGCCGTCCGCGGTGCCGGAGTCGGTGGTGTGCGCAGGCATACGGAGGGTCGCCTTCCTCGTCGAACGGCCGGCGGACGCCGCGGGGGTCGCCTCGCCGCAGGAGCAGCAGACGACCATTCTCGCCCATGTTGCGCAGAGCCGCGCGAAGGGTAGCCGTGCCCGCGACGGTTGTGGACGCCGGCCCGCGGGGGCGGTCGGCGTCCACGACCGCGGAAGCCGAAAGTGAAGATCGTCGGATCTTTCTCGATCGTCACGACACCGACACCTTTTCCTCGTGTCGTGACGGCAGTCGGCGTACCGGCGACGTACTCTCGAAATACAGCCCACCTCGCCGATTGGTCTGCACCAGTGCAGCGGGTCCGGCGAGACCGGGGTGCGCGGACGTTTTTGAGAACGGGTGGAAAGAATATGGAAACTTCGTTGGCGACCAAACCACGCGGTGGAGTTCCGGCACTGCGCTTCCGGTACCTGAGCCCTGCCGACGTAGACGAGCTCGCCGACCTGTGGGCGGCGCTGCACGAGCGGCACAGGTCCACGGCACCGCACCTCGAAGACATCATCACCCGGGTGAACGCCGACGAGTCCTGGCGCCGTCGCAGGGCGCAGTACCTGGCGTGGTTGAACGAGCCCGAGACGCTCGCCCTGGTGGCCGAGCGCGGGGGCGAGTCGGTCGGCTACGCCATGGTGACCGTCCGCGACAATCAGCAGGGATCCTGGGACCGCGGCTCCCGCGTCGCCGTCGTGCAGACTCTGGCCGTCCACCCCGACCACACCGCCACGGGCGTGGGGTCGGGCCTGCTGGACGAGCTGCGCCGCCAGGTCGGCGCCATGGGCATCCTCGATCTCGAACTCACGGCTCTGGCCACCAGCTCCGAGGACATCCGCTTCTTCGAGCAGGAGGGCTTCCGCCCCTTCGTGACCACGATGGTCAGCCGCATCGGCGGCTTCGGCGGCCACGACTAGCCCCGGTTCGGGTGATCGCCGGATGCGCACGCAGCGCCCCCGGCGAGAACAACGAGGTCGGCGGGTGCTGTTTCCGTTGATCTTGTACCTACGGTCACTGTGAACGATCACATGTGCCCGTAGGTACAAGATCAACGCTGATGCGCGGGGCGGCCGACGGGGACCGCCGGGGCGGCGCGGGCGCCCGGCCGACCGGGGCCGGTCCCGCCTCGCCCGTGCGCGCCCGAGGTGCCGCCCCGGCGGCCGCTGGGCACTAGGCTCGGCTCTGTGGCAGCAAGCGACGCGAACACCTGCAATTTCCCCGGTTGCTCACGCTCGGTACCGCGCAGCTCCTCGCCCGGGCGGCCGCCGCAGTACTGCGATCTGCCCGAGCACACCCGCTGGCGGGCCTGGCGCGAGCGCCAGCGCCTGGAGCAGGAGACGGCCGAGGGCGCGGCCGAGGAGTCGCGCGCGGAGCCCGCAGCCGGCGCGGACGCGCCCTCGGCCACCGGGTCGGCTCCCGTTACGGACGCGCGGCTGCGCGCCGAGGACCTGCTGACCCGCTTCTCGGTGCAGGCCGAGCAGCTCGCGGCGACGCTGGGGTCCGCCCGCGACGCCTTCGCCACGATGACCGATCCCGCCAGCGTGGAGGCGCAGGTCGAGGCGGCGCGCATCGACGCCGCACGCCGGGTGGCCGAGGCCGAGTCGGCCCGGCTGGAGGCGGACAACCGCCGCCGGGCCGCCGAGCAGGCGCGCACCTCCGCCGAGGACGCTGCGGCGTCGGCGATCTCCGCCGCGGGCGCGGCCGAGCGCATGGCCGACGAGTCCATCGGCCGGCGCCAGGCCGCGCTGGCCGAGCGCGACCGCGCCGTCGGGGACGCCGAGCGCGCCGGCACCGAGCGCGACGCCGCCCGCGCGGAGTACGAGGCGGGCCTCGCCGAGGCCCAGCACCGCATCGACGCGGCGGAGCGCGCGGCCGCCGAACACATCGAGACCGAGCGCCGGCGGGCGGAGGCCGAACTGGCCGAGGTACGCGAGCGTGCACGCGCCCAGGAAGCCGAACTGCAGGACCGCCTGGCCGAACAGCGCCGCGCCGCGGAGGAGGCCGACCGGCGGGCCGAGGAGGAGCGGCGCGCAACCGAGCGCGCCGAGGCGGAGGCCGCTGAGCTGCGCGGCCGCGTCGACAGCCTCGCGGGCGAGCGCGACCGGCTCGCCGAGGCACTGGAGCGGGCCCGCGGCGCCGCAGAGGAGGAGCGCGCCCACCACCGCGCCGAAACCTCCCGCCAGCAGGCCGCGGCCGCCGACGCCCTGGCCGAGGCCAAGCAGGACGCCGCCGCACGGCTGGCCGCCGTGGACGACGCGCGCGCCCAGGCGCTGCATCGCGCCGAGCGCGCAGAGGCGCAGCTGGACGAGGTGCTGGCCGACGTGAAGCGCCTGCGCGCACTGGTCCCGGCCGAGCCCGCGTCCGCGCCGGAGGCCTCCGCCGGGGACTCCGCCGAGGACACCGGCTGAGCGCTGTAGCCGAGCCCGGGACGCGGGCCGTCAGGCCGCACCGGAGGCCGCGCCTTCGACCGGCGGCGGTGCCGGCGGATCCGGCCGGAACGGCGTACGCACCCCGGCGTCTCGCACACCGTCGCTGCGGCACACCGGCTCGGGCCCCGGCGCCCGGCGCGGCGAATGTCGGAGGAGGCCGACCCCGGGGAGGGCGCCTGGCACTAGAGTTTGGTCTAGACCTCTGCCCCCGCACCGGGGGCAGCGACCCGGGACGCGCAGAGAAGAGGGCGGATCCATGACACAGCTGGTCGACGTCAGCCACCAGATCGCGGCGGGAATGACCACCTATCCCGGCCTGCCCGGGCCGGTCATCGACGAGCACCTGTCCTTCGAGGACTCGCACGCGACCTACGCCCAAGGCACCGAGTTCACCATCGGCCGGATATCCCTCGTCTCCAACACCGGCACCTACCTCGACACCCCCGCCCACCGCTACCGGGACGGCGCCGACCTCGCCGATCTGGAACTGGAGAAGGTCGCCGACCTGCCGGGCACGGTGATCGACCGGCGCGACAGCGACGAGCGCGCGATCACCGCCGACGCCGTCAAGGGCCTCGACGTAGCTGGCCGCGCGGTGCTGCTGCGTACCGGCTGGGACCGGCACTGGCGCTCCGAGCAGTACGGTTCGCCCGAGCACCCCTACCTGACCGCCGACGCCGCGCGCGCCCTGGCCGACGCGGGCGCCGCGCTCGTGGGCATCGACTCGGTCAACATCGACGACACCTCGCCGCAGAGCCAGGGGTCCCGCCCGGTGCACTCGCTGCTGCTGGCCGCGGGCATCCCGGTGGTCGAGCACCTGTGCCTGCTGGACCGGCTGCCCACGACGGGATTCGCCTTCTTCGCCGTCCCGGTGAAGATCCGCGGCATGGCGACCTTCCCGGTGCGGGCCTTCGCCGTCGTGGAGTAGGGCGCCCGGCGGCCCGGCGGCGGACGCAGCCGCGGGGCCGCCGCCCGCCGACTCACAGGTCGGCGTCGACCTCCTCCTGGGCACGGCGGTGCTCGCGCTGGGCACGGCGCTCACGCTCGCGTTCCGCGGTGCGTTCGTCCTGGGCCACGGCGGTACGCGTCGCCGACGACAGGGCGCGCAGCTCCATGTTGATGCGCGGGTAGTCCACCAGCCGGGGCAGCGCGCCCAGCCGCGGTGTGCGCCGGTCCTGCAGAGCCGAGATCAGCTCGTCGAAGGCCAGGTCGAGCCGCTGCAGCGTGATCTGCGAGGCGGGCGGCGGCTTTTCCAGGGCAAGCGCCGCCAGTGCCAGGTACCCGGCGCGCTGCGCGGCCACCACGACCGGCCACAGCGGCCGGGTGGTGTTGGCGCGCGGAACGTCGCCGATCGCGCTGTCATAGACGCCGCGCAGGCTCACCAGGGCGGAGCGCAGGTCACGGCGCAGCCGGTAGGTGCGGGCCGGGCTCGGTTCCTCTTCGGGGTCGAGGACCGCGAGCAGCACCGTGCGGGTGGTGTCCAGCACCTCGACGATGGTCTGGGGCAGCCGGGCAGCGGCCGCGCGCCGCCACAGCAGCACGGCGCCGGCCATTCCGGCCAGCGACCCCAGCACGGTGTCGAGGATGCGCGCCTCGGCGAGCTGCTCGACCGGGTGGGGCGCGGCCGTGTGCGCGAGGATGAGCGCCATGGGCGTGAGGAAGATGCTGGCGTAGAAGAAGTTGCGCGACACCACGAGCTGCGTGAGACCCATGAAGCAGGCGGCCATCGGGATACTGGCAGCCAGCGGCAGCGGCGCGCTCAGCAGCAGCGCGCCGATCACCACGCCGATCAGGGTCCCCAGCGCGCGCTGGACGGAGCGGTTCACCGTCAGCACGACGTTGCCGGCCTGCAGCACCGCCGTCGCGGTGATCGAGATCCAGTAGAAGCGGTCGATGCCCAGCGCCAGCCCGACGACTCCGGCCACGGCCACGGTGATTCCCATGCGCAGGGCGGTCGGACGGATCAGCGACCCGGCGGTCAGGCTGGAGCGCAGCGACTGCAGCAGCGGCGGGTAAGGGGCGTCGTGCAGCTCCAGCCCGGGCCCCTCGGGTTCGTGCTCCCTGCGCCGCGCCGCCTGGGCGGCCCGGGCGAGCCGGCTGTAGAGGCGGCCCTCCAGCGATCGGGGGCGCAGCCCCTTGCGCAGCTCGTCCAGATCGGCTTCGTCGGGTGTCTGCTCCGGTTTGCTCACCGCGGTGGCGAGGGCATCGGCGAAGTCCGCGGCCACCGCCGGCAGGCGGTCGGTGCGCGACAGCGACACGTCGGTGGCGGCCAGATGGATGTCGGAGACCCAGCGCAGCAGCGCGCGCAGCCGCGCCGCCGAGGGGCTGTCACGGTAGCCGCGGCTCTGGCTGAGCAGGACGATGCGCCAGGCCTTGGCGACGGCGATCGACGCGTCGTGCTGCACGTGGTCCAGGCGCGGGGTGCCGATCGCCCGCAGCAGGGCCGCCAGCTGCCGGAACGCGTCGGCGACGGCGCGGTGCTCGGGGTGGCGGCCGCGCATCAGGCCCTCGGCCATCGACACGACCCAGCCCACGGCCGCGCCCAGCGCGGCGACCAGCGCATGCAGCGGCACCTCGCCCGGACCGCCCGGGACGATGGTGGAGATCGCGCACACCAGCACGAAGAACAGGGGGCCCGGCCGGTCCACGCGCAGCGCCTGGCACAGCCAGGTGACCACACCGGCGACCACGCCGATGGAAACGGCCGCGACCCAGGGGTCGAACGCGGCCAGCGATCCGATGGAGACGCAGGCCACGAACCCGAGTCCGACCAGCGCGAGCGCGACGGCGCGGTAGCGGTAGGGGGTCTCCCGCTCGTAGAGCACCGTCATCGAGCCCAGGGCCGCCAGCGTGGCCACCCGCGGGTCGAACAGCAGGACGGCCAGCCCGAAGGACGACGACATGGCCACAGCGGCCTTCAGCGCGATGCTCCAGGCCCAGCCGCCGGAGGCCAGGCCGAACAGCGCCGTGAGGTCCACACGCTGGCGCGGTCGGTCGGCGACGCGGGCGCGCACACGGGTCGGCGGGTTCCAGATGGGCTCGCTCGGAGTCGGATCGTCCGACTCGCCGCTCGCCTTCGCCCCCTCGTCGTGCACGGTCCCCATGGTAGAGGGCTGCGGCGATGCCGGGTGTCTCCCCGGGGGGTGTGCGGGCTCCGCCGCGGGCGGCACCCGCGCGCCCGTGCCCGATGCGCGGCGCGCCGTCCGGCAGGGCACCGCGCAGGGGGACCGTGGCGCGTCGAGCGCGCCCCGACGGGCGGCGGCGCGGACGGCGGGGGCCTCCCCCTGCCGACCGGTGCCCGGCACCGATAAGCTCAGGCCGTCGGCACCGCGCCGAGGCCCCCGCCCTGCCCGCACAGGCACCGCCCCCGCTTCGCGAAAGAGGACACCAGCCGTGGAGCTGTACGCAGCCGCCAAGTCGGTCATCGCGCCCGCCACCCGGGCGGTCTGGCCCGTGCACGCGGAGGGCATGCACCACATCCCCGCCCAGGGCCCGGTCATCCTCGCGGCCAACCACCTGTCCAACATCGACCCTCTGTTCATCGGCGTGGCCGTGCCTCGGCAGGTGACCTTCATCGCCAAGCGGGAGCTGTTCGCCGAAGGCAACATCGCCCAGCGCACCTTCACCCGCGCACTGCGCGCCATCGGCCAGTTGGCCGTGGACCGCAGCCCCGGGCAGACCTCACAGGCGGCCATGGAGGAGAGCCTGAAGATCCTCGACGAGGGATCCGCGTTCGGGATCTTCCCGGAAGGCACCCGCTCCCCCGACGGCCGCCTCTACCGCGGTCAGACCGGGATCGCGTGGCTGGCTCTGGCCTCGGGCGCGCCGGTGGTACCGATGGCGCTGGCGGGAACCGACCGCATCCTTCCGCACGGGCGCCGCGTGCCGGCGCTGCGCAGGATCGGCATTCGGGTGGGCCCGCCCGTGGACCTGTCCGCCTGGCTCGGCGAACAGGGCAGAGCGCGCTCGCGCCGGGCGGCCACGGACGCGATCATGGCCGCCGTCCAGCGCCTGTCGGGCCAGGAGTCGGTGCCGCGCTACGCGGCGTCGGTCAAGGCCGAACTCGAGCAGGGCGCCGGCTCGTCTTGAGCCGCACGGGTGCGCCGTCCGCGCCCCCGCCGGCGGCCGCGCCGCAGCGGCCCGTCCCGGCTGCGGGCCGCCTCGCCGTACGTGCGCTCCGCGTGGCGTCGCCCGCTGCCGCCGGGTGTGCGGGTCACGCGGGCCCGCCTGCGGCTCCGCCGCCCGTGCCGCCGTCCGGTGGCCGCGGCCACAGCGCTGAGCGTCCCGGCCGCCACGGCGTGAGGTAATCCACAGCCCGGCCCGGCTTAGTGCGGGGCCCGCCGGTGTTGACCTTGAACAGGGCCTCGGGCCCCCGCTGACGTGGGCGGACGTCGACAGCAACGGACCGTCTGCACGGGATGCGCCGCGCAGGGGCGGTTGCCTATCTTCGAAGTCGGTTTAGTAGGCTTTATCTGCGGAAGATAGAATTAGGTTAGCCTAACCTCGTCAAGCGCGCCCGGGTGATCGCGCCGCGGTCCCGAGCAGACGCGACCTATGGAGATGTGCCAATGACGCGACCACTGCGCGTGGGAATCGTGGGGTCCGGACCCGCCGGTATCTACGCGGCCGACCTGCTGACCAAGGACGAAACGCTGGCCGCGTCCGAGACGCCGGTCAGCATCGACGTACTCGACCGGCTTCCCACCCCCTACGGCTTGGTCCGCTACGGCGTGGCTCCCGACCACCCGCGCATCAAGCAGATCCAGAGCGCCCTGCACAAAGTCCTGGACAAGCCAGCGATCCGCTTCCTGGGCAATGTCGAATACGGCCGCGATCTCAAGCTTGAGGACCTGCGCCGCCACTACGACGCCGTAATCTTCGCCACCGGCTCCGACCGCGACCGCCCCCTGGCCATCCCCGGAATCGACCTGCCCGGCTCCTACGGCGCCGCCGACTTCGTCTCCTGGTACGACAGCCACCCCGACGTCGGCCCCGGGTGGCGGGTCGACGGCACCGCAGCCGCGGTGATCGGCGCCGGAAACGTCGCCGTGGACGTCGCCCGCATGCTGGCCAAGGACGCCGACGACCTCCTCGCCACCGACGTCACCGACAACGTCCACAGCTCGCTGGCCGCCAAGCAGGTCACCGACGTGCACGTATTCGCCCGCCGCGGCATCGCCCAGGCCAAGTTCACGCCGATGGAACTGCGCGAACTGGACAAGCAGCCCGGCGTCGAGGTCGTGGTCGATCCTGAGGACTTCGACCTGTGCGAGGCCAGCATGGCCGCGATCGAGGAGTCCAACCAGGTCAAGACCAACGTCAAGATCCTGCAGAACTGGGCCATCCGCGACCCCCGCGGCGAGCCGCGGCGGCTGCACCTGCACTTCCTGCACCGGCCCGCCGAGGTTCTGGGCGAGGGCCGCGTGACCGGGCTGCGTACCGAACGGATGGCACTGACCGGCGACGGCGACGTACGCGGCACCGGCGAGTACGTCGACCACGAGGTGCAGACCGTCTACCGCGCGGTGGGCTACCTCGGCTCACCGCTGGCCGACCTCTCCTTCGACGATGAGCGCGGTGTCGTGCCCAACGAGGGCGGCCGGGTGCTCGACCTCGACGAGCGGCCCGTCCCCGGCGTCTACGCGACCGGCTGGATCAAGCGCGGACCGGTGGGCCTCATCGGCCACACCAAGGGCGACGCCCTGGAGACCGTCACCAATCTCGTCGCCGATCGCGACGCCCTGGCGCCGGCGGCCGAGCCGGAACCCGAGGCGTTCCTGCACCTGCTGGAGGAGCGCGGAATCGCCTACACCACCTGGGACGGCTGGCAGCGCCTGGAGGCGCATGAGGAGTCGCTGGGGGGCGCCCACGGGCGGAAGCGGATCAAGGTGCGCTCGCGCGACGACATGACGCGCATCGCCCGCTCCGAGGAGTCCGCCGCGGCCGGGCTCGCCTGAATTCCGACCGACCCGGTGTGATGTGGATTACCGCCCCCGTTCCCCGCCCATGGGGAACACAGGGGCGCCGCGATGGGTTACAGTCGCCAGTGGTCGGTGTGGTAGCAAGTGTCCCCCGGGCCTCACCTATTGCCTTCGCGGAATACCGCGTGCGGCGTCCGCTCGCCGGGCGGCCGTACGGACTTCGGAGCCGCGTTGTGCCGCGCGCCGAGAGGCGACCGCCACACCGGCCACCCACCCTCTTCCCCGCCCCGCACTTCTGCCCAGGAAGGCGGGGCGGCGTTGTTCGGAAGGACGAAAGCCCCCGTGGAAGACGATCGGCGCCCCTCGGGGCCGGGTGACCCCTCCTCCCCCGCCTCGCCCGGCCAGTACGACGACCATGCCGACAGCCCGGAGCCGGGCGCGACGACGCACGACGCGGCCCCCGACTCCGGCGCCGGTGGGCAGCAGTCCTCCGTCCCCGCATCCGAGCCGCGGCGGGCCGGTTTCGGCGACGACGGCACAGCGCGCGAGCCCGGCACCGCGCCCGGCCCCGAATCGCAGGCGCCGGGAACGACCGGGTGGCGGCCCGCCTCGCCTTCGTCTCCCTACACCATCCCGACCGCCGCCTCGCAGGCACCGAGCACCGACGACGCGTCCTGGCAGCAGTCCCAGCCCGCCGGCGACCCCTTCACCGCCGCCGCAGGCGGATACCCCTATACCCGGGAACCGTCCTCCCCCGCCCCTGAGGCCCCCCTCGACGACACCGCGTCCACCGGCGACGCACCCGGCTACGGCGGCGCCGAGCCCAGCGGGCACCCCCACTACGACGGCGACCCCTCCACCACCGGCGGATACACCTACGGCAGCACGTCGACCGTCTACAACGACACA
>NZ_JROO01000064.1 GCF_000826685.1 Streptomonospora alba
ACGCCGTCGTCGAGCAACCCCCGGAGACGGCCGCCCGTCCGCGCGCATTCGAACGCGACCGCGCCGGTGCCTCCACCGGGGGCGCGGTCGCGGCGGATCCGGCCGCAGACAACGCGTGCCTGCCCTGGCTGCTGTCCGGGCGTTCGGCGCCGGCGCTGCGGGCCCAGGCCCGGCGCCTGCACGAGCACCTGAGCGCCGACCCGCAGGACCGGGCGGACGACGTCGGGTTCTCGCTGGCCACCACCCGGGCCCACTTCGAGCACCGCGCCGCCGTGCTCGGCGGCGACCGCGCCCGCAACCTGGACGCACTGGCGGAGTTGGCCCGCGGCGAGACCCCGCCCCACGCCGTGCTCGGCCGTGCCGACGCGCCGGGCAAGACCGTCTTCGTCTTTCCCGGGCAGGGCGCCCAGTGGCACGGCATGGCGGCCGGTCTGCTGGAGTCCTCCGGTGTCTTCGCCGAACGCTTCGCCGCATGCGAGGAGGCGCTCGCGCCCCACATCGACTTCGCGCCCGGCGCGGTCCTGCGCGGAGAGCCCGGCGCCCCCTCCTTCGACCGGGTCGACGTCGTCCAACCGCTGCTGTGGGCGGTCATGGTGGCCCTGGCCGAGCTGTGGACCGCGGCGGGGGTGCGCCCCGACGCCGTGGTCGGCCACTCCCAGGGCGAGATCGCCGCCGCCTGCGTGTCCGGCGCGCTGTCGCTTGAGGACGGAGCCCGGATCGCCGCCCTGCGCAGCCGTGCCGTGCGCGAGCTGGCCGGCGACGGCGCGATGGCGTCGGTGGCTCTTCCCGCCGAACGCGTGCGCGAGCTGATCGGCGACCGCGGCGGGGCCCTCGCGGTGGCGGCCGTCAACGGCCCCCGCTCCACCGTGGTCTCCGGCGACGGCGGCGCCGTGCGGGAACTGCTGGAGCAGTGCGCCGCATCCGACGTGCGGGCGCGCGCGGTCGCCGTGGACTACGCGTCCCACTCGCCGCACATGGAGGCGCTACGCCCCGCACTGCTGACCCACCTGGCCGACCTGGCCCCGGGGCGCCCGCGCGTCGCCTTCCACTCCACCGTCACCGGCCGCCCTGTCGCCGACGGCGAGCTGGACGCCAAGTACTGGTATGCCAACCTGCGCAACACCGTCGAATTCGAGACGGCGATCACCGCGCTGGCCGAGCAGGACCACGGACTCTTCCTGGAGATCAGTCCGCACCCGGTACTGGCCATGGACATCGAGCAGGCCGCCGACCGCGTCGCCGGCCACACCGCCCGAAACGGCCGGCGTACCCGCCGGGCAGCCGTCGTGGGCACGCTGCGCCGCGACGACGGCGGTCGGCGCCGCTTCCTCGCGTCCCTGGCCGAGGCCCACGCGCACGGAGCCGAGGTCGACTGGCCGGCCGTCTACGCCGAGGACTCTCACAACCGCGTCGACCTGCCCACCTATGCCTTCGACCGCACCCGCTACTGGCTGGAGCCCGCCCCGAAGGCCGCCGGCGCCGCCGCGGGCGCGACCGATCCCGCCGACGCACGGTTCTGGCGTGCCGTCGCCGAGGGCGACGCCGACACACTGGCCGCCGACGTCGGCACCGATCCCGCCGTGCTGGACCCCGTGCTGCCCGCGCTCGCGCGCTGGCGCCGCGAACACCGCGAGCGCGCCGAACTCGACGGCCTGTGCTACCGCGAGCACTGGGTCCCCGTATCCCGGGCGGCGCCGCCCGCCGGGGGAACCTGGCTGGTCCTCCTGCCGCCGCGGGCGGACACCGGCTCGGGTACCGCGCACGCATGGCACGACGCGCTGCGCGAGCGCGGCCTGCGCACCGAATCCGTCGAGGTCCCTGTCGGCCGGTGCGAGGGCGGCGGACCGGAGGCGCTGCTGGGCCGGATCGGCGACCCGGGGAGCTTCACCGGGGTCTTGAGCCTTCTCACCGTGGCCGAGGACGCCTCGGCCGCACCGCCGACCGCGGACACCGGACCCGCGGCAGCGGCGGCTTGGATCCGGGCCGTGGAGGGCAGCGCGCTAACCGCGCCGCTGTGGTGGGCCACCTCCGGCGCTGCCGCGATCGGCAGCGGCGACGCCCTGCGCGCCCCCGCCCAGGCGCTGGTGTGGGGCCTGGGCCGGGTAGCCGCCCAGGAGCACCCGCGCAGCTGGGGCGGTCTGATCGACCTGCCCCGCCGCCCCGGTCGGCACACCGCCGACCTGCTGCACGCGGCGTTGTGCGCGCCCGGCCGCGAGGACCAGTTGGCCGTTCGCGAAAGCGGATCCTACGCCCGGCGGGTGGTACGTACCACCGCACGCACGTCGGACGCCGCGAGGCCGAGTGCGCGGCCGTTGGCGGGAACGGTGCTGATCACCGGAGGGACCGGCGCCCTGGGCGCCCGCACCGCCCGCTTCCTGGCCGAGCGCGGAGGCGGCGATCTGCATCTGCTTCTGGCGAGTCGCCGCGGGCTCGCCGCCCCCGGGGCGCCCGAGCTCGCCGCGGAACTGTCTTCCCTCGGCAGCCGTGTCACCGTCGCCGCCTGCGACGTCGCCGACCGCACCGCCCTGCGGAACCTGCTGGAGGGGATTCCCGCGCAGGACCCGCTGACGGCGATCGTGCACGCCGCCGCGGCGCTCGACGACGCGCCCGTCGCCGAACTGGACGCCGCGCGGATGGATCGGGTGCTGGCGGCCAAAGCGGGCGCCGCCTGGCACCTGCACGAGCTGACCGCGGGAGCGGAGCTGTCGGCGTTCGTGCTGTTCTCCTCGGTCGGAGGGATGTTCGGCGTATCGGGGCAGGGCAATTACGCGCCGGGCAACGCCTACCTCGACGCGCTCGCTCGCCACCGCCGTTCCCACGGCCTCTGCGCCACCGCGATCGCCTGGGGCGCCTGGAACGGCGGCATGGCCGAAGCAGACGAGGTGGCCGCACTGCTCCACCGCCACGGCATGCCCGGCATGGACGCCCGAACCGCCACCGCCGTGCTGGAGCCGGCTCTGGTCGGGCAGACCCGGGAGGCGTTCGCCGTCGCCGGAATCGACTGGCGGCGGTTCGGCGCCGCCTTCACCGCCGCGCGGCCGACCACCCTGCTCGACGAGATCCCCGAAGCCCGCTCGGCGGTCGCGGACTCGGCCGCAACACCGGAGCCGGGGGGAGCCGGCGCCGGAGACGAGCCGCCTTCCGACCCCGCCGAACCCCTGCGTCGACGCCTGGCCGCGGCCGCTCCGCCCGAGCGCGAGCGGCAGGCGCGCTCGCTGGTGCGCGGATGCGTCGCCGAGGTACTGGGCCACGCCTCGCCCGAGGCCGTCGACGAGGTCCGGCCCTTCACGGACCTGGGCCTGGACTCGGTGATGGCCGTCGCCCTGCGCAACCGCCTCGCCGCCGCCACCGGGCTGCGACTGTCCCCGTCGCTGGCCTTCGACCACCCCACCGTCCCCGAACTGGCCGCACACCTGCGCGCCGAACTGGGGATCGACACCGAGCCCGCACAGCACGCCGGCCACGGCGAACCCGGCGCCGCGGAGATCGCGGCGCTGGAGAAGCTGATCGGCGACCTGCCCCCCGACCGCCTCAACGCATCCGGCCTGCCCGAGCGGCTGCGCGCGCTGCTTCGCGCGTGCGGGCGCGCCCCCCTCGCCCAGGCCGAGCCGGCAGGGGAGACGGACCCGCTGGCCGATACCACCCGCGACGAGCTGTTCGCCTTCATCGACCGCGAACTCGGTACCTGAGGGATGCGCACTCGGGCACCCGCCGGTGCGATCCGACGCCGACCCGATCCCGCCACGGCCGCCGAGGGCGGCGCTTCGACCCGCGAGCACTGATTAGGGGCAGACATGACCGACGAGCGCAGCCACGACGAACAGCGCCTGTTCGACTACCTCAAGCGCGTTACCCGGGAACTGCAGGAGACCCGGACCCGGCTGCACGAGGCGGAGTCAGCCGCCGCGGAGCCGATCGCGATCGTGGGGATCGGCTGCCGGTTGCCGGGGGGTGTGGCCTCGCCG
>NZ_JROO01000065.1 GCF_000826685.1 Streptomonospora alba
CCGGTCGCGGCGGGGGCCGCCGCAGGCCGCAACCGATCGCGACCCGTTCGGGAACCGGGGTCGGGCCCACCGCGTCCCAGCTGACACGAAGCGGTGCCAGGGAAGCTCCGCGCCGTGCGCGGCGTTGGGAATGAACGCGTTCCACGTTGCCTCCGGCGGATCCGGCAGAATGTCGCGACCCGCCCCTACGGTTAGGAGACGGAGTGATGGACACCCAGAACGGCGGTGCGGTCACGATGTACACAACGCCCTGGTGCGGCTTCTGCAAGCGGTTGAAGAGCCAGCTGGGGCGCGAGGACATCGGGGTCGAAGAAGTCGACATCGAGCAGAACCCCGATGCGGCCGAATACGTCATGCGGGTCAACGGCGGCAACCAGACCGTTCCGACCGTGGTCTTCGCCGACGGCTCGGCGATGACCAACCCGTCGCTGGCCCAAGTCAAGGAGAAGCTCGCGGCGTCGGTCTCGTGACCGACCGGCACGCCACGCCAGGCCAGGCCGCCGCCCGAACGGACGGCGGCCGCCGCCCTTCACGGGGGAGTGAGGATATGGGGAAAGACGTGACGCCGAACACCACGTCCGGTGCGGCCGCGGAGACCGCCACGCTGGGCGTGATCGAGCGGACGTCGGCGGGGTGGCGTGTGCACAACGGCGAGGAGCTGTCCGACCTGCTCAACGCCATGGTGCTCGCCGACCTGCTGGCCGCCGAGGACCACCGGCGCGGATCCGCGCCCGCTCCCCCTAGGGCCTCCGACGAGGAGGACGAGTCCGCGCGCCTGCGGCTGACCGTCGCCCAGTTGGAGCACGCCCTGAACACCCGGGTCGTCACCGAGCAGGCCATCGGCGTGCTCTCCGAGCGCCACGGGATGGCCCCGCGCAAGGCCTTCGAACTGCTGCGCTCGGCCTCGCGCTCGCGCGGCCGCAAAGTCGCCGACATGGCCCGCGAGGTGGTGGCCAGCTGCACCAACCCGCTGACCGCCCTTCCCGGAGAACTCGCCGCCGAGGGCGCCGCGGCCCAGACCTCCGGACGCCGCGGCGACTGACCGGTCCCCTTCGCGCCCGTCCCCAGCACCCCCGCCCCCGACGGGCACACCGCACCTGCGCAGCGCGCCCGCTGTCACCACTCGCCGGGCAGGCTGCCGCCGTACCAGTGCTCGATGAGCTTCCGGGCGATGGAGACCGACCCCGGAAGCAGCACCTCGCCCGATTCCGCCGCCTCGCGCAGGGCCGGGCGTGTGAACCAGCGGACGCGGGAGATCTCCTCATCGTCCGTGCGCTCCACCCGCCCCGTGGCTCGGGCGGTGTAGCCCAGCATCAGGCTGCGCGGGAACGGCCAGGGCTGCGATCCCTGGTAGACCGGGTCGGCCACGGTCACGCCGACCTCTTCGGCGACCTCGCGCACCACGGCCTGCTCCAGCGACTCCCCCGGCTCGACGAAGCCGGCGAGCACGGAGTAGCGGCTCTCGGGCCAGCGCGGGTTGTGGCCGAGCAGGCACTCCTCGACACCGTCGACCTCGCGATGCACCAGCATGATCACCGCCGGGTCCGTGCGCGGGTAGTTCTCCGTGCCCTCCCGCGTGCACACCCGCAGGTGGCCGGCGCCGGCCGGGGCCGCCGGCGCCCCGCACGCCGGGCAGAAGCGGTGGGTGGCGTTCCAGTGGGCCAGCGCGACGGCACGGGTGAACAGGCCCGAGTCGCGGTCGCCCAGCAGTGCCCCCGCCTCGCGCAGCGACGCGGGTTCGGCGCCGGGCACCTCGGGCACCCGGGCGTCGGCACCGGCCAGGACGGCGAAGTACGCGCGGCCGGACTCGTCGACGCCCAGCAGGTAGCGCTCCCCCTCAGGCGCCTGCTCGGGCGGGGAGAACACCAGGCTCGGCCCCTCGTCGCCCTCGGTCACCAGGGCGTAGGAGCGGCGGCCCATCCGGCGGCGGTGGTCCTCGGTGCAGGGATCGCCGTCCTGGAGGACCAGCACTCGGGTGCGGGCATCGGCCCAGGCCTTCTCCAGCCATTCCTCGTCGCCGCGCCGGTGGCCGGCCGCGTCGATCGTCGCGCGGGACAGCGCTGGGGTCTCGTCGGAGGAAAGCATCGGCCCTTCTCATCGTAGGCAGGCGGCGGGCGGGGCATGCGCCGCCGTTGCACCGCACGGGTGGAGGCGCCGCGCCGACGGTGGGCGCCGACGGCGGGCGGCGCCGGTCGGACAGCGCCGGGGACCGGGCGGGGCGCTCAGCCGGGCGCCGACCGGTGGGCGCCCAGCTGCTCCCACAGGTAGGCGGCGCTCTCGGCGCCCTTGAGCAGCAGGGGGATCTCGACCTTCTCGTTGGGCGCGTGGATGCGGTCCTCGTCCAGTCCCACGGCGACGAAGACCAGCGGCGCACCGAGGATCTCGGCGATGTCGGCCTCGGGACCGCTGCCGCCCTCGCGGGTGAACAGCACCTCGGTTCCGAACGCCCGCTCCATTGCCGAGCGCGCCGCGCGCACGGCGGGCGAGCCGATGTCGGAGGCGCAGGCCCGCACGCCGGGGCCGCCGAAGTCCACCTCGGCGCGCATCCCCGCAGGCACGCGGTCGGCCACGAACGCACTGACGCGCTCCTGCACGTGCGCGGGCTCCTGCCCGGGCACCAGCCGGAAACTGACCTTGGCGTGGGCGGAGTGCGGCACGATCGTCTTGGTGCCCGAGCCGGTATGGCCGCTCCACATCCCGTTGATCTCGGCGGTGGGGCGTACCCAGATGCGCTCCAGCGTGCTGTAGCCCGCCTCCCCGGAGGCAGCCGGGCTGCCGGCGGTGCGCAGCCACTCGGCCTCGTCGAAGGGGAGCTTGGCGATGAGGTCCCGCTCCTCACCGCTGATCTCGGCGACGCCGTCGTAGAAGCCCGGCACGGCGACGCGGCCCCCGTCGTCGTGCAGCGCGGAGAGCAGGTCGGCCATGGTGCGCGCCGGATTGGGGACCGCACCGCCGAAGGATCCGCTGTGCACGTCGGTCTCCGGGCCGGTGATGCTGATCTCGCAGTCGGTGAGCCCCCGCATGCCCACGCACATCGAGGGGACCTCGGCCGACCACATGGTGGTGTCGGAAACGACCACCACGTCGCAGGCCACGCGGTCGCGGTTGCTTTCGAGCAGCTCGGCGAAGTGCGGGGACCCCGACTCCTCCTCGCCCTCGATCAGCATCCGCAGCGTCACCGGCGGTGCGCTCGCCCCGGAGGCCGCGAGGGCGGCGCGCACGCCCAGCGCGTGGAAGAGCACCTGCCCCTTGTCGTCGGAGGTGCCGCGGCCGATCAGCCGGTCGCCGCGCTCCTCGGGCAGGAAGGGCTCGGTGTCCCACCCGTCGGCCGCACGCGCCGGCTGCACGTCGTGGTGGCCGTAGACGAGCACCACCGGAGCACCGGGGTCGGCGGCGGGCCACTCGGCGAAGACGGCGGGCATGCCGCCGCTCTCCCAGATCTCGACGGTGGGGAACCCGGTCGCCGCGAGGTGGTCGCGCAACCACTCCGCCGAGCTCCGCACGTCCCCGTGATGGCCGGGATCGGCGGAGACCGAGGGGATGGCCGCCCACTCCTTGAGCGCGGCGACGAACTCGCCCCGGTGCTCCTCGACGTACCCGCGCACATCCATTCCCGACCGCTTCCTTTCCCTCGACTCCCTCGGCCCGCGTTCGGCGATCACCGCGCATACGAGCCTAGCCGCCGGTTCCGCCGACCGATCGCGCCCCCGACTGGGAGGGGGATACCTGAGAACCACGTCGGCGCGATACCTGCGTGGGACGCCCCGAGCGCGGTCGGCGTCCTAGAGTTGCGGTGAGCGCGACCGGGCGGCGGTGACGGCCGGCACGGCAGGGCTCGGTACTTCGGGTGCGACGGTGAGCGGGAGATGTCCGGCGAGGAGCGGTCGACGGGGGACGCGCGGTCCCGGCGAGGCGGTTCGGCCGCCGCGGCCGGCGCCGCGCGCGATGCGCTGTGGCGGCGGCCGGCAGACGTCCCGCGGTGGCTGCCCGCAGACGGCGCCGCCGCCGACGCCCCGGTCCTCGGCGGCGTGTGCGCGGCCCTCGCGGCGCGCAGCGGCCGCCCGGCGCCCCTGGTGCGGCGGCGCTTCGCGAAGCTGGTGGCGCCCGCACTCGCCTACCCGCTGCTGTGGCTGGTGCGGCTCGCCGAGCGCCCGGACGCCGAAGGGCGCGAGCGGTTCGACGGAACCCTGTTCCTCGCCGCGGCGGCGCTGGGCACGGCCGCCGCGAGCGCCGCGCAGCTGAGCCTGCACGGCGTCCCCGCCGCCGTCTCCGCGGTCCTCGGCGTCGCGCTGGGCGCGCCGCTGCTGGCGCTGAGCACCTCGGTGCTGCTGACGTGGCGGTGGATGACGGCGGCGCTGCTGCTGACGGCGCTCATGACGGCGACCCTGCCTCCCGCCGCGCCCCCTCTTCCCGGCATACCGGTCCCCGCCGCCGCCGCGGCGCTCTACCTGCTCGTGCTCTACCTCGCGGGCACCCAGTACGCCCGTCCCGTGGCCGCGGCCGTCGGCGGGTGCGGCGCGGCGACGACGGCGGCCGCCGCGGCCGCCGGGTCGGCGCCCGCGGGAGTGTGGTCGGCGGCAGCCGCGGCCGCGGTCGTGCTGGTCGGTGACAACGTGCGGATGCGCCGCGCGCACGCCGACCAGCTGCGGACGGCGCCCGGCGGCGGACCCGGGCGATCGGCACCGCCCGTTCCCGCCGCCGACCCCGGGGGCGCCTCCACACCGCAGACCGGTCTTCCCGGCGGCGCGCGCGAGAACCGGCCCGGCGACGACGGCGGCTCCGCAGCGGCCGGCGCCGCAAGCACCGGCCCGCCGGGCCCGGCTTCAGCCGTGCGCGCTGTGGCGGACGCGCTCTGGCGCACCCCCGGCGCCCTCCCCCGGGGCCCGCTGCGGCTGGTCCACGGCCCGCGCCGCCCGGTGCGGGGCCGTGTCGCGGCGGGCGTGTGCGCCGGGCTGGCGCGCGGGTCCCAGCCGATGACGCTCGTGCTGCGCGTCCTCTTCCCGCTGGTCTCCTTTCCCGTGGGCATCGTCGTCTACCTGCTGCTGTGGGTCGTGCTGCCCCGGGCCGACGAGGCCCCCGACGAAGACGGCGAGGCCGGGCCGGACGACGGCGGGCGCCTGCCGCCGGTGCAGCCCCGCGAGGTGACCGCGTGGTTCCTGCTGCTCGGGGTCGGCGGCGGGATCGCGGCCCTCGTCGCCGTGCAGCTGGTCCAGTTCCACCGCGTGGACACGGTGTTCTCGATCCTGCTGGGTCTTGTGGTCGGCCTGCCGTTCGCCCTGCTGCCGGTCGCTCCGCTGACGGCCTGGCGGATCATGGCGGCAGGGCTGTTCGCTGTGCTGATCGCCGTCGGCGCGAGCGCCCCGCCGAGCCACCTCGGATCCGCCTACACCACGCCCTACGAGCTGTGGCCGTGGCCGGTGGCGGCGCTCGTCGCGCTTCCGGTGGTTCTCTACGCGGTCGCCGTGAACCATCCGGGGCGGACGACCGTCGGCGTCGGCCTGGTCACCGTCGGCGCCGACATCGCCGCCGCCTCCCCCCTGGTCGGCACCCACCCCGGACAGGTCCTCTGGATCGCCGCGGTGGCCGCGGCCGTGCTGCTGTTCGGCTACAACGTGCGCAGCCGCCGGACGGCGCAGCGGCGGCTCGCCGAGGAGAGCGCCCTGCGCCGCCAGGACCGCGCCCGCCAGGCGGTGCTGGAGGAGCGCTCGCGTATCGCCCGCGAGCTGCACGACGTGGTTTCGCACCACATGTCCATGATCGCCATCCAGGCCGACGCCGCTCCCTACAAGTTCCCCGATCTGACACCGGGGCCCGCCGCCACCTTCACCACCCTCCGCGACGCCGCCCGCGACGCGCTCGCGGAGATGCGCCGCGTCGTGGGGCTGCTGCGCGAGGAGGACGAAGCGCCCGAGGACGCGCCCCAGCCGGGCCTGGGGACACTGCCCGACCTGGTGGAGAGCGCCCGCAGGGCCGCCGTGGACGTGAGGCTGGAGGGCGGCGCCGACGCGGCTCGCGAAGCCGCCCGCGGCCTGCCCGGCGCCGTGGACGTGTCGGCGTACCGCATCGTGCAGGAGTCGGTGAGCAACGCCGGGCGGCACGCGCCGGGCGCCACGGTCGTCGTCGGCATCGAGCGCACGGCCGCGACGCTCACGGTCCGTGTCGCCAACGGACCTGCGCCCACTCCAGGAGACGCCGACGAGCGCGGAGGCGCGCCCCCCGCCGTATTCGACCGCGGCGGCCACGGGCTGGTGGGCATGCGCGAGCGCGTGGCCATGCTCGGCGGCCGGCTGCGGGCCGCGCCCACGGCGGACGGCGGATTCGACGTCGTCGCCGAGCTCCCCGTGGACGGCGGCCCAGCCGGGACCGCAGAGCACTAGGCTGTCGCCGTGCCCATCACCGTCATCGTCGCCGACGACCAGGACATGGTCCGCGACGGCATCGCCACGCTCCTCGACGCCGCCGAGGACATCTCGGTCCTCGCCCAGGCCGCCGACGGGCACGAGGCGGTGGCGCTGACGCGCGAACACCGACCCGACGTCGTGGTCATGGACGTGCGCATGCCCACCATGAGCGGTCTCACCGCCACCCGCGAGATCGTGGAGGGGACCGACGGCGAGGGCCCGCGCGTGCTCATGCTCACGACCTTCGACCTCGACGAGTACGTCTACGAGGCCCTGGGTGCGGGTGCCAGCGGCTTCCTTCTCAAGGACGCGCCGGTGGAGGACCTCCGCTCGGCGGTGCGCGTCGTCTCCGAGGGCGAGGCCCTGCTGGCGCCGTCGGTCACGCGCAGGCTGATCGCCGACATCGCGCGCAGCCGCCGCGAGAAGGTCCACGCGCGGCCGGAAAGCGTCGAAGCGCTGACCCCGCGCGAGGCCGACGTGCTGCGCTACATCGCACGGGGGCTGTCCAACGGCGAGATCGCCGAGGAGCTCTTCCTCGCCGAACAGACGGTGAAGACCCATGTCGGGCGGATCCTCACCAAGCTCACGCTGCGCGACCGCACCCAGGCCGTCGTGTTCGCCTACGAGAACGGCCTGGTCTAGCTGTACTGACAATGGAGGTTGGTGACAGCGCCCCCGCTGACACACGCAAAGAGGCCCTCCGGTAGCGGTGTGGACTGCGGAATCCGCACCCGACCGGAAGGCCCTCAGCACCTCACACCGCCCACGCCAACCAGCTCGGTCCGTGAGCTCGCCTGCCCCCGTTGATCTTGTACCTACGGTCACTGTGAGCGATCACATGTGCCCGTAGGTACAAGATCAACGCTGGAGCGGGGCGCTGCCGCGTCACCCGCAGGGGGCAGGCGCAGATTCGCTCCGTGCGGTGACGTGCGGTCGGGAGCCCGATTTCTAGCGTCATGGCCATGACGCGACGGATTTCCGCCCTGCTGCTCGGTGCGCTTCTGACCACCGCGGTGCTGTCCTGCGGAGGCCGCCCCGAGGCCGCGGCTCAGGTCGTGCCGCCGGAGCCGCTGGACTACGCCGAGACGACGGTGGACGGCCACCACCTGCTCGCCGACGACACCTCGGGGTCCGGGCGCGTGGTGGAGGTGCTGGGCGACCTCGCCGGCGCCGAGCACATCGCTGTGGTCGTGCCCGGCTCGGGGCAGAACCGCGACAACTTCCGCGCCGGCGCCCACCCCGGCGCGGTTCCGCTCGTCAACGGGCGCGCCCTGTACGCCGCGATGCGCGAACGCGCTCCCGAGGGCGGCACCGCCGTCGTGGTCTGGCTGGGCTACCTGCCGCCGCAGGGGTACGGCGCCGATCTCGTCGGGACCGCTCGTGCGCGGGAGGGGGCCGAGGCCCTGGTGCGGTTCGCGCGGGAGGTGCTGCCCGCCGACGCGCACGTGACCCTCTCCTGCCACAGCTACGGCACCGCCGTGTGCGGCCTGGCCGCCGCGCAGGCGCGGACGGCCGACGACGTGGTCGCGCTGGCGAGCCCGGGCATGGGCGTCGACGCCGCGCACGAGATCCGCGCCCGCGTCTGGGCGACCCGCGCCGAGGACGACTGGATCCGGTGGGTGCCGAGCCTGCGCATCGGCCGGCTGGGGCTCGGCGGCGACCCGATGGACCCGGAGTTCGGCGCCGTCCGGTTCGACCCGGGCGCCGTGAGCGGCCACACGCAGTACTACCGCCCGGGCAGCGCCGCCCTGTCCGCGACCGCGGCGGTCGCGGTCGGTGACAGCGGGGCCGTCTCCGGAGGGCTGCTGTGACCGGGGGGCCGGGCGCGGGCCCCGACGATCGCGTCCGCCCGGCGCGCACCGGGCCGGAGTCCGCGGATCGGCACCACCCGGCCGCAGCGGAACGCCGGACCGCCCGCCGGCCCGGCGGTTCCGGGACCGGCCCGCTCCGGGCCGTGCGGCGCCACGCCGAGCGGATCGACCGTGCGACCCCGCCGACGCGCGACCGGGCGCTGGACGGGATCCGGGGCGTCGCCGTCGTCGGGGTCGTGCTGGGCCACTGGATGGTGACCGGTTTCGTGCTCGTCCCCGGCGGCGGCCTCGCCCCGGCCAGCCCGCTCGCGGCCATGCCGTGGGCCGCCCCTGCGACGTGGCTGCTGGACACGCTGGCGCTGTTCTTCTTCGTGGGCGGCTGCGCCGCGGCGCTCGCGCTTCGGCGGGCGCGCGAGCGGGGCGAAGGCTGCGCGCGCTGGATGCGGTCCCGATCGGTGCGGCTCGCCCGTCCCGTCCTCGTCGTCGGCGCGGTGTGGGGCGCGGTCCTCTCCGCCGGGCCGGCCCTGGGGGCGCCGGTGGAGACGATGCTCACCGGGGCGCTGCTCACCTTGCAGCCGTTGTGGTTCGTCGCCGTCTACGCGGCCGCGACGGCGCTGACCCCGGCGGCGCTCGCCGCCGACCGGCGCTGGGGCACGGCGGCCGCACTCGTGCCGCTGGCGGCGGTGGCGGCGGTCGACCTGGCGCGGTACGGACCGTGGGCGTCGGCGCTCCCGGACTGGGTGGGATACGCCAACGTCCTGCCCGTGTGGCTGTTCGCGTACCAGCTCGGCGTCTCCTGGGCCGGCGGGCGGCTGCGCCGACCGCTCGGGCTGCTCCTGCTGCTCGGCGGGGTACTGGGACTGGCCGCCCTGGTGCGGGCCGGATACCCGGTGAGCGCGGTCGGGGTGCCCGGCGCCGAGCGCTCGAACTCGGCTCCGCCCTCGTTGCTGCTGCCGGCGCTCGCGGCGGCCCAGATCGGCGCCGCCGTGCTCCTGCGGGCGCCGTTGGAGCGCCTGCTGCGCCGACCGGTGCCCTGGGCGTGGGTGGCGGGACTGAACCTGTGCGCGCTGACCGTGTTCTGCTGGCACCTGACGGCCCTGCTGGCGGTCGGCGCCGCAGGCGCGGCCTGGGGCACGGTGCCCGGCCTGACCGACGTGCCCGTCGGCCCGGCGTGGCTCGCCTGGCGCCTGGCCTGGCTCGTGCCGGCGGCGGCCGTCCTGTGCGCCGCGGTTGCCGCCTTCCGGCACTTCGAGGGCCCCTGGTCGGACACGCTCCTGCGCCGCCCGGCGGCGCGCACCGCGGTCGCCCTCGCCGCGGCCGCGTTCGCGGTCCAGGCACTGGCTCTGCTGTGACGGCGCCGGGAGCGGAACACCGCGCGCGCCGCCGCGAGCCCGCAGCCGAGCCGGTCACACCGACCCGCCGCGACGCGTCCGGCCGGCGGATCCCGGCCGAGGACGCCCGGACCGACCGCCTGCGCGCCGACGGCGGGGGCGCTGCCCACCGGCCGCGTCCCGGGCCGAGCGGTCGGCGCGCTCCCGCGGCGCCGGCCGCCCCGGCGAACGCTCAGCCCGCCGACAGCACCTCCCGCAGCTTGGCCGCGAAGGCCTCGGGCTCGCCCTCCATGCCGAACTCCCCGGACATGAAGCCCGCGTGGTGGCTGGGGAACATCGCGGGTTCGGTGCCCAGGCGCTCGGCGACGGCGATCGCGGCGCGGCCCGGCATCTCGGTGGCGGACTCCCGCCCGGCCGCCAGGACGATGCGCGTCGGCGCGGCGGCCAGGGCGTCGAAGTCCAACGCGACGGTGGGGTTGGTGCGGATGTTCTGCATCAACGCGTCGTCCCGGGAGCCGTCGTCCTCGGCGGGCAGCCCGAACTGCTCCGGGGCCGGGGCGGGCCGGTCCAGGTAGTCGGCGGGCAGGGGTCCCGAGTACTGCACGAACGCGATGAACTTGGCCATGGCCGGGCCCATCCCGCTGCGGTGGTAGGTGTCGTAGATGTCCTCGCAGACCGCGGTGAGCTGCTCGCGGTCCGGCAGGACGTCGACCACCGGCGGCTCGTGGGCCACCAGCGTCCGCACCCGCTCGGGGGTGCGGGACACCAGCACCAGGCTGTTGAGGGCGCCGCCGCTGCTGCCGAACAGGTCCACCCTGTCGACGCCGAGGGCCTCGATCACCCGGCGCAGGTCCTCGGCGTGCTCCTGCGGAGTGGACTCGCCGCCGTCGGTGCGGAGACTGCGCCCGGCACCGCGCGGGTCGTAGGTGACGACGGGGCGGTCGGTGAAATACCCCGCCAGCGTGGTGAAGCCGCTCGCGTCCATCGGCGAGCCGACCAGCATGAGCACGGGGGTCTCGGCGGTCGCCTCGCTCAGGTCGCCGCGCACATCGTAGTGGATGGTCGCACCGGGGGCCTCGACGCTGCGGGTTGCGGTCTCGCGGGTGGTCGGCTCTGTCATGGCATCGCTCCTTGTGGTCCGTCCAGCCTGTCTGTACAGACCGGCGCGCGCGGCGGAACTCATCGCTCGCCGTACCACAGGATGGACGGGACCCACGACACTTCCGCTCCCATGCCGACACCCCCGGCCCGTACCAGGTCAACCGGTCCAAGGGCGGTGCGCGCCCGGAGCCCGGCCGTCACTCCTCGGGCAGGTTCTCCAGCAGGGCGGCCAGGCCGTCCGCGTCGAGGAGGTCGGCGGGGCGGACGGTCTCCTCCGCGCGGACGTAGTGGAAGGCGGCGCGCACATCGTCGGGGGAGACCCCGGCCAGCTCGGCCCATGCGATGCGGTAGGCCGCCACCTGCACGGCCACCGCCCGGCGCTCGTCCGCCGTCTGGGGCGGACGTCCGGTCTTCCAGTCGACGACGTCGTAGGTGCCGCTGTCCTCGTCGAAGAAGACCGCGTCCATGCGCCCGCGCACGAGGCGGTCACCGATGATCGTCTCGAAGGGGACCTCGACCTCCAGCGGCGTACGGCTTCCCCATTCGCCCGCCTCGAAGCGGCGCTGCAGCTCGGCCAGCTCCTCGTCGGCACCGGCGCCGTCGTCGGCGGCGCCGGGGAGTTCGCTGGGCCCGAGCAGGCTCTCCTGGCCGAAGCGCTGCTCCAACCAGGCGTGGAAAGCCGTGCCGCGGCGGGTGTGCGGCGCCGGCGGCCGCGGCAGCGGGCGGCGGATCCGGCGCGCGAGCGCGGAGGGATCGCGGGCCAGCGACACCAGCGAGGACACCGAGAGGTGGGCGGGCAGCTCGACGGGAATCGTGCCGTCGCCGGCCGCGGGCGCCGTGTCGCGGTGGGCCAGCAGCAGGTCGGTATCGCGACTCCAGCCGTCCAGTCGCCGCCGCATGCGCTCGGGCATCCGGGCGCGGTCGAGCGTGGCGAGCCACCGCTGCCCGAAGGTCTCCTCATCGGCCGTCGGCGCGTACGGCGCCTGCGCTCCGCTCCCCCCGCCGGACCGGGCTTCCGCCGCACGGCCCTCCGCGGCCTCCGCGGGCCGCCCGCCCGCCGCACCGGAATCGCCGGCCGTGTCCCGCCGGTCCGCACCGCCTCCGCCGCCGGCTTCCGGCGCGCGCTCGGCGTTCTCGGCCTCCTCCGACGGGCGGCGCCGTGCTTCGGCCACCAGCTCGGCGCCCTCCACGATGTCGCGGTGCCGCCGTGCCGCAGCCTCGCCCTCCTCGTCGGGCGACTGCGGCCAGGCCACCGGCTCCGACGCGACGGTCTGCGGATTGGCCTCGCCCTCCTCCGGCGGGGCCGCCCAGGCCGCCACGTCCCCGGCGCCGTGCTCGCAGGCTTCGCGGATCTCGTCGAGGAACTCCGAGGGTCCGCGCTTGCCCGAGCTCGCGTGCCCCCACCAGTGCCCGGAGCACAGCAGCCCGAAGGACGCCCGCGTCACGGCGACGTAGGCCAGCCGGCGCTCCTCCATCCGGTGCCGGTCGCGGTCGGCGGCGACGAACTCCTCGATGCTCTCCTTGTCCACATCGGCCAGCTTGGGCAGTCCGTGCGCGTCTCCGCGCAGCGGGAACGGGAGCTTCTGCTCCTTGCGCGCCCAGCCGCCGGCGTCGCGCGGCTTGGTGGGGAACACCGGCGAGGCGGTCCCGCCGGAGAGCCCCGGCACCGCCACCAGCGGCCACTGCAGGCCCTTGGCCGCGTGCACGGTCATCAGCTTGACCGTGTCGCTGCCGCCGACCCGCTCACCCGGCTCCAACCCCTTTTCGGCGTCCTCGGCCGAGCGCAGATAGGTCAGGAAGGTGCCCAGCGTAGGGTCCTCGCTGTTGCCCACGAAGCGCACCGCCGCGTCCAGGAACGCGTCGAGGTCGGCGCGGGCGGCGACAGGGTCGCGCCCGGGCCGCGCCGCCACCTCGATGTCCAGGCCCATGGTCCGCTCGACCTCGCCGATCAGGTCGGGCAGCGGCTGAGCGGCCAGGCGGCGCAGCGTGCGCATCTCCGCGCCGAGGGCGGTCAGCCTCCGGTAACCGGTCTCGGAGTAGCGCTCGGGTGATCCGGGATCGTCCAGAGCGTCGACGAGGCTGCCGCTCTCGGCGGTCAGGTCGAGCACCGTGCGGCGCAGCAGGTCCTCGTCATCGTCGTCCGCGGGCTCCGGCGCGGAGGCGGCCAGGTCGCGGCGCGTCTCCTTGGCGAGTTCGGCCGCCCGCCCGCCCAGCGCCACCAGGTCGCGCGGGCCCAGCCGCCAGCGCGGGCCCGTCAGCAACCGCGCGAGCTCGTTGCCTGCCGTGGGGTCGTGCAGCACGCGCAGCGTGGCGATGACGTCGCGCACCTCCGGCACCGTCATCAGTCCGCCGAGTCCGACCACCTCGACGGGGATGCCGCGTTCCTCCAGCGCCTCGCGCAGCACCGGGAACTGGGAGCGCTTGCGGCACAGCACCGCCACGTCGCTGTAGCGCAGCCCGTCGCCGCCCTCGCCGACCGGCCAATCGGCGCCGTCGGGGGCGATGCGGGCGGGTCGGCCGATGCGGTCTGCCACCGTGTCGGCGATCCAGCGCGCCTCCTCGGTTTCGGTGGCGAAGAGCCCGCAGGCCACAGCGCCCCGCCCGCGGCGCGCCGCCCCCGGATACAGCACGGGCACATACCCGCTCTCCGCACGCAGCGGCTCGGAGATGCGCCGGGCCGCCTCCAGCACCCGCTCGCCGTTGCGGAAACTCGTGGCCAGCTTGCGCACCGGGGCCGGGCGCCCCGGCGCCGCGGGAAAGTCGGTGGGGAAGCTGGTGAGGTTGCCCGCACTGGCGCCGCGCCAGCCGTAGATGGACTGGCAGGGGTCGCCGACCGCCGTGACCGGGTGGCCGCCGCCGAACAGCGCCCGCAGCAGCATGAGCTGAGCGTGGCTGGTGTCCTGGTACTCGTCCAGCAGCACCACCCGGAACCGGCTCTGCTCGATCAGCCCGACCTCGGCGTGGCGAAGCGCGATACGCGCCGCGAGCGCCACCTGGTCGCCGTAGTCCATGACCTCGCGGTCGGTCTTGGCTGCGATATAGCGCTCGACCAGCGGCAGCAGCTGCTCGCGGCGGCGCTGGACCTCCGCGAGGTCGCGGGTGGGCGCAAGCGGCTTGCGGGGCAGCGCCGCGACGCGCTCGGCGATCCAGGTGCCGATACCGCGCACGTCCTCAGGCGTGCGCAGGTGGTCGGACAGCTCGCCGGCCAGTTCCAGCGTCCGGTCGGTGACCTCGCGCGGCCCTACGGTGACAGCGTCCATGGGGCCGTCGTAGTCGGCGACGACGCGCGCGGCGAGCTGGTAAGCCTGGCCCTCGCTGAGGAGCCGGACGGAGGGCTCGACGGCCTCGCGCAAGGCGTGGTCGCCGACCAGGCGGGCGGCATAGGAGTTGTAGGTGGAGACCGCCGGGTCGCCGTCGAGGAGCTCCTCGGGCACCTGCTCGGTTTCGCGCAGCTGATCCAGCCGCTTGCGCACCCGTTCGGCCAGCTCGGCGGCCGCCTTTCGGGTGAAGGTCAGGCCCAGGACGTGCTCCGGGCGCACCAGCCCGTTGGCTACCAGCCATACGACCCGCCCGGCCATGGTCTCGCTCTTGCCGGAGCCGGCGCCGGCGACGACCACACCCGGCTCCAGCGGGGCGGCGATGACGGCGGCCTGCTCGGCGGTGGGCTCGGGTTGGCCGAGCAGACGGGCGAGCTCGGCAGGGCTCAGCCGGCTCCTGGACGCGCCGGCATAGGCCGCGGCGCCCGTCGGCGCGGTCCGGTACTCCGCGGCGGTCACAGGCGCTTCCCCTCGTCGTGCGCCGGACAGCTGGAGCGCACGGCGCAGGAGTCGCAGAACTCGTTGCGCATCGCCTGGAAGCGTGCGCCCGACATGCCCTCGGCCACGCCGCGCACCAGCTCCTGCGACCACTGCGGGTCGGGATCCTCGCCCAGCGGGGCCTGGGCCTGGGTGCGGGCCCCGCTCTTGAAGGAGGCCCGGGTGCCGACCTGCACGAGCTCGGCTCCGCCGGGCTCGGCCAGGCCCAACTGGGCGAAGGCCGATTTCAGCACCGCCAGCTGGTACACGCCCAGCTGCGGGTGGCGCGCCAGTTCGGCGTCCTTGGGCTTGCTGTTTCCCGTCTTGATGTCGACCACCACGGCGCGTCCCTGGGCGTCCTTCTCCAGCCGATCGACGCGCCCGGTGATCTCGATACCGCCGATGTCGACCTTGAATCCCTCCTCGGTCACCACGAGTTCGCGCTCGCCGGACTCGTGCCAGGCGATGAGCTTGCGCACCATCTCGTCGGCACGCTCGCGCTCCTTGCCTGCGAACCACGGGCCGCCGAAGTCCAGTTCGGACCAGATGTCGTCCATGCGGCGCCGGATGTCCTCCATCCCGGCGCCGTCGGCGACGAGTACGGCGACGGCGTGCACGATACTCCCCAACGCCGAGGTGACCTCCATCGAGGAGGCGCCGGCGGCGTTCTCCAGCAGCCAGCGCAACTCGCAGGTGGTGAAGCGCTCGACCTGGGAGGGCGAGACGCGGATACCGCCGTCGTCGGATTCGTCGACCAGCGGGCGGTCGTCGGAGACCGTCGTCAGGGCGTACCACTCGGCGGGGTCGGCGCCGCGCACCCCTTCGTCGGCGAGCCGGGCGAGGTGGGCGGCGGCGGCGCGGCGCACCGGGTGGGAGCGCTGGGGATCGGTCACCACCGAGCGCAGGTCGGCCACCAGAGCGGGCAGGGACAGCCAGCGGCGGCCGGTACTGACGCGCTCGGGCTCGCCCAGGCCGAGCTCGGCGAGGAAGCGCGAAGGGCGTTCCTCGGTGTCGTCGCCGCCCACGGCCGTGACGACCAGGTGCCGGCGGGCGCGGGTGCAGGCGACGTAGAACAGGCGGCGCTCCTCGTCGAGCAGCTTGGAGGCCGCGGCCGCCCCCGCGGCCCCCGCTGCGGCGGGGCCGGCTCCCGCGGCGGAGGCGCCGAAGCCGGTGGAGGAGTCGACCAGCTGCTCGACGCCCAGCAGCGAGCCGCGCAGCCGCAGGTCGGGCCAGTCGCCCTCGTGGACGCCGGCGACCACGGTCAGGTCCCACTCCAACCCCTTGGCTCGGTGCGCGGTGAGGATACGCACGGCCTCGCCCTCGGGGGCGCGCTCGGCGAGGCTGTCCGCCGGGATCTCCTGGGCCTCCAGGTCCTCGAGAAAGCCCAGCGGCAGGCCGGGCGGGAGCCGGTCGCAGTAGCGCGCGGCGCTTTCGAACAGGGCGACGACGGCGTCGAGGTCGCGGTCGGCCGCCGCGCCGCGCCGCCCGCCGGCCTGGCTGGCGCGCAGCAGCCGGTCGGACAGGCCGCCGGCCTGCCAGACCTCCCAGAGCACGTCCTCGGCCGAGGCTCCGGCCGCGGCGCGGTCGCGGACCAGCCGCAGGTAGCCGGCGATGCGCTGGGCCGGGGCGGCCACGTCGGGATCGACCAGGGTCAGCTCGCGCGGATCGCGCAAGGCGTCGGCGAGCAGCGCGGACGAGGGGCGGTTGCCGCGCGTACGGCCGTGCGGCGCCTCGCCGAGGGGGCCGGGGGAGGTCCCGTCGCCGTCGAGGGCGTCCGCGCCGTCGCGCGACGCCGACGTATCGGCGGACTCGGCCGCATCGCCGCCGTCGTCGCGGCCCGACGCGGCGTCCGCGCCCTCGCCCGGCCCTCCCCGGTCGCCGGGCGTGTGCTGTTCGGCGGCGAGGGCCGCCGCGGGCTCCCCTCCCCCGCTCCCGGCGGCGTCCTCGCCCCCGTGCTCGCCGGTGCGGCGCTGGGCGGCGCGGTAGTCCAGGTCCAGGCGGCGCAGGGCGCGGGCCAGGCGGCGCAGCCGGACGGTGTCGGCCTCACCGAACTGGCTGGTGAGCAGCTCGTGCGCCGCGGCCTCGTCGATGGTCTCGGGCCGCAGCGCGCACCGGATGAGCAGCAGCATGGCGCGCACGATCGGCTCGACGGCCAGCGGCATCTCGTCGCCGCCCACCGCCACCGGAACCCCGGCGGCCGACAGCGCACGGCGCAGCGTCGGCATCTGCCGGGAGGCCGAGCGCACCAGGACCGCCATGTCCGACCAGGGCACGCCGTCGATCAGGTGGGCGCGGCGCAGGATGTCGGCGACGACGGCGGCCTCCTGCGCGGTGCTTTCGGCCAGCAGCACCCGCGCCGCGCCCTCGGGGGCGGAGTCGGCGGGCTCCAGCGCCCGGTGCGCGTTCACCGACCCGCCGCCGGCGGCGGGAGCGGCAGGCAGTCGGCGGGCCACCCCGCGCGAGGCGTCGAGCAGGCCCGAGCCGCTGCGCCGGCATGTGCGCAGTGCCACCACGGGCGCGGACTCGCCGCCGATTTTCGGGAAGCGCTCCGGAAACTCCAGGATGTTGCGCACGTCGGCGCCGCGGAAGCCGTAGACGGACTGGTCGGGGTCGCCGACAGCCACGAGGTCGCGGCCCTCCCCGGCCAGCGCGTGCAGCAGCTCCTCCTGAGCGGGGTCGGTGTCCTGGTACTCGTCGACGAAGACCACCTCGCGGGCGGCACGCTCACGCGCTTGGACCTCGGGGTCGTCGAGCAGGTTCGCCGCCACGCGCACGAGCTCGGCGTAGTTGAAGGTCGGCGCCGGTGCGACGTCGAAGCGGCCGGTGTAGCGGTCCAGGAAGTCGCCGACGGCCACCCAGTCGTCGCGCCGGTGCTCGCGGCCCAGGCGGTCCAGGTCGGCGGAGTCGATTCCGCGCTCCTGGGCACGCATCAGGAAGTCGCGCAGCTCCTCGGCGAACCCGCGGGTGTGCAGGGCGGGCCGGAGCCGCTCGGGCCACATCTCGGCGCCGTCGAAGGCTTCGCCGGCCAGCAGCTCGCGGACCTCCATCAGCTGCTCCGGACCGGAGAGCAGCCGCGGCGGGTGGTCGCCCAGGCGCCCGAACTCCCGGCGGATCAGCGCATAGGCGTAGCTGTGGAACGTCAGCGCCAGCGGCTCGCGCGTGGTGCGGCGCAGACGTGCGGTGATGCGCTCGCGCAGCTCCTGGGCGGCCTTGCGGCTGAATGTGAGCACGAGGATCCGGGCGGGGTCGACGCCGCGGTTCTCGATGCGGTCCACCACCGCCTCGACGATGGTGGTGGTCTTGCCCGTGCCCGGCCCGGCCAGCACCAGCAGCGGACCGCCCGCGTGCGCGACGACCCGGCGCTGGTTCTCGTCCAGGCTCGGGGGCGGCGTCTGGGCATGCACACGTCGCACAAGACGGTACGGGGAGGATCTCACCCCACCCAGTTCACCAGACCCCCATGACAATCCGGGGCGCTCTCCGCTATCACCTGGGTCACCCGTCGCGGAGCGGCGCGGCCGGAGGCCCCGCCGGCAGGCCCTTCGCCGCGACCGCGATCGGGGCCGTCAGTCGAACAGGTGCACGCCGCACTCGGGCCACTGGCCCTGCCAGTTGCCGCCGACCATGTCGTAGAGCTTCTGCGCGCGCATGGTCTGCTCGCTGGCGCTGGCCTCGGCCGGGTTTCCGGAGCCGCCGGCGGACTGCCAGGTGGCCATGGAGAACTGGTAGAGCCCGTAGTAGCCGCCGGCCGAGTTGACCGCGGTGGGGTCGCCGCCCGACTCGCACTCGGCCAGCGCCGACCAGTTGAGGCTGGAGGCCTCGGCGGAGGAGTCGATCTCGGGCTCGGGCTCCTTGGTCCCGATCTCGGTGATCCCCTTGGTCGGCTTCTCGACGACCTTCTCCTTGAGGACGTGCTCGGTCTCCACGCCCTCCTTCATGATCGTGGCGGTGGTGACCTCTTTGACGCCGTCCTCGGGCTCCTGCACCACCTTCTCCTCGCCCTCGGGCAGGTCCGGGTTCTCCCGCTCCTCGACCTCCGCCTCGACCGGGACCTCCTCGGTCTCGGGCTCGGAGAGCAACTGGGTGACGTCGATGACCATGCCGTCGGTGGGCTCGGCGCCCGCCTTGGGCTCGACGACGTCGTGCTCGCCCAGGGTGACGCCGTTGTCCTCGAGGACCTCCTCGACGGTGCCGGCGGTGGTGGCGGTCTCGATGCGGACCCGGTCGCGCAGGATGACGACCCGGCGTGCGGCCGTGGCCTCGACCTCCAGTCCGGCCTGGGGGACCGCCTTGTCGGGTTCGACCGACAGCTTCATCGACTCCGGACTCATGCCGATCTGGTTCATCGCCTCCCCCACGGTCAGGGCGGTGACCCAGTGCGTCTGGGACTCGCCGTCGACCGTCAGGGTCAGCTCGCGCCCGGAACGCACCAGCACGCTGTCGCCCTGGCCCAGTTCGGTGCCGAGCGAGGGTGCGACGGCGTCGTGCTCGCCCAGGGCGACGCCCGCTGAGTCGAGTACGTCCTGCACCGTGGCGCCGTAGGTGTGCACCGTGCTGCGCTCGCCGTCGACGCTGAGGGTGATGCGCTGATCCATGGCGAAGGCGGTGCCGCCGGCCACGAGCAGCAGCACCGCCGCCACCGCGCCGATCACAACACCGCGGGACCGCAGCCCGCGTGGAAGCGCGAAGCGGCGGGCGCGCCCGCCGGACGCGCCGTCCGAACCCCCGCCGTCGGCGGGAACGGCGGCCATGGCGGCCGTCTGGCCGTACTCGCCGCCGGGATGTCCAGGGCCCGCGGGACCGCCCGCGGGCGCACCCGCGCCGGAGTAGGCGGCGGTTCGGGGACCGGCGGCGCCGCTCTCGCGGGCGCCGCGCCGACCGGAGGCGCCCGGCTTGCTCAGTGCCCTGCGGCTGCCGCGGTGGGAACGGCGATTCGACGGACTACGCACGTTGGTCTCGACCTTCGCGATCGCGCACGGACGGGAGGGGTGGTCTTCAGGACGCGAGCGGGCCGGAGGAGCGGGAGGTCCCCGGCGCACGGCTCACAGCGGGTCGGGGGCGGCTGCGCCTCGCCCGACCACGGGCTGCTGGAGAAAGTATCACACAGCTACAGACCCGCTTTGCTCTTGACCGAATCTCGGGGCGGGCCTGGCGCGATCGGTCCCGCCCGTGCTGGTGAGGGGCCGTGGCCGCCGCCCGTGCGGCCGCACGGGCGGCGGTGTCGTGCACTCTCTCCGTCCGCGGCGGCCGGGCTCGCGGCCGCGGGGGTTCCACGGCGCCGCATGGCCGGTGGCGCCGGAACGCGGCGCCCCTACAGAATGGCCCGTGAAACCGAACGGCGTTCGCGTCACGTCCGAAACCCAGGAAGGTCGCCCATGGGTCCGCTGCACGGAATCCGGGTCGTGGAATTCGCCGGGATCGGCCCCGGGCCGATGGCCGCCATGCTGCTCGCCGACCTCGGGGCGTCGGTGATCCGGCTGGACCGGCCCGCCGCCGCGGAGGCCGCGGCTCAGGGCGCCCGCCCGCACATGAGCGCCGGGCGGCCGGTGATGGGCGCGGACCTGAAGTCCGAGGACGGCCGGGCCACCGCCCGCGAACTCGTCCACGCGGCCGACGTGCTGCTGGAGGGATTCCGCCCCGGGGTCATGGAGCGGCGCGGCCTGGGCCCGGACACCTGCCTGGAGCTGAACCCGCGGCTGGTCTACGCCCGCATGACCGGGTGGGGCCAGGACGGCCCGCTGGCGTCGGTCGCCGGACACGACATGAACTACATCTCGCTCAACGGCGCCCTGCACAGCATCGGCCGCCAGGGCGGCCCGCCCGTCCCTCCCGTCAACCTGCTCGGGGACTTCGGCGGCGGCACCATGTTCGTGGTCACCGGGATTCTCAGCGCACTGGTGGAACGCCAGTCCTCGGGCCGCGGCCAGGTGGTCGACGCGGCCATGGTCGACGGCAGCGCGCTGCTGATGTCCATGGTCTACGAGGACCGCGAGCGCGGTGCGTGGTACGACGAGCGCGGCACCAACTACCTGGACACCGGCGCCCCCTGGTACGACGTCTACGAGTGCGCCGACGGCCGCCACGTCTCCGTGGGCTGCATCGAGCCGCAGTTCTACGCCGCCTTCCTCGAAGGCCTGGGGCTGTCCGGCGCCGACCTGCCCGACCAGTGGGACCGGGAGAACTGGCCGGTACTGCGCGAGCGCTTCGCCGAGGTACTGCGCACCCGGTCCCGCGATGCGTGGGCGGAGGTCTTCGGCGACACCGAGGCCTGCGTCCAGCCCGTCCTGTCGATGGCCGAGGCCCCCGACCACCCGCACGTGCGCGCCCGGGGATCGGTGGTGCACAAGGACGGCCGCCTCTACCCGGGACCGGCGCCCCGCTTCGACCGGACCCCGGGCCGCGCCACCCGCGACCCCGAGTTCCCCCGGCCCTCGCTGGAGGAGACCCTGGCCGAGTGGGGACTGGACACCGGCGCGACCTAGCACCGCCGGCCCGGTCCCGAACTTGCGCATCAGCGTTGATCTTGTACCCACGGTCATTGTGAGCGATCACAGGTGACCGTAGGTACAAGATCAACGGGGAGGGAACGGGGAGGGAGAGGACCGTCTCCTAGTCGAGGCCGAATGCGCGGCGTCCATTGGCGGCGACCGCCGCCGCCAGGTCGTCCTCGGCCATGCCCTTGGCCTCCGCCAGCGCACGCAGGGTGTAGGGGACCAGGTAGGGCGCGTTGGGCCGGCCACGGTAGGGCTTGGGAGTCAGGAACGGGGCGTCGGTCTCGACCAGCACCAGCTCGGGCGGCGCGAGAGCGGCGGCTTCACGCAGCTGGTCGGCGCTGGCGAAGGTGACGTTGCCGGCGAAGCTCATGAAGTAGCCGTTGTCGGCGCAGATCTTGGCCATCGCGGCGTCGCCGGAGAAGCAGTGGAAGATCACCGCCTCGGGCGCACCCTCCTCGGCGAGGACGGCCAGCACGTCGTCGTGGGCGTCGCGGTCGTGGATCATCAGCGCCCTGCCGTGCCGCTTGGCGAGGGCGATGTGCCGGCGGAACGAGTCCTGCTGGGCCGCCCTGCCTTCGTCGCCGGTGCGGTAGTAGTCCAGGCCGGTCTCGCCGACCGCGCGGACCTCGGGCAGGGCCGCCAGCCGATCGATCTCGGCGATCGCCGCGTCCAACCCGGCCGGGCCGCCCGCCGGCCGGGCCTTGCCGGCCCAGTCGGTGTCGTCGGCCTCGACGCCCGGGGCCCCGTCGCCGTGCACGATGCGCGGAGCCTCGTTGGGGTGCAGGGCCGCGGCGGCCCACACGCCCGGATGCTCGGCCGCCACCTCGGCCGCCCATTGCGAGGAGGAGACGTCCACGCCGACCTGCATCAGCGGGGTGACCCCCACCGCCTCGGCGGCGGCGATGATCTCGTCGACCGCGGGGGTCTGCATGTCCATGTGCGTGTGGCTGTCGCCGACGGCCACACGCAGCGGCTCCGGAGGTTCCGGCGGCGTCTGCGCGTTCCTGTTGCGCACGGCGCTGCCGCTTCGCTTGCCCATCGGGGCTTCTCCCATCGCTTGCTCGTCCGAGAACCGTGCGGGTCCGCCGCGGACCCGCGCTTGTGCCGGCGCTCGCGCCGCCCGTCCGGCGCCCGTCCGGTGCGCGAGGGGAGGCGGACACGGGTGCGGCGGGCCGCCGCTGGGGCGACCCGCCGGTGTCCGCTGGGTCCGCGCGACCGGGCGCGCCGACCCGCGGCCGCGCTCCTATCGTGCAGTGCGCGCCGGCGCGTGCGCCGCTCGCGCGAGGCCGCCGATCGCTATTCGACGGCCTCCTGCTCCAGGCGGGCGACCTCCTCGTCGGCCACGCTGGGGTCGAGTTTGGTGAACAGCGGCGTCGGCGCCGACAGCGGGGTGCCCGGTCGGAGGGGCACCGACGCCCATACCGCCTCGCTGTCACCGTAGTCGCCGGTGATGATCGGGTACTCGCTGGTCTCGGTGTCGCCCCCGATGGTGTCGGTGGCGGCTTCGATACACGGCATCGCCGACCACGTCCCGGTCCCCCCGAGCATGGCGTAGACCTTGTTGGAGGAGTCCGGAAGGAACGGCGTCATCAGCGTCTTGGCGTCGCTGACCAGTTGCAGCGCGACGTGCAGCACGGTCCGCATCCGGTCGGAGTCGGTCTTGCGCAGCGCCCAGGGCGCGTGCTCGGAGATGTACTTGTTGGCCTCGGCGACGGTGCGCATCGTCTCCTGCAGGCCCGCCTTGAACCGGGAGTGGTTCAGGTGCTCGCCCACCGTGTCGAAGGCGGCGGCGGAGTCGGCCAGGACGCGGCGGTCCTCGTCGGTGAGCTCGCCGGCTTCGGGGATCTCGCCGAGGTACTTGGCGGCCATGGAGATCGACCGGTTGACGAGATTGCCCCAGGTGGCGACCAGCTCGTCGTTGTTGCGGCGGACGAACTCGGCCCAGGTGAAGTCGGTGTCCTGGGTCTCGGGCCCCGCCGCGATGATGTAGTAGCGCAGCGCATCGGCGGAGTAGCGCTCCAGGAAGTCGCGGACGTAGACGGCCACACGCCGCGACGAGGAGAACTTGCGCCCCTCCATCGTGAGGAACTCGCTGGAGACCACCTCGGTCGGCAGGTTCAGCGCGCCCATCGAGCCGGGATCGCCGCCGCGGTCGCCCTGACCGCTGTAGCCCATGAGCATCGCCGGCCAGATCTCGGAGTGGAAGACGATGTTGTCCTTGCCCATGAAGTAGTAGCCCTCGGACGCGGGCTCCTGCCACCAGCGGCGCCAGGCCTCGGGGTCTCCGGTGCGCCGGGCCCACTCCACCGACGCCGAGAGGTAGCCGATGACCGCGTCGAACCACACGTACAGCCGCTTGTTGGGGTTGTCGCGCCAGCTCTCCAGCGGGATCGGCACGCCCCAGTTGAGATCGCGGGTGACCGCGCGCGGCTGGAGGCCCTCGAGCAGGTTCAGCGAGAACTTCAGCACGTTGGGCCGCCACTGGCCGCTCTTGGACTGCAGCCAGGTGCCCAGCGCCTCGGCGAACGCCGGAAGGTCGAGCATGAAGTGCTCGGTGTCGACGAACTCGGGGACCTCGCCGTTGACCTTGGAGCGCGGCTCGATCAGATCGATCGGGTCGAGCTGGTTGCCGCAGTTGTCGCACTGGTCGCCGCGCGCGTTGCCGTAGCCGCAGATGGGGCAGGTGCCCTCGATGTAGCGGTCGGGCAGGGTGCGCCCCGTCGACGGCGACATGGCGCCCTTGGTGGTGTGGGTGAAGATGTAGCCGTTCTCGTAGAGCCCGGTGAACAACTCCTGGGCGACGGCGTAGTGGTTGCCGGTGGTCGTACGCGTGAACAGGTCGTAGGACAGCCCGAGCGCGACCAGGTCCTCGACGATCACCCTGTTGTAGCGGTCGGCGAGTTCGCGCGGGGTGACGCCCTCCTGGTCGGCCAGGACCAGCACCGGCGTACCGTGCTCGTCGGTGCCGCTGACCATCAGGACCTCGTGCCCGGACATTCGCTGGAAGCGCGCGAAGACGTCGGAGGGGACACCGAATCCGGATACGTGCCCGATGTGGCGGGGGCCGTTGGCGTAAGGCCAGGCCACCGCGGTCAGGATGTGGCGTTTCGACGACATGCCACAACCCTATAAGGGGCCGCGGCCCCGATTCACCCGCATTCCCGCGGCCTGTGGACGGCGCCGGCCGCCCTCCACAGCCCCCGGCGCAGGGATCACAGGAGCCTCGCGAATCGGTAGGCTTGGCGTCCAGGCTCGTCTGCCTGGACGACGTGCCCGCCCGGTTCCCTCCCGGGCCCGCGCAGGCGGCCGGACACGCGGCCCCACGTTCGACTAAGGCGGTGGTCACCACGGTTTCCCGTGCCCTGGCCTCGCTAGCGGTGATGGCCCTGCTCCTTATGGGCGCACCGTTGTCGCAGGGCGCCTCCGCGCTGGCCGCCCAGACCGCGCGGCACGCGCCGCTGGCCGTCGCCACAGCGAACCACGACGATTCCAGCGACGACGACTCCGGCTCCGGCCGGACGCTGGTCGTCGAGCGCGACTCCGGCGCCGTCGCCGTCGCACTGCCCGGCTGGAGCTCCGAACACCGCCCGCCGGTGCGCGACCTGTCCGAGGTCTACAGCCCGGCGCTGCCGTGGCTGGCCGACCTCGGCGCCCGGGTACTGATACCGGCGCCCGAATCGGTCGGCATCCCGCATCTCGACGACGCGTTCGCGCTGCCGTTCGGCCGCGCGCCACCGCTCACCCGAGGCATGTGAACCCGTCCACAGCCGGCAGTGCGCCCCGCCCTGCCGCAGAGGCCGCATGACCCGTTCGTGAGAGGTAATCCATTGTCCACCCAATCGGGAGCCGGAACGCGCTGGCTGCGCGGGATCGTCTCCCTAGCCATCGTCATCGGCGCGTTCGGCGCCGCATGGTTCATACCGCCGCAGCTGGGGCTCGACCTCAGCGGCGGCACCCAGATCGTCCTGGAGACCCGGGACGGACGCGCCGGAACCGAGGCCAACGCCGAGAACACCGACCAGGTGATCGAGGTGCTGCGTGAGCGCATCGACGGGCTCGGTGTCAGCGAGGCCACCATGTCGCGGTCCGGCGAGAACCGCATCATCGTCGAGCTTCCGGGGGTGCAGGACCCCACCGAGGCGGCCGAGATCCTCGGCCAGACCGCGCAGCTCACCTTCCACCCCGTCCTGGGCGTCCAGCCGCAGCAGGGCGGCGGCATGCAGGCGCCGGGCGGCGGCATCGGCGGCGGTGGCGGCGACTCCGCCAAGGCACCCGCCGATGAGGCGCGCGCTCCCACCGACGGCCAGGGCGGCCAAGGCGGCGGCCAAGGCGGAGGCGGCGCCGGCGGCATGTCCGAGGAGGAGCTCCAGCAGCTCATGGAGAGCCAGGGCGGCCAAGGCGGCGGCCAGGGCGGCGGCGCCGAGGACATGACCCAGGAGCAGCTCGAGCAGCTGATGCAGGGCCAGGGCGGCGGCCAAGGCGGCGGCCAGCAGGCCGCCGACCCCGACAAGGTCGCCCGCACCCTGCCCGACGAGCAGGGCAACCAGCTCCAGCTGGGCGAGTCCAAGATCGAGGGCGACCAGGTCGCCAGCGCCGAAGCCGTGCTCGACCCGACCACCAACACGCAGTGGCAGGTCAACGTCGACTTCCGCGGGCAAGGCCAGGACGCCTGGGCCGACCTCACCGGCCAGGCCGCCTGCAACGACCCCGGCCAGCCCCAGCGGCGCGTCGCCATCGTGCTCGACGACGAGGTCATCTCCTCGCCCGAGGTCAACCAGGACACCGCCTGCGACGTCGGTCAGACCGGCGGTTCAACGACCATCACCAGCTCCTCCTTCGACCAGGAGAGCGCCAACGACCTGGCCGTGCTGATCGAGGGCGGCTCGCTGCCGCTGCCGGTCACCGAGGTGCAGCGGCAGACCGTCGGCCCGACCCTGGGCGCCGACGCCATCAAGGCCAGCTTCATCGCCGGCGCTGTCGGCCTCCTGCTGACCGGCGCCTACATCTGCGTGGCTTACCGCCTCGTCGGCTTCCTGGCCGCGGTGGCGCTGGCCTGCTACACGTTGATCGCCTACGCGGCCCTGGTGGCGCTGAGTGCGACGCTCACGCTGCCCGGTCTAGCCGGGTTCGTGCTCGCGATCGGCATGGCCATCGACGCCAACGTGCTGATCTTCGAGCGAGCGCGCGAGGAATACCAGCAGCAGTCGAAGGTCTACAAGGCCAACAAGTCGGCGGGGATGGCCGACGCCACCGATTCCGAGACGGAACAGGCCGAGGCGGGCGTGCTTTCCCGGCGCCGGCGCCGGGCGATCCCGCCGAACCTGCAGAAGGCGTTCCTCGGCGGTACCCAGAAGGCCTGGAGCGCGGTGCTGGACACCAACATCACCACGCTCATCGCCGCGGCGCTGCTGTTCTTCTTCGCCTCGGGCACGGTCCGCGGATTCGGTGTCACCCTGGGCCTGGGCACCATCGCTTCGATGGTCTCCGCCCTGGTCATCGCCCGCGTGCTGGTCGAGTGGGCGGTGCGCCGCAAGGTCGTGCGCCAGCACCCCGCCGTCACCGGCATCTCCAGGATCAGCCGGGTGCGCACCTGGCTGATCGAGCGCAACCCCGATCTGATGTCGCGCAGCAAGCTCTGGCTGGGCATCGCCGCGGGGATCGCGGTCGTCGCGGTGGCCGGCGTGCTGATCCGCACGCCCGACTTCGGTGTGGAGTTCACCGGCGGCCGGGTCATGGACTTCACGACCGAGCAGGACATCAGCGTCTCCGCCGCCCGCGACGCCGTCACCGAGGCCGGCCACCCCAACGCGGTGGTGCAGGAGTCGGGCGACGGCGATGTCGCGGTGCGCACCGGCCCCGTCTCCGACGCCGAGGCACACGCGATCCAGGACGCGCTGTCCGAGGAGGCCGGAAACGTCGAGCGGCTCTCCGACGAGAAGATCGGCCCGAGCATGGGCGACGAGCTGCGCAACCGGGCGCTCATCGCGCTGGTTGCGGCGCTCGCCCTGCAGATGGTCTATCTGGCCTGGCGGTTCCGCTGGTCGTTCGGCGTCTCGACGATGCTGGCGCTGGCCTTCGACATCACTCTGGTGATCGGCCTGTTCACGTGGCTGGGCCGGCCCATCGACGGCGTGTTCCTCGCCGCCATCCTGAGCGTCATCGGTTTCTCGGTGAACGACTCGGTGGTGGTGTTCGACCGAGTGCGCGACGAATGGGCCAACGACAGCAAGTCGGGCTTCAGAAAGATCGCCAACACGGCCATCCTGCACACCATCCCGCGTACGGTGAACACCACCATCGGCGGCGTGTTCATCCTGGGCACGCTGGCGATCTTCGGCGGTTCGTCGCTGCGCGACTTCGCGGTGGCGATGCTGATCGGCCTGATATCGGGTGTCTTCTCGACGGTGTTCGTGGCGGCCCCGCTGGCGGCGTGGCTGCAACGGTGGGACAAGACGCCCGCGCCGCACGTCATCCGCGAGAAGCGCACCAAGCAGCGCAAGGAGCTGCGCACCGCCCGTGAGCAGACCGACGGAGCAGTGGTCTAGCGCCGCACCGGTGCCGCAGTCGCGGTAGCGGATTCGCAGGCGGGGTCGGGCACTGCCCGGCCCCGCTTTCGCGTGTGAGGGGCCCGGCGCACGTGCGGCGATCGGCCGCCGCGGCCGGAACGGCGCCGCGTGGGTCAGCGGTGCGCCGCGTCGTAGACCTCGCGCTTGGGCACCCCGAGCTCCCGGGCCACCTCGCGGATCGCGTCCTTGCGGGATACGCCCTCGTCCTCGCGCTCGGCCACCGCCGCCGCCAGGTCCTCGGGGGTGCGCGCGACGGCGGCCGGGGCCGCGCCGGCCACCACGACGGTGATCTCCCCGCGCACCTCGCCCTGCGCCCACTCGGCGAGCTCGCCCAGCGGCGCGCGCCGCACCTCTTCGTAGGTCTTGGTCAGCTCTCGGCACACCGCGGCGCGCCGGTCGGCGCCGAACCCCTCGGCCATCGCCGCGAGTGTCGCGGCCAGCCGGTGCGTGCTCTCGAAGAACACCATGGTGCGGCGTTCGCCGGCCAGGTCGGCGAAGTAGGCCCGCCGGCCCTTGCGCGGCGGGAAGCCCTCGAAGCAGAAGCGGTCGGTGGGCAGCCCGGACAGCACCAGCGCGGTGGTCGCCGCGGTGGGCCCGGGGATCGCCGTCACGGGGACTCCGGCGTCCGCACACGCCGCGACGAGCCGGTAGCCGGGGTCGGAGACCCCGGGCATGCCGGCGTCGGTGACCAACAGGACGTCGCGGCCCGCCTGCAGCTCGCTCAGCAGCTCCTCCGCGCGGCGCGCCTCGTTGGCGTCGTAGTAGGAGACCACGCGCGCCCCGGTCTCGCCGCCCAGCCGCAGCTGCGCCCGGGCGGCGAAGCGGCGCAGCCGCCGGGTATCCTCCGCCGCGATGGTCCGTGCGTCCCCAAGCGCGCGCAGCAGCCGGGGCGGAGCGTCGTCACCGTTGCCGATCGGCAGCCCCGCCAGCGTCAGGGTTCCCGTCGCGTGTGCGGCGCGCGGCTCCTCGGCCTCACTCGGCCCTGCGGTCACGGTCCACCCGCTTTCTAGACGCTACGGTAAGGGAGTGCTCCGCGGGCGGCCGCCGACCGGCCCTCGGCCCCGCCGCAGCGGCGGTTTGCGGAGCGCGCCCCGGTCGGCGCACCCCGTCGGCCGCGCGGCATCGCCCGGCACGATCGATCCAGCCGCGAGGCGCCCCCGAAGACCGTCCACCCGTGCCCCAACCTTAAGAGCCGACATGACCACCACCGCACCCGAAGCCACCGTCGACCCCGATCCGAGCTGGCGGGCATCGGTCCGCTCCCGCCTGGTGCCACCGATGCCGACACCGGCGTGGCCGGGGTGGGTCGGCGCGGTGGCGCTCGCCCTGTTCGCCGGCGCGCTGCGCGTGATCGGGCTGGGGCGGCCCGGCCACATCTACTTCGACGAGACCTACTACGCCAAGAACGCGCTGTCGATGTGGGTCTTCGGCTATGAGCACGAAACCCTGGAGAACGCCGACGAGATGCTGGCGCGGGGCAACGGCGACATCTGGAGCGGCGGCGCCGACTTCGTGGTGCACCCTCCGCTGTCGAAGTGGCTGATCGCAGCGGGCGACCGGCTGTGGGGCCTGCTGCCGGGCACCGCCGCCGTCGAACCCGAAGGCTGGCGGCTGGCCTCGGCGGTCTTCGGTGCGCTGTCGGTGCTGCTGCTGGTGCGCATCGCCCACCGACTGACGCGCTCGTGGCTGCTGGGCTGCGCGGCGGGCCTGATCATGGCGCTGGACGGGCTGCACTTCACGCTCAGCCGCATCGCCATGGTCGACATCTTCCTGACCTTCTTCATCCTGGCCGGTTTCGGCTGCCTGGTCGTCGACCGCGACCGCACCCGGGAGCGGCTGGCCGCCAACGCCGAGCGCGGCGGCGGCGTGCTCAACTGGCTGGGGATGCGCTGGTGGCGCATCGCCGCGGGCCTGTTCCTGGGCCTCGCGGTGGGCTGCAAGTGGTCGGCGCTGTTCTACGTTGCGGCGTTCGGACTTCTGACGGTGGCCTGGGACTACGGCGCGCGGCGCAGCGTCGCCCACGACCGCACCGCGCTGCGCTGGTTCGCCTTCGACGCGGTGCCGGCGTTCTTCCAGACCGTGGGCGTCGCCGCGGTGACGTACCTGGCCACCTGGACCGGCTGGTTCGCGACCGCGGGCGGCTACGCCCGCGGGTGGGGGGCGGCCCACATGCCGGGGTGGCTGGAGAGCGCCCCGGGGTTCGTGCAGGCTCCCGTCAACGGGCTGCGCAGCCTGGCCCACTACCACAACCAGATGTACTCCTTCCACAGCGGACTGTCCAAGCCGCACGACTACGCGTCGCAGCCGTGGGAATGGCCCATCATGCGCACGCCGGTCGCCTTCCACTACAGCGACCAGCCCTCCGACTGCGGCGCCTCCGACTGCTCCACGACGATCCTGAGCCTCGGCACCCCTGCGGTGTGGTGGCTGGGGTCCGTGGCCGTCGTGGTGATGCTGGGCTGGTGGCTGACCTACCGCGACTGGCGCGCCGGCGCGGTGCTGCTGGGCGTGGCCGCGGGGTGGCTGCCGTGGTTCGCCTATCCCGAGCGGACCATGTTCGCCTTCTACGCGCTGCCGGCGCTGCCTTTCGTCGTGCTGGCGACGGTGCTGGCCCTGGGCCTGGCCCTGGGTTCGGGCGAGACGCGGCCGGAGTACTCGCCCTGGGCCCGGGTGGCCGGCGGCGTGGCCTTCGGTGTTGTGCTTCTCCTGGTGGTCGCCAACTTCGCCTACCTGTACCCGGTGCTCAGCGCCGAGACGATCCCCTACGACGCCTGGGCGGAGCGGATGTGGTTCGACACCTGGATCTACGGCAACGGCGGCGGAAGTTAGCCCTGCGCCGAGAGCGGAAGGGGGAAGGGCCTCAGCGCGGCATGCGTCCGGCCCTTCCCTGCTGCTCACGGCGACGCGGAAACAGGGAATGACGGATTCTGGAAATCGGGTTCCCGCGGCGGAAAGCCTCGGCACGGCGCATGTCCGCCTGGTAGTCTCATGATCCGGTTGCGGTTGTAGTTTCCATTGATGGCCCAGGCGCCTCACGGAACTTCACGTGGGCGCTGGTCGTTCGGGCGGAAACTCCCTGGGGCGAGCGCTCAGCGACCCGGGGCCAGCAGGGTGCGGCCCCGAAGTAGTCCCCAAAGGGAGAGCAGATGGCTCAGGGCACCGTGAAGTGGTTCAACTCTGAGAAGGGTTTCGGTTTCATCGCCGTTGAGGGCGGTGGACCGGACGTGTTCGTGCACTACTCGGCGATCGCGGGTACCGGCTTCCGGAACCTGGAAGAAGACCAGTCGGTCGAGTTCGAGATCACCGAAGGGCCCAAGGGCCCGCAGGCGTCCAACGTGCGTTCGCTCTGACGGCGCCTGAATCCGTTTCTCGGCCCTTCGCTCGGTCCCGGGCGAAGGGCTTTGTGCATTGGGAGGACGGCGCCCTAGGTGCTGGGACTTCCGTCGGTGCCCCGGGCTCCGGAAGGCGCAGCCGCCGAATCGCTGCTGCGGCCGCGTGGCACCACCGCCGATTCCGCCCTCGCCCCGCCGTCCGCACCGTCGGGTCCCGAGGCCGCCTCTCGCCCGTCGTCGGTGCCGCTGAGCACCCGCACCTGTTCGCTGAGCCGGCTCACCTGCTCGGTCAGCTCCTCCAGCCGGTTCATGACCGACTGGTGCTGGGCAAGCTCCAACTCCTGGTCCTCCTGCCAGCGCTCGGCGTTGACCTCCTGCTCCAGCGCGGTGACGATCACGCCGATCACCAGGTTCAGCATGATGAAGGCCGTGACCACGATGTAGCCGACGAAGAACAGCCACGCTGCCGGCTCCTGTGCCAGCACCGGCGCGGCCACCTCGGGCCAGTCCTCGGTGGTGAGCAGCACGAACATGGTGTAGAGGGTCGTGCCCAGGTCGCCGAAGTGCTCGGGGTCGATGTCGTGGAAGAGCCGCTCTCCCAGTACCGCCGCGGTGTAGACGATGATGAGCAGCAGCCCGATGACGGTCCCCATGCCCGGGACCGAGCGGAACAGCGCCGTGACGATCGTGCGCATCTGGGGCAGGACGCTGACCAGCCGCAGGATCCGCAGGATGCGCAGCATCCGCAGCACCGAGAACCCGGAGGACGCCGGGACCGCGGCGATGCCGACCACGGCCATGTCGAACCAGTTCCACGGGTCGCGGAAGAACCGGCGGCCGTAGGCGAAGATCTTGAGCGCCAGTTCGACGGCGAAGAAGGTGACGAACCCGGCTTCGGCCAGGGCCAGCCAGCCCTCGGCACGGGCGAGAGGACCGTCGACATAGGTCTCCATCCCCAGTGCTGCCGCGTTCAGCAGGATCAGTGCGACGATCAGCGACTGGAACCAGCGGCTGCCGACGATCGTCCCTGCCTGTTCGCGCAACCCCGTGCTGCCCACTGCACCTCTCCCGCCCGACTCCCCTACCGGGGGCACTCCGCGCCGCGATTCCCACCGGCCGCCGAAGCACCTGCGGATGCGAACCGCCCCAACCCTAGCGCTGCGCCCCGCTGCCGCGGCCGAACCGATCGGCCGGGCGGAGATAACGCGAGTCGTCATCCACAGGCCGCCCCTCCGTTGCCACGACGGGTACAACAACGGTTAATCTGCTAGAAGGCCGGAGCAACCCCCACGGGCCATCGGAGGAGCCGGACATGTTCAACATCGGCATGGGCGAGTTCATCGCCCTGGCTGTGCTTGCACTCGTGATCCTCGGCCCGGAGCAGCTGCCGAAGGCCGCCACGCAGGTCGCCCGCGTGCTGCGCCAACTGCGGACCATGGCCAACAGCGCCAAGTCCGACATCCAGAAGGGGCTGGGGCCGGAGTTCAATGACTTCGACGTCGAAGACCTCAACCCGCGGCGGTTCGTGCAGAAGCACTTCTGGGACGCCGACGACGAGGACGATCCCTCCTCCGGCCGCCGTCCCGCCTCCCAGCTGAACGGCAAGCGCCCGCCCTTCGACAGTGAGGCCACCTGAGCCGGACCCACCGGCCGCGCCCGCGCCGCGCGGGGTCCGGCCGCACAGGCGGCCCGCAGGCCTCAGCCGAACAGCGACACCAGGAAGAATCCGACCACGAGGACCACGACCGATCCGATCATGGCCGCGGTGGAGCCCACCGTGGCCACCAGGACTTCGGTCGCGATCGTGCCTACGACGGCGGCCGCGGGCCAGGGCCAGCGCGGCGCCGCCTTCCAGGCGTTGCGGCGCTCACGGTAGAGCGCGAACAGCGCCGCGGCGCCCAGCAGTGCCCAGAACACCAGATGCCACACCGCGCGGGTGGTCGGCTCCAGGTAGTCGGCCCAACTGGCCGTGAACATGACGAACAGCACTGTGGTGGTCCACAGGCGCCAGTGCCCCTTGCTGCCGAAGGCCGGTATGGCCTTGCGCCGGGCGGGTTCGGCGCGGCGGAACCGCTCGGCCGCCACCGGTGCCGACTCCTCCCGGCCCGCGCCGGTTCCGGGGGCGTTCTCGCTCGCCGAGGGGTTCGCGGGCGGCGGGGGCTCGGAGGGATCGACGGGCAACTGGTAGCCGCCGGGGGCGTGGTGGCCGGGCGGGAACTCGCCGCCGCCCGGATGGCGGCCGCGCCGAGGGCGCGGCTGGGACCCGGGGGGCTCTGGCGGGGGCTGCTCGGGGTGGTCGGGCACAATCCTCGCCGTCCTTCTGCCGCCGGCCTGAATCACTCCGAGTTGCCTACCCGTTCGGCGCGGCTCCCCAACCCGGGCCGACCGCCGCGGCGGTGTCCGCAACCGGCGGCGAGGCCGGGGAGTGGAGACGCGTCGCGGCCCGCGCAGAGGCACGTCGGGGCCGGGGACGGCTGTACACACGCAAACGCCGCCTTCCGACCCGGGGGCACGGGCCGGAAGGCGGCGTTCTTGCTCTGCAGGCTCCCGGCGAACGGGCGACCCGCTTAGTACCAGTTGAAGCCGGCTGTCGACGCCTCGGCCGTATCGGCGCTGGCGGCGGGAATCGAAGGCGCGAGAACCGCGGTGATGGCAAGCGCCATGACCGCGAAGGACTTCTTCAGCACAGTGCACCTTTCCATTGCATCATCATCCATCCCCGGCACGTAAGATAAGCCACCGGCCACACTTCGCGCAAGCCCCAAACCGGGATTTACCAGCCTTCTACCGGATATATATGCCATGACGCTGAAATGCGCATAAACAATGCACTGCACAACGGAACCCGTCGTCGCCCACCGTGTTCGGCGGGGCCGCTCGCCGCCGCACCGACCGCCTGTGCATTCGCCGCCCTCGCGCGGGCTCTGAACTGGGAAAACAGCGGTCCGACGAATGCCGGGCCCCGTCCAGGAGACCGAATCCGCAGGCGCACGGCACCCGAGGGGCCGGCGCCCGACCTCCTACCTGCGAATTCTCGCGTCGCCCGGAAATACCGGCCCGCCGTCCCGCCAATCCGATCGCGACGGCTCCATTGGCCCGGGCGCCATTCCGTCCGCTCTCGCCAATGCATTGCGTGACCGCGGTCGCACTCGCGCCGCCCGATCCGGCGGCGGCGACAGAGACAGCGGGGTGGCGGGTGAGCCCGCTGCAGCACACGATACCCGGGAGCGCCCGAGTGCGCCGGATTTTCCCGACGTCGCCCCGGTCCGTCACGCGGGGGCGCGGCCGCCCAAGGGGCCGCGCGGGTGCGAACGCTCACAGTGACGGTGACTCCACGTCGGCCGCGGGTCCGCGGTCGTCCCGTGACGGCCCCCTGTGTCCGCGTGTCCCCGTACCGCCGACCGGGCGACGCACGAAATACGAAGGCCAGGCCAGAGATGATCTCTGACCTGGCCGAATGTGGAGCTGAGGGGATTTGAACCCCTGACCCCCTCGATGCGAGCGAGGTGCGCTACCGGACTGCGCCACAGCCCCTGAACAACGCTCCAAATCCTAGCAGCTTCAGCCGTGTGCTCCGAATCGGCTAACGAGGCGGGCGCCGCGGGCGCCGAGCGGTCCTCAGTCGCCCGCGGCGCGCTGGTGGGCGTCGGTGTACTGGTCGTAGACCTCCTTGCGGCGCTCCATCAGCTCGATGACCTGAGCCCGGCGCGCCGCCTGGGCCTCCTCGCGGGCCGCACGGGCGCGGCGCAGCTCGGCCGCACGCCGACGGCGCCGCAGTTCGGCGACGCGGCGCTCGGCGTCGGCCTTGGCCGCCTCGCGCAGCAGGGCCAGGTGGCCCAGCAGCAGTACCGCCGGAGGCGCCAGCACCCACCACGGCCCCAGACCGGTGGCGACACCGATGCCGGCCAGTACGAGCAGCGCAATCAGCCCGGAGGTGCGCCGCCGGCGCCGCGCGATGACCGTCGCCCGGCTCAGGCGCCGCCGCGGCGCGGGCGGAGGCGGCGCGGCCTCCATCACGGCCTCCTCCTCGCGCGGCTCCTCCGCATCCCGGTACTCCAGAGTGCGGGTGGGCTCCGGCTCGGAGGCGCGCCGTGCGGCGTGCGCCCGCCGGACATCCGCCTCCCGGACCTCCGGCGCGCGGACGCGCTCGTCCCCGGGGGCGGCTTCCTCGGCCCCGTCGTCCTCGACGTCCTCGCCATCCTCACCGTCGTCGGCGCGCTCGTCGTCCGGACGGGTCTGCGGGTCGTCGTCGAGATCGGCGTCCAGGTCGGTGTCGTCCTCGTAGTGGACGGCGGAGTCGCGACGCAGCAGCATCGGCACCAACACGATGAGCCACACGACCACGATGGCGAGATACAGAGGAGAGCTGCTCATGACCCCTCCTCGTACCGCCGACCACAGGACAGTCCCAGACGCTCCGGCGACAAGGCCCGTTCATGGCTCATGGCTGGTGGCGACCCCTCGGCGGGCCGCCCCGAGGTCACGATCCGGCGCCCGCGCCGTTCACCGTGCCACTCGTCATTCGCCGTCCCCCATGCGCCATATGTACGTGTTGCCTGCATCGTTAGTGCGTCTACGTTCCGCACGGTACGACCAGGTGTCCATAAATGCGCAGTATTCGGACCGGAGTGTCGTGAGATTACAGCCTTTCCCCATTGACGTTGGCCGCCGGCTACCGGTTCCGCAACGGCCGCCTGACACCCGGACACGCTCGCGGGCCGCGACACGACAGGCCGCGCCGCCGACAGCCGTGCGGCCGGGTCATCGGCGATTATCCCGCGAACGGAGGCCTGCTGACACCGGTTTCTCAGCGCCGATCCCGGCCGCCTCCGGCCCCTGGGCGCGCCGGGCTAGACCGAGCCTCCGGCTGCGCTGTCGGAACCTGCGACCTGGCCGCGTTGGCGCCGCCAGCGCGCGAGCAGGCCACCGGGGACGTCCTCGGTGGTCAGTGCGTAGCCGATGTGGTCGCGCCACGCGCCGTCGATGTGCAGCTGGCGCTTGCGCACACCTTCCTCGCGAAAACCCAGCTTCTCGACCACGCGCCGGCTCGCCTGGTTCTCCGGCCGGACGCAGGCCTCGATCCGGTGCAGCCCCACGGTGAAGAACGCGTGGTCGACGGCCAGCGCGACCGCCGTCGGGGTGATACCGCGCCCGGCGTGGGCCCTGTCGATCCAGTAGCCCACCTGCGCCGAGCGCGCCGACCCCCACACGACGGCACTGATCGTGAGCTGCCCGGCGAACTCGCCGTCGTAGGTCACGGCCCAGGGCATCGATATGCCGTGGCGTGCCTCGCGGCGGATCGCCTGCACCATCGCCACATACGGCGACAGCCCCGAGGTGTGCAGCGGCATCTCGGGATAGGTGGGCTCCCATGGGCGCAGCCAGTCGGCGTTGCGGGTGCGGGTGTCGCGCAGCGCGCCGGCGTCGCGCAAGCGCAGCGGGCGCAGGCCCACCGGCCCCTCCGTGAGGGTGATCGGCCAGCCGCGGATCCGATTCACGTCGCGTCCTTCCGGCGCCGCCCGGTCCCGGTGCCCCCGGTGACCGGCCGGCGGGTGCTGTGGTCCCGCCCCTGCCGCGACGGGCGGGGAGCGGGTGGTGCCCCCTTCGCTTTCCTCCAGTATTCCACCACGCGCTGAACGCCGTCAGCCTGCCGAGGCAGGGTGGTCGCCGCCGCGCATCTGATCGATGGCGTGGCCGAGGATGGGGGCCAGCACCCCCATGCCGTCGCGGACCCCTCCGCTGGAGCCGGGCAGGTTGACCACAAGCATGCGCCGACCGCCGCGTTCGGCGACGCCGGCCAGCCCGCGGGAGAGTACCGCCGATGCGACGCCCTTGTCCCGGCCCGCGTCACGCAGCGCCTCGGCGATGCCGGGGATCTCATAGGTCAGCAGCGGGCGGGTGGCCTCGGGGGTGGCGTCGGTGGGGTTGAGCCCTGTGCCGCCGGTGGTGACGGCGGCGTCGCAGCCCACGCGCAGGGCACGGAGCAGAGCGTCGGCGACGGGCGGCCCGTCGGCGACCACCCACGGGCCCTCGACGGCGACGCCGTCCAGGCGCGCGAGCTCCTCACGCAGTACAGAGCCCGAGCGGTCGGCGTAGACGCCGGCGGCGGCCCGGTTGGACGCGGTGATCGCGGCGACGCGGTAGCGCGGCCCCGTCACACCTTCGTCGTCGGCGAACACCCCGTTCACTGCGACCGCCTCCAGTCCCCGGTCTTGCCGCCGGTCTTCTCCTCGACACGGACCTCGGTGACCACGGCTTCGGGATCGATCGCCTTGACCATGTCCACCAGCCCCAGCGCGGCCGTCGTCACGCAGGTGAGCGCTTCCATCTCCACTCCGGTGCGGTCGGCCGTGCGCACCGTCGCGCTGATGAGGACGCCCTCGTCGACGACCTCCAGGCCGACGTCGACGCCGTGGATGGCGATGGGGTGACAGAGCGGGACGAGGTCGGGGGTGCGCTTCGCCCCCTGGATTCCGGCCAGCCGCGCCACGGCCAGCGCGTCGCCCTTGGGCACGCCCTCCCCGCGCAGCGCCGCGACGGTCTCGGCCGACAGCAGCACCTTGCCGGTGGCGGTGGCGGTGCGGGCGCTGACGTCCTTGGCCGACACGTCGACCATCCGGGCCGCGCCGGCGGAGTCCAGGTGGCTCAGCCCGGAGGGATGGTCCTGTGACATGGTGTTCGTCCTCCTCGACGGAATGCGGGGTGCCTGCCGGCGGGGTGTCCGGCTGTCAGGGGGCGGCGGGCAACTGGAGGACCTCTACCACGCTGCCCTCGGCCAGCTCCGTGACCGCTTCGGGCACCACCGCCAGCGCATTGGTCTCGGCCAGCGCGGAGAGCTGGTGGGAGCCCTGGCGTGTGGCGATCCGAGCGGTGTAGGGGGTGGGGCCGCCGGCGCCGTCGTACTCCAGCACCGAGCGCAGGTAGGAGCGCCGCCCCTTCGGCGAGTGCGGAACGGGCGAGGTCAGGCGCGCGTGTACGGCCGGAAGCGGGTCGGGCGACAGGCCCCGCAGTCGGCGCAGCACCGGGCGCACGAACAGCTGGAAGGAGACGTAGGAGCTGACCGGGTTGCCGGGCAGGGTCAGGATCGGGGTGGCGGAGTCGCCGACGGTGCCCGCCCCCTGCGGCATCCCCGGCTGCATGGCGACCTTGTCGAAGCGCACCGTGCCCAGGCGGGAGAGCACCTCCTTGACGACGTCGTAGGCCCCCATGCTCACCCCGCCGGTGGTGAGGACGACGTCGGCCTCTACCAGCGCGTCCTCGATGGTCTCCATGACCGTGGCGGGATCGTCGCCGACGAAGCCGCGGCGGAACGCCGAGCAGCCCTCGTCCAGCGCGGCGGCGGTCAGCATGTAGCTGTTGGACTCCCAGATCTGGCCGGGCCCGATGGGCGAGCCCGGCTCCACCAGCTCGGCTCCGGTAGAGAGCACCACCACGCGCGGACGCGGATGGACCGGCACCGATCCCCGCCCCACGGCGGCCAGCACCGCGAGCTCCCCCGCGCCCAGGCGCGCGCCGCGCTGCAGCACGGTAACGCCCTTCTCGACGTCCTCACCGGCCCGGCGGATCGCGTTGCCCGGGCGCACGGGCCGGTCTACGGCCACGGTGGCCAGGCCGCCGTCGGTCCACTCGACGGGGACCACGGCGTCGGCGCCGCGCGGCAGGGGCGCTCCGGTCATGATGCGGGCGCAGTGGCCGCGGCGCACTGCGGTGGCCGCGACGTCGCCGGCGGGGATGTCGGCCACCACGGGCAGGCGCACCGGTTCCTCGGCGGAGGCGCCGGCGAGGTCGTCGGCCGTCACCGCGTAGCCGTCCATCGAGGAGTTGTCGAACGGCGGCAGGGCGACTCCCGAGGCCACGGGTTCGGCGAGAACGGCGCCGTGGGCGCGCAGGAGGTCCAGGTCGATGGGTTCGAGCGGCTCGACCAGGTCGAGGACGTCGCGGATGTGCTGCTCGACGGATTTCATCGGTGTTCCTCACCCGGTGTCGGCGGTACCGCCCTCGCGCGGGGCCGCGGCGAGGGGCGTTTGGGTGTGCTCAGGCGTCGTCGCCGGCGGCGGGGTGCCGGTCGACGAAGTCGCGCAGCCACGGCAGGAACTCCGCGGCCAGATCCTGGCGCTCACAGGCGAACTCCACCACAGTGCGCAGGTAGTCGATCTTGTTTCCGGTGTCGTAGCGCTGACCGCGGAACAGCACGCCGTGCACCGGACCGCCGTCGGCGGGCTTGCGCTGGGCGAGCTGCAGGAGGGCGTCGGTCAGCTGGATCTCGCCGCCGCGCCCGGGCGGGGTCTCACGCAGCACGTCGAACACGGCGGGGTCGCAGATGTAGCGGCCGATGACGGCCCAGCGGCTGGGGGCCTGATCCACCGCGGGCTTCTCGACGAGGTCGGTGACGGTCACGACGTCGTCCTCGTCGGTGGGCTCGATCGCGGCGCAGCCGTAGAGGGACACGTGGTCGGGTTCGACCTCCATGAGGGCGACGACACTGCCGCCGTAGGTTTCGCGGACCTGGATCATGCGCCGCAGCAGGGCCTCGTTGCGGCCGATGAGGTCGTCGCCGAGCAGCACGGCGAAGGGCTCGTCGCCGACGTGGGCGGAGGCGCACAGCACCGCGTGGCCCAGGCCGCGCGGCTCGCCCTGGCGTACGTAGTGGACCTGCGCGAGTTCGCTGGACTCGCGCACGGAGTACAGGCGCTGGGTGTCGCTCTTGGCCCGCAGCGCCTCCTCCAGCTCGTAGGCGCGGTCGAAGTGGTCCTCGATGGAGCGTTTGGACCGGCCGGTGACCATCAGTACGTCGTCGAGACCGGCGTCGACGGCCTCCTCGACGACATACTGGATCGCCGGCTTGTCGACGATGGGCAGCATCTCCTTGGGGGTCGCCTTGGTGGCCGGGAGGAACCGGGTGCCCAATCCGGCCGCGGGGACGACCGCCTTCCCCACGCGCGAGGGGTGTTCTGTATCTGTCATGTCGGCACTTTAGGACACCTCCCCGGCGCGCGGCGCCCGGCGCGCGTGGCGGCGCCGCAGCGGTTCGCAGCGGTGTCCGTACACCCGGCGGGGCCGGCGGCGGGTGCCCGCCGGCGGGCGGACCGGACTGCGCGCTCAGGGGCGGGAGCTGGGAGACTGCTGTGTCGTGACCGCACAGGAGAGCAAGCAGGAGATGCGCCGGCGTCTCGTCGCGGCGCGGCGGGCGATGCCCGAACGGGAGCGCGAGGAGTCGGCCTCGGCGATCCGCGACGCGCTGGCCGCCGAGCCGCTGTTCACGACGGGCGGGACGGTCGCCGTCTACTACTCGGTGGGGACCGAGCCCGGCACCCGCAAGCTGATCGCGGCGCTGTGGAAGCGCGGTACCTACGTGCTGCTGCCGGTGTTCCTCGACAGCGGGGAGCTGGACTGGGCGGCCTATGAGGGGCCGGACAGCCTGGAGGGCGCCCGGTACGGGCTGCTGGAGCCGGCGGGCCGCCGCTACGGGCCCGACGCGGTGCGCAGGGCGGCCGCGGTGGTGTGCCCGGCGCTGGCCGTGGACGGCGCCGGACTGCGGCTGGGCCGGGGCGCCGGGTGCTACGACCGCGCGCTGTCGCGGGTGGGCCCCAACACGCTCACTCTGGCGGTGATTTACGACACAGAGCTGGTGGAGTCCGTTCCGGCCGAGCCGCACGACCGGCCCGTGGACGGGGTGGTGACGCCCGAACGGGGGCTGCGTGTGCTCGACCGGCGGTGACCGGGCGGGAGCCGGATACGCAGGGCAAGGGGGAACACCCCCGTTCCGTGCGGCGTTGACGGATGTCGGCAGCCCGCTCCCAGTGATCTCTACGGCGCCACGCCCCCGATGTCGCGGCTGCGCTGCCCGACCGCGTAATATTTGGCAGTCGACGGGTGAGAGTGCCAAAAGGAGGACCCAGTGCCGACGTACCAGTACGCATGTACCGAGTGCGGCTCCGAGATGGAGGTCGTGCAGAAGTTCACCGAGGACTCGCTGACCGACTGCCCGCAGTGCGAGGGCCGGCTGCGCAAGGTGTACTCCGCGGTGGGCATCGTCTTCAAGGGCTCGGGCTTCTACCGCACCGACAGCAACTCCTCCTCCGACCGCTCCTCCACGGCGGCGTCCGCCTCCAGTGAGGACTCCGGCGGCTCGTCGAACGGCGAGTCGGCGTCCTCCGGCTCGGACTCCGGCTCCGGTTCGGACTCCGGTTCGGGCTCGGGTTCCTCCTCCGGCACGTCGGACTCGTCCGGCTCCGGCTCCAGCGGCGCCAAGGAGAGCAAGACTCCGGCCTCGTCCGGCGCATCCGCCGCGGCCGCCGGCAGCTGACCCGGGCCGACGGCACACGCCGGCCCGGCGCCCGGGTCCGCCTGAACGTACCGCTGCCCGCCCGCTGCGCCTGCCGCGGCCGCCGACACTCACTCTCGCCCGTCGCGACGACCCCTGAGGTGGACGGCCGGGGGCAGGCAGCGCGGAAGGGCCCGTTTCCGACGGCGGACGACGGCCCCTGGCACGCGGCGGCGCGGAGGGCTTTCCTGCGGCTCCGCGTGCGCGCACGCGGAGCCGCACACCCGGCTCGACCGCGCATGGCACTGCCGTAGCGCCCGTGCGGACCGGTCGGCGCCCGTCCGCACGGGCGGCGCCGGCTCCCCTCGCCTTCACTCCGCGAAAGGCCTGTGGACGACGGCGACACGCGCTGCGGTCGGCGTCCTACCGTACGGGCATGCCATGCGTCCCCCGGTTCCCGTCCCACACAGCGATCGGCCGCCC
>NZ_JROO01000066.1 GCF_000826685.1 Streptomonospora alba
CCCGCGAAGCCGCGCGACCGTGTCCCGTGCCGACCGGCCACTACGGGGGACGCGATGCTGGCCGCCCAGCGACAGGCACTGATCCTCGACCAGGTGCGCAGCTCCGGCGGGGTCCGAGTCACCGAGCTCGTCGAAAGCCTCGACGTCTCCGACATGACGGTGCGCCGCGACCTCGACGTACTGGAGGCCCGCGGCCTGCTGCGCAAGGTCCACGGCGGGGCCGTCGCGCCGCACCGGCACAGCACCGAGGAGCCGGGCTTCGAAGCCAACGCCGCCCGCCAGGAGGCCGAGAAGCAGGCCATCGCCGAGGCCGCCGTCCGGTTCATCGAGCCCGGCAGCGCCATCGGCCTTTCCGCGGGCACCACCACCTGCGCCGTCGCCCACCGGCTGCGCGACGTCCCCGGCCTGACCGTGGTCACCAACTGCCTGCGGGTGGCCGACGTCTTCTACCGCACGCCCCGGACCGATCACACCGTCGTGCTGACCGGCGGCTTCCGCACCCCCTCCGACGCGCTCGTGGGCCCGCTGGCGGTCTCCGCCGTACGCAGCCTGCACCTGGACACCCTGGTACTGGGAGTACACGGGATGGACGCGCGCGCGGGCCTGACGACTCCCAACCTGATGGAGGGCGAGACCGACCGGGCGCTGGTCGAGGCCGCGCGCAAGCTGGTGGTCGTGGCCGACCACACCAAATGGGGCACGGTCGGCCTGTGCACGATCGCGCCGCTGGGGCGCTGCGATGTGCTGGTCACCGACGCGGGTCTGGACGAGGGGGCACGCCGCCAGGTGTCCGAGCAGGTGGGCGGGCTCGTCGTGGCCGACGGCCCGCAGGAGACCGGCGAGAGCGGCCCGCCGCCCCCCGAAAGCGGCACCCCCGTCCCCCCGAGCCCTCGCAGCGGCTGAGGCCGGCGGACCCGAGCCGGTCCGCGGCCCGGACCGACACGACCGCCTCCCCGCGCCGCGCCGCAACGGGTGCGGCCGGCGCCGGGGTGCGGGGAGCACCGGGGCGCCGGCCGCGGGGATCGGGTCTCAGGGGCGCGGTTCCGGGGGTTCCGGCTCCGTGCCCGTGTCCGTGTCCGAGGCGTCGGCCCGCAGGTGCGTGCCCACGTCCATCGTGGCGCGCTCCTCGGCCAGCAGCCGCAGAGCCTCCTCGCGGCTCACGCGGGAGCGGGGCGTGGCCAGGCTGACCGCCACCCCGGCCACCAGCGCCACGGCCAGCGACGGGATGGAGGGGTTGCCCCAGAACTCCGACCACGCCGCGACGTTCTGCACCGCCAGCGCCGTCGCGGAACCGCCGACCATGGCGGCCAGCCCGCCCTGCCAGGTGGCGCGTGGCCAGAACTTGCCCAGCAGCGAGGCCACCAGCAGACCTGTGAGCACGGTGGAGATCATCAGCGAGATGAAGTCGATGATCGTATCGGCCAGCAGCGCGCCCGCCAGCGCCAGGCCGAGCACCCCCACCAGCGCGATCCGCGAGTAGCGCACCATGTTCTCGGCCCGCGGCAGCCGACCGGTGACCAACTGGGTGACGTCGCGCAGCAGGATCGCCACACCGGCCACAGCGTCGGAGTCCCCGGAGGACATCGTCGCCGACAATCCGGCGATCAGCAGGAACGCGCCCAGCCATACGGGAAACACCGTGGTCGCCAGCATCGGGAAGGCGGCGTCCGGGTTCTCCAGCGTCGGGTCGATCGTCCGGGCCGCCATCCCGGCGATGGCGGGGAGCACGGCGAAGACGGCGAAGAGCAGGGCCACCCAGCCGAAGCTGCGGCGCACGGTGGTGACGTCGGCGGCGGAGTAGATGCGCTGGCGGTAGGACGGTGTGGCGAGCACGCCGATCGCGATCACCAGGGCCAGGGACACAGCGGGCAGTACGCCCAGCGCCTCGACGCCCAGCATCGACGTCGCCGCCTCGGGAACCCCTTCCTGGACGCCGCTGAAGCCGCCGGTGTGGACCAGGGCCACCGCGGCCAGCACGGTGAAGCCGATGAACAGGATCGTGCCCTGCAGCGCGTCGGTGACGACCACGGCGAGGTAGCCCCCGATGACCGTGTAGAGCCCGAAGCCGAGCGCGACCACGACCTTGGCCAGCGCGGGGTCCATGCCGGTGAGGAAGGACAGGTACAGCGCCCCGCCCATGATGTGCGCGCCGAGCCACCCGACGGAGGCCAGCAGCAGGATGATCGACACGACGCCCTTGATCACCCGGCTGGCGCCGAAGTAGTAGCTCATCTCCTCGGAGAAGGTCATGAAGCCGTGTCGGCGCACGTCGGAGAACAGCCACACGAGGCCGAGGACCCCGGCGGCGCCGCCGATGCCGTAAAGGGCGCCGGCCCAGCCGTTCTCATACGCGAAGCCGACGGCTCCGAGGCTGGAGCCGGTGCCGACCAGGGTGGCCAGCGTCGTTCCCATCAGCAGGGGCGTGCCGAGTCTGCGGCCGGCCAGCAGGAAGTCCTCGCCGCTGCTGGTGCGGCGGGCGACCCATACGCCGATGCCGAGCATGACGACCAGGGCGCCCAGGAAGAATGCGAGGTAAAGGGGACTGCCGTCGTTCATCGTTGCCTCCGGAGCCGGAAGCCCGGCCAGGACGGCCGGGGACAGGGGGTCGGGGAACGGCGCCGCTGCCGGGTGTCGGGGAGCGCCCGTGGCAGCGGCCCGCGCCGAAGGGGTGGCCGGTGAGGGGCCGTAGGAGGGGTGAGGGAGCCGAGCGGGCGCGGGAGAGGGCCGCTGGGGTGCGCGGCCGGTACGGCGGTGCCCGGCGCGGGCTGTGTGACGCCGCGCGTCCGGTGATCCCGCGCCGCCGCCGTTTACCGTCGGATGCGCCGCGGCCGCGGCAGGTCCCGAACGCGGCCGCGGCAGGTCCCGAACGGGGCCGCGACGGGCCGGGTGTCCGGGCGGCGGTCCCGCCGCGGTCCCGTTCGGGACCGCCGCCTCGGCGGGAACGGCTAGGACGGGCGGTAGAGCACCGCGTCGATCTCGATGGCGAAGCCGGGCAGGTCGGCCTGGAGCGTCGTGCGAGCCGGCGGTTCGCTGGGGAAGTACTCGGCGAACAGTTCGTTCATCGCGGCGAAGTCGCCGAGGTCGCGCAGGTAGACCCCGACCCGGACCGCGTCGGCCAGGCCGGCACCGGCCGCCTGGGCGACCGCCGAGAGATTGTCGAACGTGGTGCGCGCCTGGTCGACGAACGGCCCCTCGACCAGTGAGCGGTCCCAGCGGTGCGGGGTCGCCCCGGAGAGGTAGACGAAGTCGCCCGCGACGACGCCCTGGGAGTAGGGGCCGCCGGGAGGGGCGGCGCCGGACGTGCTGATCACGCGCTTGGCCATGGCTGTATCGACCTTTCTATTCGCTGTACGGGTACCGGGTGGGCGCACGGGCCGGCGGTGCACCGGCCCGCGGGTCAGAACAGGGTTCGTACGGCGTCGACGACCCGGTCGCGGGTGTCGAGCACCGGGATCAGCGGCCACTTGTCGAAGACCGTGCACGGATGCGACAGGCCCAGCTCCACCACGTCGCCCACCCGCGGCGCCGCCTCGCCCGCGGTCGCGTCCACGTCGAGGAAGGCGTGGTGGTCGTTGAGCTCGACCACGCGCACGCCCTCCGCCACCGGGACGCGTTCGCCGCCGCGCAGGACCGCGCGGGGCTGGGGCAGGTCGATGTCGAAGGAGACGTCGCGCTTGCCGGCCCCCAGCAGCGCCCGGCCGGGCTCCGGGCACGACAGCACACGGGCGTAGCAGGTCAGCGCCGGCCGCAGCGGGTCGGGGTCGGCGCCGCTGCGCAGCGGCGATGCGCGCTCCATGAACATGTCGTCGTGGGCGAGGTAGCAGCCCGACCGCACGAGCGGCCGCAGCGGGCGCGACAGGCGGGGCAGGGAGGCGAGCGCGTCCGCGGCGAGGTCGGGATAGGCGCTGCCGCCCGCGGTGACGATCACTTCGTCGGCGGCGGTGAACAGTCCTTCGGCGTCGGCGCGGGCCGCGACGTCGGCCAGCACCGCCAGCCACGCGCGGGCGCGGTCGGGCGCGTCGCCGTCGCGGCGCTGCGGGAACACGCCCTCGTAGGCCTCGACGCCGACCAGCTCCAGTCGCGGACTGGAGACCACGCGGCGGGCGAGGGCCAGCGCGTCGCCCGCCTCGCGCACCCCGGTACGGCGCCCGGACACGCCCAGTTCCAGCAGCACGGGCAGCGGGCGCGGCGCCGCGGCCAGCGCGTCCTCCATCGCCTCGGCTCCGGCGGCGGAGTCGACCAGGCACATGGGCGTGAAGCCGGGGTCGGCCAGGGCCTCGGCGAGCCAGGCGAGCTGGCCCGGGTCGACGACCTCGTTGGCGATCAGCACCCGGCGGGCGCCGAACCGGCGCATCACGCGGGCCTGATCGACGGTGGCCGCGGTCAGGCCCCAGGCTCCGCGGTCGAGTTGGGAGGACCACAGGTGCGGCGACATGGTGGTCTTGCCGTGCGGCGCCAGCGCGGCGCCGCGGTCGGCGCACCAGCGGGCGAAGCGGTCGAGGTTGTGGCGCAGCGGGTCCTCGTGCAGAACCACGGCCGGCAGCCACAGGTCGCTGCGGGTAAGCCCGGCCGAGCGGACCTGCGCGGCGCTGACCGGGCTCTGCGGCAGGGAGCGTGCCTCGACGGGTTCGGCGTCGAGCGCGGCCAGCGGGCCGGCGGGCAGGCCGGCTCCGGCGAGGGCCGAGGGCGGGTTTCCGGGCGGTGTCCCGGCGGATGCGGAATCGGTCATGGGGTGTGGCGGCGCGGCGCCCCGGGCGTGCGGTGCGCGGGGTACGCGCCGTCTCCCTCCTTCCCTGTCAGCGGGTTCGACGGTCGGCTGCTGCGGGCGCGCCCGGATCGCGGTCCGGCACGGGTGCTCGGGCGGTGCCGGGCGCGGGGGTTCATGCGTCGGCCCGGGGGAAGGGCTCGTCGAAGTCCTCGGGGCGCTCCAGGCGGCGCACCGCGGATCGGGTGCGCCGCACGCGCTCGTCTTCGGCGCTGCGCTGGGCCTCGCTGAGGGGGATCCACGGCGGCGGGGACTCCGCAGAGCACGGCGGGAGCAGGCGTCCTCCGACATAGGTGGCCGTGTTGGTGAGCCGGATCGGCGACTCGCGCGCGGTGCCGTGCACGTCGACGACCGGGAAGCGGCCCTCTTCCAGGTCGAAGACGGCGATGTCGGCCGCGGCGCCCGGCGCGAGCGTGCCCGCGTCCAGGCTCAGCGCGCGCGCCGGGCGCACGGTCGCGGCCGCGACCGCCTCGGGCAGGCTCGTACCGGCGGCGACCAGCTTGGCCATGACGGTCGGCAGGTCGAAGGCGGGACCGTGCGTCGAGCGGGCGTGCAGGTCGGAGGAGGCGGTCGGGCGCACACCCGCGGCCAGTTCGGTTTCCAGTACGTCGAAGGCCAGGGCGCCGGAGCCGTGGCCGAGGTCGAAGACGGCGCCGGCGTCCAGAGCACGGCGCGCGGCGTCGGTCAGGCGCCCGTCGGCGACCAGGTCGGAGGGGCAGCCCGAGGCGCAGTGGGTCAGGATGTCGCCTTCGGTCAGCAGGGGAGCGATGTCGGCGATCGTCGGGGGCCCGTAGCCGACGTGGACCATCAGCGGACGCTCCAGCCGCCGGGCGAGCTCGGATGCGCGGCGCAGCGGTTCGAGGCCGTGGGCGCCGACGGTGCGGGCGTCGATGCGCGCCTTGACTCCGCGCACGAAGTCGCCGTGGCGGGCGGCGACGGCGGCCGCGGCGTCGATGTCGAGGTTGTCCAGCGCATGGTGCTCGCCCGTCTCGGCCACCAGGCCGACGGCCGAGACGTTGATCAGCGCGTGCACGCGGACCCTCGCCGGCTCGGCGGCGAAGCGGCGCAGGCCGTCCATGCTGTAGGCGCCGGCGGATCCGGCGTCGACCCAGGTGGTGACGCCGGTGCGCCAGGCGGTGGGGTCGGGGTCCATGCCCCAGTAGGTGGCGCCGTGCCAGATGTGGGTGTGCATGTCGACCAGGCCCGGGGTGATCAGGCGGCCGCCCGCGTCGACGACGTCGGTCGCGGCGCCCTCGGGGTCCAGCCCCGTGCCGTCGGGGCCGTGCGGGCGGACCTCGGCGACACGACCCGCGCGCACCGCGACGTCGGCGAGTGCGTCCAGCCCCGAGGCGGGGTCGAGGACGCGCCCCCCGCGCAGCAGCAGATCCCACATGCCGGCCCCCTCTGGATAGACGCTGCGTCGATGCTGCGCTGTGCGCAGCAGTGTTGCGTATGTGTCATCAGATTGCTTAGCATTCCGTCGAGATCAAGGTCAATACGTCGCCGCTCCGAGCGGAGCGGACGGGAGGTCCCGCGTGAGCAGTGAGCACGGGTCCGGTGCCGGAACGGCAGCCGCCGGCGGGGCCGAGGCGGTCTGCGTCGGAGAGACCATGGCGCTCCTGGTGCCCGACGCCGGTGCCCCCGAGCCCGGAACCGCCGCCGCCCTCGGCGACCCAGCGCCCGGATACCGGCTGGAGATCGGCGGCGCCGAGTCCAACGTCGCCGTCTACCTGGCGCGCTCCGGGCACCGCGTCGCCTGGCACAGTGCCCTGGGCGACGACGCGTTCGGGCGCCACGTCCTGGCGCGGCTGGGCGCCGAAGGCGTGCACTGCTCGGTGCGTACCGACCCCGAGCGCCGCACCGGCCTTTACGTCAAGGAACCCGACGGCGCCGGCGGCACCCGCGTCCGCTATTACCGCACCGGCTCGGCCGCCTCAGAGCTGGGCGGCCGCGACGCCGCCCGGGTCCGGGGCCTGCGGCCCCGGCTGGTCCATACCACGGGAATCACCGCGGTGCTTTCGAAGAGCTGCCGCGAACTCGTCGACGGGCTGCTCGACGGCGCTGCCCCGGGGACCCTGCGCAGCTTCGACGTCAACTACCGGCCCGCTCTGCACGGTCCCGCCGAGGCCGAGCTGGTGCTGCAGGCGGCCCGGCGCGCCGACGTCGTCTTCTGCGGGCTGGACGAGGCCGCGGCACTGTGGGGCACGGGCTCCCCCGAGGAGGTGCGCGACCTGCTGGAGGGTCCGGACCTGGTCGTGGTCAAGCAGGGCGCTCGGGGCGCGACGGCCTTCCGCGGAGCCGAGGTCCGGCACGAGCCCGCGCCGGCGGTCGGCGTCGTCGAGCCCACGGGCGCGGGCGACGCGTTCGCGGCGGGCGTGCTGCACGGGCTGCTCACCGGTCGGCAGGTGCGGGAGTGCCTGGCCGAGGGCGCCCGGCTGGCCGGGGCGGCGCTGCAGGTGCCCGGCGACATCCCGCCTCGCTCCGACACCGGCGACGGGTCGGCGTGGGGCGGCGGGCCGGTGCATGCGGGGCCGCCGCTGACCCGCACGCATGCCGCGCGCGAGGACGACGCGCGGTCCGGAGCGTAGGAGGGACCGGGTATGTCCAGCAGCGTCGAACGCGCACTGCAGATCCTCATCGAGCTGGCCTCCGGTCCGGCGACCATCAGCGAGCTGGGGCGGCGTCTGGACGTGCACCGCACCACCTCGCTGCGCCTGCTGCGCACGCTGGAGGAGGAGCGGTTCGTGCGGCGCATGGACGACGGCCGCTACCGGATCGGTCCGCGCATGACCGGCCTGGCCCAGATCGCGCTGGAGGGCCTCGACGTGCGCGCCGCCGCGGCGGGCCACCTGCGCGAGCTCGGCGCCGCCTGCGGGCACACCGTGCACCTGGCGGCGCGCGAGGGCGATGCGATGGTCTATCTGGACAAGGTGGAGTCGCGCCACGCGGTGCGCATGTACTCCCGCATCGGCGCGCCCGCCCCGCTGCACGCGACGGGCGTGGGCAAGGCCGTCCTGGCGCACATGCCCCAGGCCGAGCGCGACGAACTGCTGGGCGAGCCGCCCTACGACCGCTACACCGCCGAAACGCGCACCACCCGCGAGGGCCTCGCCGCCGACCTCGCCGAGGTGGCCGGGCAGGGGTGGGCGCTCGACGACTTCGAGCACGAGGAGTTCATCCACTGCGTGGCCGCCCCCATCCGCGACGCCGCCGGGGCCGTCGCGGCGGCGGTCTCGGTTTCGGCCCCCAACGTGGTCGTCGACAGGGACCGACTGCTCGCCCTGGTTCCCACGCTCACGCGAACGGCCGCCGCCATCAGCGAGGAACTGGGTTGGCGAGGGGAACCGGCGGTGCGGACGCCCTCCACCCCCTGAACCGCCCGAGCAGCCGGAGCCGGACCGGGACCGGCGGCACCGGCCGCACCGCCCCTCAGGCCAGCAGGCGCGAGCGCAGCGCCTCGATGTCCGCTGCGGGTACGCCCGCATCGCGCAGATAGGCGTGTGCGTCCAGATCGGCGAGGGCGTCGAGGAATGCCGCGCGCAGCGTCATGCCGCGGGCGGCGAGGCCGGCCTCGATCGCGAGGGCTTCGTCTTCGCGGCCCATGGCGGCGAACAGGGGCCGGGCGTCTTCGGTGGTGCGTTCGTAGTCGTCGGCGATGGCCCCGGGTTCGACCCCCGCCAGGGACAGCAGGAGCATGGCGACGATCCCGGTGCGGTCGCGGCCGACCGCGCAGTGGAAGAGCACACCCGAGGGGCGGGCGCGGGCGAGCGCGGTGATCACCGCGGCGCAGCGGTCGGCCTTGTGCTCCAGGAAGAGCCGGTAGTAGAGGGGACCGGCCCGGCCCATGCCCGCGCCTGCCACGCGGTCCCGGAACGCGATGTCGGTGATGTCGTCGAGCGGTACCGCCACACGCGCGATATCGGGCGGGGGCGCGCCGTCGGCCCGGCGGATCTCGTCGTCGTTGCGCAGGTCCACGACGGTGCCGACACCCGCTGCGCGGGCCTGCTCCCAGTCCTTCGCGGTGGCCGAGAGCGGAGCCGCCGAGCGGTACAGGGCGCCGTACCGGGTGGTGCGCCCGTCGCGGGCGGGCAGGCCTCCGAGGTCGCGCGCGTTGTGGAAGCAGTCCCAGCCGAGCCGTCTGCGATTGTGCACACGCGGCAGCATGAAGCCGCGGCCGCGCGCCGTCGAGTCCGCGCCGAACCCCGGTACGGCCGGTCCCGGAGGCGTCCCCCGGGCGCGGCCGTACCGGTGCGGGACGGATTCAGGGCAGCCGCAGTTCGCCGTCGACGCGGCGGGGAACGGCGAGCGGGTTGCCGTCGCGGAGCGCCTGCGGCAGCAGGTGCTGGGGGACCTGCTGGTAGCACACCGGGCGCAGGAAGCGGCGGATGGCGGTGCTGCCTACCGAGGTGTGCAGAACCGATGTCGTGGCGGGGTAGGGGCCGCCGTGGTGCATCGCGTGGGTGACCGAGACCCCGGTGGGCCAGCCGTTCCACAGCACTCGGCCCGCGCGGCGGCGCAGGCGGTTCAGCAGGGGGCCGGCCTGGTCGTCGGTGTCCTCGCCGTGCACTGTGGCGGTGAGCTGGCCCGGCAGGATGTCGGCGACGCGCTCCGCCTCGGCCGGCTCGGAGTAGGTCACCACGAGCGAGACCGGCCCGAAGCGCTCTTCGAGCAGCTCCTGGGAGTTCTCCAGGAACCGTTCGGCGGTGGTGCGCAGGAGCGACGGGGTCCACAGGGTCGTGCCGTCCTCGCCGTCGTGCGGGCCGCCCTCGACGAGGACCTCGACCGCGTCGTGGTCGGCCAGCGACCGGTAGCCCTCGGCGAACCCGCGCTCGATGCGCTCGTTGAGCATCGGCGCCCCCGAGCGCCCGCGCACGGCTTCGGCCAGGGTCTCCACCGGCGTTTCCTCCGGGAGCAGCAGCACGCCGGGCTTGGTGCAGAACTGTCCGGTACCCAGAGTGAAGGAGTCGACGTAGCCGCTGAGGACCGCCTCCGCGCGGGAGCCGGCCGCCGCGCGGGTGACGAACACGGGATTGACGCTGCCCAGTTCGCCGTAGAAGGGAATGGGGTCGGGGCGGGTCGCGGCCAGGTCGTGCAGCGCCCGGCCGCCGGGGATCGATCCGGTGAATCCGACCGCGCGGGTGTGCGGATGCAGTACCGCCCGGCGCCCGGTCTCCTGGCCCAGGACCACGGCGAAGGTGCCGTCGGGCGCGCCCGCCTTCTGCAGCGCTGCGGAGACGACCTCCCCGGTGCGCACCGACAGCTCCGGGTGGCCGGGGTGGGCCTTGACGACGACGGGGTTGCCGGCGGCCAGCGCCGAGGCGCTGTCGCCGCCGACGACGCTGAAGGCGAAGGGGAAGTTGCTCGCCCCGAAGACCACGACCGGGCCCAGCGGCTCCAGGACGCGGCGCAGGTCGGGACGCGGGCCGACGGGCCAGTCGGGGTCGGGGCTGTCGATGGTGGCCTCGAGGTAGCCGCCGTCCTCCAGCACCTCGGCGAACAGGCGCAGCTGGAAGGTGGTGCGTGCCAGCTCGCCCTTGAGCCGGGCCTCGGGAAGGCGGCTCTCGCGCTGCGCGATGGGCACCAGCTCGTCGGCTGCGGCGTCGACGGCGTCGCCGACGGCGCGCAGCATGGCGGCGCGCTCGCGCGGGGCAAGGGCGCCGAAGGGCTCGGCCGCTTCGGCCGCCGACTCCAATACGTGGTCCAGCTCCGCCTCGGTGGTGTCACGAATGCCGGTCTGGGTCATCGTCTGCTTCCTCGTGTCTTCCTGCGATGGGAATGCGCTTTCCGTCCATGTCCTACCACGTCGGCGCCGCTCCCGGGGAGC
>NZ_JROO01000067.1 GCF_000826685.1 Streptomonospora alba
CCGGCCCGGTAGAGCACAGCCCCGGCGCATCCGCGAAGCTCCCCTGGCGGCCCACCGCGTGCACCGCCGCCGGCGGCACCGCGACCGAAGCGCCCGCCCACGCCGCTCCCGCTACGCTGCCCGAGGTCGCAGACGACGCCCCCGGCCGCAACCGCCCGGCGCGGCCTGCCCGGCCCCGACACCACACCCAGGGAAAGGAACCAGCGATGCCCACGACGCGGCTCGTCACCCCCGAGGACGCCCCGGAACTGGCGGAGCTGCTACGGCGCAACCGCACGTTCCTCGCACCATGGGAACCCGAGCGCGACGACGCCTACTTCACCGCCGCGACCCAGCGCGTCCTCCTCGAACGCGCCCTCGCCGAACACGCCGGCGACCGCATGCTCCCTCTAGCCGTCCTCGACGACGCCGACCGCATCGCCGGCCGCATCACCGTCAACGACATCGTCCGCGGAGCCTTCCTGTCCGCCGCCATCGGCTACTGGGTCGCCGAATCCCACAACGGCCGCGGCCTGGCCACCAAAGCCGTCGCCGAAACCCTGCAGACCGCCTTCACCGACCTCGGCCTGCACCGGCTCCAAGCCGCGACCCTGCCGCACAACACCGCCTCGCAGCGCGTCCTGCTGCGCAACGGCTTCACCGCCTTCGGCAGGGCGCCGCAGTACCTGCGCATCGCCGGCGAATGGCAGGAACACATCCTCTACCAGGCCCTCAACCCGGAACCGTAGTCAGCGGGCGCATCACGGAGCGAGGGGATCATCCGGCTCCGGATCCCCCTCCTCGCCGACCTCGGCGATCCGCTCGGCCAGGCCCTCCGAGACCCGCGTCGCGATGCTCAGCGGCGCATCACGCACCGTAGGCCCGCCGGCGTCGAAGGACCGGACCCGCACCACGACATTGCGGACCCGAAAATGCGCCGTGGCGTGGGTACGCCCGCGCTCCGTCGGGGTCCAGTCACCGTAATCCGAGGCCAACCCCGGCGGCGGCTCGTACAGGGCGACGAACCCGCCGTCGCCGGCCTCGATCTCCTCCACCTCGACCGCGTTGAACGGCCGCTGCTCATCGGCCCCCGACCGCAGCTCGTCCGCGCCCCCGCGGCGACCGGCGATCCGATCCTCCGCGCCGCTGTAGTCCCAGGGTTCCGAACCCGGATCCAGCACCGCGAACACCACCGTGAGGGTATTGCCCTCCGTGTCCCCGCACGCGAGTTCGCCTTCCGAGGGCACCTCCCACTCCCCGGGCTCCAGTTCCGCCAACCGCACCCCCTCGTCCAGATGCAACGACGAGACGAACTCCTCGGTGAACAGCTCCTCGCACCCGCCCACATCCTCGAACGGCTCCCCCGCGGGGAGGACCACCGAAGCCGCCAGCACGGCCGCCACAGCCGCGACCACACCGCCGACGACCGCCGGGACCTTGTAGCGGGCGACCACCCCGCCGGAGGAATCGGCGGCGGAGCCGCCGGCGGACCGGTCACTCTCGTCGGGCATTTCGGACACGAACCGACTCCTCGGCTGGGGGCAGGGGGACTGTGCAGGCGCGGAACCGCACCGAAAGGCCTTTGTATCCCCCTCCGCCGCGACTATGCCGAGGCCCCCGCCTCATCACCCGACAGAAACCGGTACAGCAGCGCCGCGCCCTCGAGCATCGCCCGCGCCCGCCGGTCGTGCGAGGCACGGCGCTCCCCGATCGCCGCGCGCAGCGCCCCCGTACCCCCCGTACGCCGCAGCTCGTCCAGCACCGGCCGGATCCGGTCGAACGAATAGCCACCCTGCCGCAGCATGCGCACGATCCGCGCGTCGCGCACCTCCTCGGGCCCGTAACTGCGATACCGGGTGCCCGCCTCACGCGACGGCGACACCAGCCCGGCCGCCTCCCACACCCGCAACGCCGACGCCCGCACCCCCAACCGCGCCGCGAGCTCGCCCACCCGCAGTGCGGGACCCGGCTCCGGGCGGCCGCCGGCGTAGGGCTCAGCCGCCTCCCCCACCGCACCGCTCACCGCATCGGCCGCCACGCGCTGATCGTGGAGATCCGCATGACCCTCGTCCACCAACCGCAACGCCAGCGGCACGTCGCCGGCATGGACCGCACGCATGATCGCGTGCGCCCGCTCACCGCCGAACCCGGCGGCCAGCGCCCGAAAGGCCAGCAGCGCTCGCAGGTGCCCCCTGTCGTAGACGCGGTATCCCGCCTCCGTCCGCCGCACCGGCGGCAGCACACCCGCCGCCTCGTGATTGCGGACCTGCTGGGTGGAAACCCCTGCCTGCCGCGCCAGATCCACCGTGCGCAACCTCGCCACCGGCAACTCCCCGGCTTCCTCTCCACACCGGCCGCACGATGCGCCGACCGATACCGCCCAGGGCGGCACCCACCACCCTGCCGGACACCGCTGGGGTACCGGGCACCGCTCACCGCGGCACCACCCCTCTCCCCCTACTCCGTATCGGGCTCGGGCAGCTCCACCCCGGCGCCCTCGGCCTCCAACTCCTCGCGGACCACCCGATACGCCAGACCGGCCGAGTACCCCTTGCGCGCCAGCATCGCCAAAGCCCGGCGCGCCCGCGCCGTGGAATCCTGCATGCGCGACGCGGCGAGCTTGCGCCGCGCCAGCCTGCGCGCCGTTTCCTCCTCCTGGTCAGGGCTGAGCTCCTCGACGGCGTCGCGGACCGTCTCGTCGTCCACCCCGCGCCGCCGCAGCTCGGCCGCCAGCGCCTTGCGCCCCAGACCGCGCCCGGCATGCCGGGAGTCGACCCAGGCTTCAGCGAAGGCGGCGTCGTCGATCAACCCCACCTCGCTGAAGCGCCCCAGCACCCCTTCGGCCACCTCGTCGTCGACCCCGCGCTGCCGCAGCGCCTGGGCGAGCTGAGCCCGCGTCCGCGGAGCCGAGGTCAGCAGGCGCAGGCAGATGCCGCGCGCCTTGGCCTCGGGATCCTCCCCGTCAGCGGACCCGCCCGCCCGGGGGCCGGGCTCGGCGGCGCCATCGTCCTCGAAAGTCTCGCCCCGATCAGGCATCCGCGGGCGGGGTGGACTCGGTGCTGTTCGCCGCCTGGGCCGACGCGTCGGTCGAAGCGGCGGCGTCGCCGTCCTTGACCGCAGGGCTCTCCTTGACCGCGGGGCTCTCCTTGGCGCCCGACGCCTTGGCGCTGGACTCCTTCGCAGCGGACTTCTTCGCCCCCGCGCCCTTGGTACCGGCCGGCTTCGAGTCGCCGGGCTTGGTGTCGGCGGCCTTGGCGTCGGAAGCCGCAGCGGACGCGGCGGAGTCGTCGCCGCCGCCGGGCACGCCCAGCTTCTCCTTGATCTTCTTCTCGATCTCGTTGGACATGTCGACGTTCTCGCGCAGGAAGTTGCGAGCGTTCTCCTTGCCCTGGCCGAGCTGCGTGCCCTCGTAGGTGTACCAGGCACCCGACTTGCGCACGACGCCCTGCTCCACCCCGAGGTCGATCAGCCCGCCCTCGCGGGAGATGCCGACGCCGTAGAGGATGTCGAACTCCGCCTGCTTGAACGGCGGCGCCACCTTGTTCTTCACGACCTTGGCCCGAGTCCGGTTCCCGACGGCGTCGGTCCCGTCCTTCAGCGTCTCGATCCGCCGCACGTCCAGCCGCACCGACGAATAGAACTTCAGCGCCTTGCCGCCGGTGGTGGTCTCAGGTGAGCCGAACATGACACCGACCTTTTCGCGAAGTTGGTTGATGAAAATCGCGGTTGTCCCGGTCTGGTGCAATGCGCCCGCGATTTTGCGGAGGGCCTGGGACATCAATCGGGCCTGCAGGCCGACGTGGCTGTCACCCATCTCGCCCTCGATCTCCGCGCGCGGCACCAGGGCGGCCACGGAGTCCACGACCAAGACGGACACGGCGCCCGAACGGATCAGCATGTCCGTGATCTCCAGCGCCTGCTCCCCCGTGTCAGGCTGGGAAAGCAGCAGATCGTCGGTGTTCACACCGATCTTCTTCGCGTAATCGGGGTCCAGCGCGTGCTCGGCGTCGATGAATGCGGCGATTCCGCCGTTCTTCTGAGCACTGGCCACCGCATGCAAAGCCACGGTAGTCTTTCCGCTACTCTCCGGTCCGAATATCTCCACAATACGGCCCCGCGGAATTCCTCCGATTCCCAGGGCGATGTCGAGGGAGATGGATCCGGAGGGGAAGGATTCGATCGGTGGGCGGTCGTCATCGCCGAGGCGCATGACGGAGCCCTTGCCGAATTGGCGCTCGATCTGTGCGAGCGCGGTTTCGAGAGCTTTCTCTCGATCAGCAGCAGCCACGGGAAACCCCTGTTGGGTCGACGTCTTCTTGTTCATCTTGGGTGTGACGCTACGCGGCGGTGAGGACAAACCTCGACCGCGTCGGCGCGCCTGTGGACGAGTGCGGGGCGGCCGCGGGATCGGGTCCGGCGGCCGCCGGGGACGTGTCCACTCGCAGACGCCCGCCCGAGGGGCGTCGTGGTCCGCCGGAGGCCGATTCGGCACCTGGTCGGCCCCGGATACAGCGCAAGCCTACCCGAACCTCTGTTCGACCGCCTGCCGTCCCCGGTAACCCGGGCGCGCCTCTCGAAGCGGCGGGCGGCCGCGGCGCGGCGTGCCCTCCGCCCTGCTTCGTCCCTGGTCGGCGGGACCGTGCCGAGCGGTCGGCGCATGGTCAGCGTGCGGCGGCGGGCAGGTCGAACTCCTCGCAGACGGCCCGCCACACCTCCTTGGCGCCGATGCCGTCGGCCAGCGCCTGTTCGACGGTGCGGGAGCCGAGCGCCTCGATGACGTGGTCGCGCGCCAGGCTTTCGGCGTAGGCCTCGCCGAACTGCTCGTGCATGCGCTCCCAGAAGTGCGAAAGTCTCATCGCTTCCAGTATCGGCCGCCCCGGCCAGTGCTGTCACCTCCGCGGACGCGGCTTGGGGACGACCCGGGCCGTCCGAGGCCGGTCCTGGGACGGTGCGGCGCGGGGTGCGGCCGAATCTGCTCGGTTTCGTCGCTACCGCGTTGCAGACTGGGCACATGTCCTCGGTAGGCGCTTCCGGCTCCAGCGGCTCCGATCCCGTCGAGGGCGGCGATCCGCTGGGCCGCTTCACTCAGGCGACGCGCACGTGGTTCGAGCAGGCTTTCCCGTCGGGGCCCACGCCGGCGCAGACGGGGGCGTGGGAGGCGGTCTCGCGGGGTGAGAACGCGCTGGTCGTGGCGCCCACGGGGTCGGGCAAGACGCTGTCGGCGTTCCTGTGGGCGCTGGACGGCCTGGCGTCGCGCCCGGTGCCCGAGGAGCGGGTGCGGCGGTGCCGGGTGCTGTATGTCTCTCCGCTGAAGGCGCTGGCGGCCGATATCGAGCGCAATCTGCGTGCGCCGCTGTCGGGGATCCGGCGGGCGGCGGAGGCGGCCGGGCTGGACGTCGCGGAGCCCTCGGTGGGGGTGCGCACCGGCGACACTCCGGCGGATCAGCGGCGCAGGCTGGCGACGTCGCCCCCCGACATCCTGATCACCACGCCGGAGTCGCTGTTTCTGGTGCTGACCTCGCAGGCCCGTGCGGGGCTGGCGGGTGTCGAGACGGTGATCGTCGACGAGGTGCACGCGCTGGCGGGCACGAAGCGCGGTGCGCATCTGGCGCTGAGTCTGGAGCGGTTGGACGCGCTGCTGGAGGCTCCGGCGCAGCGGATCGGGCTGTCGGCGACGGTGCGTCCTCCGGAGGAGGTGGCGGCGTTTCTCGGCGGGCCGCGTCCGGCGTCGGTGGTGGCGCCGCCGCAGACGCCGTCGCTGGAGGTGCGGATCGTGGTGCCGGTCGAGGACTTGACGGAGCTGGAGGCGTCGGTGTCGGCGGGGAGGTCGAACGATCGGGCGTCGAAGGCGCGCACGTCGATCTGGCCGCATGTCGAGGAGCGGGTGCTGGATCTGGTGGAGGAGCACCGGTCGTCGATCGTGTTCTGCAATTCGCGGCGGGTGGCCGAGCGGTTGTGTGCGCGGTTGAACGAGTTGGGCGACGAGCGGCGTGCGCTCGGCGGGGGTGCTCGGGGCGGGTCCGGAGGTTCGGCCGGGGGTGCGGCCGCGCCCGGTGCGTCTTCCCCCGTGCCGGGCGGGTCGCCGGGGGGTTCGCGGTTGTCGCCGGCGGAGGTGATGGCCGAGGCGGGCCAGACCTATGGGGCTGAGGCGGGGGTGGTGGCGCGGGCGCACCACGGTTCGGTGTCCAAGGACGAGCGTGCGGTGATCGAGGCGGATCTGAAGGCGGGGCGGCTGCCGTGTGTGGTGGCCACGTCCAGTCTTGAGCTGGGCATCGACATGGGTGCTGTGGATCTGGTGGTGCAGGTGGAGTCGCCGCCGTCGGTGGCGAGCGGTTTGCAGCGGGTGGGGCGTGCGGGCCACAACGTGGGCGACGTTTCGCGGGGGGTGGTGTTCCCGAAGTTCCGGGGGGATCTGCTGGCGGCGTCGGTGGTGGTCGAGCGGATGCGTTCGGGGCGCATCGAGGAGCTGCGGATGCCGCGGAGTCCGCTGGATGTGCTGGCGCAGCAGGTGGTGGCGATGGCGGCGATGGACGAGTGGGAGGTGGCGCGGCTGGGGGCGGTGGTGCGGCGGGCGGCGCCGTTCGCGTCCCTGCCGGATTCGGCGCTGTCGGGCGTGCTGGACATGGTGTCGGGGCGCTATCCCTCGGACGAGTTCGCGGAGTTGCGGCCGCGGGTGGTGTGGGATCGCGATGGGGGCGGTCCGGCTTCGGGCGGGGTGGTGTCGGGGCGTCCGGGTGCGCAGCGGTTGGCGGTGACCAGCGGCGGGACGATTCCGGATCGGGGCATGTATGCGGTGCATCTGGCTGCGGGCGGTGGCGGTGCGCCGTCGCGGGTGGGTGAGCTGGATGAGGAGATGGTCTACGAGTCGCGGGTGGGCGACGTGTTCGTGCTGGGGGCGAGTGCGTGGCGGATCGAGTCGATCACCGCTGACCGGGTGATGGTTTCGCCTGCGCCGGGGCGTCCGGGGCGGTTGCCGTTCTGGAAGGCCGATGCGCTGGGGCGTCCGGCGGAGCTGGGTCGGGCGATCGGGGCGATGGCGCGGGAGTTGCGGGGGGCTGAGCGGCCTGCGGCGGTGGAGCGGGCGCGTGCTGCGGGGTTGGACGAGTGGGGTGCGGCCAATCTCGTGGATTACCTGGGTGAGCAGGAGGAGTCGACGGGGTGGGTGCCCGACGACCGCACGATCGTGGTGGAGCGGTTCCGCGACGAGTTGGGTGATTGGCGTGCGGTGGTGCATTCGCCGCTGGGTGCGCGGGTGCATGCGCCGTGGGCGCTGGTGGTGGGCGCGCGGTTGCGGGCGCGCTACGGGGTGGATGCGCAGGTGGTGCACGGCGACGACGGGATCGTGGTGCGGCTGCCGGATGTCGAGGAGGAGGGCGGTTCGGGGGCGGCGGGGCGGCCTCGGGGCGGGGTGGCGGAGTCGCTGGTGGTGGCGCCCGATGAGGTCGAGGACGCGGTCACGGCGGAGTTGGGCGGTTCGGCGCTGTTCGCGGCGCGGTTTCGGGAGTGTGCGGCGCGGGCGTTGCTGCTGCCGCGGCGGCGCCCTGGGCGGCGGATGCCGTTGTGGCAGCAGCGGCAGCGTTCGGCGCAGTTGTTGTCGGTGGCGGGGCGGTTCGGGTCGTTTCCGATCGTGTTGGAGGCGGCGCGGGAGTGCCTTCGTGATGTGTTCGACGTGGACGGGTTGGCGTCGTTGATGGCCGATGTGCGGGCGCGTCGTGTGCGGGTGGTGGAGGTGGAGACGCGGCGTGCGTCGCCGTTCGCGCAGTCGCTGCTGATGGGGTACACGGCGGCGTTCATGTATGAGGGCGACGCGCCTGCGGCGGAGTTGCGGGCGCAGGCGCTGACGTTGGATTCGCAGTTGCTGGCGGAGCTGCTGGGGCATGCGGATCTGCGGGAGCTGCTGGACGGCGATGTCGTGGCCGAGTACGAGGCCGAGTTGCAGCGTCTGGCGCCGCAGCGGCGGGCGGATCCGGAGGCGGGGCGCGAGGGGGCGGCGGATCTGCTGCGTGAGTTGGGGCCGCTGAGTGTGGCGGAGGCGGGTGAGCGCGGGGTCGCTGCGGGGTCGTTGGAGGAGTTGGGGCGTGCCGGGCGCGCGGTCGCGGTGCGTATGGCCGGTGCGTGGCGGTGGGCGGCGGTGGAGGACGCGGCGCGGTTGCGCGACGGTGCGGGGGTGGCGCTGCCGGAGTGGTTGGCGGGTTCGTCGGGCCGAGCTGAGGGGGCGTTCGCGGGGACGGCGGAGGCGTTCGCTGTGGCGGTGGAGGATCCGCTGGGGGATCTGGTGTCGCGGTATGCGCGTACGCACGGTCCGTTCACGGTGGGTGCGGTTGCGGCGCGGTTGGGGGTGGACCGCGGCGCTGTGGTGGAGGTGCTGCGGCGTCTGGCGGGGTCGGGGCGGGTGGTCGAGGGGGAGTTCCGGCCGGGCGGTCAGGGCACGGAGTGGTGTGACGCCGATGTGCTGCGGGTGGTGCGGCGGCGGTCGGTGGCGCGGTTGCGGCGCGAGGTGGAGCCGGTGCCGCAGCGGGCGCTGGGGCGGTTCGTTCCCGCGTGGCAGCGCGTGGGCGGAGGTCGGCGGTCGAGTGGTGCCGACGGGGTGTTCGCGGCTGTGGAGTCGCTGCGTGGCGCGCCGGTGCCGGCGTCGGCGTTGGAGTCGTTGGTGCTGCCGGCGCGGGTGGAGGGGTATGCGCCGGCGCTGCTGGACGAGTTGACGCATGCGGGCGAGGTGCTGTGGGCGGGTGCGGGTCCGTTGGCGGGTAACGACGGGTGGGTGTGCCTGGTCCCGGCGGATGAGGCGGAGGTGCTGCTGCCGGAGCCGGCCGAGGAGGGGGCCGGGACCTCGGCGGCGCATGCGGGGGTCGTGGCGGCGCTGCGTGAGGGCGGTGCGTTGTTCTTCCGGGACGTCGCCGACCGTGTGGTGGCGGCGCAGGGCGCGGCGTCGGTGTCGGATGCGGCGGTGGTGGCGGCGCTGTGGGATCTGGTGTGGGCGGGTCGGGTGGGCAACGATTCGCTGTCGGGGCTGCGTGCGTTGCTGGGTGCGGGCGGGACGGCGCATCGGAGCCGGTCGCGGCGGCCGGTGCTGCCGAGTCGGACGGGGCCTCCGACGGCGGCGGGGCGGTGGTGGCTGCTGCCGGAGCGTGAGCCGGAGGCGACGCGGCGGTTGACGGCGGGGGTGTCGGCGCTGCTGGACCGCTACGGGGTGGTGACGCGCGGTTCGGTGGTGGCTGAGCAGGTGCGGCGCGGGGATCGCCGTTCGGGCGGGCGCGGCGCGGGCGGTTTCAGTGCGGTGTATCCGGTGCTGCGGGGTTTCGAGGATTCGGGGCGGGCGCGGCGGGGGTACTTCGTCGAGGGGTTGGGGGCGGCGCAGTTCGCGCTGCCGGGTGCGGTGGATCGGCTGCGGTCGCTGGTCGGCGGGGGCGCGGGCGGCCGGGAGGCTCCGGTGGTGCTGGCGGCGGCGGATCCGGCGAACGTCTACGGTGCGGCGCTGCCGTGGCCGGCGGGTGCGGAGTCGGCGGGGCGGCCGGGCCGCAAGGCGGGTGCGCTGGTGGTGCTGGACGACGGTGCGCCGACGCTGTATCTGGAGCGGGGCGGGCGTTCGGCGCTGACGTTCGGGTCGGGCGGTGCGGAGTTGGAGCGGGCGGCGCGGGCGTTGGCGGAGTCGGTGCGCGGTGGCGGTGTGGAGTCGCTGACGGTGCAGCGCTGCGACGGCGGTGAGGTGTTCGGTACGCCGTTGGAGGCGGCGCTGCTGGGTGCGGGGTTCCATGCCACGCCGAAGGCGCTGCGGCTGCGGCGGTGATACGGGGATGTGCAGGGCTTCTCCGGCGCCCGGCGGTGCTGGAGGTGCAGGGGCGGGGGTGCGGGAGGCGCCCTGCCGGCGGTCGGGCGGGCGGCTCCGGCTTTTCGGGAACCCGCCGTGGCGTCGGGGATATCGGCTCGCGCGGCAGATCGGCCGGGGAGCAGGATGGGGTCTGTTCCCTACTGCCGGTTCCGCCTGTTGTGAGGTCCGCCGATGTCTGCCGACGCTGCTGCCGTGCCGATCCGGGTGATGCGCGAGGAGGATGTCGACGCCGCGGCCGCGGTGAGCCTGGCGGCCGGTGGGATGTTCGCCGAGGCGGGGCTGGTGCTGCCGCCGGACGACCCGTGGGCGATGCTGCGACAGGCGCGCTGGGTGCTCGTGGCCGGCGAGCCGGTGCGGGGGTTGGCCGCGGTGGGCGTGCTGGACGGGGCGGCGCATCTGGAGGAGCTGGCGGTGCGTCCTGAGCACGGGCGGCGTGGCGTGGGCGGCGCGCTGCTGGAGGCGGCCTGCGAGCGGGCTGGCGCGGAGGGTTTCGCCGTGATGACGTTGACGACCTTCCGCGACGTGGCGTGGAACGCGCCGTGGTATGGGCGGCGCGGCTTCTGCGCGCTTGCGCGGGCCGAGTGGGGACCGGGGCTGCGGGCGCAGCGGCGGCGGGAGGAGGCGGCGGGTATCGCCGTGGCGCCGCGGATCGCGATGCGCCGCCGCCTGGGCTCGGGTCCGCCGGTAGGGGGCTGATCGCCGGGGGCGGGGCCGGCCGTGGCGTGTGGCGCGGGCACGCCTTCGTCTTGGCCCGCCTTCGCCCGTTCCGGCCGAGCCGTCCGCCCCGCCCGGTGCGGCTTCACTCGACGGTGGATTCGAAGACGTCTTCGCGGGCGTGCTGCAGTGCTGACAGGAGGGCGCCGCGCAGGACGGGTGACTGGACGCGGCCGACGCTGACCTGGGGTGCGTTGGGTCCGATGCGGGCGGTGGCGCGGGCGACGCGCTGGGCGAGGTCGTCGCCGCCGCTTTCGGCGACCTCGCCGCCGAGGACGACGAGTCCGGGGTCCAGGACCACGCATACCGCGGCGACACCGCGGGCGATGCGTTCGGCGAGCGCGTCGAGGAAGCCTTCTCCCGCGTCTCGGGCTTCGGCGGCGGCGGTGAGGACGTCGCCGACGGTTTTGCCGGTGAAGCCGTGGGATTCCCCGAGTGTGACGATCTCCTGGGCGCCGACGAGGGCTTGGAAGCCGTGGGCGATGGTGGGTCGTTCGCCGGTGCGGCTCAGCGACTGGTAGCCGCCGGGCAGGCCGACGTCGCCGGGCAGGGGTGCGCCGGGGACGGGCAGGTAGCCGATTTCGCCGGCGCCTCCGGTGGTGCCCCAGTGGATGCGGTCGTCGAGGACGACGGCCATGCCGACGCCGCCGCCTCCGCCGAGCCAGATGAGGGCGAAGTCGGAGGCGTCCTCGCCGGCGCCTTCGGCGTGTTCTGCGCGGGCGGCGAGGTTGACGTCGTTTTCGATGCGGACGATGGGGCCGAGGTCGTTGCGCAGGGTGTGGAAGGCGTCCTCGAGCCAGCTGTGCAGGTCGAAGGAGAAGCGCACGGCTCCGGTGCGGGGGTCGACGACGCCGGGGGTGCCGATGGTGCAGGCGCTGAGGTGGTCGAGGGGGACTTCGCAGGTGCTCAGCAGGCGCATGACGGCGCCGCTGACCTGGTCGACGGGGTTGTGGGTGTCGGTGGGGTCGAGGGTGAATTCGCCGGTCACCTGGCCGGTGATGTCGGCGATGGCGCCGGTGACCTCGGAGGCGCGGATGTCGAGGGCCAGGGCGTAGGCGCTGGAGGGCACGACGGCGTAGAGGGCGGCGTTGGGGCCGCGTCCGCCGGCTTGGCTGCCGACGACGTGGACGAGTCGGCGTTCTTCCAGGCGGGCGAGCAGCTGGGAGGCGGTGACCTTGGACAGGCCGGTCTCCTGGCCGAGTTGGGTGCGGGTGAGCGGGCCCGACGCGAGCAGGAGCTCCAAGGCGGCCCGGTCGTTGAGCTGGCGCAGTAGGCGCGGAGTCCCCGGACGTCGAGACATAACCGTGACACCCCGTTCTCTATTCATTAGGAAAGTTTCTTGTTAGTTTAACGCCCAATCCGCGAGAGGCGCGCACCGGGCGCCTGCCGCAGTCCCTGCCGGGACAGAGCCGAGCAGGGCGGGGGTTCGCACACCCGCTATCCCAGCACACTCCGACCGACGACGAAGCCCGCATCGCGCTTGCAGCCGACCCAGAGATGTCCGGGGGCGTCTACTCGACGCAGCGTCGCGCGGCAACGCGTGAAGGGAGAGACCAGTATGAGATCCCTGAAGGCCGCAGCCTTTTCGACGGCGGTACTGCTCGCCGCCACCGCCTGTGGCGGAGGCGGTTCCGAGGGCGGCGCATCCGAGGCTCCCGACAGCCTGACCGTGTGGGTCATGGGCACCGCCCAGGACCCCGTCAAGAAGTACTTCGACACCGTTGAGAAGCGCTACCAGCAGGACTACCCCGACACCTCGGTGGAGGTGGAGTTCGTCCCCTGGGCCGACGCCCAGCAGTCCATCAACAACGCGCTGGCCGGCGGCGACGCCCCCGACGTGCTGGAGGTCGGCAACGACCAGGTCGCCAACTGGGCCTCCCAGGGAGCGATCATGGACATCTCCTCCCGCACCGACGAGTGGGGCGCGGTGTCCGACATGGACCAGGCCGCGGTCGAGTACGGCGCCTACGACGGCTCGCAGTACGCCATCCCGTGGTTCGCGGGTGTGCGCACTCTCTACTACCGCGCCGACTGGCTGAAGGACCTGGGCATGGATCCTCCCCAGACCTGGGAGGAGCTGGTCGAGGTCGCCACGGCGATCGAGGAGGAGCAGGACGTGCCGGGCTTCGCCGCCCCCACCGACTTCACCAACGGCATCGCCAGCTTCATCTGGAGCAACGGCGGCGAGATCGCGGTGCAGCAGCAAGGCGAGTGGCAGGGCGAGCTCACCTCGCCCGAGACCCAGGAGGCCATCGAGTTCTACGCCGGGCTGACCTCCGAGGAGAACATCTCCCCGCAGGCCTACGTCGGCGAGAACGAGCTGGTGCCGCTGGCCGACATGGCCAACAGCGAGGTTGGCATGTACATCGACGGGGGCTGGGCGCTGACCTCCATGGAGGAGCAGGCCGAGGACCCCGCGGTGCTGGAGGAGATCAAGGCGGCGCCCATCCCCGGCGCCGACGGCCCCGCCCCGGCCTTCGCCGGCGGCTCGGCGCTGACCCTGTTCGCCACCGCCGAGCACCCCGACGCCGCCTGGGACCTGCTCACGGTCATGGGCGACAAGAAGGGCGGCAAGGCCTACGCCGACGCAGCGGGCTACTTCCCCGCCTACCCCGAGATGCTCGACGACGAGTCCTACCAGTCCGACCCGCTCAAGGCGGCATCCGCCGAGCAGATGAAGAACACCCAGTTCTTCCCGGCCACGCCGAACTGGAACGCGGCAGACCAGGACGGCAAGATCCTGCCCGGCGCCGTGCTGGACATCGTCAAGGGCGAGGACGCCGACAAGGTCTTGGAAGAGGCGAACAAGGAGCTGACCGAAACGCTGAACAAGCCGGTCGCCTGACCCCCTTTCGGCCCTCTCGGTGAACGCCGGGGCGGCGGACGCCTCCCCTCCCGCCGCCCCGGCTCCGACCTGATTGCGAAGTCCCCATGGCATCAACCGCCGAAGCGGTGCGGGAGCAGACCCCGCCCCAGCCGCCGCCCGTCGGGGGCGGCGGGCCCGGCAAGCCGCGCCGCCGCCGCTCCCTGCCCACGCCCTACCTGCTGATCGCCCCGGCCCTGGTCATCCTGACCCTGGTGCTGGTGTGGCCGGTGGTGCAGATGGTGTGGAACTCCCTGCACGACTACACGGTCCGCAATCTGCTGCCCAACGCGCCCGCGCCGGAGTGGAACGGCTTCGCGCACTACCGCCGGCTGCTGAGCGACCCGGAGTTCTGGACCATCCTGCGCAACACCGTGGTCGTGTGCGTGCTGATGGTGGGCACCACGATGGTGCTGGGCACCCTGATCGGCATCCTGCTGCACAAGCTGCCGCGCTGGTTCTCGATGGTGGTGTCGGTGGGCATGATGCTCGCCTGGGCCACCCCGGCCATCAGCGCCTCTCTGGTGTTCCGCTGGCTGTTCCTGCCCGAGCGGGGCCTGGTCAACGTGGCGCTTGACCGGCTGCCCGACTGGCTGGTGGGCGGCGGCTGGCTGAACTACAACTGGTTCCTGGAGCCGCTCTCGCTGTTCAGCGTGCTGATCGCGGTGATCGTGTGGCAGTCGTTCCCGTTCATCGCCGTTTCGGTGCTGGCCGGACTCAAGAGCATCCCGCACGAGCTGTACGAGGCCGCACGGGTCGACGGCGCCGGCGGTTGGCGCGCGTTCTGGAACGTCACCTTCCCGATGCTGCGCCCGCTGTTCGCGCTGCTGATGGTGCTGCAGATCATCTGGGACCTGCGGGTGTTCACCCAGCTCTACATCCTGGCCAACAGCTTCCAGAACAAGTCGGTCTACCTGCTCTCGTACTACATCTACCAGCAGGGGTTCTCGTCCAGCCCGGCCAACTACGGCATGGGCTCGGCGATCGCCGTGGTGATGACCGTGATGATCCTGGCCGTCACCGCCTACTACCTGCGCATCATGATCCGCCAGGGGGAGACCCGATGACCGCGACCGCGACCGCCGCCTCCGCTCCCCCGCGCCGCCGGCGCCGCGCCCCCGCCGGGGTGCTGCTGCGCAGGGCCGGCCTCTACGCCGCCGGCGCCGCGGTGTTCCTGTTCTCGGTGTTCCCCGTCTACTGGATGGTGGCCACCGCGTTCAAACCGGTCGGCGAGATCTTCTCCAAGAACACCCGGCTGTTTCCGGAGACGCTGACGCTGGAGCACTTCGACCGGGTGCTCAACGACGAGTTGATCCCCGGCGTGAACTTCTGGGAGTTCCTGGTCAACAGCCTGATCGTGACGCTGGGCTCGGTGGCGGCCGGCGCGGTGCTGTCGCTGCTGGCGGCCGTGGCGGTGGCCAGGTTCCGCTTCCGGATGCGCGGCGCCTTCATCATCCTGCTGATGGTGATCCAGATGGTGCCCGCCGAGGCGCTGATCATCTCGATCTTCATCAACTTCCGCCGCTTCCAGGACGCCAGCGGCCTGCAGATGCTGGGCAACCTCTCGGGCATCCTCATCGTCTACACCGCCGTCGCGCTGCCGATCACGATCATGATGCTGCGCGGCTTCGTGGCGTCGGTGCCGCGGGAACTGGAGGAGGCCGCGGCCATCGACGGCGCGAGCCCGTGGACGGTGTTCTGGCGGATCCTGATGCCGCTGGTGGCGCCGGGCCTGGTGGCCGCGAGCATCTTCGCCTTCATCACCGCGTGGAACGAGTTCATCGTCGCGCTGACGTTCCTGGGCCGCAGCACCGAGGAGTACACGCTGCCGCTGTCGCTGTCCTACTACTTCGGCCGCTTCGGCACCGAGTGGGGAGCGATCATGGCCGCCTCCACGTTGCTGACCCTGCCGGTGATGGCGTTCTTCCTGTTCGTCCAGCGCCGCATGGTGTCGGGTCTGACCATGGGCGCGGTCAAGGGCTGAGTCCCGCCCCTTCCCCTCCGCCGTCCGGCGCCGCACTCGGCGCGGCGCCGGACGGCCGCGTGCCCGCACCGCCTTCATCCGTGAACGGAGTCCCCATGCCCGCTGATCCGCACCTGGATCGCCTGGCCAACGCCACACTGCTGGTGCCCTTCGAGTCCTACGAGGCGCCGCGGTGGGTGCTCGACGGCCTCGCCGGCGGGATGGCCGGCGTCTGCCTGTTCCACAACAACATCGCCGGCACCGAGCAGGTGGAGAGGCTCAACGCCCGCCTGGCCGAGGCCGCCGAGGCGCCGCTGATCGCCCTGGACGAGGAGGGCGGCGACGTCACCCGCATCGCACAGCGCCACGGCAGCGGCTACCCGGGCAACGCGGCGCTGGGCGCGGTCGACGACGCCGACCTGACGCGGGCGGTGCACCTGTCGCTGGGCGCGCAGCTGCGCGGGTTGGGCTTCAGCCTGGACCTGGCGCCTTCGGCCGACGTCAACACCGTCGCCGAGAACCCCGGGATCGGCACGCGCTCCTTCGGCGCCGACGCCGGTCTGGTGGCCCGCCACACCGCGGCCGCGGTCGCCGGGTTGCAGGAGGGCGGCGTGGCGGCCTGCGCCAAGCACTTCCCCGGCCACGGCGCCACCCACCAGGACTCCCACCTGGAGCTGCCGGTCGTGGAGGCCGACCGCGAGCTGCTGTTCCAGCGGGAGCTGCGGCCGTTCCGGGCGGCCGTGGAGGCCGGTGTGCAAAGTGTGCTGACCGCCCACATCCGGCTGCCCGAGCTGGGGCTGACCGGGCCGGCGACGCTGGCGCCCAGCGTGGTCTCGGGGCTGCTGCGCACCGAGCTGGGGTTCGAGGGCACCGTACTCACCGACGCGCTGGAGATGGAGGGGGTCAGCGCCCGCATCGGCATGCCCGAGGCGGCGGTGCAGGCGCTGATCGCCGGGTGCGACCTGCTGTGCCTGGGCCGGTTCGTCTACGCCGAGCGGGTGGAGGCCATCCGCTCGGCCATCACCGATGCGGTGGCCCAGGGGCGGCTGAGCGGCGAGCGGCTGGAGGAGGCGGCTGAGCGCACCGCGCGGTTGCGCCGGTGGACGGCGGGCCGGCCCGCCGCGGCGTTCGCCGAGGGCATCGGTCTGGACTCGGCGCGGCGGGCGGTGCGTGTCGACGGTGAGCTGGGGGCGCTGCGCGACCCGGTGGTGGTGGAGCTGGACGCGCCCGCCGGCATCGCGGTGGGCGAGGTGCCGTGGGGGCTTTCGCCGTGGTTCAGCGCCGCGCGGCGGCTGGATCCGGCGTCGGCGCGCCCGCAGGAGGTGCTGGAGGCGGCGCGGGGCCGCGACCTGGTCGTGGTGGTGCGCGATGCCCACCGCCACTCCCAGACCCGGGCGCTGGTGGCCGAGCTGTGCCGGCAGCGTCCGGAGCTGGTGGTGGTGGAGATGGGCCTGCCGGCGTGGCGGCCCCAGTGCCGGGTGCACATCAGCACCTACGGGGCGGGGCGGGTCAACGGGCAGAGCGCGGCCGAAGTGCTGGGGGCGCCCGCCGGCGCGTCGGTAGGGTGAAGGGGGCGGGCGCGGGTGACGCACCCGCGGGCGGGGCGCCGCAGCGAGTGCTCCGCGGTCCAGTTCCGCCGAGGAGACGTATCTGATGCAGCTCATCACCGCCTGCCCGCCACACCCGGTCCCCGCTGGCGCGCCGACTCCGGCTTTCGCGGCATAATCGCAGCATGCGCCTTTCTGCCCGGGTCGACTACGCGTTGCGTGCCGCAGCCGAGCTCGCCGCCGCCAGCGGCGGCCCGGTGACGGCCGAACAGCTGGCGCGCTCCCAGGCCATCCCCGGAAAGTTCCTGGAGAACATCCTCACGCAGCTGCGCCGCGCGGGCCTGGTGCGCAGCCAGCGCGGACCGGTGGGCGGTTACTGGCTGGCCCGCTCCCCCGCCGACATCTCGCTGGCCGATGTGATCCGGGCGGTGGACGGCCCGCTGGCCAACGTCCGCGGGGAGCGCCCCGAGCACGTCGACTACGAGGGCGCCGCACGCAGCCTGCAGCAGGTGTGGATCGCGCTGCGGGCCAGTGAGCGCTCCATCCTGGAGAGCGTGACCCTGGAGGACGTCTCGACCGGCCGGTTGCCGCCGACGGTGCGGACGCTGTCGGAGGACCCCGACGCCTGGGCGAGCTGAGGCGAACAAAGGCATGCCCCCGCTGCGGTACGGCGGGGGCATGGCGGCGGCGCCGGCGGCGCGGCCTCAGCGCATCGCCTCGAACATCCAGTGCTGCTGCTCCAGGTCCTGGGCCGCGGCGATGAGCTCGTCCTGGCTGACCTCGTCGGATTCCTCGGTGGTGGCGATGCGCTCGCGGAAGCGCGACACCATCCCGGCGAGGGCGTCGGTGATCACGGCGATCACCTTGTCGTCCTGCAGGTAACCGGGGTCGGGCTGGGCGTTGCGGGTGTCGCCGGCGACCTTGGTCGAACGGCCGTCGGGGTTGACGCCGATGGCGACGGCCCGCTCCGCCAGCACGTCGGTGTGCTTGCGCGCCACGTCGACGAGTTCGTCCAGCTGCAGGTGGACCGAGCGGAACGAGCGCCCGATCACGTTCCAGTGGCACTGCTTGGCCAGCAGCGAGAGGTCGATGAGGTCCACGACCGATGCCTGCAGCACCTCGCCGGTGGTCTTGCGGGCGCTGTCCTCAAGCGGTCCGTGAATCTTCGGCATGTCGATCATCCCCCGATGTGGCGTGTGGTGTCTCCACATTCCGCCGCTGCCCTGCGGGGCGGAGGAGAAAACACCGATGCGACGATCGCCACCCACTCCGTTCCCTGTGACCTGGGGTTCCAGGTGAGCGACGGTGGACGCCGCGTGGCACGACCGCCCCGGCGGGGCCGGGCGGGTGCGAAAAGGCGCCGACCGCGGACTTCGCGATCGGCGCCTTCGCCGTTGATGCGCCGTGGGGCCACGGTGCGGTGGATTCAGGGGTCAGGCGGGTGTCACACACCCACCATGTCGACGACATCGGGAACACGGTCGGGTACCGGGTCGATGCCGAGGTGCTCGGGGGAGGGAACGGAGTCGGCCGGAACCGATCCGCTGAGCAGCGCGGCCTCCTGCAGCTCGGCGAGAGCCAGCTGGTCGGCGACGTCGCGCAACACCTGGGAGAGCGGCACACCCAGGGCACCGCAGATCGAGGAGAGCAGTTCGGAGGAGGCCTCCTTCTGCCCGCGTTCGACCTCGGAGAGATACCCCAATGACACCCGTGCATCGGCCGACACCTCGCGGAGGGTGCGGCCCTGTCGCTGCCTCAATCGCCGTAGCACGTCACCAGTCAGGTGACGAAGCAGGACCATCATTCGCGCTCCCTCCCACCGGTAGCGACCTTCATGAAAAACACCGTACCTGTCTCTAGCCCGATCGTCGCACCTCACGGCTTCCTGTTCGCTGCAGGGATAACACGATCTTGATGACGGTTTGTTCCCTGGAATCGGCCATCGGAACTGCCTCGGACCCGTTATCTGCCCGTGATAGCAGCCACTTCGGCGCCGAGCAAGAGGAGCGCCTGTTCAGTGGTCTGGGCACGGATCGCCGCGCGGTCGCCCGAAAACGAGAACCCGCTCACACGCACGCCGCCCCCGGGGCCGCAGACGGCGGCGAAGACGGTGCCGGCGCTGCGGCCGTCCTGGGGGTCGGGTCCGGCCACGCCGGTCACGGCGAGCCCGTAGTCGGCCGCCAGATGGCTGCGGACGCCCTCGGCCATGGCTCCGGCGACGTCGGGGTCGACGGCGCCGCGCTCGCCGAGCAGTTCGCGGGGTACGCCCAGCAGCCCGGTCTTGAGGTCGGTGGCATAAGCCACGGCGCCGCCGCGGTAGACGGCCGAGGCGCCGGGGACGCTGGTGACGGACGCCCCGATCAGCCCGCCGGTCAGCGACTCGGCGGTGGCGAGGGTGGCGCCGGCCGCCTCCAGCGCCCGCAGCGCCTCGGCGGCCGCCCGGGCGCCGGGAAGCGCACCGCTGCCCCGGCTCATCCGGCTGCGGGTCCCCGAGTGCGGTCGCCGCGCTGCCGCACCGCTTGGAACACGTAGTCGCCGCCGGTCCACAGGGTCACCGCCAGGGCGGCGGCCATGGCGACGTGGGCGAGCATGTGCAGCGGGTCGGGCAGCGGAAACAGATAGATCGCGATCGCCACGACCTGCAGCACGGTCTTGAGCTTGCCGCCGCGGCTGGCGGGGATCACACCGTGGCGGATCACCGCGAAGCGCAGCACGGTGATGCCCAGTTCGCGCACCAGGATGGCGATGGTGACCCACCACCACAGTTCGCCGAGCATGGACAGCGCGATCAGCGCGGCGCCGGTCAGCGCCTTGTCGGCGATGGGGTCGGCGACCTTGCCGAAGTCGGTCACCAGGTTGCGCCGCCGGGCGATCTCGCCGTCGACGCGGTCGGTGACGGCGGCGACGACGAACAGCGCGAAGGCCGCGAACCGCCAGGCCGGGTGGTCCAGGAACAGGAAGAGCACGAACAGCGGGACCATCACCAGCCGGCTGGCGGTGAGGATGTTGGCGATGTTCCACAGCGGCACGTGGCCGGGCGTGGAGGCGGCGGAGTCGTCGGTACTCATCGCGGAGCCGGAGCGTCGGCGGTCTCGGCGACCAGGTCGGCGCCCGTCGCCTCGGTGACGGTGGCGCTGACGAGATCGCCGACGGCCAGATTCGAGCCGTGCACGACGGTGCTGCCGTCGACCTCGGGCGCCTGGTGGGCGGCGCGGCCCTCGTAGGCGCCGTCACCCAGTTCGGCCTCGATGAGGACCTGCACGGTGGAGCCGACGCGCTCCTCGGACCGTTGCGCCATCAGTTCCTCCGCGAGCCGGTTGAGCCCTTCGACCCGCTCGGCGACGGTCTCCTCGGCCAGCTTGCCCTCGAACTCGGCGGCCTCGGTCCCGTCTTCGTCGGAGTAGCCGAAGACGCCCACGGCGTCCAGCCGCGCCTCCTCCAGGAAGGCGGTCAGCTCGGCGAGGTCGTCCTCGGTCTCGCCGGGGAACCCGACGATGAAGTTGGAGCGCACGCCGGCCTCGGGGGCGCGCTCGCGCACTGTGGCCAGCAGCTCCAGGAAGCGCTCGCGCGAGCCGAAGCGGCGCATCCGGCGCAGCAGCGGGCCGCTGGCGTGCTGGAAGGACAGGTCGAAGTAGGGCACCACGCCGGGGGTGGAGGTGAGCACGTCGATGAGCTCGGGCCGCATCTCGGCGGGCTGCAGGTAGCTGACGCGGACCCGCTCGATGCCCTCGACCGCGGCGAGCCGCGGCAGCAGCCCTTCCATGGCGCGCAGGTCGCCCAGGTCCTTGCCGTAGGAGGTGGAGTTCTCGCTGACCAGGAACAGTTCGCGCACGCCTTGGCCGCTCAGCCACTCGGCTTCGCGTACGACGTCGTCGGGGCTGCGGGAGATGTAGGCGCCCCGGAAGGCGGGGATGGCGCAGAAGGTGCACCGGCGGTCGCACCCGGAAGCGATCTTGAGGTTGGCGACCGGTCCCCCGGTGAGACGTCGGCGCGGGATGCGCGGACCCGAGGCCGGGGCCACGCCGTCGGGCAGCGGCTCCACGGAGTCGAAGTACGCGTGGCCGGGCACGTGGGCCTGCCGGCCCGCGGGCCGCTCGACCGGTGAGATCGGCAGCAGGGTGCGGCGGTCGCGGGGCTGGTGCGGGGTCAGACTGCGGCCGGCGAGGACGTCGTCGAGGCGCTCGGAGATCCCGGCGTAGTCGTCGAACCCGATGACCTCGGCCTCGGGCAGCGCCTCGGACAGCTCGGAACCGTAGCGCTCGGCCATGCAGCCGGCGGCGACCACCTTGGCGCCGTCCTCGGCCGAGGCGAGCAGTGTGTCGATGGAGTCCTGCTTGGCCGCGTCGATGAACCCGCAGGTGTTGACGACCACGACGTCGGCCTTCTCACCGTCGTCGGAGTCGACGAGATCCCACCCCTGGGATTCGAGGCGTCCGGCGAGCTCTTCGGAGTCGACCTCGTTCCTGGCGCAGCCGAGGGTGACGAGCGAGACTTTGCGGCGCGTTGACATGGCTTCCAAGGTTAGGGGAGCGGTTCACGGGCGGCGG
>NZ_JROO01000068.1 GCF_000826685.1 Streptomonospora alba
GGACGGTGGACTTCACCGAGGCCGAGGGTACGTGCCCCATCGGGCTACTGGCCGCCATCGAGCGCGGAGAGCCAGAGGTAGTGGTCTTGCCCGACCCGTGGCGTCCGCCTGACGGCCAAAACGATGAACAGGAAGACTCAGAGGCGCCTGATCTCTGACATCTTCGCTGAGGTCAACACAGTGTGCTGACCTCAGCCATGGACCTGTACCGGCTGGCCTCAGGTCCCCACTGACAGGTGGATGGAGAGGGATCGCGGAATCGGCCGGACGCCGTCGGTGCGGCCCGACAGGATGGGGCACATGAGCGAGCGCGAGCGCGAGACGACGGTGCCCTTCATCGGCGGCCCGGCGGACTGGCGCGGCCGCCGCGTGGCGATGGCGGCCTCGACGTCTTGTCATGAAACCCGGGTTGAGGAACATCGAGGTGAATCCCCGCGCTGAGCACCAAGCGGACCTGGTGGGGTCGGGATGAGAGACCCTCTGACCTCACCGATGAGAGCAGTTCCCTGGCCTTGGGCTCAGGCCGTTCTCTTCCTCGAGTACTCGAAGGCGCCAAGGTCAGCGGACTGTACGCCCGTCCCCGCGCCCGACCATGCCCACGCCCACGAACAGCCACATCAAGAGGAATCCTGTGTACCCCCACAGCCACCCCCACATCAGCGGTTACCTGGAACGCCCCGACGGCCAACGCCTGTTCTGGCAGGAACTGGGAAACCCCCAAGGGATACCGGTACTAGGCGTACACGGCGGCCCCGGCTCCTCCTCCAATCCACGCTGGTCGATGCTCACCGACCCGGACCATTACCGGCTCATCCTGCTCGACCAACGCGGCGCCGGCGCCAGCACCCCCAACGCCGGCGACATTCACACCGACCTGGGCCTCAACACCACCGACCACCTCATCGCCGACTTCGAGGCCCTGCGCACCCATCTGGGCATCGACACCTGGCACCTGATGGGCGCCTCCTGGGGATCCTGCTTGGCCCTGGCCTACGCCCAGACCCACCCCGATCGTGTGCGTTCCCTGGTGCTGTTCGCTGTCACTGCCGGTACCCGCCAGGAGATCACCTGGATCACCTACCACATGCGCCGTGTCTTCCCCGCCCAGTGGGAGGACTTCTACGCCGCCGCGGGCGTCGGCGCCGACCCCACTGCGCTCCCGGCCGCCTACGCCCGTCTCCTGGCCGCCCCCGACCCCAAGGTCCGCTTCGATGCCGCCCGCGCCTGGTGCACCTGGGAAGACACCCACGTGGCCACGCCCCCAACCCCCGTTTCGAGGATCCGGCCTTTCGCGCCACCTTCGCCCGCCTGGTCACCCACTACTGGGCCAACGACTGCTTCCTGACCCCCGACCACCTGCTGAACAACGTCGACCGCATCGCCCACCTGCCCGCGGTGCTCATCAACGGCCGCCTGGACATCAGCGGCCCCTGCGACACCGCACACGACCTGGCCGCTCGCTGGCCCGCCGCCGAATTCGTCATCGTCGATGATGCTGCCCACACCACCAACACCGCCGGTATCGGCCAGGCCGCCAAGGACGCCCTCGACCGTTTCCGCGCCCTGTAGGCCAGGCTCCCGGATCCGAGCCTTGGCCTCTTCCGTGCCTCGCTCGTGGAGCTGGCGACCTACTGAGCCCTCTGGTCCACCTCGGGCACGACTGCTGCATCGGCACAGTGCTCTCCGCTCTTAGGGTGACGCCGTATTCCGATGCCCCGGCCCGTGTCGGGGTCAGTCGGTGGTGGTGGGCGGCAGCGGCGGCCGCCCGGGGCGGGGGTCGGCCACGGCGCCGGGCCAGCGGGTGCGCGCGCTCTGGCGGGTGATGCCGGCCGCCGCGCCGATGTCGGCGTAGGTGACCTCGCCGGTGGCCCCGGCGGCGCGGGCGGCCTGGGCGCGCAGCCACTCCAGCTCTGCCCGGGCGAGGGTGAGCGCGTGCAGCAGCGCCAGCGCGGACCTGGCCTGCTCGTCGGGCGCGGCCGTGGTGAGGGGTTCGGCCAGCGGCGCCTGCTCGGGTGCCAGCTCCAGCGCGAGGTCGCGTCCCGCGCGGTAGAGCGCGTCGCGCAGCATCCAGCGCTGCTCGTCGGTCGGCGGGTCGGTGTAGCGGTCCATAACGACAAGCATGCCTGTCGTAGTCGCTGACAACGACATCCCGGTCTGTCGTTGTCGCACTGCCGGTCTCCGCGCGCTACAGCGGCGGGAGCTGGTTGACGAAGTAGCCGATGACACCGCCGATCGTACCGCTGACGAGCGTCAGGAGGACGTCTTTGCGGTGGCGCTCCCACCACGTGGGCCGTTCGGCGCGGGGAGCGTTGATTACCACGTTCGGCGACACCAGGAGGTAGCGAGTGCCCTGCCAGGCAATAAGCATGACGCAGAAAACTACTGTGAACAGCAAATACGTGACTACGAACATGAAGCCGCCGACGAGCTGTATCAATACAATGCCGAACACCAGTGGTATCGCAAGCGCTATCAGCACGAAGATGCTCATCCGGCGGATGAGTCGTCGTTTCCATGGCATCGAGCCCCGGAGAAACCCCCGTTTCGGGCTGCACAGGCGGCGGAGCTGCTCGGCGGCCCAGCGCGTGGAGTTTGTGGGCTCCTCCAGAACCACGCTTGCTTCGACTCGCGTGATGTCGAGAGACAGTGCGGTGGTGCCGCGACGCCCGGAGATGGTCAGGCGCTCCAGGCGCTCGGGGCCGACGTCGGTGTTAGCGAACGCGGCGAAGGCTTCGGGGGATGCGCCGCGAGTGCGGCGATCGTCATGGAAGTCGATCTCCACATGGCCGCACTCGTCGCGGATGATGCGGGCGGCCTCGACAATCTCCTCGCGGTAGAGCCGGGCCAGGCGCAGGGCCACCTCGCTGCGGTAGGGCAGAGAGTGGGAGAGGACCGGCTCCTCGTCTGTCGGCTTCTCCGCGGGCTCGGGGGTGGTCATGCTCCGGTGATACCGCACCCCTTCTGCACCAACGTCGCCCGCGGCGTGGAGGAGGAGGCGCAGGGATGGCTGTCTGTGCGCGACCTCCACAATGCCGAGATGGGCGCGCTGCTGGAGCGCGCGCCGGGCCGATCCCGCGGCGAGGAGCCCGTACTCCTGCTCGTCGAGTAGGGCCGGGTCACCGCGCTGCGCGGGATGGCCATGCGCCTGCGGCTGCTGGCCGGGCTGGGCCCGCGGCGGGCCTGGAACGTGCTGGCACGCATCACCACGGCCGCGAGCGGGAGCGCTCCCGCCGCAGCTTCGAGGATGAGTCGCCGCGGTGCGCTGGGCCGCACCGCCGCCGTGGCCGCCGCCGCGGGCGTCTTCTCCGGACTTCGCCTGGCGCCGGCGGCCGCCGAGACCTCCGCGTCCGCGGCCTCGGATGACTGGCTGGCCCGACTGGTACTGAAGAACAGCCGGGACCTGGCCGATGGAGAGCTGCAGCAAGCCTGGAGCAGCGCCCGCGGCTCGGCCAACCTGCGCAACCTCCTCGAAGCCGAGCTGCCCGACCAGCCCGCCGGCCTAGGCGCCGCGCGCAGCTCCACCGGCCGCGGTTCCGGAGAGGACCTCAAGGGCGTGGTCCACCAGATCGAGGGCGGCGGCGAGCTCACCGCCCTGCTGTGGCAGAAGGACAACCTCTCTGTCCTGTTCTACGAGGCTCGCCAGGGCCAAGAGACCACGCGGCGCTCAATGGTCCTGGACCTGGACGAGCCCCAGGAGCGCCTCAACATCCTGGGCCGCTCCGAGCAGGAGGAGCTCCTGGTGCCCAGCGGAGACGTGCAGACCCGCATGGCATGCTCGCCCGGCGGCTGCTCAGGCGCCTGCTACAGCTGCCAGTGCTCCGGCTACGACCTGGGGTGCCTGGCCACCTGCTGCGGGTCCTGCGTCGCGGCCTGCGCTGGTGGCCCGCAGGCCTGCGTGGCCTGCGCGACGCTGTACTGCGCCCCCTGCCTCGGTCTGATCGGGTGCTGCTCGGGCAGCGCCTGCCAGTACCGCCCCTCCTGCTGATCATGGGAACGAGCGCGCATCCCCGTCATGAGCCCCCCGCACGCCGGGAAGGGGCGGTGGGTATGGAGCACCAAGAGACATCCCCCGCCCCTGCCCAAGCCCCCGCGGGAACCGGGGTCCTCGGAGCCGTGCTGGCCGTGGCGGCCACGGTGGCGCTGGCAGTCTGGGTCTGGAACGCCGACGTGGCCGATCCGATCCCCCACCGCCTGTTCCTGGTGATCTGGATCGCCGGCGGGCTGCTGCTGGCCGGCGAGATCCTCAGTCGCGATGCTCGTGTGGGCCGACGCATCCCGCTGTGGGGCCACGTGTTCTACCTCGGGCTGCTGGTCGGGGCCGCACTGGGCACCACCGCCTGGAGCGATCTGGGCGCGGTCTTCTGGTACCAGCTGTGGTGGGGAGGGCCGCTTGCCACGGCACTGGCGCTGGCGCTCTGGGAGCAGTATCGCCACCGCCGGGTCTCTACCCCCGCACAGAAGCCGTGAGGCTCTGGGCGTGACGCGCAACATGGGCGCGAGCAACATGCCCGCGTCCATTTTGTCCAGATCCTGGCTTCCGATAAGGGGTTAACGGAGGTCAGACTTCGTCGGCGACAGCGGTACACGGGGAGGGGCTTACTGCTCCTCCGCCTCCCGCGCCCTCCGCAGCCAGGTCTCGGCCTCCTCGGTGCGCCCGTCCTGCTTCAGCAGCAGGCCGAGGCTGGCCATCGCGATGATGTTCCCGTTGTCGATGGCGCGGCGGTACCAGGCCTTGGCCTCCTCGGTGCGCCCGTCCTGCTGCTTCAAC
>NZ_JROO01000069.1 GCF_000826685.1 Streptomonospora alba
GGCGGGCGCCGCGGCCCCCGCCGGTGAAGCGGTGCCGACCGGATCATCCTCCGCCGGGGGCACGGCGTAGGCGGTCCCGCCGCAGAACACGGTCGGGGCGGCGAAGGCGGCCAATGCGTACGCGCACAGCCGCGCACGGCGCCGACCGCCGGTACAGGTGCGTCCTGGGGCCATGCTGTTCCGTGTAACACGGGGGCGGCCGGTCCCGACGGGCTTCGCGGGACGGCCCGCACGTGCCTCCCCGGCACCCGTGCTGATAATCGACAGTTGGTGACGGCGGTTCGCAGCAGCCCGAAACAGGGTCACGTCGGGTGATCCCTGCGTTTGCGCGTGCGGATCAGGGGGCCCGGACCGATTCGCGGTGCACGGCGAGCCCGCGAAACCGGATCCCGGCCGGGCCGCCGACCGCCGGACCAGGAGGCCGGGTCGGGCGGCCGAGGTGCGGCCGCCGCGCCCGCGACAGTGTTGCCCGCCCGGCGGGGCGGGTAGCACGCCGGCATGAGCGCAACCGAGCCTTCGACTCCATCGGCAGACACCCCCCGCGTGGCGGTACTGGGCACCGGGATCATGGGTGCGCCCATGGCACGCAACATCGCGGCCGCCGGCCTGGAGGTGCGGGTGTGGAACCGCACCGCCGCCAAGGCCCGGCCGCTGGCCGATCAGGGCTGCACCGTCGCCGGCAGTCCCGAGGAGGCCGTGGCCGACGCCGACGCCATCGTCACCATGCTCACCGACGGGGAGGCGGTCGAGTCGGCGATGGCTGGTCTCGCACCGCCCCGGGGAGCGGTCTGGGCGCAGACCACCACCGCCGGGGTGGCCGCCACCGAGCGCCTGGCCCGCCGCGCCGCCGACCTGGAGCTGGAGTTCGTCGACGCCCCCGTGCTGGGCACCCGCGCTCCCGCCGAGCAGGGCACGCTGGTGGTGCTGGCGGCAGGACCGGAACGGGCGCGCACGCGCCTGGCGCCGGTTTTCGACGCGATCGGTTCCCGCACGGTGGGCATGGACCGGATCGGGGACGCGAGCCGGTTGAAGATGGTCGCCAACAGCTGGGTGCTGGCGCTGACCTCGGCCACCGGCGAGGCGGTCGCGCTCGCCGAGGGGCTGGGCGTGGACCCGCGCAGCTTCCTGGACCTGGTTTCGGGCGGCCCGCTCGACAGCGGCTACCTGCACGCCAAGGCCGGCGTCATCCTGGACGGCGACTACACGCCCAGCTTCTCCGTCGCCAACGCGGCCAAGGACGCCCGCCTGGTCCGCGAGGCGGCCGAAGCGGCGGGCGTGCGCGTGGACTTGGCCGCCGCCACCGAAGACCGCATGCGCCGCGCCGCCGACTCCGGCCACGGCGACGAGGACATGGCCGCCGGGTACTACGCCAGCTTCCCGGAGCGGTAGGCGCAGGGCGGACTCGCGGACCGGCCGGCGGCGATGGCCTGATCCGGCCGCAGAAGACGGGTTTGGCTGCAGGGCGCGGCACTGCGCTCCGGTGAAGACGTGAAACGCGCCGCCGACCGTGCGTGGGGGGCGGGTGCTCTGTGTGCCCGATGGTGTTCCCAGCGTCATGCCGAGGGTCAAGGGCGGGTAAAACACGCCCATGGACGCACATACGTCAGGCATCCGTCTTCAATGCACCAGAATCGCAGCCTGTCTCGCGATGGCGGCCGTCGCGGCGGGCGGGTGGAGCGGGGCGGCGCACGCCGCGGCGGCTCCCGCGGCCGCGCCGTCGGCGGCCTGGGTCCAAGAGGGCGAGCAGCCGATGCTCAGCCTGGGTGACTCCGGCCCCGCCGTGCGCGAGGTCGAGGAGCGCCTGAAGGGGTTGGGCTACTGGCTCGGGCCGGTCGACGGCGAGTTCGACGTCCGCACAAGCCAGGCCGTCTTCGCCGCGCAGAAGGCCGCCGGGATCGGGCGCGACGGCGTGGTCGGCCCCCGAACCCGGGCGGCGCTGGAGGAGGGGCCGGTCCCCGAAGCGAGCAGCTCCTCGGGCGAGGTGGTGGAGGTCGACCTGGACCGCCAGCTGCTGCTTGTGGTCCGAGACGGCGAGGTGCGGCACGTCCTGAACACCTCCACCGGCTCAGGGGAGACCTACACCTCCGAGGGCCGGACCAAGGTCGCCGTCACGCCCACCGGCGAGTACGGCGTCTTCCGCCGCGTCGACGCCTGGGACGAGGGGCCGCTGGGTTCGCTGTACCGGCCCGCGTACTTCAACGGCGGGATCGCCGTGCACGGCTACTCCTCGGTGCCGCCCTACCCCGCTTCGCACGGCTGCGTACGGGTGAGCGTCCCCGCCATGGACTGGCTGTGGGCCAACGGCCACGTCGACAACGGCACACCGGTCGTCGTGCGCTGACACCCCCGCTGCCTGCGGTCCCCTTCGGGAGCCGCAGGCAGCGCCCGTTCCCGCGCGTGCCGGCGGGCCGCAGGGAAGCGCCCTCGGCCGTCGGGACGCACCGCGTTTCCCCTCCGTCGACGCAGGTCGCTCCGCAGAGCGGCCGGCGGCCGTGTGCAAGCGGGTTGCCACGCTGTGTGCCCGTTGTCATACTCACGTGATCGGTAAGCGCTTACCAAGCGGTTTCGCTGCGGCACCGCTCCCCCTCCACCTACCGATCAGGAGCAAACGATGGGACTCCACACTCCACGGACCGGCGCCTCCGCCGGCAAGCGGAGACCGGCGCTGCTCGCCGGCGGCCTGGGCGCGGCCTGCGCGTTCGGGCTCGTCGCCGCCACGCAGGCGCCCTTCGGCCCGACCGGCGGCGCCGAAGCCGAGACCGCTTCGGCGGCGGACGCAGCCACTTCTCACGCCGCCTGCGGCGAGGGCTCCTACGAGGCCGAAGCCGTCCTCGACGGCGGCACCTGGACCTCCCGCAACGGCGGTGACACGGTCTACACCGGCGACAGCATGCTGGAGGCGATGCGCGCGGCCGTGGACAGCCTGACCTCGGGACGCACCTCCACCGAAAGCGTCGTCGTGCGCGGGTCGGGCTCGATGAGCGCCGGGCGGTCGCTGGACCTGCCCAGCTACACCTCGCTGGAGGTCTGCGGCACCGTGGACGTGACGGGCGGCGCCAGTGGCGACAACGCGGTCGTGCGCGCTCGCGGGGTCCACGACGTCGCGGTACCGCACCTGAGCGTCACCGGAGCTCCCTACTTCGGTGTCTTCGTCCGCAACGGCGAGGACATTCACCTCGGTCAGATCGACCTGCGTCTCTCCGGCGGGCTGGGCATCCGCATCGACAACCACAGCGATCGCAGCGAGCCCACCCGCAACGTCACCATCGACGACGTCTACGTCTCGGGCACCGGCAACCACGGAGTCGAGACCTACGGAGTCGACGGGCTCGACATCGGGACCGTCGTCGCCCGCGACACCGCCTACTCCGGCCTGCTGCTCAACGACACCACCAACGCCGACGTGGGCACCGTCGACGCGGAGGGGGCCGGCACCGGGACCGGCTATGCCGCCTTCCGCATGGCCAACCGCAACGGGCGGGTGGGCGACTCCTACCCCGAGAACATCCGTGTCGGAGAGGTCGTCGCCCGCGGCGGCGGCCGCGGTGTGTTCTGCGTGTCCGAGAGCGGCGGCGCCGTGATCGACAGGGTCGACATCGCCGGCACCGGCGGCAACGCGATGCTGCTGGAGAACTGCTACAACGTCACGATCGCCGCCGAATCAGGCTCGGTGTCCGGCCCGGGCGACATCCGCATCGCCTCGCGCGAGGAGTTCCCGGTCTCCCGCGACATCACGCTGCAGAACCTCACGGTCACCGATTCGGCGATCACCGAACGCCCGTGCGGCGAGAACATCACCGTCACCGGCAACACCTTGGAAAACAGCAGCCGCGACGTCTGCTGACCCGCCCCGATCGGCGTCCGGGGCGGGCGCGCCTCCGCTTCGCCCGGCCCGGACGCCTCCCCCCGAGCCCCGGCGGCCCCTCCCGCGGGCGGCCGCGTACGCGGGCCGAACAGGACGGAACCGGTCTGTCCCCGGTGTGTGCCAGGCTTTTTCGACCGCGCCGCAGGAGCGGCCGCGCCGAAGGCGAGGAGGACGCCGTGACCGACGATCCGCAGTTCCACTCACAGCGCCTGGCGGACGACCCGCGGCCGGACCCGCTGCGGGTCGGCGGCGAGCGCGAGACCCTCACGGCGTTCCTCGACTGGCACCGCAGCACGCTGGAACTCAAGTGCGCGGGCTTGGACGCCGACCGGCTGTCCGAACGCGCGGTACCGCCCTCGGAGCTGTCGCTGCACGGGATCCTGCGCCACTCGGCCGGGACCGAGCGGTGGTGGTTCCGCATCCAGTTCGCCGGCGAGGACGTGCCGCTGCTCCACTACACCGACGACGATCCCGACCTCGACTTCCACGGCACCGGCGGCGACCCGGCCGAGGCGCTGGCGGAGTGGCGGCGGGAGGTCGACCGATCGCGGGAGATCACCGCCGCGGCCGCGTTGGAGGACACGGGTATCCGCAAACGCACGGGGACTCCGGTCTCGCTGCGCACGGTCCTCGTGCATATGATCGCCGAATACGCCCGCCACAACGGGCACGCCGATCTGCTGCGGGAGCGGCTGGACGGCAGCACCGGAATGTGAGTGCATGAATTGGCCGGTCATGCGGTGGAGTGCGGATCCCGTTTTCGATATCCGCGGCCGCCGCCGCAGTTTTCCGGATGCGAATCCGCGATGCGGAATCGACGATTTCGCGGGCGGCCCGCCCGGAGCCGCAGGGGAATCCGGGCGGGCCGCAGAGCTGAGCCGTGCGCGGGCTCAGGCGGCGCCGACGTTGACGTCGACGCAGGAGTAGAACGCGTTGGCGGTGTCGGCGACGTTCCACACGGCCAGGATCTTCTGCTGGCCGCTGTAGCCGCTCAGGTCGACATTGTGGGTGAGAGTGTCCGGCGGCTGCGCGCCGCCGTAGTCGAAGGAGGCCACCATGTCGTCGCCGACGAAGTACTGCCACGTCGCGGTGGAGTGGAACGCGGTCAGCGACCAGGTGAAGTCGAGGCTGTTGCCGACCGGTGTGACCGCCCAGCCCTTGTTGTCGTCGTCGAGCTCGGAGAACCGGCCGTTGCCGCCGCTGCAGCTCTTCAGGCCCTTGGGGCCCTCGACGCTCTGCGGCTCCCACTGGATCTGGCCGCAGTCCACGGTGCCTTCGGCGCACTGCGCCTGGCGGCTGGGCGGCGAGGAGACATAGCCGTGCGCGCTGGCGACGCCCGCGGGCAGCAGCGCGAACAGCAGCGGGGTGACGGCCGCGACGGCGGCGGTCGAGAAGGTCGCCTTCTTGAGATTCATCGAAGTCCTTCGTGTCGGATGGCGCCGCCCCGCGTGCCGGCCCGAGGGCCGGGCATCGGGTTGGGCGGGGCGCCGCCGTAGCGGGGTGTGGTCGGGGCGGGAGAACCCGATGCGGTCTCCGGTCTCGTATGCAGGCCCGGTGCCCGGCCGGGGGCGTCGGGCTGTCTTCGTGTGCGGCGCCGTATTCCACGGTGCGCGGAATTTGCGGCCGCGTCGGAGAACGGTGTTGTCCGCGAATTCCCAGGGTCCGCCGACCCGGGGCCCGAGGAATTCCTCTGCGTCGAGTGGTTAAGACCGTAAATGGCGCCACACACCCCGTCAAGGTGTCGCGGCACTGGGTTATCCCCTGCAATTCCCGTGCTGTGCCCGCTGTTTTCCGCGTGCTTCTCCCCGACCGGTATCGTCCGTCCGACTTCGCTTTCGGAGTCTTCGAGCTGGGCCGTCGCGGCCGCGGCGCGCAGTGCGGTCTAGACCGGAACCGGCGACCGCTCCGACGGGTCCCGCGGCTGTCGGCTGGCATGTCGGTAAGAAGAGTGTCACCATCCCGTTACACTTCCCTTGGCCCTGCCGGGAGGGTAGACAGGGACGGACAAACCCGCAGATTCGGCACGATGCCGGCCGACACGCGGCCACCGCAGCTTGGCCCGACGCTCCACCACGCTCCCCTGTGCTGCACACAGCAGGCCGCTGCCCCCCGCGCACCCGCGTGACCGGGTATGACGAAAGGCCTGAATGCCCCGGCCCCGCGCGGGGCAGTGCCGAATGGAGGCGTCGGGGGAAGCGGGGGCCGAAGGGGCGGGACGGATCGCGTGTGTCCAAGCGCTGGCCGCGATGGGAGGGGACGACAAGTGACAAGCACGATCGGGCCCGACGACGCCGACGGAGTCGCAGCCGACACCGTCGGGTCGGCGGCGGCCCAGACCGCGGTCGAAGCAGCGGCCGAAGCAGCGGCCGACGCCGCGGCGGAAACGGCGGCGGAAACCGCGGTCGAAGCCGCGGCCGCGGGCCGGAGCGGCGTCGAGGTGGCCAAGGCGTTCGCCGATTTCGCGCGGGACCTGCTCGCGCAGGAGTCCGTGCAGTCCACGCTTGAGGAGATCACCGCGCTGGCGGTCTCCGAGATCGAGGGCTGCGAGTTCGCCGGGGTCTCCCTGGTGGAGAAGAAGAAGAACATCTCCACGCACGCGGAGACCGATCCCCTCGTCAAGCGGATCGACGAGATCCAGTACCGCACCGGCGAAGGCCCCTGCATCCAGGCGGTCTGGGTCCGCGAGGTGTTCTCCGTCGACTCCATGGACGGCGAGACCCGCTGGCCGCGGTTCACCGCCGAGGCCGGCCCGCTGGGCGTGGGGAGCATGTGCTCGTTCCAGCTTTTCACCCACGAGGAGATCCTCGGCGGACTGAACCTGTACTCCTCGCGGGAGCACGCTTTCGGCGTGGAGGCCTACGAGATCGGCCAGATCCTCGCCGCCCACGCCGCCGTGGCGCTGGCCAGCGCGCAGACCGAGCACAATCTCCAGCGCGCCGTCCGCACCCGCCAGCGCATCGGCGAGGCGACCGGCATCCTGATCGAGCGCTACAGGATCACCGACCGCGAGGCCTTCGCCCTGCTGGCCAAGGCGTCGCAGAACATGAACGTCAAGCTGAGCGCGCTCGCCGAGGAGCTGGTGCATACGGGCAGCCTGCCCGACGCCGATTGACCGTCCGCGGCACCGCCCCGCCCCTCCGGCGGCACGGCTTCGACCGTGCGCTCAGCGGCGGCCGCGGGTGCCGAGGGCGCCGGCGCCGCACGCCCGGTGCGGCGCGCGGCCCGGGCTCAGGTGTCGGAGCCGGCCCGGTGGTCGTCGGAGGCCGCGGAACCGGTAGCGGAGGTGACGATGGCGACGTCGGAGTCCGACTCGCGCAACCGCTGCGCCCTGTCGCGCCAGGTGCGCTTGCGGTGGGCCAGCCACCGCTTCGTCCGCACCCGCGCGTAGCGTGCCAGGTGCCCGGCGGAAGGGCGGGGAGTCCCCGAAAGCTCGTACCCGTTCTCCCGCAGCCGTCTGGCCAGCGCCGTCTCGGCCAGCGCCGCCTCCCAGGGCTCCAGCCGCTTCTGCCAGGATCCCGAGCTGGTGGCGTTGACGTCGCGGCGGGTGTTCTGGTGCCAGGTCTTGAACTTGGGTACGGCGCTCTTGGCGACCCGCTGGGGCTCGCACATGACCGGGTCGAACTCCTCGCCGAGGAAGTCGCACAGCGCGGACAGCTCACGGGACGGATCGGCGACCAGGTCCTCGTAGCGCAACTGGTAGAAGGTGTCGGGCCCCAGGCGGCGGGCGGCGGAGCGGCCGTAGTCGATCGCCTCGGCCCAGGTGGAGATCGCGTGGTAGCTGGTCTGCTTGTACCACGGCATCTGCTTGAGCGAGCCGACGCAGTCGCGCCCGTCGCGGATGAGGTGGACGAACTGGGCGTGCGGGAACATCCGGTGCAGCTCTTCGACCGCCTGGTAGTAACCCGGCCGCTTGTCGCCCCAGCGCTGCTTGTCGAACCGGCGCGCGTACTGGCGGAACACGGTGCCCAGTGCCGAGCCCACCGTGGGCGGGCCGTCGACGATCGCGGCCACGGTCTCGTCGCGGTTCAGCTTCAGGTCGCGGTAGCGGGTGTTGCGCGGGCCCACGATCGCCTCGGCCAGCTTGCGCCGGTTCGCGCTGTCGTGCAGATCGCCGAACTCGGCGCGGCGGCGGTACACGTCGAGCATGAACCGCGTCTCCGGGGGGATCGCGATACGCGGATGCGCGTGCAGCATCAGTTGCAGCAGGGTGGTGCCCGACCTCGGGCATCCGAGGATGATGATCATGCGCTCGGAGGGGGAGGGCCAGCCTTCCACAGGCGAGTCACCGTCCATCGTTACGGGAGTCAGGAGTGCGGGTGCGGTTCGGAGCCGACCCCTCGGGCCGGGGCGACCGGGTCAGCCTATCCGGCGTCGGGGGCCGGATCCGAAGTACCGGGCGAGGGTCGTCGCGGTGTCGCGCCCACGGGTGTGCGGACCGCGCATGCGGACGGAGCGCGCGCCTCTGGCATGCTGGTCCACTCACTCCGACAAGCCGAGCGGACCGGCGGAAGGGGGTCGCATGGCGGCGGAGACCCGGACACCCGCGGAAGTCGGTGCCCCGCGGTCGGCCACCCTCACCGACTGGTTCCGACTGCCGCAGCTGCTGCGCTTCGCCTGGCAGCAGTCGCTGTCCTGCCTGTTCGCGGCGGGTCTGTTCGCCGGGCTCGCGCTCTCCTCGGCGGTGCCGCTGCCCGTCGCCCGCTACGACGCGCTGCTGCTCTACGGCATCGCCCTGACCGCGCTGTTCTGGGCCACCCGGCTGGAGACCGGGACCGAGGCACTCGCGGTGGCCGGCTTCCACATCGTGGGTCTGGTGTTCGAACTGGTCAAGGTGCACATGGGGTCGTGGAGCTATCCCGACGACGCGCTGACCAAGTTCGGCGGGGTACCGCTCTACAGCGGGTTCCTCTACGCCGCCGTGGGCAGCTACGTGTGCCAGGCCTGGCGCCGCCTGGACCTGGAGTTCGCCGGCTACCGCAGGGCGGCCACGGCGCTGGTGGCCGCGGCGATCTACGCCAACTTCCTGACCCACCACTGGCTGCCGGACGTGCGCGTGCTGCTGGCCGCATCCATGGTCGCGGTGACGTGGGGCGTGATGGTGCGCTTCACCGTGGGCGACGTGCGCTACAGGATGCCGCTGGCGCTGTCGTTCGTGCTGATCGGTTTCTTCCTGTGGGTGGCCGAGAACATCGCGACCTTCCTGGGCGCCTGGGAGTACCCGCACCAGGCCGACGTCTGGCACCTGGTGCACCCGGCCAAGTTCGGCGCCTGGGCGCTGCTGGTGACGGTGGCCTGCGTCATCGTGGCTACGTGGAAGTACTCCGGCCGAGGCCGGGCCCCGGCAGGGTGAGCCTGCGCCGCATCGCTCGGGCGCGGTAGATTGCCCGGCGTGCGAACGAGCGGAGAGCAAGCCGCCCAGGAGAGCTCGGTCCGGATCTACACGGACGGCGCCTGCGCGGGCAACCCGGGCCCCGGCGGCTGGGGGGCGGTGCTGCACTACGGCGAGCACACCAAGGAGCTCTACGGCGGCGAGACCGAGACCACCAACAACCGCATGGAGCTGACGGCCGCGATCATGGCGCTGGAGGCGCTCAAGCGGCCGCTGCCGGTGAACCTGCACACCGACAGCACCTACGTCCGCAACGGCATCACCGCCTGGATCCGCGGCTGGAAGCGCTCGGGGTGGATGACGAGCGCGAAGAAGCCGGTCAAGAACGCCGACCTGTGGCAGCGCCTGGACGCCGCCGCCACCCGGCACCGCATCGAATGGCACTGGGTACGCGGGCACAGCGGCGACACCGGCAACGAGCGCGCCGACGCCCTGGCCTGCCGCGGGCGGGACGAGGCCCGCCGCGGCTGAGGCGCCCGCGCGCGCCGGTCAGCCGACAGCGCCCTCGGCGCTGTCCTGCTCGGCCGTGCTGCCCTGCTCCACGGCATCCTGGGCGAGGGCCCGGTGCTTGCGGGCCACCACCGCCCACACCGCCGGCGGCACCGAGGCCAGCGCCGCCACGCTCATCCACGGCCGGTTCAGCACATGCCCGGTCAGCTCGTCCAGCGACAGCCGGCCCGGCCCGCGGACCGCGAGTGCGGCCGCGCTCAGTGCGATCAGCGACGGGTACTCCAGTCCGCCCTCGGTGTTGAAGAAGCCGTTGGGGGAGTGGGTCTCGGCCGCCACGCTCATCGCGCCGGCGACGGCGGCCCCGCCGGCGGGCGTGCCCAGGCCCAGGACCAGCGCCGCGCCGCCCACGCTCTCGGACAGCCCGGCGACCACGGCCATCTGCCTGCCCGGGCGGTAGCCCATGCTGTGGAAACCGCCGCCGGTGGCTTCCAGGCCGCCTCCGTTGAACCAGCCGAAGAGCTTCTGCGTCCCGTGGGCGAACAGCGTCGCCCCCAGCCCCGTACGGATGGCCAGCGCGGCCACGTCGTCTGGCGTCACGCGTCCCATGGTGGAAACCTCCACGCGTCCTCGTGCTGCGAACCGTGCGCGGACCGGCCGGGTGCACGGGCCGGGTCCGCGCCTCCGCTACCCGCTTACACAGGTCCGAAAGGTAGCCGCGTGCGTGGTCGAGCACCCCGCCGCGGCGGATCACACCGCGGCGGCGACCGCCGCCGGACTCGCCGCGAGGACGGCGACTCAACGGACCCGTTGTCGGTCAGCGGCCCGAGAGAGGCAGGCGCACCCCCTACCCCGGTTGGGAGACCGCCGATGATGGCGTCCTCGCACGCGGCCACCGGCCTGATCGCCGGCCTGCTGGCCACCGCCGCCCTGTCGCCGGTCTTCGGCGCGGGCCCGGTCGAACTCGCCGCTGGAGCGGCCGTCGGCGCCGGAGCCGCGCTGCTGCCCGACGTCGACCACCCCGCCTCGACCGTCACCCGGTTCCAGGGGCCCGTGACCCGGCTGGTCTCGGCGGGGGCACGGTGGATCTCGGCAGCGGTCTACCATCGCACCGCCACGGCCGCCGACACCGCCCGCAACGGCGAGCACCGGCACCTGTGGCACACGCCCGCGGCGGCCCTGGCGGCCGGTGCGGCGCTGGGTACCGCCGCTTCGCTGAACCCGTGGGCGCTGGGCGCGGTGCTGTGGTTCACGATCGGCGTCGGTCTGCGCGGGCTGACCCAGTCGCCGACCCGCCGCAGGCGCGGAGACCAGCCCCTCAGCCGTCCCCTGGCGACGCTCGCCGCGGCGGTGATCGCCCTGCTCCTGGTCCGGGGCGGAGCCTCCCCGGGCCCCTACGCGGGCGTGATCGTGGCGGCGGGGATGCTCGTGCACTCGTTCGGGGACGCGCTGACCCGAAGCGCCGTGCCGCTGGCCTGGCCGCTGCGCATCCGAGGGCGTCGCTGGGCCATGCTCGGCACGCCGCGCTGCTTGCGCTTCGCCACCGGTGCCTGGCCCGAGCGCGTCGTCCGCGTGGCCTGCCTCGCCGCCGTGCCCGCCGTGTGGATCGCCATCGTGTGACGCGGAAGTCCGGGAGCGCTCGTCCGTCGGGAGCCGTGGTCCCGACCGCTCATCGCGGCCCGGACGCGCCGGTGCCGGCGGCGGTTGCGACGGCGTCGAGGACCTCCTGCCACGGGGGGAGATCGGCGGGGGAGTCCGGCTCGTAGAGGACGTGAGCGCCCATGCCGCGCAGCGTCCGGACACTGGGCCCGACGGCCGGGTGGCGGGCCAGCGGGTCGTTGAGGTTGGGGACGCAGACGGTGGGCACGCCGTAGCCGAGCATCTCGCAGACGACCGCGACGGCCATGGTGTCGGCGAACCCGGCGGCGATCTTGTTCAACGAGTTGAAGGTGAGCGGGCAGGCCAGCAGCGCGTCCGGCGGCGGTAGGCGCTGGCCGGTGCCGGGCACCCGGAAGTCCGCCAGAACCCGGGCGCCGCTGATACCGGCGAGTTCGTGGGGGTCGTGGAACCGGGTGCCCATCGGCGAGGAGATCACCGTCACCGCCCATCCCCGCTCGTGCGCCGCCCGCACGAGGTCGACCGCGCTTTCGCGCGGCGCGGCGGCTCCGGTCACGACCAGATAGAGGGTGCGCTCGTCCATGGGGGGAGTCTAGGGGCCGCCCCGTTCCGATCCGGGTTCCGCATGCGAAGTCGGCCCGTGGCCGCCAGCACGCCGACCACGGCCAGCACCACCGCAAGGCCGATCACCCCGCCCAGGCCTCCGGGGTACAGCAGCGAGGTGGGGGAGTCGGCCGCGCTGAGGGTCAAAAAGCCCAGGATGTTCAGGGAGTTGTTGGCGGCGTGGGCCACCACGGCGGGCCAGACCGACCCCGAGGCCAGTCGCATCCAGCCGAACAGCACCCCGGCGAAGGTCACGGAGACGACGAACAGCGCGAGGTTCTCCCATCCCCAGCCGCCCGAGCGGAGGTGGATGAGCATCTGCGGGCCGTGCCACAGCGCGTGGATCAGCCCGCTGAGCAGGAGCGCGGGCCAGACGCCCAACGGCAGCAGCCGCGGCAGCAGATAGCCCCGCCAGCCGAGTTCCTCACCGACGTTCCACAGCAGGGACATCGGCAGGATCGCGACGAAGACCACCACCAGGGCCTGCAGGTACGCCTCCGTGGGGAACCCGGTCGCGCTCACGGCGTCGGCGGCCGAGGGAGCGCGTTCCTCGATGGCGGCACGCGCCCCGGAGAAGTCGGCGAGGTCGAGCCGGATCACGCCCAGCGCGGCCGCGGCCAGCGTGGCGACGAACCCCAGTACCACGAACAGCAGCAGGGCGAGAAGGCTGTAACCGACGATGCGGCGCACCGGGCGGAGCGGGACGAGCCCCAGCGCGCGTGCCCGCTGCGCCGGACGCCGGACGAGGAACACTACGAGCAGCGCGGCCGAGGCCGGAGTGAACACGTAGATCTGTGTACTCACGCCGAACGCGGGGTCGGCGGGTTCCGCGCCGCCCAGCAGAGCCGGGGTGAAAACCAGCCACGCCAGGACGTAGGCGAGGCCGACGAAGATCGCCACCTCGCGTACCGGCACATCGGGCCGTCGGTTCCGGGGTGAAGGAGGGGACGTGGTCTCTGACATGACGGCGACGCTACGGAGCACCGCCGCGCCCCGTTGATGGGGCGGGCCGTCGAATCCTCCTGCGGCGCGCCGCAGTACCGGGCGGGGGAGCACCGCAGCGCCGGGGCGACGGCCCAGCGCACGCGGCCGCCGGCAGGGCAGCGGTCCCGTCGGGGGCCGCTTCGGACCCGCGGAACGCCGGCCCCCGCCCGTCTAGGATCAGGACCCATGGAACCCCCCACCGCACCGCACGCCGGCCCGCGGCCGTCGCCGGGTCGGCTCGTCGGCCTGGGCGCGCGTCGGCTGATCGGGCTCGCGCTGGGCGCAGTGATCGCGGCGGGGACGCTTGTGCTGCTGGTCCTGGTCGGGATGCTGCTCCCGGTGAGCCTGCCCTGGCCCCGCGCACACCGGGCGTGCCGACGTCGCGCCGCGGCTGCCGTGACATGGCTGGTCCACCTGGACCTGCGGCGGCTGGCAGGGTGGCTCGACTGCGACATCCAGCCCGCGCAGGGTCGGCGGCGGTTCCTGGAGTACCTGCTGCTGCGCATCCCCTGGGGGCTGATCACCGGCTACCTGATCCACATCGCCCTGCTCATGGCGCTGCTGGTCTTCGGTGGAGTGGTATGGCACCAGGCCACCGGCACCAGCCACCGGATCGACATCGCACTGCCCGGTGTCGTGATGAGTGCGGACTCGCGGACGGTGGGATTGGCGTTCGGTGCGGTGCTGCTGATGGGCATCGGCTTGGGGAGCGGTCTGCTGTCGGCACTGGAGCGCCGGTTCGCCCGCCTCATGCTCGGGCCCAGTCTGCAGGACCGGATGATGCACCGCATCGGCGAGCTGACCGATAGCCGCGCGGGTGTGGTGCACGCGGTCGACGAGGAGCGGCGCCGAATCGAACGCGACCTGCACGACGGCGTCCAGCAGCGGGTGGTCGCGCTGGCGATGCTGCTGGGGCGGGCCCGGCGCGGCAGTGACACCGAGCGCGCCGCCCGGCTCGTCGGCCAGGCCCACGAGGAGTCGCAGCGGCTCGCCGAAGAGATCCGCGAGGTGGCCTGGCGGGTTTACCCCACGGTGCTGGACGAGGCGGGGCTGGCCGCCGCGCTGGGCGAACTCGCCGAACGCGCCGGTGTCCCGGTGCGCGTGACCGACCGCCTGGCCCACCGCCCCGCTCAGGTCGTGGAGACGGCGGCCTACTTCATCGTCCGCGAGGCGGTGGCCAACGCGGTGAAGCACGCGGGCGCCGCGGAGATCACCGTCGACCTCGCCGACAGCGACCCCGCCACCGTCACGGTCCGCGTGACCGACGACGGGCGCGGCGGCGCCGAAACGCAGGGAGGCGGCCTGGCCGGACTGGCCCGCCGCGTCGCGGCGCTGGACGGCCGACTGGAGGTGTGCAGCCCGCGCGGCGGGCCCACCGTCGTCACCGCATGGCTGCCGCGTGCCGGCTCCGGGCGGGCCCAGCCTTCCGCCGGGTCCGGCCGGCCCGCCCGTACGACTGCGGCAGTGCACGGGGACACGGCGGAAGGGCGGAGGTAGATGCGCGTCATCGTGGCCGAGGACTCGGTGCTGCTCCGGGAGGGGATCGGCCGGCTGCTTGAGGAAGAGGGGCACACGGTGCTCCCCGGGGTCGGCGACGCCGACGCGCTGCTCGCCGCCGTCGACCGCGATCCGCCCGACGTGGCGATCGTGGACGTGCGGATGCCGCCGACCCACACCGACGACGGGCTGCGGGCGGCGCTGCACCTCAGGAACACCCACTCCCGGGTGGGGGTGCTGGTGCTCTCGCAGTACGTGGAGCAGCGCTACGCCGTCGAACTGCTGACCGGGCCCGCCACGGGCGTGGGCTACGTCCTCAAGGACCGGGTCGGCCAAGTGGGGGAGTTCCTCGACGCGCTGGAACGGGTGGCGGCCGGAGGTGCGGCCGTCGACCCGGAGGTGGTGCGCCGCCTGCTCGCCCGCAACTCCCCCGGCGATCCGCTGGGCCGGCTGACCGAGCGGGAACGCGACGTACTCGCTGCGATGGCACAGGGGTACACCAATCCGGCCATCGCCCGACGCCTGTTCGTTTCCCAGAGTGCGGTGGAGAAGCACGTCAACGCGATCTTCGACAAACTGGAGCTGGGGCGCACTCCCGCCTACAGCCGCCGTGTGCTCGCCGTCCTGCGCTATCTGGGCGGGGGGACGGCCGTCGGCTAATACCATCGGCGCATGGCCGATCTGGAGACGATCACGAGCAAGTCCGACCCTGCTGTGCAGCGCATCATGGATGTCACCAAGCATTCGCGGGCCAGTGTCAAGACGACGCTGATCGAGGACACCGAGCCCCTGCTGGAGTGCATCGGCGCCGGGGTCGAGTTCATCGAGGTCTACGGCAGCGACAACGCCGAGATCTCCGGGGAACTGCTCGACCTGTGCCGTGAGAAGGACATCCCGGTACGGCTCGTCGACTTCTCGATCGTCAACCAGATCTTCAAGGGCGAGCGGAAGGCGAAGACGTTCGGCATCGCCCGCGTGCCCCGGCCGGCCAAGTTCGGCGACATCGCTGCGCTCGACGGCGACGTCGTCGTCCTCGACGGCGTGAAGATCGTCGGCAACGTCGGCGCGATCGTGCGCACGGCCTACGGGCTGGGAGCCTCCGGCATGGTCCTCGTCGACAGCGACCTCACCACCATCGCCGATCGGCGCCTGCTGCGATCGAGCCGCGGCTACGTCTTCTCGCTGCCCATCGTCCTGGCCGAACGCGAGGAGGCGGCCGCCTTCGTCCGCGACAGCGGTATGCCGCTGACCGTGCTCGACTCCCACGGCGACATCTCGGTCAAGGAGCTCGGCGGCAAGCAGGAGCGGCTGGCGCTGCTCTTCGGCAGCGAGAAGGGCGGGCATTCGGACCCGTTCGACGAGGCGTCGGCCACCACGGTTTCGATTCCGATGCTCAGCGCGGCGGCCGAGTCCCTCAACGTCTCCGTCGCGGTCGGCATCGCGCTGCACGAGCGGGCTGAACGGAACCTCTCCCCGGCCCGGTGAGCCGGTTCACCGCCGAGGCCGGTCCCGGCGAGCCTCCGGTGCCTTCGGTCGCTCGGCACCGGAGGGCGGTGTACGTCAGGGCTGCTCGGAGGAGCGCAGCAGGGTGAGGTCGAAGTCCTTGCGCCAGGTGCGCCCCTCGTCGTCCGACGCCTCCCAGCGGCCCTCGATCGCATCCTCCTGCACATCGGCGAGGAAGCGCTGGTGGAAGTCGGGGTCCTCGCGGGTCAGCGTCCAGCCCGCCTCGTCGAACGTCATCTGGAACAGCCGCGAGACCCCGCGATCGTCGTGGTAGAACGCCGCGTAGGCGTCGCGGGCGTCGCTGCGGCCGATCGCGAGTTCGTAGCCCGACTCCCCGCCGATCTCGCAGCGCATGAGGATGAACGCGTCGCCGACCCACTCGAAGACCGCCCACCCCTGCACCTCGGTGCCGGGCGGCTCCAGGAACCAGGCGTCCGACAGCGTCAGCGTCCATCGGCCGACGAGGGGATCCAGCTTCTCCAGGCTCGGGTTGCGCATCGTCGCCTCCACAGTCGCGGTCGTCTCGGAGTGTCGACTGCGGGCGAGCCGGGAACTCATCGGACCGGACGCCGCCCGCGGTCAGCGCATCGCGCGGGTACCTCGGTGCCGGTCCGGATCGTCGCGCCGCCGCCTTCATACGTGGTCGGCGCCGGCTCGCCGGCCGTGTCCCGGCGCCTCTGCCCCCGTGTCCGTAGGCAGCAGATCGCGGGCCTCGGCAAGCAGTTCGGCCTGCCGGAACCAATCGCCCGAGGCAAGCGTGACCGCGACCCGCTCGGCGCCGCGCTCGGCCAGCCGCGCCACGTGGGCGGCGATGGCCGGCGGGTCGCCGCCGACCAGGACCGAGTCGACGTGTTCGGGGGGTATGCCGAACATGCCGTCGGGGTCGGACAGCGACCGCCGCAGCGCGGCGTCCTCGGGCACCGCCGGGTCCGGGTGCAGTACCGCCATGGTGCTTGCCGTGATGGCGGGCGTCGGGCGGTGCGCTGCGGCCGCCAGTTCCGCCAGTCGGGCTCTGCCTGCGGCGACGCCTTCGGACGGCCCCGGCAGGAGGAACCACGCGTCGCCGTAGCGGGCGATGCGGCGGATCGCCGCATCGGACATCCCGCCGACCAGCAGCTCCGGCATCGGTGCGGCAGGCGCGAGCCGGATTTCGGGGCTGTGCGGTTCTGCGCCGAGCCGCACCGCCCGGCCGGCGACGAGATCCGGCAACACGTCGAGCGCGTCGTCGGTGCGTCGGCCGCGTTCGCTCCGGGGCACCCCGGCTGCGGCCCAGGAGCGGCGGTGCCGCTCGCCGCCGACCCCGACACCGAGCAGAAGCCGACCGCGGGAGACGTGCTGCAGCGACGCCACCTGCTTGGCCAGCCACACCACGTTCCGCAGCGGAGCGACGAGCACGCCCAGTCCGAGGTTGATCCGTTCGGTGGCGGCCGCGGCCGCGGCGAGCGAGACGATGCTGTCCAGCACCGGTACTCCTTCGCCTGCGATGAGCTGGTCGACGACCCATGCGGACTCGAAGCCGAGTCCTTCGGCGTGGCGCGCGGCGGCGGCCACATCCGCTACGGGCGCGCGACCATCGGTCATGGTCGGCAGGAACACGCCGACGTCGAGCCCGGTCATGGTCATCTCCTGTGGGGTCGGTTACTTCTGGTAATCGACCTCATCTTCAGTCAGGATGGTGCTCGATGGAAGACGGCACATCAATGTCGGCAACGCACACCGATGTGCGTGCTACGACCTCGTGTGAGATCCGGGATCTACTCGACCGCTTGGCGGACAAGTGGTCGCTGCTGGTCGTCGAGCTTCTGGGAAGCGGTACGCGCCGCTTCAGCGAGCTGGACCGGGACATCGAGGAGATCAGCCAGCGGATGCTCACGCTGACGCTGCGCAATCTCGAACGCGACGGGCTGGTCAGCCGCACCGTCCATCCCGTCGTTCCCCCGCGCGTCGATTACGCGCTCACCGGCCTCGGCGAAAGCCTGCTCGCCGCCGTCCATCCGCTCGTTTCGTGGACCAGGGCGCATCGGGACGAGATCTCCACCGCCCGCGAGAGCTACGACAGCCGCCGGGGCCACGAAGGCGGACGCTGACCGCGGAACCCTTCCGCTCCGAGGACGTGAGGCGAGGCCCGAACGGGTTCGTCGGTCGTCTGCGCCTGCCCGGCAGACCTGTTCGGTTCCCGCTCCGTCTCCCGCTGCAGCGGGAGCACGCACGTGCTGCACCGAAATCCGATGGACAGCGCTCGTGGGGGGCCGGGAGCGTTGTCGGATGGTCTCGCCCAGGATTCCTCCCGTGTACCGCGCTCTCGACTTCAACAGCCCGCTTTCGGACGAGCGCGCCGACCGGCTGATCCGGACGCTCGCCCCACTGGCCGGATCCCGGGTGGTCGACCTCGGGTGCGGGTGGGCCGAACTCCTGCTTCGCGCAGTGGCGGCCGAGCCCGCGGCCACCGGCTTGGGGATCGACAGCGACGAAGACGCCGTCGCGCACGGCCGGGCCAACGCTGCGGCCCGCGGATTGGCCGAGCGCGTCGAACCGGCGACCGGTGACGCGGGCAGGTGGTCCGGGGGACCGGAGGACGCGGTGATCAACGTCGGCGCCGCCCACGTGTGGGGCGGCGCCCCCGAAACGCATACGAGCAACGCGCTCGCGGCCCTCAGCGATCTGCTGCGCCCCGGCGGCAGGCTGCTGTTCGGCGAGTGCTTCTGGCTGCGCACGCCGACCTCCGCCGAGCTGTCGGCCATGCCTATCCCGCGGCTCCAGTACCGATCGCTGCCCGATCTGGTCGAGGTCGCGCTGTCACACGGATTCCGGCTGCTCGCGCTCTCCCAGGCGGACCTGGACGAGTGGGACGACTTCGAGTCCCGCCACGCCCAGGGCCGGGAGGACTGGCTTCGGCAGAACCCGGACTCGCCCGAGGCAGGGGAGGTCCGCGCAAAGGCGGACGCCCACCGCGATGCCCGGCTGCGCGGCATGCGCGAGACGGTGGGGTTCGCCTACCTCACCCTCGTCCGCGTCTGAGTCACCGACGGGCTCGGCCGACTGCGTCGCTGCGGAGGGTGGCGACGGCTGCGATGCACGCACGCCGTGGCCCCTCTCGTCGTGGAACGAGGGGCGGCCCCGGTTGTTCGGGGCCTTGGCGGAGACGGGAGACGCGGGCCGCACCCGCTTCGCCAGGGGCGAGGATGCTGCGGCGCTTGGCGGAGGGCACCGGCCGGCCGATCCGTGTGCCGCCGGGATGAGGTGGCCCCAGGAGGATTCGAACCTCCGACACCCACTTTAGGAGAGTGGTGCTCTGTCCCCTGAGCTATGAGGCCGGAACCGCGGGGCCCAGCCTAGCGGAGGATGCGGGCTCGGTGGGCCGCGGGCGCGGGGGCGGGGAGCGGTACCCTCAGAGCCCTTGAAGTTGACATGGTGCTCCTGTGGCGTTGGTCACGATTCACCATAAATCCCTTTGGTGAAGTTTATGGCTCTGTGACCTGCCTTAGCCTGGAACGCGACCTTGTACACCCGGTGACCTGCCGTTACGCACGAACGCCGGAGCTGGTCGGCGATACGGGTTCCCCCGTGTCCCCCCGCTTTCGTCTGCTCGATCCACGCCGGTCCGGCCGATAGTGGACATGTAGTAACTTGCGTTGCGGCTCGTGTACCACCGTTTTACTCGCGACCGGAGGACCCTCGTGCCGTTTTTCCTCGATTCGACGCGGCGAACCGACCGCGTGCAGCGAATCGGGTCCTCCAAGTCCCCGCTGCCGCTGCTCGCCCGCCTACGCAGGCATGGCGCACTCTCGGTGATCGCCGTCCTCATCACCGCACTCTTCCTGGTGCCCGGCGCACAGACAGCACTCGCGCCGGTGACCTCGCCTGCCTCGGCCGACTCCGACCTGGATGAGCTCAAGAAGAAGGCGGACAAGGCGAAGGAGGACTTGGAGGAGGCCACCGACGAATACACGGCGAAGGAAGACGAGCTGGACGACGCCCAGGACGAACTCGTCTCCACACTCCACGATCTGCAGCAGACCGAGCTCCGCCTCTCCGAGATGCGCGAGCCGCTGGCCCAGCTCGGCAGCACGCTCTACAAGCGGCCCAACGCCGGCGTCCTGGGCATCCTCACCTCGGGCAAGCTCAATCAGGACCTCCAGGTCGAGTCGCACGTGCTCAAGCTCTCCGACGACCGCGAGGCGATGATGGACAAGGCCAGCGATCTGCGCGACGAGCAGTCCGACCTCGCCACCCAGGCCCAGGAGCTGCAGACGGAGACCCAGCTCAAGCGGGTGCAACTGGAGGACGATCTGGAGGACCTGCGGGCCAAGTCCGAGAAGAGCACCAACAGGCTGGAGAAGTTGCTCGAGGACCGCGGGCTCGACCCCGAGGCCTACTTCGCCGGCGTCGAGTGCGATCCCTCGGTCGCCGAGAACGCCTCGGGACACCCCAACGGCCTGCTGCCCCAGAACGCGCTGTGCGGGCTGCACCAGGACGGGGAGTCGCTGCGGGCCGACGCCGCGGTGGACTTCCTGGAGATGAACAAGGCCTACACCGAGAAGTTCGGCGAAGGCATGTGCCTGACCAGCACCTACCGCGACCTGTCCAAGCAGCAGAGCCTCTACGCCACCAAGCCGCCCGGCATGGCTGCGGTCCCCGGCACGAGCAACCACGGCTGGGGTCTGGCCGTCGACCTGTGCGGCGGTGTGCAGAACCAGAGCAGTGCGCAGTTCCAATGGCTGGAGGAGAACTCCAGGCAGTGGAACTGGTTCCACCCGCAGTGGGCCTACTCCAACCCCTTCGAGCCCTGGCACTGGGAGTACGACGCCGAGCACGGCTGATCCGGCCGTCGGGCCCGCCCCCGGGCGGGCGCCCGACGTCTCGACCGCGTCGGTCCGCGGCTGCGGGCGTGACCGCACCGGTGCAGCGGGCGCAACGCGCGGCCCCGGCGCTGATCCGCCTCGTGACGATGCGGACGCCCGGCTCCGGTTTCGGCCTCACCGCTTTCCGGCGGGGTCACCCGCGCAGTGTGACCGAGAGCCGCGAGGAGGCGGCGTGGCCCGCCAGGGCCCCGGCCTCGTCGGGGCGGACGGCGAGTACGACCAGTACGCCTCCCGCGCCCGCGGCCGCATCGGGCTCGAAGACGGATATCACCGGGCGGTCCTCGACGACGGTGCGCGCGGGCCGGGGCTCGCCGCCGAAGGCGGCCGCGTCCTCGCGCCCCGCCGCCAGGACGTCGACCCGGCTGCCCGGATGCAGCAGTCCGGTGGGGACGTCTTCGGGCAGGCGCACGGGAGCCGCGACGAGGCCGGGCCCGTAGCCGCGCGCGACGGGGCCGGCGATGCGGGCGCGGGTGAGGACCTCGCCGCGGGCGACGGGACCGGTGAGGGAACGGCCTGCGGGATCGTCGCCGGGGCGCAGCGCCTGCTCGGGCACCGCTTCGGAGGGCAGCGCCCGCACCGCGACGTCGCCCGATGACAGCGCGGAGAGCGCGTCGAGGCCGCGCGCGGCGACGAGTACCTCGGTGGAAGGCGTCGGCGGAGGCCGGACGAGCAGAACCGCGCCGGTGAGGGCCAGCGCGGCGCAGACCGCGCCCAGCGCCCGGC
>NZ_JROO01000007.1 GCF_000826685.1 Streptomonospora alba
GCGGCGGCCCCCGCCGCGACCGGCGGGGGCGCCCGCAGCGCCCGGCGCGTGCGGCGCGTCCACAACCGGTCCGGCCGCGCTTCCTCCGGGCGCGCCGCCCCCCGAGACTTGAGAGACTGAGTGGACGGATGTGATCGGCGCGGCCGCGGCCGGCCGCTGATACGCCGAGCCGTCACGACCCGAACCCCACGGCCCGCCCGGTGCTCCGGCCGGGCCGGAGCGGAATGGAGGCGCAAGCATGGACCCCGACCGCGTGCTGGAGGGACTCGATCCCGAACAGCTCGAGGCGGCGCGCGCCCTGCGCGGACCCGTGTGCATCCTGGCCGGAGCCGGCACCGGCAAGACCCGCGCCATCACCCACCGAATCGCGCACGCGGTCGCCAGCGGCGTCGCCACCGAGCAGCAGATCCTCGCGGTGACATTCACCACCCGCGCCGCCGGCGAGATGCGCGGCCGGCTGCGTTCGCTGGGCGCGCCCCGGGTCCAGGCGCGCACCTTCCACTCCGCGGCCATCCGCCAACTCTCCTACTTCTGGCCGCAGGCGGTCGGGGGACCGATGCCCACCCTCGTCGAGAGCAAGATCCAGGAGGTCTCGCGCGCCGCCTACGCCTGCGGACTGCAGTTGGACCGCACGGGCCTGCGTGACCTCGCCGGCGAGATCGAGTGGTCCAAGGCCACCCAGGTGCGCCCCGCCGACTACGAGAAGTCCATCGCCAAAGTCGGCCGCACCGCGCCCATGCCCGTCCACGACGTGGCACGCGTCTACGAGGCCTACGAGGAGCAGTGCCGCGACCGCAACCTGCTCGACTTCGAGTCGATGCTGGAGCTGACCGCGGCCATGATCGCCGAGCACCCGCAGATCGCCGAGCGCGTGCGCGCCCAGTACCGCTACTTCGTCGTCGACGAGTTCCAGGACGTCAACCCGCTGCAGAAGCTGCTGCTGGACACCTGGCTGGGAGACCGCGACGACATCTGCGTGGTGGGCGACCCCAACCAGACCATCTACTCCTTCGCCGGAGCGACCCCCGGCTACCTCACCGGCTTCTCGGCCGCGTACCCGCACGCGACCGTGGTGCGGCTGGTCCGCGACTACCGCTCCACGCCGCAGGTGGTGGGCGTGGCCAACGGCGCGCTCAAGCACGCCCGCGGCCCGGCGGCCGAGCACCGCCTGGAGCTGTCGGCCCAGCGCCCCGACGGCCCCGACCCCCTCTACACCGAGTACGACGACGAGCCCGCCGAGGCCACGTCGGTGGCACGCAAGATCGCCGCACTGATCGACTCCGGAGTCCCCGCGCGCGAAATCGCAGTGCTGTTCCGCACCAACGCCCAGTCGGCGGCTTACGAGCAGGCGCTCGCCGACGCCGGGGTGGCCTACACCGTGCGCGGCGCCACCCGCTTCTTCGAACGCCCCGAGATCCGCCAGGCCGTGCACACCCTCCGCGGCGCCCGCCAGGGAGCCGGCTCCGACCCCCTTGTGCAGACGGTGCGCGACATCCTCGCGCCCCTCGGACTGACCCCCGAGGCACCCGAGGGCCGCCAGGCGCGCGAGCGCTGGGAATCGCTGGCTGCGCTGGCCCAACTGGCCGAGGACGTCGCCGCGGCGCGCCCCGGCGCCGCCATGGACGACTTCGTCGAGGAGTTGGAGGCCCGCGTGGCCACCGAGCACGCGCCCGAGTACGAGGGCGTCACGCTGGCCTCCCTGCACTCGGCCAAGGGCCTGGAGTGGGACGCCGTCTTCCTGGTGGGGCTGACCGAGGGCCTGATGCCGATCGTCTTCGCCGAGTCCGCCGACCAGATCGAAGAGGAGCGCCGACTGTTCTACGTGGGCGTCACCCGCGCCCGCGAGCATCTCTCGCTGTCGTGGGCGCTGGCCCGCTCGCCCGGCGGCCGCAAGTCCCGCAAGCCCTCGCGCTTCCTGGACGGCCTGCGCCCGGCCTCGCCGTCGCTGGCCAACCGCGAGAACCGCAGACAGGCCAAGCTGGTGCGCTGCCGGATCTGCGGGAACACCCTCACCGAGGCCGCCGAACGCAAGCTTGCGCGGTGCGGCGACTGCCCGGCCGACTACGACGAGGAGCTGCTGGAGCGGCTGAAGGCCTGGCGTCGCGGCGTAGCCGAGGAGCAGCGGCTCCCGGCCTATGTGATCTTCACCGACGCCACTCTGCAGGCCATCGCCGAGCACCTGCCGGCCGACAAGGCCGCACTCTCGCGCCTGTCCGGCGTGGGAGCCGTCAAGCTGGAGCGCTACGGTGATGCCGTGCTGGCCCTATGCGCAGGCGACGAACCCGCCGCCGAGTACCGAGGAGGAGTGCCCCATGGGGGACGCACAGAGCAGGCCGACTGACACCGCCGAGCCGCCTGCCCAGCAGGGCCAGTCCGTCGACGGCCTGCTGGAGATCCTCGACCTGGAGCGGATCGAAGACAACATCTTCCGCGGCCGCAGCCCCGACGGCGGGCCGCAACGGGTCTTCGGCGGGCAGGTCGCCGGCCAGGCGCTGGTGGCCGCGGGCCGCACCGTGCCCGAGGATCGGCGGGTGCACTCCCTGCACGCCTACTTCATCCGCCCGGGCGACCCCTCGGTGCCGATCGTCTACGACGTCGACCGCGTGCGCGACGGCCGCTCCTTCACTACGCGGCGTGTCACGGCGGTCCAGCACGGAAAGGCGATCTTCACGCTTTCGGCGTCGTTCCACAAGGACGAGCCGGGACTGGAGCACCGCGTCTCGATGCCCGAGGCGCCCGGCCCGGAGGAGCTGCCGAGCATGCGCGAGCGGCTCTACAACGCCTTCGGCCGCGTACCGCGCTTCGCCAGCTGGCACCCGATCGATCTGCGCCCTGTGGGCCCGCTGTCCTTCGAGGTCGAGCGCGATCCCAGCCTGAGCACCACCGACAACCTGGTGTGGCTGCGCGTCGACGGCAGCCTGCCCGACGACCCGATGCTGCACGTGTGCCTGATGACCTACGCGTCGGACATGACGCTGCTCGACACCGTGCTGCTGCGCCACGGGCGCACGTTCTCCGGCATCTCCATGGCCAGTCTCGACCACGCCATGTGGTTCCACCGGCCCTTCCGCGCCGACGACTGGCTGCTGTACGCACAGGAGACCCCCGCCGCCGGCGGCGCGCGCGGCCTGGCTCGGGGCCAGGTGTTCACCCGCGACGGCGACCTGGTGTGCTCGGTGGTGCAGGAAGGGCTGCTGCGCGTCCTCGACTCCGACGGTTCGGGCGAGTCCTGAACCCTCGCAGGCTTCTCCGTATCCCGCGGTCCGGTCCGCGGCCTGCGGACCGCCTGCGGACGGAGCCCGCGATCGGCGGTCCCGGGCCTCGGGATCCGGATGAGCGGACCCGATTCCAACGCCCTGCCGAGGTTGGCCATTCCATCGCCGCAGTGGCCGAGTCCGGACGAAACACCAGGTCAAAAATTGCTTGCCGGTCGTGTCGGCGCCACTCTAGTGTTGACTCCGTCAGCGCCCGCGCAGGCGGCGGACGAGAGTCCGCGGCCCGGCCCCGAGGGGAGGTGTCCCATCCGATGATCGTGAATATGCGGCCCGGTTCCGTCGTCGTCTCCGGCGAGTTCGTCGCCATGTCCTGGGACACCGTGCGCAGCGGCGCCACGTGTGCTGAGTCGCAGCTGCTCGGCGTCCAGGGCATCGCCCGCGGCGCCGTCCGGATGCGTCCCGGTGTCGAGCACGGGCGTTTCTATGCCCGCAGTGCCCGTACCGCGGATATCAGCCGACTGGAAACCGAGCCCGCAGCAGGAACCCCGCGCCCCAAGGGCGTCGTGGGGGAGTGTCCACGGGGCATACCGGCCTAGAACACCGGCCGGGTGTCTTCCCCGTGGCCGCGGACCCCACATAGGGGCCGCGGCCATTTTGATCTTCAGTGGAGACCGCCGTTCCGGCAGGTCCCGGGAGCGTCTCCGCCGATCGCAGGTCCTGGCCCCGTAGCCGGACGCACAGACGTCCGGCGATGTAGCCGCCAACCGCGTTCGACACCACAGATCAGGGAGGACACCGATGCTTGCGTCGGTCCTGGAGACGTCGAGTTTCGGCGAGACCGAGATCCCGTGCCGGCAGGACCCCGACCTCTTCTTCGCCGAAGCACCGGCGGACGTCGAGGCGGCCAAGGCGATCTGCGCGGACTGCCCGGTCCGTGAGCAGTGCCTGGCCGACGCCCTTGAGCGTCGGGAGCCGTGGGGAGTCTGGGGCGGCCAGCTCCTCGTCTCCGGAAAGGTCGTGCCGCGCAAGCGCCCGCGCGGCCGTCCCCGGAAGGACGCCGAGCCCGTGGCGGCCTGACCGCCCGCCGCGGACCCTCCGCCCGCCGCCGACCACCGGCCCTCGAAACCGCACTACCTGCATGAACGAAAAGGACCCGGGAAAATGCTGCTCTACGAGCTTGTGAACCTGCAGATGAACGTCGACCAGCGGCGCGAGCGTGAGCGCCGCCGGCTCTCGGCCCGCAGGCTGCGCGCCGAGCTGCGCGAGCGCCGCCGCGCCGAAAGCCTGCTCATGGAAGTGTCGTGGTCACGCCTATGTTGATGTGACCCCTTCAGGGGCCGGTCCGGCCGAACACGGCGTGGGCCGGCCCCGGCCCGTTGTCGGCCGGAACCGGTCACGCGAGGTGCGGTAAGGGTTCCGCAGGTCACCGCGGATTGCGCTCCGTTGCGCCGCTGTAGCCGCAGGCAGACCGGGTCATCACTTCCGATAAGGAACAAAAAGTGGCAACACGGCCCTGTGTCGTCGGCCCGGTCTGAGCTACCGTGAATCTGTGCCTCAGAACACCAAGGTCGAGGTACGCCGAAGTCCCCGCCGGCGGCGCACGGTGTCGGCCTACCGCGACGGGGACAAGACGGTCGTCCTCGTACCAGCCTCGTTCTCCCGCGCCGAAGAGAAGCGCTGGGTCGATCGCATGCTGGAGCGACTTGAGGCACGCGAGGAGCGCCGCCGCCCCGACGACGAGTCGCTGCAGTCCCGCGCACTCGACCTCGCCGACCGCTACCTCGAAGGCCTCGCCCGCCCTTCCAGCGTGCGCTGGGTCGACAACCAGCAGACCCGCTGGGGCTCGTGCACGCCCGAGAACGGCTCCATCCGGCTGTCGCGCCGGCTCTCGGGCATGCCGTCGTGGGTCGTCGACTACGTCCTGGTGCACGAGCTCGTGCACCTGATCATCCCGCACCACGGCCAGGAGTTCTGGGACCTGGTGCACCGCTATCCCAAGGCCGAGCGGGCCCGCGGCTACCTCGAGGGCGTCAGCGCGGCCCCGCGCCTGGAGGACGGCCGCAGCGGCGAGGTCGGCGAAGAGGACGACGACATCGACGACGGGCTCTCATCCGGACTCGACCGCTCCGACAGCGCCTGACCCGCGGGCCCGCCCCGACGCGCGGCACCGGGCACGCGCAGGTCAGCGGCGCGCCGCCGAGTCTCGTCCCGCTTGCGCGCGCACGGCCTGCGCCGCCGCGCGAACGAGCAGGCGGCAGGCCTCGTCGGTGGGCTCGGGGACCTCCTCGACGCCGAACCAGCCCAGATCCGCCGACTCGGCGGCGTCGCGGGTCAGCACCGCGTCCTCAGCCGCGGCGACCACCGCGTACTGCACGTCCAGATGCCAGGTCCCGCCGCCGCAACCCACCCGGTGGCGGTCCAGTCGTACCGGCCCCGGCAGCAGCCGCAGGCCGCTCAGGCCCGACTCCTCGGCCGCCTCGCGCAGGGCAGCATCCCCGAGGGAGAGGTCGCCCTCCTCGCAGTGGCCGCCGGTCTGCAGCCACTTGCCGATCTTGCGGTGCAGGGTCAGCACCGCGCGCGTGCCGCCGGGGTCGACGACCGCGGCGCTGGCCGTCAGGTGCCCGGGCATACAGGCGCGCGACATCGCGTCGGGGTGGCGGTCGAGATGGTCCAGATAGGAGCGGCGCAGCTCCTCCTGTGCGGCATCGGGTGCGCTCCAGTCGGCGAGTTCGCGCCGGGCGCCGGCGTGCAGCCCGGTCACGTTCACGCGGAGCCTCCGCCCGTGCCGGGGCCCTCCCCGCGGTCGTCGCCGCCCTCGCCCTCGGCCCGCTTGTCGCCGGAGGACTCCTCGGGGGCGTCCGCGGAGCCGGCGGTGAACTGGCTGATGTCGATCTCGTCGGCCTCCGAGCCGCCGCGGCCGTGCACGAAGCCCTGGGGATCGTCCAGGTCCTCTCCCGAGGGCATCAGATCGGGGTGCTCCCACACGGCGTCGCGCCCCTCGATCCCGCGGGCCTCCTCCAGTGCGCTCCACAGCGCCGCGGCGTCGCGCAGCCGGCGCGGCCGCAGTTCCAGACCCACCAGAGTGGCGAAGGTGTGCTCGGCGGGGCCGCCGGTGGCCCGGCGCCGGCGGGTGGCCTCGGCCAGCGCCGCCGACTGCGGCAGCCGCTCGGCGACCGCGGAGTCGACCACGACCGACAGCCAGCCCTCGACCAGCGCCAACGCCGTCTCCAACCGGGCCAGCGACGCCTTCTGCTGCGGGGTGTCCTGCGGCTGGAACAGGCCCTCGCCCTCGCTGCCCGAGAGGATCTCCTGCAGTGCTTCGGGATTGGCGATGTCGACCTGGCCGAGCTTCTCCTCAAGCCCGCTCATGTCGAAGGACATGCCCCGGGCGTACTCCTCGACCAGGCTGAACACGTGCCCGCGCAGCCACGGGACGTGCCCGAACAACCGGTGCAGAGCGACCTCGCGCGCGGCCAGGTAGAGCCGGATCTCGTCCTCGGGAATGCCCAGGCCCTCGCCCCAGGCCGCGACACCGTCGGGCAGCAGCGCCGCGGTGCCCTCGCCGGCCAGCGGCAGGCCGACGTCGGTGGAGCCCACCACCTCGCCGGCGAGCTCGCCGATGGCCTGGCCGGCCTGCTGGCCCACGAGCATGCCGCCCATCTGGCGCACCATGCCCATCAGCGGGCCCGCCATGGACTGCATCTCCTCGGGCAGGTTCTGGCCCATGGACTCCACCAGCCGCCGGGTCAGCGGCTCGCACAGCTTCGACCAGGTCGGCATGGTCTTCTCGATCCACTCCGACCGGCTCCAGGCCTGCATGGTGTGCACACCCGACGGCAGCGCCGTGGCCTCGTTGGTCCACAGGTCGGCCAGTCGCAGGGCTTCCTCGACCTTGGCGAAATCGTGCGCGCCGACACTGGAGTCGCCCTTCTGGGAGACCGCGTGCCGGGCGATGTTCTTGGCCATGTCCCAGTTGACCGAGGCGGACTCGGACTGCTGCTCGCCGGTCGAGGACTGGGCTGCCATCATGTCGGCGAACTGGCGCAGCATCTGCGCCATCTGCTGCGGATCGCCGAACGGGAAGCCGCCCGGCATCCCCGGCTCGCCGCCGCCGGGGCCGCCACCGCCTGGGCCGCTGCCGGCGCCCGAGCCGGAGTCGCCCGATCGGCGCCCGGACTCGTCGTCGGGGTCGTTCGGCATGCTGAAACCAAAAGGTAGGTCGCTCACGATTAGACCTCAGGCAGGATTAGGTTTGTCTCCACTGTCACGTTAGCTGGGAGCCGCCCGGAGTGAATACCGAAACCAGCCAGGTTCGCCCACAGCACACCACACGCCCCCGCGCGCCGGTGGTAGCTGTCACCGGCGCCGCCGAGGGTATCGGGCGTCTCCTTGTGGAACGCCTGGTCAAGGCTGCTAGTTCCGGCCATGTAGCCGAAGTCGTGGCGATCGGCGACAGCGCTGACGAGGCTGCGGGCGTCCCGCTGGGCGTCACCTGGCGCACCGCAGACGTCCGCGACCCCCGGCTGGCGGCCTGCCTGCCGGGCGTGGACGTGCTCGTGCACGCCGGAGACGACCGCACTCTGGCGACCGCGCCCAAGCAGCGGCGCGCCGACAACCTGCGCGCGGCCCAGACCGTGCTGACCTCGGCCGCCGCCCGGCGTGTACCCCGGGTCGTGCTGCTGACCAGCACCATGGTCCACGGCGCCGACCCCGACAACCCCGTGCCGATGTCCGAGGACTCCGAAGTCCGCACCGAGACCGGGCCCGGCCTCCTCGGCGACTGGGTGGAGATCGAGGACCTGGCCTGCCGCGCCCGCCGCTCCCACCCCGGCCTCTCGGTGACCGTGGTGCGGCCCGCGCCGCTGGTGGGCCCCGGCCTGGACACCGTGCTCAGCCGCCACTTCTCCGCCCCGCGGCTGCTGACCGTTCGGGGCCGCGAGCAGCGCTGGCAGTTCTGCCACGTCGACGACCTCGCCGGCGCCCTGGAACACGTCGCCGTGCACGGAGTCGTAGGCAAGGACGGCGCGCTGGCGGTGGGGTGCGAGGGCGCGCTCGACCAGGCCGAAGCCGAGGAGATCGCGGGGCTGCGCCGCTTCGACGTGCCGGCCAACCTGGTCTTCGGCGCCACACAGCGGCTGCACTCTGCGGGCATCACCCCCGCCTCGGCCGCCGAACTGAAGTTCCTCGTCTACCCGTGCGTCGTCGACTGCGCGACTCTGCGCGAAAGCGGATGGCGGCCGGACTACGACAACGCGGGTGCGCTGCAGGCGCTGCTGGAGGCGCGCAGCGGCAAGGCCGCGCTGGTGGGACGCAACGTCGGCCGCAAGGAGGTCACCATCACCGCGGCCAGCGCCGCAGGCGCCGCGGCGGCGGCCATCGGGACCGCGGCCGCGGTGCGCCGCCTGCGCAAGCGGCGCGGCCGCTGACCCACTCGGGCCGCGGCCGCGCGCGGCGATCAGGGGCCGATCCGGCTCCGGCCGCGGCGCCGGCGCTGTTGATACTGTCGCTCATGTGGATGCCATCAGCCTGGTAGGACTGCGCGAAACCCCGATCTCGGTCGACGAGGTCCTCGCCGCAGTGGGCGATCCCCGCGCCGGGGGCACCGCCTTCTTCGTCGGAACGGTCCGCGACCACGACCACGGGCGCGCCGTCGCGCGCCTGGCCTACTCCGCCCACCCGCGCGCCGAGGGCGACATGCGGCGTGTCATGGAGAAGGTCGTGGCCGACGTCTCCGGCGACGGCCGCCCCGTCTGGCGGGTGGCCGCCCTGCACCGCGTCGGCGACCTGGAGATCGGCGACACCGCCGTGGTCGCGGCCGCCGCGGCCGGGCACCGCGACGAGGCGTTCGACGCCTGCCGCCGGCTGATCGACGACCTCAAGGCCGAGGTGCCCATCTGGAAGCACCAGGAGTTCACCGACGGCGACACGGAGTGGGTCGGCGCGGAGTAGCCGACCGACAGCCGCCCGCGGCGGGTCCAGATCGGGGTCCGCTCTGCGCCGTTTAGGCTGTGCAGCATGTTCCGTCGTGCTATGACCCTGATCGTCGCGTTGCTGCTGCTGGTCGGCTTCGGGGCGGGAGCGGTGTTCCTGCCCGTGCCCTACCTCGTCGCCTCGCCCGGCATCGCGCTGAACACCCTGGGCGAAGCCGACGGCGAGAAGATCATCCAAATCGAGGGCACCGAGAGCTACAGCCACGAGGGCGGCGAGCTGTCCATGGTCACGGTGCAGTACTCCGGCGGACCCGACGTGCGCATGGACCTGTTCACCGTGCTCGGCGCATGGCTGTCGCCCACCCAGGCGGTGATCCCCCAAGAGGCGCTGTTCCCGCCGGACCGAAGCGTCGAGGAGATCACCCAGACCCAGACGGTGGAGATGAACAGCTCCCAGCGCCGGGCCACCGCGGCGGCGCTGACCCAGCTGGGCGTCGAGTACGAGACCAGCGCCTACGTCGCCCAGGTCATGAAGGACATGCCGGCCCGCGGCAAGCTGCGCAAGGACGACGTCATCACCCGGGTGGACGGCGAGCCCGTCGCCGACAAGCAGGAGGCGGTCGAACTCGTCGCCGACCGCGAACCCGGAGACCCCGTCGCACTCACCGTCGACCGGGACGGCGAGCGGGTCGAGGTCGAGGTCGGCACCAAGGCGAACGACGACGGAGACCCCGTCATCGGCATCCTCATCGCCGACCGGATGGACTTCCCCTTCCAGGTCGACATCAGCGTCGGCGAGATCGGCGGCCCCAGCGCCGGCATGATGTTCGCGCTGGGCACCATGGACCGGCTCTCCCCCGAAGACCTCACCGGCGGAAACCACATCGCCGGCACCGGAACCATCACCCCCGAGGGCGAGGTCGGCGGTGTCAGCGGCATCGCGCAGAAGATGGTCAGCGCCCAGCAGCAGGGGGCCGAATACTTCCTCGTCGCCGGCGAGAGCTGCTCGCAGACGTTCGACTCCGCCGCCTCCGGCGAGATCGAGGTCGTCAAGGTGAACACGCTCGACGACGCCGTCGGCGCGCTGGAGGCCATTCGCGCCGGCGAGGACGGCGACCTGGCACGCTGCCAGCCGGGCTGAGCCCTCCGGCCGCACCGGCGCGCGCCGGTGCGGCACCGCCCGGGTCCGCTCCCGGGCCGGCACAGCGCCGGAGCGGGCCTCAGCCCTCCTCGCCGTCCTCCTCCAGCGTGATCGCCAGCGCCGAAGTCAGCGCCGGCACGAGGTCCTCGCCGCTGAGCACCTCGTCCTCGGAGTCGTGGCTGCGCATCCGCATCGCCGACTGCCGGCTGCCGTCGCGCAGCACACCCGCGACCATGCGGACCTCCTCACGCCCTTCCTGGCTCTGCGCCCACGTTCCCGCGTCGACGTCGTCGGGCGGGTCCAGCGTGGCGTCGGAACCCTTCACCACCAGGCGCTCCATCACCAGGGCGCATCCGGTCACCGCCTCGGGCCAGGCCATCCTGCCCAGCGCCTCCTCCAACGGGACGTCCTCGGGCAGCGGTTCCTGCTCCACCGGGGTCAGGTCGTCGGCGGGGACGTCGCCGGTCAGCCCCAGCATCTCCGCCAGGGCGGGTTCACGCTCCATCAGGTCGGTTGTCGGCACCAGAGCGTAGATGCGCACCGGCTGGTCCCAGCCTTGTCCGGCGGCGTGGCGCTCGAGTTCGAGGACGGCTTCGCGAATGTTGAAAGACACCCCTCCATGGTGGCCGACGAGGGAGACCGGAAAGCGCGCCGCCGACGGAGTAAAGTCGCACCACGGCGCTCCGATGCCTGACCGAGGCACAGTCGATGTCATGTTGTCATCGGCTGGCGCGGGGTTTCGGGAACCCCCGCACCACCCAATAAGTTGCGTTACCGAAGGGACCCGAGTCCCCAACCGACCGACCCGCAGTGCTACCTATGAGGGGGAGGCGTGAGCTTCCGATCGCCCGGCGCACCGTCCGCGCGAATGCCCCGCCGATCCCGGCTGCTCGCGCCTGTCGCAGTGGCCGTGGTCGTCGTCATCGCGGGGTTGCTGACCGCCGCGAACTTCTGGACCGACTACCTGTGGTTCGACTCCGTCGGGTATACGTCGATCTTCCTCACCGAGCTGCGCACGAAGGTGCTCATGTTCGTCGTCGGCGGCCTGGTCATGGCCGCCGCCGTCGGCGCCAGCATGTACTTCGCCTACCGCAGCCGACCGCTGGCGCCGCCGATGAGCCCCGAACAACAGGGGCTGGCGCGCTACCGGATGTCGATCGAACCGCGCCGCAAGCTCTTCTTCTGGGCGATCGTCGCCGGCCTCGGCGTGCTGGCCGGCGCCTCGGCCAGCGGTGAGTGGGGTACCTACCTGCAGTTCGCCAACGGCGCGTCCTTCGGCGTCGAGGACCCGCAGTTCGGCCGCGACATCTCCTTCTACACCTTCACCTACCCCTTCCTGCGGGTGGTGCTGGGTTACCTGTTCGCGGCCGTGGTGCTGGCCTTCATCGCCGCGGTCGTCGTGCACTACCTCTACGGCGGCGTCCGGCTGCAGGGCCAGGGCCAGCGCGCCACCCCCGCCGCCCGCGTGCAGCTGTCGGTCCTGCTGGGCGTCTTCGTGCTGCTGCGCGCCGCCGCCTACTGGCTCGACCAGTACGGGCTGGTCTTCTCCAGCCGCGGCTACACCTTCGGCGCCTCCTACACCGACGTCAACGCGGTCCTCTACGCCGTGATCATCCTTTCGGTGATCTCCGTGGTCTGCGCGCTGCTGTTCTTCGCCAACATCTACGTGCGCAACGTGATGATGCCGGTGGCCAGCCTCGGCCTGCTGGTGCTGTCGGCCATCCTGATCGGCGGCGTCTACCCCGCGATCGTGCAGCAGTTCCAGGTCAGCCCGAACGAGCAGCGGGTGGAGCGACCCTTCATCCAGCGCACGATCGAGGCCACCCGTGCCGCCTACGGCATCGACAGCGCCGAGGTCACCGACTACGACGCGCAGACCGAACTGTCAGCAGACCAGCTGTCCGACGAGGCCTCCACCATCCCCAGCGTCCGGCTGGTCGACCCCTCCGTGGTGTCCCAGACCTTCCAGCAGATGCAGCAGGTGCGCGGGTTCTACCAGTTCCCCGAGGTGCTGGCCGTCGACCGCTACCAGGACGGCGAGGGCAACAGCGTCGACACGATCATCGCCGCACGCGAGCTGTCGGGGCCGCCGCAGGACCAGGACAACTGGCTGACCCGGCACACCGTCTACACCCACGGCTTCGGGATCGTCGCCGCGGCCGGCAACCAGGTGGACAACCAGGGGCGGCCGGTCTTCACCGAATACAACATCCCGCCCGAGGGCGAGCTGTCCGAAACCACGGGCGAGTACGAGCCGCGGATCTACTTCGGCCAGGAGGGCGCCGACTACGTCATCGCCAACGCCGAGCCCGAGTACGACTTCCCTCTGGGCGGCACCAGCGACGACGTCACCACCACCGAGGACGAGGAGGGCGCCACCCCCACTCCCACGTCGGACAACGCCAACGCGCCCGCCGATGCGCAGGCCGATGCCCAGGCCGACGGCCAGGGCGGCGGTGAAGGCGGCGGCCAAGGCGGCGAGAGCCCCGAAGGCCAGGGCGAGGGCGAAGGAGGAGACGGCGGCGAAGGCAGCGGCCAGCGCACCAACAGCTACGACGGCGACGGCGGCGTCGAGCTGAGCAACTTCTTCAAGCGCATCCTCTACGCGCTGCGGTACCAGGAGCCCGACATCCTGCTGAACAACGCGATCTCGGAGGAGTCGCGCCTCATCTACGAGCGCGACCCGGCCGACCGCGTCGAGCGGGTGGCGCCGTTCCTGACCGCCGACGGCAAGGTCTACCCGACCATCGTCGACGGCCGCGTGAAGTGGGTCGTGGACGCCTACACGACCACGAACATGTACCCCTACTCGGAGCGGATCGACCTCTCCGACGCGACCGAGGACACGTTCACCCAGAGCACCGACACCGTCAACGCGCTGCCGGGCAACCAGGTGAACTACATCCGCAACTCGGTCAAGGCCACGGTCGACGCCTACGACGGCACCGTGACCCTCTACGGCTGGGACCAGGAGGACCCGGTCCTCAAGACCTGGTCCAAGGCCTTCCCCGAGGTGATGACCAAGAAGGGCGAGATCAGCGACGAGCTGATGTCGCACCTGCGCTACCCCGGCGACCTGATGAAGGTCCAGCGGGAGATGCTGCGGCGCTACCACATCACCGACGCCGACGCGTTCTACGGCGGCCAGGACTTCTGGAACGTTCCCTCCGACCCCACGTCGGAGAGCGACAGCCCCGAACCGCCCTACCGCCAGACCATCGGCTACCCGGGCGAGGACGACGCCGACTTCTCCATCACGTCGACGTTCGTGCCGCGCGGCCGCGAGAACCTGGCCGGCTTCCTGGCGGTCAACAGCGACGCCACCGAGCAGGACTACGGCAAGCTGCGCATTCTGAAGCTGCCGCAGGACACGGTGGTCATGGGGCCGGGACAGGTGCAGGCGCAGTTCTCCGCCGACGACGCGATCCGCGACGAGCTGCTGCCGCTGCAGCAGAGCCAGCAGTCGCGGATCATCAGGGGCAACCTGCTCACCCTGCCGTTCGCCGACGGCCTGCTCTACGTCGAACCGCTCTACGTCCGAGCCGAAGGCAGCCAGACCTCCTATCCGCTGCTGCAGAAGGTCATGGTCGGCTTCGGCGAGGAGGTCGCGATCGGCAACAACCTCCAGGAGGGGCTGAACAACCTCTTCGAGGGCGGTGAGGGCCCGCTGAACGAGGGCGGCGGCCAAGACTCCGGCTCCGAGGACGGCCAGGAGGACGGCGGCCAGCAGGACGGCGGCGGAGGCGGCGGGGGCAACGGCGAGCTCGCCGAGGCCCTCGACGACGCCGCTCAGGCCTACGAGGACGGCCGGCAGGCCCTGCAGGACGGCGACTTCACCGCCTACGACGAGGCCAACGAGCGCCTTGAGGAAGCCCTGCAGCGCGCCGAGGAGGCCTCAGGCGACGGCGGCGGAGGCTCGGACTGAGCCCTCTGCACAGTGATCGCTGCGGCGGCCGCGGCGGAAGGCGCTCCTTCCGCCGCGGCCGCGGTCGCACCGATTTGGTGTTGGCGCACGGAAGCGCTAATGTTGGAAACACATCGACGCGGGGTGGAGCAGTTCGGTAGCTCGCTGGGCTCATAACCCAGAGGTCGCAGGTTCAAATCCTGTCCCCGCTACCAAGGAAAGATCCGGTTTCGCATTCCGGAGCCGGATCTTTCTTTTTGCCCCCGCCGCATCCGGATCGCACGGTCCGCCGATTCCCTCTGGGGATCATCGGATCCGCGTTCCCACCTGCGGGGGTACGGAGTGCGCCGAGCCATCCGATTTGGTTCAGAGGCTCGGACGCGATAGTGTGGAAACACATCGACGCGGGGTGGAGCAGTTCGGTAGCTCGCTGGGCTCATAACCCAGAGGTCGCAGGTTCAAATCCTGTCCCCGCTACACAGAATGGCGGCCCGGTACTCGGAAACGAGCACCGGGCCGTTTTGTGTTCGCTTCCGGGCGGCGGCTCCCGCCGTCCGCCGCAGACCCCGAGACCGGCACCCCACCGGGAAGACCGGCGGCCGGTCACCCCGAAGGCGCGTCGACGGGGGCGGGTGTGCGCGAGACGGGCACCCGTGCCCGCACAGCGCGGTGATGCGGGAACCCGCCCGAAGCCATTCACACGCCCCGTGTGGGAGCAGGCGGGAATCCCGAGCCTTCAGGCCCGGGAGGATGTCAATCGCCCTTGAAGCCGTCGCAGGCGATGTAGACGCCCTTGTCGGTGGTCCACACGACGGTGTGGACGCCGCTCGACAGCGACGCGTCGGGGAAGTCGTCGGGGAAGTCCACCTCGGCCCAGTCGCTGCCGGAGACCTTCGCCTGCGTCTCGACGGTGCTGTCGTCGGGTGCGGTGACGGTGGCCGTGACGGAGACCTCGCCCGATCCCTCGGTGTCGCGCAGCTTGAGGGGCGCGCTCTTGGAGACGCCGTTGCGCGGCGCCGCGGTCTCCCACGCGCCGGGCGCGTTGCCGGTGATCCGCGGATCGCAGGCGAGGGCGTCGGCGTCGAAGCGAAGCTCCGCCAGCGCCGACGGGTCGGTCACCGGCGCCGCGGCGTCGGCGCTCGGGGCGATCTGCTGCTCAAGCTCCTCCAGCGACGGCCCGGTCTCGGACCCGCAGGCGGTCAGCGCGAGGCAGGCCGCCGCGGCGGCCGGGAGCAGGAGGCGGAGGGGGCTGCTGATGAGCTGTTGCGACACGAGCCGCAGACTACTACGCCCCGGCGGCTCGCGAACCACGCCCGGAACGCCCACCGCAGGCGCGCACGGGTTCAGGTCAGGCGCAGGGGAGCCGGCCCGCCGCCCGGGGTGGGGCCGCCGTTGAGCCAGGTGAGCACCTCGTCGTGCAGCACCCCGTTGGTGCAGACCAGCGGGCCGCCGTCGGTGAAGTCCTGGCCGCGCAGGTCGGTCGCGCGGCCGCCGGCCTCTTCGAGGATGACCGGCAGCGGTGCGGCGTCCCACAGCGACAGCTCCGGCTCGGCGGAGATGTCGACCGAGCCTTCGGCGACCATCACGTGCGACCAGAAGTCGCCGTAGGCGCGCGTGCGCCACACCGACCGGGTCAGACCGAGGAAGCTGTCCAGGCGCTGCTGGTCCTCCCACTCCGACAGTTCGGAGAACGACAGGGACGCGTCCTCCAGCGAGGACACCCCCGAAACCGTGCAGCGGGTCGCCTTGGTCAGACTGCGCCCGGACCAGGTGCCGCCTGATCGCGAAGCCCACCAGCGGCGGGTCAGCGCCGGTGCGGACACGACTCCGACCACCGGGCGGTCGCCTTCGAGCAGCGCGATCAGGGTCGCCCAGACGGGCACTCCGCGCACGTAGTTCTTGGTGCCGTCGATGGGGTCGAGGACCCAGACCCGGTGGCTGACACCGGTCCTGCCGTACTCCTCGCCCACCACCGCGTCGCGCGGCCGGGCGCGGGAGAGCACCCCGCGCAGCGTCTCTTCGACGGAACGGTCGGCCTCGGTGACGGGCGTCAGGTCGGGCTTGGTGTCGACTTCGAGGTCGAGCGCTCGGAAATGCTTCAGGGAAATGTCGTCGGCCGCGTCCGCGAGGACGTGGGCCAGACGCAGATCATCGTCAAAGGACGCCATGGCGGCTTACGCTACCGTTCCGGGCGCCGGTGCGGGCTACCGGCACCCTGCGGATAGGAGAACTGGGAGACGTTCGTGACAGTATGGCGGCATGGGCCAGGCGAGTGAGCAGCCGACCCCCCGCAGCGAGGCGGCGGGCACGCGGACACGCCTGCTCGACGCGGCATACGTCGAGGTCGTGGGCGGTCGGTGGGCGCGGATGCGCATGGCCGACATCGCCGCGAGCGCGGGAGTGTCGCGCCAGACGCTCTACAACGAGTTCGGCGCCAAGGAAGGGCTGCTGCAGGCGGTCGTCGTGCGCGAGGCGGGACGGTTCCTCGACGCGGTGATGGACATCCTCGCCGGATCCGCCGGCGACCCCGCGGACGCGGTGGGCGAGGCGGCGCGCTGGACCCTGGCGGCCTCGGCCGAGGACCCGCTGCTGGGAGCGATCATCACCGGCGACTCCGAATTGCTGCCGGTGCTCACCACGCGGGCCGAGCCGCTCTACGTCGAGCTGGGCTCGCGGATGACGCAGTACCTGCACGAGCGCCTGCCCGACATCGGCGCCGAGCGGGCCGAGGCGGTGGCCGAGGTGGCGCTGCGGCTCACCCTGTCCTACGTGCTGCTGCCCACCGCTTCGGACAAGGCCGCCCAGCGGGTCCAGCTCGCGGTGCGCAGCATGGTGGAGGCCTCGCGGGATTCCGCGCGCACCCGCGCGCCGGGGCCCTGACCGCCCGATCGGACCGCCGCTCCAGGCCGACGGCGAGGTCGAGGGGCTGTATCGCACCCCGGTGGAGGAACGGGGGCGTCGGCCGCGTTTCCGACGTCCCCGAACACCGCGGCTAGTGCCGCTCTTCCTCGGCGTCGCGGCTGCTCAGCAGGCGGCGCAGGGAGTCGACGCGCTCGGGCGCCAGCCGGCCCCGGGCCACTCCGGTGTCCAGGGCGCAGCCGGGGGTGTCGACGGCGTGCGGGCAGCCGGGCGGGCACTCGGCCACCTCGTCGGCGAGGTCGGGGAATCCGGCCACGACGTCGTCGGGGCTGACATGGGCGAGCCCGAAGCTGCGCACGCCCGGGGTGTCGATGATCCAGCCGCCTTCGAACGGCAGCGCCACGGCAGAGGTCGAGGTGTGCCTGCCGCGCCGGGTGACGGGGTTGACGTGGCCGACCGAGCGTCCGGCCTCGGGATCGAGCAGGTTCACGAGCGTCGACTTGCCCACGCCGGAGTAGCCCACCAGGACGCTGATCCGGCCGGCCAGGCGCTCGCGCAGTGCGCTCAGGTCGCCGGTGCTGCTGGTGACCACGTGGGGCAGGTCGAGCCCGCCGTAGGTGCGCAGCAGGCCGCCGGGGTCGGCCAGGTCGGCCTTGGTCAGGCACAGCAGCGGTTCCAGCCCGGCGTCGAAGGCGGCCACCAGGCAGCGGTCGACGAAGCGCGGCCGGGGCTCGGGGTCGGCCAGGGAGCAGACGATGGCCAACTGGTCGGCGTTGGCGACGACGACCCGCTCGACGGGGTCGGTGTCGTCTGCGGTGCGGCGCAGCACCGAGGAGCGCTCTTCGACGCGCACCACCCGCGCCAGCGTGCCGGGTTCGCCCGACAGGTCGCCGACCAGCCCGACGCGGTCGCCGACCACGATGCTGCCGCGGCCCAGCTCACGGGCCTTCATCGCCACCACGGGGCGGTCCTCGATCAGGCAGCTGTAACGGCCGCGGTCGACGGCGGTGACGAAGCCTTGCCGGGCGTTCTCGTGCTTGGGGCGGTTCCGGGTGCGCGGGCGCGAGCCGCCGCGCGCGCGGACGGGAACGTCGTCCTCGCCCAGTTCGCGCCGCCCGCCCCTCATCGCGTCACCTCGGCCCACAGCTCGGGGAATCCGGGCAGCGTCTTGGCCGTCGTGGCGATGTTCTCCACCTCCACTCCGTCCACCGCGAGGCCGATCACCGCGCCGGAGGTGGCCATCCGGTGGTCGTCGTAGCTGTGGAACACACCTGCGTGCAGCGGTCGCGGACGCACCGAGAGCCCGTCGGGCAGTTCCTCGGCGTCGCCGCCGAGCGCGTTGATCTCGCGTACCAGCGCCGCGATCCTGTCGGTCTCGTGGCGGCGCAGATGGGCGATGCCGGTCAGTCGCGAAGGGGTGGAGGCCAATGCGGCCACGGCGGCGATCGTGGGGGTCAGTTCGCCGACTTCGCGCAGGTCGGCTGTGATGCCGCGGATCTCTCCGGTGCCGTGCAGGGTCAGACCGTCGGGGCCGACGGCGACGTCGCCGCCCATCCGGGAGAACAGGTCTCGCAGCGTGTCGCCGGGCTGAGTGGTGTGCTCGGGCCACCCCGGAACCGTCACGCGGCCGCCGGCGACCAGCGCCGCGGCGAGGAACGGTGCGGCGTTGGAGAGGTCGGGCTCGACGGTGATCTCGCCGGTCTTGACCGGCCCCGGCACCACCCGCCACACGTCGGGCTCGGAGGTGTCGACGGAGACGCCGGCGGCGCGGAGCATCTCCACGGTCATGTCGAGGTGGGGCCGTGAGGGCACGGGGGGTCCGTCGTGGCGGATCTCGACCCCCTGCTCGAAGCGGGCCCCGCTGAGCAGCAGTGCCGAGACGAACTGGGAGGAGCCCGAGGCGTCCAGACCCACGGCGCCGCCGGGCAGCCGGCCCGTTCCGCGGATGAGCAGCGGCAGCGCACCGCGGCTGCCGTCGTCGATGTCGGCGCCCAGGGCCCGCAGCGCTTCCAGCAGCGGGCCGACCGGGCGCTCGCGCGCCCGCGGGTCGCCGTCGAAGGCCACCTCGCCCTCGGCCAGGGCGGCCAGCGGTGGCAGGAAGCGCATGACCGTGCCCGCGTTGCCGACGTCCACGTGTGCGGGCCCGTGCGGCCGCGCGGGCGCGACCTCCCAGTCGGCGCCGGCATCGGCCACCCCGATGCCCAGCGAACGCAGCGCGGCGGCCATGAGGTCGGTGTCACGGCTGCGCAGCGGGCGGCGCACCATGCCGGGAGTCTCCGACAGCGCCGCCAGGACGAGCGCGCGGTTGGTCATCGACTTCGAGCCCGGAAGCTCGACCGTGGCGTCCACGGGCGTGCGGGCGGTCGGTGCTGGCCAGTGCTGCGCGGATCGGGGCATGCCCCAAGGTTAACCGGCGGGCGCGGACGCCGGCATCGACCGCGGCGCGCCGGTGGGGGAGGCTGGGAAGGGGCGGCGGCGCCCGCCCGGCCGCGGAGCGCGGCAGGCCGGGGGAAGCAGTGCACGGCATCCCGGGAAGGGGAGGCTCAGATGGCCGACAAGGTCCACCACTACCGAGTCGACGTCCGATGGACCGGCAACACCGGCTCGGGCACCGGCGGCGGCTACCGCGGCTTCGAGCGCGCGCACGACGTCGAGGCCGAGGGCAGGCCCGTGCTCAAGGGCTCGGCCGACTCGGCCTTCCGCGGCGACCCCGGGAGGTGGAATCCCGAGGATCTGCTCGTCAGCGCACTCAGCGAATGCCACATGCTGTCCTACCTCTCGCTGGCGGCGGCGGCGCAGATCGACGTCGTCGCCTACACCGACACCGCCACCGGCACCATGACCACCCACCGCGACGCCTCCGGGGAGTTCGACGAGGTTGTGCTGCACCCGGTGGTCACCGTCGCCGAGGAGGGCATGGTCGCCACCGCCCGGCAGCTGCACGAGAAGGCGCACGGGAAGTGCTTCATCGCGCGGTCGGTGAACTTCCCCGTCCGCAACGAGCCCGAGATCCGGGTGGCGGGCGGGGAGTGAGCCGGGCGGGTGTGTCGGCCCCTGCCGGGGGAGACGGGCGCTGCTCTTTGTCACCGCCCCCGGCTAGGCTTGCCCTCATGTGCGGTCGATACGCCCAAGCCCGTAACCAGCACGAGCTCCAGCTCGCGTTCGACTTCCCCGAGGCCGACGAAACCGCGGCCCCGGCCGACGGCGCCGCCGATCCCCGCGCCCGGCCGCCGCTGGAGGAGCTGGCGCCCGACTACAACGTCGCACCGGGCAAGAACGTCTACACCGTGCTGGGCACGCCTCCGGGAGAAGCCGCGGCCGACGGCGGCGGGTACCGGGGACCGCGCACGCTGGGGACCATGCGCTGGGGACTCGTGCCCTCGTGGGCGAAGGACCCCAACGTCGGCTACAAGATGATCAACGCGCGCAGCGAAACCGTCGCCGAGAAGCCCGCCTACCGCAGCGCCTTCGCCCGCCGCCGCTGCCTCATCCCCGCCGACGTCTACTACGAGTGGCAGCTGCTGCCCGAGGACCGGCCGGGCGAGGCCGAGGCCGGCACGTCTCCGGTGACCGATTCCGGCCACCAGCGGCGCAAGGCCAAGTCCCGCAAACAGCCCTACGCCGTCGGCTACGCCGACGGATCGCCGCTGGCCTTCGCCGGGCTCTTCGAACGCCGGCGCGACCCCGAGAGCCAGGGAGACGACCCCGCGGCGTGGCTGTGGAGCTGCACCATCGTCACCACCCAGGCCGCGCCCGAGCTGAGCGCCATCCACGAGCGCATGCCCGTGGTGGTCCCGCCGCAGCTGTGGGAGGTCTGGCTCGACCCGGCCTCCGGCCCCGACGAACTGCACCACGCCCTGTCGGCCACGCCGGCGGGCGACTTCTCCGTCACCCCGGTGAGCACCGCCGTGAACAGCGTCCGCAACAACGGCCCCGAGCTGCTCCGTCCCGCCGAGGCCCCGGGGCTCCCCGGTGCCGAGAGCGCCACACTGTTCTGACACGGGCCCTGCGGCCGCGCGCGAGCACACTCCGCATCCGCCTCCCGATTCCGCCGCCGCTCTGGAAGCCGCCCGCAGCCCGCGGGTAGGGTGGCCCCGATCACTCGATCACCGCCGACCGGACGCGGTCGGCGGCGCACCGTGACGACGGTGCGACAGCCGATTCGACACCGACTGCACTACACGGGCCGCGGGGCCGACAGCGCCCCGGCGGCGAGCCGACACCATCACAAACCGCGGGAGCTCGCGCCATGGCGGGCTGAGAGGGTGGCTGCCCCCGAGAAGGGGCCGGTGCCGCCGACCGCAGAACCTGTTCGGGTAATTCCGACGTAGGGAGGCATGCCTTGACGGCGCTCGACGACCGTAGTGTCCAGCCCACCGTGACCAGCGGCCCCATCAAGGGGTCGCGGAAGGTCTACCACGAGGTCACCGGCCCCGACGCCGCGCAGACGCTGCGCGTGCCGCACCGGCGGGTGGAACTGGACAATGGCAGCCACATCGACCTGTACGACACCTCCGGCCCCTATACCGAGTCCTCCGTCGACATCGACGTCCACTCCGGCCTGGCGCGCATGCGCGAAGAGTGGATCCGCGACCGCGAACCCGTCGGCGGCGCGGTGACTCAGGCCGCCTACGCCGAGGCCGGGATCATCACCCCCGAGATGCGCTACATCGCCGCGCGCGAGGGCATGGACCCCGAGTTCGTGCGCTCCGAGGTGGCGATCGGGCGGGCGGTCATCCCCGCCAACCGGTGCCACCCCGAGTCCGAGCCGATGATCATCGGCAAGAACTTCCTGGTGAAGGTGAACGCCAACATCGGCAACTCCGCGGTGACCTCGTCGGTCGCCGAGGAGGTCGAGAAGATGGTCTGGGCCTCCCGGTGGGGGGCCGACACGATCATGGACCTGTCCACGGGCAAGCGCATCCACGAGACCCGCGAGTGGATCATCCGCAACTCCCCCGTCCCGGTGGGCACCGTGCCCATCTACCAGGCCCTGGAGAAGGTCGACGGCGATCCCGCGCAGTTGACCTGGGAGATCTACCGCGACACCGTCATCGAGCAGGCCGAGCAGGGCGTGGACTACATGACGGTGCACGCCGGCGTGCTGCTGCGCTACGTCCCGCTGACCGCCCGCCGCACCACGGGGATCGTCTCGCGCGGCGGCTCGATCATGGCGGCGTGGTGCCTGGCCCATCACGAGGAGAGCTTCCTCTACACCCGGTTCGAGGAACTCTGCGAGATCTTCCGGCGCTACGACATCACGTTCTCCCTCGGCGACGGGCTGCGGCCGGGCTCCATCGCCGACGCCAACGACGAGGCCCAGTTCGCCGAGTTGCGCACGCTGGGCGAACTGACCCACATCGCCCGTGCCCACGGCGTCCAGGTGATGATCGAAGGGCCCGGGCACGTGCCCATGCACAAGATCGCCGAGAACGTCCGCCTGGAGGAGGAGCTCTGCGGCGAAGCCCCGTTCTACACGCTGGGGCCGCTCGCCACCGACATCGCGCCGGGCTATGACCACATCACCTCCGCCATCGGCGCTGCCCAGATCGCCTGGCACGGCACGGCGATGCTGTGCTATGTCACGCCCAAGGAGCACCTGGGCCTGCCCAACCGCGACGACGTCAAGACCGGCGTCGTCACCTACAAGCTGGCCGCCCACTCCGCGGACCTGGCCAAGGGCCATCCCCGCGCCCAGGAGTGGGACGACGCGCTGTCGACGGCCCGGTTCGAGTTCCGCTGGCAGGACCAGTTCCACCTGGCCCTGGATCCGGAGACCGCCCAGGCCTTCCACGACGAGACGCTGCCGGCCGAGCCCGCCAAGACCGCGCACTTCTGCTCCATGTGCGGTCCCAAGTTCTGCTCGATGAAGATCACCCAGGACGTGCGCAGGTACGCCGAGGAGAACGGCCTGTCCACGGTGGCCGCCATCGACCAGGGCATGCGGGAGAAGTCCGAGGAGTTCAGCGATCGCGGCAAGCGGGTGTACCTGCCCGTGGCCGAGGCCGACTGAAGGCGCGGGGGCCGGGCGCGCCCGGCCCCCGCGGACGGCCCGCCCTCCTCGACGGGAGGGGAAGGAACCCCCGGGCACCGCCTGGGGATCGTCACCATAGAAGGCTGCGGCCAGGGGCCCAGCTCGCCTGGCGAGCGGGCCCGCCCGTCTCCCACCACTCGCCCCCGCTGCCTGCGGGGGCGGGTGGTTGCGGTCGCTCGCCGGATACGGGCTTTCAGCGCGGCTTCGGCAGGGCATCCATGGCGGGCTTGCGCGCGCTGGCGAGCAGGTGCACGCCCACGTTGTCGTCGGACTCCGCGGCCCGCAACTCCATCTCGACCAGCCGCCCCAGCGCCTGGGAATCCCGCGCGAGCATCAACTCCACGGTCGAAGCCGAGAGCACGGTGCGCGGTCGGACCCATTCGAGCTCCAGGCCGACGTCGGCGACGACCTCGGCGACCTGTTCGGCGGTGAAGCACCGGGTGATCGAGCCGTCGGGCCAGGGAACCAGCAGCACGTCGGCGCTGGGGGCCGAGCTCAGCTCCGGCCAGCAGTCCTGCTCCGCCAGCAGGGCCATGCCCAGCACGACCGAGTCCACGCACAGCAGCACCTGGCCGCCCGGTCGCAGCACGCGCGCGATCTCGCCCAGTGACGCCTCGGTGGCCAGGTGGCGCGACAGCACGCGGTTGTCGGCGACCACGCAGTCGAAGGCCCCGGAGGCGAAGCCCGACAGGAACGTGGTGTCGCCGATGACGGGGTGCAGCCGTCCGGGCGATCGGCGTCGCGCGGCGGGGACGTGGCCGTTGACCAGGGTGAGCTGCCGGCGCGGGCGCAACTCGGTCGACGGCAGCAGGGTGACCACGTCGTGTCCGTCGGCCACCGCGCGCGGGGCGCCGCGGAAGTCGGGTCCGGACAGGTCGAGGATGCGCCCGGGCTCCTCGGGGAGCCACCGGGCGAGCTGAGCGTCCGCCACCGCCCAGTAGAACCGCCAGTAGGCGGACAGGGAGTCGCTGGTCGCGAAGTGCGCGGACGCCGAACGTGCCGTGCGGGGCTCAGACACGGTTTCGGCGTCGTGGTCCGGCGGGCGGGAGGACGCGGAGTTGGAGGACGGTGGCACGCATGCTCCTCTCCCACGTCTTTGTCGGTGGTTTTACCCCCACTGTGGCACGGGTCACCCCCCGCGGGTGCGCCGAAAGCAGCGGTTCCGTGCAGTGCGTGATCGGACCTCCCGGCGGAATCAGCAAGGGGGACCGGTTGTTGGCACCTACATCACTACCCGGCAGGTCAGGTCCGGAACACGCCGCGGCGGGATCCGGACAGCGCTGGAGATCGGGACGAGCACGAGGAGAGTAAAGGCAGGTCAATGCCTACTGCTACCGCTGAGTTCGTTGAAGCTCGCGCGGGCGATTGGCCGCCCGGCGATGTGCCCTCCGGCGGTGCGGCGTCGTATCGTGAGGCTACGGTTGCCCCACGGGAGGCCAGCACAAGGAGGCAGGCGGGCTTGAATCAGAGCCAGGAGACACTCGACGAGCAGTCGGCTCGGTTCGAGCGGGACGTGCTCCCGTACTTGGACCAGCTTTATTCGGCGGCGTTGCGCATGACCCGCAACCCCTCCGATGCCGAGGATCTCGTCCAGGAGACGTTCGCGAAGGCGTTCGGTTCGTTCCACCAGTTCAAGCAGGGAACGAACCTCAAGGCCTGGCTGTATCGGATCCTCACCAACACGTTCATCAACTCCTACCGCAAGAAGCAGCGCGAGCCCAAGCAGGCGGGTACCGAGGACGTCGAAGACTGGCAGCTCGCCCAGGCCGCGGCACACTCCTCGTCCGGGCTGAAGTCGGCCGAGGCGGAGGCGCTGGAGCACCTGCCCGACACCGACGTCAAGCGCGCCTTGCAGGACCTGCCCGAGGACTTCCGCATAGCCGTCTATCTCGCCGATGTCGAGGGCTTCGCCTACAAGGAGGTCGCCGAGATCATGGAGACCCCGATAGGCACGGTGATGTCTCGGCTGCACCGCGGCAGGCGGCAGCTGCGCTCGATGCTGGAGGACTACGCGCAGGAGCGCGGCATCCTGGAATCGGCGGACGGCGAGGGCATCGCGGTACAGGCGTCCAACAGCGGGTCGAGTCGGAGGGACCAGCGATGAGCTGCGGAGGAGAGCACGCTACCCCGTGTAGTGAGGTGCTGGCGAAGGTCTACTCCTACATCGACGGGGAGCTCGAAGAGGGCAACTGCGCCGATATCCGCGCCCACCTCGACGAGTGCGGCCCCTGCCTGGCGGAGTACGGCCTGGAGGAGGTCGTCAAGAAGCTGGTGGCCAAGCACTGCGGTGCCGATCCGGTACCGGGCGACCTGCGATCCAAGGTGCTGCACCGGCTTGAGGCGGCCCGCGCCGACCTGCAGGTGCGTGAAGGCGCGGAGGCCGAGTAGGCCCCGCGGACCGGGGCGCGGGCGCCCGGCAGCCCGCGGAACCCGACAACGCGGTCGAAATTCGGAGAAGTTCGGTGAACATCGGCGAACACGTCGTGTATTCATGAAAGACCGCATAATCAGTTGATTCGTGAGGATTCCGGCGGCCGTGGAAACGGTCGTCGGTTCTTTCGTTCCGCAGGGCACCGGCGATAACGGTCGTCCGGGAACCGGGGGCGAGGGACTGCGCCCCGGGTTTCGGACGGCCGGTGCTCCTGGGCGTGCGGACGGGGTGCGCCGACACGCCCGGATCCTCGTGTCTTCAGGTCAAAAAAAGGTCGCATTCTGTTGTAGACGATATACGGAATTCGGTGCACGTTCGATGACAGTGCGTGATCGCTCGTGGTGAGAAGCGGGCTTCAGTGGCCGGAGACCTCTGGTTGTGCGGCTCGAATCAGCGTGGGGGCTCGGCGTTCACATGATTTCAGAGAGTAACCGGAGTGACTACGAGTCAACTTAGAAATTCCGTAATCCGAAAAACAAGTGTCGGCGGCGGGAGGCGCGGCTCCGGCGCATCCGGTCACTGAAATACGAGCCTCCGCGGAGCCCGTTAAACTGGCCGCCATATCCACCGTATTGGGTAATTCGTACGGCGCACCCGGGGGTTCCCGCTCACAGGGGGCAGGAGGGGTGCGCGGACCGGAAAACAGGGGGGCTGCCGTGGGTTGGCTCATTTCCGCAATGGTGCACCAGTCAATCGTGGCGACCGGGATGGCCACAGGGATGCTGGCCTGCGCGAACGGGTGGTGCTGGTGGTAGAACGGAATCGATGAAACCATGGCGGTTCGGTCGGCTTTGGGGTGGGAGGTACCAGAAATTGCGTGCCCTGCCGGGAGCGGCCCGGGTCTACGTCGGGCTCGTGGTCCTCAGCGCCGTCGCCGCGATAGCACTCGGACCGCACGCCGGGATCGAGCCGGCGACGCTGGTACTCGTCGTGGTGCTGTACGTGGTCACCGAGTCGATCAGCACCGCCATGTACAACGGCAAAGCAGGGATCTCGCCGAGCGCAGCGGCGTCGCTGGCCGCCGTCGTCCTCGTCGGACCGGTCGGGGCGGCCGCCGGCGCCCTGTGCGCGGCGCCCTTCGTGCTGCGCCGCCAGAACCTCGTCAAGCGGATGTTCAACGGCGGCCAGCTCGCTCTCGTCGGCTACGCGGCCGGGCACGCCTTCCTGGCCCTCGGCGGCCAGGTGGGCCCGCCCGACCGCGCCGACTTCCCGTGGGTCCTCGTCCCCTTCTGCGCGGCGCTGGGCGTCTACGGAATCGTCAACGCCCTGCTGGTGGGCCTGCTGATGTGGTGCCTGGGCGAGGTCCGCCTGCAGCCCCCGCGCCGGGTCCGCTGGCGGACACTGGCCACGCTGGAGCTGGCGTCGCTGGGCTACGGGATGCTCGGACTGTTCATCGCCGTGGTGTGGGGCGTCATCGGGGCGCCGGCGATACTGCTCGTGCTGCTGCCGCTGTTCATCGCCCGCTGGGCCTTCGACCAGTGCATCGCCGAGCAGCGCGCGCACGAGGCCACCCTGGCCACGCTGTGCCAGGCCGTCGAGACCAAGGACTACTACACGCGCGGGCACTGCATGCGCGTGTCCAAGGGCGCGGGCATGATCGCCCAGCAGCTGGGCATGCCCGCCGAGCGGGTGCAGACCATCCGCTACGCCGGCATGCTGCACGACGTCGGCAAGCTGGGCGTGCCGACCAAGGTCCTGCAGAAGCCGGACAAGCTCACCGAGGAGGAGTTCGCGGCGATCCAACTGCACCCCATGCGCGGCTATGAGATCGTCCGCGAGATCGGCTTCCTGGACGAGGCCCTCGGCGGGATCATGCACCACCACGAGCGCATGGACGGGAGCGGTTACCCGATGGGCCTGGCCGGCACCGACATCCCGGAGTTCGGCAGGATCATCTCCGTCGCCGACGCCTTCGACTGCATGACCTCCACGCGCTCCTACCGCAAGGCGCGCAGCATCGAAGAGGCCTTCGCCGAGCTGCGGCGCGGCGCGGGCACCCAGTTCGACCCGACGATGGTGGCGGCCCTGATAACCGCGGTCGACCGCGACGGCTGGGAGCTGCCCGACGCCGTCGAGCCGCCCGGCGACGGCTCCGCCGTGGTGGCCCAGCAGGACCACGACGACCCCAGCGTGCCGTTGCGCGTTGTGCGGGAGGCCGAACGGTGATCACCGAGGAGTTCTACGCCATGCGCGCCCCGCGCCGAGCGGGAGCCTGGCGGATGCTCGACGAGCCTGTGCGCGTGCTTGTGATCGCCGTGGCGGCGGTCTTCGCGGCGGGCTCGCTGCTGTGGACGCTGGTCAGCGGGTTCGTCGAGGGGCAGACGGCGCTGGCCTTCGGCGTGCTGATCGCACTGGGCGAGCTGGCACGCATCACACTGCCGGGCAACCGCGAGGTCGCGCCCGTGGCGTCGGCCGGTGCCATCGGCTACACGTTCCTGCTCACCATCGGCGGCGACACCGTGCACCATTCGGGCTGGCAGGTGCTGGCCGTGGTCACCGTCGGGTTCGCGCTGGGCGAGCTGCCGCACATCGCCGCCGGGCGCAGCCCCGAATGGAGCGACGTCGCGCGCCGGATGCTGGTCATCGTCGTGATCACGCTTGCGTTCCGGCCCTTCGCCGACGTCCTCTCGCCCGGCTCGGCGGACTGGCATTGGTGGCCCGCCCTGCTGCTGATGGCGACACTGGTGCTGGTCGGCTGGCTGACCGACGCCATCACCGCCGCGGCGGTGCGCGCCGAGCGGTTGCGCACCCGCATCACGGTGGCCTTCCGCGACGAGTTGCGCGCCCACGCCGGACTGGGCATGGCCATCGGCTCCTCGGGCATCCTGATCGCCCTGGCCAGCACCATCACCGGCCTGGCGGGGCTGCTGGTGTTCACCGCGCCGCTGCTGGTCACCCAGGTGGCCTTCCGCCGGTTCGCCGAGGTCCGGCTCACCTACCTGCAGACGGTGCGGGCGCTCTCGCGCGTCACCGAGGTCGGCGGCTATGTAGCGCCCGGCCACTCGCGCCGCGTCAGCCGCCTGGCCAAGTCCATCGGCTGCGAGCTGGGCATGCGGGAGTCCGACCTGCTGGAGCTGGAGTACGCCGCGCTGATGCACGACATCGGACAGCTCTCGCTGCGCGACCCCGTCGCCAGCGGCGCCACCGTGTTCGCACTGCCGCGCGAGCAGCGGCGCATCGCCGAGCTCGGGTCCGCGGTGATCCGCGAGACCGGAGTGCTCGACTCCGTGGCCGAACTGGTGCGCCGCCAGTGCGAGCCCTACGCGGGCGACGGCGACGACGGGCCGCCGCCGCTGGGCAGCCGGGTCATCAAGGTCGCCAACGCGGTGGACGACCTCGCCGGCGAGGCGGCCGACACCGAGCGCGTCCAAGCGGTGCTGGAGCGCCTGCGCATGGACGGATTCGGCGAGTACGACCCCGAGGTGGTCGAGGCGGCCGCGCGGGCGATCGAGCGCGCCGTAGCCCGGTGGTGAGGCGGCGCCCCGCTTTCCGGTGGCCGCTGCCGTAAGACCGGCGCTTTTTCGGGTAGGCGTCCCCGCGTCGTCCGAGTCGACGGACGTTCGACGGAATCGGGGGGAACGATGGCCGAGATCCGCGCCGAGATGGTCGCCAACGTGTTCAAGGTGACCGCGCATCCGGGAGACGAGCTCGACGACGGCGACACCCTGTTCGTCCTGGAGTCGATGAAGATGGAGATCCCGGTGCGCGCCGAGGATTCCTACCGGGTGGTCAGCGTCGAGGTCGGCGAGGGCGACGTCGTCCAGGAGGGCGACCTGCTCGCCGTCGTCGAGTAGCGCCGCGGGGCGGGCGGGCCGCCGCCTCCCGGCGTGGACGTCCCCGGCAGACGGGTGCCGCGCCGCTAGCATGGGCCGCCGTGATCACCGAAGGACTGCATGGCAGCGCCGACCTGCAGGTCGGCGCCCAGGACACCGCACTCGCGCTGGGCAGCGGCGAGGCCGAGGTGCTCGGCACGCCCCGCGTGCTGGCGCTGGCGGAGGCGGCCACCGTCGCCGCCACGGCCGGCGAGCTTGAGCGGGGCAGTACCACCGTGGGCACCGAGATCGCCCTCTCCCATCTGGCCGCCTCGGCCGTGGGAGCCCGGGTGCGCGCCGAGGCGCACCTGCGCCGAGTCGACGGGCGGCGGCTGTTCTTCGATGTCACCGTCGCGCAGCAGGACGGCGGCGCCGAACTCGCCCGGGGCACCGTCGAGCGCGTCGTCGTCGACCGAACCCGCTTCACGGCCGCGGCGCGGTCCTGACGCCGCGGCCGCCTCGGGTCCTGTCAGACGCCCATCGTCTTGCGGGGGTAGACGTTCTCGGGGTCGGTGGCGATGTTGACCATGTAGGGCACGCCCGAGTCGAAGGCGCGGCGCAGGGCCGGGGCGATCTGGCCGGGGTCGGTGACCAGTTCGCCGCCGCCGCCCAGGGCGCGCACCACCTCGTCGTAGCGGGTCTGCGGGGCGAGTTCGGCGGCGACGTCGTAGCCGTAGAGCATCTGCATGGGCGCCTTCTCCAGGCCCCAGATGCCGTTGTTGCCGCACACCATCACCACAGGGAGCCGGTGGCGCACGAGGGTGTCGACGTCCATGAGGGAGAATCCGGCGGCGCCGTCGCCCATCAGGGTCACCACCTGCGAGGACGGGCGCGCCAGCCGGGCGGCGATGGAGTAGCCCATGGCCGTGCCCAGGCAGCCGAAGGGGCCGGGGTCGAGCCACTGCCCGGGGTGCTTGGGCTCGACGTACTTGCCGGCGTAGGAGACGAAGTCGCCGCCGTCGCCGATGACCACTGCGTCGTCGTCCAGGATCCGGTTGAGCTCGCCGTAGATGCGCGCCGGGTGGACGGGGGTGTCGCCGCTGGCCAGCACGTCGGCGTCGGAGGCCGCCGCGGCCGTGGCCGCCTCGGTGATCTCCTGCCGCCAGCTCCGGGCGGAGGCGGTCGGCGCCGCGGCGTCGGCGATGCCGCGCAGCGCGGCGGACAGGTCCCCCCAGACCGCGGCGGCCGGGGTCATGTGGTCGGTGACCTGCTCGGCGGAGTCGGCGACGTGCACGACCTTGGCGGGCGGAGCGCCGTCCTTGCCGCCGAACAGCCCGTGGCCCAGGCGGAAGTCCAGCGGCGTGCCGACCACGACGACGAGGTCGGCACGGCCCAGGGCGGCGCCGCGTGCCCGGTTGGCCAGCAGCGGGTGCCCGCCCGGCAGCACACCGCGCCCCTGGCCGTTGGTGATGACCGGGATCCCCAGCTCCTCGGCGGCCTCCAGTGCGGTCCGTGCGGCACCGTCGAGCCAGACGTCGGAGCCGAAGACGAGCACCGGCCGCTCGGCCTCGCCGAGCAGCCGTGCGGCCTCGGCGACTCGGCCGGGCTCGGGAGAGCGGTCGGCGCGCTCGGCCGCCCCCTTCAGCTCGGTTTCGGCCTGATCGTAGAGGCGGTCCATGGGCACGTCGAGGAAGACGGGGCCGCGGTGGGCCCCGTTGGCGGTTCTGACGGCTTCGTCCATCGCGGCGCCGATGCCCTCGGTGGCGTGCACGGTCCAGGCGCGCTTGGCCACCGAGTCCAGCAGCGGCGGCTGGTCCAGCTCCTGCAGCAGCCCCTGGCCCCAGCGGCTGTCGGGGGCGCGCCCGCCCACCAGGATCAGCGGCGATCCGCTGAAGCGGGCGGTGGCCACGCCGCTGACGGCGTTGGTCACGCCGGGGCCGGCGGTGACCACGGCCAGGCCCGCGCGGCCGGTGAGCTTGCCGATGCCCTCGGCGGCGAAGACGGCGGTCTGCTCGTGGCGCACGTCGAGCAGCCGCATGGTGGGGTCGGGATTGACCGCGCCGTCGTAGAGCGGGAACACGTGGCCGCCGCTGAGGGTGAACATCGTGTCGATGCCGTGGTGGCGGGCGACCTCGACCGCGTGGGACCCGCCGTGCCCGCTCAGGCGTCCGGCGAAGGGCGGCGGGTCGAAGACCTCAGGCGTGGACATGGCGGAGGAACACTCCTTCGTGGGCAGGCGGGGCGGTCGGTGGCCGACCCGGGGGCTACTGGTCGGTAAGTTACCAGTCGCCGCGTGATGGCGCCCACATTCGCGCGGTGGACCACAGAGACCGGTGGCGGCGCCTCACTCCTCCTCGGGCGGGCGCAGCCGGGTGACGAACTTGTAGCGGTCGCCGCGGTAGAGCGAGCGCACCCACTCCACCGGATGGCCCTCGCCGTCGAAGCTGTGCTGGCAGTGCAGCACCAGCGGCAGACCCACGTCCACACCCAGCAGCCGCGCCTCGTTGGGCGTGGCCAGCACGGTTTCGATGGTGGCCTCGGCCTCGACCAGGCGGACGTCGTAGGCGCTCGCCAGCGCCTCGTACAGCGACGCGTAGCGGTCCAGCTGGCGGCGCAGCCCCGGAAAGCGCCGCGCAGCCAGGTGCGCGGTCTCGACGGCCATCGGCTCGCCGTTGGCCAGCCGCAGCCGCTCGATGCGCAGTACGCGCCCGCCCGAGCGGATCGCCAGCAGCTCGGCAAGCTGGTCGTCGGCGTTGATGTAGCTGACGTCGAGGATCCGCGTGGCAGGGTGGAGCCCGTGGGAGCGCATCTCCTGGGTGTAGCTGGTCAACTGCAGCACCTGGGCCACCTTCGGCTTGGCGACGAAGGTCCCCTTGCCCTGGATGCGCAGCAGCCGGCCCTCGACCACCATCTCCGTCAGCGCCTGGCGCACCGTGGTGCGCGAGGTGCTGAACTGGGCCGCGAGCGCACGCTCGGGCGGTACCGGGTTGCCGGCGGGCATGGCCTCTATGAGCTCCAGAAGCAGTTTCTTGACCTGGTAGTACTTCGGAACTCGGTGCCCGTCTTCGAGCGTTCGCTGACCCGTCACGTCGGACTCCTCCACCGCTTCCCCGGTCGCTATTGGTGTGGACCACTGGTCGAGTGCGTTCTTATGAGTATGCCTGCAACCGTGGGATGATTTGTGAGTGCCTCACCTCAGCGATCTCATCCGACGCTATACGGCGCTGAAGACGGCGGATCTGGAGTGGTTCCACTCGCTGGTCTCCGACTGGCAGCTGCTGGCCGACCTCTCCTTCGCCGATCTGGTGCTGTGGGTGCGCCTGCGCGACGACAGCGGCTGGGTGGCCGTGTCCCAGATGCGCCCCACCACCGGCCCCACCGCCTTCCAGGACGACCTGGTCGAGACAGTGCTGCGCGACGGGGCCGCCGAGCCCCCCGGCGACTCGGCGCCGTCCCGGCTCTCGGGGCGGCATACGCTCATCGACCGCGCCTGGGACGAAGGGCGCATCTGCCGTGAGGGCGATCCCGACTGGTCGGGCGGGGTGCCGGTGCGCGAGGAGACGATCCCGGTGCGCCGCGACGGCAAGCTCATCGGCGTCATCCAGCGCAGCACCAACCTCAGTTCGGCGCGCACCCCCAGCCGGCTGGAGCTGACCTACCTGCAAAGCGCCAGCGACCTGGCGCAGATGATCAGCGAGGGCGCGTTCCCCTTCAACGACCAGGGGCCGCTGATGGTGCGCTCGCCGCGGGTCGGCGACGGCCTGCTGCGGCTGGACCAGAACGGGGAGGTCGTCTACGCCAGCCCCAACGCGCTGTCGGCCTACCGCAGGCTCGGGCTCACCGCCGACCTGGTGGGCGCGCGCCTGGACCGCACCACCTTGGACCTCGCCGCCCTCGGCGACGCCCGCGACGAGTCGCTGACCTGGACCGCGGGCGGGCGCGTACCGCAGGAGGCCGAGGTCGAGGGCCGCGGGTCGACCATCCAGCTGCGTTCGATCCCGCTGGTGGTGGGCGGAGTGCGCATCGGCGCGCTGGTCATGGTGCGCGACGTGACCGAGCTGCGCCGCCGCGAGCGCGAGCTGATGACCAAGAACGCCACCATCCGCGAGATCCACCACCGGGTGAAGAACAATCTCCAGACGGTCGCGGCGCTGCTGCGGCTGCAGTCGCGGCGGCTGGGCGTCCCCGAGGGACGCGCCGCCTTGGACGAGGCGGTGCGCAGGGTCGGCTCGATCGCGATCGTGCACGAGATGCTCTCCCACACCCCCGACGAGGTGGTGGACTTCGACGACATCGCCGACCGCGTCATCGAGATGGCGGCGGAGATCTCCTCGACGGAGGGGCCGGTGATGCCGCGCCGGACGGGGCAGTTCGGGCTGCTCTCGGCGCTGGTGGCCACTCCGCTGTCCATGGTGCTGGCCGAGCTGGTGCAGAACGCCGTCGAGCACGGGCTGCGCTACGGGCCGGGCAGCATCGAGGTGCGCGCGCACCGCCACGACGCTCCGTCGGGCCAGGAGGAGAACGGGGGGCGCCTGGTGGTCGAGGTGACCGACGACGGCGGCGGGCTGCCCCCGGACTTCGACGTCGAGAGCACCGCGAGCCTGGGCCTGCAGATCGTCCGCACGCTCATCACCAGCGAACTGGGGGGATCGCTGGAGATCAAGCCGCAGGAGCGCGGCGGCACCAAGGTCGCGATCGAGTTGCCGGTCGAGCGGAGTTTCGAGCCGTACGCCTGAACGAAGGCGGCGCCGGGAGGGGGCCGGCCGCGCGGCCGGACCGGCAGCGGCGGGCGGCGGAGCGGCGCAGAGAAGGAAGGAGCGGCCGGCGGGGCGCGCGGCGCCGTGGAGAGGGACGGGCGCGTCGCGCGGAGCGCGGGCGGGAAGGTGCGGGCAGCGGATGCGGCGACCGACGGCGCCGAGCGTAGCGTGCCTGCTCAGGGGCAGGGGGCCGGTGCGGCTTTCGCCGAGGTCGCGGCGCGGAGAAAGCGGCCCGGCCCCGCTCCGCAATCCCGGGGGCGCGGTGCCCGGGCGGAGCGGGCCGTGCGATGCTTGGGCCGTGGAGTCAGAGCGAGGGACGCGCCATGGCGACAGGCGTGCGGCGGCGCTTGAGTGCGCGGCGCTCGTCCTCGCTCATGCCGCCCCACACACCGCCGTCCTGGCCGGTCTCCAGAGCCCAGCGGAGGCACGCGGTGCTGACCGGACACTCCCGGCACACCTCTTTCGCCTCTTCGATCTGGATGAGGGCCGGGCCGTGGTTCCCGATCGGGAAGAACAGCTCGGGATCCTCGTCTCGGCAGGCGGCGTGGTTACGCCAGTCCATGCGGATCACTCCTCACGGTGAGGGAAGCGTGCGCTTTGTGAACGAATTCACTAAGTCGGCGGCGACCAGGCGCTTGTCATCGTTGACTCCCGGTCCGACGTGCGCCCGTGCTCCCGGGCGCCCAGGGGTCCGCTGATCCGGCGGAGCCGCGCCGTGCTCCCTGACCTCGGAATCTCCCTTTTACTCGCCCGTAACGTGCGGCGACACATTTGAGCGTGACAGCATTGATCGGCCCATGCAAGGGCGCTCGAAAGTGAACCAGCGCACCGCCGTGTCGTGTGCGTCACAGGCGTTATCACCTGGTTGTTTTCCGCGCCGTTAACCGATGATTCGTAATGCCTTCGGTATGGATTCGAGATTGACTCGTTTTCGGTGTCCGAGGTATTCGCCGTCGATCTGGAATGCGCGCGGAGTGCGGGACGTGATGGTTATCGCGCTCTGATCGTGCCACGAGACGTAGCCCGCTCCGCTGGGCGGAACGCCCCGGTGCGAGAGCATCCGGCGCAGCAGTTGGGCGGTGCGGGCGGTGCGCATCTGGGTGAGCGCGAACAGGTCCAGGCCCAGCCCGAACCGCGAGCGCGGCGTGGGCTGCACCGGCACCGAACCGGCGTAGGTCCACGGCGTGGTGTTCGTGACCAGTGCGAAGTACAGGTCCTGGACGGTCTCCCGTCCGGGGGCGTCGATGCGCAGCGACGGCAGATTGGCGTCGCCGCGCAGGAACATCTTCAGTGCGACGGAGATGTAGAGCCCGGGGGACGCCCGTCGCCCGCTGCGGCGCAGCCTGTCGACCTCGTGCACCACGTCGGCGTCCCAGCCGAAGCCTGCGCAGAAGGTGAAGTACCTGTCGTCCTCGTCGCTGCGCAGCCGCCCCAGACCGACCGAGCGGTCCTCGCCGTTGCGCGCCGCCTCCAGCATCGCCCCGGTGGCCTCGATGGGGTCGGTCGGCTGGCCCAGCGCCCGCACGAAGACGTTGGCGCTGCCGCCGGGCAGGGCCGCGAAGCTGGGCCGCTCAAGGTGCTCGGGGGTCGACAGCAGACCGTTGACGACCTCGTTCACCGTCCCGTCGCCGCCGAGGCTGATGACCAGCTCGTAGCCCGCGTCCGCCGCCTGCCGCGCGAGTTCGCGGGCGTGGTCGCGGTACTCGGTCTGGGCGACGTCCAGTTCCATCTCACGGGCGATCGCACCGACGAGTACGTCGCGGGAACGGGGCGTGGTGGTGGTCGCCTGGGGGTTGACGATGAACAGGGCGCGCACGCGGCCCAGTCTAGGGCTCGCCCTCCGCAGTCGGGGCGTCGGCCCCTGCGCGCGCCGATTCCCGTTGATCTTGTACTTACGGTTACGGAACATCGATTTCAGTGACCGTAAGTACAAGATCAACAGTGATATGCCCGGCTCTGTGCATGCGCAGGGGCGGGATAAGCTCGAAACGTGTCTGCACGTCCGCTCACCATCACGCTCGCCGCGGCGGTCCAAGCCCTGGTCGCGGCCGCGGTCGCCGCCGGAGGCTGCTACGCCCTCGTGGGCACTCTGCTCGGCCGCGCCGCCGACGCGGGCTCGGCCGTCCCGCTGGCCGCCTTCGCGCTGCTGGCCGCGGCGGCCGCAGGCTACTGCGCATGGGGGCTGTTCCGGTTGTACGACTGGGCGCGCACGCCGGTCGTGCTGACCCACATCTTCGTGCTTGTGGTGGCCTACTACATGTTCACCAGCGGACAGTACGCCGCCTGCGCGGTCATGGTGGCCGCGGCGGCCGCGGGCCTGGCGCTGGTGCTGGCGCCTTCCACCACCGCCACCCTGTTCCCCGAGGGCGGTGTGCGCCGCGGCGGCTCCGACAGCGGCGGGTAGCGCCGCCGGAGCCGCCGGGTGCTCAGTCGTCGGTGGTCAGCGCGTAGCGCAGCTGAGCCAGCGTGCGCGCGAGCAGCCGCGAAACGTGCATCTGCGAGATCCCCAGCTCTTGAGCGATCTGCGACTGGGTCATGTTGCCGAAGAAGCGCAGCAGCAGGATCCGCTTCTCGCGCGGCGGCAGCTGCTCCAGCAAGGGCTTGAGCGACTCCCGGTACTCCACGCCCTCCAGGGAGTCGTCGACGATTCCCAGCGAGTCGGCCACCGCGGGGGCGTCCTCGTCGCCGCTGTCGGGGGCGTCCAGCGACACGGTGGAGTAGGCGTTGGCCGACTCCAGGCCCTCCAGCACCTCCTCCTCGGACATCCCGAGGTGCTCGGCGAGCTCGTGGACGGTGGGCGCACGACCCTCCCGCTGGGAGAGGTCGCTGACGGCCTTGGTCAGCGACAGCTTCAGCTCCTGCAGCCGGCGCGGCACGCGCACCGCCCAGCCCTTGTCGCGGAAGTGCCGCTTGATCTCGCCGACGATGGTGGGTGTGGCGTAGGTGGAGAACTCCACGCCGCGGTCCAGGTCGAACCGGTCGATCGACTTGATCAGCCCGATGGTGGCGACCTGGGTGAGGTCGTCGAGCCACTCGCCGCGGTTGCGGAAGCGCCGTGCCAGGTACTCGACCAGGGGCAGGTGGAGCTCGACAAGTTCGTCGCGGATGCGCTGCCGTTCGGGAGCGTCCTCAGGAAGCTCGCTCAGGCGTTCGAACAACTCGCGCGCACGGGCGCGGTCAGGCACCGCGTGCTCCGTCTTCGCCGTCAGAGCGGGCCCCCTCTCGCTCACGCCGTCTCCGCCACGCCGCGCCGTTTGTGCAGCACGATGGAGACGCGGTCGTCAGGGCCGGCGTCGGCGTCGACCTCTCCGGCCAGGGCCGACAGGACGGTCCAGGCGAAGGTGTCGCGCGCGGGGAGCCGGCCGTCGGCCGTCAGCACCGAGACGGAGATGCGCATCCCGTCGCCGGTGAGTTCGAAGTCGGTGGTCAGGTCGGTGCCCGGCAGTGCCTGGGTGAGCAGCATTGCGCAGGCCTCGTCGACCCCGATGCGCAGGTCCTCGATCTCGTCGAGGGTGAAGTCCAGTCGGGCCGCCAATCCCGCTGTGGCGGTGCGCAGCACGGACAGGTAAGCGCTGTCGGCCGGCATCCGGACCGTCACAGCGTCGCGAACCTCCGTTGCACCCGGGGTCGGTGCGGCGGTTTCTTCGGTCACGTGCCTCCTCCGGGAAGCGAGATTGCCGCTTGACTGCAATCTATCTTGTTTCGGTCCGCGTCCGGTGCACACGCTTGGCACCGTGTCCCGTTCCGGCTTCCTATCCCTAGTCTCGGACACGCCCGAAAACGGGGGAGGGCCGGGGGCGCGGCGGATGCCGTGCCGATACGCCGCCGGAATCGCTTCGGTATCGGCGGATTCGGCGCCGTCGGATCGCGTCCCACCCGGGCGAGGCGCCCGCTCGAAAGCTCCCTGACCTCTACGGAACCGTGATGTCGGGAGTGCGAAGCGGCCCAAGAAACCCTACGGGGACCGTGCGGGGCCGCTTTCCGCAGAGGCTGCGGCGATGGGGCGCAGCTCGCGCAGCGATCGAGCCGGCTTGCCGCCGAGCGCACACCGAGGCTCTCAAGCGGGGCGTCACACCACAGGACCGGCGCCGATGCGGCCGCACGAGCGATCACACCTTGACGAAGGTTCCCCGTCCCGGGGAGGTCGCGATCAGCCCCTCGTTACCCCATAGCGCGGCCGATGAGTTTGCGGCTCCCGGCCGGTCCAAGCTCGTAACACCCGAGGAAAGGACACGATCATGTCAGAGCTTCTCGTCGACTTCATCACCTCCCTCGACGGCCACGCATCGGGAGAGGGCTGGCCCGGGTGGTGGGGCCTCGAAGGTCCGGAGTACCTCGCATGGGAGAGCAAGCAGCCCGAGGCCACCTACCTGATGGGAGCGAACACCTACCGCCAGATGTCCGGCTTCGCCGCCGGCGAGGTCCCGAATGGCCAAGACGCGTTCAGGGCCGAGGAAGAGGAGTCCGTGGACGAGCTCACGCGAGCGTCCAAGGTGGTGTTCTCCTCCTCACTCGAGGAACCACTCACGTGGGCCAACACGACGCTCGTACGCGGCGACGCCGTCGAGGCAGTCCGCGCGATGAAGGAGAACGGCTCGGGGCTCCTCAGCACGATCGGCAGCCTCAGCCTGTGCCGGTCCCTGCTCAAGGCCGGACTCGTCGACCGCTTCCGGGTCGTGATGTTCCCGGTGATCACCGGGGCCACGGGCGCGGAACGCATCTACGACGGCTATCCGGACGTCGCTCTTGAGATGATCGAGCACCGCACCTTCGACGGCCGCATCCAGTTGGTCGAGTACAAGCCCCGCGTGCTCGAGCACCCGCCGCTCGGCGCCCCTGCGTGACGTCGCCCCGTCCGCCGGTGCGGACCGCCGCCAGGCCGGCGGGCGCGGAGCAAGCTAGAGAAATGGCTGTGCTAAGAGGTCCGCCGGGTAGGTGCGTGTCGGTGATGCAGAACAGGCACGGGCCTCGGTAACAGAAGAGGTGTTCTACACCGTGCTCTTCCCCGAGGTCCTCGTGCCTGCCCTGCCGTCTTCTGACATCGAACCGGACTGGGGCCGGTTCGTCGTGCTGATTCCCGAACCCATCGATACTCATCCGCTGGGCTGCCACAATCCACGCATCCCCGACCGGACCGTGTTCGACAAGCTCGTCCAGGTTCTGGTGCTGGGCGCCTCCTACCGCGAACGACGCGCCCGCGTCATCGGCGCCTTCATCGCTCTCGCCAACGCCGTCATCGTGACCCGACGACTACTGATTGAAGCCTGACCCAACCACCGCTGGGACGACCGGCCGGCCCGTCGACCGTGACCTACCCGCGAAACGCCTTAGCGCGGTACGTCTGCCGGTGCCGCTAAACGACGAAGGTCCCCTTCGCCGGAAGCGTGGTGACCAGACCTCGGTCGCGAAGTTCCTGGATCGCGCGGCGTGCGGTGCCGAGCGCGACGCCGTACTCCTCGGCGAGATCCCGTTCCCCGGGCAGCCGGGCACCGCTGGGAAGCTCGCCGGCGTCTCTCCGCTCGACAATGTGGTCGGCTACAGCCACGTAGACATAGCCGACCTTCGGGACCTCGAACTCTGAAACACCGCTCACGGCATCACCGTAGGACGGTCCTACGCTGCACAGAGGTATGGGTTGCGGCGTAACGCGGTATAGAGCGGTCTGACGCTGTATGATGAGCACGGAGAAACGACAGGACCCCGCGACGGTGGCGGCCGTCCGGGGCCATGGCCTACCAGAGGAGACCTGGCAGACATGAAGATCCTAGTAGCCCTTGTGGCGATCCTCGTCCGGCGTGTTCGGGCGTCCTGCGGCGTTCACGCGCCGCTGTCGCCCGAATCCGACGACCTTCCTCCGCCCGTCCGCCCGGTGCCCGTCGTACGCACGGCCCGCGTCCGCCCGTATGTACGCGAGGCGCCTGCCCGTCCCGCCGAACCTCCGGCCGTCGCCGAGGGCGGCCCCACTCCCGTCGCTCCGTACGTGGCGCGGTGGGAACGCGATCGTGCCGTCGAGCAGGAGACGCGCGGCCGACGCGGCACACCCGTCTTCTGCGAGGCCGCCGGGGGTGTCCGATGATCTACTCGACCGACTGCCACGGCCGCCCCGACGAGGCGCACGCCGACGCGCTCTACGACACGCTGAGCGACGCCCTGAAGGAACGCGGCCAGACGCCCGCCCAGCGGGCGCGCGCCCAGGACAACGCCGACGCCGCCTTCAGCGTGCTGGACGTGTGGCTGCGGTCCGGCGGGGCGTGGCCGACGCCGTGGCGGCGCTGCGCGGGCGGCGAATAGCGGACCGTCGACCCGCACGGCCGGCGGCGCGGGCGGCCCCGGCCGTGCGGGGCGCTACGCCTCTGCGTTCAGATAGCGGCTGAGGACGTCGGCTTCGGCCCGCAGGCGGTCGGCGGCGTCTTCGCGGCCCAGACGGACGTACTCCTGCGCCGAGGCCGAGCGCTCGCTGACCTCGCGCGCGACGACCGCGTGGACGTCGGACTCGGTCAGGACGCGGCGCTCCGCCTCGGCCGCCCCGACGCCCACCGCCGCACCGGCGACGTGTTCGCCGCCGTCGGCGGGAACCGCAGAGTCGACCCCGGAGGACTCGGCGTTCTCGATGGCGGCCAGCGCCGAGCGGAGAGCGGAGGCGGCGACCTTGTCGCGGTTCTTCAGAGCGGCCGTCAGATCGCGCCGCAGATGGGTACGCACACGGCGGAACATAGCCCGCCCAGGCGCGCGAGTCGAACGGTTTCCCCGGCCGCGCGCGGGTCAGGCGCCGCCCTTGGCGCCCAGGTCCCGCAGCGCCTCGCCGTCCAGGCGGAAGACCGTCCACTCGTCCATGGGCGTGGCGCCTAGGGCCGTGTAGAACTCGATGGACGGCGTGTTCCAGTCCAGCACCCACCACTGGAGCCGGTCGTAGCCGCGCTCGACGCAGAGTTCGGCGAGTGCGGTCAGCAGCGCCTTGCCGTAGCCGTGGCCGCGCAGTTCCGGGCGGACGTAAAGGTCCTCCAGGTAGATGCCCGGATTCCCGGTCCAGGTGGAGAAGTTGCGGAACCACAGCGCGAACCCGGCGACGGCGGCGGGACCGCCGCCGTCGGGCGTGTGCTCGGCGATGTGCGCCCCGGCCACGGGGTCGTCGCCGAACAGCGCGTCGTGGAACTGCGCCTCGGTGGCCACGGCCGCCTCGGGCTCCTTCTCGTACTCGGCGAGCTCGCGCACCAGGCGGTGGATGACCGGGACGTCGTCGGGGCGGGCGGGGCGGATCACGGCTTCTCCTCGGCAGGGCGGTCGGCGGCGTGCGAGGCCGCGAAGGCGGCTCAGAGCACCTTGGACAGGAACGACCGGGTGCGGTCGTGCTGAGGGTCCGCCAGCACGCGGCGCGGCTCACCGGACTCCACCACGATGCCTTCGTCCATGAAGACGAGCTTGTCGCCGACCTCGCGGGCGAAGCCCATCTCATGGGTGACCACGACCATGGTCATGCCTTCCTCGGCCAGCCCCTTCATCACGTCCAGCACCTCGCCCACAAGCTCGGGGTCGAGTGCGCTGGTGGGCTCGTCGAACAGCATCAGCCCCGGGCGCATCGCCAGAGCTCGGGCGATGGCCACACGCTGCTGCTGCCCGCCCGACAGCTGGCGCGGGTACTCCCCGGCCTTGTCGGCCAGGCCCACCCGGTCCAGCAGGTCCAGGGCCTCCTTGCGCGCCTCCGAGCGCGGGCGGTGGTTGACGCGGACCGGCGCCTCCAGGAGGTTGCCCAGCACGGTCATGTGCGGGAACAGATTGAAGTTCTGGAAGACCATGCCGATGCCGCGCCGCTGGCGGGCCACCTGGGCGTCGTGCAGTTCGTAGAGCTTGCCGGCGCGCTGCCGGTAGCCCATCAGCTGCCCGTCGACCCACAGCCGCCCAGCGCTGATCTTCTCCAGGTGGTTGATGCAGCGCAGGAACGTGGACTTGCCGGAACCGGAGGGGCCCACCACGCAGCAGACGTCGCCGCGGTGCACCTCCATGTCGATCCCGCGCAGCACTTCCAGGCGGCCGAAGTGCTTGTGCACGTTCTCGGCCACGACCATCGGGTCGTCTCCGAGGCCGGTCGCCGTACCGGCCTCCGCGGTGTTCTGGGTCAACTCGCCGTCCTACTCGCTCTATGCCCTCTGCCCGACGCCGCGCACGCTCGCCGCACTGCGGTTGGAGCGGTTGAAGGCGTGCTCCAGGTAGTACTGGCCCACCATCATCAGACTGGTGATCGCCAGATACCACAGGCAGGCGGCCACCAGCATCGGGAACAGGTTGAAGGTGCGGGCGCCGATCTGCTGCAGCTGGAAGAACAGCTCGGTGGTCAGCGGGATCGCCGATACCAGCGAGGTGTCCTTCATGATCGCCGTGGCCTCGTTGCCGGTCGGCGGGATGATCACCCGCAGAGCCTGGGGCAGGGTGATGCGCCGCAGCACCAGGCCCCGGTTCATGCCCAGCGCCTGCGCGGCCTCGGTCTGGCCCTTGTCGACCGAGAGCAGTCCCGCGCGAACGATCTCGGCCATATAGGCGCCCTGCGACAGCGAGAGCGCGATGACGGCTGCGACGAACGGGCTGAGCAGGGTCTCCATCGGCACGGAGTAGAACCGGGCGCCGTCCTCGAAGCCGAGCAGCGGCAGCCAGTAGTTGTCGAAGGGGATCCCGAACTCGAGCGTCTGGTACAGGATGGCCACGTTGCCGAAGAGCACGCAGAGCACGATGCGCGGCACGGCGCGGAAGAACCAGGTGTAGACCCACGCCACGGTCACCAGGATCGGATTGTCCGACAACCGCATGACGGCGACGAAGATGCCGATCGCGACACCGATCGCCATCGACACGGCAGCCAGGATCACCGTGGTGCGCACACCGATCAGCACCTGTGACGAGAACATCTGCTCGAACAGGAACGGCCAGTCGAACGCGGCGTTGGTGATGAGCATGTGCACGAACATCGCGCACAAGACGACGAGAACGGCCGCCGCGACCCAGCGGCCGGGGTGGCGGACGGGGATCGCCTTGACGGGTTCTGGCGGGGACTGCCCGGCCGGCGCACCGGGGTCGGGGGCCGGCCGGGGGTCGTCGGGAGTTGTGCTCACGTGGTTCTCGGTGCCTTCTAGCCTTCGACGGGCGGACTAGCCTTCGACGGACGGATCGACCTCGGAGGTCTCCAGTGTGCCCTGGCCGTCGAGCTCCCACTTGGCGAGGATCTCGGTGTAGGTGCCGTCGTCCATGATGCTCTGGTAGCCGGCGGAGATCGCCTCGGCGAGTTCGGTGTTCTCCTTGGAGACCACGGCGCCGTAGGGCGCGGCCTCATACTGCTCGCCCAGCGTCTCCAGCTTTCCCTCGGTCTGCTGCACCGCGTAGACGGCGACGGGCATGTCGGCCAGGCCGGCGTCGTTGCGTCCGGAGATGATCGACTCGGTGGCCTGGTCCTGGCCCTTGAACCTGCTGATGTTGATCTCGGGGTCGCCGTTGTCGGCGCACTCCTGGCTGCGGGCCTCGATGTCCTCGACCTGGACCGTGTTCGCCTGGACCGCGACGTTCTTGCCGCAGGCGTTCTCGGGGTCGACGTCGGCGGGATTGCCCTTGGCGGTGAACCACTGCGTGCCCACGGTGTAGTAGCTCACCATGTGGGCCTGCTGCATGCGCTCCTCGTTGATGGTGAAGGAGGAGACGCCCACGTCGTACTTGGCGGTGTCGACGCCCTCGACGATGGTGCCGAACGAGGAGCTCTGCCACTGGGCCTCAAGGTCCAGCTTGGCGGCCACCGCGTTGAACAACTCGACGTCGAAGCCCACGATGCTCTCGCCGTCCTCGGAGAGGTACTCGGCGGGGGCGTAGGTCGAATCGGTGCCGACCTTGAGGGTCCCCTGGTCGCGGAACTGCTGGGGGACCATCTCGGCGAGTTCGGGGACGGCCTCGACCGACGGGGTGGACGTGGCGTCGGCGGCCCCGCCGTCCTGGGAACCCCCTTCACCGCCACCGCCGCCGCAGGCCGAGAGTGCCAGTACGGCGGCGAGTGCGCCGGCGTAGTAGGACCCGCGTCCGAGGCGGGCCGTCGGCGCGGTCAAGTGCTTGAGCACGGCCACGTGTCTCTCCTTCTCATGGGCGAACGGCGTCGGGTGGTCGGCGTTCGCGTCGTCACGCGCTCGGCGAGTAGCCGAACGTGCAGCATAAACGTGAGGATAGCCGTTCGTGCGAACGTGAATATGCCATGGTCGGCGGCCCGGCATGTTCCTGGGGTCACCGTTGTGAGAGGATTGGATAACGGGTGAACCCCGCGAACCACTGCGGCGCCGGGCTCGCACCGAGCCGCGGAGACCGAGCTGAGCTCCCCGTCCCTCCGGCATCCGACGACGTGGCCGAGGGGCCTGTCACTAGCATCCCTAGCACCCCTGCCGCTCCGCGCGCCGTATCCGACGAACGCAGGCGTCTTCACGCCGCGCCCGAAAACCTGCCCGTGCGGGCGCTCGCATCTTTGAGGGGTTTTGCACAGACATGCCGTCCACTGATTCCCACAGCCGGTTCGACGACGATCCCGCCTTCAAGCTGCACCGCGGCGGCAAGCTGCACGTGGAGGGCACCGTCGAGGTCGACGACCACGACGACCTGGCCCTTGCCTACACGCCCGGTGTCGCGCGGGTGTGCACCGCCATCGCCGACTCTCCCGAGCTGGTCGACACCTACACCTGGAAGAGCTCCGTCGTCGCCGTCGTGACCGACGGCTCGGCGGTGCTCGGTCTGGGCGACATCGGCCCGCAGGCATCGCTGCCGGTCATGGAGGGCAAGGCGCTGCTGTTCCGCAAGTTCGGCGGTGTCGACGCGGTGCCCATCGCTCTGTCCTGCGACGGAGTCGACGACATCGTCGAGACCGTCGAGCGCATGGCGCCGTCCTTCGGCGGCGTCAACCTTGAGGACATCTCCGCGCCGCGCTGCTTCGAAATCGAGCGCCGGCTGCGCGAGCGACTGGACATCCCCGTTTTCCACGACGACCAGCACGGCACCGCGATCGTGACGGTGGCGGCGCTGCGCAACGCGGCCCGGTTGACCGGGCGCTCGCTGGCCGACCTGCGCGTCGTGGTCTCGGGCGCCGGCGCGGCCGGTGTCGCGGTCACCAAGATGCTGGTCGAGGGCGGCATCGGCGACATCGCCGTCGCCGACAGCAAGGGGATGATCTACGCCGGACGCGAGGGGCTCACCCCGATCAAGGCCGAGATCGCCGAGATCAGCAATCGGGCCGGTGTGGAGGGGTCCATCGAGGGCGCGCTCGAGGGCGCCGACGTGTTCATCGGGCTATCGGCGGGCGAGCTGCCCGAGTCGGTCGTGGCGTCGATGGCCCCTGAGGCGATCGTCTTCGCCATGGCCAACCCCACGCCCGAGATCCACCCCGACGCGGCCCGCAAGCACGCCGCTGTCGTGGCGACCGGGCGCAGCGACTTCCCCAACCAGATCAACAACGTGCTGGCGTTTCCCGGAGTGTTCCGCGGTGCGCTGGACGCGCGCGCCCGCGACGTCACCGAGCCGATGAAGCTGGCGGCGGCCGAGGCGATCGCCGACCTGGTCGGCGACGACCTGAGTGCGGACTACGTCATCCCGAGCACCTTCGACCCGCGGGTGGTCCCCGCGGTCGCCGAGGCGGTGGCCGCGCAGGCGCGCCGCGACGGTGTCGCCCGAGCGTAGTCGTACGGTCATTCTCCGTAGTCGATCCGGGGCGCAGGTGTCCCGCGCCCCGGATCGCCACCGCCCCCTGTCGTCAGAGGCAGCGTCCCACGGCGGCGACGACGAAGGCCGTCCACGCCCCCGCGGGGAACCGCAATACCGTGCTCTCAGGCGCCGCGGAGTCGCGGACCCGCACGGCCCCGGCCCAGCGCATCACCTGGACGCACTGGCCTCCCCCTGTTCCGCTGTAGGTGCTCGTGCGCCATCGCACGCCCAGCGGATTCTTCGCGGCCATGCCGCGCTCCCTTCATGTCCCATCGGCTTCCCCCTCCTCCTCGCTCCGCAGGCGCCGCTCGGCCCCGCGGATGACCTCCCGCGTCTGCTCGGGGTGCAGCGCAGCGGAGCGCAGGTGTTCGAAAGCGGCCGTGTAGAAGGCCGCTTCTGCGGTTTTCTCGATGTAGAAGCTGCCGGTCAGATTCTCGACGTGCACCAGCCGCGGCGCGTGGATGTCCGATTGGGCGAACTCGAGGATGTCGAAGGAACCGTTGAGACCCGAATGCGCGCCGGCCTGGAACGGTAGAATCTGTAAGGTCACCTGCGATTTTTCATGTATGTCGAGCAACCGCCGCATCTGGTCGGCCATGACCGCTCGGCCGCCGATCGGGCGGTGCAGGATTGATTCGTCCAGCAATGCCCAGATCTGCGGGGGAGTGTCATCGAATACCAACTCCTGACGCCGTATGCGCATCTCGGTCCGCCGCTCGATCTCGTCCTCCGAGACCGGGGAGGGGTGCGCCCGCATCAGCGCCCGCGCGTAGTCGCGGGTCTGCAGCAGGCCCGGGACGATGGCGCCCTGGAAGAAGCGCAACGTGGCGGCCTCGGGCTCCAGACCGAGGTAGACGTCGAAGCGCTCGGGCATCACATCGCCGTAGACGTGCCACCAGCCGCGGCGCCGCGACTCGCGGGCCAGCGTGATCAGCGTCTGGCGCAGGCGGGCGTCGGCGACCTCGTAGAGTTCCAGCAGATCGCGTACGTCGTCGGAGTTGGTGGCGACCTGTCCGCGCTCGATGCGGGACAGCTTGCTGCCCGACCAGGACATGCGTTCGGCCGCCTCCTCGCCGGTCAATCCGGCGTTCTCCCGCAAACGACGCAATTCGACACCGAGGCGGCGCCGGCGAGCCGTGGGGTTGTCGGCATCGGCCACGGGCTGTGCCTCCTGTTCGGGGGAAGGCCGCGGATGCGGCCGGGGGTCGCGCAGACGCCGCGAAGACGGCGGTCGGGGCCATTCCGCACGCGGCACACGAAGCCGGCTCGGCGCCGGAGCACGGGGGAATCCGTCGGCGCCGTGACGTGTTTGCGCGGCCCTTCGCGGAAAAGGGGCAGTGCCGAGTCATTGCCCGGCCCGCCGAACCGCGCACCGGACCGCCTCCCGGCTTTTACGCGAGAATATCCCCGGGGACAATTCTAGGGCCATCGAAGACCCTGCTGCGGCCCTGCCGAGCGGGGGATTCGCAGCGGAAGCGCCGGCGCCGCCCGAAAGGGCGCACGGGGTGGGTCGTACCGCGTCGCCTGTGGTTAGGGTCAGGGCATGTTCGCTATCACCGCAGCGCGTATCGACAAGAACGACCCACTGTCCGGGCTGGAGGCGGGGGAGCGGCCCGACCCCGCCCCGCCGGAGGGGTGGACGACGGTGCGGGTCAAGGCCGCCGCACTCAATCACCACGACCTGTGGAGCCTGCGCGGTGTGGGCCTGCCCGAGGAGCGGCTGCCCATGGTGCTCGGCTGCGACGCCGCCGGCCTCGACGAGGAGGGCAACGAGGTCATCGTGCACGCCGTCATCGGCGATCCCGACGCCGGCGGCGGCGACGAGACCCGCGACCCGCGCCGGTCCCTGCTCTCCGAGGTGCACCCGGGCACGCTGGCGCAGCAGGTCGCCGTCCCCCGGCGCAACCTCGTCCCCAAACCGGCGGAGCTGTCCTTCGAGGAGGCCGCCTGCCTGCCCACGGCGTGGCTGACCGCTTACCGGATGCTCTTCGCCCGCGCCGGGCTGGAACCCGGCTCGACGGTGCTCGTCCAGGGTGCGGGCGGCGGCGTCAGCAGCGCGCTGATCCGCATGGCCGCGGCGGTGGGCCACCGCGTCTACGCCACCAGTCGCGACGAGGGAAAGCGGGACCGTGCTCTGCAGCTGGGCGCCTACGGCGCTGTGGCGTCGGGGGAGCGGCTTCCGGAGAAGGTCGACGTGGTGTTCGACTCGGTGGGCGAGGCGACCTGGGGCCATTCGCTGCGTTCGCTGCGTCCTGGCGGCAGGATCGTCACCTGCGGAGCGACCAGCGGCGATGCGCCCAAGGCCGAGCTGAACCGGATGTTCTTCCTGCAGCTGTCGGTCGTCGGCTCCACCATGGGCTCCAGGGACGAGCTGCGGCGCCTGGCCGAGTTCTGCGCCCGCACCGGAGTGCGCCCCGAGATCGACAGGACGCTTCCCCTCGACGACGCCCGGGAAGGCTTCGCGGCCATGGACCGCGGCGAGCTGTTCGGCAAGATCGTCTTCCAGGTCTGACCACGGCCCGCACCCCGGCACGACCAAGCAGCGGACGCCGCCTTCTCAGGCGGGGTCCGCTGCGTCGCATGCCGGGCGGGTATCAGGACGAAGCGCCGCCCCCGCGGTGCTCACCCGGTTCGCCGCTCTCGTCCACGACGGCGCCCCAGGGGTCGCCGGAGGCCGCCGAGTCGCCGGATGCTCCGTCCCGCTCGCCGGGCCCGTCCTGGCGCCGCTCGGACGGGGTGTCTCCGCCGCCGGCGGGCCGGTCCTGACCGGACGTGGCGGCGCTCCACGGGTCCGCCCCCTGCTCCGCGTCGGCGCGGTCGGCGCGGTCGGCGCCGGTGGATCCGCCGGGTCGACCGGCGGCGCCGTCCGCGGAATCCGCGGCCCCGGCTCCGGGGCCGGAGCCGCCCCCAGCGGATCCGCCGGACCTTCCGGGGGCGGAGTCGTCGGTGCCCGCGTCCCGCCGCTCGGCAGAGCCGCCCTCACGGCCGGCGGGCCGGTCGGCCTCGTCGGCCTCGTCGGCGCCTCGCGGGCCCCAGCCGCCGACGTCGCGGCGGATGGTCTCGAAGGTGTCGTCGAGGATCCGGCGCAGGTCGGTGGCCGCCGACTCGCCCACGCTTCCCGCCTCGCGCACCACACCGCGCACACGGTCGGTGAAGTCGCGCAGCGCCTGGTCGAACTCCGGGCGCTCGCCCCCGCGCTTGCCCCAGGCGCCGAACCCCTGCGTGAAGCGCTCCCAGTCGCGGGTCCACCGCGGGCCGCCGCGGGAGGAATCCGCCGCTTCGCCTTCGCGGCCTTCGCCGCCGCTCCCGGAGCCCGTGCTCGGGCCGGGCCCCCCGGCCTTGCCGGACTCCCGTGCGCCCGCACCCGTGCCCTCGCTGCGGGACCGGCCGGTCTTCAGCTCGGCGCGCAGGGAGCTGATTGTGTCGCGGACGTCCTCGCGGACGGCCTCGGCGACGTCGCGCACGGAGTCGGTGATCTGGCGTTCGAGGTCGTCGAGGTCGGCGCTGCGGTTGCGCAGCTCCTCACGCCCTTGGTCGGTGAGGCGGTAGACCTTGCGGCCGTCGACCTCCTCGTGCGTGACCAGCCCTTCCTCCTCCAGGCGGGCCAGCCGCGGGTAGATGGTGCCCGGCGAAGGGGAGTAGACGCCCATGAAGCGGTCGCGCAGCAGGCTGATGATCTCGTAGCCGTGGCGCGGACTCTCGTCCAGCAGCTTCAGCAGGTACAGCCGCAGGCGTCCGTGGCCGAAGATGGTACTCATGCTCCGTTCCCCCTCGGGATCGCGGCGGGGGCGTCGGGCTCGCGGCGCAGCAGCGAGACGGCGCCCGAAACGGTGTTCGCGGTGATTCCGGCGGGGTCGACCCCGCTGCCGATCTTCCCGCCGAGGCTACTGCGGGCGCGCTGGTCGCGGCGGTCCAGGCCGAAGTCGGAGTCGAGCTTGCCCGTCGCCGAGCGCAGCTCCACGGTCGCCGAGGTTTCGGCGGGGACCCGCAGCGCTACCTCGCCGGAGACCGACGTCACGCGGACCCGGCCCGAGGGCGCCACCTCGACGTCGCCGAGGAACTGGCCCGAGGCGCTCTTGCCGGTGAGGTCGTAGAGTCGGCCGCCGGCGACGGCGACCTGCCCGCTGACGGAGTTGAAGCGCAGGCTGCCCTCCAGGTCACGGGCCGCGACGTTGCCGGAGACGGTGTTGACGTCGACCTCGCCGGTGAGGCCGTCCATGGTGACGTCGCCCGACGCCGTGCGCAGCTGGGTCTTGGCGCTCAGCCCGGCCACGACCACGGGCGCCGACAAGGTGGTGACCTCCACCGGGCAGTCGCGCGGCACTTGCAGGCTGACGGTGGCCGACCGGCGGGCCATGCCGCGGTAGCCCGACAGCTGCATCGGGCGCAGCCGGTCCAGCAGCCCGCTGCCGGTGAGGTCCTCGTAGGTGATGGTCAGGATTCCGGCTTCCTGAGTGGCGAGCACGGGCTCGCCGGAGACGTCGGAGACCTCGAAGGTCACCGGGTCGTCGGTGGGAAGGATGTTGACGTGACCGCCGATGATCCGGACGCGCAGTGCCACGATCCCGTCCAGAGTGCGTGTCGTCGGCTGGTCGATGGTCCAACGCGCCATCGGGATACCTTTCGGCTCGAACTGCTGTCGAGACTCACGATATGTCGCGAGCGTCCGCGATTCAAGATATGTCGCGAGATACCGGGGACGGCTCCGGGTCGGCTCAGGGACGACCCGGGTACGGGTCCCGGGGTTCGGGCCAAGCAGCGGGGCACCGGACCAGCCCGGTCCGGTGCCCCGCTTGCGTCGTGCGCGCCTCTCAGGCCGACCGCGTCCTCACTCGTCCTCGTCCTCGTCGTCGAGCCGCGCCAGCCAGGTGGCCAGCCGCTCGACCGGAGTCTCGAACTCCGGGTTGAGGTCGGTGAAGGTGCGCAGCTGCTCGGCCACCCACGACAGGGTGACCTCCTCCTCGCCGCGGCGCTGTTCCAGCTCCTCGATGCCCCGGTCGGTGAAGTACATGCCGTCCCCTCCGAAGCTCTAGTCGGCCGGAGGGAAGACGGTGTTGACGAGCGCCTGCTGCTCGACCTCGTGCCGCTTGCCCGAACCCGCTGCGGGCGCCGAGCCGGCCGGGCGCGAGACCCGGGTGAACGGGCGGTCGAGCTGCTCGGAGAACACCAGCGCGACGAACGGCCACGGGCCCATGTTCGCCGGCTCCTCCTGCACCCACAGCACTTCACCGGCGTTGGGGTAGCCCGACAGCAGCTGGCGGATCTCCTCGGTCGGCAGCGGGTAGAGCCGCTCGACCCGGACGATGGCCGTGCTGGTGTCGCCGGTGCGCTGCCGTGCGGCCTCAAGCTCGTAGTAGATCTTGCCCGAGCACAGCACCACGCGCCGCACGTTCTTGGGATCGAGCCCCGAACCGTCGGGGATGATCGGCTGGAACGCGCCGGAGGTGAAGTCGGCGACCGGTGAGGTGGCGGCCTTCATCCGCAGCATCGCCTTGGTCGTGAACACCACCATCGGACGGCGGTACTGCGACTTCACCTGCCAGCGCAGCAGGTGGAAGTAGTTCGCCGGAGTGGTGGGCAGAGCCACGGTCATGTTCTCCTGCGCGCACTGCTGCAGGAACCGCTCGATGCGCGCCGAGGAGTGGTCGGGCCCCTGGCCCTCGTAGCCGTGCGGCAGCAGCAGCACGACGCTGGAGCGCTGGCCCCACTTCTGCTCGCTGGCGGTGATGTACTCGTCGATGACGACCTGCGCGCCGTTGACGAAGTCGCCGAACTGCGCCTCCCAGGCCACCAGCGCGTCCTCGCGCACCGACGAGTAGCCGTACTCGAAGCCCAGCGCCGCGTACTCGCTGAGCAGCGAGTCGTGCACGTAGAACTTGGAGGTGCCCTTGTCGAACTGCTTCAGCGGGGTGTGCACCTGGCCGGTGTTGCGGTCGACCACCACCGAGTGGCGCTGACCGAAGGTGCCGCGCCGGGTGTCCTGGCCGACCAGCCGCACCGGGTGCTCCTCCAGCAGAAGCGAGCCGAAGGCCAGCATCTCGCCGGTGGCCCAGTCCAGCGCGTCGTCCTCGACCATCTGGGCGCGGCGCTGCAACTGCGGCTTGAGCCGCGGGTGCGGCGAGAAGCCCTCCGGCAGGCTGACCTGGGTGTCGACCACCTGCTTGAGGACCTCGCCGGTGATCGCGGTGCCGACCGACCCATGGTCGATGCGGGCCTCGTCGAAGACCTCCGGCTTGATCACCGCGCCCGGTTCCATCGGCTTGCGGCCGGCCTCGCGGGTCTCGGTGAAGGCGCGCTCCAGCTGCTCCTGGTAGTCGCGCAGCGCCTGCTCCGCCTCCTCCAGGGTGATGTCGCCGCGACCGATCAGCGCCTCGGTGTAGAGCTTGCGCGTGGAGCGCTTCGCGTCGATCACGTCGTACATCAGCGGCTGGGTGAAGGCCGGGTTGTCGGTCTCGTTGTGGCCGCGGCGCCGGTAGCAGACGAGGTCGATGACCACGTCCTTGTTGAAGTGCTGCCGGTACTCGAAGGCCAGCTGCGCCACCCGCACGACGGCCTCGGGGTCGTCGCCGTTGACGTGGAAGATCGGCGCCTGCACCATCCGCGCCACGTCCGTGGCGTAGACGCTGGAGCGGCTGTCGGTCGGCGAGGTGGTGAAGCCGACCTGGTTGTTGACGATGACGTGCACGGTGCCGCCGGTGCGGTAGCCGCGCAGCTGGGACAGGTTCAGCGTCTCGGCCACCACGCCCTGGCCGGCGAAGGCGGCGTCGCCGTGCACCAGCAGCGGCAGCACGGTGAACCCGTGCGGCCCCTTGTCCAGCACGTCCTGCTTGGCGCGGACGATGCCCTCGGCGACCGGGTCCACGGCCTCCAGGTGGCTGGGGTTAGCCGCCAGCGAGATCGCGATCTTCTCGCCCTCGGGCGTCTCGAAGGTGCCCTCGGTGCCCAGGTGGTACTTGACGTCACCGGAGCCGTGGGCGCTACGAGGGTCGAGGTTGCCCTCGAACTCGCCGAAGATCTGCCCGTAGGACTTGCCGCAGATGTTGGCGAGCACGTTGAGCCGGCCGCGGTGGGCCATGCCGATGACGACCTCGTCCAGTTCGTTCTGCGCGGCGCGCGAGATCACCCCGTCCATCAGCGGGATCAGCGACTCGCCGCCCTCCAGCGAGAACCGCTTCTGCCCGACGTACTTCGTCTGCAGGAAGGTCTCGAAGGCCTCTGCGTTGTTCAGCCTGCGCAGGATGTGCAGCTGCTCGTCGCGGCTGGGCTTCTCGTCTTCGCGCTCGACATACGCCTGGATCCACTCGCGTTCCTCGGGATCCTGGATGTGCATGTACTCGATGCCGACGGTGCGGCAGTAGGTGTCGCGCAGCACGCCCAGCACGTCGCGCAGCTTCATGACCTGCTCGCCGCCGAACCCGCCGGTGGGGAACTCGCGCTCCAGGTCCCACAGCGTCAGACCGTGGGTGAGGATGTCGAGGTCGGGGTGGCGGCGCTGGTGGTACTCCAGCGGGTCGGTGTCGGCCATCAGATGGCCGCGGACCCGGTAGGCGTGGATCAGCTCCTGCACACGGCTGGTCTTGTCGAGCTGGTTCTCGCCGGCCGCGATGTCCTGGGTCCAGCGCACCGGCTCGTAGGGCAGACGCAGCGAACGGAAGATCTCGTCGTAGAAGTCGTGCTCGCCCAGCAGCAGCTGGTGGATGCGGCGCAGGAACTCGCCCGACTGCGCGCCCTGGATGATGCGGTGGTCGTAGGTCGACGTGAGCGTCATGACCTTGCTGACCGCGAGGTTGTTCAGGGTCTCGGGCGCGGCCCCCTGGAACTCGGCCGGGTACTCCATGGCGCCCACGCCCACGATGGTGCCCTGGCCGGGCATGAGGCGGGGCACCGAGTGCACGGTGCCGATGCCGCCGGGGTTGGTCAGGCTGATGGTGGTGCCCTGGAAGTCCGGCACGCCCAGCTTGTTGTTCCGCGCCTTGCGGATCAAATCCTCGTAGGCGGTCCAGAACTCCTTGAAGTCCATGGCGTCGGCGGACTTGATGCTGGGTACCACCAGCTGCCGCGTGCCGTCGGACTTCTGCAGGTCGATGGCCAGGCCGAAGTTGACGTGCTCGGGCTTGGAAACGCCCGGCTTGCCGTCGACCTCGGCGTAGGAGTGGTTCATCTCCGGCATGGACTCCAGGGCCTTCACCATCGCGTAGCCGATGATGTGGGTGAAGGACACCTTGCCGCCACGCCCGCGCCGCAGGTGGTTGTTGATCACGATGCGGTTGTCGAACAGCAGCTTGACCGGAACCGCCCGCACGCTCGTGGCGGTGGGCAGCTCCAGGCTGGATTCCATGTTGGAGGCCGTGCGCGCAGCCGCGCCGCGCAGCCGCTCCTCGGTGGTCTTGAGTGACTCGTCGACGGGCTTCTCGCCCTCGCCCTCGGCCCCGGGTTCGGCCTTGGCCTTGGCCTTGCCCTTCCCGTTGCCCGAGGCCGGTGCCGCGCGCTTGGGCTCGGCGGACGTGCCGCCGTCGGTGGTTCCCGAGGCCGACGAAGCGGACTGGGTGCCCGTGGCCGCTGCACCCTTACCCGCGCCGTTGGCCTGGGGGACGCCGGACTTGTAGTCGGCGAAGAAGTTCCACCATGCCTTGTCAACCGAGTTCGGGTCGTTGAGGTACTTCTGGTAGAGCTCCTCGACCAGCCACTCGTTCGGGCCGAAATCTGTCAGGGGTTGAGACGCCTCAGACGACACGGCGGAGATCGCCCTCTTCCGCAGCTCGCTTGTGAATGAATGTATGGCGAGATGGCCGCTCTTCGGGGCGGGCTCGAAGGTACAGCGGTCCGCTTGCCCGCGAACCGCCGGGATACACGCCCGGTCAGCAATCTCGGATAACAGGCTACTTGTCCAGGCACGCCGATTGGGACCCGAGTCCGGTAACGGACTGGGAGATTGCTAACAATCATTCACACTGTAGTGGGCTCCGCATGACCTGACCTGCAATCGAGCTCCCGCGAGCCGGACCGGGGCGACGGCGGGCGAGCGGGGGGGCAACCGCGGAAGGACGGTCGAGGCGGGGCCGGAGGTCGGCGGAAAGGGCGAGACGGCGGCAGGGAGGCGCCGACCGGCCGGCGTGCGTAGCGGGCCATTCCCGCTCGCCGGACCGCTCAACCCCCTGCGGACCGATCCCCTTCGGACGGTGAACCGGTGCCGGGTCGCGACGGGATCTCCGCGGTCCTCACCGGAACCTGAGTGTGCGGCCTCGCGTCTCACCTGATGTGCGCGGTCCGGACAGGACGGCTGGTTCCGAGCCCGGCGAAACACGGGGGTTTCGCCGGGTGAGGGGGCAGGTCCGGGCCGCGCATCGCGCTGTCGGCGCCCGCGGGCATCCCGACGGCGCGCGGGTGGCCGCGGGGCTGCCTTTCGCCGCGCGCCTGTGCCATCCTGCCCGCCTGTCTTCCGCGGCGCGCTCGGGCGCGGCGGCGGTGCGCCTGAGGGAGGTGGACCCGCCCAGCGGGTAGGAATTGCGCGTGCTGCCGCCATCGGGGCGGCAGGCCGCGGAGCGGATCAGCGTGGAGGAGACATGGCGGAGTTGCGGTTCGACGGGCGCGTCGCGGTCGTCACCGGCGCCGGGCGCGCTCTGGGTCGGGCCCACGCACTCGAACTGGCGGCGCGCGGTGCGAAGGTCGTCGTCAGTGAGAACGCGAGCGACAGGCCCCGGGCCGAAGGCGGCGACCCCGACCCGGTCGAGGCGGTCGAGGAGACCGCCGAGCGCATCCGGTCCGGCGGCGGTACCGCGGCAGTCAGCGTCGACGACATCACGACCGAAGAAGGCGCCCAGTCGCTGGTCGACACCGCAGTGGAGGCCTATGGGCGGGTCGACGTCGTCGTCAACAGCGCGGGCATCCTGCGCGACCGGGCCTTTCGAAACATCGGCGTCGCCGAGTGGGACGCCGTGGTCGGCGTGCACCTGCGCGGCACCTTCCTGGTCACCCGCGCCGCTTTCGGCTACATGCGCGGCAACGGCTACGGGCGCATCGTCAACACCGCCTCGCCCTCCGGGCTGTTCGGCAACTTCGGCCAGACCAACTTCGCCGCCGCGAAGATGGGCGTCCTGGGCCTCACCAAGACGCTGGCCATCGAGGGCGCCAAGTACGACATCCTCGCCAACGCGGTCGCCCCGCTGGTGCGCACGCCCGAGACCGAGGGGATGTTCCCCGAGGGCGCCAAGGCGCTGATGGCTCCCGAACGCATCAGCCAGGCCGTCGCGTGGCTCGCCCACGAGAGCTGCGAAACCACCGGCGAGGTCTACTCCGTGGGCGGCGGGCGCGTGGCCAGGATCTTCGTCGCCGAAGGGCCCGGCGCCGAACTGGGCGAGGGTTCGGCCGAGGATCTGCGCGACCTCTGGCCCGACGTCAACGCCGAGCAGCCCTATGTGATCCCGCGCGACTTCAGAGAGCAGGCCCGCACCCACCTGCGCGAGGCCTGACCGGTCCTCTTGGCCGAAGCGGCGCCCGCACCAGGTGAAACGGCATCGGGCGGGCGCCGGCGACGCGGTTCGACCGCCTCAACGCAGGCCGCGGCCACCGGTTCGGCACGCATTCGTCGTTTGCCCGCGCAGCGACCGTCGGCGCTTCTACGATGACGGAACGAAGCCGGGGAGGGTGGCGATGAGGGAGTTCGGCGAACTGGAGGCCGCCATCATGGACGCGCTGTGGCGGTCGGACCGCCCGCTGGCCGTCCGCGAAGTGCGCGAGTCGATGGACTATGAGCGCGACGTCGCCTACACGACCGTCATGACGGTGACCAACATCCTTTACCACAAGGGCCTGCTTGAGCGGGAGAAGGCCGGGCGGGCCTGGCTCTACTGGCCGCGCGAGTCCCGCGAGGAGCACACCGCGCGGGTGATGAGCGAGGTCTTCAGCGCCTGCGGCGATCGGGGCACCACCATGCTGCGCTTCGTCGAGAGCTTCAGCGACGAGGAGATGGCGCGGCTGTGCGACGTGCTCAGCGAGGTCCGCGCCCAGCGCACCCGCGCCTCCTGACACCGGATTCCGCGCGGTACCCCGCGGCCCCGGCGGCCCCGTGCCGCGACCCGGCTCCACCGGGTCGTGATCGGGCCGCCGCCCGGCGTCTATGCTGCCCGGTGTGGACGACGAACCTCTAGTCACGCGTATGCGCCCGTTCGGCGAGACCATCTTCGCCGAGATGAGCCGCCTGGCCGCCGAGACCGGATCCGTCAACCTCGGGCAGGGATTCCCCGACACCGACGGCCCTTCCTCATTGCTGGAGGCCGCCGCGCGGCACATCCGCGAAGGCGTCAACCAGTACCCGCCCGGTCCCGGGCGCCCGGAGCTGCGCTCGGCCGTCGCCGACGACCGCAAGCGGCGCTACGGCATCGATCTCGACCCCGACACCGAGGTCTACATCACCGTCGGCGCCACGGGGGGCATCGCCTCGGCCGTGCTGGGCCTGATCGAGGCGGGCGACGAAGTCGTGGTCTTCGAGCCGATGTACGACTCCTACGCCGCGGTGATCGCGCTGGCCGGCGGCGTGCGCCGCTCCGTCACCCTGCGGCCGGACGCCGGTGCCGGAGGACGGTTCACGTTCGACCCCGCCGAACTGCGGGCGGCGGTGGGGCCGCGTACGCGGATGATCATCGTGAACACTCCGCACAACCCCACGGGCACCGTGTTCACCCGCGACGAGCTCGCCGCCGTCGCCGAGGTGTGCCGCGACAACGACCTGATCGCTCTCACCGACGAGGTCTACGAGCACCTGCTCTTCGACGGCGCCGAGCACCACCCCCTGGCGACGCTGCCCGGGATGGCCGAGCGCACCCTGGCCGTCTCCTCGGTCGGCAAGACGTTCTCGGTCACCGCGTGGAAGACCGGCTGGGTGATGGGCCCCGAACCGCTGGTGCGGGCGGCGCGCACCGTGAACCAGTTCCTCACCTTCACCGCCAACGGCGCGTTGCAGCTGGCCGTGGCCGACGCGCTGCGCGGCGAGGGCGCCTGGGTGCAGCGCCAGCGCGACGCGCTGCAAGCCAAGCGCGACCGGCTGTGCGCGGGTCTGCGCAGCGCAGGGCTGGAGGTGCTGCGGCCCCAGGGCACCTACTTCGTCATCACCGACATCCGCGCGCTGGGCTACAGCGACGGCATCGAGCTGGCCCGCTCGCTGCCGCGCACGGCCGGTGTCGCCGCGGTACCGGCCCAGGTCCTCTACGACAACCCCGAAGAGGGCCGCCACCTCGTGCGGTTCGCCTTCTGCAAGCGAGACGACGTGCTCGACACCGCGGTGGAGCGCCTCGTCGCCGCGTTCGGGTCCTGAGCCGCCCGCACCGACCGCCCGAGGGCGCGGCCGCACCTGCGCGGCGGCCGCGCCCCTCCACCGACGACTCCGGGGAACGCCAGTGACCACGACCATGCCCGACGACCTCCTCGGAGCAGCCGAGGCGGCCAAGGGCTTCATGCCCACCGACGAGGGTCTTGCGCTGTACGAGGCGGCGCTGGCCGCCGCGCCGCTCGGCACCGTGCTGGAGATCGGCACCTACTGCGGCAAGTCCACCGTCTTCCTCGGCGCGGCCGTGCGGCAGTCGGGCGGGTCCGTGGTCACCGTCGACCACCACCGCGGCTCCGAGGAGCACCAGCTGGGCTGGGAGTACCACGACCCCGGCCTGGTCGACCCGGACACCGGCCGACTGGACACGCTGCGCGAGTTCCGCCGCACAGTGGCGGCCGCCCGGCTGGAGGACCACGTGGTCGCGGTGGTGGGGCGCTCGGCAGACGTCGCCCGGCTGTGGTCGGCCCGGCTGGCGATGCTGTTCATCGACGGCGGACACACCGAGGACGCGGCCCGGACCGACTACGAGAGCTGGACGCCGCACCTGGTGCCGGGAGGGACGCTGGCCATCCACGACGTCTTCCCCGACCCCGCCGACGGCGGCCGCCCGCCCTACAACATCTACCGCCGGGCCCTCGACAGCGGCGCCTTCACCGAGACCGGGGTCCAGGGCTCGCTGCGCCTGCTGCGCCGCGCCGGCTGAGAGCCGTCGGCCGCTTCCGGCCGGAAGCGGCCCGGAAGCGGCACGTGTGGCGGCGGCCGTGGAGGCCGCCCCCCGATTCCCGCGGCCTTCTGTATCGGCGGACGTGCCTGAGGACATAGGCTCTGGCACAGACGAGAACGCAGTTCAACGACGTGCGGGCAAGGGGTGCAGGAACAGGTGACCACCAACGGCGCGGCGCGACGGGTCGACCAATTCACGCTGGAAAACGGACTACGCCTGGTGACCGCTCCGGCGTCGACCCCGCAGGTCGCCGCCGTCAACCTGTGGTACGGGGTCGGATCCCGCTTCGAGGTCCCCGGGCGCACCGGATTCGCCCACCTCTTCGAGCACCTGATGTTCCAGGGCAGCGGGAACGTGGCCAAGGGCGAGCACTTCGACGCCGTCGAGCGGCTCGGCGGCGACATCAACGCCTCCACCTCCACCGACCGCACCAACTACTACGAGACGGTGCCCGAGCACGCGCTGGACCTCGTGCTGTGGCTGGAGGCCGACCGCATGGCCACCCTGCGCGAGGGGATGACCCAGGAGGTCCTGGACAACCAGCGCGACGTGGTCAAGAACGAGCGCCGCCAGCGCTACGACAACCAGCCCTACGGCACCGCCCTGGAGCGCATCCTGCGGCTGGCCTACCCCGAAGGCCACCCGTACCACCACGCCACCATCGGCTCGATGGCCGATCTGGACGACGCCGACCTCGACTACGTCCTCGACTTCCACAAGCGCCACTACGGCCCCGACAACGCCGTGCTGACGATCGTGAGCAACCTCGACCCCCAGGACGTGCGCGAGAGGGTCGAGCGCCACTTCGGCGCGATCCCCGCGCGGCCCGAAGCCGCCGAGGCGCCCGACGCCGCTCTCGCCGGCCTGATCGGCGGCCCCGTGGCCGAGCACGCGGTCGAGACCGTTCCCGCACCGGGCGTCTTCCTCGGCTACCGCGTCGCCCCCTACGGCGAGCGCGACTTCGACGTGATGCACCTGGCCTCGGCCGTCCTCGGACAGGGCCAGGGCAGCCGGCTCTACCGCCGGCTGGTGCTGGAGCGCGGTCTGGCCGCCGACGACGGCGGGGCGGCCGCCGACCTGCTGCCCTTCCGCTACACGCCCAGCCTGATGCTGGTCAACATGATCGCCCGCGAGGGCGTGAGCGGGGACGAGCTGGAGGCCGCGATGATCGAGGAGATCGGCACGCTGGCCGAGGGCGTCTCCGACGAAGAGCTCGAGCGCGCCCGTGCCGTGCTGGAGCGCGACCACATGCAGTCGCTGTCGCACCCCAGCGGACTGGCCGACGCCATCGGCTCCTGCACCCAGCTGTTCGGCGACCCCGAGCTCGCCTTCACCTGGCCGCAGCGTTGGAGCACCGTGACCGCCGAGGACGTCGTGGACCTGGCCAAGCGGCTGCTGGTGCCCGAGAACCGGCTGTCGGTGCGTTTCGACCCCGAGCCCGTCGGCGAGCCCGCCGCCTGACACCTGCACGAGGGCGCCGCGCAAGCCGCGCGGTGCCCGGCCGCACGCCCCACAGATCCGCGGTCCCGCTCCGCCCGGTGCCTTCGTCCGCTACACGAGAGAGTCGCTACCCGCATGCTGCAGACCCGCCCCGACCTCGGTGCCCCGACGCCCTACACCTTCCCCAAGCCCCGGCGCCTGACCGTGGGCGGCGGCACCGTCGTCGCCATCGACGTGCCCGGCCAGGCCTTCGCCGCGGTCCGCCTGGTCCATCACGCCGGGGGCGCCACCGAACCGCACGAGAGCATGGGCGTCGCCGCGCTCACCAACGAGGCGCTTGAGGACGGCGTCCAGGGCAACAGCTCGCTGCCCCCCGCTCTGGAGCGGCACGGCGCCGAGTGGGTCTCGCGCGTCACCTGGGACAGCTTCGTCACCGGCGTCGACGCGCCCGTCAACCGCCTGCGGGCCGCCACAGCGCTGCTGGCCGAGGCGGTGCGCACCCCGGCGCTGCGCGACGAGGACGTGCTGCGCCGCCGCGACCAGATCCTGGAGCGCTTCTGGCTGGACGCCTCGGTCCCCTCGACCCTGGCCACCCGCGCCGTCGGCGGGCAGCTGTTCACCGGGCGCTACGCCACACCGCTCAGCGGCGCTCCCGAGGCCCTCAAGAAGGTCACCCCGCAAGCGGTGCGGGACTTCCACGCCTCCTCTATCGCGGCGGCCGCGGGCACCCTGGTGGTCGTGGGCGACCTGACCGGGGTGGACCTCGAAGAGCTCGGGTCGGCGGTGTTCGGCGACGCCGCCGCCGCGCCGGCCCCGGACCGGACACCGCCCGAGCCGGCTCCCGGCGAGCTGCCGCGGGTCGTCGTGCTGGACCGCCCCGGCTCCGTTCAGTCGGCGCTACTGATGGCCCACCGCGCCCCCTCCCGCCCGGAGGTGGACCTGCCCCGCGCGGACGGCATCAGCGACGTGCTGGGCGGCATGTTCACGTCGCGGCTCAACCTGGAGCTGCGCGAGCGCCTGGGCTACACCTACGGCGCCGGCTGCCGGTTCGACCTGCGCCGCGACAGTGGGGTCTTCCTGATCAGCACCCAGGTCGACACCCAGACCACGGCGCACTCGCTGACGGCCTCGCTGGCCGAAACCGAGCGGCTGCAGCGCGAAGGGGTCACCGAGGGCGAGCTGTCGGCGGTGCGCGAGTCCAACACGGTGGGGCTTCCGGTCAGCTACTCCACGGCGCGCAGCCTGGCCGGCGCCCTGGTCGAGATGGTCGTGCACGATCTGCCCGAGGACCACATCGACCGGCTGCGCGCCGGCTTCGAGGCCCTCACCGCCGACGACCTCGCCGAGGCGGCCCGGCGGTACCTGCGCCCCGAGGAGATGGTCACGGTCATCGCCGGCGACGCAGCGAGCCTGGAGGGCCCGCTGAGCGAAGCGGGCGCGGGGCCGGTCACTGTGCGCGACCCCGAGACCCTGTGGAGCTGACCGCGGAGGGATTCCAGCCTCCCCGGGAGCCCCGTGCACCGCGGTTGACCTTTGGACCCGGTCGGTAAAAACCGCATGGAAAGGTGCATGGAGTCTCTTGGGGAGGACATAACGAAACCGAACCTAAACGACGGTGATCCGGCAACCACCTGCTTGGACGTCGGCGATGCCTGGTATAAACGATGATCCGTGCACGTGCAGCCCGGCGACTCGCCGTGTTGCTCTATGCGACTGTAAGAGCCCGCAGGAGGCCACCGTGGCCGTGATGAGACTCGCTGACTGACCGTGTCCTCCATTGAGAAGCCCGAAGCGGAGCGGGCGGGCGCCGAGCGGAACGAGTCTGCCGGCGAGCCCGCGACTCCTGCGGCGGTGCAGGCCGGAGCCCCGCACCGCGTGCTCAAGGGCCGCTACGAACTCGTCGACGAGATCGCCCGCGGCGGCGTGGGCACCGTCTGGCGTGCTACCGACCTCGTCCTGGACCGCCGGGTCGCGGTCAAGGAACTGCGCCTGCCCGACGACGTGAGCTCCGCCGAGCGCGAGAGCCTGCTGCAGCGCACCACCCGCGAGGCGCGCGTGGCCGCCCGGCTCGCGCATCCCGGCGTGGTGACCGTGCTCGACGTCGTCGACGAAGACGACCGGCCGTGGATCGTCATGGAGTACATCGACGCGCGCACGCTCGCGGGCATCGTCGATGTGGCCGGGCCGCTGCCCTACCAGCGTGTCGCCGAGATCGGCCTGCAGCTGATCGACGCGCTCAAGGTCGCCCACGAAGACGGCATCGTGCACCGCGACGTCAAGCCCGAGAACGTGATGATCAGCGAGGACGGCCGGGTCGTGCTGACCGATTTCGGGCTGGCCGCCTGGACCGGGGAATCCGCGCTGACCAGCTCGGGGCGCATCATCGGCTCGCCCTCCTACATCCCGCCCGAACGCGCGAAGGCCGGCCCGGTGGGCCCGGAGTCCGACCTGTGGTCGCTGGGCGCCACGCTCTACGCCGCCGTCGAGGGACACCCGCCCTACGACCGCAAGGGCTACATCCGCATCCTCAAGGGCGCCGACCTGGAGGACCCGCCGACCGCGCAGAACGCCGGACCGCTCGCGCCGGTGCTGGCCGGGCTCCTGCACGTCCAGCCGGGCGACCGGCTCACGGCCGAGAACGCCACCAAGATGCTGCGCATCGCCGCGCTCGCCCCGTGGGCCCCCGAGACCAGCCCCGAGACCGCGGCCAGAACCGCGACGACCGGCACCCAGCCGGTCGTGCCGCAGCCGGCCCGCGAGGGCGGTTACAGCGACGGCGCCACCGAGTCCCGCGGGGACGCGAACTCCTCCTCCGGTTCCGACGGTGAAACCGATGAGGCCGACGAGGAGGGCGAAGGGGCCGCGGCCGAGGACGGCGCGCAGGACGACGCGGACGAGTCGGAGCGCGAGCGGACCGACGAGGGCGCCCAGTCGCTACGGAGCTCCGTCCAGGACTCGGTGGCGGAGCTGCAGGACCAGTTCTCCGATTCGGTGTCCGTCTGGCACGACCGGTTCCAGCGCCACCGTCCCGAGTCCGTGGGCCACCTGCTGACCTCGATCCGCGACTCCACCGACACCCTCGGCCTGACCAGCTCGGGCAAGCACCGCGAGGGCAGTTCGCTGCCGGTGGTCCTCGCCGTGGTCGCCGGCGTACTGCTGCTGCTCGGCGTCGTGCTGTGGGCGCTGCTCTTCCGCAGCTGAGTCGGCACCGCACCCGGATCGCGCAGACCGCGCCGGCGCGGCCACGGAACGCGGCGCGGTTAAATCCCGCCGCACGCGGTCAGCCGCGTCGGCATGAGCATTGTTCGCCGGGTAGGCGTTCCTCTGCAACGCCGTCTTCCTCCCCCAGGCGCCGGTGCTGACCGCGTTCTTCGGCGTCTCCGCGGGAACGGCTCCGCTGTCGGCCGGAAGGCGGCCCGGGACGCGCTGGAGGAGATCGCCTCGCCGCCGAGCACGAGGTCCGTCACCCCGATGTAGCGGCACGCACCGGGGGCCGGGGCCGGGCACGGCCGAGCCGGTGGCGGAACGCGCCCGGGGATACGCCGGCCCGGCCGAGGACTCCGGCGGCGTACCGTTCCGCAGCTTCCGACCCGCAGCCCAGGAGACTCCCTGATGACCCTTGACGGCTCCCGTGCGGACCGCCCGTCACCACCCGCCGCGATGATGCGGCGCAGGCCGTTGCTGTCGGGGCTGGCCCTGCCGCTGAGCGCGCTGCTGATCCTGCCTGTGGGCGGCGGCAGTGCGGCGGGCGACGCCCGCCACTGGCAGCAGTGGGTGACCGGCTGGGCGGCCAGCCCGGTCGCCGGCGGCGAGATCCCCAGCGGCGACTGCCCCGCAGGCCGCGGGTCGAAAGACCGGACGGTGCGCAACGTCGTCTTCCTCAGCGCCGGCGGCGACGAGGTGCGGGTGCGGCTGAGCAACGCCTTCGGCGAGCGGTCGATCCGCGTGGGCCGCGCCTCGGTGGCGGTGCAGAGCGAAGGCGCCGCCGCCGTACCCGCAACCCTGCGCCCGCTGACCTTCGACGGTCGGCGCGGCGTGACCCTCCCGGCCGACGCCGAGATGTTCAGCGACCCGGTCGAGCTGGACGCCCGGGCGCTGTCCACCCTGCTCGTCAGCGTCTACACGCCCCAGGCGACGGGGCCGGTGACCAACCACCCCCTCACCGCCCAGAGAAACTTCGTCGCCGGAGGAGACACCACCCTCGATCCCTCCGGCGGCCGTTTCGGCCGGGCGTCGTGCTGGATGCTCACCAGCGGCGTCGACGTCGAGCGCAGCAAACGGTTCACCGGGACCGTGGTCGTGCTCGGCGACTCCATCACCGACGCGGCGGCCACGACCGTCAACGCCAATCGGCGCTGGCCCGACCACCTGGCCCGTCGACTGAACGCGGTCGAGGGGCCGAGCCTGTCCGTGGCCAACGCCGGCCTGGCCGGCAACATGCTGCTGCGCGAGCGTGAACTCGGGTCCTACCTCGGCGTAGGCGCCGTGGACCGGTTGGACCGCGACGTCATCGACCAGTCGGGTGTGCGCACCGTGATCCTGCTGGAGGGCATCAACGACATCGGCCACGACGCGAGCGCGGCGGAGATCATCGAGGGCTACCGGCAGATCATCGACCGCACCCACGCCCGCGGCCTGGACATCGTCGGCGGCACCCTGCTGCCGTTCAAGGGCTCCTCGATGTGGACCCCCAGGCGCCAGCAGACCTGGAGCGCGGTCAACCGGTGGATCCGCACCAGCGGCGAGTTCGACGGCGTCGTGGACTTCGCCGCGGCTACGGCCTCGGCGGAGGACCCGCTGAGGCTGGCGCCGGCCTACGACAGCGGCGACGGGCTGCACCCCGACGACACGGGCACCAAGGCCATGGCCGCGGCCGTCGACCTGTCCCTCCTGCTCCCGCGCCACCGCACGGACGCCTGAGGCTCCGGCCCGGCCCGTCCCTCGCGATCGTCGTGGCCGCGGCCACGATCCTCGCGGCTCGGGACCGTGCCGAGCCGCGAGCCCTGCATCGGCCCGCACCGGCCGAAGCGGGGTGAGCGTGGCGACGGCCGGTGCGTCGAGGACTGGGACACCGGCCGGATCGGGCCGGAAGGTGGGGCCGGCGGGATTCGAACCCGCACTGTACAGGTCCTAAACCTGCTGCCTCCTGCCGTTGGGCTACGGCCCCCTCGCCGGCGGCCGCGCGCGTGGTGCGCCCTCGGGGGGCGGTGGGCGATTCGGCCGTCTGAGTGAGGGTGGCACCGCCGGGGCGCAAGTGCAAGTGGAGGCGGGCGGTTCCGGCCGTCAGGCCAGACCCAGCTCGCGCTTCACGCGCTCGACGTGTCCGGTGGCCTTCACGTTGTAGAAGGCCTTGGCCACGGTGCCGTCGGGGTCGATCACGAACGTCGAGCGGATCACGCCCTGGACGACCTTGCCGTAGTTGTTCTTCTCGCCGAACGCGCCGTAGGCCCGCAGGACCTCCTTACCGGGGTCGCTCAGCAGCGGGAAGGTCAGACCCTCCTTCTCGCGGAACTCGGCGAGCTTCTCGGGAGAGTCGGGCGAGACGCCCAGGACGGTTACACCCGCGTCCTCGAGGTCGCTGAGGTTGTCGCGGAAGTCGCAGGCCTCGGTGGTGCAGCCGGGCGTCATGGCGGCGGGGTAGAAGTACAGGACCACGCGCTTGCCGTCCGAGGCGAGCACCTCGCTGAGACTGACGTCGGCGCCGTCGGCCGCGGTGAGGGTGAACTCGGGCGCGGGATCGCCCTGGCGCAACCGGACTGCCGACTCGCTGGACTCGCTCACTGGTCTCCTTGCCTGGTGGGAATCTGGCTGTGCGGCCCCGCAGGCGGCGAAGCCGCTGCGCAGGCGCCTCCAGCCTATGAGGTCGCGGCGGGCGCCGGGCGGCGGCCGAGGGCCCGCGGCCCCACCCGGGGTTCGGCGCGTCCCGGCATCGCCTATGGTGGTCGGCACCTGCGCAATCGGTGAGTTTCCCCCAGGGGCCGCCACGGCTGCGTAGACTCGTGCGGCACACGCCGAGCGCCCGCGCGCTCGGCAGGCGCCCGCTGGGTAGGAGCACATCCGCTTCGCGTGTGGGAGTTTCGAACCGACGATGACTGGTTTCACTCTGGACGAGGTCAAGGAGCGCACGCTGCGGACGCGTGACTCCTGGTGGACGGTTTGGCTGGTGGACCCCATCGCGGTCCGGGCTGTGCGCACCGCCGCCAACCGCACCTCGATCACGCCCAACCAGTTGACGGTCGCCGCCCTGTTCCTCGGCCTGGGCGCGGCGGCCGCGTTCTCCGTGGGGCAGTGGCAGTTCCTGCTCTTGGGCGCGGTGCTGTACTACCTGTGCTTCCTGGTCGACTGCATGGACGGCAAGCTGGCCCGGCTGACCGACCACGAGAGCTTGATCGGCTCGTGGATGGACTACATGTTCGACAGGTTCCGGGTCCTGGTGTGCGCCATCGCCCTGATGGGCGGGCAGTACGTGCAGACCGGCCAGGTCGGGTTCGTCTGGCTCGCGCTGGCCGTGGTCTTCGCCGACATGCTGCGCTACCTCAACGCGCTGCAGGTCTACAAGGTGCGCCGGGAGATGCGCTCACGCCTCGCCGCCGCCTTGGAACGGGCCCGCGCGACCCTGTCGATGCTGGAGCCCGACGAGTCCGCCGAAGCCGGCGCGCCCGGCTCCGGCGCAGCCGCATTCCAGGCGACGCAGGACGGGCGCCCGATAAGCGACCAGGGTGAGCAGGCGGTGCTGCGGCACGGGATCTCGGTGCTGGAGCACATACTGCAGACGCAGACCGAACGGGAGAGCCGCTACGAGCGCGACGCGGGCAAGCACCCCGACATGCGGCTGCCGCGGGTCGACCTCCATCAGGAGTTCCGGTCCCGTTTCCCCTGGTACCAGCGGTTCTGGGATTTCCTGCGGGAACGCCGCATCCGCACCCACCTGGTCAGCGGGATCGAGTTCCAGGTCGCCGTCTTCGTGGCCGCGCCCGTGATCGCCGTGTTCTCCGCAGGCATCATGTCCGGATTCGTCGTGGCCGGAGGCGTTTTGCTCCTCGCTTTCGAGGTGGCCCTCGTCTATAAACTGTGGTTGTCCACGCGGGACTTCTTCCGCGTAGTGGACGGAATCGAAGGCGCCTTGGGTCTCCCGCCCTCCCACGGCGACTCGGCGGCCGGTATGAAGCCGGAACCGGCCCCCGGCCCGTCCCAGGCGACGCTGCGATAGCGGAAGGAAACGCTTATATGGAGGAACGCGAGCCTGCGGCCATGCCTCGGGACCCCGCGGGCGTGCAGGCCGAGATCGAGCGGACGCAGCAGCGGCTGTCGACGGCCCTGGACGGGATCGCCGATCGCACCAAGCCGGCCAACGTGGCCCGGCGCGGCTGGGGCCGCGTCCGCGGCACGGGCTCGCGCTTGGTCGACGAGGCCCGATCCCTGGTGACCGGGGGCAGGGCCGTCCGGCTGGACAGCCATGTCGTGGATCCCCCGGAAGGCAGCGTGCGCCTGCGCGGCGACGAAGAGGTGGTCTCGACCTACACCCACCGCGGCCGCGTGGCCCCGGAGATGCTGATCCTGGGCGCAGGACTGGGCGTGGCGGTCGCGGTCGGCGTGGTAGCGATGGCCCGCCGCCGACGCGGCTGACCCTTTGGCGCTGATCGTGCAGTCGGCGCAGGCCGCACCGTCGGCGCTCGCGGCGGCTGCACGATCAACCGCGGTTCGTTACAGGAACGCCTTGTTTTCGGCACGGTAGGTCGGTACCGCGGTGACGTCCTCCGGTTCCGGGCCTTCGATCAGGTGCAGGCGGGAGAAACGCTCGCACAGTTCCCCGGCCTTGGCGTGGCGCAGCCAGACCAGGTCGCCGACGGCCAGGGAGTCGGCTGCCGCTCCCAGAAGCGGGGTCTGCACCTCGCCCGCGCCCTCCGCCGCACTGAGGGACAGGCCGGACGGCAGATAGGGCTGCGGCAACCGCCCGGCGTCGGGGGCGCCCGAGGCGACGTAACCGCCGCCCAGCACCGTGGCCGTTCCGGGACCGGGGCGGCGCACGACGGGCAGGGCGAAAAGCGCCGCGGGCCGTCCGGAGAATCCGGTGTAGTGGTCGAACAGCCGCGGCTGGTAGAAGCCCGAGCCCGCGGCGACCTCGGTGACGGCGCGCTCGCGGCGGGTGGTGTGCACGCTGCCGGTGCCGCCGCCGTTGACGAAGCGCAGGTCGGCGACGCCGCGCACGGCCCGCACGATCGCCGCACGGCGCCGGGCCAGTTCCATGCGGGAGCGGTACTGCACCCAGCGCAGAGTGCGCCCGTAGACAGGGCGTCCGGGCGGCGCGTCGCCGACGCCGGCGATCTGGGCCTCGTAGGCCATGATGCCTTCGAGCCGCAGTCCCGGACGTGCCGCGATCGCGCGGGCGAGCGCCGCGGCCTGGGCCGGGGTGCGCACGGGGGACCGGTGGGCGCCGATCCGCGTCCGGGCGCCGAGCGGCTGCCAGCTGGTGTCGACGTCGATGCAGACCTTGACGGGATGGCGCGGGTCGGGCGCGGCGGCGGTGATCATGTCCAGGTGCGCGGTGTCGTCCACCATCACCGTGATGCGCTCCGCCGCCCGCGGGTCGGCCGCCAGCTCGGCCAGGGCGCGGCTGTCGGCGGTGGGGTAGGCGACCAGGATGTCGTCGCTGAGGGGCCCTTCGCTGTCGCCGGCGGCGAGCCAGAGCGCCTCGGGCAGCGTGAAGGCCATGATCCCGGCGAAGCCCGGCATGGACAGCGCCTCGCGCAGCAGGTGCCGGCAGCGGATCGACTTGCTGACGACCCGTACGGGCGTGCCCGCGGCTCGGCGCCTGATGTCGGCGGCGTTGTCGCGGAACGCGGCCATGTCGACGACCGCGAAGGGGGCCGTCAGTTCGCGCGTCGCCGCCTCGTAGTACTCCCGAGTGCTCACCATGGGCGGAGCATCCCATACAAAAGTGAACAGCATTCATGTCCGCCGGGAGAAAGGGCGTCCGGTTGCGGACGTTTGAAGCTCCGCCGGGGGAGTGGGGCGGGGCGGGTGTTCGGCGCTCGTTGCCGGGTGTCCGGTTCGGTGCTTGGCGTACAGCGTTCGGGCTGTCCGGGGTGCCCGACCTCCCGGTGGGGCGGGATGTCCGGCCGGCCTCCTCGCGGAGCGGGCGTCGGGTCGGCTGCGCGGGCGGAGCGGCTCCTGTGCACAACGGCCACGGTGCGTCCGCTCCGCGGCTACCCTGGGGGTTCCGCTTGACCAGCCCGCCTATTCCGGGAGACCGCTGACCCATGAGCGCCGGTTCGAGTGAACGCGAGTACATCCTGACCCTGTCCTGCCCCGACACCCGGGGGATCGTGGCGGGCGTCGCCAACCTGCTGGCCGAGCACGGGTGCAACATCACCGAGAGCCAGCAGTACGGCGACTCCTACTCCGGCCGCTTCTTCCTGCGCACCCAGTTCACCGCGGACGCGAGCGGACCCGGCGCCGCAGAGGACGCGCTGCGCGGCGCCTTCGCCTCGCTGGCCGGCGACTTCGACATGGAATGGGACCTGCGGCCCCGCGACGTCCGGCCGCGGGTGCTGGTGATGGTCTCCAAGTTCGGGCATTGCCTCAACGACCTGCTTTACCGCCAGCGCAGCGGCCTGCTCGACGTCGACATCGCCGCGGTCGTCTCCAACCACCCCGACCTGGAGTTCCTGGCCCGGTCCTACGATCTGGACTTCCACCATCTGCCGGTCGGTACCCGGACCAAGCCCGAGCAGGAGGCCCGGCTGCTGGAGCTCGTCGACGCCTACGACGTCGACCTGGTCGTGCTCGCGCGCTACATGCAGATCCTCTCCGAGGAGCTGTGCGCCAAGATGTCCGGACGGATCATCAACATCCACCACTCCTTCCTGCCCAGCTTCAAGGGCGCGCGCCCCTACCACCAGGCGCACGCGCGCGGCGTGAAGCTGATCGGCGCGACCGCCCACTACGTCACAGCCGACCTGGACGAGGGGCCGATCATCGAGCAGGAGGTCTCCCGGGTCGACCACACCAGCAGCCCCGAGCAGCTCACCGCCATCGGCCGGGACCTGGAATCGCTCGCCCTGGCCCGCGCCGTCAACTGGCACGCCCAGCGCCGCGTGCTGCTGAACGGCGAACGGACCGTCGTCTTCCGCTAGGCGGCGACAAGGCGGGTCGCCGGGGTGGCGTCGATCGGTGCTGTCTGCGCAGGATCGGGCGCTCTGCAGGTGGCGCTGGGTGGCCGGTATCCACGCTGGGCGGTTGCGGTGAGCGCACCGATGCGCACTCGACGGGGCGGCGAAGGCACCGGACGGCCGGACCTGTGGCGGTCGCATGGACGCTGGGAGGGCCCCCATGCGTGCGGAATGCCGTGCCGGATGGGGCGGTGCCCCGTTGGATGGAGTGTTCTGCGTTGAGGTGTCCGGGTCACAGTGCTCGCGAGAAGCCGTGAAGGGCTCGGGGGCCGCGAGGCCGCGCGGATGCCCGCTCAGAGAGCGGAAAACGCGGCATTGCGCGGGTGTCGTCGCTCAGTCGGTGGGCGTGGCGGCGAGAAGACCAGGTGATTCGGGTACATCTCTCCCAGTATTTCCGAATTGCGGAAGGATGGCGGTGGATTCGGATCCAGGGCGCCCCGGCACGGCATCGGGCGTGCACGGCGGGGGTGCACTGCCGCCCACGGCGTCGGGCGGTGTGCGAACGCCCGGGCGGGAGCTGCCCGTCCGACGCGCCGCGCCCGGCACCGAACCGACCGCGCTCGTCGCGCGTCGCCGACCGCACTCCGACGAGGACAGCACCGAAGGCCGGCGGCCCCGGCCCTCCGCCGCCCCGTCGCGTGCCTGGCCCCGAGCTGACGGCCCGACCGACTCCCGCCCCACCCCCGTGGCCTCCGTGGTGAGGCCGCCGGTGCCGACATGCGAGAGGGCTCGGCGGTCATGCCGATTTGATCAAAGTTACGTTACGAGCATTGTTGATCACTCTAAGTAGCGTTAGAGTGAATGCTGTTCAGTCGTCGTATCGATGTGGCTCGCATCACGAATGTATCGGCGTAAGCGGGGCACCGCTGCGGCGCGTATCGCACATGGAGCGACGAACAGCGAGCATGCCGCGGCCCGGCCGCGGCGGTGCGCCGGACTCCGGTGAGGCGCGGGCGCGCCTTGTGCCGGGCGATCCGATCAGGGGAGCAGACAATGACCGAAACCACCTCGGAGTCCAAGGTGCCGAGCGCGCGGGAGAGCAACCAGACCGGCTCCGCGCGTACCGGCGGATCCCGTGAACTGGTCACCGATAGCGGCCGCACCTCCATTGGAGACCACGTGGTCGCCAAGATGGCGGGCATGGCCGCGCGCGAGGTCGGCGGCGTCTACCGGATGGGCGGGGGAGCGGCCCGGGCCTTCGGCGCGGTCCGCGATCGGGTGACCGGCGGCCAGAGCACCAGCGGGGCGGCGCGCGGCGTCGCCGTGGAGGTCGGCGAGCGTCAGGCCGCCGTGGACATCGACCTCGTCGTCGAGTACGGGGTGGCGATCCCCGACTTGGCGAGCGCCGTGCGGCGCAACGTGATCACCGGCGTCGAGCGCATGACCGGCCTGGAGGTCACCGAGGTCAACATCTCCATCGACGACATCCACCTGCCCGATGACGACAGTGGCGAAGCCGAGGACGGCGAGCCGAGGGTGCAGTAGCCATGCCCGCAGACGACCGCAGCCGCCGGACCGCTCCCGGCGAATCGCCGACCGGACCCGCCGCACCCGCCAAGCTCGGTACCGCGGCTCGGGCCCGCGCGATCGCCGCAGCGGTGCGGGAGGTGCCCGGCGTCGCCGGGCTTTCGTCCGGCGCCTTCGGCACCACCGCCACGCCCGACGCGGGCGGGCGCGTCGAAGGGGTGGCGGTGCGCGACGGCGAGGTCGAGGTCGGCGTGGTGGTCCTGCTGGACCGCCCGATCCCGGAGACCGCGGCCGACGTTCGCGAGGCCGTGCACACAGCCGTCTGCGGGGGCGGCGGCCGAGTGCACGTCTCGGTCGAGGACGTGGCCGAGGCCCAGACCGCCCCTGAGGGGACGGCCACCGCCGCTGAGGGGGGCGGCGGTGACGCGGGATAGCGGCCGCCGAGCCGAGGCCATCGCGGGGGGAGCGCGGTGTCGGCGCGCAGGCACGGGGGCCTGCGCGCCGACACCCCGAGGGTCCCGCGGCCGCTGGGGTCCGCCTGCGGGGCCGCCCGTAGCGGCACCGGCCGCCGTTCACGGTGAACAGGAAGGGAAGGCACATGTGGCCCGTCGTGGGATTGGCCTTCGGTGTGGTGCTGGGACTGGCCGGCGCGTTCGGCGGCTTCGGGGCGTTCGCCCTGGTGTTCGTGCTCGGACTCCTCGGGTTCCTGGCAGGACGCGCCTTCGAGGGGGAGATCGACCTCGCCGAGTTGTTCACGCGCCGCGGATGACGCCGATGCCGGTGCGTAGCGGAGCGGGGAGCCGGACATGACCGCCACCGCCGTGCGGGTGCCGCGACAACGCGCCGAGCCCGCGCCCGCCGAGGAGCGGGGCCGGACGGACATCGGCGAGGACGTGGTCGCCGGCATCGCGGCCCGGGCGGCCTGCGAGGTCTCCGGCGTGGCCGGCCTGACCGGGGGAGTCGGGCCCGGCCGCAGCCGCCGGCGGGTCCGGGTACGCGCCCGGATCACCGGCAACGGCGACACCGCGACCCTGCGGCTGCGTCTGGCGGTCGCCTATCCGCGGTCGGTCCTGGAGGTGTCCCGGCGCGTGCGGGCCCACACCGCCGAACGGGTCGCCTACATGACGGGGATGTCGGTGCGCCGCGTCGACATCGAGGTCGCGGAGCTGGTGCGCGGCGGCCGCACCGAGTGACACCCGAAGGACCGGGCGAACCGGTGCGCCGATGGGAAGGGAGGGGAAATCGATGACAACCGTGGAGGACGCGCTCAGTGGGCCGGATCCGGCAGCGGGTCGGCGCGCGAACCGCGTGGCGGTACGCACCTTCCGGCCGCGGCGCTCGTGGCCCGCGCTGATCGTCGGCGCGCTCGTGCTGGGCGTCGCCGCGCTGGCCGCCGCCGAGGTCGCTTCCACTCTGGCGGGCGCGCCGCTGCGTACCGCCGTCACCTCCGCCGCCGGGGAGTACGCCGCCGGCGCGCGCTGGAGCGACCCCCTCGTGCGGATCGCCTCGGCCGTCGCCGCCGTCATCGGCCTGGTGCTCATCGCGGTGGCGCTGGTGCCCGGCCGCGGCCGATTCACCGCCCTGCGCACCGGTGATCCCGAGCTGGTCGTGGGCCTGTCGCGGTGGGGGCTCAAGCGCACGCTGGCTTCCGCCGCGCACGACGTCGGCGGGGTGCGCGGCGCCCACGTATCCGTAGGCCGACGCCGGGTGAAGGTGCGAGTGCGCACCGACCTGCGCGAGGCGAACGGGCTTCGCGGCGAGGTCGCGGCGGCGGTGCGCGGGCGGCTGGCCGAGTTGGAGCCCGTCGGCGAGTTCAAGGTGACCACCCGCGTGCGGCGTGTGAAGGCGTGAAGGGACGCATGACTCCCGATTCGACGGCGCGCAGGACAGCGCGCGGCAACAGGTGGGGACTCGCCCTGGTCGGGGCGGTGCTGGTCGCGGCGGGCGCGCTCGCGCTTGCGGCCGGGAGCGGCCTGCCCGGGCGGTGGATCGCGATCGCGGAGCCGGCTTCCTGGGTCGAGGGCGCGGGCGGCTCCGGCACGCTGCTGTCCGTCGGCGTCGTGGTCGCGGCGGTGCTGATCGGTCTGCTCGCGCTGCGGTGGATGCTCGCGCAGGGCCGTGGCGACACCGTGCGCCGACTGGCAGTCGAGCCCGAGTCCGCCGGCGGAACCACCGAGATCTCCGCCGCAGCGGCGCAGGACGTCTTCGAGGACGAGGTGGGCGCCTACGCGGGGGTGCGCCGGGCACGGGCCCGGATGACCGACTCGGTGCGCGCGCCGCGGCTCCGGCTCGACCTCACCGTCGACGACGACGCCGACGTCGCCGCGCTGTGGCGGCGGGTGCGGTCGGAGGCGCTGGAGGACCTGCGTTCGGCGCTGGACCTGGAGCGGCTGCCGGCGGTCCTGCGGCTGGCGACGGCCGCGCCGCCGAAGAACCCGCGGCGCCATCCGGAGTGAGCGGATCGAAGACCATCCCGGGATGAGCGGCGCTGAAGGCTTTGGGGGGAGCCTTCGGCGCCGCTCCTTTTCGTGCGCGCTGCCGCCGAGTGATCGCGCGGCGGGCCCCGGGTGGTCAGGAGAGCAGTTCCGCCAGCACGGCGTCGACGTCGGAGAGGTCCTCGAGCACGGTCTCCGCGCCCGCCGCGCGCAGCTCGTCCGGAGAGGCGGGCCCGGTGGCAACGCCGAGGATGCGCGCGCCGCCGCGCAGGGCGGCCAGCACGTCGTTGGGGGTGTCGCCGACCAGCACCGTGGTGTCAGGGGTGAAAGCGGTGCCGGTGGCCTGCTGGACACGCTCACGTGCGATGCGTACGAGCTCGGGGCGCTCCCGATGGTCGTCGCCGTAGCCGCCGAGTGCCGTGTCGACGAAGCCGTCCAAGCCGAATGCGGCGAGTTTGCATTCGGCGTTGCGCCGCGTGTTGCCGGTCAGCAGCGACGAGACGACGCCGGGATGCTCCGCGCATCGCCGCAGGATCTCCGGTACGCCGGGCAGCGCGCGGCCGAGCTGCGGGAGCTCGGGGACGCGCTCGGCGAAGAGGCTCTCCTGGGCGGAGGTGAAGCTGCGGAAGCTCTCCTCTGTGGGATCGAGGCCGTTGGCCAGGCGGGTGTCGTGGAAGGCCTGCCAATCGGTGCGCCCGGGGCCGCGGGTGGGTGTGTGCTCGTCCTCGTCCAACCCGCTGCAGCGGGCGAAGGCCGCGGCGAAGATCTCCGCCCCGAGCCTGCCGAAGTCCACCAGGGTCTGATCGACGTCCCACAGCACCAGCCGTTCGCCCACGCGGTTCCTCCTCGTCCGGCCTGCCGGCCCTTCGGCGCCTCGCGGGGTGCGTCTTCCGGTCCTCGGCGCCCTGCTGATCCACCGCCACGGTAGTCGACGGCCGTCCGGGGCCCGGGCGCCCGCTCGCTCCCCGGCCCCTCTGGACACGCCCACGTCGCATGAGGATAGGCTTACCTATCGGGTGGCGCCGGTCCGGTGTCGCCCGCCGAGGATCGACGCGTCGCCGCGAAGGGGGACCGATGCCGGGCAGCCACCCGCTCGCCGGGGTCGTCGACTGGGTCAACGAGCGCGACCTGTACTTCAAGACCGACCTGCTCGGCGCGCGTGATCCCGAGCCCGCAGGGGCGGAGTGGCTGCGGCTGGACCGGGTGCCCCAGCACGTCCCCCAGTTGCTGGACCGGATGTCGGAGAACGCCTGCCAGGGCCACCGCATCGCCGCGTCGGCGTTCCTCGCCGCCGACCTGGGGCGGCACGTGCTCACCCTGGCGGCGATGTCGGCCTACCTGACCGGGCGGGCACCGCGCCTGGACGCCCATCTGCTGTGGGTCCGGTATACCGAGTCGGGGCGGCTCGACCGGCTGGCCCTGCGCCAGTCCGACACCGCGGTGCTGGCGGGCGACCCCGCTGCCGAACGCCCGGACGCGGTGCCGGTGGAGTCCGAGCACGGACTGGACCGGTGGTTCGTCGGCGCGGCGGCGAAGGCGCTGGATCCGGCCGTCCACGCGGTGCGCGCCACCACCCGGTTCGGGCTGCGCCCGCAGTGGAGCATGGTCGCCGACGCCTTGCACGGTGCGCTGCTGATGGCCTCGCACGAGGTCGGCGCCGACCAGGCGGCCGCCTGGGAGCGGGCGCGCCGGATGGTCGAGTGCCTCAACCTGGACCGCTCGCGCGTCGCGCCGCGCCAGCGCCCGTTTCCCCTGACCTTGGCCGGGCGGCCGGCGCACCGGCCCGAGCGGATGTTCATGGTCGCCGGCGGCTGTTGCTTCTACTACCGCTTCTCCGGCCAGAAGTGCGTCACGTGTCCGCTGTCCCGCGACGATGACCGCGAGCGCCTGCTGCGCGGCCATTTCGAGGCGAATCTCCAGCCCGACGCCGCCGACGCCTGACCGGGCCCCGGGCACGCGGTCTCGGCGCGAGGTGGGCGGGCGGCCCTGCGGCGTGCGAGGGCCCCGCCGGATGCGCGGGGCGCGTCCGGCGGGGCCCGATGGCGACGCTGTACGGCGGGTGCCGTCGGCTCAGCTGAAGTTCACGTCGCTGCAGAAGTAGTAGTTCTGGTCCATGTGGGAGGCCTTCCAGATCGTGAAGACCACGTGGCGGCCGGAGTACCCGGAGGTGTTGACCGGGATGTCGATGTTCTCGGTCGGCGCGTAGCTACCGGTCTCCTTGACCAGGTCGAGGTGCTCCCAGCCCAGCCGCTGGCTGGTGGGGTCGTAGCTGTCCTTGCTGACGTAGATCCGGAAGTAGTCGGCGCCGTGCGAAGCCTGGTCGTAGAACTGGAGGGTGAAGTTGTTGCTGATGTTGGTCGTCTTCCACTCGCCCGGTGTGTCCATCGAGGAGTAGCGGCCGTTCTCAGCGTTGCCGCCGCTGCACAGGGTGCCGCTGGGGACGGCGGCCTGGTGGTTGCCGTTGACGTTGTTCTGGTAGAGGCCGTTCCAGTTCCACATGGCGTTGGGGTTGTCCTGCCATGCTTGCCAGCACATCGGGTCTTCCTGCGCCATGGCCTCGTTCAGGTGGTCGTCGCCCCAGCGTTCGTAGCAGCCGTAGTTGCGGGTGGCCGGGTCCACGATCGAGCCGTGTGCGAGGGCGCCGTTGGCCAGCGGCAGCATGCACGCCAGTGCGCCTGCCAGGGCGGCGAGGACGGTGAGGACACGCCGAGGGGAGGCGTGAGCAGATGCTTGCATTGCGCGTTCTCCGTAGTTCCGGTGGGGGACGTCCGGGTATTCGGGAGCGCTCCCATGTGACTACCAAGCTACCCGGTGGAACCAGAGTGAAACACAGCGTTTCCGAATTTGTCGAGAGTCCGACCGAAAGAGTCGGGTGCGCTCCGATCGCCGCGCACCCGGCTCGTCTCGGCCCTTTCCGGGGGCACCGCGCTCAGCGCACCTCGATGAAGGCGTCGGGATCACGCGGCGGCCGGTCCTTGGGGCGCTCCGCCGCGTGGCCCACCGCCACGGCGCCCATCGGCTGCCAGTCAGGCGCCAACTCCAGCACCGAGCGCACCACGTCGGGGCAGAACATCGTCGAGGAGACCCACGCCGAGCCCAATCCCTCCATGGCCAGGCCCACCAGCAGGTTCTGCACGCCGGCGCCCATGGCCACCAGGAACATCGACCGCTCGGCCGCGGCCCGGCGCTCGTCGGGGTAGGGGTGGGCGCCGTCGGCGACCAGGCAGGGTACGACCAGGTAGGGCGCGCGGCGCAGCACGTCTCCCCGGCGGGTGCGGCGCACGATCTGCTCCTCGCTGAAGCCGTCGCGCACCAGGTCGGCCACCCAGGCAGAGAGCATGTCGTCCAACAGCCGGGTGCGGACCTCCGCCGACTCCACCAGTACGAACCGCCACGGGGTGGTGTGGTGCGGCGCCGGGGCCGTGACCGCGGCGGCCACCGCCCGGCGCACCGCCGCCGGATCCACCGGAGTGTCGGCGAAGTCGCGGATCGTGCGGCGGGCGGGCACCACGTCGCGCGAACCGTAGCGGAACATGTCCTCGTCCGCCGGGCGCACCAGCTCGGCCGCGCCCGGGCCGTCCTCCTCGGTGACCAGGTGCCCGAGCCCGCGCACGATCGCCACAGGGATCCCCGCGGCCTTGCCCTTGACCAGCTCGCCTGCGCCGGCGACCTCGTCGGCGACGGCCGGCAGCGTCGACTCCAGCACGTTGCCGTAGGGGTCGGCGCTTCCGCGCAGATCCTGTATCGGGCGCACACCCGCGGCGCCGATGGCCACGTCGGTCTGGCCGACCCGCCAGGGGCGCCCGAAGGTGTCGCTGAGCAGCACACCGGTGCGGACGCCCAGGCGCTCGCGCAGTCCCGCGCGCAGCGCCCGCGCCGAAGCGTCGGGGTCCTCGGGCAGCAGCAGCACGCGCCCCGGCTCGACGTTGGACGCGTCCACCCCGGCGGCGGCCATGACCAGGCCGGTGCGCGTCTGCACGATCCGGGTCGCGCCCCGCCGCGCCACCACGCGCTCGGTCTCGGCGTCGATAGCGGACTCGCGGTCCGTCTCGGCGATGCGCCCCTCGGCCTTGCTGACGATCTTGGACGTGACGACGAGGACGTCGCCGTCGCGCAGGTCGGGCGCGGCCTGGGCGATCAGGGCGGCGAGGTCGTCACCCGGGCCCACCTGCGGCAGATTCTGCACGCCCAGGACCCGCAGCTCCTCCACCGGGGTCTCGTTCATCCGCGCCGCTCCTTCAGCTCGTCCACGAGGTCCAAGGCCGCCCGGGCGATCGCGGCGGTCGCCTCGGCGTCGCTCATGTACAGCGGCAGCGAGCGCACGGCGACGCCTTCCACGGCGGTGCCCTCGTCGGCCCGGTCGACCAGCCAGCCGTCCAGCAGTCCGGAGCCGTAGTGTTCGGCCACGGCCTGGGCGGTGGTCTCCACGCCGATCGCCTTCAGGCAGGCGTCGGCCATTCCGCGCACGGCCGAGCCGCCGATGATCGGCGACACCCCGACCACGGTGGCCCGTTCCAGTGCCTCGCGCACGCCGGGCACGCTCAGCACCGAGCCGATGCTGACCACGGGGTTGGAGGGCGGCAGCAGCACCGCGTCGGCCTGCTCGACGGCCTCCAGTACACCGGGCGCCGGAGCGGCGTCCTCGGCTCCCACGCCGAGGATCCGGTGCGCGGGCAGCGCGGCGCGGTGCCGGATCCACCACTCCTGGAAGTGGATGGCGCGCTGCCCCCCGGACTCGTCGTCGACGATCACGTGGGTCTCGACCCGGTCGTCGGTCATGGGCAGCAGGCGCACGCCCGGACGCCAGCGGTCGCAGAGGGCCTCGGTGACCGCGGAGAGGGGGTAGCCCGCGGCCATCATCTGAGACCGGACGATGTGGGTGGCAGTGTCGCGGTCGCCGAGGCCGAACCACGTCGGCTGCATGCCGTAGGCCGCGAGCTCCTCCTTGACGGTGAACGACTCGTCGGCGCGCCCCCAGCCCTGCTCCTCGTTGATTCCGCCGCCGAGGGTGTACATCACAGTGTCCAGATCCGGACAAATCCGCAATCCGAAGAGCGTGATGTCATCACCCGTGTTTCCGATGACCGTGATGGACGGTTCTTCGCCGGTGGAATCGGGGCCGACTCCCAGTTCCTTCTGCAATCCGCGCAGGAACCGCGCGCCCCCGATACCGCCGGCCGGTACGACTATCCGCATGGGCTCAAGTCTGGCAGGCTGTGCTGGTGTATGTGCCATGCTCTCCGCCCGCCCGCGGGGGGCGGGGCCGGCGCGGTGCGGAACGGCACATTCAGCGCCACCCCCACTGCTCGTCCCGACGCCGGCACAGGCCGATCGCGGCGGCGGATCCGGTCCGGCGCGGTGGCACCGTAGGCTGCGATCCGGCCCGCTCCTAGCGCGACCGCGTGCGTGGCGGCGCCCCTTATCAGCCCGTGCTCTCGTCCGGGCACCCTCTGACAGCAGCCGGGCGACCGTGCGAAGGCGGCGGGTGACGATAAGCAGGCTCGTGACGCGCGGCGTCTCCACTCGGGGCGGTGGCGGGTGACGGGCGGGACAGAAATCCGTTGATATGCAAAGCTTTCACCGGCGCGAGGTACGCGACGGCGTAGCACCGGAGGGGAACCTCTCTTGAACAACGAAGCACTCAACCGCCTGCGGGTGCCCGCTGCCTGGGCGCTGCTCGGTGCCGTGGTCGCACACATGCTCGGCGGTCTGATCTACATCTTCGGCCACGGAAGCGCCTACGACGCCACGGTCTCGGCGAACTTCACCGCCGTGGGATCCGAGCTGTTCCACGGGCCGGTGCTGGTCGGAATGCTGGTCGCCGCGGTCGTGTTGGTCGCCACAGCGCCGACCAAGACGTCGGTGAACTTCCCCGTCGCGCTGGTGGCGCTCATCCTGCTCGGACTCGCCGCCCTGATGGGCGTGGTCGGCGTGATCATGGGGTTCGTCAACGCCGGCGAGACCGACGCCCTGGCCGACGGGTTCTCCTCCTTCCTGGCGATCGGCGGCCAGTTGGCCGTCATCGCCATCGCCGGGCTGTTCGTGTTGCGGGTGTTCGGCGACCACGAGCTCGTGCCGCGCTCGGTTCCCCAGCAGGGCATGCCGATGGGCCAGCCCGGGTTCCCCCCTCCGCAGACGGGCGCCCAGCAGTCCTTCGCCCAGCAGGGCTATGCCACGGGCGGGCAGCAGCCGTACGCCCAGCAGGGTTACCCCACGGGCGGCCAGTCCGCCTACCAGCAGCCCCAGCAGCAGGACTGGGCCGCGCAGCAGCCCTACGGCGGGGCGCAGCCGGGCGTCTACGATCCCAATCAGCAGTACCAGCAGCAGCCCTACGGCACGGACCCCGCGGTCGGCCAGCCGTATGGGGGCCAGGATCCGATGGCCCAGCCCGTCTACGCCGCCGACCCCGCTCAGCAGCAGTACTACGGCACTGACGTGTCCGGAGGCCAGGCCTACACGCCCCAGGATCCGGCGGCCCAGTCCCCCTACGCCGCCGGCAGCGGCGGACAGCAGCCCTACACCCAGGCCTGGGGGCAGCCGGCCGAGGCCTACCCGCAGGCCGGATCCGGCCAGGAGGTTTACCAGCCCGGCTACGGCGCGAGCGGCGGGCAGCCCGCCTACGACCCGTACGGCCAGCA
>NZ_JROO01000070.1 GCF_000826685.1 Streptomonospora alba
GCCGCCGCCGGTGCACGTTCGCCTGACCCTTCACACCCGCCAACGTAGCGGCAGCGGTCCCTCGCGCGCGGGGCCGGTTCCGGCCGGACCCCACCGGGCCGGGCCGCCCTGCGCCCGGCCGGCGGTTTCGCGCGCACGCAGCCGTGGCGGGCCGGCGGGGCTGCGCCGCACCGCGCTCCGCGCAGGTGTCAGTCCGCGGACCGCACGTACACGCCCGCCCGCGCCCCGGCTGCCGCAGCCGCGGCGGCGCGGTCGGCGGCCGCCTCGTCGAGAGGATCGCCGCTGGCCAGCAGGCGGTAGTAGAGCGGGGCGGAGACGGCGCGAATCACCTCGCGGGCGTCGGTGCCCGGCGCGAGCTCGCCGCGGTCGACGGCCTTCTCCACGCACGGCGCCCACTCGCCGATGCGCGCGGCGTAGAAGCCGTGCAGCGCCTCGGCGGTGCGGTCGTCGCAGGTGGCGGCGGCGATCACCGCCTTGAACAGGCTCCCTTGCCGGGGGTCGACCAGGGTGCTCTGCACCAGGCGGGCGTTGGCGGTCAGGTCGCCGAGCAGCGTTCCCGTGTCCGCCCGGGGCGACGACTGCTCGGCCATGTCCACCAAGAGGTCGGCCACGAGGGCGGGCACCGTTCCCCACCGCCGGTAGACGGTGGTCTTGCCCACCTCGGCGCGGCGCGCGACGTCGGCGAGGTCGAGGGCGTCCACGCCGTGCTCGGCCAGGGCGTCCCCGGCCGCCCGCAGCACGGCCGCCCGCACCCGCGCCGTGCGCCCTCCCGGGCGGGTCTGTCCGGGTCGCCCTCCGTGATACCCCATAACGGAACTCCCGTTTCATCAACTCCGCATCCCTGCTACATTGCACCCGATGCTAACGGAACCACAGACCCGTTAGACGAGAGTGGGCGGCAGAGAGGATCGGATCATGGAATACCGTCAGCTCGGGGCGTCGGGCCTCCGGGTGCCGGCGCTGAGCTTCGGCGCCGGCACGTTCGGCGGCAGCGGTCCGCTGTTCGGCGCCTGGGGCGACACCGACGCCGCCGAGGCGCGCCGCTTGGTCGACATCTGCCTGGAGGCGGGGGTCACCCTGTTCGACACCGCCGACGTCTACTCCGCAGGCGCCTCGGAGGAGGTGCTCGGCGCGGCCGTGAAGGGCCGCCGCGACGAGGTGCTCCTCTCCACCAAGACCGGCCTGCCCATGGGCGAGGGCCCCGGCGACGCGGGCTCCTCGCGCGCACGCCTGATCCGCGCGTGCGAGGACGCTCTGCGCCGCCTGGGCACCGATCACATCGACCTCTTCCAGATGCACGCATTCGACGCCGCCACTCCCGTCGAGGAGGTGCTCTCCGCACTCGACGACCTGGTGCGGGCGGGCAAGGTCCGCTACGTCGGCGCCTCCAACTTCTCCGGGTGGCAGCTGATGAAGTCGCTCGCCGTCGCCGAGCACCGCGGCCGCCCGCGCTACGTCGCCCACCAGGTCTACTACTCGCTGGTGGGCCGGGACTACGAGTGGGAGCTGATGCCGCTCGGCATCGACCAGGGGGTCGGCGCGCTGGTGTGGAGCCCCCTGGGGTGGGGGCGCCTGACCGGCAGGGTCCGCCGCGGCGATCCGCTTCCGCACGGCAGCCGACTGCACCGCACGGCGGAGTTCGGCCCGCCTGTGGACGACGAGCGGCTCTACCGGGTGGTCGACGTTCTCGACGAGATCGCCGAGGAGACCGGCCGGACCGTCGCCCAGGTCGCGCTCAACTGGCTGCTGCGGCGACCCACGGTCTCCTCGGTCATCGTCGGCGCACGCAACGAGGCCCAGCTGCGGGACAACCTCGGTGCCGTCGGCTGGACGCTCACATCCGAGCAGGCGGAACGGCTCGACGCGGCCGGCGCTCGGACCGCGCCCTACCCCTACTACCCCTATGAGCTCCAGGAGGGCTTCGCGCGCCTCAACCCCTCACCTGTCGGCGCAGGGCCCGGCGCCTGAGCCCGCTCAGGCGCACGGGGCACGCGGGCCGGGCGGCGGGCAGGGCGCCCGGCGGTCGCCGCCGACCGGTCCGGCGTGCCGCCCGCGGCCCACGCTGCGGGACCCGGGGCCGCACTCCCGCCAGCCGCGTTGCCAACGTGCCGAGACATCACACCTAGCTCGGTCCGTGTGCTCGCCGGCCCCCGTTGATCTTGTACCTACGGTCACTGTGAGCGATCACATGTGCCCGTAGGTACAAGATCAACGCTGATGCGGGCGATAGAGCGGGGCGAACCGGGCGAATCACCCCGCCGGAGCCCGTATCGCGGAAGAAGCGCGGCGGGTTCACCCCCGGCGCGCCCCGGGGGCGGCATCAGGCGTGCACGGCCCGGCACCAGTACCGCGCACAGCGCCGACCCGAACCATCCACCGGCCGCGTTACCAACCTCCCGGAACCTCACACCTAGGACTCCAGGAAGTCGCGCAGGGTCCTGGCCAGCGACGGATGCCGCAGTTTGGCCAGGGTCTTGGCCTCGATCTGGCGGATGCGCTCGCGGGTGACACCGAACTCCCGCCCCACCTCCTCCAGAGTGTGCTGGTGGCCGTCGCGCAGGCCGAAGCGCAGCTGGATGATGCGCTGCTCGCGGTCGCTGAGGCCGCCGAGCAGGACCAGCAACTGGTCCTGCAGCATGGTGAACGCCGCCGCGTCGGCAGGGACGACGGCGTCGGTGTCCTCGATGAAGTCGCCGAAGTCGGAGGCCTCCTCGCCGATGGGGGCCTGCAGCGAGACGGGCTCTTGGGCGATGCGCTGGATCTCCTGCACCCGTTCGCCGCCGAAGCCGAGCTCGCGCGAGATCTCGGCGGGCGTGGGCTCGCGGCCCAGCTCCTGGTGCAGCTGGCGCTGGACCCGCATCAGCCGGTTGATGGTCTCGACCATGTGCACCGGGATGCGGATGGTGCGGGCCTGATCGGCGATGGCGCGGGTGATGGCCTGCCGGATCCACCAGGTGGCGTAGGTCGAGAACTTGAACCCCTTGGCGTAGTCGAACTTCTCGACCGCCCGGATCAGGCCGAGGTTGCCCTCCTGGACCAGGTCCAGCAGCAGCAGGCCGCGGCCGAGGTAGCGCTTGGCGATGGAGACCACCAGGCGCAGGTTGGACTCGATGAGCCGCTGCTTGGCGCGTTCGCCCTCGTCGGCGACGAGTTCGAGGTCCAGCGCCTCGTCGGTTCCCATCACGGGTCCGGACCGGCGCAGCTTCTCCGCGGCGAAGAGGCCGGCTTCGATGGATTTGGCCAGGTCTACTTCTTCTTCTGCCGTCAGCAGCGGAACGCGGCCGATCTCGCGCAGGTAGACGCGCACCAGGTCGCCGGCGGGGGCTCTGCGCCCGATTTCGGCGGGCGCGGGATCCTCCTCGGCGGCGGGGTCGACGACGTCGACGCCCTCCTGCGCGAGGCCGCGCACCACCTGGTCGAGCGACTCGGGGGGAGCCTCGAGACGGTCCAGGGCGGCGGCGACGTCGGCGATGGTCACCGTCTCCCCGGAGTCCGCGCCCGCGACCAGTCGCACCACCTGGGTGATCGGTGGCATTTCGTCGGGCAGCACCGTTGGAGCCACACTTACAGTCTGCCTGATCAGGCCGCCGAATAGTGAGGACTATTTTTGTCACCTCAGTGCTACCCGGGCACCGCCTAGCGCTCGCGCATCATGCGTTTCTGCTGCTCAACAGACATGAGCTCAGCGAAGATGCGCTGGTACTCGTCGGGCTGAGCCGAGGGGTCCAGCCGCCCCAGGCGCGATTTCAGGTTTGCCACCCGGCGATTGATGGAATGAATCTTGATTGTGCCCAGAATTTCTTGGGCGTAATGCTCGTCGAGTTCTCCGTAGACCTCCATCGGCTCGACCGCCAGCCGGGTGACGAACGCCCGCTGGGCCTCGTCGGGGGCGGTGTCGCACAACCCCGCCACCCACTCTCTGGCGTCGCCGGCCGCACGTACTCCGCCCCGGGCGCTGATCAGCTCGTAGACGGCGCGGTGCTGGGGCACGCTGAAGGACTCGGCGTCGAGGTCGTCGAACTCCGACGCCAGCCCCGGATACTGCACCGCCATCTTCAGGGCCTGGCGCTCGCGCTGCAGCGAGGGGTCGCGCACGTCGTAGGGCCCGGCATCGGCGGCGCCGGGCGGGGCCTGGGGGGCGGGGCGCGCGGGGGCGGAGCCGGCACCTCCGCTGCGCCGGCGCGCCGCCACGTGCTGGGCGACCCGCCGCTGCACGAACGACTCGTCCATGATGCCCAGCCAGTGGTCGAGGTTGACCCCGTAGAGCTTGCGCACCCCGTCGTTGCGGATGCTGGCCACGATGTCGGCGGCGGCGTCCAGCCCGGCCATGCGGCCCTCGGCGGTGTCGAGGTCGTACTGCTCGATGACCGTGCGGATCATGAACTCGTACAGCGGCTTGCGGTCGGCGACCAGGTCGCGCACCGAGGAGTCGCCGTGGCGCTGGCGAAGCTCGCAGGGGTCGAGTCCGTCGGGCTGAACGGCCACGAAGGTCTCGGAGGCGAACCCGTGCTCCTCGGCGAAGGCCCGCACCGCCGCCCGGCGCCCGGCGGCGTCGCCGTCGAAGGTGAACACCACCTCGCCGCCCTGGTTGGAGCGGCCCAGCAGCATGCGGCGCAGCACCTTGAGGTGGTCCTCGCCGAAGGAGGTGCCGCAGGTGGCCACGGCGGTGGGCACACCGGCGAGGTGGCAGGCCATGACGTCGGTGTAGCCCTCGACGATCACGGCGCGGCGCTCGCGCGCGATCTCGCGCTTGGCGAGGTCGAGCCCGTAGAGCAGGTGGCCCTTCTTGAAGATCGGGGTCTCGGGGGTGTTGAGGTACTTGGGGCCGTCGTCGTCGGGGTCGAGCTTGCGGGCGCCGAAGCCCACGATCTCGCCGTTGACCTCGCGCACCGGCCACACCAGCCGGTTGCGGAACTTGTCGTAGGCACCGCGTCGGCCCTGGCCGGCCAGCCCGGCGGTGATGATCTCCTGGTCGCTGAAGCCCGCGTCGCGCAGGCGGCCGGTCAGCGCCTCCCAGCCCGCGGGGGCGTAGCCCACCCCGAAGTGCTCGGCGTCGGCGCGGCCGAACCCGCGCTCGGTCAGGAAGCGCCGGCCCTCCTTGGCGGCGGGCGAGAGCAGCTGCTCGGCGTAGAAGCGCTGGGCCTCGCGGTGGGCCTCGATGAGCCGCTGGCGCTGTCCCTGGTCGTTGCGGGCGGTGTAGCCGCCGCCCTGCTCGTAGCGCAGCCGGATGCCGGACTGCTGGGCGAGGGACTCCACGGACTCGACGAAGCTGAGGCCCTCGATCTGCTGGATGAAGCGGATGACGTCGCCGCCCTCGCCGCAGCCGAAGCAGTAGTAGAGGCCGCGGGCGGGAGTGACGTTGAAAGACGGCGACTTCTCGTCGTGGAAGGGGCACAGCCCCTTCAGCGATCCCCCGCCGGCGTTGCGCAGCTGCAGGTACTCCCCCACCACGTCGGCGATGGGCGAGCGCTCACGCACGAGTGCGACGTCTTCGTCTCTGATCCTGCCGGCCACGATTCACCAGCCTAGTTCTTGGCGGCGACACACCCGACAGCGGATGCCGGGCTGTGGACCGCCGTCCCCGCCCCGATTCCGGCGG
>NZ_JROO01000071.1 GCF_000826685.1 Streptomonospora alba
GGGGCGGGTGCGGCGGTGCGGTGGGCCGGTCGGTGCGGGTGCGGGTTCGCCTGGGGGTTGTGGTCGGGTGTGTGGCTGGTGGTTTGATTTGTGGATAGTGTGCGCGAGCATCTTGTATCTGCGGTGGCCAAGCAAGAGTGGCATACGGTGGATGCCTTGGCACCAGGCGCCGATGAAGGACGTGGGAGGCCGCGATAGTCCACGGGGAGTTGTCAACCGAGCGTTGATCCGTGGGTGTCCGAATGGGGGAACCCAGCCCGAGTTGTGTCGGGTTGCCGCCGTCTGAATGTATAGGGCGGTCGGTGGTGACGCGGGGAAGTGAAACATCTCAGTACCCGCAGGAAGAGAAGACAATAGTGATTCCCTGAGTAGTGGTGAGCGAACGGGGATGATGGCTAAACCATGCGCGTGGGATAGGCGGCGGCCGTTGCGTGTGTGGGGTTGTGGGGTGCGTCTGTACTGGGTCTGCCGGCCCGGTGTGGGGTGTGGTGTGGTAGTCGAAGCCGTTGGGAAGCGGCGCCGGAGTGGGTGAGAGTCCCGTAGGCGAAGTCATGGCACATGTCATTGGGCGTGTCCCCGAGTAGCGCGGAGCTCGTGGAATTCCGTGTGAATCTGGCAGGACCACCTGTCAAGCCTGAATACGTCCTGGTGACCGATAGTGGACGAGTACCGTGAGGGAAAGGTGAAAAGTGCCCCGGTGAGGGGTTGTGAAATAGTACCTGAAACCGTGTGCTGTCAAGCCGTCAGAGCTTCACTTCGGTGTGGGGTGATGGCGTGCCTTTTGAAGAATGAGCCTGCGAGTCGTGGTGTGTGGCGAGGTTAACCCGTGTGGGGTAGCCGTAGCGAAAGCGAGTCTGAATAGGGCGGTTGAGTCGCATGCTGTGGACCCGAAGCGGAGTGATCTACCCATGGCCAGGGTGAAGCGGAGGTAAGACTTCGTGGAGGCCCGAACCCACCAGGGTTGAAAACCTGGGGGATGAGCTGTGGGTAGGGGTGAAAGGCCAATCAAACTCCGTGATAGCTGGTTCTCCCCGAAATGCATTTAGGTGCAGCGTCGTGTGGTGCTCCCCGGAGGTAGAGCTACTGTTTGGCCGATGGGCCCGACCAGGTTACTGAGGTCAGATAAACTCCGAATGCCGGTGGAGTCAGCGCGGCAGTGAGACTGCGGGGGATAAGCTCCGTGGTCGAGAGGGAAACAGCCCAGATCTCCGGCTAAGGCCCCTAAGGGTGCGCTAAGTGGGAAAGGTTGTGGAGTTGCTGAGACAACCAGGAGGTTGGCTTAGAAGCAGCCATCCTTGAAAGAGTGCGTAATAGCTCACTGGTCAAGTGATTCTGCGCCGATAATGTAGCGGGGCTGAAGTGCACCGCCGAAGCCGTGGAGCCGGCGTTTTTGAACGCTGGTTGGTAGGGGAGCGTCGTGCGTCCGGTGAAGCTGCGGGGTGACCCGGGGTGGAGGGCGTGCGAGTGAGAATGCAGGCATGAGTAGCGATACCGGAGTGAGAAACTCCGGCGCCGATTGACTAAGGGTTCCTGGGGCAGGTTGATCCGCCCAGGGTGAGTCTGGACCTAAGGCGAGGCCGACAGGCGTAGTCGATGGATAACGGGTTGATATTCCCGTACCCGTGCATGCGCGTCCATGCTGATAGCCCTGATGCTGACCATGTCTGGTGCTGCGGTGGCCCTTCGGGGTTGTCGTGGTGGCCGGGTCTGGGACCCGAGGGGTGTGTAGGCAAGTGATGGGGTGACGCAGTGGGGTAGCTTTACCCGGCGGTGGTTGTCCGGGGGTAAGCGTGTAGCCCGGGGTGGTGGTAAATCCCTGCCCTGTTATACGGGTGAGGCGTGATGCCGAGCCGTTTCGGCGAAGTGAGTGATCCCGTGCTGTCGAGAAAAGCCTCTAGCGAGTGTGTGTGCGGCCAGTACCCTAAACCGACGCAGGTGGTCAGGTAGAGTATACCGAGGCGTTCGGGTGATCCGTGGTTAAGGAACTCGGCAAATTGTCCCCGTAACTTTGGGAGAAGGGGAGCCCTGTCCGGTGATCAGGTTTTCCCTGTGAGCGGGGCGGGGTCGCAGATACCAGGGGAAAGCGACTGTTTATTAAAAACACAGGTCCGTGCGAAGTCGTAAGACGCTGTATACGGACTGACGCCTGCCCGGTGCTGGAACGTTAAGAGGACCGGTTAGCGCCTTTGGGTGTGAAGCTGGGAATCTAAGCGCCAGTAAACGGCGGTGGTAACTATAACCATCCTAAGGTAGCGAAATTCCTTGTCGGGTAAGTTCCGACCTGCACGAATGGCGTAACGACTTTCCCGCTGTCTCAACCGCGGGCCCGGTGAAATTGCAGTACGAGTAAAGATGCTCGTTTCGCGCAGCAGGACGGAAAGACCCCGGGACCTTCACTATAGCTTGACATTGGTGTTTGGGATGGTTTGTGTAGGATAGGTGGGAGCCGGTGAAGCCGCCACGCCAGTGGTGGTGGAGGCGTTGGTGAAATACCACTCTGGCTGTTTCGGGCATCTAACCTTGGGCCGTGATCCGGTTCGGGGACAGTGTCTGGTGGGTAGTTTAACTGGGGCGGTTGCCTCCTAAAGGGTAACGGAGGCGCCCAAAGGTTCCCTCGGCCTGGTTGGCAATCAGGTGGTGAGTGTAAGTGCACAAGGGAGCTTGACTGTGAGACGGACGTGTCGAGCAGGTGCGAAAGCAGGGACTAGTGATCCGGCGCCGGCGTGTGGAAGCGGCGTCGCTCAACGGCTAAAAGGTACCCCGGGGATAACAGGCTGATCTTCCCCAAGAGTCCGTATCGACGGGATGGTTTGGCACCTCGATGTCGGCTCGTCGCATCCTGGGGCTGGAGTTGGTCCCAAGGGTTGGGCTGTTCGCCCATTAAAGCGGCACGCGAGCTGGGTTTAGAACGTCGTGAGACAGTTCGGTCCCTATCCGCTGCGCGCGTTGGAGACTTGTGAAGGGCTGTCCCTAGTACGAGAGGACCGGGACGGACGAACCGCTGGTGTGCCAGTTGTTCCGCCAGGGGCATGGCTGGTTGGCTACGTTCGGGAGAGATAACCGCTGAAAGCATCTAAGTGGGAAGCTTGCTTCGAGATGAGGTCTCCTGCCCTGTGGTGGGGGTAAGGCCGCCAGGTGATGACTGGGTTGATAGGCCGGGTGTGGAAGCCTTGTGAGGGGTGGAGCTGACCGGTACTAATAGGCCGAGGGCTTGTCCGCCGTGGATGCTGGGTGCTCGCGCATATTGTTCATTGTTCCCGGTCCGGGGGTGTGCCTTTTTTGGGGTGTGTTCTCGGGGTGGGGTT
>NZ_JROO01000072.1 GCF_000826685.1 Streptomonospora alba
GGCACCGTCCGACACCAGCGCGGTGCGGGGCGCGGTCCCCCGCGGCAGGGCGCCCCGCGCGAGCAGTTCGGGCAGCGTCTGCTCGGTCACCGGGTGCGGGGCGGTGCCCCACTCCCCCAGCAGCCGCGCACGCTCGCCCTCCCCCAGCAGCGGAAGGTCGGCGACCGGCAGGTCGGGCTCGACAAGTGCGGCGCGGAGCAGCAGGGTGAACCGCCGGGTCAGGTCGGCGACGGTGGCGCGGTCGAACCGGTCGGCGGAGTAGCGCACCGCCGCGTCCAGCTCCTCGGCGCCGGGCCGCTCGATGAACACGACCTCCAGGTCGAACTTCGCGGTGTCGATCACCCGGTCGTCAAGCCGGGTGCGCAGGCCCAGCAGGCCATCGGTGCCCTCCGGCCGCCTCTGGTGGCTGACCATGACCTGGAACAGGGGGTTTCGCCCGGCGGCCCGCGGGGGGTTGAGTTCCTCGACGACGTCGTCGAAGGGCAGCTCGGCGTTGGCGAACGCGGCGAGGTCCCGATCGCGCACGCGCTCCAGCAGCGTGCGGAAGCCCGGCGCCCCCGACAGGTCGGTGCGCAGCACCAGAGTGTTGAGGAACATGCCGATGGCGTCGTGCAGCGCCTCGTCGGCGCGGTTGGCCGCCGGCGTGCCCAGCGGGAGGTCGCTACCGGCGCCCATCCGGTGCAGCAGCACGGCCACCGCGGCCCGCAACACCATGAAGCGGGTGGTGCGGGTCTGCTCGGCGATCCGCCCGACGGCCGCGGCCAGATCCGCGGGCAGCGCGAAGCGCACCAGTCCGCCGCTGCCGCTCGGGGTCCGCGGGCGGGGCCGGTCGGCGGGCAGGGGGATCTCCTCGGGCAGACCCGCCAGGGCCTCCCGCCAGAAACCGCGCTGGCGAGCCGCCCTACTGCCCGGATCCTCCGGAGAACCCAGCAGCTCACGCTGCCACACCGCGTAATCGGCATAACTCACCGGCAACGGCTCCCACCCCGGAACCCCACCGGCCGCACGCGCCCGATACGCCGCATCCAGATCACGCAGGAACGGCTCCTGCGACCACTCGTCCACCGCGATGTGGTGGAAGACGGCAAGGAGGACGTGCTCTGCGCCGCCGGTGAACAGGCGGAAGCGCACCGGCAGGCCGCCGGCCAGGTCGAAGGGCTCGCGCGCGGCGCGATCCAGTTGCTCCTCGGAGACCTCGGGCGCGGCCTCCTGTTCCAGCAGCGGCCGCGGCAGGTCGGCGACGTCCACGACGCGCTGCTCCGGCTCGCCGTCGGCACCTGCCGGGAACCGGGTGCGCAGCACCTCGTGGCGGGCGAGGACGTCGCCCAGCGCCTCCTCCAGCGCGGCGGGATCGAGGGGACCGCCGATGCGCAGCGCCCAGGGCACGTTGTAGGCAGCGCCGTCGGACGCTCCGGCCGACTCCAGCAGCCACAGCCTCCGCTGCTCGGCGGACAGCGGCACGTGCGCGGGCCGCGGACGCGCGGTCAGCTCCGGCCGGGCCTGGGCTGCGTCGCTCGCGCGCTCGGCGATCCGCGCGGCGATGCCGGAGGGCGTGGCCGCCTCGAACAGGTCGCGCACGCCGATGTCGGCGCCCAGTCGGGTGCGCAGCAGGTTGGCGACGCGGGCCGCGGCCAGCGAGTGCCCGCCCAGCGCGAAGAAGTCGTCGTCGGCGCCGACGGCGCCGGTGCCCAGCACCTCGCCGATCGCGGCGCAGACGGCCGCCTCCTCGCGCGTGCCCGGCGGGCGCCCCCGAGCGTGGGCACCGGCCGCGGGGTCGGGTGCGGGCAGCGCGGCGCGGTCGATCTTGCCGTTGGCGGTCAGCGGGAAGGCGTCCACGGCGACCAGCGCTTCGGGCACCATGTAGTCGGGCAGGCGCTCCGCGGCATCCGCGCGCACGGCGTCCCCGTCGAGGGGTCCGGCTCCCGGTTCGGCGACGACGTAGCCGGTGATCGCGGCCTCGGCGCCGTCGGTGCGCACTGCCGCGACCGCCTGGCCCACACCGGAGCGGCGCGCCAGGGCCGCTTCGATCTCGCCGAGTTCGATGCGGAAGCCCCGGACCTTCACCTGGAAGTCGGAGCGGCCCAGATAGGTCAGTGCGCCCGTGCGGTTCCAGCGCACGACGTCGCCGGTGCGGTACATGCGCGATCCGGGCGGACCGAAGGGGTCGGCGACGAACCGCTCGGCGGTCAGCCCGGAGCGGCCGTGGTAACCGCGAGCCACACCCTCGCCGGCGATGTAGAGCTCACCGGGGACGCCCGGCGGCACGGGGCGCAGCGCGGCGTCGAGTACGTGGGCCCGGGTGTTGGCGATGGGCGCGCCGACGGTGACGGCCCCGCCGGGCTCCACCGCGGCGGCGGCGGACCAGATCGTGGTCTCGGTGGGCCCGTAGAGGTTCACCACCTCCGCCGCTCGATCGGCCAGGGTCTCGGCCAAGGCCTCGGGCAGCGCCTCGCCGCCCACCAGCACCCGCAGCCCCGGCAGCACGTCCGGACGCTCCTCGGCCAGCGCCCGCCACAGCGTCGGCGTCGCCTGCACGACCGAGGCGCCCGACGACTCCACCAGCCCCGCCAGGGCGGCCGGGTCGCGCACCGTTTCGCGGTCGGCCACCACGGCCGCCGCTCCGGCCAGCAGCGGCAGGTAAAGCTCCAGCGCCGAGATGTCGAAGCCGACCGTGGTCACCGCGAGCAGCCGCTCCCCCGCACCCATCGGGAACCGCTCGGCCATGTCCGAAAGGAAGTTCGCCAGCGCCCTGTGGGAGACCACCACGCCCTTGGGCCGGCCCGTGGACCCGGACGTGTAGAGGATGTAGGCGGCGCCGTCCGGGGCCGGGACGGCGGCTTGCCCGTTGTCGGCGGCGCAGGCGGTGGGCCAGGTCGCCGGCTCGTCCACCAGCAGCCGCTGCGGAGCCCCGGGGATGCGAGCCCCGGTTTCCGCGTCGGTCACCAGCAGCCGCGCCCCCGAATCGGCCAGCATGAACGCGATCCGCTCAGCGGGAAACTCCGGATCGACGGGCAGATAGGCCGCACCGGTGCGCCCCACCGCGACCAGCGCCGCCACCAGCTCCACCGACCGCGGCAGCGCCACCGCCACCACCGACTCACACCCCGCACCCGCGGCACGCAGCGCCGCGGCCAGCCGTGCGGCTCGGGCGTCGAGATCGGCGTAGGTCAGCACGGCGCCGCCCGCCTCCACGGCGACGCGTTCGGGATGTTCGGCGGCGGCGCGGGCGAGGCGCTCGGGCAGCAGCGGGCCGCCGACGGGCCCCGCGGTCGCGTTGGCCCGCGCCAGCATGCGGCGCTCGTCCTCGGTGCGCACGTCGATCGAGGACACGCTGCGCGCGGGCTCGGCGGCCATGCTCTCCAGTACCCGGCGCAGTCGCGCGACCATGCGCTCGGCCGTGTCCCGGTCGAAGCGGGCGGTGGCATAGCGCAGCGTGCCCGCGAGACCGTCGGTACCGGGGCGTTCGGCGAAGCCGAACTCCAGGTCGAGCTTGGCCGCCCGCATGTCGACCGGGTGAACGGCGGAGTCGGTGCCGAGCAGCGCGGGACGGTCGGGGTCGCGCTGGTAGGTGAGCATGACCTGGAAGAGCGGATGGCGCGCCAGCGAGCGCCGCGGGTCGCATTCCTGCACGACGCGGTCGAAGGGCGCGTCGGCGTTGGCGAAGGCGGCGACGTCGGCCGCGCGCACGCGGGTCAGAAGCTCGGCGGTGTCGGGGCCGCCGGAAAGGTCGGTGCGTAGGGTGAGCATGTTGAGGAACATGCCGACGGCGTCGTGCAACGCGGTGTCGTCGCGGTTGGCGGCAGGCGTGCCGATGCAGACGTCGTCGCCGGCGCCCGTGCGGTGCAGCAGAACGGCCACCGCGCTCTGCAGCACCATGAAGGCGGTGACGCCGTGCTGCTCGGCCAGGCGCAGCAGCGCACGGTGCTCGTCGGTGCCCAGGGTGAATTCGACGGCGGCGCCGGCGCCGTCCGCTGCCGCGGGACGCGGCCGGTCGGCGGGCAGGTCGAGCTCGGCGGGCGCGCCGGCCAGCGTTTCACGCCAGAAGGCCAGCTGGCGCCCCATGGGGCTCGCGGGGTCGCCGGCGTCGCCCAGCCAGGCGCGCTGCCAGACGGCGAAGTCGCCGTAGTCGGCCTCCAGCGGCGCCCACTGCGGGGCGCGGCCGGCGCGGCGTGCGGTGTAGGCGGCGTCGAGGTCGCGGGTGAAGGGGGCCTCGGACCACTCGTCGGTGGCGATGTGCGGGAAGGCGAACGCGAGCACGGCGTTGTCGGGAGCGGTGCGCAGCAGCGCGGCGCGCACGGCGGTGTCGCGGCTCAGGTCGAAGGGCCGGTGCAGCACCTCGTGCAGGTGCTCGTCCAGCTCGCCGGGGGTGATGTCGCGGACCTCCAGCGGCTCGCCGGCCTCATCGGGGTCCAAGACGCGCTGGTGCGCGGCGGCACCGGTGCCGCCGGGGGTGTAGACGGTGCGCAGGATCGCATGGCGCAGTACGACGTCGCGCAGCGCCGCCGCGAGCGCGCCGGTGTCCACGGTGCCGCGCAGCCGGAAGGCCAGCGGGACGTTGTAGGCGGCGCCGGGACCGTGCAGCCGGTCCAGGAACCACAGGCGCTCCTGGGCGTAGGACAGCGGCGCGGGCTCGTGGGGATCGGGTCGGCGGGTGAGCGGTGGCCGGGCGGCGGGGCGCGCGGCGAGCAGAGCGGCGAGCGCGGCGGGGGTGGGGGCGTCGAAGAGGTCTCGCACGCGCGTCTCCACGCCCAGCTCCGCGCGGATTCGGTTGGCGGCGCGGGTCGCGAGCAGGGAGTGGCCGCCCAGCGCGAAGAAGTCGTCGTCGGCGCCGACGGCGCCGGTGCCCAGCACCCCGGCCAGCACGGTGCGCAGCCGCCCCTCGAACGGGTCGGCGGAGGCGTCGCCGGTGTCCGTCGCGGCGGGTGCGGGCGCGGGCAGTGCGGCGCGGTCGATCTTGCCGTTGGCGGTCTGGGGGAACTCCTCCAGCACCACCACGGCCGAAGGCACCATGTAGTCGGGCAGGCGCTGAGCCAGGGCTGCGCGCAGCGCGGCGGGGTCGCAAGCGGTGCCGGGGACCGGGCGCACGTATCCGACGATGCGGGGCTGGTCGGGGGTGTCCGCGCGGGCGGCGGCGACGGCGTGGGCCACCCCTTCCTGCTCGGCCAGGGCGGTCTCGATCTCGCCGAGTTCGATGCGGAAGCCGCGGACCTTCACCTGGAAGTCGGAGCGGCCCAGATAGGTCAGTGCGCCCTCGGGAGCCCGGCGGACGAGGTCGCCGGTGCGGTACATGCGCGATCCGGGCGGACCGAAGGGATCGGCAACGAACCGCTCGGCGGTCAGCCCGGCACGGCCGTGGTAGCCGCGGGCCAGACCGTCACCCGCGATGTAGAGCTCGCCGGCGGCTCCGGCGGGGGCGGGCCGCAGGGCGGCGTCGAGCACATGGACGCGGGTGTTGGCGATGGGCGCGCCGATGGGGGCGGCTGCGGCGGCGGGGAGGTCGCGGCCCCGCGCGATGCGGGCGGCGGTGGACCAGATCGTGGTCTCGGTGGGCCCGTAGAGGTTCACCACCTCCGCCGCTCGATCGGCCAGGGTCTCGGCCAAGGCCTCGGGCAGCGCCTCGCCGCCCGCCAGCACCCGCAGTCCGGACAGGGCCTCGGGCCGCTCCTCGGCCAGCGCCCGCCACAGGGTCGGCGTCGCCTGCACGACCGAGGCGCCCGACGACTCCACCAGCTCCGCCAGCGCGGCGGGGTCCCGGACGGTGTCGCGGTCGGCGACGGCCACCGTCGCTCCGGCCAGCAGCGGCAGGTACAGCTCCAGCGCCGAGATGTCGAAGCCGACCGTGGTCACCGCGAGCAGCCGCTCCCCCGCACCCATCGGGAACCGCTCGGCCATGTCCGAAAGGAAGTTCGCCAGCGCCCTGTGGGAGACCACCACGCCCTTGGGCCGGCCCGTGGACCCGGACGTGTAGAGGACGTAGGCGGCGCGCTCGGCCACGGGTACCCGCGTGGTGTCGGCGGCGCCGGCGTCCTCGGGCGCGGGGTCGTCCTCGGGGCGGGACGGCACGATGGGGCGCGGCCCTTCGGGCATGCGGGCGCCGGTTTCCGCGTCGGTCACCAGCAGCCGCGCCCCCGAATCGGCCAGCATGAACGCGATCCGCTCAGCGGGAAACTCCGGATCGACGGGCAGGTAAGCCGCACCGGTGCGCCCCACCGCCAGCAGGGCCGCCACCAGCTCCACCGACCGCGGCAGCGCCACCGCCACCACCGACTCACACCCCGCGCCCGCGGCCCGCAGCCGGGCGGCGAGCGCGTCGGAGCGCTCCAGGAGTTCGGCGTAGGTCAGCACGGCGCCGCCCGCCTCCACGGCGACCGCTCCGGGCGTGCGGCGCGCGGTCTCGGCGATGCGGTCGGCGACCGGGGTCTCGGACGCCGGGAGAGCGGGGCCTGCCGACCCCGCGGCCGCGGCGCTGTCGGCGAGGTCCAGGGTGCCCAGCGGCCGGCTGTCGGCCTCCTCGGGCGCGGCGCCCTCGGCGGCGATGCCGTGCAGCACGCGCCCGAACTCGGTCAGCAGGGTGTCCAGGTCCGCGCGAGTGTAGCGGGCGGCGTTGCCGTTGAGTTCGAAGCGCAGGCCGCCGTCCGCACCGTCGCGGTAGACCGACAGCGACACGTCGTCGACGGGCCCTTCGGACAGCGTTCGGGCGGTGCCGCGGACCCCGGCGAAGTCCAGGTCGTAGTCGAAGGCCTTGATGTTGATCATCGGCCCGTGCAGCGCGGTGCCGCGCCCCACCAGGTTGAGGTCGCGGCGCACGTCCTCGGCACGGTAACGCTGGTGGGCACGCAGTTCGCGCAGCCGGGCGCTGGTGCGGGCCAGCAGGTCGGCGACGGTGTCGGCGGGGTGCAGGCCCAGGCGCAGCGGCAGCACGTTGACCACCATCGCGGGGGTCCGCAGCGCGGCCGAACCCAGGCGGCCCATGGCGGGCATACCGAGCACGACGTCGCGGGCGCCGGTGCGGCGGTGCACGTAGCAGCCGAAGGCGGCGATGAGGGCCTCGGCCCAGCTGGCGCCGGACCGCTTGCCCAGTTCGGCGAGGCGGTCGGCTGTTGCGGCGTTCAGCGCGCCTTCGGCGGTGACCACGGCCGGGGAGGGCGCGGGCGGCGCGTCGCTGAGCAGGGCAGGCTCGGGCCGGTCGGCCAGCAGGCCGCTCCAGTAATCGCGGTCGGAGGCGCGGCGGTCGGAGGCGGCGTAGTCCTCCTCCTCGGCCACGACCGCCGAAAGGTCGCCGAACCTGCGCTCGTGGCCGTGCCCGGAGGCGAGCGCGGTGTAGATCTCCGCGACGCGGCGGGTGAAGGTGGTGATGGCGTAGGCGTCGGCGACGATGTGGTGGTAGCGCTGGAACCAGAGGTGGCGGTCGTCGCCGATGCGGTAGAGCACGAAGCGGTACAGCGGCCCGGCGGCGAGGTCGGCGGGCGCGGCCATGTCGGCGCGCATCAGTGCCAGGGCGGCTCCGCGCGGGTCGGCCTCGCCGCGCAGGTCGACGTCCTCCAGCAGCGGGGCGTCCCACGGCGGTTCGGGATGCACGACCTGGTACGGCTCCTCGTCGCCGTCCGGGGCGCCGGTGTCACCGCCCCGGATGAGGATTCGCAGGGTGTCGGTCTCAGCGACGACGTGCTCCAGCGCCGCTCGCAGCCGCGCGGAGTCGACGCCCCCGGCGAGGTCGATGTACTGGCCGACGTTGAAGCGCCCGGCCGCGGGGCCTGCGCTGTCGGCGGCCGCGACGTGGTGGGCGTAGTACACGCCGCGCTGGGCACCGGTGAGTGCCAGCGACACGGGGGTGCGGGTGGGGCGGGTCTGGCTCATGAGGCGCTGCCTTCGAGAAACAGGAGTGAGGAAGGGTGCCCCGCGCCTTGAGGCACGGGCC
>NZ_JROO01000073.1 GCF_000826685.1 Streptomonospora alba
TGCCGTGGTCCTTGCCGTCGCCGTTCTGGTCCTTGCCGTCGTCCTTGCCGTCGCCGTTCTGGTCCTTGTCGTCGTCCTTGCCGTCGCCGTTCTTGTCCTTGCCGTCGTCCTTGCCGTCGCCGTTCTTGTCCTTGCCGTACCCGTTCCCGCCGTCGTCACCGTGGTGGCCGTTACCGTCACCGTGACCACCGTCGCTGCCGTTGCCGCCGCTTTCGCTGTACGAGGCAGGCGACACCGGGTGCTCCGCCAGCGCTGTTCCGGGTGCGGCCACAGCGAGTGCGACTCCCAGGGAGAGGCCGGCGGTGGTCGCCGCGGTGGTGCGCCAGAAATCCATACGTTCGAACCCTTTCAACGTGTGCTTGGGGCGGCCCGACAGCCGACCGCGTGCAGTCGCGCGGTTCGTCCCTACGTCGCTGCATGGTTCCGGGCCGTCACCGGAACGTCGGCACCGCCACACGATGAATACCCTAGGTAGTAATCCAATACACAGAGTATTCATCATCGACTGCCGAACCTTCCTCCACCGCAAACACGGCGCCTACGCGCCGCGGATCCACCTCCCACTTCTGTGCGACCGGCACCCGATTTCCGCTTACTTCTAACGAACATCGTCAGAAGGGGTATTGACTCGCGTCAGAAGCCTGCGTACCTTCGTGTTCTGGGTCACACGCACTCGGCGGCAGCCGAATCCGTGGACCCGTCCACCATGTGAGCCCGCGTGCCGCGCTGCTCACCAGGAGAACGGAGCATCCGTGAACTCTCCGGGCGACGTCCTCGGCCTCATCAGCCGCGGCGAGGCCGACACCCGGGCCGAGCTGGCCCGGCTGACCGGCCTGGCGCGGTCGACCGTGGCCCAGCGCGTCGACACCCTCGTCGCCCACGGGATCGTCGAGGAACGGGAGAGCGGCGCCTCCACCGGAGGGCGGCCGCCCCGGGTGCTGCGGCTCAACACCGACGACAACTGCGTCCTGGGCGTCGATCTGGGTGCCACCCACTGCCGGGTCGCGCTGATGGACATCGGCGGCGCACTGCTGGCCGACCGCGAGGCGCCCCTGCACATCACCGAGGGGCCCGAGCGCGTGCTGCGCCACATCGACGAGCGCATGCACGAACTGGTCTCCGCCGCCCAGCGCCCGCTGCCGGCGGTCAAGGCGATCGGCATCGGCGTCCCCGGCCCCGTCGAGTCCGCCACCGGGCGGCCGGTCAATCCCCCGATCATGCCCGGCTGGCACGAGTACCCCGTCCCCGAGTACTTCACCTCGCGCTACCCGCTGGAAGTGCTCGTCGACAACGACGTCAACGCACTCGCCCTCGGCGAGGTCCGCCACGGAGCCACCGGAGCCGACAACCTGCTCTTCGTCAAGGTCGGCACCGGCATCGGCTGCGGCATCATCGCCGGCGGCCGACTGCACCGCGGCGCCCAGGGCAGCGCCGGCGACATCGGGCACATCCGGGTGCCCGGCGCCGACGCCGCCCAGTGCCGCTGCGGCAACACCGGCTGCCTGGAGGCGGTGGCCGGCGGAGCCGCACTCGCCGCGCGGCTGCGCGCGGCCGACGTGCCCGCCGCCGACGGCCGCGCCGTCGTCGACCTCGTCAACAGCGGCGACCCGCTGGCGGTGCGCCTGGTACGCGAGGCCGGGCGCGACATCGGCGACGTGCTCGCCGGCCTCGTCAACTTCTTCAACCCCGAGGCCATCGTCATGGGCGGCGTCCTGGCCCAGGCACACGAACCGCTGCTGGCGGGCGTGCGCGAGGCCATCTACCAGCGGTCGCTGCCGCTGGCCACCCACCGGCTCACCGTCATCCCCACCGGCACCGGCGAGGCGGGCGGCGCACTGGGCGCCGGCCGCCTGGCCATCGACCACGTCCTGGCTCCCGACCAGATCGACAGGGCCCTGGCCGCGGCACAGGCGGCCGGCGCCACCGCGGCGGCGCGCTGAGCCCGCCGCCGACCGTCCCCGTTCCCCCGACCCCATCATCCCGACGGGGCGATCCCGCCCCTTCCCCCGAATCCTCAGGTACCTGGAGGCCCACCATGGGTTGGAAACCGCGCCGGCGCTCCGGCCACCACGCCCTCGGCGCACTCGCCGCAGCGGGCATCGTGCTCGCCGCGACCGCGTGCAGCACGCCGCAAGCCGGCGACGACAGCGGTGACGGCGGCTCCGAGGGCCCCTTCACCATCGGCGTCAGCAACGGCTTCATCGGCAGCGAGTGGCGGGAGCAGATGATCTCCGTCCTGGAGGACTCCTTCGCCGACTACGAGTCCGAGGGCGTCGTCGACGAGTTGGTGATCGAAAGCGCCGACGTCGACGTCAACGGACAGATCCAGCAGATCCGCAATCTCATCCGCTCCGACGTCGACGCGATCATCGTCAACCCCAACTCCCCCACCGCGCTCGACCAGGTCTTCGCCGAGGCGGCCGACCAGGGCATCAAGATCGTGGCGATCGACCAGGCGGTGGAGTCCGAACACGTCACCAACGTGGTGATCGATCAGGCCGAGTGGGCCTCGATCTCGGCGGAGTGGCTGGCCGGCGAGGTCGGCGAGGGCGGCCGGATCGTCGCGGTCAACGGCATCGACGGCCACCCGGCCAACGAGGCCCGCTGGTCGGGTGCCCAGGAGGTGTTCGACGAAGCCGGTGTGGAGGTCGCGGCCAACGACTACGCCGAGTGGGACCAGAGCAAGGGCCAGACCGTCACCCGCGACCTGCTCGCCAGCAACCCCGATGTGGACGGCGTGTTCGTCCAGGACGGCATGGCACTGGGCGCCATGCAGGCGCTGCAGTCCGAGGACCTGGTCAGCGAGGTGGCCATCACCGGCGAGGCCCGCGTGGGCTACATGAAGGAGTGGAACAAGCTGCGCGAGTCCGATGAGGACTTCTCCAGCATCGGCGTTCCCAACCCGCCGTCGGTGTCGGTGTCGGCGCTGCACGTGGTTCTGCGGCAGCTGCAGGGCGAGGAGCTCAAGGACGGCGAGCTGGAGAACGGCAACACGCTCCACCTGCCCATCCCCGAGACCGTCACCGACGAGAACTTCGACGAGCGCTTCGCCGAGGTCGAGGACAAGCCCGACGCCTACGCCGTCGACCACCACATCACCGCCGAGGAAGCCGACGGCTACTTCGAGTAGGCCGCCGCCCGGGGCCGGACCCGCAGGACGGCCCGGCCCCGGGCGGGCATGAGCAGGGAGAGAGCTGTGGACACACCGCCGTTTCTGCGTATGAGCGGCGTACGCAAGCGCTACGGCGGCGTCACCGCCCTGGCCGGTGCCGACTTCGGCGCCGAGGCGGGCAGCGTGCACGCCGTCCTGGGCCCCAACGGCTCGGGCAAGTCGACGCTGCTGAAAGTGCTGACGGGCGTGGTGCGGCCGGACGCGGGCGAGGTGCTGCTGGAGGACCGCCGGCTGCGACCGCGCGGCCCGCGCGACACGCTGGCCGCCGGGGTCAGCGCGGTCTACCAGGAGTTGTCGCTGATCGAGGACTTCTCGGTCCTGGACAACCTGGTGCTGGGCGTGGAGCCGACACGGTTCGGGCTGCGCGACCGCCGCGCGGCACGCGAGCGCGCGCTGCCGTGGCTGGAGCGCTTCGCCCCGGCCTTCGGCGGCCGGGTGCCCGCCGAGGAGCGCGTGGGCGACCTCGACCCCGGTGAGCGCCAGGTCGCGGAGATCTGCAAGGCGCTGGTGCGCGACCCCCGGGTGCTGGTGCTGGACGAGGCCACAGCCTCGCTGCGCCGCGCCCAGGTGCGGGTGCTCTTCGACGTGGTGGCCGAGCTGCGCGAGCGCGGCGTGCTCATCCTGTTCATCACCCACCGGCTTGCCGAGATCCGGGCCGTGTGCGACTTCGCGACGATCATGCGCAACGGCCGCGACGTCACCACCGTCGCTGTCGACGAAACCGCCGAGGGCGAGCTCGTAGAGCTGATGTCCGGCGGCCCGGCGCCGGCGGCCGCGCACCCGGGCGGTGCGGCGGCCGGCGCAGCGGAGACGCCGGGGAGCGGCGCTGCGGTCGAAGCCGCCGCCCCCGGCGCCGCCGCGTCCGCTCGGTCCGCCTTGGACGGGGCGGACCGAGCGGACCAGGCGCACGAGACCGCGCCGCTGCTGGAGGTCGAGGAGTTGACCGGCGACCGGCTCGACCACGTGTCCCTCCAGGTCCGCCCCGGCGAGGTGCTGGGCCTGGGCGGGCTGCAGGGCCAGGGGCAGTCGGAGCTGCTGGCGACGCTCTTCGGCGCCCGCAGGCGCTTGGGCGGCAGCGTGCGGCTCTTCGGCCGAGCGATCCGTCCGCGCTCGCCCAAGCAGGCGGTGCGGGAGGGAATCGCCTATGTGCCCGGAAACCGGGGCCTGCAGGGACTTGCGCTGGGTCGACCGATCCTGGAGAACTTCGCCCTGCCGTCGGTGGGGCGGCGCGCGACGCTGGGCGTCGCGCTGTCCAAGCGCCGCGAGGCCGCCGCAGCTCGCGCCGTCGCCGAGCGCATCGGCACCCGCTACGGATCGCTGGACGACCCGGTCTCGACGCTGTCGGGCGGCAACCAGCAGAAGATCGTCGTGGGCAAGTGGTTCCCCACCGAGCCCGCTGTGGTGCTGATGGACGACCCCGCCAAGGGCATCGACGTGGGCGCCAAGGCGGAGATGTTCGCGGTCGTCGCGGAGTTGGCGGCCTCAGGGGCGGCGGTCGTGCTGGGATCCAGCGACGACAGGGAGCTGGTCGAGGTCTGCGACCGGGTGCTGGTGCTGTTCGAGGGCCGCATCGTCGACGAGGTCGCCGGCGACCGGCTCACCGAGGACACGCTGATCGCCAGCGCCATGCACGTCACCGACGCCAACGGTGCCGGACGGCCCGTGCCCGAGCCCGGCGAGGGCGGGCCGACCCCGCAGGCCGGTGCGGACGGGGACGCCGATCCGGACGGCCCTCCCCGCGATCCCGGTGCTACCGGGCGCTCCGCAGGCGCGGACGACTCGAACGCAGCGCGCGGCGCCGAGTCCCCCGCGGGCCGCGCGGAGCCCGGCCCGGCGCGCCGCGCGCAGGCCTCCACCGACAACGGCGGCGCCGCGTGAGCGCCGCGGCGACGCGGCGGACCGCCGCGGACCCGGCGCCCCGCACACCGCCGATTCCGGATCGAGGAAGGCGATGAGTACCCCCGCACCCACCCGCTCCCCCGCCGCATCGCCGGCGCCGACCCCTCCAGGGCCGGTGGCCCAGGCCGCGCAGTCGGTGATGTCGGCCCGGATGCCGACGCTGGCGGTGACGGCGCTGCTGGTGATCACCCTCGCCGCGTCGATCGTGCTCCAGCCCGACTTCTTCTCCGCCTACTCGCTCAGCGCGAGCTTCGCCACGATCCTGCCGGTGGCCACCATCGCCGCCGCGCAGACCATCATCGTGCTGGGCGGCGGCATCGACCTGTCCATCGGCACGATCGTCACACTGGCCTCGGCGGTGTCGGTGGTGCTGATGGACGGCGACAACTCCCGCCTGCCGCTGGCGCTGGCGGCGGGCCTGGCCACGGGCGCCGCTTGCGGACTGGTCAACGGCCTGGTCGTTGCCGGGCTGCGGCTGCAGCCGATCGTGGCGACCTTCGCCACCAGCTCGGTCTTCGGCGGATTGGCACTGCTGGTACTGCCCCAGCCCGGCGGAACCGCCTCACCCGTGCTCACCCAGGGCTTCGGCATGGTGCTGGCGATCTACATCCCCGTTCCGGCCGTGCTGCTGCTGGCCCTGTGGCTGGCCTGGCGACTGCTGCGCCGGCACCGGTTCGGCCAGTACCTCTATGCGGTGGGCGGCAACGCCGACGCCGCCTACACCTCGGCCGTGCCCGTCTCGGCGGTACGGGTCTTCTCCTACGTCGCGGGCGGAACGGTGGCGGCGCTGGCGGGCATCGCGCTGTTGGCCGACTCCGGGGCCGGGGATCCCACGCTGGGTACCGAGCTGACACTGGGCTCGATCGCGGCGCTGGTCATCGGCGGCACCCGGCTGCGCGGCGGCTCGGGCGGCGTCGGCGGGGCGCTGGTGGGCGCGATCGTGCTGTCGCTGATCCAGGGCCTGGTGTTCTTCGCCGGGGTGCCCACCGACGCCCGCGAGTTCGTCTACGGCTGCATCATCATCGTCGCCATCGCACTGGCCGGGCTGCTGACCTCCCGCAACGGCACCCGGCGGACGGCGGCCGCGCGCGGAAAGGCAGGCACCGCATGAGCGTCTCCACAGCCGAACCCGGCGCCCCCGAGCAGCCGCCCGCCCCGACCCGACCTCCCCTACTGCACCGGCTGGTGCGCGACCCGGTGGTGATCTCGGGCTCGGTGGCCGTGCTGCTGTGGGGTGTCGCGGCGCTGGTCTCGCCGTCCTTCGCCGACTGGAACCAACTCGTCACGCTGATGACGGTGGCGTCGTTCCTCGGGGTGATCTCGATCGGCCAGACCCTGGTCATCATCGCCGGCGGCGAGGGCATCGACCTGTCGGTGGGCGCCACCGCCACCCTGTCGGCCATCGTCGCCTCGCGGTTCATGGACGGCACGAACGACGGGTTCCTCGGTGCGGTGCTGCTGGCACTGGGTGCCTGCTGCGTCGTGGGGGTCGTCAACGCCGTGGGCGTGCTGGCGTTCCGGGTCCCGCCGCTGGTGATGACGCTGGGCATGATCGCGGTGGTCACCGGGTTCATCCGGCTCTACACCGGCGGCCGGCCCGAGGGCTCCGCCGCCCCGCTGCTGCGCACCCTGGTCGCGGGCGACACCGTCGCCGGCATTCCGGGGGTGCTGTGGCTGTGGCTGGGGCTGTCCGTACTGGTCGTCTGGCTACTGCGGCGCAGCCCCTTCGGTTGGCGGCTGTATGCGGTGGGCGCCAACCGCACCACCGCCTACCTCTCCGGCGTCAACACCGCGGCGGTCAAGTTCTCCGCCTATGTGCTGTCGTCGCTGTTCGCGGGGGTGGGCGGGCTGCTGCTGCTCGGCTACTCCCAGAACGTCTACACCAGCCTGGGCACCGACTACATGCTCAACAGCGTGGCCGCGGCCGTCATCGGCGGCACCGCGCTGATCGGAGGTGTCGGCGGCTACCTGGGCACCGTCATCGGCGCGATCCTGCTGACCGTCCTCGACTCCCTGCTGCGGATCATGCAGATCGGCGGCGGTGAGTGGGGCGACGCCCCCCGCCAGATCATCTACGGCCTGGTACTGGTCACCGTGCTGACCGCCTACGGCAGGCAGAAGCGGCTCCGGCAGTGACCGGCGACCAGTCCCGGCATCGGTTCCACGGATATGGAGAGTCCAACGTGACAGCACAGGCGAGCGACCGGCTCGGAGTCGGAATCGTCGGCAGCGGATTCATCGCCGACTTCCACACCCGCGCGTTCCGCGGCGTGCGCGACGCCGACGTGACCGCGGTCTGCGGCCGCACCGAGTCGTCGGTGCGCGCCGTCTGCGACCTCGCGCGCGAACTGCGCGTCGGCGACCCGACCGCCTACGCGGACATCCGCGAGATGGTGCGCGACCCCGCCGTGGACGCGGTGTGGGTGACCACTCCCAACCACGTCCGGGCCGAGACCGTGCGCGCGATCACCGAGGAGGTCGCCTCGGGGCGCGCGTCCCTGCGCGGCATCGCGATCGAGAAGCCGCTGGGCCGCACCGTCGCCGAGGCCGCAGAGGTCAAACGGCTGGTGGAGGAGGCCGGGCTGCTGCACGGCTACCTGGAGAACCAGGTGTTCGCGCCCGGCGTCACGCGCGCCCACGACCTGGTGTGGTCGCGCGGCGCCCCGTCGGCGGGCTCGCCGTACCTGGCCCGGTGCGCCGAGGAGCACAACGGGCCGCACAAGGGCTGGTTCTGGCAGGGCGACAAGCAGGGCGGCGGCGTTCTCAACGACATGATGTGCCACAGCGTGGAGGCGGGGCGCTTCCTGCTGACCCCGCCGGGGGTGCCGGCGTCGGAGTGGCTGACGCCGGTGAGCGTGGACGCCACCATCGCCGCACTGAAGTGGACGCGCCCCGCCTACGCCGACGAGCTGATGCGCCGGTACGGCCCCGAGGTCGACTACCGCAACCGGCCGGCGGAGGACTACGCGCGCTCGACCATCGTCTTCCGCAACGGCGACGGCGACGAGGTGGTGGCCGAGGGCACCACGTCGTGGAGCTACGTGGGCGCGGGACTGCGGCTGAGCTTCGAGCTGCTGGGGCCGGAGTACGCCATGCAGGTCAACAGCCTCGACACCGAGGCCAAGGTGTTCCTCAGCCGCGAGGTCGCCGGCCGCCCGGGCGAGGACCTGGTGGAGAAGCAGAACGCCGAGGGCGGACTGATGCCGGTGCTGCCGGACGAGGCGGGCGCCTACGGCTACACCGAGGAGGACCGGCACATGACGACCCGGTTCTTGCAGGGGCGCCAGCCGGACGAGGGCCTGGACGACGGTCTGCAGGTGACGCGCCTGCTGATGGCCGCCTACCTGTCGGCTCAGGACGGCCGCCGCGTCGACCTCGCCGACACCGCGCAGGCGGCGGAGCTGGACTCCTTCGTCCCCCAGGTCGCCCAGGGCACCTGGCGGCCCGGCCGCTGAAAGGCGCCGGGAACGGGGGCGGCCCGCCTGGGGAGGACCGGCCGCCCCCACGGCCCGCGCCCGCGCCCGCGGCCC
>NZ_JROO01000074.1 GCF_000826685.1 Streptomonospora alba
ACCGTTGAAGACACCCTCGGCGCGGGGAGGGCCAGGCTAGAGTCGGCCGCCCTTGAGGTCGGCGAGGAAGGCGGACCACTCGACGGCCGGGAGCGAGAGGTAGCCGGCGTCGCGGTGCTTGGTGTCGCGGATGTGGACCTGCTGGGGGGACTCCGCGACCTCGACGCAGTCCTGGTGTACACCTCCGCTGTAACTGGATTTGCGCCAGTTCGCGGCGACCTCGATGCAGTCGCCGCCGTTGCCGCCGCTATAGGTGCTCTTCTTCCAGATCTCCATAACGCTCTCCGCTTATCTTTCTCAGATGGGCGATCGACTGCGGGAATGGGAGACCCTCCGCAGCTAGAAGCCCGAAGACACTGTTGAGTTCCTGGACTTGGGGCGAAGAGTCGATCACTCCACCGCCCAACATGTTCTCTACATAGCCGACTGTCTGCGTCCCGCTGAGCACCATCACCCGGAACGGCTCGCAGAGGCTCAAGCTCGAACGCGGTGTCGGTAGTACTTGGACCCGAATCACCCCCTCGTCCGCAAGATCGAGGATATGACGGATCTGCCCTCGCATCACCCGCTCGTCCCCGACTGGATCAAGGAATGCGGACTCCTTGATCACGAACCAGAGGAGAGGGCGGTTGCTACGGATCATGCTCATCCGCTCGGTTCGGGTTTCCACCATCTGCTCGATCTGGTCAGGAGGTGTGGTTACCTGCCGTTCCTCCAGCAGGACTCGGGCGTAGTCCCTGGTTTGAAGAAGTCCGGGTATGCGGAGCGACTCGTAAGCGCGGATCTCGGTAGCGCGCTGTTCAAGGAGCAACGCGTCCTTGAACCATTCGGGGACGTAATGCCGGTTGGTGAGCTCGTGCCACAGACGGCTGAGGGTTCCGCCTGTCTCCAAAGCCCTGTCCAATTCTTCCGCTTGCTCCCGCTTCGGGGAACGCTCCAAGCGTTCGAGCTTTCCGATCATGGTGTAGTGCATGGCCATCTTGGTCGCCAGCTGTCGCTGCGTCATGCCTGATGACTGGCGCATTCGGTGGAGTTCCGCTCCGAACTGACGCCACCTGGCGCGGTCGTCTTCTTCCATGGAACCAGGGTGTCTCTTCAGAAGACAGAATGAGACAGATACGCCAAGAAGAGCCAGAAGTGTATCCCTCATGGCAGGTGGGCGTAACCGGCGTCATCCTCAGAAAGGAAGGGAACGAAAAGACCCCGGCGACCGACGCGACCGGTCCCGGGGCTTGGCCACCAGCTAGCAAGGAGCTGATGACATGTCCGAGCCTATCCCGCCTGCCCCGAAAACCGGGGTGCCTTCGCCTCGCCGTGCCGACGGCACACGCCCCTACCTCTCCCCGGCGACCGAACCTCCCGTTCCTCCCGACTACACGCGGTTCTGCGAGATCCACACGCGCCACCGGGAACGCTGGAGCCTCACCTACGCCGCCGGGCAGCAGGCGCCCTACCGGGCTCACTACCGCCACGGGGGCGGGATCGCGCTCGCCGCCACCGATCTGGACGCGCTGGACTTCGCCCTCGCCGGTTTCGCTCCGCAGCCGAGTACGCGCCCCTACCTCGGTTCCGCCGACGCCTCCGCGCGGTCCTCCGCCCGTCCGGCTCGGGTTCCCGATCCCCGCGAGGTCCGATGCCTCCACGAGACGGCCGACGACCTCGCCGCGAGTACGCACGAGCACGCCTACTGGACCTCCGCCGTCCGCGACGCCTCCCTGGAGATCCTGGCGCGCATCGCCGCCCTGCTCGGCGACGCCTGCGGCGGTCCCGAACCGGCTACGAACCCGACGGGGCGCTCCGGCTGCCTGCGGCCGGCCGCGCACGACGGCCGCCATCTCGACGGCTCCGGGGAGACCTGGGGCGACGACACCCGGGAGGACGCCCGATGAGCACCGTGATCCGGCCCGCGCGCCCTCGCCGCCAGCCCGCGACCGTCCACCCCGCCGCGCTGCGGCTGCGGCGGATCTTCCCCGGCGTCACCGCGTGGTACGGCACCCACACCGGAACCTGGTGGGCCATGCTGCCCGACCACCCGCACCTGCTGGAGGCGTCCACCGCCGAAGCGCTCGAACAGCTCCTCGCGGCGCTGATCCTGGGGCATCGCGCGCCGTCCGACGCCCCTACGGCGGGCTCCGCCCCTTCCCGCCCGGCACCGGCCGGGGAACGGGGCGGCGCCGGGACTCCGCGGCCGGTCGCCGGAGGCGAGGCGCGGAGGCGGGCGTTCGGCCGTCCACAGGGCCGGAACGACGCGTGGAGGGTCGGCACCGGGATGGCGCAGACTTGGGACAGTGCCGTCTCAGACCGCCGTCCGCGGGTCCGCCACGGGCCCCGCCCGCCCGCCGCACAAGCGTCCTGACCGCCTTCGGCCGGTCCGCGGGTCTCACGGCACGTTCCACGAGGTTCACCCGAGGGGAGTGTCCACCACGTGAGCGCATCCGACCCTGCGGATCCCGCGGCCGGTCGCGCCGGAGCCGACGCCGGCGACCGCGTGCTGTCCGTGCCGGCCATGGGCCTGGTCGTACTCGTCGGCGTCTCCGGCTCGGGCAAGTCCACCTTCGCCCGCCGCAACTTCCTGCCCACCCAGGTGGTCTCCTCCGACGTCTGCCGCGGGCTGGTCAGCGACGACGAGAACGACCAGAGCGCCACCGGCGACGCGTTCGCGCTGCTGCACCACATCGTCGCCACACGGCTGCGCCGCGGCCTGCTGACCGTCGTCGACGCCACCAACGTGCAGCAGCGCGCCCGCGCCGAGCTGGTGCGCATCGCCAAGAAGCACGACGTGCTCGCCACCGCGATCGTGCTGGATCCGCCCGAGGCCGTCCCGCACGAACGCAACGCCGCGCGCACCGACCGCGACATCGGTTCGCACGTTCTGCACCGGCAGCGCCGCGAGCTCAAGCGCGGCCTGGACCGACTGGGCGAAGAGGGGTTCCACCGGGTGCACGTGCTCGGTGATCCGGCCGAACTCGCATCGGCGAAAGTCGAGGTGGAACGGGCTCGGAGTGACAAGCGCGACCTGACCGGCCCCTTCGACATCATCGGCGACGTGCACGGATGCCGGGCCGAACTGGAGGAGCTGCTGTCCGGGCTCGGCTACGCCCTCGCGCGCGACGACGAGGGCCGCGCCGTCGGCGCGCACCACCCTCAGGGCCGCACCGCCGTGTTCGTGGGCGACCTCGTCGACCGAGGGCCGGACAGCCCCGGCGTGCTGCGCCTGGTGATGGGTATGGTCGAGGCCGGCGACGCGCTGTGCGTGTGCGGCAACCACGAGGACAAGCTGGTGCGCGCGCTCGAAGGCCGCAAGGTCCGGGTGCGCCACGGGCTGGCCGAGACCCTGGAGCAGATCGGCGCGGAGCCGGAGGGCTTCCGCGACCGCGTCCTCGCCTTCTGCGGCGGCCTGCTCAGCCACTACCTGCTGGACGAGGGCAGGCTCGTGGTCGCCCACGCCGGGCTGAAGGAGGAGTACCACGGGCGGACCTCGGGCCGGGTGCGCTCCTTCGCGCTCTACGGCGAGACCACCGGCGAGACCGACGAGTTCGGATTGCCGGTCCGCTACCCGTGGGCCCGCGAATACCGGGGTTCGGCGGCGGTGGTCTACGGGCACGTGCCCACGCCCGAGCCGGAGTGGATCAACAACACCGTCTGCCTGGACACCGGGTGCGTGTTCGGAGGGCGGCTCACTGCGCTGCGCTACCCCGAGCGCGAGCTGACCGCGGTCCCGGCGCAGCGCACCTACTACGAGCCCGCCCGGCCGTTCCGCGCGGCCGCGGACGACAGCGGTGCCCGGGCCGATCGCGGCGCCGCCGTGATCGGCGTGGGCGACGTGCTGCCTGAGGGGCCCGTCGGCTACGTCGAGACCGGATTCGGCCGGGTGGCCGTTCCGCGCGACAACGCGCTCGCCGCGCTGGAGGCGATGAGCCGGTTCGCGGTGGATCCGCGCTGGATGCTGTACCTGCCGCCGACCATGGCGCCGGCCCCCGCCGCCGCGGATCCGGGCGCGCTGGAGCGCCCCGAGGAGGCGTTCTCCCTCTACCTGGACCAGGGCACCGCCCGCGTCGTCTGCCAGGAGAAGCACGCGGGGACGCGCGCGATCGCGGTCGTGTGCCGCGACTCCGCGGCGGGCGACCGGCGCTTCGTGCCGGGCGGCGACGGCGCGGTGTTCACCCGCACCGGGCGCCCGCTCTTCCCCGACACCCCGGTGGAGGCCGAGGTGCTGGCCGAGCTGCGCGCGGGGATCACCGCGGCCGGGCTGTGGGAGCGCTTCGGTACCGATTGGATCGCCTTCGACGGCGAGATGCTGCCCTGGTCTGCCGAGACCGGAGCCGGGGCCGGGGCCGGGCCCGAAGGCCCCCTCCGTGGGCGGCACGCGCCGGTGGGCGGGGCAGGGCCGCGCTACGCCCCCTTCGTGGTCCTGGCCGCCGAGGGCAGGGAGTTCTCCGGCGAGGACCACGTCTGGCACACGGGCGTGAGCCGACGCCTGGCCGAGCGCTGCCCCACGGTGGTGCCCACGCGGTACCGCACCGTCGACACCGCCGACCCCGAGGCCACCGCCGCGGCCGTGGCCTGGTGGCACGACCTGGTGTCGGCCGGCGGGGAGGGCATCGTCGTCAAGCCCGCGGACGGCCCGCGGGCCACCGGTCCACGGGGACCGGTCCAACCCGGCCTCAAGGTCCGCGGCCCGGAACACCTGCGCACCGTCTACGGCCCCGACCATCTGATGCCGGAGCGCCTGGCAACCGTGCGCGACCGCGATGTGCGCCGCAAGGGGCGCATGGCGCTCAACGAGCACAAGCTCGGCCTGGAGGCCCTGTCCCGCCACGCGGCCGGGGAGCCCTTCTGGCGCGTCCACCAGCCGGTCTTCGGGATCCTGGCCCTGGAGTCCGAGTCAGCGGACCCGCGCCTGTAGGTCGTTGATCTTGTACCTGCGGGCACGGGAAAGCGTTTTCACTCACCGTAGGTACAAGATCAACGTCAGTCGGTGGGGGAAGGGGCGCCGGGGAGCGGTCTCGCGGACGGGACGAGGCCGGTCCCCGGCGCGTTCGGGGATGGCGGCGAGGCGCTCAGGTGAGGGGGCCCTGGCGCCGTTGTCTTCTCGGGCGGGCTCGGTGCCTCGGCGCGGCGACCGGCTCGGCGCCGACCGGACCGGCGAACCGACGCGCCCTCAGGTTTCGGGTTTCTGGTCCTGCGGAAGGGCTACCCGGATACACGCCGATATAGCAGGCGCCCTCGCTTCCTCCCCGGCGCGCGCGGGAGCAGGGAGGGTCTGTGCAGGGAAAAGGAAGCTGCGCGGCGACCGCAAATTTCCGGGCCGCGGTCGCGTGCGAAGCCGGTGCGGGGGTCGGCCGCCTGCTGCCGGGTTCCGCCATGGCGCCGGCGCTCCCTTCTCGTTCCTTCGCCGGATCGCGTCCGGCTGTGCCGCCCTTACCGCAGGTGGGAAGCGCCGTTGACATCCAGGACCGCGCCCGAGGTCCACACCGCCTCCGGCGCGGCCAGGTAGGCCGCGGCCGAGGCGATCTCCTCGGGTGCGGCGACACGGCCGAAGGGGCTCTGGCCGCTGACGGCCTCGCCTGCGGAGCCCTCCAGGCGGTGCTGGACCCGCTCGGTGAGCGTGAACCCCGGGGCCACCGACGCGACGCCGATGCCGTAGGGGCCGAGTGAGACGGCCAGCGACTGGCCCAGCGAGTGCAGGGCCGCCTTGCTCGCGCCGTAGGCGGGCATGTCGGGCTCGCCGCGGTAGGCGCCGCGCGAGCCGACGTTGACGATCCGCCCGGGGGTACCGCGCTCGATCATGTGCCGCGCCGCGCAGTAGCTCAGGTTGGCGGCGCCGAACACGTTCACCCCGATGATGCGCCGCCAGGTCGCCTGCCAGTCGGCGTAGGAGGTCTCCGGCAGCGGGTGCGGGATGACCGCGGCGGCGTTGTTCACGAGCACATCGAGCCCGCCGAGCCCTTCGACGGCGGCCGCGACGACGGACTCGGCCGCCGCCGGGTCGGCGATGTCGCCGTGGACGAGCACATGCTCGCCGCCCTCCAGGGACGCCAGGGTCGCCTCGCCCTCCTCCTCGCGCGAGGCGTAGTGGACGGCCACCCGCTCGCCGTCGGCGGCGAACCGCTGGGCGATCGCCCGCCCGATGCCGCCCGAGGCCCCGGTGACGAGGACGCCGCGGTTGCGCTCAGCGCTCATACGGCGCGGATTCCGCGGCCGAAGGCCGCCAGACGCGTGGTCGTCGCCATGTGCCGTCCTTCCATCGCGGAAACCGTGCCCGCAGTCGCGTGCGGCGACCATCGTTTACCGGCGAGTAGCCGCATGTCAACAGGCCCCGGATCACTGTTGATCTTGTACCTGCAGTCATCGTGCGCGCTCCGCAATGACCGCAGGTACAAGATCAACGTGCCTGAGCGGTCGGGTCCTGGCGCGGCCGGCTTACTCGGGAGGCTCCTGCCGGCCCCGGGCCGGGAGTGCGACGGCAGGGGTCTGGACGTGTTCCGGGCGCAGGCCGAACATCATCACGCGGGCGATCAGGTTGGACCAGGGCCCGGTGCCCCCGACCATCCGCAGCAGCGGCGGCAGCGACGCGTCCTCCTCCAGCGCCTTGCTGATGACCTGGCGCTGCAACAGCTGCTGAACCGCCTGGGTGCCGACCGTGGGCATCCGGCGGCGGCGCTGGACGCGCCCCAGCAGCTCGGGGTTGAGCGTCTTGGCGAAGCGCTCGGGATCGCTCTGGGCCTCCAGCAGCGGACGCGCGAGCAGATTGGCGGTGGCCACGGCGTCCTGGATCGCCAGGTTGATGCCCACGCCGCCGACCGGCGTCATGGCGTGCGCCGCGTCCCCGATGGCCAGCAGCCCCGGGCGGTACCAGCGCTCCAGGCGATCCTGGGTCACGTTGAGGAAGGCGACCTTGGACCAGTCGTCGATTTCGCGCACGTTCTCGCCGAGGAACGGCAGCAGCCCCAGCAGCTCCTCCTGGAAGGTCTCGATCGGTTCCGCGCGTGTCCTCGCGTATCCGCCCTTGGGGATGAGGAAGGCGACCTGCCAGTAGTCTCCGCGGTCGATCGCCACGGCCATCGCGCCGGAGCCCAGATTGCCGTTCAGTCCGCTGGGGTCCTCGGGTTTCCGGGGAACCCGAAGCCACAGCACGTCCATCGGTACGCCCAGCTCGGTGGGGACCATGCCGGCGGCGTCGCGCAGGCCGGAGTCGCGTCCATCGGCGGCGATGCTGAGCACGGCCCGCAGTTCGTGCTCCCGCTGCCCGCCTTCGCCCTGCTCGCCGTCCCCGTTCTCGGGCCGCTGCCGATACCGGATGCCGCGGACCGCGCCGTCGTGTTCGACGACGCCGGTGGCCTCGGTGCTCATCATCAGCCGGAAGCCGGGATAGGAGCGCGCGTGATCGGTGAGCATGTCGAGGAAGTCCCACTGGGGCATCATCGCGATGTAGGGGAACCTCCCCGAGAGCGTGCTCAGGTCGGCGGCGACGATGGGATCGCTGCCGCGCCCGACCGTCAGAGTGCTGACCTTGCGGTGCGGGCGCTCATCCAACCGCTCGGCGAGCCCCAGTTCGTCGATGACCGCCAGAGTGGAGGGATGGACCGTGTCGCCGCGGAAGTCGCGCAGGAAGTCGCGGTGCTTCTCCAGCACCGTGACGTCCACGCCGGCCCGCGCCAGCAGCAGGCCGAGCATGATCCCGGCGGGGCCGCCGCCCGCGATGGCGACGGTCGTGTTCTCGGTGTGCGGCATCGCAACCTCCAGAGCGCGGCCGGCGGAGATCCCCGGACCACACCGGGAGCCGGTCCGTCATCGTGATCCAAGCCCTCGCGGGCCGTGCCGTCCAGTGGTCGTCGATGGTTTCGTCCCCTGAGACGACGACCGCAACCGGCCGAAACGCTGGTTACCCGCGGGTAGTAAAATCGGGTGACGTGGATTACGCTCCCGGCATGGACACCGCTACGAGTACTCCCGGTAGCTCCGCGTCGTCGGCGGGGCTACAGGACGTCGCCCCCCGCCTCACCCGCCGCGTGGCCGCCGCGTCGGGCAAGACCACGACCACGACGGCGCCCTTCACCGGTGCACCCCTGGCCGAACTCCCGGAGTCCACGGCCGACGACGTCGTCGCCGCCTTCCAGCGCGCCCGCACAGCGCAGCGGTCCTGGGCGGCTCTGTCGCCCCGCGAGCGCGCGGAGCCGTTCCTGCGTTTCCACGACCTGGTCCTCGAACGCCAGCGCGAGATCCTCGACATCATCCAGTGGGAGACCGGCAAGGCCCGCCGCCACGCCTTCGAAGAGGTCTACGACGCCGCGGCCGGCACCCTGCACTACGCCCGGCAGGCCCCCCGCCTCCTGCGCCCGCAGCGCGTCCCCGGCGCCGTGCCCGGCGCGACCCGCACCTACCACCGCCGTGCGCCCAAGGGCACCGTCACGGTCATCACCCCCTGGAACTATCCCATCGCGCTGCCGGTCGCCGACGCCGTGCCCGCGCTGCTGGCCGGCAACGCCGTGGTGGCCAAGCCCGACACCCAGACGGCGCTGAGCGCGCTGTGGGCCATCGAGACCGCCATCGAGGCAGGCCTGCCCGAGGACCTGTGGATCCCCGTCATCGGCAGGCGGGAGGAGGTCGGCGATCCGCTCATCGACAACGCCGACTACCTCTCCTTCACCGGGTCCTCTCCGGTGGGCGCCGAGATCGCCCAGCGCGCCGCCGGCCGCCTCATCGGCTTCTCCGCCGAACTCGGCGGCAAGAACCCCGCCATCGTCTGCTCCGACGCCGACCTCGACTGGACCGTGGAGGGCGTACAGCGGGCGAGCTTCAGCAACGCGGGCCAGCTGTGCATCTCGATGGAGCGCCTCTACGTGCACGACTCGGTCTACGACGAGTTCGCCGAGCGCTTCGCCGACGCGGTGCGCGGCATGGAGCTCAACGCCGACTTCGACTACACCGCCGACATGGGCTCGCTCACCTACCGCAAGCAGCTGGACCGGGTAGCAGCCCACGTCGAGGACGCACGCGCCAAGGGCGCCGAGGTCCTCGCCGGCGGACGCGTCCGCGACGACATCGGCCCGATGTTCTACGAACCCACGGTCATGTCCGGGGTCGCCCCCACCATGGACGCCTGCGCCGCCGAGACCTTCGGCCCCCTGGTCTCGCTCTACCGCTTCTCCGACGAGGACGAGGCCGTCGCCGCCGCCAACGCGTCCGACTACGGCCTCAACGCCAGCGTGTGGACCCGCGACACCGCGCGCGGCCGGCGCCTGGCCGAGCGCATCGAGGCCGGCACGGTCAACGTCAACGAGGGCTACGGCGCCGCTTGGGCCAGCTACGGAGCCCCCATGGGCGGGATGAAGCGCTCGGGCGTGGGCCGCAGGCACGGCCCCGACGGGCTGCTGCGCTACACCGAGTCCCAGACCGTGGCCAGCCAGCACTTCGTGGGCTTGGGCGGCACCCCGGGCATGAACGCCCAGACCCTGTCGACGATGATGACGGCGAGCGCGCGGCTGATGAAGCGCTTCCGTATCCGCTGACCCGGGCTCGCGGCCGCGCCGGCGCGGCCGCGAGCCCTCCATGGCCCCCTGACCTGCACGAACCGCGCACCGGGAGTGCTGTGTCCCCGCGGTCCGGAGCCAGTGAAATTCCACACTCCATCCCTCTGCCGCAAAAAGCGGGAAACTCCTGCGCCGCATGCCGACCGGGCGTAACCTGCGCTTCACGTGGCCGCCGTACGCCCCCCTCTGCCCTCGAACCGGCGACGGCGGCGACCACGCAGTCAACGGAGGGACAATGCGAATAGCGGACGCCAGTATCCGGGGCGGCAGCGGCGTCGAAACCGGTCGCCCCGCCACCGATTCGGCGGCCCGCCCGCCCCGCAGCGCCGACCACGGCCCGCCGGCGGGCGGCGCGGTCCGCGGTCGGCCGTGTTAGCCGGTGAGGTGTTCGGCTCGATCACCCGCGCTGTGAACGAGCCGATGCTGCTGGTGGGGCTCTCCGGCGAGATCCTCGGCCGCAACGCCGCAATGCGCCGGCTGTGCCCGGGTGCCGACACCGGGGCGAACCTCTACGGGCTCAGCTCCGACAGCCCCGAACTGGTCGGGGACACGCTGCGGCGATGGGCCCGCGCGGGTGAGCCGCGGGCCGGTGTGCTCGCCCTGGTCGGCCCCGAGGGCAGGCCGCGGCGCTGTCCCGGAGTCGGCAACCGCGCCGCCTGGGCCGACACCGGTGAGCCCGCAGTGCAGATCCGCCTGGTGCCCGCACTGGACCGCGACGGCCCCTCCGAGGCCGACGAGCGCGAACGCCGCCTGCGCGCCCGGCTGGAGCGCGAGCACGAGATCGCCCTGGGCCTGCAGCGCAGCCTGCTGCCCGGCCGCGTCGAGGACGCACCGCTGGAGGTGGCCGCCGAGTACGTGCCCACCTCCTACGGTGCCGAGGTCGGCGGCGACTGGTACGACGTCTTCCCGGTCGCCGCCACCGACCGCGTCGGCCTGGTGATCGGCGACGTCGCCGGTCACGGGCTGCCCGAGGCCACGGTCATGTCCCAGCTGCGCAGTGTGCTGCGCGCCGCCGCGCTGGAGGAGGGCACCCGCCCCGACCGCGTCACCGCCCGCCTGGACGCCTACGTCGACACCTACCTGCCGGAGAGCATGGCGACCATGTGCTACGCCGTCTACGACCCCGGAGCCGACGAACTGGTCTACGCCAACGCAGGCCACGTCCCGCCCATGCTGCTGCGCGGCGACGGCACCTGCGAGCGGTTGGACGCGGTCGTCGACCCGCCGCTGGGCTGCTCCATGGGCGGAGAGCACCGCACCGCGCGCGTCGCGGCGCGTCGGGGCGACATGCTGGTCTGCTACACCGACGGCGTGGTCGAGCAGCGGCGCGAGTCGCTGGACACGGGGCTGGGTCGGCTGTCTTCACTGCTCACCGGCTTCGCCGACCCCATGCCCAAGGACGTCTGCGCCGGGGTGATGGCCTGGTCCGAGCGCACCGACCACGCCGACGACAGGGCGGTGCTCGTGGCCGGGTTCTGAGCCCTCGGCGAGGATCTAGACTAAGAGCGATCCGATCCCCGTGCGCTGCACGCTCCTACCTGCGGGAAGGTTTCTTCCGTGTCCCCTTCCGACGCCGGCGAGACCGCGTTCGACACAGTCCTCGTCGTCGACTACGGCGCGCAATACGCCCAGCTCATCGCGCGGCGGGTGCGTGAATGCCACGTGTTCAGCGAGATCGTCCCCTCGACCATGCCCGTCGAGGAGATGCTCGCCAAGCGGCCCAAGGCCATCATCCTCTCCGGCGGCCCCTCGTCGGTTTACGCCGAGGGCGCTCCCCAGGCGCCGGCGCGCCTCTTCGATACCGGCGTGCCCACCCTGGGCATCTGCTACGGCTACCAGGCGATGGTGCAGGCGCTGGGCGGCACCGTCGCCCGGACCGGGCGCAGCGAGTTCGGCCGCACCCGCATGGAGAGCGGTACCGACACCGTGCTCTTCAGCGGCCTGCCCGCCGTGCAGACCGTGTGGATGTCCCACGGCGACTCCGTCGCCGAGGCGCCCGAGGGCTTCCGCACCGCCGGCAGTACCGAGAGCACGCCGGTCGCCGCGATGGAGGCGCCCGAGCGCGGCCTCTACGGTGTGCAGTTCCACCCCGAGGTACTGCACACCGAGCACGGGCAGGCGGTGCTGCGGCACTTCCTTTACCAAGGTGCCGGCTGCCGTCCCACTTGGACCATGGTCAACATCGTCGACGAGCAGGTCGAACGCATCCGCGCCCAGGTCGGCGGCAAGCGCGCGATCTGCGGGCTGAGCGGCGGCGTCGACTCCGCGGTCGCGGGCGCCCTGGTCCAGCGCGCGATCGGAAACCGCCTGACCTGTGTGTTCGTCGACCACGGGCTGCTGCGCAAGGGCGAGGTCGAGCAGGTCGAGAAGGACTTCGTGGCGGCCACCGGCGCGGTGCTCAAGGTCGTCGACGCCCAGGACCGGTTCCTCGACGCGCTCTCGGGTGTCAGCGACCCCGAGGAGAAGCGCAGGATCATCGGCAGGGAGTTCATCCGGGTCTTCGAGCAGGCCGCCCGCGAGGTCGTCGCCGAGGGCGGCAAGGACGGCGACGACGTCGAGTACCTGGTGCAGGGAACCCTCTACCCCGACGTGGTGGAGTCGGGCGGCGGTACCGGTGCCGCCAACATCAAGTCGCACCACAACGTCGGCGGGCTGCCCGACGACCTGCGGTTCTCGCTGGTCGAGCCGCTGCGCGAGCTGTTCAAGGACGAGGTCCGCCGTGTCGGCGAGGAGCTGGGCCTGCCCTCGGAGATGGTGTGGCGCCAGCCCTTCCCCGGGCCCGGCCTGGCCATTCGCATCATCGGCGACGTCACGCGCGAGCGCTTGGAGGTGCTGCGCGAGGCCGACGCGATCGCCCGCGAGGAGCTCTCCCGGGCGGGCCTGGACCGCGAGATCTGGCAGTGTCCCGTGGTGCTGCTGGCCGACGTGCGCTCCGTGGGTGTGCAGGGCGACGGCCGCACCTACGGCCACCCGGTGGTGCTGCGCCCGGTCAGCAGCGAGGACGCGATGACGGCCGACTGGTCGCGGCTTCCCTACGAGGTGCTGGCGACCGTCTCCAACCGGATCACCAACGAGGTACGCGAGATCAACCGCGTCACCCTGGACGTCACCAGCAAGCCGCCCG
>NZ_JROO01000075.1 GCF_000826685.1 Streptomonospora alba
CTTGACGTAGTTCAACCCCTTCTCCTTGGCCTTGACCTCGAGGGGATCGCCTTCGGCTGCGAAGGCGAGGCTCTCCAGGTCCTGGCGGAAGTCGGCGTTCTCGTCGAGGGTGACCTTGCCGTCCAGAGCCACGACGCGGCCGTCACCGGTGAGGATCATGGGGTTGACCTCGACCAGAGTGGCGTCGCGGCCGACGAACACGTCCCACAGCTTGGTGATGGCCTCGGCCGCGCCCTGCGCGGCGGCCTCGGGCAGCTTCGCCCTGCTGACGATCTCGGAGGCGACCTCGGAGGGCGCGCCCTTGATGGCGTCGATCGGCACCTGGGCGACGGCGTCCGGGTTGGTCGCGGCGACCTCCTCGATCTCGACACCGCCCTCGGCGGAGCAGATCGACAGGAAGGTCCGATTGGCGCGGTCCAGCAGGAAGGAGAAGTAGTACTCCTCCGCGATGTCGCTGGCCTCCTCGATCAGGACCCGGTGCACCGTGTGCCCCTTGATGTCCATGCCGAGGATCTGTTCGGCCTTGGCCTGGGCGTCGGCGGCGTCGTCGGCGACCTTCACGCCGCCGGCCTTGCCGCGCCCGCCGGTCTTCACCTGCGCCTTGACGACGACACGGGACTTGCCCGCCGCCGCGAACTCATCGGCGATCGCACGCGCCTCTGCGGCCGTGCTCGCCACCTTTCCCTGGGGTACGGGGACCCCGTATTCCGCGAAGAGTTGCTTCGCCTGGTATTCGAACAGGTCCACGAGGGTCCGTCCTTGTTACTCGCTGGCTGCAGTGATGTGCGGAGGCCGGCGCCGGAACGCGGGAACCGCATAGGGCCCTCACCGCGTTGATAAAGGGCTCGAGACGCCAACCGCAACATGCGGAAGCTTAGCCCTCCCAGCGCTTGACAGATGACACCGGGGCGCCGTTGACCAGTCAAACCGCGACCCGCGAAACCCGGAATGCCCCGTTCACCCCCGGTCACCCCATGGGAAGCGGTGTGAGGATTCACACCGGGATCACAAGGGCACGGAACGGCGCGTGAGGGGTGGGCGCGCCCCGGTGCTCCCGTCGCGGCCCGCTCAGGCGAGTTGTTCCCAGCCCAGCCGCGCCAGCAGCATCAGCACGACGGCCACCAGCACGAGCCGCACGAACCCCGATCCGCGGTTCAGCGCCATGCGAGCACCGATCTGAGCGCCGATGACGTTGCACACCGCCAATCCCAGGCCCAGCAGCCACAACACGTCGCCGTTCCAGGCGAACACCGCGAGCGCACCCAGGTTGGTCGCGGTGTTGACCACCTTCGCCGAGGCCGACGCGTGCACGAAGTCCACTCCGACGACCGCGGTCAGCACCATGATCAGGAAGGTGCCGGTGCCCGGTCCGACGATGCCGTCGTAGAAGCCGACGCCGCCCCCGGCCAGCAGCACGGCCACCACGATGCGCCGTGGAGTCAGCAGGGTGGGATCGGCCACCGCCCCCATTGCGGGGCGCGCGACCACCAGGACCAGCACCACGGCGAGGACGACCATGATCGTGGGGCGCAACGCGTCGGAGGAGACCGATCCGGCCAGCGCGGCGCCGCCGCCGGCGCCCATCAGCGCCAGCGCCGCTGTGGGCCACACGATCCGGGGATCGGGGCGGATCCGGAGGAAGTAGGTGACGGCGGCCGAGGCGGTGCCCATGATCGCGGTGAGCTTGTTGGTGCCAAGCAGGGGCGCCACCGGGGCGTTCGGGAAGGCCACGAGCATCGCGGGAAGCATCAGCAGTCCGCCGCCGCCCACGACGGCGTCGATCCACCCCGCGGCCAGGGCCGCCCCCAGGAGCAGAGCGACGATCTCGGCGCCGGCGTCCACGCCGCTACCGCGCCCGCTGCACCGCAGAGGCGGCGCAGTCGGTTTCGGGGGCGGCGGGCGCCGGGGCGGGCCGGGGGACGGCGCGCTCAGCCGCTACGAGCGGCAGGGCGGCGCAGTGCCGGTGCGGGTGCGGAACGCGGTGTGGCCGACCGTGCGGGCCGAGGCGATGAATGGACACAAAAACGGCATATTACCGCCACGGGTGGCGCCGTCGGAGCGGCGGGAGGGCCCCGGGGCCGCTCGCGCCGCACAGTCCGCCTGCACGCCCATCGGCGCCCGCTGAGGGCCGTCGGCCCCTGGCCGGGCTCAGCCTCCGGCGCCGCTCGCGCCTGCGTGCAGGGGCCTGATGTTCTCCCGGACCCACGCGCTGATCTCGGTCGTGGGGGTTCCGGGCGTGAAGACCTTGGCCACACCCATCGCCTCCAGCTCCGGGATCTCGGCCTCGGGGACGATGCCGCCGCCGAACACGGTGATGTCGCGCGCGTCGTTCTCGGCCAGCAACTCCATGACGCGGCCGAAGATCGTCATGTGGGCGCCGGAGAGCACAGACAACCCGATCGCGTCGGCGTCCTCCTCCAGCGCGGCGTTGACGACCATCTCCGGCGTCTGGCGCAGGCCGGTGTAGACGACCTCGACACCGGCGTCGCGCAGTGCCCTGACCACGACCTTCACACCGCGGTCATGGCCGTCCAGCCCGGGTTTCGCGACGACGACCCGCACCGCCGATGATCCGCCCATATGCGTCCCCTCCTGTGCGATTGCGCGGTCCGTGCGGCCACCGGCGCCCCGGGCGCCGCCCGCCGCCGATGTACCCGTTAACGAACAGTAACGTACGTCACTCCATTTCAACTCGCGAGGTCCGGGTAGCCCTCCGGCATGAGTGGCGACACGAGCGGACACGACGAAACGGTTTCGCTGGAGCGGTTGGAGACGCACGAGCTGCGCGACCGCGCGGTGGCCCTGGCGCGGCGCCGCTGGGACATCCGCTTCTTCTGGCGGCTGCTGGAGCTGCTACCCGCGGTCGAGGCCGCCGCGGGCAACCTGGAAGCCGGGGAGGCGGGCGTCGCCCAGGCGTCGGGGCTGTTCTACGACGCGTTGGGCGCCCAGGAGGACCCGCGCGTCCAAGAGCAGCTGCGCCCGATCTTCTTCGACTACCTGGCCAAGCACGACGATTCCGCCGAGGAGTCGACAGGATCCGCCTGAGCCGTCGGGGCGGCGCGGCCCTCTCCCGCCGCCCCGCGGCCCCCTCGCCGCCCCGGCGGACCGCCGCCCCGCAGGGCGAGGCCCGACCCGGATGTCCGAAACCCGCTAGCGTGGGACGGATGCGCAGGCGAGGATGGGCGGCGTGATGGACGACGACCAGCGTTACCTGGCGGTGCGCAGCAAAGACGCCCGCTTCGACGGAATGTTCTACCTCGGAGTGACCAGCACCGGCATCTACTGCCGGCCCAGCTGCCCCGCCGTCACGCCCAAGCGGGAGAACACCAGGTTCTTCCCTTCCGCGGCGGCGGCCCAGCGGACCGGGTTCCGGGCCTGCAAGCGGTGCCGCCCCGACGCGTCACCCGGCTCTCCCGAGTGGAACGTACGCGCCGACGCCGTGGGGCGTGCCATGCGGCTGATCGCCGACGGCGCGGTGGACCGGGACGGCGTGGCCGGTCTTGCCGCTCAGGTGGGCTACAGCGAACGCCAACTCAACCGGATGCTCGTCGCCGAACTCGGCGCCGGACCGCTGGCGCTGGCACGGGCACAGCGAGCGCGCACGGCACGGGTGCTGATCGAGACGACGGGCCTGTCGCTGAGCGACGCCGCGTTCGCCGCGGGTTTCTCCAGCATCCGCCAGTTCAACGACACGGTGCGCGAGGTGTTCGACCGTTCCCCCTCCCAACTGCGACGCCTCAGCGCCGGGGGTGCGCAGCGGCCCGGCGCCGACTCCTCCGCGGGCGATTCCACCCACGCGGGGACCGTGACGCTGCGGCTTCCGCTGCGCCCGCCGATCGACCTCGACCACCTGTTCGGGTTCCTCGCCGCGCGTGCGATACCGGGGGTGGAGGAGGTCAGCGGCGGCGTTTACCGACGGGTGCTCACCCTTCCGCACGGCAGCGGGGTCGTGCACATCTCACGCGGAGACTCCGACGACCACGTGTGGTGCCGGCTCTGCCTGGATCTGCTGAAGGACCTGGGCACCGCGGTGCAGCGCTGCCGCAGGCTGCTGGACCTGGACACCGACCCGCGCGCCGTCGCCGAGGTCCTCGGCGCCGACGGAAGTCCGCTGGCCGGGCTCGTCGCCGCGCGGCCCGGGCTGCGCGCCCCGGCCGGCGCGGACTCCACGGAGATGGCGGTGCGCGCCGTCGTCGGGCAGCAGATCTCGGTCTCCGCGGCGCGCACCGTCGCGGGCCGGCTCGTCGAGCGCTTCGGCACACCCCTGGCCACGCCGCAGCAGGGGCTGACCCACACCTTTCCGGGTCCGGAGGCACTGGCCGGCGTCTCCCCGCAGGACCTGCCGATGCCGGCCGGACGCGCCGAGGCGCTGATCGCGCTAAGCCAGGCGCTGGACTCCGGCGACATCGACCTGTGTCCCGGCACTGACCGCGACGAGGCCGCCGCCCGACTGCGCGGGCTGTCCGGAATCGGCCCCTGGACCTCGGACTACATCCGTATGCGCGCGCTGGGCGACCCCGACGTCTTCCTGACGACCGACCTGGGCGTGCGGCGCTCCCTGGAACGCCTGGGCCGCCCCGGCGATCCGCGCGCGGCCGAGCGGGAGGCGCAGGCGTGGCGGCCGTGGCGCTCCTACGCCACACACCACCTCTGGGCCTCCGCCCTGACCTCCCCGGCGCCGCCCGCAGCCCGCGGCGCCGCGGACGAACCAAACCACGATGAGGACGGACACGATGACCGCAGACGCGAAAACGATCCAGGACGCACTGCCGATGGAGGTGGCCCGACCGGGACCCGAGCGCGCCGCTCCGGCGGAGTTCGCCGAGCCCGGCGGCGGAACCCCGCTGTATGACCTGGTGCCCTCCCCGCTGGGGGAACTCCTCCTGCTCGGGGACGGCGAGGCGCTGACGGGGCTGTACATGAGCCCGCAGGAGCGCTTCGCGCAGCAGATACGGAGCGAGTGGCGGCGCGAGCCGGCGGCACTGCGCACGACCGCCGAGCAGCTCGGCGCCTACTTCGCCGGCGAGCTGCGGGAGTTCGACCTGCGCCTGGCTCCGCTCGGCACCCCGTTCCAGCGCACGGTGTGGCAGGCGCTGACGACGATCCCCTACGGAACGACCGCTACCTACGGCGAACTCGCCCGCGCGATCGGCAAGCCGAACGCCTCGCGTGCGGTGGGCATGGCCAACAACCGCAACCCGGTCTCCATCATCGTCCCCTGCCACCGGGTGATCGGGGCGGACGGTGCGATGGTCGGCTACGGCGGCGGGATCGCCCGCAAGGAGCGCCTGCTCAGCCTGGAACGGGGAACCGGCCTCACGCCCTGACCCCCGATCACAGCCGCCGGAACCCGGCACCACCACGGGGGACCGTAACCACAACATCACCGAACGCAACCACACCCGACACAAAAAAAAGGGGGGCAGGGCCCCC
>NZ_JROO01000076.1 GCF_000826685.1 Streptomonospora alba
CAGGTAGCGCAGCCCGCCGATGGTCAGCAGCAGCGTGGCCAGCGCCACCAGCAGCCCCACGAGCCAGTTGCGGATGTTGGTGATCACCTCACCCAGGTCCGAGACCCCGGGCTGCTCGGCGCCCTGGGCCAGAGCGGCAGAACCCGGAACGAGCACGAACAGGACGCACAGCAGCGCGCCGACGACAGCGACGCGCGCCGGGCGTGAGCGCGGGAGCGGCATAACCGTCACCTCAAAAGGACGAACGAAAAGCAGGGGAGAAGGGGCGGGGAAGCGCCGACTCTCCTTTCTCGCGCGACGTGGAAACCGGGGGAGCGTTCGGTGGCCGCGTCCCCGCCCCTTCCGTCCGGGCGGATGAATCGCCCGCACTCGTATATGCAGAATTCAGAGGCCGTCAGCGTCCACCGACGCGGCCGCTTTTCCGTCCTGGATGGTTTCGGCCAGGCGCGCGCAGGCGCGTTTGCGGCGGCGCCGCGCGGTCGTATACGACAAGCCCAACTCCCGGGCGACCGCTGTGAGCCGGTGCCTTTCCAGGTGCGTGCGCGCGACCAACTCCGCCTCCTGCGAGGTGAGCACGCCGCCGGCCACGGCCTCGGCCAGCACGGTCACCGGCCCGCGCGCACCAGGCAGGGCCGCCTCCCGGCGGGCGTCCTGGTGGGGGCGCTCGCGACGGCGCTGTTGGTCGTGCATGTAGCGGTAGCGCTGCCCGGCCTTGCGCACCGCATAGACCAACCGCCCACACACCGCCCGCGGCCCCAGATCCAAGGCGCGCATCTGGGCCAGCAGGGCGCTGAGCATCTCGGCTTCCAAATCGGCCACGTCGGCGCCCAGGCCGCGGCACATCCGGTTGCGCGCGGCATACAGACCGGGCAGCGCCAACCCGGCCGCGATCACCGTCCAGGCGGCCTCCCCGGACCGCGTCCGGGTGATCAGGCGCCGCCACACCTCATCGGTCGCCTCAGCCGTGGCTTCGGGCAGCCACGCGGCCAAATCCGCTGCGGAAAGAGACGTGCGGGGTGCTCCGGTGATTCCCATGCAATCCAGCAGCGGGCCGCCATGAGTGGCGGCGAGTGTGTCAAAGGAGCGGCGCAGCACAGAAAACGGCGTGGAACCCATGATGAACTCCCTCGCGTCGTCGGGAGCCACCAGTGATACACGCCCCGCTTCGCAAATAATGAGCACGATATTCGCAGTCGCGTGTGCGAAGAATCGGCGAAGACCCGGCGAACGAATGCCTCGAGGTGCGGGCGTCCCCGCGCAGCCGGAGGGAGGCACGCCACATCCGGTGTGCGAACGCCGTGCGTACGCACACCCGCG
>NZ_JROO01000077.1 GCF_000826685.1 Streptomonospora alba
GGCACCGTCCGACACCAGCGCGGGGGCCGAGACGGCACCTGTATCGGCGCCGCGGGCCACCAGTTCCGGCAGCGTCTGCTCGGTCACCGGGTGCGGGGCGGTGCCCCACTCCCCCAGCAGCCGCGCACGCTCGCCCTCCCCCAGCAGCGGAAGGTCGGCCACGGGCCGCTCCGGGTCGGCGGTTCCCGCGGAGAGCAGGCGCAGCAGCCGCTCGCCGAGGGCGTGCGCGGTCGCGGTGTCGAACCGGTCGGCCGAGAACCGTATGGCGGCCTCGGCCCCGTCCTCGCCGGGGCGTTCGATGAACTCGAACTCCAGGTCGAAGCGAGCGGCGGGGCGGGCCACGGTGTCGTCGGCGGCCGCCTGGCCGCCGAACAGGCCCTCACGCAGCTCGGGTCGCCTCTGGTGGCTGACCATCACTTGGAACAGCGGGTTGCGTCCGGCCGCGCGGGGCGGATTGAGTGCTTCGACCACGCGGTCGAAGGGCAGTTCGGCGTTGGCGTAGGCGGTGACGGCGAACGCGCGGGCGCGCTCGACGACGTCGCCGAAGCCGGGGGTGCCGCCGAGGTCGGTGCGCAGCACCAGGGTGTTGAGGAACATGCCGATGGCGTCGTGCAGCGCCTCGTCGGCGCGGTCGGCTGCGGGGGTGCCCAGCGGGACGTCGCTACCGGCGCCCATCCGGTGCAGCAGCACGGCCACCGCCGATTGCAGGACCAGGAACGGGGTGGCGGCGCGTTCGCGGCCCAGCCGGGTGAGCGCGCGCATGAGGTCGGCGGGGATCTCGAAGGCCACGGTGCCGCCCTCGTCGGTGGGGGCGGCGGGCCGCGGACGATCCGCGGGCAGGGGGATCTCCTCGGGCAGACCCGCCAGGGCCTCCCGCCAGAAACCGCGCTGGCGAGCCGCCCTACTGCCCGGAACCTCCGGCGAACCCAGCAGCTCACGCTGCCACACCGCGTAATCGGCATAACTCACCGGCAACGGTTCCCACCCCGGAACCCCACCGGCCGCACGCGCCCGATACGCCGCATCGAGATCACGCAGGAACGGCTCCTGCGACCACTCGTCCACCGCGATGTGGTGGAACAGGTGGAGCAGAACATGCTCGCCGGAGTCGGCGGCGAAGAGGACCGGCCGGTAGGCGGGTTCGGCTTCCAGGTCGAAGGGCCGGCGGGCGGCCTCGGCCACGAGCCGGTCCAGGTCCGCGGCGCCGGTGCGCACCACCCGCAGCGGGTCGCGCGCCTGCGGAGTCTCCAGGACGCGTTGGCGGGGCTCGCCTCCGACGCGGGGGTAGGCGGTGCGCAGGACGGCGTGGCGGGCGGCGACGTCGGCGACCGCGGCGCCGAGCGCCCCGACGTCGACTCCGCCGTCCAGCCGCAGCACCCATGCGACGTTGTAGGCGGCCTCGGCGCCGGGCACATGGGCGCTCGCCCACAGCCCGCGCTGGGCCGCCGACAGCGGGGGCTCCGCGTCGAATGCGGCGGCCGCTCCGGCGCGCAGCGGCGGACGGGCGTCCTCGCTCGCGGAGATCCGTGCGGCAAGAGCCGCAGGTGTGGGTGCGTCGAACAGGTCGGCCACGCTCAGCCCCGCACCCAGGCGCGAGCGCAGTGCGTTGACCAGGCGTGCGCCGGCCAGCGAGGTCCCGCCCAGCGCGAAGAAGCCGTCGTCGGCGGCGACCCGGTCCAGGCCCAGCAGGTCGGCGAACAGTCCGCAGACCAGCTCTTCGCGCGGGCTGTTCGGGGCGCGGCCGGTACCGGCATCTGCGGTGTCGGGCTCCGGGAGCGCTGCGCGGTCGAGCTTGCCGTTGGCGGTCAGCGGGAAGGCGTCCACGGCGACCAGCGCTTCGGGCACCATGTGTTCGGGCAGGCGGTCGGCCAGGTCGGCGCGCAGCCGTTCGAGCACGGCGCCGTGCGCCGGGGCGGGGACGACATAGGCGACCAGGCGGGTGTCGCCGGCCGCTCCGGGGCGGGCCAGCACCGCCGCGTCGGCCACGTCGTGACGTGACGTCAGGGCGTGCTCGATCTCGCCGAGTTCGATGCGCATCCCGCG
>NZ_JROO01000078.1 GCF_000826685.1 Streptomonospora alba
AAGATCTCGGTGATCGAGGTGCCCACCGACGACCCGGCCTCGGCCGCGGTGGTCAACGAGCCGGTGCTGTTCCCCGACGGCGGCAATCCCGGCAACAGCGGGGAGCTGCGCCCCACCGAAGGCTGCCACGACATCACCGTGCTGCCCCGCAAGGACATGGCCGCGGGCGCGTGCATGGGTGACGGCGTGATGATGGACATCAGCGACCCGGTGGAGCCGGTCGTCACGGAGACCGTCCGCGACGAGAACTTCGCGTTCTGGCACTCGGCCACCTTCAGCAACACCGCCAAGTCGGTGATCTTCACCGACGAGCTCGGCGGCGGCGGTGCGGCCACCTGCAACGAGGAGATCGGCCCCAAGCGCGGCGCCGACGCGATCTACTCCCTCAAGGGCGGCAAGAAGAACCCGCGGCTGGACTTCGCCAGCTACTTCAAGATCGACCGCCACCAGGCCGACACCGAGAACTGCGTCGCGCACAACGGCTCGCTGATCCCGGTGATGGGCAAGGACTACTTCGTGCAGTCCTGGTACCAGGGCGGCGTCTCGGTCATCGACTTCAACGACCCCGAGAACCCCCGCGAGATCGGCTACTTCGACCGCGGTCCGCTCAGCGAGGAGGAGCTGCAGCTGGGCGGCTCCTGGTCGGCCTACTACTACAACGGCCACGTCTACTCCTCCGACATCCAGCAGGGCTTCGACGTGTTGAAGCTGGACGACCGGAGGCTCAAGAGGGCCGAGAAGGTCACCTACGACGAGTTCAACCCGCAGAGCCAGCCCAAGTACAGGCCCGGGCGCTGACCCCTACCGGCTCCGTTCCAGGCCCTCAGTACGACGCGAGCGCGGCCCGCGGCCACCGGTGGCGGGCCGCGCTGCGCGTTTGCCGCGGATCCGAGGGACCGGGCCGGCGGGCTGGTTCCGCGCCGCCCGCCGGCCGCTCCCGTCCGCGGTCCCGGCGAGTCCGTCCGTCCCCCCGACAGCGGGCGCCGCCCGCACGGACCCGCCCCGTGCAGAGACAACAGGGAGTGATTCTTGCCGATGAACCCCGCATCCCCCGTCCCCCCGTCCGCCTTCCGCCGAACCGGCCGCCTGACCGCGGGCATGGCGGCGTCCGCCGCCGCGCTGCTGCTGGGCACGGCCTTGGCACCGGCCGCCGCGGCCGACGAGAACTCCAGCGACAACCTCCGACACATCGCCAACGTCCCGCTGGAGGCCCCCGTCGACAGCGTCGGCTCCGATCTGGCTTTCACCGGCGATTACGCCATCGACGGCAACTACAACGGATTCATCGTCTACGACATCTCCGATCCGGAGTCGCCGCAGGTCGCGAGCCGCGTGCTGTGTGAGGGCGGGCAGGG
>NZ_JROO01000079.1 GCF_000826685.1 Streptomonospora alba
CCATCGGCGGGCTGCGCTACCTGTTGGCCGGCGGGGATCCCGGCGAGGTCAGCAAGGCCAAGGACACGCTGAAGTACTCCGCGCTGGGCTATGGGGTGGCGATCCTCGCGCCGATCCTGGTGGAGATCCTGCGCGGCTTCGTCGGGCTGGGCTGAGGATGCGCACCCGCCACCGCGCCCGGCTCATTCTCTCCGCTGCGGCGCTGGTCGTGCTGGCACTGGTTGCCGCGCTTCTGGTTCCTGCCGTGGGTGCGGGACCGGCCGATGCCGCGGTTGCCGCCCCGGCGCCACCTGAGCCCGCCCCCGGTGCCGAACCGGAACCACCGGAGCCCTCAGCGCCGTCTTCCCCTCCTGAGACCTCGCCTGATCCCTCTGCCGCACCTGGGGTTGAGCTTCCCCCCGTAGCGCGGACACTTGAGGTGAGGGCAGGCGTGATCATCAGGAAGGATGTCGCCCATGCCCTCTCCACACTCGCCCGAGTTCCGCCGCCGCGCTGTCGAGCTGGCGCGCCAGGGCAGCAAGTCGACCGTCGAGCTCGCCAAAGACCTCGGTATCAGCCGCTCGTGCCTGCAGAACCGGGTCGCCCAGGCCGCTGCCGAGGAGAAAGCGGCCGGCGATGCCGCCCGGCCTACAAGTGCGGAAAAGAAGGAACTCGCCGAGCTGCGCCGCCGCAACAAGCAACTGGAATCCGAAAACCAGATCCTCAAGCGGGCCGCAGCCTATTTTGCCAGTGAGAACGTACTCCCAAAGTAATGTACTCGCTGGTCCGTGAATGTGCCGCCGACTCGATCCCGGTCGCGGTGACCTGTCGAGTACTCAACGTATCCACGTCGGGATACTACGCCTGGCGCGATCGGCCCGAATCACCGCGCGCCCAACGCAACAGGGAAATCACGAAGACGATCCGCACCATTCACGAGGAATCGCGCGGCACCTACGGGGCGCCGCGCGTGCACGCCGAACCGGTGCTGGGTCTGGGCGAGCGTGTGAACCGCAAGCGGGTGGAGCGCCTGATGCGCGAGGCCGGTCTGCAAGGCCTCTACCGGCGCCGGATTCGCCGCGGCCGGGCCAACCCCGCCACCGAGGAGGACCTGGTCCAGCGGCGATTCGCCGTGACTGGGCGCGACCGCCTCTGGCTGACCGATATCACCGAGCACCCCACTCAGGAAGGGAAACTTTACTGCGCTGCCGTGATGGACGCCTATTCGCGGCGTGTCATCGGTTGGTCGATGGATGCGCGCCAGGACACCGACCTGGTGGTCAACGCGCTGGCGATGACTGTCGCGCGGCGCAATCCGCTACCGCGTTCCACGATCCTGCATTCCGACCACGGGACCCAGTACACGTCGTGGGCGTTCGGGAAGCGTCTGCGCGACGCCGGCCTTCTGGGATCAATGGGAACGGTCGGCGACTGCTACGACAATTCCATGATGGAGTCGCTGTGGGCGACGATGCAGTTGGAGTTGCTCGACAGTCGGGCGTGGAAAACCCGAGATGAGTTGTCCACAGGAATCTTCGAATGGATAGAATGCTGGTATAATCCTCGTAGGCGCCACTCCAGTATCGGAATGCGCAGTCCTGCCACGTTCGAAGGGCTCAACCTGCCCTCAAGCACCCGCGGCTGACCTCACCGACAGCGTCCACACAAGCGGGGGAAGCTCACGGGTGGCCTCCAACACCGGCGCCTGCGCCCACGGAAGCGCCTTGACTTGGGCGAACAGTGTGGGCTGGTTGGCCTTGACGGTAAGCAGATAGTCCGCGCCGCGCCCGACCAGATGCTCGGCGGTGGGCCTCTGGGTGTGCAGAGCATCGGCGCTGATCATCCGTCCGGCCACATCGAGCCCGGCGAGGAGGGCGCCCACAGCGGCGATCCCCGCCTCCGACTATGCAATCGTTCTGACACCAGTGGGGCCCGGAGCCGAAACGTCAATTTCCGACGTCCACCGGACCCCCTGGCCTACGTCGGAGTTATGAGGATGGGCGGGGGATTTGTGGTTCTCCGTTCCATGACGGTTTCCACAAGTGCAAGGTGTAGATTTCGGTCCCGTCGAGTTGGCTCAGCAACTCCCAAGTCTGGGTGTCATCAAGCTCCTCTTCTTCGGCTTGCTCCCAAATATCGATACTGCGCTGCATTGCTTCTTCGGCCCCCCGTCTGAACAGGATATAGCTGTAATGACCGGGTGCAGGAAGATGCAGCTCCCCTTGGGTATCCCCCAACAGAGGGGTGACTGCGATTCTCCCGGAGGGACTGGCGAAATTGCCCGCGGCGATTTCATCGTCGCCACCTACGGTCGGCTGCCCTTCCCAGCACTGGAGAAGGAATCGCGTCCGCAGGGATTCTTCGGCGGTCCTTAGGGAGAGTTGGCTCGTGGTAGCACCGGGAGTCGGACGGTGGTTCGCATCGGTGTGGGACATGCTGTCGTGCACGTCGACGACGCCGTGCGTGGGCCGGACGAGCACCTCCAGACGTTGAACGGGTTCCAATTCCGATGGCGGCCTTTCTTAAGAGGTCACTTCGACGCGGAAGGCGTCCCCGTGCAGAATCCGGTTAGACTTATAGAAGGTGTTCTGGCGTCGCCCCGCTTCCTCGTTGTCGCTTCGGTCGATGGGGCGGGCCGAGAACCGGTCGGTACCAGCACCTGCCCCTTCCATAGTGGTAGCGAAGGGGAACTCGTCGCAATGCAGTGTGTTGCCGGAGCCGTAGTCGCTACCCCAAACGTCGCGGCAGGTACTGATTGCCTTCTCTCGGTTGCGATCACGTTGGGTCTCATCGGTCGTGCGGTGCAGTGGTTCGCTGGTTCCCGGAACAGTCTTTCCTACCCAAGATGGGAAGGTCAAATAGGGGCGTTCCAATGCATCGCGCATGTGTTGCGCCTGCTCGTTCACGGCTGGATCGTTTAGACTAAGAGAGAAGTAGGGCTGAGCATCCTGGAAGACGGTTCCCTTGGGCGTTGGAACATAATTGGAGGACCCACGGTAATCATACCGGGCGTTGATATTGGCTTCGCCGATGGCCGAATAGGGAGGCGTGGCCCCGGGAGAAGAGACGCCCATGTCGAGGCTGACCATGTCGGAGACGAGTTGGAAATCACCGCTCTCGAATTGCGGCCCGTCGTCGGGAGCGATATAGGTCAACGACCATTCAGGTTGAGTCTCCCAGAGAGTCAGCTTTCCGCTACGGCGTTCGGATGGAGGCGGGGTCACCTCTGAAGAGTTGCTCGTGTTACGGAACTTTCCGAAGCTCCCCTGCCCGATGCGGTCGGGACCGAACTCGCCCTGCGCCTCACCGGCCGCTACCTCGTGGGCCATAACGTCGGTGTCGACTGGCGCCCGCTGCATCGGCGCTATCCCGGCGTCCGCCCGGCCGGCGTGATCGACACCTTGCGCCTGGCCAAACGCACGGGAGCCACTGTGCGCTCCCTGACCGCCCTCGTCGACCGCTACGCCCTGAGGGGCCGCCTCGGCGAACTGGTGCCCGACGGGCGCCCCCACCGGGCCCTGTGGGACACCGTCGCCGCCGCGCTCCTCCTACACGAAATCGTCGCCGAGCAGTGGACGTCCGCGCCTGGAATCGATGCGCTCGTCGCCAGCGCAGGCGAGCGGTTCGGCCATCGCAACGGCCCCGAGCAGCAGACGCTGCTGTAGGACACGCGTGGCAAGCCGGAAACGTAAATCCCAACCACTGGGCCGGTGTGCGCGTTCGGCATCCCACTACGTCGAGATAGACCGGGCACCAAGATGCCTGGCGCATGCCTGGTCGGCCTGGAGGGTCGCCAAGGCATGCGATAGCAGTGGCCAGTCACTCCACGCGGTGACGCTCCAACTCGCCGGGCACTGGACTGTCCGGGAGCCGGGTCTCACTCATCTCGGAAACTCAAGTCCCTCAGGCGCAACTCGTCACGCAGGATGCGGACCGCCTTTGGGCCGGAGCACCAGCACACCGCTCACGGGCCCGGTCGGGCTGCTCCCACCGGTGCTGGGCGATAAGCCACCCGGGACCATCCCCGCGTGTGCGGGGAGCACCTCCGCAGTCGCCGCACACCACGTCGCGGAGGGGGACCATCCCCGCGTGTGCGGGGAGCACACTGAATGACCTGCGCCTTCGCCGACCCTATAAGCCGATTTCATTCACTTCACCAGAAACCGACAAAAACCCCACGCTTCCGCGAACTCACAGCTGTCTTAAGGCCGGAATCAGTCTCTACAGCGCGAGGGAAGGAACCCTCGCCTGATCGAAGCGCCCCTGCTGTCCCCACTGTTTGATCAGACGCCCCAACGTTCCTTGTGGCCAAAGTGGGACGCGATCTCGCGGCCGGTGGGCAACGAGCCGCCCTCACCACGGTTGTCCAGGGCCCAGTGCCAGGCCTCGGCCTGGCACCGCGGTACCGACTCAGACGGGGCTGCAGATTCTGTGGCGACTGCTGATGCGGCAGTTTCGACAGCCTCGACGACGTCCAACCGTGGCCGTCCGCCTACGCCGGACTCGGATACACCTTCGGCTTCTAGCCGCCCAGTCGATTGCGGCTCAGCGGACGGGACAACGCCTGGTGTGGGCGAGGTCTGCTCATCATCGGTGTACGCAG
>NZ_JROO01000008.1 GCF_000826685.1 Streptomonospora alba
GTGGACCGTCCGCCGCCACCGGCCCGCTGCCCCGAGTCGGGACCGAAGGCACGTGGCCGCGGGCAGGAGGCGCCAACACGCAGCAGGGGCGGTCCCCGGACCGATTTCGCAACAGGCGAGCACGCATAGGAGGGCGTTCCCGGGTGAGGAGGCGGCCAGGGATTCCGGACGGGGGCACACCGTTGTGCGTACCGCCGTCGATCTGCTCGACGGAGTCGACGAACGCGTCGTCGCACACGTGCGCGCCCGGCTCATCACGCTCGGCCCGTACTCGGGCACGGCCCTCGACGGCGTCTCCGCCGTGGTTCCGGGCCCGCGGTGCGGGCGTACAGCGGCCTGGTCCAGGTCGAGGCGTCAACCGTCGCATCGGCCCGGCGCGTCGAGGCCCGCGCCGACGGCGACAGCGTCTTCGCCACCGCGGACGGGGGCCGCGACCGGCTGCGTCTGCGCCGGTCCGGCCGCGGGCACACCGAAGGCGGAGCCGCTCGCCCCGGACCTGGGCACTCCGCGCCCGAGTGACGCGACTGGCGGTGGCGGTCGCCGCGTGCGATGGGCCGCACCGCCCCGCGACCCGGCGGACACCGCCGCAGCAGCAGGACGAAGGGACCACACGATGAACGAGACGACGAACGAGGACTACGGCATCGAGGCCGTCGGCGGCTCCGACGAGGGACGTTCCGGGACCGCCGGGATCGTCGTGGGCGTGGACGGCTCGGCCGCGAGCCGGACGGCCCTGGAATGGGCGGCGCGCGCGGCCGCCGACCGCGCGCTGCCGCTGACCGTGCTGCACGCGCTGAGCATGCCCGTGGTCGCTGCTCCGTTCGGGCACGCGGTGCGGATGACGCCGACGCCCGAGACCGCCGATCACGCCGCGCGCCTGCTGGAGAGCGCCGTCGCCCACGTCTCCCGGAGCCGCCCCGGGCTCGAAGTGCGCACTGAGGTCTCCTCCCTGGGCCCCGCGCACTCCCTGCTGGCCGCGGCGCGCCGGGCGGCGATGGTGGTCGTGGGCTCGCGCGGCCTGGGCGGCGTGGCATCGGCGTTTCCGGGGTCGGTGAGCGTCCGCGTCAGCGCGCACGCGCCCTGCCCCGTCGCGGTGATCCCGGAGCCCCGCACGGAGGCCGGCGGCGAGCAGGAGGGCGATCGCCGGGAGCGCGGCCGTGTGGTGGTGGGGCTGGACGGCTCCGCCGACTCCGAAGCCGCGCTGCGTTTCGCCCTGGACGAGGCGTCGCGGACGGGCGCCGAACTCGTGGCCGTACACGCCTGGCTGATGTCGGCGCCCATCGACGCCTCAGCCCTCACGGACCCCTCCTACGTCGCCGAGCACCGGTTCGCCGCCGACCGCGCCGACACGTATGTGCGCACCATGGTGGAAACGGCGCGCAGCGCCGACACCGCCGACGTGCCGGTCCGGGTGGCCGTGGTAGAGGACCATCCGGCCCACGCCCTGCTGTCCGAGGGTGCCCAAGCCGATCTCATCGTCGTGGGTTCGCGCGGGCGCGGCGGCTTCGCGGGGCTGCTGCTGGGCTCGGTGAGCCAGACGGTGCTCCACCACGCGCCGGCCCCCGTCGTGGTGACCCGGCCCCGGCCCCAAGAGGAGGGGCACTGACCGGTGTTCCACCGGGAACCGGGTGGAACCGGGGCCTTCGTGACGGCGCCGACCGCGTCTTGGAGCGCGAGGAGGCGCGACCCCCTTCGACAGGCGGTTTCCCGTCGAGGTCGTCGTTGTCGACGGGGGCGTAACGGCGGCGGCCGTGCTCGGGCGGCACTACGCCGTCGCCCTCGGCCTCCACGGCGACGGACTCGCCCCGCCGGGACCGTGTTCCCGGCGTCACTGCCCGCCGCCGTGGCGGGCGCACCTCGGGTGCGGTCCGGCTTCTCCCGTCGAACGTCCTGCGCACCCGGGGTGTGCGCCCCGGGTTTCGCGTTTGCGGGGTCGAGAATCGCGGGAGGGCTGGTAAGAGCGGGGATGAGGGGGAACATGATGCCGCAGGAGAACCTGCGCGTGAAGCGCCGGACCCGCAGCGTCCAGCGCGCCGGCAACGGCGTCGGCGGGTACACGGCCCGCCGGCGCCGCCTCGCCCGGCGGGAACGTGCCTAGATGCGGGTCTTGGTCACCGGCGCGACCGGATACATCGGGGGACGGCTGGTTCCCGAGCTGCTGCGTGCCGGTCACGAGGTGCGCTGCCTTGCCCGTACGCCGGGGAAGCTGCGCGACTTCCCGTGGCGCGCTCAGGTCACCGTGGTCCAGGGCGACGTGCTCGACACCGCGAGTCTGAGAACCGCACTGGCCGATGTGGACGGGGCCTATTACCTGGTCCATGCCATGGGAGCCGGACGGGGCTTCGCCCAGCGCGACCGGGAGGCGGCCGAGTGTTTCGCCGCGGCCGCCGAGTGGGCGGGTGTGGGCCGCATCGTCTATTTGGGCGGGTTGAACCGGCAGGACCGGGACCTCTCCGACCACCTGAGCTCCCGCGCCGAGGTCGGCGACGTCTTCCTGGAGTCGCGCGTTCCCGCCGCGGTGCTCCGCGCCGCGGTGATCCTGGGTTCCGGGTCGGCCTCGTTCGAGATGCTGCGCCATCTGACCGAGCGCCTACCGGTCATGACGACACCGCGCTGGGTCTCCACCCGGGTCCAGCCGATCGCGGTGCGCGACGTGCTCCGTCTGCTCGTCGCCTCGATGCGGCTCTCCGCCGAGACCGACCGGACCTTCGACATCGGCGGCCCCGACGTCCTCACGTATGCCCAGATGGTCCAGCGCTTCGCGCGCCTGGCCGGGCTGAGGCCGCGGCTGATCGTCCCGGTCCCTGTGCTCACTCCCGGGCTGTCGAGCCTGTGGGTGGGGTTGGTGACGCCGGTTCCGGGCGCCGTCGCCCGTCCGCTCATCGAGTCCCTGCGCAACGAGGCCACCTGCGGCGAGAACGACCTCGCCGACCTGCTCGGCGACTACGACCGGCTCGGGTTCGACCAGGCCGTCGAACTGGCCATCCGGCGGGTGCGCGAAGCCGAGGTCGACACGCGCTGGTCGTCGGCGGGGTGGCCCGAGGCTCCCTCGGAGCCGCTGCCCACCGACCCGGACTGGTCGGGGGGATCGCTCTACGTCGACGAACGCGAGCGTGACGTCGCCGCATCGTCCCTTGAGCTATGGCGGGTGATCGAGGGGATCGGGGGAGAGCGCGGCTGGTATTCCTGGCCGCTGGCCTGGAGCGTCCGCGGACTGCTGGATCGCTTCGTCGGCGGGGTGGGCCTGCGGCGCGGGCGCCGCCATCCGGCGCGCCTGCGTACGGGCGACAGTGTGGACTTCTGGAGGGTCGAGGAGATCGAACGGGGCGCCTTGCTGCGGCTGCGGGCCGAGATGCGCCTTCCCGGGCGCGCATGGCTGGAGATGCGCGTCCTCGTGCGGGACGGTGTCGTCAGGTACCGCCAGCGTGCACTGTTCCATCCCCGCGGTCTCCTGGGACACCTGTACTGGTGGAGCGTGCGGCCCTTCCACGGCGTGGTGTTCGGGAGCATGGCGCGCAACATCGCCGCCGCTGCCGGCAGATCCGCCGGCAGCGGCGAGGTCGAGTGATGCGTGACGGGCGAGGGGCGATGCCGACGACCGTAGTGCTGTTCACCCGCGACCTGCGGGTCCGCGACCATCCCGCGCTGAGTGCCGCCGCTGCGCGTTCCGACGCGATTCTTCCGCTTTTCGTGCTGGACCCGGCGGTGCTGGGGCGCAGTGCGCGCAACCGCATCGCCTACCTGCGCCATGCGCTCGCGGACCTGCGCGCCTCGCTTCGGCGTCGCGGTGCGGACCTGGTCGTGCGCCAAGGCGACACGGTGACCGAGACCCTCCGTGCGGCCGCGGAGGCCCGCGCCGAAGCCGTCTTCCTCAGCGAAGACGTCAGCCTCACGGCCCGGCAGCGGGTGCGCCGCCTCGAAGGCGCCCGCATCGAGGTGCGTACCTTTCCCGGAGTGACCGTGGTTCCGCCGCTGGAGATCACCCCGAGCGGACGCGCGCACTACGCCGTCTTCACCCCCTACTGGCGGGCTTGGGAGCGCCGGGAGTGGCGACCGGCCGTGGAACCGCCGGAGCGTTTCGCCCTGCCCCCGGGAATCGCGCCGGGACCGCTGCCCGACCAGGACCTGGACCGCTCCGGTACCGGCTCGCTGTCCCCGCACCGCCTCACAGGAGGCGAATCGCATGCGCGGCGACGGCTGAACACGTGGATCGCCGAGGGCATCGCCGACTACGAGCGCTACCACGACGCGCTCGGCGCCGCAGCGACCTCGCGGCTCAGCGCCGACCTGCGGTTCGGCTGCCTGTCTCCCCTGGAGGTCGCCAGCGCCGCCGGTGCGTGCGAAGGCGGCGTCCCCTACATACGGCAACTCGCCTGGCGCGACTTCCACCACCAGGTCACGGCGGCCTTTCCCGACATCGCCCGGCGCGACTACCGGCCGCGCGACGCTCGATGGAACGACGACGAAGGGGCGCTCGCCGCCTGGCGGGAGGGACGCACCGGCATCCCGGTCGTCGACGCCGGGATGCGCCAGCTGCTGGAGGAGGGGTTCATGCACAACCGGGCGCGCCTGATCACCGCCGCGTTCCTCACCCGCGAGCTGCGCATCCACTGGAGGCGCGGGGGCGACCACTTTCACCGCCTGCTGCTCGACGGAGATGTCGCCGACAACTACGGCAACTGGCAGTGGGTGGCCGGAACGGGAAACGACACCCGGCCCAACCGGCGGTTCAATCTGCTGCGGCAGGCGCGCCGCTTCGATCCCCAGGGGGATTACGTGCGCCGCCACGTCCCCGAGCTCGCCCGCCTCGACGCCGCGGACGTGCACACGCCGTGGCGGCTGGAGCGGACGCCTCCGGGTTACCCCGCGCCCCTGGTGGAGATCGAGGGAGGCGTCAGCCGCCCGCGTTGAGTTGCCACACCGCGAGGTTCAGCGCGGCCGCGAACGTCGTCCACGCCCAGTAGGGCACCATCAACCATCCCGCGCGAGGTGCCGCGCGGAAGAACGCGGCGACGGTGCCGGACAGCACGAGCCACAGGACGACGATCTCGGCGAAAGCGAGGCCGCGCAGGTCGGCGGCGAAGAACAACGGCGTCCACGCGGCGTTGAGCACCAATTGCCCGAAGTAGAGCGTCAGCGCGAGCCGGGAACCGCGCCACCCCAGGCGCCGCCACACGTCCCAGCCCGCCAGCGCGATCGTCGCATACAGCACGGTCCAGACCGGCCCGAACACCCACGAGGGCGGCGCCCAGGCGGGCTGCCGCAGCCGCGCGTACTCGTCGGCCGTCTCGGCCGCCGAGAAGACGCCGATCAGCGCAGCGGCGGTGACGGCCAGGACGAAGGCCGCCAGTCCCGCTGCCGACCGTTCGACGGTCAAGGCCCGCCGCGCCCGTGTTCCGGCCATGCCCCCTCCTTCGCGCACCGATGCGTCCGTGTTCCCGGCGCCTCTACCCCGCCTGGGCCCGGCCGACCGCGGTGATTCGGCGTCCGGCCGCCGCCCTCCGCGGGCCCGCCGCCGTCGCCGGCGGAAGGGCTCCGGCCGGGCTCCTGATCGTCAGGGCGTACTGCGCTCCGGACGAACGGAGCCGAACGCGCATTCCAGAGCCGTCACCGACATCGGTACCACGGGGGCGGCCGCTCCCACGAGCAGATCGCGTCCCAACACCGACCGCCCGTCCAAGAAGTCCAGGACGGCGCGCATGTCGTTGCGTGCGAAGAGCCGGGCGAAGAACGCCGCGCCGTCCAGGCGCCCGCGGTCCAGGGCGCGCAGCACGACGGAGTCCATGGCCAGGTGCCGCCGCTTGTGGGGGATCGGCGGTACCGGCACCCGGCCGCGTTCCAGAGAGCGCACCACCGAGGCGACCTGGCGCTGGATACCGCTGAAGGTGTATCCGGTGGAGGGCCGGGTCGCCCCGCCGGCCGCTCCGATCCGGAAGACGCACCGACCGGCCCGCGTCGGGAAGCTGCCGTCCGTCATGGGGATGACCCCCTGCTCGGCGGCCGCGACCGTGAAGCGCCCCAAGCCGAGCACCTCTGCGGTGTACCGGCGCAGTGCCGATTCGTAGCCCGCGTCGTCCAGGACCCGGCGGGTGAACTCGGTGTACTCCACCAGCGCCTCCCGGCAGGAGAGCGGAAGCACGTAGCCGAACGAGACGCCGCGGCGCGGCTGGGCGGTGCGCAGGTCCATCAGCAGCGCGGTGCCGGGGTCGAAGGCGTCGTGCTCGGTGTGCACGAACCATCCGCGGAAATGCTGCAGCAGCGTCGTGCGCGCGGGGGGCGGCGCGGGCAGCGGACGGGAGTCGAAGACCCGCCGGGCCGTGAGCGAGACCGGCGAACCGTCGGCCCGCGACGCATGGACCGTCGCGTGGTCGGCCCCGTCCTCGATCGCCGTGACCGTCGCCGCGTACTGGTGGACGTCGGGCCCGAGCCCCGCGCGGACGTGGTCCTCGAAGTCCCGGGAGCGCAGCATCTTGTAGGACTGGGGGCTGATCGCCTGCTCATGCCTGGCGCCCGTGGGGGAGCGGACCGCGAGCGTGTCCCAGCGGGCTGCGAGGACCTCGTCCCAGGGCCCCGCGCCGTGTTCCCAGAAGCACCAGGTGCGGTCCCCGGGGCGCGGCGCTCCGGCAGGCGGTTCGATCAGGGCGATCCGCGGCGTGCCGGTGCCGGGTAGGACGATCCCCGCGGCCGCGTGGGCCAGGCTGAGTCCGGCCGCGCCGGCGCCGACGATGAGCAAGTCGAATCCCCGCATGGCGGTTAGCCTGTCACGGAGACCGGTTCCCTTCGTCGCGACTCGGAGGATCATGGCAAGGACGGTCCGCGGGATGAAGGCCGGTGCGGTCGGTGACGAGTTCGACCGCGCCGCGGCGTCCTACGACCGACTCGTCGCGGCGAACCCGGGATACCACCGGCATCTGCGCGTGTCGGCGCGCAGGCTCGGCCTCCCGCGAGGCGGGGAGGGGCTGCGCATACTCGACCTCGGCTGCGGTACCGGGGCCTCCACCGCTGCTTTGGCGCACGCCTACCCCCGCGCCGAGATCATCGGCGTGGACGCCTCCGAAGGCATGCTCGCCCGGGCCCGCGCCAAGGGCTGGGGGCCCGGTGTCCGCTTCGTGCACGCCCGCGCCGAAGACCTGACCGCGGGCGGTCTGGGCGGCCCCTCGGACGCGGTGTTCGCCGCCTACCTGCTGCGCAACTGCCCCGATCCCGACGCCGCTCTGGCCGCGGTGAGCGGTCTGCTCAAGCCCGGGGGCAGAATCGCCCTGCACGAGTACTCCGTCGCCGACTCGGCCGCGGCGCGCGTGGTGTGGTCGCTGGTCTGCTGGGGCGTCGTCATCCCCCTCGGGCGCGTCGCCACCGGCCGGTCCGCGCTGTACCGCTACCTGTGGCGCAGCGTCCTGGAGTTCGACGGCGCCGCGCGCCTGCGTCGGCGGATGCGCGAGGCGGGCCTGGAGAACGTCCGCACCCTGGCGCTGACCGGTTGGCAGCGGGGCATCGTGCACACCTTCCTCGGCGCCGTTCCCGCCCCTTCCGGCTCACGATGACGTGGGCCCCCTCCGACCCCCGAGCCGAGGAGGTCGCCCCCGCCGCGCCCCGGGCCGCGCGGCCCGCCGCCGTCCCGCGAACCGCGGTCGTGGGCGGCGGCATCGCCGGACTGGCCGCGGCCACGGCCCTGTCCGAACGCGGCGTGTCGACCACCGTCTTCGAACGCGAAGCCGGTCTCGGCGGGCGCCTGCGGGGATGGCCGACCGTCCTCCGCGACGGCAGCGACGCCACGATGAGCCGCGGCTTCCACGCCTTCTTCCGGCAGTACTACAACCTGCGGGCGCTGCTGGCGCGCATCGACCCCGAGCTGGGCATGCTCAGCCCCTTGCCCGACTACCCGCTCGTGCACGCGAACGGCCTCCGCGACGGTTTCACCGGGCTTCCCGCGTCCCCACCGCTGAACGCCTTCGCGCTGGCAGCGCGCAGCCGGAGCTTTCCCGCCCGCGAACTGGCCCGGGTCAACATCGCCGCGGCCCTGCAGCTTCTGGACGTCGACGTCCCCGGCATCTACCGGCGACTGGACCACCGGGACGCGCCCGCGCTGCTGGAGGCGGTCCGCTTTCCGCCGCGTGCCCGGCACTTGGCCTTCGAGGTGTTCTCGCGCAGCTTCTTCGCCGAGCCCGCGCAGCTCTCGGCGGCCGAGCTCGCCGTCATGTTCCACCTGTACTTCCTGGGTTCCAGCGAGGGCCTGCTGTTCGACGTCGCCAACGCGCCCTTCCCCCGAGCCCTTTGGAACCCCTGGTCGGCCTACCTCGCGCGCCGCGGGGTGCGGCAGCGGCTTTCGGCGCCCGTTTCCCGGATCACCCCGGGGGAGCGGCGCCGCTTCGCCGTCCACGCGAAGGGCCGGGCCGCCGAGGAGTTCGACGCCGTCGTCCTCGCCACCGACGTCTCCGGCCTGCGGGGCCTGGCCGCCGGATCTCCCGCCCTGGGCGGGCGGGACTGGCGTCGCCGGGCCCTCGCCGCGCCCAGCGCACCGCCCTTCCTGGTGAGCCGGCTGTGGCTGGACCGGCCCGTGCGCGCCGAACGCCCGGGGTTCCTCGGGACCGCCGGCTACCCCACGCTCGACAACATCAGCGTGCTGGAGCGCTTCGAGGACGAGGCGGCCCAGTGGGCGCGGCGCACGGGCGGTTCGGTCGTGGAACTGCACGCCTACGCGCTGCCGGAATCCTGCGACGAGCGCATCGAGCGGCGGCGGCTGATCGCTCAACTGCACCGGGTCTTCCCGGAGACCGCGCGGGCGGTCGTGGTGGACCAGCGCCACGAACTGCGCGCGGACTGCCCCCTCTTCCCGCCGGGCGGCTACGCGGACCGGCCGACCCCTGCCACTCCCGACCCGCGGCTGGTGGTAGCGGGCGACCACGTTCGGGTGGACCTCCCGGTCGCCCTCATGGAGCGCGCCGCGACCAGCGGGCTGATGGCCGCCAACGAGCTGCTGGCCGGCTGGGGCCTGCCCGGCCACCGGCTGTGGACCGTGCCCCTCCGGGGGCGCTGGGCACCGATGCGGGCCCTGGCCCGCTGGGGGCGCGCGGGTGTCAACCGGGCCACCGACCCGACGTCCGCAGCGTGTAGCGCCGCTCCGCGTAGGAGAGGTCGTCGCGCCACAGGCGCCGGGCCGCCGCGCGCATGAGGGGGCGCACCACCGGCGCGGCGCGTGCGGCCAGGGCGAACCCGGGCCGCTCGGAGGAGGCGATGGTCGCCTCGACGACCGCTGTGGAGGGGACGCCGTCGCGAACGCCCAGCGGGGTCGCGTGGGTCTCCACGACGCTTCCCTCCCCTTCGCCTTCGATGATGTGCATGGCCACGGTGCGCGGCTCCGGGCAGCTGAACGCGGCCCGGACGGGCACCCCCCACCGGCCCGCGACCTTGAAGGCCACCTCCGCGACCATCCGGTCGGGGTCCGCATCGCTTCCCGACGCCGTCTCGGTGACGCGCAGGCCCACGAAGGAGTAGGGGTGGAACCACGAGCCGTGCCAGGGGTCGAGCCTGTTGGCCACCACGTCCTCGGGTTCGCAGCGCCCGGCAAGGCTCTCCACCGCCGTGAGGGTCGTGGCCGACGCGGGCCGTTCGGGCAGGACGGGGCGGGGGAGCGGTTCCTCGCCGCCGATCCCGTCGAGGCGCACCCACGCCAGCGTCCCGTCGTCGTAGGCGGGATGAGGCCGCCACCCGGGGAAGCCCTCCGGCCCCAGGTCCAGGCCGTGCCAGCGGCACACCAGCCTCCCCGAGTCGACGGCGCCCCGGCACAGCGGTGCTCCCAAATGCGGGCAGGCGCCGGGTGCCGCGTGCAGTCGCCCCTCGCCGTCCCGCCAGGCGACGACCTCGGTGCCGGCGACCATCCGTCCGAACGGGCGCCCGGGACGGACCTCCGCGCTGGCGGCGAGCACGTACCAGTTGCCGGACGGGCGAGCCAGTGCACGCGTGACAGCGGACCCGATCACGCCGGGGGAGGCCTCGCGCCACGTAGGGCTCTGTCGGCTCCACCGCGTCGCGGGCAGCCTGCGCAAGGGGAACCGCCTGGGCTCGGAACCGGGCAGGGACATGTTCGACATCCTCCACGTCCTCAGGGCGGGTACCGGGGCGCCTGTGCGGTCATGTGCCGAACGCGCGCGCCATCAGCGCTCGGCCCAGTGCGGGCACCGCGGTACGCGCACGGTGGGAGCGCGCGACACGGTGGCGGCGCGACCATACGTCGTACTCGGCTTGCTCGATCTCGTCCAGGATGCCCCGGTACAACCGCAGGGCGGTTTCGACACACGGCCGCGCGACCGCGGAGAGCATCGCGCACCCCGGCTCGGCTTCGCGGTAGACCGCGCGGTTGAAGGCGGCCACCTCCGCCAGGGCCCGGCGCACACGGGTGTCCTGCAGGCGTGTACGGCGGCAGCGCAGCAGCAGTTCGCGGTCGACACCGTGGTGGGCCAGGACGTCGGCGGGAAGGTAGACCCTGCCCCGGTCGAGGTCTTCGGCGAGGTCGCGCAGGAAGTTGGTCAGCTGGAAGGCCGTACCCAGCGCCGCCGCGTGCGGCTCCGCCTCGGACCGGGGCACGACGGTCCCCAGGACGGGAAGGACCTGCAGGCCGATCACAGCGGCCGAGCCGTAGGTGTAGTCGCTGAGTTCCGCGTAGTCGGCATAGCCGGTGACGGTCAGGTCCAAGCGCATCGACCGCATGAACGCGGTGAAGTACTCCGCGGGGATCGCGTAGCGCCGGGCGGTGTCGGCCAGGGCCCGCACCGGCGGAGCCTGCGCCCGCCCGCCGGACAGGGCCGCCTCCAGATCCCGCTCGACGCCGTCGAGCAGTGCCGCAGTGTGTTCCGCCGTCTGCCCCGCTTCGGGTTCGTCGACCATGTCGTCCACCCACCGGGCGAATCCGTACAGGGCGTGGACGGCCGGTCGGCGTCCGGCGGGAAGCACCCGGGTGGCCAGGTAGTACGTGCGCCCGTGGCGGGCGTGCAGCGCGCGGCTGTGCGCGTAGTCCCGGCGCAGCGCAGCCTCGGTGATGCCCGCCGCGTCGAGCTCGGCGGCCGCTCCCATCATCGTGCCCCCTTCCCCGCGGCGGCCGCGCCCGTGATCCGGGCGGCCGCCAGTTTCCCGCTCACCAGGGCCGTGGGGAGTCCGACACCCGGGGTGGTGCCGCACCCGGCCAGAACCGCGTTGCTGGTGCCCGCTACGCGGTTGCGCGGCCGGAACGGGCCTGTCTGGGCCAAGGTGTGCGACGCGGCGAAGGGGGTGCCGTAGGCCATGCCTCTGCGCGACCAGTCCAGCGGAGTCGTCAGCCGCTCGGCCACGATCGCGGATCCGAACCCCTCCAGACCCCGCTGCTCCAGTGTCCGGACGAGGGCGTCGCGGTAGCCGTCCGCCGCACGTCGCCAATCGACGCCGCCGGCGCGCAGGTTGGGGCACGGCGCCAGCACGTAGTACAGCTCGCGCCCCGGGGGCGCCAGTGCGGGGTCCGTGGCGGTGGGGCGGGTGACGAGCAGGGAGGGGTCGCTCATGGTCGTGCCGCGTCGGCAGATCTCCTCGAAGGTCTCCTCCCAAGCGGCGCCGAAGGAGATGGTGTGGTGCGGCGTCTCGGCCCACGCGCGGTCGACCCCGGCGTGCAGAACCACCGCGGAGGGGGAGAAGCGCAGCGGGACCGGGCGCCACGGAGTTCGCCCGAGCAGGCGGTAGGCCATGGGCAGATCGGGGGTGAGGACCACCGCGTCGCAACCGAGCCGGAGGCCCTCGGCCGTCTCGACCGCGGTGATCCGGTCTCCGCGGCGCTCCAGGCGCCGCACGTCCTGGCCGTAGTACAGGGTTCCGCCGGCGTCGGCCACGGCGTCGGCGAGCGCGTCGCTCAGCGCCCGCATGCCGCCCATCGGGAAGTACACGCCCGCGACGGTGTCCATGTAGGCGATGACGGCGTAGGCCGCCAGCGCCCGCTGCGGGGCCACGCCGGCGTAGAGGGACTGGAACGAGAAGATCCGGCGCAGGCGCTCGTCGGAGACGAAGCGCCCGACGGCCGGTGCGAGGCGTCCGAAACCGCCCATGGCGGCCAGCTGTGCGAGTTCCGGGGTGAGCAGCTGCAGCGGCGAGTCGAAGTTCGCGTCGATGAACGAGCGCATCTGGAGCCGGTAGAGCCGGTTCAGCCAGTCGCGCAGCCGCAGGTAGCCCCGGGCGTCGGCGCCGCCGGCCTTGCAGGCGATCTCCTCGGCCATGGCATCGGCGTCCGTGTGCACGTCGATGGTGGAGCCGTCGGCGAACCGGGCGCGGTAGGCGGGGTCGAGTCGGACGAGGTCCAGGCGGCGGCCGAGGGAGTCGCCCACGGCCGACAGGGCCTCGTCGATCAGGTGCGGCATGGTCAGCACCGTCGGTCCCGTGTCCATGCGGAACCCGTCTGCGTCGTCGCGGCCTGCGCGCCCGCCCGGATGCCCGTCGCGTTCGACGATCGCCACGGACCGCCCGGCCCCCAGCAGGTGCAGCGCGGCGGCGAGTCCGGACAGGCCGGCGCCGACGACCACGACGCGGTCGGTGCGTCCGGGAACGGTACGCGTCCGGGGTACGCGCGGCTTCATGGGCTCTCTTCTCTGTCGGGCGGGTTGCGGGGCTCGGATCCGGGCCTGGGCCGCGGAGTGCGTTGCCGCCTGCTGCCGGCCGCCTCCGGTACGCCTAGGTTCTTCAGCTCGCGCGTGTGATCACCCCGTGTGCCCGCCGCCGGAGTTCCTCGTAGGCCGCCGGGGTGATGGGCGCATCCGCCAGGGAGCGCGTCCCCGCGTCCACCAGCGCGGCGAGGCGCTGTTCCACGGCCTGCCGGGCACCCAGGGCCACCAGGAGGTCGGCGACGGTGCGCACGTCGGCGTCGGTGAGCCCGGGGTCGCCGATCGCCGAGTCCAGCGCCTGCACCGCGTCGCGGTCCCCGCGGGCGCGTGCTCGCCGCAGGCCTACGGCCAGGAGCAGCGTGCGCTTGCCTTCCCGCAGGTCGGCGCCGACCGCCTTACCCGTCTGCGCGGGGTCGCCGTACAGGTCGAGCAGATCGTCGCGCAGCTGGTAGGCGGAACCGATCGCCTCCCCGAAGCGGCGCAGGGCCGAAACGACCTCCTCGCTCGCGTCGGCCAGGGCCGCGCCCAGGTGCAGCGGGCGCTCGGCGCTGTAGGCGGCCGTCTTCAGCCGGTTGATGCGCAGCGGGGTGGACTCCGCCTCATCGGAGCGCGCCTGGGAGCGCAGGTCCAGGAACTGGCCGACCACCATCTCCGTGTGCATGGCCCGCCAGGGCCTGCGTGCCCGCTCCCGGGCGGCGGGCATGCGGCTCAGGGCCTCGGTGAACATGTCCTCGGCCCATACCAGGGCGAGATCGGCGGCGAGCAGGGCGGTGTTCTCCCCGTAGCGATCGGGGTCGCCGAACCATCCCTGCGTCCGGTGGTCCTCCGCGAACCGCACATGGGCGGCCGGTGTGCCGCGGCGTACAGTGGAGCGGTCCATGACGTCGTCCTGGATCAGGGCGAACGCCTGGACGAGCTCCAGCGCCGAGCCGGCGCGCAGCGCAGCGGCGGCCTCGGGGCCGTCCTCGGCGCCGCCCGCGGCACGCCAGCCCCACCATGCGAAGGTCGGCCGGATCCGCTTGCCGCCTTCGAGGACGAACCGGGCCAGCCGGTCGAAGACCTCGTCGGCGAAATCCGCGTCCAGGCCCGCGACGGCGGACCCCCGCCGGGCCAGGAAGTCCTGGAGGTGCCCAGTGACGGCCGCGCGCAGCGGGTCCTGCCCGTCCGCCGCGGAGCAGGGCGCTTCCTGCCGCGTCCGCGCGTCTTGGCTCCGTACCCGCGATCCGGGTGTCGTCATGCCGTCCTCCTGGACCACGTGTCGCGTGCGTCGCTGCCGCCGGGTTCGCTCGAAAGCGAGAGGCCCCCGTTCTGTGCTGCGCTTGCGGACGTTGTTCGAGAGCGGACGGCCGGTTGCGGTCGGTGCGTAACGCCGGTGGGCTCGCAAGCCCGGACGGAACGGACGGGGCCGCCGAGCGCGGGCGAGGCGCCGACGGTTCGGTCGTGCGTGCCGGCGACCGCCGCGAGTACGGACGACGCGCGAAGCGGTGCCGGGCTGCCATGGCCGGTTCTCCGAGGAAGGGTCCGAGAGTATCGCCGACCGGGGCGCCGGGTGTCTGCGGCACGCCGACCGGGGCCGCGATCGCCGCAGGTGACGACGCCGGACGCGCAGGTGTCGGACGTTCGCGGTGCCCCGTCCGGAGCGCGCGTGCGCTCGCGTTCCTCGGCGGCGTCGCTTGGCCCCGAGGGCGGTTTCCCGGATCAAGGGGCCGCCGCTTTCCGCAACGGGATGCGAAGGGATTCGATGCGGCAAAGCACCCGGCGTCCGTTTTCCCCGAAGGGCGTGTGAGCCGCTGCCCTTCGGCGGTGAGAACATTTTTCCGGCGCGCGCCGGTAGGGGAAATTTTTCGCGCCCCTCCCGAAGCGGCGTCCTCGGCGGGCCGGCGAAGCGCGCCCGGGGATCGGTGCGGGTTCACCTCGCATTATCCGGGAAGAATTGCGTGGTCGGGTGCCGAGTCGAGTCGGACACCTCAACGAAAGGGTGCCGACCGCTCCGCCGATCCGTCAAGTGTGCATGGTCGGCCGCTCCCCGCCATCCGGAGGCCTCTGTCCCCGCAGCAGGCGCACGGCGTTTTTCCGGCGCCACACAGTCTACAGTCGACATTTATCCGAGGTCTCCCGGTCCGGCCTCACCCGCCCTCGCCTCGCTCTGACTTCCCTGGCCATGGACGCCGACAGACCTCGCAAGTCTTCCTAAACCGGATATTCTTCACTGGAAATCTGCGACAGGGTACACCACAAAAAGGGCTCTGTGTCGTTCTGGCCTGCCCTTGTTTAATGTGCCGCAGAACGTCGAACTCGTTCGACGCGGCGGGCGGGGCCCGCTTTTTTGCACGTGCATTGGGGGGTGCGATCACGTCGAAAGTGCTGGCGGGAACGGTGAATACGCACGGGGAGTGCCGGAAAAATGATCACCCGCCTCGCAAAAGTTGATCTCGAGTAACCGGGGGCCGATAAAAAAATGCGGGCAAAGGTGTGGACCGCGACTTAAGCCCTATGTCAGGATCTGAAAAGTCGCTGACCGAGACGACCGAGGGAGTTCGTGTGATCAAGGGGTACGGTGTGTTCTGCGACGCCGACCGCCATTTCTATGACACGCCCCACCGGCTTTGGTCGGGCTCCGGTTCCTCCGGAACGGTCGGCGGACACGACCGCGTATTCGAAACGGCTGAGCGGCCGGTCCCCGAAGGGTGGCAGAGCCACCGCGCCGGCGATTGGCTGGCACTGCGCCCCGTGGAGCCCCGCCTGCCGGAGCAGGGGTGGAAGATCCACGTCTCCGCCTGCCTGGACAACGCGGAATCGATCCTCGCCCGGGTCTGGGACTACTGCGTGGCGCACTACGTCTCGTTCAAGTTCGTTCCCACCCGGTATCTGCTGCACAACCGGAACGCCAAGTACGCCGACCGCGGGAGCAGCGGGAAGTTCATCACCGTCTACCCGGCCGACGAGGCCGAGTGCGCCTCGGTCGCCGCCGGTCTGGACGCCCTCGTGGGCGGCGAACCCGGCCCCTACGTGCTCAGCGACGTGCGCTGGAACGCGGGGCCGGTCCACCTGCGCTACGGGAGCTTCACCAGGCGGCACTGCTACGACGAGCACGGCGAGCCGGTGCCCGCGCTGGAGAACGCCGACGGCGTGCTCGTGCCCGACCGGCGCGGCCCGGTCTTCCAGACGCCGGAGTGGGTGACCGTCCCCGACTTCCTGCGTCCGCACCTGGAGGCGCGCAGCGCCGTCGACGTCACCGGGCTGCCGTACGACATCGAGCGCGCCCTGCACTTCTCCAACGGAGGCGGGGTCTACGCCGGGCGGGACCGGCGCACCGACGAGGCCGTGGTGCTCAAGGAGGGCCGGCCGCACGCCGGTCTGGCCGCCGACGGCGCCGACGCGGTGCACCGCCTGGAGCGCGAGCGCGCAGCCCTGGAGCGGCTCTCCGGCCTGGACTGCACCCCCGAGGTCAAGGACGTCTTCACCCTCGGCGACCACCGCTTCCTGGTGATGGAGTACATCCACGGCACGCCGTTGAACTCCTTCTTCGCCCATCGCCATCCGCTGGTCGAGCCCGACCCCGCACCGGAGAAGCTGAGGGAGTACGGCCGGTGGGCGATGCGCCTGCACGGACTCGTGGAGGAGGCCGTCGAGGCGGTGCACGCGCGCGGCATCGTCTTCAACGACCTGCACCTCTTCAACATCGTGGTCTCCGAGGACGAGTCCTCCGTGGTGCTGCTGGACTTCGAGGCCGCGCGTAACGCCGAGGAGGACGTCCGCCAGACGGTCGCCAACCCGGGCTTCGTCGCCCCGCGCGAGCGCCGCGGCTTCGACGTGGACCGGTACGCACTGGCCTGCCTGCGCATCGCCCTCTTCCTGCCCCTGACCAGCCTGTTCGCCGTGGACCGGACCAAAGCCGGGCACCTGGCCGAGGAGGCCGCGCGCATCTTCCCCGAGGCCCGGGAGTTCCTGGACCTCGGCGTGGCGGAGATCCTGCGCGATCCGGACGGCGGACCAGGCGGGGGCGCGCCTTCCCCGGGAGCGCTCGCTGCGGGCGCCGGCGCGCACGACCCCTACCCGCCGGCCGACCCGGGGGACTGGCCGGGCTGCCGGGACTCGATGGTCCGCGCCGTCCTCGCCTCGGCCACCCCCGACCGCGACGACCGCTACTTTCCCGGCGACATCGTCCAGTTCTCGACGGCGGGCGGCGGCCTCTCCTTCGGCTACGGCGCGGCCGGGGTGCTCTACGCCCTCGCCGAGAGCGGCGCCCCACGATGCCCCGAGGCAGAGGAATGGCTGCTACGCCACAGCAAGGAGCCCGAGTCGGGAACCCCCCTGGGATTCTTCTCCGGACTCGCGGGCGTGTCCTGGACTCTCGACCGCCTCGATCACCGGGAGCGCTCCCTGGAGCTGGCCGGACTGGTCCTCGCGCAGCCCTGGGAGGGCTTGGGCCCCGGACTGCACGACGGGACGGCCGGAATCGGGCTGGCCCTGGACTCCCTGGCGGCCGACAGCGGAGAGGCGGAGCTGCGCTCGGGCGCGCTGCGCTGCGCGGAGCTGGCCGCGGACCGCTTCCTCGGCGCCCCGCCCGAGCGGCGCCGCGCCGGCCTGCTCTACGGGGGCGCGGGCGTGGCCCTGCTCTGCCTGCGCCTGTACGAGCGGGGCGGTGACACCGCGCTGCTCGACCTGGCCCAGCGCGCACTTCGGGCCGACCTCGACCGCTGCGTCACCGGAGCCTTCGGCACGCTGCAGGTGGACGAGGGATGGCGGACCATGCCTTACCTCGGTGCGGGCAGCGTCGGGGTGGGGATGGTGCTCGACGACTACCTGGAGCACCGTTCCGACGAGGCGTTCGAGCGGGCCCGGCCGGAGATCGTCGGTGCCGCGCGGTCCGGCTTCTACGCCCAGCCCGGCCTCTTCCGCGGCTTGGCGGGCATGGTCCTCTACCTCAGCCGCACGACGGCCCCCGGACCCGGTACCGGCCCCGGGCAGGTGCGCCGCCAGATCGAGGCCCTGTCCCGGTACGCCATGCGCTACCAGGGCCACCTGGCCTTTCCGGGAGAGCAGCTGATGCGGCTCTCCATGGACCTTTCCACGGGCACCGCGGGATGCCTCCTCGCGCTCGCCGCAGCGCAGAGCGGACAACCCGCCGGGCTGCCCTTCCTTCCTCCGCTGCGGCGGACCCAGAACCGGCCAGTGCCATGGTCCGGAACAAATGAATAAAGACAGCAGATTATCGAAAGAAAGGATAGCAGCCATGACTCTGCTCGACCTTCAGTCCCTGGAGACCGTCAACGAGGCGCGCGGCGAGATCGCCCACGGCAGCGAGGCCAGCCTCCTGCTGTGCGGTGACAGCAGCCTGAGCGTCACCACCTGCAACTAGGGGCGCGCCGCGTGTGAGCGCGGCGTGAGCGAGCCGCGGGGCCGGATCGCCGGTCCCGCGGCGTCGGGTCCGGTGCACGGACCCTCCCCTCGGTCCGGCGGCGCCCGCGAGCGCCGCCGGACTCCGCCACGAGCCCTGCAGGAAGGCGACCGAATGGCGTCCACCCGCCCGCGCAACGGTACGAGCGAAAACGGCGCCGCACGCTCCGCAGACGCTCTGCTCGCCCGGGTGACCCGGGAGAGTGCCGGACGCACCGCGGGAATCCTGCTGTGCGCCGCCGGGGCGTCGGCCGCCTCGCTCGCCCTGCCCGCCGTGCTCGGCAGCACGCTCGACCTGCTCCTGGAGGGCCACCCCGACGCCGGACGCGCACTGGCGGCGGCACTGGCCCTGACCGCCGCCGACGTCGCGCTGGACGCGGCCGCCGCCCTGCTGGCGGGAACGGTCGGCGCCCGGTCCACCGCCTGGCTGCGGCTGCGGGCGATCCGGCGGCTGCTGGCCGCCGCACCCCACCACGTAAGCCCGTTCTCCCCCGGGGACGTGGCGACCCGGCTCTCGACGAACGCCACCGAGGCCGGGGCCGCCCCCGCCGGTGCGGCCCAGATCGTCGCGGCCGTCATCGCCCCCGTCGGAGCCCTGGTCGCACTGTTCGTGATCGACCCGTGGACGGGGCTGACCTTCGTGGTCGGACTCCCCGTCCTGGGCCTGCTGCTGCGGTCCTTCGCCCGCCACTCCTCCGACAGCGTCTCGCGGTACCAGCGGGTGCAGTCCCTGATCGCGACGCGGCTGACGGACGCCCTCGGCGGCGCGCGGGCCATAGCCGCCGCCGGGACGGCCGACGAGGAACGCGCCCGCGTCCTGCGCCCCCTGGAGGAGCTCGGTACCGAGGGGCGGCGCATGTGGTCGGTGCACGGCTCGGCGATGGCGCGCAGCGGAGTGCTCATGCCCATGCTCATCACCGCCGTGCTCGCGGTCGGCGGGCTCGGTCTGGCGGACGGCAGGATCAGCGTCGGCGACCTGCTGGCGGTTTCCCGCTACGCCGCCCTCGCGGCGGGGCTGGGATCGGTCGCCGGTCCGCTCGCAGCGCTGGTGCGCGGCCGGACGGCGGCGCGCCGCGTGAACGCGCTCTTCGCGGTCCCCCCGCTGGCTTACGGGCGCGCGGAGCTGCCTCCCGACGGCCCGGGAACGCTTGAGCTGCGCGGTGTGGGGGTGGACCGCGACGGCGTGCGGGTGCTGCGCGACGTCGACCTGCGCGTGCCCGGCGGTGAGACGGCGGCCATCGTGGGACGCTCCGGTGCCGGCAAGTCGACGCTGGCGGCCGTCGCCGGGCGGCTCTCCGATCCCGACGAGGGCGAGGTCCGCCTGGACGGGGTGCCGCTGGCCTCCGTGGCCGCCGACGTGCTCCGCACCGAGGTCGGGTACGCGTTCGAGCGGCCCGCGCTCCAGGGCGCGACCGTCGCGGACGCGATCGCGGCAGGAGCCGAGACCGCTCCGCCCGAACGCGTCCGGTCGGCCGCTCGCGCGGCCGGAGCCGAGGGCTTCGTCCAGGTTCTTCCCCGGGGATACGCCACGCCGCTGGACGAGGCGCCGCTCTCCGGCGGAGAACTGCAGCGGTTGGGGCTTGCGCGGGCGTTCGCCCACGCGGGACGGCTGATGATCCTGGACGACGCCACCTCCAGTCTGGACACGGCGACCGAACGGCAGGTGGACCGGGCGCTGGCCCGTGAAGTCCGCCCCGGCACCCGCGTCGTCATCGCGCACCGCCTTTCCACGGCGGCGCGCGCGGACCTGGTGGTGTGGCTGGACGGCGGCCGCATCCGGGCCGTGCGCAGCCACGCCGAACTGTGGCGGGACCCCGACTACCGCGCGGTCTTCGGCCACACCGACGACTCCGACGGCCGGGGGGACCGGTGAGGCCCGGCAGGGTTGCGGAGGAGGCCGGCGGGGTCGGGGCGGACACCCGGCGCCCGCCGGCGTCCCGGCGCACCCGCCCGCAGGACGGCGACGCGAACCCGCGGCGGCCCGGCCGCCGCCGGGGCATGCTGCGCGGACTGATGCCGCACGTCCGGAGCTTCCTCGGGCGTCACAGGCGGGCGCTGCTGCGCCTGGGCGCATGGTCGCTGATGGAGTCCGTGCAGACCTTCCTCGTCGGGATCTGCCTGGCGCGCGCTCTGGACCAGGGGTTCCTGGCGGGTCGGCCCCCCGTCGGCCTGGCGTGGCTGGCCGTCGCCGCGGTCTCGATCCTCCTCGCCGGGCCCGTGCTGCGCGGTGTGTTCGTCCAGCTCGCCGGCCTGGTGGAACCCCTGCGCGACGGGTTGGTGCGGCGCGCGGTCGAACAGGCTCTGCGCCGGGCGGTGGCCGACCCGGCACAGGCGGCGAGGGCCGAGCGGGCCGCCGTATCGCGGCTCACACAGCAGACCGAGATCGCACGGGACAGCTTCGCCGGGCTGGTCCTGACGATGCGGTCCTTCCTGTTCACCGCGGTGGGAGCGCTCGCGGGGATGGCCACCCTCGCCCCCGAGTTGCTCGTGGTCGTGGTCCCGCCGATGCTGCTCGGCCTGGTGCTCTTCCTTCTCACTCTGGTTCCCATGGCCGCGGCGCAAGGCCGGTTCCTCGACGCCGACGAGGCGTTCACCGACCGCGCGGGGGCCTTGCGGAGCCAGATGCGCGACCTGGTCGCCTGCGGGACCACCGGCACGGCGGTCGACGGCACCACGGGCCTGATCGGCGAGGCCGCCGCGTCGACGCGGTCCCTGGCCCGGTGGACGGCCGCGAGGATGCTGGCGCTCGGCGTGGCGGGGCAGCTGCCCGTCGTCCTGCTGCTCGTGGCCACGCCGTGGCTGCGCGACCAGGGCGTCACCACGGGAGCGCTCATGGGCGCCCTGGCCTATCTCGTGCAGTCCCTGCTGCCTGCCCTTCAGCAGATGATGACCGCCGTTGGGGCCGCGGGCAGCCGCCTCGTGGTGGTCCTCGACCGGTTCGTGTCCGAGGAGGCGGACGGAGGCGACGAGGAGGAGCCCCGGGGGACCGAGGCCGGTGACCGCGGACCGTGCGCCTCCCCCGCGGGGGAGGCGGCGCCGGCGGTGTGGTGCCGCGGGGTGCGGGTGTCCTACGGAGCCGGGACGCGCCCCCTGGTGGAGGGGTTCGGACTCACGGTCGAGTCCGGCGAGCGCATCGCGGTCGTCGGCCCGAGCGGGATCGGCAAGTCGACGCTGGCACACGTGCTGTGCGGACTGCACACGCCCGACGAGGGCGCCGTACGGCTGGCCGGTCGGCCCATCGCCGGACGCTCCGCCCGGGAACTCGCCCGTTTGCGGGTCCTTCTGCCCCAGCAGGGCTACGTCTTCGCCGGATCGGTCCGAGAGAACCTCGCCCAGTTGGAGCCCGGCGCCGGGGACGACCGCATCTCCCGGGCGGTGGCGGCGCTCGACCTCGGGCCGCTGGTGGACCGCCTCGGCGGTCTGGGGGCCGACGTGGACCCCGGGACGCTGTCCGCCGGGGAGCGTCAGGCGCTCTGCCTGGGCCGCGCCTACGTGTCCCCGGCGCCACTGCTCATCCTGGACGAGTCGACCTGCCATCTGGACCCGGCCGCCGAGGCGCACGCGGAGGACGCGTTGGCGAGCCGGCCGGGCACGACGCTGATCGTCATCGCGCACCGGCTGTCGTCGGCGCTGCGGGCCGACCGGATCCTCGTCCTGGACGGCTCGGGCACCGCCTCCGGCACGCACGAGTCCCTCCTGCGCGACTCCCCGCTCTACCGGGACCTGGCGGGCCACTGGCACGTGCCCGGATGAGTTCACCGGGCCCGGTGGGTTCCGGTTGCCGGCTCATCGCGAGAAGTCGGCGACGCCGTCGATGTCGCGGCACGCCGGCAGCGGGACGGTGGTCTCATTCGGCACGGTCGCCTCCGGACTCCTGCACGGTCGGGCGGCCCGGCACCGTCCGGGAGCCGGGATGCGGCCGGGTCGAGGGACGGATTCCCGCCTCGGCCGCGATGGCGGCGACTTTCGGGTGGCCGTCGAAGGCCTCGGGTCGCAGGGTCGTGTTGTGGGCCAGTTCCACGCCGTCGGGGGCGTCGCCGGGGTCGGCGTCCCACACGTTGCCGGTGAACGCCACATGCTCCAGGGGCGGCGAGACCTCCAGCACGACCGGTGCGTCGGACCGGTAGACGGCGTTGTTCCGGACGGTGACCCAGGAGGCGCCGTAGTCGGTGTAGAGCCCGAAGTTGTACGGCGTGATCGTGTCGCGGACGACATTGCCGCGCACCAGGGCGCCGTCGGCGGGGGAGCCGCCCTGGGGGCCGGAGATGTAGATGCCGCCGCCGTCGGCCAGGACCTGCATCGTGTCGTGGATGAGGTTGTGCAGTACGCGGGTGCCGCGTCCCTCGTAGACGACGACGCCCGCGTGTGGGACGTTGTCGACCTGGTTGTGGGCGACGGCGGTGTCGAGGGTTCCGCTGAGCAGGACGGCGGGTGAGCCGCGGTAGTCGCGGCCGATGCGGTGGATGCGGTTGTCCTCGACGCGGTGGCGGCGTGCGCCTTCGCCGATCACCAGTCCGCCGCCGGCGACCTCGGTGATCTCACTGCCGAGGACCGCGTTGTCGGCGCCTGTACCGCGGAACTCCACCGCGACCGCGCCGAGCCGGGTGAACCGGCAGCCTTCCAGCGCTACCCGTGCCGTGTCCTCGAAGACCACGTTTCCGGGGATACTCGCGGAGGCGCCGGGGACCGTCACCTGGCCTTGCCCCTCGGCGAAGGTGACCGTGTGGAGGCCGCCGCCGTCGTAGTAGGCGTTGCCGTGGTAGTGCAGGAACCCGCTGGGTGTGCCGGGGTGCAGCCAGGTCGCCTCGGCGAACGTGATCCCGCGGAAAGCAGCGTCGCTGAGACCGCGGGCGTGCAGCAGCGTCTCCAGTACCGGCGCCACCGCGTCGGTCGGATCCTCGCCGGGCAGCGGGCGGTAGTGGAGGACACCGGCGTGGGTGGCGAAGGTGCCGTCGGTGAGGAAGGCCGGACTGTTCTCGGCGAAGGTCGGGAAGTCGACGCCGTAGGTCTCGCCCGCGCCGGGACCGTCCCAGGAGATGAGTGCGTGGTAGAGGCGCGTGGCGCGGTCGAACGCCGGGTCCGCCATGGTGATCTCGGTCGATTTCGCGTCGCCGGCGATGCGCGCGACGGGGCAGCGCGCCTCTGACCATGGGTAGGCGCCGCGGTAGACGAACTCGACATCACCGTGCCAGGACTGCGGTCCGGTGCCCTCGGCGGTATACCCGCCGGGGGTGCGGACCAGGGGGTGTTCCAGTGCGATCGCGGCCCGTTCGGCCCGGTGCTCGCCGACGTAGAGCTGGCGGGGGGCGGGGCCGGGGGCCTGGGCCCGGTGGGTGCCGTCGGCGTCGGCCACCCATTCGGTGACCGGGCGTCCGCCGCTGACCACCACCTCCTCTTGCGCGGCGGTGCCGTAGCCGTGGGCCTGGTAGACGACTCCGGAGTGCTCGGCGGTGAGGCGGAAGGTGTCGGTGAGGCGGTAGGTGCCGCCTCGGAGTGTGACCACGGTTCCCGGCGCGGCCAGGTCGCGGGCGCGGTCCAAGGTGGCGAACGGGTGCTCGAACGTGCCCGGGCCGGTGTCGTCGCCTGAGGGGGCGACGAAGACCGCCGGTGTCTCATCTCGCATGTCTACACCGTACACTTCGAATGGTCGACGAGCACGACGAAAGGGCGGCGATGGCCGATCCGGAGCGCAGCACCGAACTGCTGTGGGAAGCGAAGGCGCGACGCGGCCTCAGCCTGGATCGGATCGTGGGCGCCGCGGTCGAACTGGCCGATGCCGAAGGACTGGCCGCCGTGTCGATGCGGCGCCTGGCCGAGCGGCTCGGATTCACCACGATGGCGCTCTACCGGCACGTTCCGGGCAAAGCCGAACTGGTGGCCCTCATGTGCGACCAGGTCCACAGCGAGCCCGCGGCCGGCGCCGACGCCGAGCAGCCCCACGGGTGGCGCGGCGCGCTGGCCGCGTGGGCCCGGGACGGGTTGGAGCTGCACCGGCGCCATCCCTGGCTGGTGGAATCGGACGATGCCCGGCTCGTCCCCGGGCCGCACACTGTGGCGCGCTTCGACCGGGCACTGGAGATCGTGGCGGGCGCCGGCCTGTCGCCGGCGCAGGTCGTGGCATCGGTGAACCTCGTCGGCGGTTTCGTCAACAGCACCGCGCGGCAGGCGGCCGCGGCAGAGCGCGCCGAACGCCGCACCGGCGTCAGCGACGAGGAGTGGTGGCGCGACCGCGACTCGCTGTTCGCCCACTTGGACCGGTATCCCGCGCTGACCCGCCTGTATCAGGAGGGTGCTTTCGAAACGCCGGTGGATCCCTTCGAGTTCGGGCTCGAACGGGTGCTCGACGGTGTCGAGGCCCTCGTTCGTGATGAAAAGCGTGACGAAAGTCGATGCGCAGTATGCGGCGCGCCCGTCGAGGACGCCCCTCGGGGCCGCCCGCGGGGCTACTGCTCTCGCGCCTGCCAGCAGCGGGCCTACCGCATCCGCAGTGGTCGACAGCGGTAGCGCGGCCTCTGGCCAACGCCCGCAGCCGCGCCCCCGGCAGCGTCGACGCCGTCTCCGGTCCCGGCTGCCGGCCGCCCCATGCGGCCGGCCCGCTACGCGCGTTCGACGACGGCCCATGCAGCACGCGCCCCAACGCCCAGGTTGGGGAGCCCAGCTTGGCGCAGACGCATGCCCGCGGGCCGAGAGGGCAGCGGTTGCTTGGCGAGAAGGGCCGGGAGCCGCCGAGCGGGATCGGGCAGGTCCCGCCCGTCGGGCGGCTCTACTCGGGAGCATCAAGCCGTCAGTGCCTGGGGAGGGACCATGGCGAGGAAGCCCCGCTCCGGAGGCGACCGGCCGCGCAGTCTCCTGCTCCCCGGCACCGTGCTGGGCGCGGGGCTGGGAGGATTCGTCGACGGAATCCTCCTGCACCAGCTTCTGCAGTGGCACCACATGCTGACCAGCACCGACCAGGACCGTATCGGGCTCGAGTACTACGATCCCGAGACCGTCTCCGGCTTGGAGATGAACACGGTCTGGGACGGGGTCTTCCACACGATGTGCTGGCTCTGTGTGCTGGTGGGACTGGCCATCCTCTATTCCCGTGTCACGAGGAACCGCCGCCGAGTGTGGGCCTCCCGAGTGCTGTGGGGGTGGGTCCTCGCCGGCTGGGGCGTCTTCAACCTCGCCGAAGGCGTCCTCAACCACCACGTCCTCGCCATCCACCACGTTTACGCCGGTCCCGACCGACTCTTGTGGGACCTGGCCTTCCTGCTCTTGGGGGCGATCCTGCTCCTGGGCGGCTACCTGCTCCAACGCAGCGGCCGGCCCTTCGACCCCGAGGCCCCGGACTCCCGCGAGAAGAGGGAGTCCGCGTGACAGCCGGCGGTCGCACCGGCCACGGCCAGGCGGCGGTGGCCGGGGCGGAGTCGCTGCTCACCGCTGCGGTCCTGATCGCGGTCCTGGGGCTCTACCTCTACCTGGTCGCACAGGCGCGCAGACGCAATCCGGTGCAGGGGTGGAACCGGTGGCGTACGGGGAGCTTCGCAACGGGAATCGCCCTGCTGGCCGTCGCACTGCTGCCGCCCGTCGCGTCCTTCGCCCACGCCGACTTCCGCGGCCACATGGTCCAGCACCTGCTCGTAGGCATGTACGCGCCGCTGGCCCTCGTACTCGGGGCACCGATCACCCTGCTGCTTCGCCGACTGCCCCCGGCCCGCGGGCGACGGTTGTCGGCCGTCCTGCACAGCCGTCCCGCCCGCGTGCCGACCCACCCGCTCGTCGCGCTGCTCCTCTCCACGGGCAGCCTGGCGGTCCTCTACTTCACCCCGTTGTACGGTCTCCTCACCGGGCAGCCCGGAGGCCACTGGATTCTGCACCTGCACTTCCTGCTTTCGGGCTACCTGTTCGCCTACGTCATCGCCGGACCGGACCCCGCGCCGGCACGTCCGGCAGTCCCCGTGAGGCTGGTCTACCTCGGCCTCGCGATCGCCGCGCACTCGGTGATCTCCCAGATGATGTACGGCGGCTTCGGGGTCGACGTCCACGTCCCCGTCACGCAGCTCCGAAGCGGTGCAGAGATCATGTACTACGGAGGAGACGTGGCCGAACTCCTCCTGGCAGCCGCTCTCGTGGCCACCTGGCGCCCCGAGCACCGCGCAAGCGAAGGAGCGCCTGCTTGATCGCGTCTCTTGCAGCTGCGTGGGCGCATGCGTGTCGTCGAAGCGCCGAATCTCTTGTAGAGGGCGCAACCGCGGTCGTCTCCGTGGCTCACCGGCTGCATCGTGTGCGGTCTCGTGCCGGGCTTCATAGGTGCTCCGGTCTCCCCTCGCCGCGGGGTCACCGCAGGGGCCGGTAGCGCCTCGACGCGGCGCGCCGCCGTGGGTGCCCGGCGCCGTCGCGCCTGCTTCAAATGAGTACTGTGTGCCGAAGAACATGGTTTTGCGATGAGGCGACCACCGCCCTGCGGGGTAGGGACATCGGCGCACGGGTCGATGTCCCCGAGGGAAGCCGGGCCGAACGGCCCGTTTCCCGTGCGTGATCGACTCGTCGCCACAGCCCCGCCTGGACGCGTATCTTCGTCGCACCGGGCCGGGGGATCGTCGACGTTGCACGGGTATCGCGGGGTGCAGGAGAGGGGCCACGGTGCGGAGACCGTCGCAGGAGGAGTTGGGGCTGGCCACCGCATTGACCGATCTGGCCGGCGCCTTGCAAGCGCGGCGGGACGTATCGGCCGTGTGCGAAGAGGTGGTGCTGGCCGGGGCGCGGTTCGTTCCCGACGCCGAAGACGCCGTGCTGTCCCTGGCAGAGCGCAAGGGCATGCGCACCGCCGCGGCGACCGGCGAGTCGGCCCAGCGGATGGGCGCGCTGCAGTACTGGTGCCGCCAAGGACCGTCCATCCAGGCGATCGACGACGGCACGCCCGTACGTGTGGACTCGCTGCGGCATGAATCGCGCTGGCCGGAGTTCACCCGGCGGGTGATCCAGCGCGAGGGCGGTTCCGTGCTGACTTTGCCCTTGACGGTGGAGGGCCGGGCCGTCGGAGCGCTGATGCTGTGGGCGCGAAAGGACGAGGCCTTCGATGCGGTCGACGAGCGTATAGGGACCCTGATGGCCGCCCACGCGGCCGTTGCGGTGGCCGGGGCTCGCGAGCGGGGGCACCTGCGCGCTGCCTTGGACAGCCGCGACGTCATCGGGCAGGCGACCGGGATTCTGATGGAGCGGCGCAGGATCTCCGCGCACGAGGCTTTCGGCCTGCTCAGCGGGGCGTCGCAGCACATGAATCGGAAACTGCGGGAGGTCGCCGAGCGCTTGGTGTGGAGCGGTGATTTCACCGAGCCGCACAAACGGCGCGGGCAGCGGCCTGCCGGAGGAGCCGCAGCGGGCCCGCACTGACGACGCACCGGCCGCGTCGGGCGGTCGTGGATCTGCGCGGTGCAGGGGAGCGGTGGTGGCCGGTATCCGCCGTACGGAACCGGTGCTTGACTTTGTCGTTGCTGCAAGGCCGATCATGACGGCATGTTGTCCATCAGCGAGTTCAGCGAGATGTGCTGTTTGTCGCCTCAGACGCTGCGGTTCTACCACTCCGAGGGATTGCTCGTGCCGGCCGGTGTGGACGAGCGGACGGGATATCGCTCCTACCTTTTCGGCCAGGTGGAGCAAGCCATGCTCATCACCGTCCTGCGCCGCGCGGGGATGAGCGTCAAGACGGTCCGGCGTGCCCTCGAAGAGCCGAACGAGCGGCTCCCCCTGCTGGACCAGCACAGCGAGGAGGTGCAGCGTCGACGTCGGGACCAGGACGAGGCGATCGACGAGGCACGCCGATTCTTCGACGCGTGGCCGCAGCCGCGCCTGCGCCGTGTTCCCGCGACGACCGTGGCGGCAAAGCCCGTGTCCACCCCGTTGATCGGGAACGACCAGGACGACTGGGACGAGGTCGGTGCGGCTGTGACCGCCACCGTCGCGGAGTTGGCCGAGACCGCGGAGTCGTGCGGAGCCGTCGTCTCCGGTACCCCGTGGCGAACCTGGGTCGACGCGACCCCGGAGCTGCGAAGTCTCACCTCCGAGGGCCTGTACTGGTCGGTGGAGGTCCCCGTCGCGGCGGACGGGCAAGCGATTGCGGCGCTGTCGGACGAGGTCGAGGTGCATGACTTCGCGGCCCGCGACGAACTCTCGATATTCATTCCGGGACGCGATTCGATGGAGAAGTACAGCACCGCCCTCGCGCGTCTGGCCGGGCATCCCCTCGACGCCGCCTACATCGACGTCTCCCGCATGCGCTTCGTCCTGCACGACGGCGGGATCGAGACGGCCGCGGCGATCCGCAGGCTCGACGGGACCGGTGGGACCTCAGAGGAGTGGTGACCGAGCCGACTCGGGAAACCGCGGTCACCGGTCGGCCGATCGCCGAGGACGTTCGCCGGCATCCGGCTCGGGGCCGGCCAGGTGAAGAGCGGTCCGTTGCGGTCGGCGTGCGGGCTCCTCGGAGCGGTGTGCCGCCGACTCGCGGTGTTCGTGGACTGCGGCCACCCGAGGAGCAAGCGGGCTTGGGGCGTGCTCACAGGCTTGTGCCCGCGCGGCTGGTGCGCACGATCAGATAGACGAGGTAGGGCGCTCCGAGGACGCCGGTGACGACCCCGACGGGGTAGCGGGTTCCGAATGCGAATTGCCCGCAGAGATCGGCTATCAGCACGAGCAGGGCGCCGACCAGGGCGGAGGGCACCAGCGGGGAGCCGTTCGGCCCGAGGATGCGGGCCGCGATCGGGCCGGAGAGGAAGGCCACGAACGCGATCGGCCCCGTCGCGGCGATCGCGAAGGCGATGAGTCCGACCGCGCCGGTAGTGGCGACGAGCCGTGTGCGGTCGACACGGATGCCCAGGGCCGACGCCGTCTCGTCGCCCAGTCGGAGCACGGCCAGGTCGCGCGACTTGTACAGCAGCACGGGGCCGATCGCGGCCAGCGCGGCGATGACCGGGACCGTCTCGTCCCAGCCGGCGCCGTTGAGGCTGCCGGTCAGCCACCGCATGGCCTCCTGCAGGTCCCATTGGGCCGCCCGGTCGAGGATGTAGGACGTCACGCTGTCGAGCATGGCGGCGATGCCGATGCCGATCAGGATGAGCCGGGTCCCGGTGACCCCGCGCTTGAACGACAGTACGTACACGATCAGCGACACCGCCAGGCCGGCGGCGATGGCGAATACCGACACCCCGGTCCCGTCGAGTGAGAGCACCACGATCGCAAAGGTCGCGGCCGCGCTGGCTCCCGAACTGATTCCGATGATGTCGGGGCTGGCGAGCGGATTGCGCAGCATGGTCTGGAACGTTACGCCGGCGAGCCCGAAACACAGGCCGGCCGCCACCGCGAGCACGGCTCGCGGCAGCCGCAGTCGTCCGACGGTGAACGAGGCGCCCGGCACGTCCTGTCCGAGGATCACCCCCACGACGTCGCCGGGAGGGTAGAACGTCCGCCCGACCATCAGGGTCACGAGGAACACGAGGACGATCAGAGTGGTGAGAGCGGTGATCACGGTGCGCCGACGGCGCACGCGGCGCCTGCGGACGACGCCGACCGGTCCGGACGTCCGGGCGGACACGCTGCTCTCGGCGGTAGGGGCGGTCACAGGTCACGAACCTTCTGACGGCGGACGATGTAGATGAAGAAGGGGCCGCCGATCAACGCGGTCACGATGCCGACGTCGATCTCGCCCGGGCGCGCCACGATCCGGCCCATCACGTCCGCTGCCGTGAGGAGGGCGGCGCCGCCCAGCGCCGAGAACGGGAGCAGCCACCGGTGGTCGACGCCGACGAGCAGCCGGCACACGTGCGGGACGACGAGTCCGACGAAGCCGATCGGACCGGTCACCGCGGTGGTCGCGCCGCACAGCACGACCGCGCCGAAGGCGGCCGTCGTCCGTGTGACGGCGACGCGTTCGCCCAACCCTGCGGCGAGGTCGTCGCCCAAGGCGAGCAGATTGAGTCCTCGCGCCGAAAGCAGGGCGACGGCGAGCCCGGCCGCGAGGAACGGAAGCACCTGCGTGATGCCGTCGAACGTCGCGCCGCCGACGCCGCCGATCTGCCAGGAGCGGACCCCTTCGGCGATGTCGCCGCGCGGAAGTACGACGGCGCTGATGGAGGACGCCAGCGCCGCCGAGGTCGCCGCACCGGCTAGCGCGAGCTTGAGCGGCGATGCGCCCCCTCGACCGAGCGAGCCGATCACGTAGACGAATACCGAGGTGGCGCCGGCACCGGCGATCGCCACCCACACGAAGCCGGTCGCCGAGGCCAGGCCGAAGTAGGCGATGCCCGAGGCGACGGCGAGCGAGGCTCCCATGTTCACGCCCAGGATGCCCGGATCGGCCAGTGGGTTTCGGGTCACCCCCTGCATGACGGCGCCCGAAACGGCGAGGGCGGCGCCCGCGAGAAGGGCGAGCAGGGTGCGGGGGATCCGCTTCGCGACGGCCGCCTGGTCGAAGCCTTCGGCGGAGCCGGTCAGCGCCGCCAGGACGTCGCTCCACTCGACTTCGCGGGAACCGACGGTGACCGAGGCCGCTGCGATCGCCCCCAGCACGCCGAGCAGCACGAGCAACCAGAGGGACCTGCCCCGTGCCGGATGCCTCCGTCGCGCGGCGCCCGGCACGGGGGGTGCGGCGGTCGCAGTCACTGCTTCTCGGCGGCTTCGGCCAGGAGCGACAGGTAGTCGTCGAGGACCCACGAGATCGACAGCGGCGTCGGGTTCGCGGCCGTGCCCAGAGGCTCCTCGCCGGGGAGGCTGACGATCGCACTGTTCTCCACCGCCGGCATCTGCGACAGCAGGGGGTCGCTCTCCAAGGCCTCGACGATCTCGTCACCGCCGTAGGTGACGATGATGTCGACGTCGTCGAACGAGTCGGCCCGCTCGGCGCTTCGGGTCAGCGAAAACTCCTCGGTATCGGCGGACGCGTTCGCGACGCTCTCCGGGGTCTCCAGGCCGAGGTCCTCGAAGAACCTGGTGCGTGTGTCGTGCGCTGTGTAGAAGCTGACCTCGCTGAGGTCGGTGGTGTCCACGTGTGTCAGGAACATCGCCGAACTGTTCTCGATGCCCGGGTGCGCCGCGACCGCCTCGTCGATCTCGCCTTCGAGGTCGGAGACGAGTTTCTCGCCCTCGTCGGCCATGCCGAGGGCCTTGCTGTTCAGTCCGATCATCTCCCGCCACGGGGTCGCCCAGGCGGTTTCCGGGTACGCGACGACCGGAGCGATCTCGCTCAACGTGTCGTAGTCCTCCTGGGTCAAGCCGGAGTACGCGGCGAGGATCACGTCCGGGCGGGTGTCGGCGACGGCTTCGAAGTCGATGCCGTCGGTCTCGTCGAACAGCACCGGGGTTTCGGCGTCGAGTTCTTCAAGCCGCTCCTCCACCCACGGGAGCACGCCGTCGCCGTCGTCGTCGCCGAAGTTGGCGGCGGCCATACCGACCGGCACGACCCCCAGAGCGAGCGGGACCTCGTGGTTGGCCCAGTTGACGGTCGCCACGCGTTCGGGTTCCGCATCGATGGTCGTGGCGCCGAGCGCGTGCTCGATGGTGACGGTGCTCCAGTCGCCGGGGCCGCTGTCCTCCTCGCTGGAGGAGTTCCCCGCGCAGGCGGTAAGGCCGAGAGTGAGCAGGGCGGCTGCCGAGAACGCAGCCGGCCGTGGAACGCGTGGCATGGTTTCCTTCCGGTCGCGGCGGGCCTGGCGGCCTTGGCCTGGCGACGCCGTAGTTCGGTTCTCCCGCCGCTGTGACACGTGGGGCGGCGTGTGACCGCAGGGGTCGAGTCGCGGCAGCCGCAACGCACCGATGCAGCGCGGGCTGCCCCGCCCCCTGCATTGGGGATTAGGTTTGCCTAACCAAAATTAGAGGTGTCGTGGTAGGTACGCAATCGCGCGGAAACGACTCGTCTTTCGCGAAACGGACACCCTCGTGCGGTGGAGCAGGGCGCCGAGGCGGCGTCAGTGCAACAGGAAACGACCCGGGCTTGTCCCCGTGACCCGACGGAAAGCCGCGCCGAACGAGCTGGCCGAGTGGTACCCGACACACAGGGCGACCTCGTCGAGGCTGTCTCCGCGCGCGAGCATCGCAACCGCGTGCTGCATGCGAGCGGTGGCCAACCACTGGCTGAACCCGAGGCCGGTCTCGCTTTGGAAGGTCCGGGTGATGGTGCGGGGACTCACGCGGAGCCGCGCCGCCCATGCGACCAGCGTCGTGGCATCGGCGGGATCGTCGCGCACTGCGGCGCAGATGGGGGCCAGCAGCGGCGATTCCGGCATCTGCAGGCTCAACCGGTGCCGGGCGGGGGCGAGCACGTCGAGTACCACTGCCTCGGTCCTCGAACGGGCGGCTGGTGCGAGGCGGTCGGACTCGAGCCGATCGAGCAGGAGCTGCAGCAACGGCGTGAGCTCTACGGTGACGGGTCGGTCGGAGATCGCCGGCACCGAATCGACGGCGAACTGCGCGGCGCGGTGCCGTGTCCCGGCGGGAGTCCAGCCCGAATGGCGGACGCCCGCAGGTATCCACAGGCCGACGACCGGGGTGAGCATCCAGACGCGACCGCCGATCCGTGCCGAGGACACGCCCCGCTGATTCCAGAGCAGTTCGTGCGTGGGATGGGAATGCTCTTCCCAGTACGTTTCGCTGCGGATGAGCTCGGTCCTGCTGGCGACGACGAACGGTACGTCGATCTCGCCGGCGGCATAGAGGGGGAGACCGCGCCTTTGGACCGAGTCGTGCTGTGGCGGGCCGGCATCTCGCGGACCGGCGATCGGAGTCGACCGGACGTTTCGTATGGCCACGTCGTCCAGGTTAGGCGGCGGTCAGTCGACCGCGGGCAGCCACTCGACGTGTGGCCCGGTTCAGCCCTGCTGCTCGGTTTGCGCCGGGGCCGCTCGGGCTAGGAGTCGCGCATGAGCGGACAGACACCCTCCGTGCCGATACTGCTGCAGAACGTGCGGATCTTCGACGGAACCGACCCCGAGCTGCGCGAGGGCCACGTCCTCCTCAAGGACGGCAGGATCGACGCGATCGTCCCGGCAGGCGAGGCGCCGCCCTCGCAAGCCGCCGCCACCGTCGTCGACGGCACTCGCGCTGACGGCACCCTGCGCGTCCTGATGCCCGGGCTGATCGACGCCCACGCCCACGTCATGCTCGCGGGCAGCACCGAGGTCCAGCTGTTGCAGGGCGGTGCGGGCCTGGCCTACTACAACGGCCTGGCCCAAGCCCGTGCAATGCTGATGCGCGGCTTCACCACCGTGCGCGACATGTCCGGCGACACGATCGATCTGAAGCGGGTCCTGGACGCCGGGCTGTTTCCCGGGCCCCGCATATACCCGTGCCAGGCGGGAATCTCCCAGACGTCGGGCCATGCCGACTTCGGCGCCGCCTACGAACCACCGACCGCCCTGGGCGGGGCGTCCTCCCGCGCCGAACAGCTGGGGATGTCGCGTGTCGCCGACGGATGCGACCGCGTTCTCGCGGCGGTACGCGAACAACTCAAGAAGGGCGCCAGCCAGATCAAAGTCATGGCCGGAGGCGGGGCGGCGTCCTCCTACGACCCCCTGGACGTGTGCCAGTACACCACCGACGAGCTGCGCGCCGCTGTCGAGGCGGCCGAGGACTGGGGCACCTACGTGTCGGTGCACGTCTACGCTCCCGCGGGCATCGAGCGTGCCGTCGCGGCCGGGGTGAGGTCGATCGAGCACGGCCACCTCGCCGACGAGTCGACCATCGCCTCGCTGGAACACCACGGCGTGTGGCTGAGCACCCAGCCGTTCCTGGAGGAGGACCACGAGTACCGGAATCCGGACTCGGCGGAGAAGAACCGGCTCGTGTGCGCGGGGGTCGAACGGACCTACCGCTGGGCGCGCGAGTACGGGGTGAAGACGGCCTTCGGCACCGATCTGCTGCTCAACCCCGCGCAAAGCCACCTGCAGGCGCACATGCTGCCCCGGCTGACCCGCTTCGGCTACACCGCCGCCGAAGCGCTGGCCATGGCCACCTCCGGCAACGCCGAGCTGCTCGCCCTCGCCGGCAAGCGCGACCCCTACCGGCTGGAGGACGGCGAGCGGCCTTTGGGGCGCATCGCCGAGGGTGCCCGGGCCGACGTTCTCCTGGTCGAGGGAGACCCGACGCGGGACGCGGAGCTGCTGGCCTCCCCGGAGGCGAACCTGGCCGTGATCATCAAGGACGGCCAGGTCTACAAGAACCTCCTCAGTCCGTGAACGGGAAGCCGATCATGCGGGCGGCTCGCGCATGGGAGGCGGCTCGAAGGCCCGATCGGGGGCGTGCGACCACGTCGGCCCCAGGCTTTCAGCGGCCTTCAAGCGCCGTCAGCCGGTCGCCGAAGCCGCCCGGTGTTCGCGGGTCCGCTCGGGCCGAGGTCGCAACGGGCAGGTCGACGGGGCGGCGGATTCGGTGACCGCGCAGGTGCAGGGCGTCGACCAGGGCGTGGTCCTCGGCGCAGGGAAGAGAGCAGAAGCCGCCCGAGTCGAGATAAGCCGAAGCGCGCACGCCGAGGTTCGCGCCGTGGACGTGCGGGTGCTCGCGGCCGCGGAAGCGGTAGGCCTCGGCGAACGCGGCCGCCAACCCGGGCGTGCGATCGGACCAGTCGTCCACGGTGACCGTGCCCGCGACCGCGTCCCAACCGGCATCGGCGTATCGGAGCTGCTCGGCAAGCCACCGCAGTGGAACGGTGCTGTCTGCGTCGGTGGTGGCCAGCCACACCGCGTGGGCCGGGTGCGTGCGCGTGCGCTCCAGCGCCAGGCGCATCCCGGCGGCCCGCGCCGCTCCCGCGCTGCGGTGGGAGGTCTCCACCACGAGGGCCCCCGCGCGGCGGGCGATGGAGGCCGTGGCGTCGCTGCACGCGTCGGCGACCACGATCAGGTGCCGGTGCGGCGGGAGCACGCCGCACGCAGCCAAGGACGCGGCGGCGCCGCGCACACACCGCTCGATCGATGGGGCTTCGTCGTTGGCGGGAACGACCACGGCCGCGGCGCGGATCACACCAGTCCTTCCCGTTGGGCGACCGAGGTCGGGGGCGCGGAGCCCGCTGAGTGGACGTCGATACGAAAGTCCGCCTCGCTGTGGGAAGCCACGGAGGTGAAGCCCTCGTGGGCGGCGAGCGCGTCGTGTGCGTCGTCGCCGAGGCGGGCGTGGTCGGCAGCCGGGTGCCGCCAGTGCACGGCGATGACGGTTCCGCCCGGGCGCAGCGATCCGGCCGTGCGGTCGAGCAGGCTCCGCAGGTCGGTGTCACCGAAGTAGTACAGCAGCTCCGACAGCACGACCAGGTCGAAGCTGCCCTGGGGCCACTCCCGGGGGACGCTTCCCCGGTGCACCCGCACGTGTGCGAAGCCGGCGAGTTCGTGCTCGGCGCGCTGCGCCGCGGCCGCAACCCGTTCCCAGGCGAGCAGCGTGTCGCAGCGACCGGCGAGATCCCGTGTCAGCGCGCCGATGGAACAGCCCGGCTCGAACGCCCGCTCGTAGCGCTCATAGGGCAGCGACGCGATGGTCAGCGCGCGTTTGCGGCGCTCGTACCAGCGCGTGCCGAAGCCCCACGGGTCCTCCGAGTCGGCATACATCGCGTCGAAGTAGGCGCCGTCGACACTCATCCGAACACCAGTTCGTGGTCGCGGCCGAAGTGCGCGAGCATCGGCGGCTTCACGACGGCGGCATCGGCGGCGTCCGTGCTCAGCGGCGCGATCTGGGTCGCGAAGCAGTCCAGGGCCGCGGCCTTGCGCCGCCGCGCCCATGAGGGCAGGTCGATGCGGCGCGCGGACTCCCAAGGCACGTCGGGATGGTCGGGGTAGGCCCAGTGCCACATCCACACGGGATAGAGCAGCGGCCGCATGCCGTTCGCCGCTGCGGCCGCGAGGGCGGCCGCGCCCGCCGCCTCGTGATCAGGGTGCTGGTCGCCCGGCCACGGCGCCGCACACACGTCGAACCCCGAGCTCAGCTCGCGCAGGCGCTCGGCAAGTCCGTCCCGGGCGCGGGCGACCGCGCCGTCGGGCAGGCCCAGCCGCACCACCTCCGCACCTTCGGCCCCCAGGCGTCTCAGCGCCTGTGTCCGCTCGCGTCGGCGGCGTCGGGCCAGCGGAGCGGGCGGCAGCGTCGGACTGCCAGGGTGGGAGCCCTCGCCGTCGGTGACGGCGATGATGCGCAGTCGGGCCCCCTGGCCGGCGAGCAGGGCCAGCGCGCCGCCGAAGCCGAGGACCTCGTCGTCGGGGTGCGGCGCGACGACCGCGGCGCTGCCGACTGCATCCAGGCCGAACGGCGCGGCGTGGCGGAGGCGGGGCCACGCCTGCCAGTTCTCCTCGGTGGTTCCCTCGGCGTCGATGGGGTGGGTGGCGGCGGCGTCACGTCGTTCGGCCATGGCCGTCCTCGACGTGGTGGGCCGCGCTGGTCCCGAGTTCGGCCAGGTCGCGGTCGCCGTGGTGCTGGTGGATGTAGGCGGCCAGGTCCTCGCTCGCGCGCGAGTAGCCGGTGTCGGAGGCGAGCGGTCCGGCGCCGAGTGCTTCGCGTGTGCTACGCAGCACGTTCGCGCAGGCCGCGGCGACGGTGGCGCGCGCCCGCATCGCTCGCAGGCGGGCACCGCCGAGCCGGTCGCGCGGGTCGGCGTCGATCTCGCGGGCCGCAGCCGCGAGCACCGCCTCTGCGGCGTGCAGGTCCCTGTCGACACCGCCGAAGTAGGCCCGCGCGTGCGCATCCGCCCGGTCGGCGGCCACCCGCGCGGCCAAGGGCGCTGCGACGGCGAGCGCGCCGCCGTACCAGCAGGCGGCGACGCCGATGCCGCCGTGGTGGAACCCCGGGCGTGCGGTGTAGGCGCCGACGGGTCCCACGGGGGAGGCAGCAACGTCGTCGAAGGTGAGGGTCAGGGTGTCGCTGGCCGCCATCCCGGCCGCGGCCCAACTGCCATGATCGGCCTCAGCGACGTCGGTGCCGACCGCGAACAGTCGCCGTCGGCCGTCGTCGAGGAGCGCGCTGACCAGACCGTGCGTGCATATGCGGGCGCCCGAGCAGAACCGCTTGGTGCCGCTGAGCCGCCACTCGGCGCCGCCGGCCGCCGGGCGCGCGTGCAGGTCGGGGCCAGGCGGGTGTGCGGCCCAGACACCCCACACGCTGCCGGGATCGGGGGCGGGACGGCCGAGTTCGGCCAAGATGGCCACGGCGTCGCAGTGTCCCTCGGCAAGCCGTGCCAACGCCAGGTCGCGGCGCGCCAGATCCCGCAGCTTCGCCCAGCGCCGCCACGTGTCACCGCCTCCGGGCAGCGGAAGGTCCAGGCCCCCCTCGTCGATCTCGCGCATCAACTCGGCGGCGACGTCGAGCCGGTGTTCGGTTGCCTCGTTCGGCTCCTCGGCCCATGTGTGAGGCGCCGGAGACTCCCCCGAGGAGGCGACCGCCGCGCCCCTGTTACCTCCGTTTTCCACCCGGCGCCTGCTACCCGCCGCTCCCGAGGGGAAACACCGCCGTGCGCGGCTGCCCGCCGAAGCCCCTGGGCCGTGCCTTGATGCCGCGGCCTGCCGTCGAATGCCGCCTTCCAAGGCGGCGCCACCACGGTCGGCCTCCCCGGCCTCGCCTGGCCCATGATCGGAGCGACGGCGCTGTTCCTGTTCGCGAGCGCCACGGACCGGTCCCTGCACCGCGTCGCCCGCGATTCGTGAGCATCGCCGCGCCCTTCATCGCGGTAACGACGACCGTCCGCGGCCCGGTGCGCTCGACAAGTCCGTCCTGCTTGATACGCCGGATCGCCTCGCGCGCGGAAGCGGGCCGACCGTCAGCCGTGCGCCGAGTCCGCGCTCGGTGACCTTCTTGCCGGGCTGAACCCTCCAACGTGTGCAGCCGACCGCGGTCCACGCCATCGAGGTGATTCTTCCACCGCATAAAGCAAAAATAGCCTTTGACAGTTTTGCTATAGCAAATTAGCGTGCCCGTGAGCGGCGTCACACGGAGGCGGCCGCAGGTGGAGGAGGTCGCCGATGACGGCAGTGGATACCGACGCCGGCCGGGCGTCGGGTCGCAAGATCACCTTCTTCGTCGTCCTCGCGGTCTTCGCGCAGGAGTCGACGTGGAACTTCTACGACGCGCAGGTGCCGCCGCTGCTGCGCGAGTACGTGACCAGCGCCGCGCTCATCGGCGCGCTGATGGGCATGGATAACCTGCTGGGCATCTTCATCCAGCCATGGCTCGGCAACCGCTCGGACAACACGCGCACCCGCTGGGGCCGGCGCATCCCCTACCTGGCCGTCGGCATGCCCGTCGCCGCAGTGCTGTTCGCCCTGATCCCGCTGGCGCCGTCGCTGCCCGCGCTTGTGGCCTTCATGTTCGCCTACGCCCTGGTGTGCAACAGCTTCAAACCGATCGCGGAAGCGCTGCTGCCGGACTTCATCCGCCCCGAGCGGCGCAGCAGGGCCAACGCCGCCGTGAAGGCGGCCTCCAGCCTGACCATCGTCGTCTCGGCGCTCATCAGCCTCTTCCTGGTCGACTCCTATCCGGTGCTGGCGTTCTCCGTGCCCGCCCTGCTGATGCTCGTCTCGGCCGCCGTGCTCGTGCTGAAGGTGCGCGACAGCGCCTCGCCCGCCTACCAGGCCGCCGTGGCCGAGGACACGGCCGCGGACCGGGGCGAAGCCGAACCACCCAAGCGCATGGGCGAGCTGCTCGCCGACATCGTCCGCGATCCCCACCGGGAACGGCTGCTCGTCATCGTGGCCATCCTGCTGTTCGGCTGCGCGTGGGCGGCATCACGGTCGCTGATGACCCCGTATGGCATGGAGGCGCTGGGGCTGTCACGCGGAACCGCCGGCGGGCTCACTCTGCCCAGCGGAGTGGTGTTCATCCTGGCCACGTTCCCCGTGGCCCTGCTGTCCGAGCGCATCGGCCGGCTGCGTGTGATGGCGATGGGCATGGGGCTGTTCGCCCTCGCACTCACCAGCGCCGCGCTGATCAACACCCCGACCGCGGCCGTGATCGCCTTGTGTGTGGGCGTGGTAGGCGCCGCAGGCTTCCTCGTCAACGGAGCGGTGATCCTGTGGAACCTGGCCCCGTCGGCCAGCGCGTTCGGCACCTACACCGGCCTCTACACGGTCGGCTGGATGACCGGCGGCTTCCTCGGCCCGGCACTGGTCGGATCCATGGTGGATATCACCGGATGGCGCTTCATGCCGGCCGACGCCGCGCTGCTCGCCGTGCTTGCGGTCGCCGTGGTGCTGCGCGTGCTTGCGCTGCGCCGCCGGGCTACCACGACCCAGGCGTTGTGAGGAAAAGAAATCGAGAGCCGAGTCGGCCGATGCCGAGCCCACCGGCCCAGTCACCTACTCCGAAAAGGAACAACACGCATGATGATCGATCGGTCCCCATCGGCTCACCGCCGTCAGAACAAACGCCACCCCCGCCGCTGTGCTGGCGTGCCCAAGGCGGTGACCCGGTGAACGCCGATGCCATCGTCGTCGGCGCCGGTCTCGCCGGACTGGTCGCCACAGCCGAACTCGTCGACGCCGGACGCTCGGTGATCCTGCTCGACCAGGAGTCCGAGCGGAATCTCGGGGGCCAGGCGTACTGGTCCCTGGGCGGGCTGTTCCTCGTCGACTCGCCGGAGCAGCGGCGGATGGGCGTCAAGGACTCCTCGGACCTGGCACTGCAGGACTGGATGGGCACCGCAGGGTTCGACCGGCCCGAAGACGAATGGCCGCGGCGCTGGGCCGAGGCCTACGTCGAATTCGCCGCCGGGGAGAAGCGTGCGTGGCTGCGGGAGCGCGGCATCGGTTTCTTCCCCGTGGTCGGTTGGGCGGAACGCGGCGGCCACCACGCTTCAGGCCCGGGCAACTCGGTTCCTCGCTTCCACATCACCTGGGGGACCGGTCCCGGCGTGGTGGAGCCCTTCGCCCGCCGCGTGCGCGAGGCGGCCGAGCGCGGCCGCGTGACTCTGGCGTTCCGGCACCGCGTCGACGAGCTGACCGTGGCTGCCGGAACGGTGACCGGCGTGCGCGGCGCCGTGCTGGCCGAGGACGACTCCCCTCGCGGAGTCGCCACGAACCGCACCCTGACCGGCGAATTCGCGATGAGCGCCCAGGCCGTGATCGTCGCCTCCGGGGGCATCGGCGGAAACCGCGCGCAGGTGCACAAGCACTGGCCGCAGCGCCTGGGCGAACCGCCCCGGGAGATGGTCACCGGGGTGCCCGCCCACGTCGATGGACGGATGCTCGGCATCGCCGAGACCGCCGGAGGCCGCCTGGTCAACCAGGACCGGATGTGGCACTACGTCGAAGGCATAAAGAACTGGAACCCGGTGTGGCCCGGCCACGGCATCCGCATCCTTCCGGGGCCCTCCTCGCTGTGGTTCGACGCGCTCGGACGCCGGCTGCCCACCCCGCTGTATCCGGGATCCGACACCCTCGGCACCCTCGCCCATCTGCGTTCCAGCGGCCACGACCACAGCTGGTTCGTGCTCACGGAGAAGATCATCGGCAAGGAGTTCGCGCTCTCCGGATCCGAGCAGAACCCCGACCTCACCGAAAAGAGCGTCCGGAAAGTGCTCAACCGCGCGCTGTCCGGCGTCCCGGGCCCGGTCGCGGCCTTCCAGCGCCACGGCGCGGACTTCGTCGTCGCCGACACCCTCGACGAACTGGTGCGCGGCATGAACAAGCTCACCGACACACCGCTGCTCGACCCTGCGGACATCCTCCGCGAGGTCGAGGCCCGCGACCGCGAGATGCGCAACCCCTTCACCAAGGACCACCAGGTCGCCGCGATCCACAACGCCCGCCGGTACCGCGGGGACCGGCTGACACGCGTCGCCGCTCCCCACCGGCTGCTCGACCCGAAGGCCGGCCCCCTCATCGCGGTCCGGCTGAACATCCTCACGCGCAAGACCCTGGGCGGCCTGCTGACCGACCTCGACGCGCGGGTGCTCACCCCCGAGGGCACGCCGTTGCCGGGCCTGTACGCGGCCGGGGAAGCCGCCGGCTTCGGCGGAGGTGGCTTCCACGGCTACCGCTCCCTGGAAGGGACGTTCCTCGGCGGATGCCTCTTTTCCGGACGGGCCGCAGGGCGGGCCGCGGCGGCGGCGACCGCATGAGTTCGCAGGACCCACGACAAGGAGCTACCACGTGAACGACAACGCAATACGCATCCTCGTGCCGGCAGGCATGCTGGGAGGCGGATTCCCGCCCGAGACGATCGAGCGCGGGCTCGTGCGCGGCGCCGACGTCATCGCGATCGACGGCGGCTCCACCGACTCGGGGCCGTTCTACCTCGGAGCCGCCACGCCCAAGACGACGCGGGCGCAGGTCGAATGGGACCTGCGCATCCTGCTGAAAGCGGCGGCCGACGCCCGCATCCCCCTCATCGTCGGTTCCTGCGGAACCGGCGGGACCGACGCCGGCGTCGACTGGATCGCCGGCATCACCGAGGAGATCCTCGCGGCGGAAGGGCTGGCCCTGACCGTCGCCGCGATCTACAGCGAGCAGAAGGCCTCCGCGCTCGTCGAGCACCTCGCGGCCGGAGCGATCCACCCGCTGCCGCCGCACGGCGACCTCGAAGCTACAACCCTGGAAAGCTGCACCCGCATCGTCGGAATGATGGGCCACGAGCCCATCGAAGCCGCCCTGCGCGGCGGAGCCCAGGTCGTGCTGGCCGGGCGCGCCACCGACACCGCCGTGGCCGCCGCCTACCCGCTGATGCGCGACATGCCGGCCGGTCCGACGTGGCACGCCGCGAAGATCGTCGAATGCGGGGGCCAGTGCACCACCGACCCGCGTGCCGGCGGTGTGCTGGCCACCATCGATTCGGACGGATTCACCATCGAGCCGCTCGACCCGGCCGCGTCCTGCACACCCGCCTCGGTGGCCGCGCACATGCTCTACGAAACCGCCGACCCGTTCCGGATGCGCGAGCCGGCGGGCACGATCGACGTCACCGGGGCGACCTACCGCGCCGTCGACGAGCGCACCGTCCGTGTGGAGGGCTCCGCGTTCGATCCCGCACCGCAGCACACGATCAAGCTTGAGGGAGCGCGGATCAGCGGGTACGAGACGATGTCGTTCACCGCGATCCGCGACCCCCACATCCTGGCGAACATCGAGGAGTGGGCCGCTCTCCTGCGTCAGGTGCTGGGCGAGTGGGTCACCAGGACGCTGTACCTGGAACCGGACGCATACGCGCTCGACATCCGGCTCTATGGCCATAACGCCGTCCTCGGAGAACACGACCCGGCCACTGGACCGGCGCGCGAGGTCGCGGTGATGCTGCTGGTACACGCGTCTGATCAAGCCACGGCCACGGCGATCGCGACGGTCGCCAACCCGCTCATGCTGCACCTGCCCACGGCCGACATGGCCTACCTGCCGAGCACGGCCTTTCCTTTTTCGCCGGCCGAGACCGAACGCGGCCCGGCCTACGAGTTCGTCCTCAACCACGTCGTGGACGTCGAGGGCCCCACCGACCTGTTCCGCACCGAATACCGAAAGGCCGTCGCCGATGCCTGAGACCTTGGGCGACCTCGCGTTGGAGGTCCGCTCGAAGAACGCCGGGCCGTTCTGGACCACCATGGAGCTGTTCATGCGCGACGAGGTCGGGTACGCGGCGGCCGCCGACGAGGACTTCCTCAACGAAGAGGTGATCGCCCGGCTGTACGGCACCCCCGCGGAGCAGGTACGGATCTTCCGCATCCCCGCGCTCAACGTCGTGAAGATCTCCTTCCCCCGCCCCGTCCCGCAAGGCGGATTCCGAGACCGCGACGTCCACTCGGGCCAGCACCACGTCCCCTTGGCGCTGCTGATCCCGCCCGCCGCCGGCGCACGGCGGAGCGGAGACGCCGACTGATGCCGGCGCGGGGCGCGGCGAACCGCTCGTGGTCTCCCGCGCTCTCGTCACCGGACCGAATGTGCACGTGTACGACGACGTCAGAGGAGTGTGCAATGTCCCGTCGTTACCGAATCGCGGTTGTTCCGGGCGATGGCATCGGCCGTGAGGTCGCGCCGGTAGGGGTGAGATGCCTGCAGGCCGCCGCCCGCATCCACGGGTTCGAGCTCGAGATCGCCGAGTTCGGCTTCGCCTGTGCCGACTACTGGCAGCGGTACGGCCGGATGCTGCCGTCGGATTGGCGGGAGGTCCTCGGCGAGTTCGACGCGATCTACTTCGGGGCGGTCGGGTGGCCGGAGGCGGTGCCCGACCACGTGTCGCTGTGGGGCAGCCTCCTGCAGTTCCGCCGCGGGTTCGACCAGTACGTCAATCTGCGGCCCGTGCGGCTGCTCCGGGGAATGCGCAGTCCTCTGCGCGACCGCCGGCCGGGCGACATCGACTTCCTCGTCGTCCGCGAGAACACCGAGGGCGAGTACTCCAGCATCGGCGGCCGGATCTTCGAGGGCACCGACCGCGAGACCGTGCTGCAGGAGACCGTGATGACCCGGACCGGAGTCGACCGGGTCCTGCGCTACGCGTTCGACCTCGCCGCCGCTCGTCCGCGCAAGCACCTGACCTGGGCGACCAAGAGCAACGGCATCTCCATCTCGATGCCGTACTGGGACGAGCGCGCGACGGCGATGGCCGAGCGGTACCCGGACGTCGTCGCGGACAAGGACCACATCGACATCCTCACGGCCAAGTTCGTCCTGCGGCCCGAGCAGTACGACGTCGTCGTCGCAAGCAACCTCTTCGGCGACATCCTCTCCGACCTCGGCCCGGCGTGCGCCGGGACGATCGGGATCGCCCCCAGCGCCAACATCAACCCCGATCGCACCTGGCCGAGCCTGTTCGAGCCGGTCCACGGCTCGGCCCCCGACATCGCCGGGCGCGGTGTCGCCAACCCGGTCGGGCAGATCTGGAGCGGCGCCATGATGCTCGACCACCTGGGGGAGTCGGCCGCCGCGGCACAGCTCGTTGCCGCGATCGAGAACGTGCTCGACGAGCGGCCGGAGGTACTCACACCAGATCTCGGAGGCTCCGGGACGACCGAGGGCCTCGGTACAGCGATCGTCGCCGAGATCGCCGCCCAGGCTTCCGGGCGGGACGACACGGCCCCGGAGGGCACCACAGCATGACGACATCATCCGTCTCCGACCCCATCGGCCTGGAGGTCCGCTGGGACCGGCTCGCGGCCACGACCGACGAGGCCGCCTCGATCACGCTGCGCACGGCGTTCTCGACCGTCGTCCGCCATCCGCGAATCCAACGACTACACGGTCGTGCTCCTGGACCGACACGGGCGCACCATCGCGGAGTCGCGGGCCGGAAGCCCCGGCTTCGCGGCGCTGATGAGTTCGCTGACCGCCTAGTCCTACCGGTTCCCGGCCGAGGAATGGCAGGACGGCGACTGCCTTATCACCGACGACCCGTGGATCGCGACCGGTCACCCGCCCGACATCACCATGATCACGCCGGTCTTCCAGCGGGGCATGCTCGTCGGCTATGCGACGGAATCCGCCGGGGTCGTGGGGGCGGCGAGCAGGTCTCCGAGTCCGCCGCGGGCGTCCTCGATCACGAGGGCCTCGGCCGCCGCCGAGTCACCCGCCCTCAGCGCCCGGACGAGCGCGCGGTGGCTGCCGTAGCGGTCCAGGCCGAACTTGTGGTTTCGGCTGATCTCTTCGATCAGTCTGGCGCGCCGCTCCGGCCGAGAGAACACCCGGGTCTGGTCGAGTAGGCGCACGAGGACGGGATTGTTGGCGCACGCCTCGACGACCTCGTTGAATCGCTGCATGGCATCGAGTAGCCGACCCAGGTGGCGTGACACGTCCTCTCCCGCCTCCTGGCGTCGCTGGATAAGGATCAGCAGATCGTCGGTCTCGTCGAGAATGGCGTCGAGATGGTCCAGTTGCGCCGGTGACGCGTGCCGCGCGCCGAAACGGGCCACCATCCCGCGAAGGGCCACCTCGACCTCGGCCAGATCCTGCCTAGCGACGTCCTCGAACGCCACCACCTGCACTGTGCGCGGACCGGTCCGTTCGAGGAAGCCGTCCTGCTCGAGGCGCCGGATGGCCTCACGCACCGGCGTCGGGCTGACCGACAACCGCTCGGCGAGCCCGCGTTCGGTGACCTTCTGACCCGGGCGCAGTTCGCCGGTCGTGACCGCATCGCGGATGGCGCGGTATGCGCGGTCGGCCAGCGTCTCGGACGTCAGGCCCTTCAACGTTTCATTCGCCACGGGACCACCATATACGCCACAGCAAGAATGTTTGTAACTCTTGACCATCTTGCTATAGCAAAAGTACCGTGGCGGCTGCCGCAGTGACGGCAGTGCAGAGAAGGCCGCCCGCGACGGAGTCGAGTGCGCAGCACGCTCGAACAGGGCGGATCGGGCCTGGCGGTCTTCGCGTAGGAGTCGACGTGGAACCTCTCCGATCCGCAGTGCAGGTTCCGGGCGCTCACCACGCCGCACGGTAGGAAGCACTCTCCTGCCCGCGGCGAGGCGGGCTGATCCCGTCCGGTCCCGTGGCCTTGATCAGGGCAGGCGCCAACGCCTTGCAGCGGCGGCACCTGCCCGGTCGCGGGCTTGTGGCACCCCCCGTCGGATCGCGCCGCACCGAGTCCCAACGTCCAGGAAGAGAAGACTGTGCCTCGTGTTCTGATCACCACGGACTACCTCCGCCCCGGCGACGAAGTCGACCGGTTCTTGAGGCAGTCGGGACTGGAGACTGCACACCTGCCCATGGCCGGTCGGCGCGACCCCGAGCAGCTTGTGTCGGCGCTCGGCGAGAGCGACGCCGCGCTGGTGGCCAACGAACCGTTGACGGCCGACGTCCTTGCCCGCGCTCCGAGGCTGCGCGTCATCGTGCGGACAGGCGTGGGCTACGACTCGATCGACATCGGCGCCGCGGCCCGCCAGGGAATCACCGTGAGCAACCTGCCTGGCATCAACGCCAATGCCGTCGCCGAATACACCATCGGCCTGTTGCTCGCGGGAGCCCGGCGCCTCGTGCAGTCCGCGCAGGGCGTGGCGCGAGGCGCCTGGCCGCGTGAGAACGGGCACGAACTGCGCGGCTCAACCCTCGGGCTCATCGGGTACGGGGCTTCGGCGCGTGCGGTGGCGCCGTTGGCTCGCGCTTTCGGGATGGCTGTCGTGTGTACGACCCACGTGCCGGCACGGCTGCGCCGTGACCCCGCCGTGCGGTTCGTCGATCTGCCCGAGCTGCTGGCCGATTCCGACTACGTCTCGGTTCACACCTCGCTTACGGAGCGGACCCGGGGGCTACTGGACGGGTCGGCCTTCAGGCAGATGAAACCGACGGCGCTGCTGGTCAACACGTCCCGGGGGCCCATAGTCGACGAGGATGTGCTTGTCGCGGCGGTGCGGGAGGGAGAGATCGCCGGCGCCGCCCTGGACGTCGCGAGCGAGGAGCCGCTTCCGTCCGACAGTCCGCTGCGCAGTGTGGACGAAATCGTCGTCTACTCCCACATGGCGGGCCAGACCGCCGAAGCGCGGGCCGCTGCGGGCCGCCGAGGGGCCGAGGAACTTGTGGCAGCGCTCGCAGGCCGAGCGCAGTTCGCCGTGAACGACATGCAGCGTGACACGCGACTTCGTTGAGAACCGGCAGTCGCCTGGCACAGCCAGCCGCACATGTGCCGCGGGGACGTCTTCGAGGCGGATGTAGGGAGGGTTGCCTACGACGTAGTCGACGCCGCCGCCCCCGTGCTGATCAAGGATGGAGTCGCCCGGGCGGAGCCTGCCTTAGCACGGCAATGGACCTCGGCGGTGCCCTGCCCGTGGGTGGAGAGCTCCTGACGCACCATGGCACAGCTGCCCGGGGTGGCCGACTGCATGATGATCGGCGTCGAGCACGACGATAGCCGCTACTGGATGCCGCTGTTCGTGAAGCTGGCCGACGGCGCCGAACTCACGGCTGTGGCTGTTCCGAACCAGCATGTGAGCGCGGATCGAAGGGTGTCGGAGTCGGTGCCGGACCATGCGACGTAGCCGTCGGGGCGGATCAGCATGGCGGGAGCAGGGGGGTCCTCCGCCCGGCCCGCGACACGGACGACGCGGTCGTTCCAAGGGGCGATCGCTGCGGCCAGTTCGTCGCCTCCGGTGAGATCGAGGAGCACCGGCTGCGCATCACGAAGCAGCTCTGCGAGGCGCATAGGGCACCCATCGTGAGTCGCGAAGTCGAGGGAGGGCGCAAACCGCCCTGTCGGCGCGGACAGCCCGTCATCGCCCATGTCGTAGCGGACGTCGGCGCCGGCCATGAGATCGGCGATGCGTTGAACGTTCTCTCGGTCAGTGAGGAACTCGCTGAAGAGCTCTCGGAGGGCGGTGACGTCGCCTCCGGGCGCCATAAGCGCGGTTTGAGCCTGAGTCTGCATGAAGACCCGTCGGCCCAACGCATGGCGTTCGGTCCCGTAGGTGTCGAGAAGGTGGTTCGGGGCCCAGGCGTGCAGGTCGGCGGCGAGTTTCCACGCGAGGTTCGCGGCGTCCTGCAACCCGAGGTTGAGTCCTGGTCCGCCTGATGCGGCGTGGACGTGAGCCGCGTCGCCGGCGAGGAACACGCGCCTGTCACGGTATCGCTCGGCAACGCGCGTGTTTCTGCCGCAGACGCGGCGTAACAATGTGGGGGCGCCGTCCGGAGGCGGCGTGAGAGTCACGGGGGCTCCGAGGATCCGCTCGATGCTCGCCTCCATTTCGGTCAACGTCATCCGCTCGCCGGGGCCCGGGAAGTCCCCGGCCGGATGGTCCTCCCACTCGACGGTGTGGACCAGGGGGTGTTCCGGGTCGAGTAGTCCGATGGTCACGACGCCGTGTTCCGTCCGGTGGAAGTTGGCGGGAATGTCACCGAAACCACGGACGTGCACACGGCCGCCCGGTGCGGGCCGGAATTGCTCCGACGGCGCGATGAGAGCCGTCCGGTCCACGATCTGCGCGTCGGTGTATCCGGGAAAGCCGATGCCCGACTGCTTCCGGACGAGGCTGCGCGCTCCGTCGCAGCCCACGAGAAAGCGAGTAGTGAGCGTCGTCTCCTTGCCCTCGGCCCCGTCCGATACGAGTACGTCCACGCGGTCGTCGGACTGCGTGAACGAGCGCAGCTCGCATCCGCGGCGGACATCGATGCCAAGGTCTGCGGCGCGCTCGTTCAAAAGGCGTTCGAGGTCGCGCTGGTTGATCGGCAGAAGGTACATGGGGTTGTCCGTGCCGAGGACGTGCAACGGCAGCGGTAGCGCGCCGAAAAAGAAAGCGGGGGCGGGCGTCGGCACCGAGGACCGGCTGCAGCGCTGGAACAGGCCTCGGTGGTCGAGCAGCCGGACGACTTGTCCGGTGAGCCCGTGCGCCTTGTCCTCCTGGTTGATGCCGGGCAGAGACTCCAGCACGACGGGGTCCGCGCCGGCGAGTTTGAGCTCGCAGGCGAGAAACATTCCGGTGGGGCCGCCTCCGGCGACGATGGCATCGAACATTCGAGTTGTTTGCCTTTCAGAGGGGGGTGAAGTCGGGTGCTTCCTCGATGTGTTCGAATCCGGTCCCGAGGCGGCCGAACGCCTCCCGTAGTAGCGGGAGGAGTTCGCATGGGGGGTCGGTGCGAAGCCAGAATTCGAGGGTAAGGAGCTGCGTGGAAAGCGCGGCATTGGCGATCAGAAGTGGCCGGACATCCGCTGCGAGGTCTGTGCCGAGCCGTTCCGCGATCGCGGCGGCAAACACCGCGGTCGCTTCACGCGCTCCTCGGCTGACTGCTGACTGCATTTCCGGCTCGCTCAGCACCGCGATCAGACTGTCCTGATCTTCCTTGGGCTGCGCGGTCCTCGCGCCGGTCCACGCCTGATATTGGGTGACGATGACTGTGGTCACTGCGGCCCAAAGCGGCTCATCCGCCGGTCGCGCCAAGAGGGCCTCCGCTGCAGCGCCCGTTCGCTGCACATGACGATCGGCGATGGCGTCTTCTTTGCTCGCAAAGTAGTTGCTGAACGTACGGCGCGACACGCCCACCCGGTCGACGATGTCGTCCACGCGGACGTTGGCCAGCCCCCGTTCCTTGGCCAGGCGCACGGTCGTGGCACTCAACTCGTTGCGCAGTGCCTGCTTCTTCTGCTCACGAAGCCCATCCACCATGGACGCACGATAGCAGATAAATTTGCTCAATGGGAAAATTTGCCCAATGGGCAATCATCATGGATGTGCTCTCACCGGGGTCGCTTGAGGCCGGTGCTCTCAGCCTGCCCGTTGCGGGCGTCGTGCTACGGGTGGTGGGGGTGCTTTTGTGACATACCGCAACGGTGGGTACCTCGCTTAGGAGCGATGACGGTCGCGGGGCTACCGCGTGGCCGACCGCAGGAAGCACCGGCGATGTATCCGGGACGACCGCGACTTGACGGCGAGTAACCGCTACCCGTCGGTCGTACGAGGGCCTGCCGACCGGCCCGAGCGGGCGAGTTCCCGTGCAGGGCGGTTCGGACCGGGGAGCGTTCCCGGGTCGCGACGGCCGCCCCCTGCTGCGCGTCCTGGGGGCGGCTCCCGACGAGGGCTGAGTGCCGCCCAGTAATCCGTTCGAATCTTCCGAGGCGCCGGATGACGCTCGATCCCACGGCCGAATGACGGTCGAACAACCAGGATCCCGACCACTAACTCCAGTGATCGGGATCCTGACCTGCACTAACGTGTCGGGAAGGCGCGATTTGAACCCACCCCCTTCCCCTGGATTGAAGCCCCTATCCCCGATGGCCAGGGATAACGCTGTGATCTGGGAACAGGCCTGGACTGGGGAGACACAAGCGGACCCGGCTGGACGCCAGTGGACCCGATCCGGCTACCTGGGCGGGTGCGTGGCCGCAGCCGTCGTGGCGGCCGGTCTGGTTACCGGGCTGGTGCGGGTGCTGCGCGCCGTCATCCTTTGAGGTCGACCCGTACCCCGTCGGCGAAGGACCCCTCACCGTTGACGAGGATGTGATCCAGCCCGAAGTCCGTCGGGACGTCGAAGACGATGTTCCCGGTCGCCTCGGTGCCGGGGTTGATCTTCTCCAGCCAGTCGAGTCCGCTGGACGCCGGGATGTCGTACTCGTACATGGCGCCGTCGGCGTCCATGAGTACCTGGTCGCGGGCCTCGAAGTAGGCGGCCTCGGAGCCGGTGTTGACGACCGTCAGCTCCATCACGACGTACTGTCCGCGGGGCTCCTCGGTCAGCCCGAACTCGTCCTCGACCGATCCGACACCCTGCTCCACCGAGGTGACGGTGATGTCCCAGGACCCGTGGGAGACCGTGTCGCCCACCACGTAGGACTCCTCGGCCGGCGCCTCCGCCGACCCTTCGCCGCCTCCGTCGTCGGCGTCGGCTGCCGGGGCGGGAGCCCCCGGGTCGGTGTCCGCGGTGTCGGGGGCGGCCAGGATCAGAACGGCGCATCCGCCCATCATCAAAATGAAGCCCGTCACGGTGGCGATGCCGCAGCCGATGCCGACCTTGGCGCCGGTAGACATGCCGCGCTGCGGCGGCTGGCCGGAGATCGGCGGCGGGGGCGGGGGGTAGTAGGCCATCGCCAACTCCTCGAGCATGGGGGACGGGGGTGTACGCACCGTATCCACAACCACGGACACGACGTGGGCGAATCCGCGTCTTCAGGGGTGGCCCGTCCCGGCCGCCCCCGCTCGGCAACGAACACCGGCGCGGTTATGTCTGGCCGGCGAGTGCGGACATAGGTGATGTCGGCGACCCACAGCCGGTTGGGAGCGTGGGCGGTGAAAGAGCGCTCGACCAGGTCGTGGACCCCGCTCGTCGGCCCGTCGGCCGGCGTCGTCCGCGGTCGCCTCCCATGCTGCAGGCCCTTGAGGCCCATGGCGCGCATGAGCCGCTCGACGGTGCACCGCGCCACCCGGGTCCCCTCGCGGTTGAGCCGGGCATGGATCTTTCTGGCCCCATAGGCCCCGTAATTCTCGTCGAATACCCGTGTGATCTGCTCCTTCAATTTTTTGTCCCGAATCCTGCGCGCCGAGGGTGCGCGCTTCTTCGATGCGTAATAGGTCCTCGGAGCGATGTGCACCCCTGCTTGGTTCAGGACGGCGCAGATCGGCTCGACTCCGAGCCTTTTCCCCTCGACGACGCGGTCCCGGTGGCCGTCGATGTAGTCGATGACCACCGAGACCGGAACCTCGCGCCTGCGGCCCGAGGCCGCGGGTGTTACTGGGTCTTGCGGTCGAGCTCCGCTTGCGCGAAAAACGCGGCGGATGTTTTGAGGATCTCGTTGGCCCGCCGCAGTTCCCGGTTCTCGCGTTCGAGTTCGGCGATTCGCTCGGTGACCTCACTGGTCTGGCCGGGTGCCCGGCCGGCGTCGATCTCGGCCCGCTTGACCCACGACCGCAGCGCCTCGGGGTGGAGGTCCAGTTGCCGGGCGATCCGGCGGATCGGTCCCATCCTCTGGCCCTTGGCCGCGATCGCCTCCACCGCCATCCGCGTGGCCCGCTCACGAAGCTCGTCGCTGTACTTCCTCGGTGGTGCCATGCTCTGCATCCTTCCTGGGATCAGAGTCTGCACAGAACCCGGGGCACAACACTGGTGGCCGCGGCGGTGGATCTGGCCCGCACCGGTCTGTCGACGCCACTTCCCCGGGGGCGGATCGAGGAGGTCGCCGAGCTTTCCTCGGCCTGCTGCTGAAGTAGAACGGACGGGTCGAGGAAGCCGAAGAGTGGTTGCGGCGGGCGCGAGGCGGGGGAGGAGTAGTGTCGCCCTCGGGACTGTCGTTCCAGCGGCGCCTTTTGACCGCCGATATCCGGACATAACCGGCGTCGTCTGAGGGGTGCGGTATCACCGGAGCATGACCGCCCCCGAGCCCGCGGAGGAACCGGCCGACGAGGTGTCCGTCCTCTCCCACGCCCGGCCCGCCGCAGCGAGATCCCCCTCGTCTGGTCCGGCTCTACCGCGAGGAACTGGTCGAGGCCGCACGCATGGTCGAAGACGAGTGCGGCAACGTCGAGATCGACTTCCACGACGACCGCGACACCACCGGCACCGCCCCCGAGGCCCTTGCCGCCTACGCCGCGGCCGGCGGGCCCGAGCGCCTGCAGCGCCTAAGCATCACCGGACGCCGCGGCCCCACCGCCCCGCAGCTACTCATCACCCCGACCGAGGCGCAGCTGGTCGTCGACGAGCCCGACAACGGCGCCCGCGGAGCCGCCCAGCGGCTCGTGGAAGTAGTCGGATCGCAGCCCGTGCCGACCACCCACACGCTGCGACGCCTCCTCATCGCGCTGCTGGGCAGCACCGGGGCGCTTCTGCCCGTCGTGATCGTGTGGTGGGACCTGGATCCCGACGACGCCGAAGGCGCGCTCATGATGAGCGCGCTCGCGCTTGCCATCGCCGCCGGTGTCGGCAGGGCCCTCTGGCGATCTCCCCCGCCGTTGAAGACGGTGCTGATCAACGGTCCCCGTGCCGAGCGGCCCACGTGGTGGCAGCGCCACCGCAAGGACATCTTCCTAGTGCTCATCAGTGGTGTGGTCGGCAGTGTCATCGGCTACTTCGTCAACCAGCTCCCGCCGCTGTAGCGCAACGACAGCTGATGCTGTCGTTGCCGACTCGGGTGCAGTCGTCCGCTCACTGTCTGCCCGGTTCTGCGCGGACGGCCCTGTTCTCGAAGGTGAGGAACGTGCTTAGAGCGGGGCCGGGAGGGGCGGGGCTATCCGCAGTTGCCTCACGTGCTCCGGCCGCCCTCGGCCTTGGTCCCGCCGCTACTGCCCTGTCCGCTGCGGATGATGCCGCGGTACTTTACGCACACGCCCCCGGTGGCCGCGGAGGCGGCGGCGTAGTGAGAGAAGTTCGACCGGTTCCAGGAGGACCCGCCGTCCTGTCTGTAGAGCGTGGCGTCGGTCCAGGTCGAAGTCCCGTGCAGCGAGCCGGTTTTGCGCGTGACGACGCAGTTCTGGCGGTAGGTGTTGCTCCACAGCAGATAGACGGTTCCGTACCTGGTCCCCGAGGAGGTCTCCACCGCGTCGGAGTCCAGTTGGCTGTAGCCGCCGCTGAGCCAGGCACAGCCCGCGGGGGCGCGGACCGCCTGATTGAGCGTGTGGGCTGAGGCAGGGCTCGCCGAGACCAGCACGCCAGCGGCGATCACGGACACGATCAGAGCGACGCGCCCGTAGGCGCGCCGGGACCGGCTGAACATCGTTTCCTCCGATCTGTGCGCCCCGGTTCCGGGGATCGCACCGTTGTGGATGCCGAGGTCGTAACACTACGTCCGCAGATGCGGACCGACCGTGCATCGGCCGCTACCGGTCACCGGCGCCGGGGAGGACGGAAGTGCTTTCCTTTCCCATGGCGACCACTGGCCTCTCGCGCACCGGGTGGAGTGTCGGCGCGCAAGGGCTCCGGTGCACGTCCGGGGCGGTGCGCCGGGGCCGGGGATGGGGGCGCGACGGTCGGCGGACGCCTCCTGTCGACGGGCGGCGCAGCGGTGATATGCGGGGGCAGACCAAGTACGGGTCCCGCCGTGTCACCAGCCGCAAACCCGGGGGGCGAGGAGGATTACTGCAGGATTTGGCGGTAGGGCCGTGACTCCACCTACTGGCCAGGGTGCTCCTGCGATTCGGTGCTGTTCTTGACGGCCGTGACCTCGCCGTGCACCACGGCCAGGCTCACCCCGACCCCGCGGGCGATCGCGCGCAAGGACTGACCCTCGGCGCGGCGGGCCAGGATCGCGCGGCGCTTGTCGTCGTCGACCACGCGAGGGCGCCATCTATGTCCGGGAGAGCACTGCTATCAGAAACCCGGAGCGATTCTCCGAAGGTCCCACGCTCCTTACCAACACCCTTAACGGTGAGGCTCGTCGGCGAGGGCTTCGGCGAGCATCCGATGACCCTGCTGCTCGAACGGTTCGTCGCCGACGTGATAGGCCCAGATCGCGGTGCCGATCGCCTCGCGGATCCGGTTGCGGTGCCACGCCGCCTGCTCCCGCGGATCTGGCCCGTAGCCTTCGAAGAAGGCTGCCTCGAGCGAGGCGTCGGAACGGAACTGCTGCGCGGTCAGCCGCGCCAGATCAGTAAAGGCCGGACGAAGGTCGCAACGACCGAAGTCGATCACGCTTACCGTTTCCTCATGTATGAGCCAGTTGCGGGGCTGCCAGTCGCCATGGGTCGGCACCAGCCTGCTCGGCGGGGTCGGCCACGACTCCACCATGCAGCGCAGTCGCGTGACCACGTTGGGGTCGATTCGGTGTGGTTTGTCCAGCCACCGCAGCGTCTTTTCCTGCTCCCGTGCCTCGAACTCGGCGTCGCCGACGCTGGCTTGCTCGTGCAGGTCGGCAAGTAGTTCGCCGGCCTGCCGATAGGTGTGTGGCTCGTGCTCAGCATCGGTTCCCTCGACCAACCTGCCGGGCAGGTACCGGGTGACGACGAGTTTTGCGTCATGATCAGCATTCACGAGCTCGGGTGCCCGACCGATCGAGGTCCAGGGCCGCAGCCACCTGTGGTGGGCCTGAATCTCCCGGGCAAGGTGGTGGTCGTTCTCATCGCCGGCTTTGACGATGTAGCGCTCTGCTTCGTGCCGCAGCTCGAGCACCGTGGTACCGACGAGTCCCCAGCTGTGGTCGACGACCACCTCGGCAGTGGGCAGCCATGCTCGGACGAGCTGCTGCTGGCGATTGGAGAGCCCGTCGATCCGATCCTTCACGGATTCAGGTTAAGGCGCTACCGAATCTTCAACGGATCACTCGACACCGCTCATCCGCCCCTTTTGGCCCCAGGGATCCACCGCCGGCGTGCCCTCGCTGGACCGCTACGGCCGCTCCCTGGCCGATTTGGTGACCATGGTCGCCGAACTGCGCCGCCAAGGCGTCGGGTTCACTTCGCTGCACGAGCGCCTGGACACCACCACGCCCGGCGGGCGGCTGGTCTTCCACGTCTTCGCCGCGCTGGCCGAGTTCATCCGCGAGCTGATCGTGGCCGGCACCCGCGAGGGCCTGGCCGCGTGGGCGGGCGGCCCAGCGTGGTCAACGACGACCTGATCCGTGCGGCCCGCGACATGTTGCCGCGCCCGGAGTACTCGGTGGCCTCCATCGCCAAGCTGCTGGGGGGCAGCCCCGGCACGCTCTACAACCACATCCCCGACCTCGCCGAGCTGCGCGCCGGGCGGGCGCATCCGGCGCTGGAGCCGAGTCAGGACAGCTGACCCTCCTACGTGGCCGCTCGCCGTAGCAACAGGAGTCGCGGACCGACAGGAAGGCGCTGCCGTGGACGACCAGCAACCCATCGCAGACCTCCTACAGCAGGCTCGCGACCACCTCTACGACCAGAACCGGCAGGACACCGCTGGTGTGCTGCGCACGGCCTGGGACGCCTTCTGCGTCGCCGGAGCCGTCACCCACGTCCTGACGATCTGCGCCGACCCCGACGGCTACGGGCCGCTGTGGGAGACCGCGAGTCCCGTGCTGTCCACCGCGATCACCGAACTCCGCCGTGCGCTGTCCCTACCCGAGGGCCTACCCACGCAGCTGAACCCGGCCGGCGGCCCCGACGACCGCATTGACGACCAGACCGCCAGCCGGGTTCAGCGCGGCCTTCACGCTCTGGCCGTCGAGCTGAACGCGGCGCTCTCCGAAGCCGCAGGGCACGCCCGCCTCACGGGTGACCGGCACGCGTTGCAGCAGGCGACCATGCTGGCCTCCGAACTGGCCGACTGCTACGAGGGGCGGCTGCGGTCCTACCTCAACCCCTGGCGAGAACACTTCGGACCGGGCAGCTTCGTGGTCAAAGGACGCGGAGACGCCCACCGCCGCCGCTGACAACCCGCTCAGCCTCGATATGACCGACCTGGATCACTGAGGGGTTCGTGTTCGCGCGACTGACTGGTTCATGCGCGTTCCGCTGATATCCCCATGGTCGCTGACCAGCTACCTGCCGGTTACTTTGCCCCTCGCCGGAGCTTCGGGAGCACCGGGCCTACTCGTAGCTTCTGGGGGCATGCCGGTTGAGTTCCTCACTGATGAGCAGGTGGCCCGCTAGGACCGCATCAAGGACGCGGAGTACTGGTTCCGCAAAGCGGCCGGGGCCGGAGAGCCCGAGGCGATGGCGCGCCTGGCCGACCTACTGGAGGCGACCGGCCGCCTCGAACAGGCCGCGGAGTGGCGGCACCGGGCCAACAAGCGCCGACCGTAGCGCAGCCGCCGCTGCCGCCCACCACCGCTGACTGACCCGAGACACGAGTGCGGCCCCCTGCCTGGCGTGGCAGGGCGCCGACCTATGTGTGAGCGCCGATCCGGGGCGAGGACCGCCGCGGGCGGCCGGTCACCGCCACCAGCATCCTCGCCGACCGGCGGGCGGCGCCAGGCCGACTTCGGAGCTGTGGACAACCCCGTACTTCGGGCTGTGGCTACTCAAGCCACCCGTAGTTCAGTCGGCACCTGGTGACACGCTCCTTACCGGTACCCCTTATCGCGAGAACTTCGGGGCGTGCATCTCATCGGTCGCGGCGAGACCAGCCCGTCAATGCTATTTCTGTATTTGTCCGAATTCGGACAGTGAAGTTTTCGTGGGGGATGCGCGGCAAGGCCGGGGCGTGACTCAATCCCCCTCAACCCCTCGAGGTCTCCATGAGCTACACGCTGCTGTACGCGTCCCACTGCGCAAGCTGCTCGCACGTCGCCGATTCCGTAGCCTCCCTCAACGTCCCCGGTCTGGATGTCGCACCGCTCCATGCCCCTCACATTCGAGAGCTTTTCACCCAAGCCGGGCGGACGGTTCCGGACGGGCCTGCGCTGATCCACTGGGACGGGGCTCGGCTGGCTGTATGGATGGGCTTGCCCATGAGGATCCGTTTGGTGCGGCTCCTCGGGTTCTCGCGCGCCTCGTCGATCATCGGGCTATTGGGGCAGGAAGCCCGGGCGCGAGCGGAGCGTCGTGGCCAACAGGGCGGCCTCAACCGGCGCACTCTGTTCACCGGGGGTGCGGTGGCCGGTATCGGCGCCGTGGTTTTCGGCGCCGGCGCCGCACCGGCCCAGGCCCAAGGACAAAAGCAGCCCCCGGTGTTTGCCCTGTCGGATGAGCAACGCCATGAACTGTTGGACAGCGAACCTATGCGTGCGGGGATCCGTCGATGGGGCGGTGCTCAGGAGTCCGAGATCTTCGGCATCCGGGATAGCAAGGATCAGGTGATCGGCTGTGTCCCGCACGAAGGCAGTCGGGCGACCACCCTCGCCACTATCGGCGTGAGCGCCCCCTACGGGATCACCCTTCTTCCCGATGCTGAGCGGGAGGTTCTCGGGTTCCACCAGCCCACGGGCGAGGCGGTGGGCGAACTGTATCGGGACGGAGAACGCACGCAGGCGCGCGAACCGGCGGATACCGCCGTCACCAAGGCCGCCGATCCTGGATTCCGCGCCTGTTTCCTGGCCTGCATCGGCGCCAACGTGAACGGGGACTGCGTCGGCACATGCATGTATTGCGCGACGAATACTGTTTCCTGTTTTATGTGCACCGCCTGCGCCGGCGCACTGGGGATCGACTGCGCTGCTCAATGCCTCTGACGATCACGGGACCATGACCACGCGTGTGGAACAAGGCCGGTGCGGGCACGCATGATCCGTGCCCGCACCCCCTCCGGAGGAGGCCGACATGCCTGAAGCCCGAACCGCCCCCCTCGTCTGCTTCCTCCATCCGCTCGGGAACGAGAAGGTCTGGTGGCGTCTCAGGGAGGCGCTGCCGAGCCGGGTCCGCACCCTCGCGGTGGAACAGCCGCCCAGTGGCCGCATCACTCCGCCCGACCTGACCCAGGACATCGCGGAGGCGGCGCGCACCGTTCTGCCCGAGACGGGCGCCGATCTGGTGGTGGCCCCCGACCTCGCCGCCAGCGCGGGCGCCGAACTCGTCGCCGACCGCAGCGCCGCGCACGGCCTGCTGATCAATCCCGACACCGCTGCGCTGATCGGCCACCCCGGCTTCCAGACCGGCACGCTCGGCTCCGACACCGGGCACTTCCTGAAGGCCATCGCCCCCTACTCCGAACAGCTGCGCGAGCACGGGACCGTCCCCCCAGAGGGGGTCGAGATCATGGTGGAGCACTCGATCGGCAGTTGCGCGCCTCTGGACGAACAGGACCGGCGCCTGCTCCGCGACATCGCCACCGACCACATGACCCGGTCGATGCCTCTCGATCTCCCCGCGGCCGGCGTTGCCCCGGTGCCGCCGGAGCACAACTGGTTCGCCCGTCTGAGCGCGGAGCCCGAGCGTTTCACCGTCTACTCCGGAGAACTCGGCCACTTGAGCGAACAGGTCCGCACCGTGGTGCCCCGCAACGTCCCCGGGGCGCGCGTGGTGCGGGCGGCCCCCAGCACCGGGTTCCCCTGGCTGGAGGAGCCGGCAGCGCTGGCCGCACTCGTCGCCGACCTGGTGGAGACGGGGGCGCCGACATCGGGGGACCTCACGCACGGGTGAACGAATGGGGCGGACGCAGGCATAGCCCCAGGCCTTCCCGCCCGGGACGGGACCGGTTGTCACCTGGATGACCTGGCGTGCCACCGACGGGCGGGGGATCCACTCTGAAGTGGACCTCCCGCTGGAAGGGCTGCGTGCCGCTGTTGCCCGGTAAGGGCGGGCGCCATCATGTGCGAGTGGGCAACAGCGGACCCGACCCCGAGCACGACCTCTTCGGCGATGCGGTGTCGCCGCCAGCGGCGGATGGACCGGTGCGCAGCCGCCGCGGCGCGGTCGGCCTCGACGACTGGCGCGTGTGACTGGCCGATCCGGCGGTGCGGGAGCGCTATTGGGCGCGGGTGTGCTGGCGCGGCGCCGACCGGTGCGCACCGTGGCTGGGGACGCTCTCCTCGACCGGGCACGTCAAGGTCCGCGTGGGTTCGCGGGCGGACGGGACGCGGCGCATGGTCAGCGCCCACGTGCTGGGATACCAGCTGGCCCGCGGCCTGATCACCGAGGAGGCCGACCTCGTGCTCGCCCACAGCTGCGACGAGCCCGCCTGCCAGCAGCCCGACCACCTCTCCCTCGTGCCGCGCCGGCGCAACGGCGAGGAGTGCCAGGCCCGGCAGTGGAGCGGACCGCTGCTGGACGCGCGCGGTCCGCGCGGGCGTGCCGCGGCAGTACGCGAGGCGATCCTCGCCGCCCGCGAGAGGGGCGAGGACGTCGAGGCAGCCATCGCCGCAGCCCGATCCGCCGGCATGCCCACACCGGGCGAGCGGCTCTTCTGAACCGCCCGCGCAGGCGTCCAGCCCTGCCCGACCGGGGATTACCCCACATGCCCTCGCATGCCCTCGCATGCCCCCGCAGTACCGCGCATGTCCCTCCATGGATTACCGCGCAGCACCTTCTTTGTCCCCGCGTTTCCGCTGTACGTGCACTAGCCGATATATAGTGCGAGTGCGTGAGAGACCTTTGACGCAGCCCTATCCGGGGTTGCCCACGCACGACGAAGGGCCCGCGCCACCATGCACGGACGCGCGAGCCCCTCGCCTTCGGGTTAGGTCCTGGCTAGCGGTTGTAATCCGTTGGCCAGGACCTTTCTACTGCCGGGACCAACCCAGCAGGAATCGGACGATCGCCAGAAGCGTGAGGATCACGCCGACCGCGATCTGCCATGCTCCGCCCGGCTGGCGGCCGCGCGGGCACTTCCCGTGCTCGGTCTCCTTCATTGCAGTACGCCTCCGTCCAGGGCGACCGAAGCCGGCGGCGCCGGCCTGAGGCGGTCGACCCCCGGGGTGCCGACCCGACGCCCAGACGGTGGACACGACTTTACTGGCGGCCTCCGCCCCCGCAGACACCAACGAGTCCGGATTGCGGCGATATGCGCAGTTCGTGGAAGGGCCGCCCGAGACACCGCAAGAACAGCATGGCCACGTCCAGTGGGTACGCCGCGTCCGTGTACGCCGTGGGACATCTGCACGTTCTCGTGGACCGCGGGCAGGTCAGGAGAGCTTCGGTGTTACGCGTCGAAGTCGAAGTGCAGGCCGATCTTCTTCCCGATCCAACGACTCAGGACCGCATGAGCCACGTTGTGCAGGTTGTGCGACACGTTGGTGACCTCGCGGCACAGGTTCCGGTGCATGAGTTCCTGCTTTCTTGCAGGAGCGGTCTGGTGTGGAGCGAGAAGCCGTTGCGCCCGTTCTCAGCGGACTGAGCACGGTAAGGCCGGGGAAAACTAGAATGACTCGGCGGACCGCCCAGTAGGACGTCGAAGCCGCCCTCACCGCGGCCAGCATCCGCGGCATCTGACGCCCGGAGGATCGAGGTACCAGGACGGCGTCCGGCCGTTCTCGCGATCCCTCTCCATCCACCTCTCAGTGGGGACCTGAGACCAGCCGGTACAGGTCCATGGCTGAGGTCAGCACACGACCCTGAGGCCCTGTTGAGCGCAGCGGGAATGTCAGCGGTCGGCGCAGTGGAGATGTCAGCGATCAGAGGCCTCTGGGGCTTCTTGTTCATCGTTTTGGCCGTCGGGCGGCCGCCACGGGGCGGGCAAGACCACTACCTCTGGCTCTCCGCGCTCGATGGCGGCCAGTAGCCCGATGGGGCACGTACCCTCGGCCTCGTTGAAGTCCACCTGCCCGCCGGTGAAGTGGGCCCCGTTGAAGTCCACCTTCCCATCGGTGAAGCGGGCCCCGTTGAAGTGCACCGTCGCACCGGTGAAGTGGGCCTCGGTGAAGTTCACCGTCGCGCCGGTGAAGCGGGCACTGGTGAGATCACCGCCGTCGAAGACGGCGCCGGTGAAGTCGTAGTTCTTGCCCCGCCAGCGGGTGGGCTCGCGCAGGCGGTCGCCGATGACACGGAGGACGGTGTGCCGCACTTCGCGGAAGGAGGCGAACTCCAGCTCGCGGTCGCGGTGCTCGGCCCTCTCTTCTTCGGTGGCCTCCTCGGGCAGCGGGTCGGGGGCGGGGGTGTAGGGCATGCGCAGGTAGGCGCACAGCACGTCGATGACCATCTGCACCAGGTCGTCCCGGCCCGGCGGGGCGTCGTCGGCCAGGTGGGCCAGGGCGTGCACACCGGCCAGCCGCACGGCGGCGTG
>NZ_JROO01000080.1 GCF_000826685.1 Streptomonospora alba
GGGACCGCGCGGGCACCGGCGGCCCTTTCAGGGCTGGCGCACGAGTGTGACTCATGGCACTCTGAAGTCCATTACTAGAACTTGGTTCTAAGAATGGAGCGCCCATGGCCGCCTCCCCGAGAACGCGACGCAGGCTGGGCGAACCGCGCGGGGGCGCGGTCAGCGCGACCGACACGGCCCCCTACGGCTGGGCGCCGCTGGTGGTGTTGTTCCTGGTGGGGCTGGTCGACCGGATCGAAGCATCGCTGCTCCAGGGCACGCTTCCGCTGATCCAAGCCGAATGGGGCTTCAGCGACACCGTGGGAGGCAGCATCCCCACGGCCGCCGCGCTGGCCTCGGCCCTGGTCGCGATCCCCGCCGGCTACATGACCGACCGCTACAGCCGCACCCGCATCATCGCGATCGTCGTCTTCTGCTGGGCGCTGACCACGGTCGGCTCCGGACTGGCGATCGGGTTCGCCATGTTCTACGCGATGCGGGTGCTGCTGGCCAGCGCCGAACAGGTGGACAACCCGGCCGCCAACAGCCTGCTGGCCGACTACTACCCGCCGGCCAACCGGCCCAAGGTCTACGGCTGGACCCGGATGACCACCTACCTCGGCGGCATCGGCACCATCTTCGCCGGGGTCCTGGGCGAGCTGGTCGGCTGGCGGGCCACGTTCGTGATCATGGCGATCCCCGGGGTCGTCGTCGCCGTGATCTGCTGGCGGCTGGCCGAACCCGCGCGCGGCTACCTCGACTCGGTGATCGCCCGCAGCGGCGGCGCGAAGCGGACCCCCGCCCCGGCGGAGCCCGCCGCCGAGGAGGCCGCGGCCACGCTGGGACCCGCCGAGCAGCCGCCCGGACCGCCCCTCGGCGAAAGCCCGCGGACCGGCGCCACGCCTCCCCCGGCGGACAGCGCGGCCGACTCGGGCGGCGCGGCCACCGCGACCGCTCCGCCCTTCGGCCGGCAACTGCGGCAGGTCATGGCCGTCCCCACGCTGATGCTGCTGTCAGTGGGGCTGATGCTGCTGACGGCCGGGCTGCTGGGCACCGCCTACTGGATGACGACCTACATCACCCGCGCCTACGAGGTCGGCACCGCGGTGGCGGGACCGCTCTCCGGCGGCTCCTCGGTGATCGGGGTCGTCGCCGGGACGCTGGCGGGCGCCTGGCTGGGCCGCCGAGCGCACGACGCGGTCCGCGGCGGCCGCGTGACCGTCGCAGCCGCGGGCACCGTACTGGGCGCACTGGCCCTGGTGGCGGCACTGCTGACGGAATCGCTGGCGCTCTTCGGCATTCTGCTGCTGCTCTCCTCGTTCCTCGGCGCGCTGGCCATCCCCTGCGTCATGGCCTCGGTCGCCGACGTGGTGGGCGCCCACTCGCGCGGGCTCGGCTTCGCCGTGCTCAACTTCCTGCTCACCCTGGGCGCGGCCTTGGGTCCGCTGGCGGTGGGCATCGCCTCCGACGCGTCGGGGTCGCTGCGCACCGCCTTCCTCATCCTGACCGTGCCCAAGCTGCTGGGCGGGGTGTGCATGCTGCTGTGCCGCTGGAGCTTCGACCGCGACGCCGAGAAGGTCCTGGCCGAGGCCCGGGAGTGACGCGACAAGGCGCTTCGCCCCCCTCGCGGGCCTCCGGCGATGCGCGGGCCTAGCATCGGAGCATGGACGAGCGCCTGCCTCCCGAAACCCGCGGCGGCCTTCCTCCGATGCTCCCGCCGCGGGTTTCGGGGGCCGCTGCGCTGGTCCAGCAGCATTGGCGCGACGTGGTGTTCGTGCACTGGGCCGTCGCCCCCGAGGCGGTGGCCGGCCTGCTGCCGCCCGGCACCCGCCCCGACGTGCTGGACGGGCGCACCTACGTCGGCCTGGTCGCCTTCCGCGTCGCGGCGCCGCGCCTGGTCGGCGCGGTGCCCACGGGCGGGTTCAACGAGGCCAACGTGCGGCTGTACTCCGTCGACGGGCGGGGAAACCGGGGCGTGGTCTTTTTGAGCATGGACGCCGACGCGCTGCCGAGCGTGCTCGCGGCACGCGCGCTGGCCGGGGTGCCCTACATCTGGTCGGACGTCTCGCTGCGGACGAGTCCCGCGGGCACGGCGGGCGCCGTGCGCCGCCGCTTCCCCGGCCCGCCCGCCGCCGCCCGCTGGCACGTCGCCGTCGGCGACCCCATCCCCGAGCCCGCCGACCTGGAACACTTCCTCACCGCCCGCTGGGGCCTGCACACGACGCACCTGGGCGCCACCCGCTGGCTGCCGGTGTCCCACCCGCCCTGGCCGCTCTTCCGCGCCGAACTGCGCTCCTACGAGGGCGACCTGGTCACCGCAGCGGGCGTGGAATCGGGCCGTATTCCACCCGCCTCGGTCCTGTGGTCCCCCGGCACCCGAGCCGTATTCCACCCGCCCCGGCACGTCGGCGCGTGAGGACGGGCGACGGCGGTGTGCACTGGAGGATGCCGTGTGCACAGGAACGGAACCAAGGTGCGGCGATGGCCGAACCGCCGATGACTCCCCGGGAGCCGGCCCGACGGGTCGCTCAGGCCCACGCGCGCCTGCTGGAGCTGCTCGACCACGCTTGCGGCGAGAACGAACAGGTTGCGGAGGCCTCGGCCCTGCCCGGGTGGTCGCGCGGACACGTCGTGCGGCACCTTGCGGACAACGCGCGCGCCTTCGAGCGCCAGGTCCGCTACGCGCGCCGTGACCGTCTGGTCGACCTGTACGACGGCGGCACGCGCGGGCGCGACCTGTCCATCGAGCAGGGCGCCCGAGCGCCTGCGGCACACCTGCGCGGCGAACTCGCCTCGGCACAGCACGATCTGGAAGAGGTCTGGGCCGAACTGCGAGCCGAGGACTGGCATCGCCCGGTCCGCTTCCGCAACGCCACTGTGCTGGACACCGCCTTGGCGCGGTGGAGGGAGGCGGAGATCCACGCCGTCGACCTCGCGGTCGGCTACAGCCCCGGCGACTGGCCGCTGCCGTTCGCTCTGCACGCCCTGGATTTTCTGGAGGCACGAACGCCGACGGGAGTCCGCCTGCGCCTCCGGGCGACTGACACCGGCTTCCGCCGGGAGACGGGCGCCGGCGCGCCGGTCGAGGTCTCAGGAGCCGTACGCGACCTGGCGGCGTGGATGGCCGGACGCGACGCCGACGGCCGGCTGGAGACAACTGCCGCACGGCTGCCGGAACTGGCCCCGTGGCCCGCCGACCCCGCCGACTGACGGTGCGGACGGCCTCCGGGCCCTCCTCCGGTCAAGGGGGCATGCCTCTCTGCGCCGGTCAGGGAATGAGGCGGGCGTATACGACGGTGTTCGCCGTGTAGTGGCCGCTCGCCGTGTCGAACGCGCCTCCGCAGGTGATCAGCCGGAGTTCCGCCCTGCCCGACGTCCCGCCATACACCCGCCGCGTCGGAAAGTCGTCTTTGGCGTGCTGGGCGACGCGCTCGACCGCGAAGTGCGCGGTCGAGCCGTCGGCACGGTCGACACGGATGCGGTGCCCGCGCTCCAGCTCTTCCAGGCCGAAGAAGACGGCCGGCCCCTCCCGGGAATCGACGTGGCCGGCGAGCACGGCCGCGCCTTCTTCCCCGGGTGTCGGCCCTCCCGACCACCAGCCGACCGCCTCCCACGGGCCGGGCGCCGCCAACCGGCCGGCATCCGTCAGACCGAGCCGGACGAACTCCGCGGTGTGCAGGTCAAGGGCCGGGACGGTCAGGGCGACCGGGTACGCCCGGTCCATCGCCGGTACGGGCCGCGCCGCAGACGCCGACGGATCGGGCACGGGTTCGGGGAGGCCGGCGCCGGTGTTGGTGTCCGGCGCGGCCGCGCCGGTGTCGAGCGTAGCTGCGCCGGTGTCGAGCGTGGCCGCGCCCATGAGCAGCGCGGCCGCGCTCATGCCCGCGAGGTGGCCCGCCAGTCGGCGGCCGCGCCCGGGGCGGATGCGGCCGACACTCACCGGCGCGCCGCCGAGGCACCTCCCGCGCGCCACCGGCCGATGGCCACGCCGAATGCGGCCAGCAGCGCCGCCGCTGCCGCGGTCAGGACTCCGGTCGAGTTCCCGCCGGACACCGCGCCGCCTCCGGTGTCGACACCACCAGCGGGCATGCCCCCGCCGTCGTCGTGGCCGTTCTCGCGCTTGTCGTGGTCCTTGTCGTGGCCGTTCTGGTCCTTGTCGTGGTCCTTGCCGTCGCCGTTCTGGTCCTTGCCGTCGTCCTTGCCGTCGCCGTTCTGGTCCTTGCCGTCGTCCTTGCCGTCGCCGTTCTTGTCCTTGCCGTCGTCCTTGCCGT
>NZ_JROO01000081.1 GCF_000826685.1 Streptomonospora alba
GTGACCGGACGCCGAGCGCCGGACCGCTGCTGACCCGCCCGACAACGGGCCATATCGGTGGTCAGACATGAAAAGCCCGCCCCTCAGGGGGCGCAGGATACGAGAGGGCTGACGGTCGCTTCGATGTCACTCATCTTGCGGAACAGCCGCATGCTGGTCTTGCCTCGAAGTAGGACACCGGCCCTCGGGGCTACCCACGGGTAACTTGGCGGCTCGCCGTAGCTTCAGGAGCACCGAAGCCATGAAGCCCGCGGCCGCGAGCGCGCGAGCGCCGCACCGACCGCGGCCCGCCTCCAATGCCGGTCAGAAGAGAGTGGCGCCGGCCGGGGGTCGGCCGCTGAGGCAGCCGCGATCGCGGCTCGGTGCCGCGGGCGCGGGCCTCCAGGATGGCCCCGCGGATCGCGATGAGCGGCGAGCGGGTGGGGCCCGGCACCCCCGTCATCGGCTGGTTTCCTGCAGCGGAAATATGCGCCCTGGTTACGCGGCTAATAATCCGACGTGCCGCGTGTGCTTCTTTTCCGGCGCCCTGACTCCGGTCGGCGGGAAATGTATGGTGGGATCTCTCCTATGGGTTTTTCTTCGGTCACCGTCGTCCTGGATGCGGCGCTTGTTTTTTCGCCCGCAGTGGCGCTGGTCGTCGCCGCGCTGGCGTGGTGGCGCATCCGCCGGGGCCGGTCCGCGGCGCGCGCCATGCTCGACAGCGCCGCCGACGTGCTCGCGCCCTGCACGCTGCTGCCGGTCTTCGCGCTGACCCTGTTCAACCCGGGCAGCGGGGGCGGCGTGGTGCTGGTGCCCTTCACCGGAATGCTGGGCAACGGTCTGGGTTTGACCACGCTGTATCAGAGTGGGGGCAACATCGCGCTGTTCGTCCCGCTGGGCGCGCTGCTGCCGCTGGCCTACGGGCGGCGCCTAGCCCGATGGCTGCGCGTAGGGGCCGCGGCCGCGGCGCTCTCGGCCGGCGTGGAGATCCTGCAGTACGCGCTGGGCACCGGCCACGTTGCCTCCGTGGATGACGTGCTGCTCAACGTGGCCGGGGCACTGCTGGGCGCGGGCTTGAGCTGGCCGTGGTGGCGGGGCGGGCCGTGCCACCGCTGCAGTCGATGGTGCGGGTGCCCTCGGTGGACCAGCCGATCAGCTCGTCGCGCTCCAGGCGGATCAGGGCGGTGCCGTAGGCCGGCGGGCAGTTGGTGATCGAGTCCACCTCGACCGTGTGGGTGCCGTTGTTGGGGCTGGAGTAGGTGCGGGAGTAGATGCCGACGTCGAACTCCGCGGTCCAGTTGAAGGAGCCGTCGAGCACGGCGCTGGAGGTGAAGGTGGAGCCGTTGTTGTAGGTCAGGGTCGTGGCGCCGGCCTCAGTGGGCTGCTTCTCCACCACCCGGGGCGCCGGGGCCGCCTCATCGGCTGCTGCTGCGGTCGGAGCCAGGGTGCAGGCCAGAGCCGCGGCACCGGCAGCGGCCGCGACGCGGGGGATCGTCCGCATTAAAGAAGACACCTCTTTAGTTGGGCGTTTTTGGGCCACGTGTGTGCTTTCCGGGACGACCGTGGAACAATCGCGCGGGGCCGCTTGCGGACACTAGTGTATTTCTGCGCTGCGCGTTCATTCGCAGTTAAGAGATACACGAAAGGAAAGGATCGTATTCCTCTTTCGTTGAAGTGGAAGGCGCGCTAAACGCGGGATGATCCCCCGTCATCGGAGGCGGGCAGCGAACAGCCGTGCGTAGGAGGTGGCCTCACGACCAATTAGGACTCCTTGCTGTAGCGCAAGAGAGTTCCGTATCGACGCTGGAGCGGCCCTGTCGTGTACCGGCCGGCGCGCGGTGACGGTGTTGTTGGCCGGGATGCGGCAATTCGTGCTCATACCGGCAGCGGGCGGCCTACGGTGACGGCCATGCGCTTACCCACCCCCCGCCAGTGGACGGCGATCGCGCTCACCGCCGTGGCACTGCCCGCGCTCACGATCACCGCCTGGCCCCTGATCCCCTTCCTGGCCGATCTGCTGCCCGAGGAACTGCCGCTGGGGCGCATCCTGCGGGGGCTGTTCTTCGCCGCCGTCCTCGTGGCCGCGGCCGTTCTGGTTCGCTCCCAAGCCCACGGGGTGTCGGTGTGGTTGGGATGGCTGATCCTGACCGCGTGGGCGGTCGCCATCGCCGTTGTCGCAGGGATTGTGCTCCTCGTCTGGCTCATCCTGGGCTCC
>NZ_JROO01000082.1 GCF_000826685.1 Streptomonospora alba
CCGGCCAGCCGCACGGCGGCGTGCTCGCTGCCCAGTTGCTGGCTGGCGGTGGTGAACCGTTCGGTGAACAGCTTGGTGACCTCGCGCTGCTCGCCGTTCTCGATGGTGCGTTGGCGCCGGTAGGCGATCACCAGCAGGGCCACACCGCCCAGCCCGGCCACGATGGCGAAGGCGCGGGTGGCGATCGCGTCCAGGTCCTTGGGGGCGAGCTGGCGGACCTCTTCCAGGCCGGGGGAGCCCAGGATGAGCCAGACGA
>NZ_JROO01000083.1 GCF_000826685.1 Streptomonospora alba
TCTTCAAAAAGGACCGGGCGGTGATGTTCGACCTGGCCAGCAGGCTGGAGCTGAAGGCGACCTCCTCGGACGGATCGGTGCTGGCGGCGCTGGAGCACGCCCACGAGTACGCGGGCAAGCGGCGCGATTTCTTCCCCATGCCGCCGCCGACCGATCCGGACGATGCGGAGTCGGGGATCGGCTTCGCCTCGGGCAACTGGCGGCGCGTGGTGTGCGACCGCAAGCACCCGGGCATGGTGGACCGGCGCCACTT
>NZ_JROO01000084.1 GCF_000826685.1 Streptomonospora alba
GGAGCCCAGGATGAGCCAGACGACGAGCACAATCCCCGCGACAACGGCGATGGCGACCGTCCACGCGGTCAGGATCAGCCATCCCAACCACACCGACACCCCGTGGGCTTGGGAGCGCACCAGAACGGCCGCGGCCACGAGTACGGCGGCGAAGAACAGCCCCCACAGGATGCGCCCCAGCGGCAGTTCCTCGGGCAGCAGATCGGCCAGGAACGGGATCAGGGGCCAGGCGGTGATCGTGAGCGCGGGCAGTGCCACGGCGGTGAGCGCGATCGCCGTCCACTGGCGGGGGGTGGGTAAGCGCATGGCCGTCACCGTAGGCCGCCTGCTGCCGGTATGAGCACGAATTGCCGCATCCCGACCAACAGCCACATACCGTCACCGCGCGCCGGCCGGTACACGACAGGGCCGCTCCGAGAACCCACGCACGTTCGTGATGACGTTTGCGCAGTTCAGAAGGTAGACCAATCCGTCGGTTGCGAGTGGTCCACTCGACCCGCGTGGTTTGTGGCCGTTTCGCCCGTTATCAGGCGGGTCAGCAGCCATCCGGCGCTCGGCGTCCGGTCAC
>NZ_JROO01000085.1 GCF_000826685.1 Streptomonospora alba
CCGGCGTTGACCTGGTCGTAGGTGGTGCGCGGAAGACTGACACCGGCCTCGGCCCAGGCGGCCTGCACCAGGCTGGAGCAGTCCCACACGTCGGGGCCGTTGGCGCCCATGCTGTAGGCGTCGCCGATCTGGGCGTAGACGAAGTCGACGGCCGCGCCCGCGCCGCCTGAAGCGTTGCTGTTGTTGACGGCGTTGCCCGTGCCGCCGCCGGTATCCGCGGCCTCCTGCTGCTCGGCCGTGAGGTCGTTGAGCAAGTCCTCCTGCTTCTCGATCTTCTTCTCGGCCTCGTCCTTGGCCTCTTCGGCCTCGTCCAGCTTGTCCTTCGCCTCGTCCTCGGTGTCGGCCGCCTCGGCCGTGAGGTCGTCGAGCTTGTCCTTCTGCTCGGTGAACTCCTCGAGGGTCTGGCGCTGGTTGTCGGAGAGGTAGCCAAGGTCCGCGGCCTGCTCCAAGGCGTCAGCGGGGCCGCCGGAACTCAGCAGGTAGGCGGGGGAGCCGTAGTCGGCGTTGGTGTAGGCCGCGTTGGCCAGGCCCCGGACGTCCTCCTGCATGCCCTCGATCTTGTCCTGGGTGTCCTGCTTGTCCTCCTGCAGGTCCTCAAGCTTCTCTTGGGCGGCGTCGTGGTCCTCTTTGGCCTGGTTGTACTTCTCGGCGAG
>NZ_JROO01000086.1 GCF_000826685.1 Streptomonospora alba
GCCCGTTCGGCGCGGTCAGACCGCTCGATGCGCCGTCCTGGTTGACCGCGGAACCCCGCACCAGGCCCAGCACCCGGTGGCCCAGCCGACGCGCCCGCGACAAGGTCTCGACCGCGAGCATTCCCACGCCTTCGCCCCAGCCGGTCCCGTCGGCGTTCGCCGAGAACGCCTTGCACCGGCCGTCCGGCGCCAGCCCGCCCTGCCGGCTGAAGTCGGTGAACGCCACCGGCGTTGACATCACCATCGAGCCGCCGACCAGGGCGAGCGTGCACTCGCCGCGCCGCAGCGCCTGAACCGCCAGGTGCAGCGCCACCAGCGACGACGAGCACGCCGTGTCCACCGTCATCGCCGGGCCCTCCAGCCCGAAGGTGTAGGACACCCGGCCGGAGGCCACACTGCCCGCGTTGCCGGCGCCGAGGTAGCCTTCGAGGTCGTCGGGGACTCGGTGCAGCCCGCGCGAGTAGTCCTGATACATCACCCCTGCGAAGACCCCCGTCGCGCTGCCCCGGAGGTCGCGGGGGTCGGTGTCGGCGTTCTCCAGCGCCTCCCACGCGGTCTCCAGCAGCAGCCGCTGCTGCGGATCCATCCCCAGCGCCTCGCGCGGGGAGATCCCGAAGAACCCGGCATCGAAGTCGTAGGCCCCGTCGATGAACCCGCCTTCGAGGGAGTAGGACGTACCGGGGGTCCCGCCCTCGGGGTCGTAGAGGGAGTCCAGGTCCCAGCCGCGGTCTTCGGGAAACCGGGTGATCGCGTCACGCTCGGCGGCCACCAGCTCCCACAGCCCGTCCGGCGTATCGACCCCGCCGGGAAAGCGGCAGGCCGTTCCGACGACGGCGATCGGTTCGCGGGCCTCCTCTTCCACCTGCTTGAGCTGCTCGCGTGTCCGGTGCAGGTCGGCGGTGACCTTCTTCAGGTAGTTGCGGAGCTTCTCTTCACTCATCAGATACACCGAGTTCCTGATCGATAAAGGCGAACATCTCGTCGTCGCTGGCGGATTCGATGCGAGCGGCCGTTTCGCTGCCCGGCTCTCCGCGGCCGTCCGCCTGCACCGCTTCGAGGACCGCCCGCAGCCGTGGCAGGAGCTGCTCGCGCGCTGCGTCGTCCCGGGCCAGCTCGCGCAGCTCGCCCTCCAGCTCGTCGAGCTTGGCGCGGGTGCGCTCCTGCGGGTCGGGGAGCAGCTCGCCCAGCAGGTGCTCCGCGATGGCGGCCGCGGTGGGGTAGTCGAAGAGCAGCGTCACCGGCAGCCGCAGGTCCGTCGCCTTGTTGAGCCGGTTGCGGAGCTCCACGGCGGTCAGCGAGTCGAATCCGGCGTCGAGCAGCCCTTGCTCGGGATCGATCGCCCCGGCTTCGGCATAGCCCAGCACCGACGCGGCGGTACTGCGGACCAGCTCCAGCACGGTGTCCCTGCTCTCCGGTTCCGGCAGCCCGGCCAGGCGCTCGGCGAGCGGCGCAGCCGGTGACGGGGCCGCGGGCAGGCGTGCGCCGGAGGCCGGGGACGCCGCGGGCCCGCCGGCACGGGGTGCCAGCGCGCGCAGGACCGGGGGCAGCAGGCCGTCCTGTGCGGCCGACCGCAGGGCGGCCGGCGCGAGCCGCACCGGCGCCACAACGGGCTCGGCGCGGCGAAGGGCCTCGTCGAACAGCCCCAGTGCCTCGTCCGGCTCCATCGGCTCCACTCCGGAGCGGGCCACGCGCCGGAGGTCCGCCTCGCCGAGCTTCTCCGCCATCCCGCTGCTCCGGTCCCACATCCCCCACGCCATGGAGGTCGCCGGCGCGCCCTCGCTCCGCAGCCGGGCGGCCAGCGCGTCGAGTGAGGCGTTGGCAGCGGCATAGGCCGCCTGGCCCGCCCCGCCCAGGGTTCCCGAAACAGACGAGAAAAGGACGAAGGCCGCGGGCTTGAGTTCGCGGACCTGCCGCCACAGTGTGACGGCGCCGTCGAGCTTCGGGCGCAGGACGGTGTCGATGCGCCCGGGCGCGAGGCCGGAGACCACGCCGTCGTCGAGGAGTCCCGCCGCGTGCACCACGGCTTTCAGGGGCCGGTCCGCGGGCACCCGGCCGAGCATGCCGGCCACCGCCTCGGGATCGGCCACGTCGCAGGCCGCGACGGACACGCGGACCTGCCGATCGGTCAGTTCCTCGTACAGTTCCGCCATGCCGGGGGCCTCCAGGCCGCGGCGTCCGGCGAGGACGAGGCTGTCTACACCGTGATTCCGGGCCAGGTGGCGGGCGACGAGAGCGCCGAGGCCCCCGGTCGCGCCGGTGATCAGCACGGTGCCGTCGGTATCGGGCGGCTCCACGGTGCCGTCCGCCTCCACCGGCACCAGCCTGCGTGCACGGACCGCGCCGTCCTCGACGAACACTTCGGACTCCTGGGGCGCGACGGCGGGCAGCACAGCCGCCGCCGACTCGACGTCCTCGGACGCGGCCAGCATGAAGCGGTCCGGATGCTCGTTCTGCGCGGAGCGCACCAGGCCCCGTACCGCCGCGGTGACGACGTCGCCGTCGGCCGGGTGCCCGGTCAGCACGAACCCGAGGCGTGAAGCGGCGAACCTCTCTTCGCCGAGCCAGGTCTGGACGAGCTCCAGTGCCCAGGCCGTCGCCTCGCGGGCACCCTGCGGCGCCGCGCCGAGCTGTCCGTTCCACGGCTCGTGCGGGACCAGTACCAGTTCGGGCACCGGATCGGGCAGTTCGAGCAGGGAACGGGCGCCCGCCCCGGTCTCCAGTACGGCCGGCGGATCCGGTGCGGTCTGCGGAATTTCGGCGGGGGTCCAGTCGGGCCG
>NZ_JROO01000087.1 GCF_000826685.1 Streptomonospora alba
CACGCCGCCGTGCGGCTGGCCGGGGTGCACGCCCTGGCCCACCTGGCCGACGACGCCCCGCCGGGCCGGGAGGACCTGGTGCAGATGGTCATCGACGTGCTGTGCGCCTACCTGCGCATGCCCTACACCCCCGCACCCGACCCGCTGCCCGCGTGGCCCTCCGAAGAAGAGAGGGCCGAGCACCGCGACCGCGAGCTGGAGTTCGCCTCCTTCCGCGAAGTGCGGCACACCGTCATCCGTGTCATCGGCGACCGCCTGCGCGAGCCCACCCGCTGGCGGGGCAAGAACTACGACTTCACCGGCGCCGTCTTCGACGGCGGTGATCTCACCGGTGCCCACTTCGCCGGCGGGAAGGTGTACTTCGTCGGGGCCCGCTTCACCGGCGGGAAGGTGGACTTCTTCGGGGCCCGCTTCGCCGGCGCGACGGTGGACTTCAACGGGGCCTTCTTCGCCGGCGCGACGGTGGACTTCAGCGGGGCCCGCTTCACCGGCGGGAAGGTGGACTTCGGGGCCCACTTCGACGGCGCGACGGTGCACTTCAACGAGGCCCACTTCGCCAGCGCGACGGTGCACTTCGGGACCTTCGACGGCGCGACGGTGGACTTCACCGGGGCCCACTTCACCGGCGCGACGGTGCACTTCACCAGGACCTTCTTCGCCGGCGCGACGGTGCACTTCACCAGGGCCCGCTTCACCGGCGGGCAGGTGGACTTCAACGGGGCGGCCCTCTACGACGGCGGGCAGGTGGACTTCACCGGGGCCCTCTTCGCCGGCGGGCAGGTGCACTTCAACGCCGTCTTCGCCGGCGGGCAGATGGACTTCACCGAGGCCCGCTTCACCGGCGCGACGGTGGACTTCGCCAGGGCCGCGGAGATGACCGCCGAGGTGAAGAACCCTCGGTTGATGGCCGACATGGCGGTCTTGTCGCGCG
>NZ_JROO01000088.1 GCF_000826685.1 Streptomonospora alba
TTGCCGACCTTGACGCCGGCGGCCTCCAACGCCTCCTTCTTCGCCTGCGCCGTGCCCGCCGAACCCGACACGATCGCCCCCGCATGACCCATCGTCTTACCCTCCGGCGCGGTGAACCCGGCCACATACCCCACCACAGGCTTGGACACGTGCTCCCGCACATACTCCGCAGCCCGCTCCTCGGCATCCCCGCCGATCTCACCGATCATCACGATCGCATCGGTCTCCGGATCCGCCTCGAACGCCGCCAACGCATCGATATGCGTCGTACCGATCACCGGATCCCCACCGATACCCACCGCCGTGGAAAACCCGATATCCCGCAGCTCATACATCATCTGATACGTCAACGTGCCCGACTTCGACACCAGACCGATCCGCCCCGGCCGCGTGATATCGGCCGGAATGATCCCCGCATTCGACGCCCCCGGCGAAATCAACCCCGGGCAATTGGGCCCGATGATGCGCGTCCGACCACCCGCCGCCCGCGCATGCGCCCAAAACGCCGCCGTGTCATGCACCGGAATCCCCTCGGTGATCACCACCGCCAACCCGATCCCGGCATCGACCGCCTCGACCACCGCGGCCTTGGCGAACCGCGGCGGCACGAACACCACCGACACATCCGCCCCGGTCGCCTCCATCCCCTCGGCCACCGAGGAGAACACCGGCACCTCGGTACCGTCGATATCCACCGCCGCACCGGCCTTGCGCGGATTCACCCCGCCCACCACACGCGTGCCCGAGGCCAGCATCCGCCGCGTGTGCTTGGTGCCCTCGGCGCCGGTCATACCCTGCACCAGCACCTTGCTGTCCTTGGTCAAAAAAACAGCCATCGTCCTTCTTCCCCGCCTTACGTCGCGGCCAGCTCCGCGGCCTGAGCCGCGGCGCCGTCCATGGTCGGGGCCTGCACCACCGCGGGGTGCCCGGCCCGGGTCAGGATCTCGCGCCCCAGCTCGGCGTTGTTGCCGTCCAGACGCACCACCAGCGGCTTGGACACGTCGTCGCCACGCGCGGCCAGCATCTCCAACGCCTGCACGATGCCGTTGGCCACCGCGTCACAGGCCGTGATCCCGCCGAACACGTTCACGAACACGCTCTTGACATCGCCGTCGCCCAGGATGATCTCCAACCCGTCGGCCATGACCTCGGCCGAGGCGCCGCCGCCGATGTCCAGGAAATTCGCCGGCTGCACACCCCCATGGGCCTCACCCGCGTAGGACACCACGTCCAGCGTGGACATCACCAGCCCGGCACCGTTACCGATGATCCCGACCTGACCGTCCAACTTGACGTAGTTCAACCCCTTCT
>NZ_JROO01000089.1 GCF_000826685.1 Streptomonospora alba
CTGCCATACGGCCTGCTCGTCGCCGGCCGACCGCGAGTACACCCCCACCTCGGGACGGGGACCCGGCTCCACCACCACCTGCACCTCGACCCCGCCGCGCTCGGGCAGCACCAGCGGCTGCCGCAGCGTCAACTCCTCGACGCCGGCGCTTGCGGTCCGCAGTGCCGCGTGCAGGCCCAGCTCCAAAAGCGCCGTACCCGGCACCCACACCTGGCCGCCCACCGCATGGTCGGCCAGCCACGGGTGCGACCCCACCGACACCCGCCCCGACCACACCGTCCCGCGGCC
>NZ_JROO01000009.1 GCF_000826685.1 Streptomonospora alba
GGGACTGACCACCTTCTCACTCACGGATCCATCACCAAGCGTGCTCCGGGGACGTTAGCTCCTTACCCCGGCAGTCCCGGGGAGTACGGCGAAGGTCATCGAACCACGCATCGGGGACGCTCGGAAGCGCGCCGACCGTTTCCGGACATGCACGGCCCGCACCGGAACCCCGCCACGTCGGGCAGCGTCGAACATCCCGATGGGCGGAGCACATGCTGGCCCCTGCCTGCCCAGTCCGCGGCCGCCTGGGCCGGCATCGGTACCGCCTACTGCTCTTGGGCGGCGGCTGTCGCGCGCCGTGCTCAGCGGAGCAGGTCCGGAAGGCCGGTCCCTCGCTACACAGTCCGAAGCCGAGCCTCAAGCGAGACATCGGCGTCCCCAGCCACCGGCCGGTCCCGGGTCAATACGTGCTCCACACGTCGGGCTGTGCGCCGTCGATGTCGGTGAACCCGTACTCCCGGGCGAGGAGAGCGGAACTGACCGAGCGCTGGTTCCACCGCGCACGTTCGGGGTCGGCGGCCAGGGCCGCCACGGCACGGCCGACGAAGCGCGGGGACTCCGAGTGCTCGAATCCGGCCGGGGCGCCGGGACGGTCGTCGCTGCGATCGGGGGCCAGGGACTCGCGCCACGAGTCCTCGGTCACACCGAAGTCGTCCAGCATCATCTCCGAGCGCAACCAGCCCGGTGTGAGCGCGACCGCGGTCGCGCCGTAGGGGGCAAGCTCGTGGCCCTGGGAGAACCCAAGCCGGTTCACCGCCGCCTTGGCCAGGTCGTAGTACACCGAGATCCGGTACCGGTCGGCGTTGAAGTCGGCCGTGCCATCGGTGACCTCGACCAGCAGCCCGCCGGGGCGCTCGATCAGCAGCGGCAGCAGGTGATGGGAGGTGATCAGGTGCGTATCGATCGCCAGCCGCAGGATGCGCAGGCCGGTGTCCAGGTCGTGCCGCCAGATCGGGGTGTTCCACGTCGGCGGCGGGCCCTTGAGCGCCTCGGCACCCCAGATGTCGTTCACCAGCACGTCAAGGCGCCCGTGCTCCTCGCGGACGCGCTCGGCCAAGTGCCGCACCTGCTCGGAATCGAGGTGATCGACCTGGTCGGCGACGCCGACACCGCCGAGCCGGGTGACGAGTTCGGCGGTCCCCTCGATCGTCTCGGCACGCTCATAGTCCGACCGGATCGCACCGGTCCCCGCCGTACTGGTGCGCCCGGTACACACCACCGTGGCGCCCGCCTCCCCCAACGCGGCGGCGATGCCGCGCCCGGCACCGCGGGTCGCCCCGGCCACCAACGCCACGCGGCCCCGCAGCGCACCGGAGTTCGGCAACCGATCCATGCGGACAGCCTCCCAGCGTCGGCCTCCGGACATCGCGACCTGATGCCAATGTACGCAGCGGAAGCCGGATGCGGGCAGTCGTCGAAGCCTCAGCGGGCACGTGGCACGCGGCCGAGGACCGCAACCGCCCGGTGGATCCGAGCGGTCCCGACCCCTTGAGCGAGGTGCCCGCCGCAGCGCCCGCCCCGTCGCCGCCCCGGCCTATCCGCCGACCGGGGCGCGGCGCTTCCTAAAAGCCTTCCGAGTCCGTCCCGGTGCCGTACTCGCCGTATTCTCCGTCGGCGCCGAGGAGCGTGCGCACGGTGCTCAGCGCCATCACCGCGAACGGCAGCAGGACCGACAGAGCAGCAGCGCCGCCGACCAGCACGGCTGCCGGACCGGACTGCGGGACCAGGGTGTGGGCGGCCGGTACCGCAACCAGCAGAGCCAGGCCGAGGGCGGACATGGCGCGCCCGCCCGGCCGATGCGCCTGCGCCCACGCCCACACCAAGCGGCGTGCCTGAGGGGAGCGGGGCAGGGACACGGCTCGGCCGATCGCGGGCATGGCGGCTCCGAGCGCGACCAGGAACGGGCCGAGTACCGCGAGCACCGCGGGCAGGACCGGTATCGGGGCGGATGCGAACAGCAAGGCGACGAGGATCTGCAGCGCCAGCAGCAGCCCTGACACCAGGACCAGGGTCAGGTCGAGCGCGCGCTGCTTGCCGACGTTGCTGTCGGCGCCGAACCGCAGATCGAACCGGCGCTCGAGAACGCGCTCTGTGCGGGGGGCCAGCATGAGCAGGCCGGTGATCACCACGCCGGCGGCGGGAAAGGCGCTCAGGATCACCCACCGCGGCACTTCGGTGGCGTCTCGCTGCTGAGCCGCTTCGCGGGTTGTCACGATCTCGGGCACCGAGTCCCATGCGATCCAGGAGACGGCGACCATCGCGAACAGGAGCACCGCCGTGCCGAGCATCCCCGCACGCGAAGGCTCAGCGGCGCGCGTCCGACTCTCTCCTGACGTCATCGGCGGCCCCCGTCCATCCGGATCCCTGCTGCGGCCGGCGCCCATTCGTTCCTCCCGCCGCCGTCGGGTGCGGTGCCGACGAGGTCGCAAAGGGCCGTGATCTCCCGGCGAATGCGTTCGGCGTCGATACGGTAGAAGACACGGATTCCCGAACGGCGTGCGCTGACGAGCCCGGCATTCTTCAGGATGTTGAGATGGCCGGAGAGAGTGGGCTTGTTCGTTTTCAATTGTTCGGCTATATCCCCGGCCGTGTACGCCTCTCCCGTGCGCAGCAGCGCGAGCACCGCCCGGCGGGTCGGGTGCGCGAGGGCGTCATAGAATCGATCGTCCTTCATCGGATACCTCCGATCACTGGAAACCACCCTCGATAAACCTAGACGGGGGCGCCCGCACGGTCATCTCCCGTACGCAACAGGGGCGGCACAAATCCGAAGGCGGTCCCTGTGACTCTGGGCATAGACCATTGTCATATAAGTGGTTGCGGAAATAATCCGAGAAAGCTAAGCTGACTCCATGGTCGCCGATGCGCACAATGCGGGCCTGCTCGGCTGGTTGGAATTAACGGAGAACCGCCCTCCGCGCATCCTCAGCTTATTCTTCTGGGGGGCGATCGGGGCCACGGTCCTCGTCGGTGCCGCATCCTTTATTTCCGAGAACCCGCTCACCTGGCCTCCGCGGTCCCCGCTGCTGGTGGTCGGCGTCCTCAGCACCGTGCTCGTGTGCGCCACGTGGCTGGTCATCCCGTGGACCCCTGCAGCCCCCGCCCGGCGCAAGGCCATGACGGTCGTCTTCCTCGCAGGAACGCTGTTCGCCATGCTGTGGGGCAACTTCACGGCATTCGTCCTGATGAGCCTGGCCATCGGCAACGCGCTCATCGTCCTCGGAGTCGCAGCGGCGTTCGGCTACATCGCGCTGGCCGCCCTCTTCCATCTCGTGGTCAGCCTCGCCAACCCCGCCCAGACACTCATGGACGCGGCCCTGAACACGTCTGTGGCGCTGATCCAGTCGGGAGCGGTTCTGCTCGTGTTCCTGGCACTGTTCGAGGCGTCCCGCACCGCCCGCCAGACCCGTCGCCTCTACACCGAGCTCGAAGAGGCCCACGCCGAGTTGCGGCACTACGCCGACCGGGTGCGCGAGCTCACGGTGACCGAGGAACGCGCCCGCATGGCCCGGGATATGCACGACTCCGTCGGCCACCACCTGACCGTGGTCAACCTGGGATTGCAGAACGCCCGGCGGTTCCGCCGGTCCCGCCCGGAGGAAGCGTGGCAGGAGGTGGCCGAGGCGCAGCGGCTGACCGAGGAAGCGCTGCAGGACGCCCGCCGGTGGGTGCGGGCGCTACGCCCGCTGCGCCTGGAGGGGCAGACCGTCCCCGAGGCGATGCGCCGCTTGACCGAGTCCCTTTCCGGAGCGGGTGTGGACGTCGGATTCACCGTCAGCGGCGTATGGCCGGGGCTGGCGCAGGACGTCGATACGGCGTGCTACCGGGCGGCGCAGGAAGGGCTGACCAACGCGCTGCGCCACTCCGGTGCCCGGCGCATCGACGTTTCGGTGCGATGCGGGGACAGTGTGGTCGTCAGCGTCTGCGACGACGGTCGCGGCGCGGAGGCCGAGGCGGTGCGCACCGGCCCCGGATTGCGTGGGCTGCGCGGCCGTATCGAAGCACTGGGCGGGGACATGGAGTGCCTGCCACAAGGGGCGCTCGGCGGGACGGAACTGCGCGTCGCGTTTCCGGTGAATGCCGGCGCGCAAGCAGAGGTGCCGCAGTGAGCCGCGAGCAGAGCGGGACCGAGCAGCCGCCCGTCCGCGTCCTGCTCGTCGACGACCAGACCCTGATGCGGCGCGGCCTGCGCCGACTGCTGGACGCCGAACCCGGGATCGAGGTCGCGGGGGAGCGCGGCGACGGTGTCGAGGCCCGGGAGTTCATCGCCGCGGCGCCGGTGCCGCCCGACGTCGCCCTGGTCGACGCCCGCATGCCGCGTATGGACGGCATCACCCTCGTCGAGCTGCTGGCACACGACCACCCGGAGGTGGCTTCGATCATCCTCACCACCTTCGACGAGGACGAGTACGTCTTCGGTGGGCTGCGGGCCGGGGCCCGCGGGCACCTGCTCAAAGACACCTCGCCCGACGACCTGGTAGCCGCCATCCTCCGGGCGCACCGAGGGGAAACCGTCCTGGGAGCCACCGCCGCCGAACGGCTGGTAGGCGAGTTGCGGAGGAGCCGGCCGCACGCGCCCGACCAACCGGGTCCCGACGCTCCCGCCGATCGCGGTTCCTCGCCTCTGTCCGAGCGCGAGTCCGAGGTGGCCCGGCTGGTCGGAGCGGGCATCGACAACCGGGGCATCGCGCGGCGCCTGCACCTGTCCGAGGGCACGGTCAAGAACCACATCGCCAACATCCGCCGCAAACTGGCGCTGCGCGACCGAACGCAACTGGCGGTGTGGGTCAACCGCTCGGATTGAGATATGGACCTGGACCGCAGCTCATCACGAAGTCGGCGGTCGGCGCCTGGGAATCGGAGGTCCTTTTCACCCTCGCGGAACTGGACATCGTCACCGTCCTCGCCGCCGAGTCCCTGACCGCCCCCGTCCTCGCCGACCGCCTTGGCACACACGCAGACGCCACTTCCGCGCTCCTCGACGCCGGAGTTGCGCTCCGCCTGTTGTGACCAAGGCGAACGGTCGCTACTCCCCACGCAGCCGGCCCTGGGCCGGGAGGGGGCGACAACGGCCCGATGTAGTGGTCCACATCGAGGGCATGCGACGCACGCACATGTGGTCGGCATCGCGGATCAGCAACGCCTTGGCCAACGACAGTAGACATAACCCTGGCGCCGCACCTCCGCAACACTGAGGCCAAGCAAAATCGAAGGGGAGCACAGATATGGACGATGAGCGGGACCTGATCGCATACGAGGAGCCCCGAGTCCTGGGCGAGGTCTTCCCCGACCGGAATGCCGACGATCCCGAGTACCGAATGTGCTCCACATGCAGGGTCGTCCTGCCCGCTGACCAGTTGACCGTCATCAAGCATCGTCACGCCGGGCAACCGAAAGGGCATCTACGGATCTACTGCCTCGACCATTTCGCCCGTGCCGACGAGCGGGCCGAAGGCAGTGACTCCGAACCTGCGACTGGCCCTCCAAGCAGGTCGCGCCCGCTGGACGACCGCGTGATCGACACAACGTATGACTTCCAGACCGACACTCCCCAGGGCAAGGACCCCGACGCCCACAGCGACACGCTGCACCGCTACCACCGAGCGCTCTGGAGCAAAGAACTTCCCGACGGGACGCGCCTCGACCTCGCCGATGGAAGGCCGGGAAGCTACCTCGACCACGAGTCGGAGAAAGGACGGTTCTGGCTCACCAGCGACGCCGTCATCCCCACGTTCCCGCACAAGGCGGGGGACATCGTCGCGAAGCTCGACGACGGCGAGTTCGAGGAGTTCCATAGCCTGGGCTACACGATCGGCGGGATGATGATCTGGCCGGGCAACAAGATCGGAAACAAGCAGACGATCAACGGCGCTCGCGGTTTCCACCCGCGGATCGCCGACCGGTTCGATCTCACAGTCGAGTGCATCCGTCGCCACTACGCAGGTCAGTCGAGTCCACTCAGCGACGTCCTCGCCCGGTACACCGACTTCTTCGCCCTGTTCGAAACCTTCGAAGGGTTCATCGACCACTTCCTCCTCCACGACCTGCTCGACGGCGGGCGGGTCCGGTTCGCGATGCCGTTCGACGAGTTCGGTGGGCCGTCGGTGCCGCAGGACCTGGCGACATACCGCCGCTATATGGAGGCGAGCATGGAGTTCGTCCACGCCAGGAACGCCCGCATCGCCGCGTCCACCAGGACTCTCTAGCCTCGGGCTCTCATGGAGGGCGAGACCGGGGCGCCGTCAGCGGGCGTGGGATAGCTCCGAGCCTCTGAAGGTCCTTAGGGCCGGCGCCCTGCGTCCGTGCACCCTGGTGCACCCTCGCCGCAGGGCTGGATGACGGGAGGGAGTCTGCACAGCGGCCCGTCGGCGCGAGGTCGTGCATCCTCGCGTGCACCCTGGGCAGCAAGAAAGCCCTGCCTGTTCGGTTCGGTACCGCAGGTTAGGGCTTTTTTCGTACAGAGCGGATGACGGGAATCGAAGGCTGCAGGGGGAGTTCGCTGACCTGCGAGTATTCGAGTATCCCCAGGCTGTGGACGAGGTGCGGGCCAGGTTGTGCGCGGATGCGCCGGGACGGATAGCGAGATGTGCACCCTGGTGTGTGCACCACCTCCGCAAATTCCGTGCACCCTCCGGGGGCACGAGCCCTTCGATCGCCTTGGGGGGATCCTGGACGATCGCCGGCATGGCAGCGCCAAACAGCGGGCCCCCAGTAGGCTGGGGTGTCGGCGCAGCCCGTTGTGTGGCGGGCTTCGGAACCGGAAGCTCATGGATTTCCGGGGGAGATTGCTGGGACCTACCTGAGTGGGTGCTCACGTTCAGGCGGGCCGACTCGCCGCGGTGCGAACCCCCGGCTCAGGCGTCGCGGCGAAAGAGGCAGTAGCCGCCCGCCGCCGCAGCGAGAATCCCCCATCCGACGAGGATGGCTGCGGCCGCGCCCGGGTGGAGTTCGGTGACGCTGTAGGCCGGGGTGCCAACCAGGCTCAGGCTCGCCTCGTGCGGGAGCAGCCGGATCACCTCCGGCACCTGGAATACGCCGGTGGCCACCAGCACGGGAGCCAGAACCAGGAGAGCCGGCGGCGCCACCACGGTGCGTGTAACGATCGCGAGCCCGAAACCGATCACCGGCAGCACGATGTAAACCGCGTACCAGCGCAGCAGTTCCACCGCGATATCCGGCTCGGACGTCTCCCCGAGCAGGAGAGCCAGGCGGCCGGGGGTCACCACTGCAACGGCTGCGGGCACTGTCACAGCCAGCAGTGCCGCGAGCTTCGCGGCGTACAGCCGCAGCCGGTCGGGCACCGCGGTGAGCGTCACGCGCAGTTGTCCATTGTGGTACTCGCTTCCGGCCGCGAAGACCGCGACCAAGACGAACACGTAGACCGGCGCCATCAGCACGCCACCGAGGTCGGAAAGTGCCACAGCGCCGCCACCGGTGCCGATGCGGATGGCGTCGGTCGCGGCGGCGGCGCCCAACCCGGTATTGAGCACCAGTGTGGCGGCGATGGCCAGCCACGTCACCGGATGCGTGACGATCTTGGTGGCTTCAGCGGCGAACAGGTCGCGTCGGCGCAGGGTCGCGACTGCTGTGGTGGCTTCGGCCGTCATCGGGCGTCTCGCAGGCGGATCGCGACCGCAGCCCCGGCAACGGTGGCCGCCGCCCAGCCGGTCAGTACGGTCGCTCCGTGCAGCGGGCTCGCGCTGAGGACATTGGTCGTGGGCTCCAGCAGCAGGTTGCGCGCGGCGCTCAACGGCAGTAGGGCGTCGATGGCCGGTACGGTGGCGAACACTTGCGCCATCGTCAGCGCGATGATGGCGGTAACGGCGATAATCCCCACCAGGGTGCGCCGGACCAGCAGTGTGATGGCGAATCCGACCAGGGTCACCGTGACCGCGTACAGCAGGAACCGCCCTTGCCCGGCCAGCGCCTCAGCGCTCCACAGGATGCCGGGATTCCAGTCGCGGACCCCCAGATACATGAAGAAGGTCGACAGCGCCGCGATGACGACACCGACGATGAGGGCGTACAGCGCGGTCGCGATCACCTTGCCGAGGACAAGCTTCCCCCGGCGCGGGACGACCGAAACGCTGACCCCCAGGTGGCCGGAACGGAACTCCTGTCCGGCGATGATGGCGCCGATGATCGGCAGAAACAGCCCTGGTTGCAGTGAGGACGCCACCAGCAGCCCCAGAACCACGGGCTCGGCCTGCTGGCGGTGGCCGGTGAAGAACTCGATAGTGCCGTCGGGGCGCATGCCGGCGAGGGAGTCGGCCAGCATGCCTAGCGGCTGGACCAGTACAACCACGGCGAGCAGCAACAGCGCCGCCGTGGCGATCAGGACGCTGGGCAGTGTGGTGATCTTTGTAAGTTCTGAGCGTACGACGCTGGTCACGGTCCTCACCACCCTTCGCCTGGCGTGCCACCGGTGAGCTCGAAGAACGCCTCCTCCAGCGAGGCGTTCCCGGCGGTGACGTCGGCGAGCGTCCCCTGGGCGATGATGCTGCCGCGGTTGATGATGACCACGTCATCGACGGTTTCGGCGGTCTCACCCATCAGGTGGCTCGACAGCAACACGGTGTTGCCTTCGGCCGCGTAGGACCGCAGAAACGTGCGGACCGTGCGGATGCCCTCGGGGTCGAGGCCGTTGGCCGGCTCGTCGAGGACGAGCGTACGGGGCTCGCCTAGCAGCGCAGCGGCCAAACCCAAGCGCTGCTTCATGCCAAGGGAGTACTTGCGTACCCGTGTCTTCGCCGCGTGGGAGAGACCGACCTGCTCCAAGACCTCCTCCACCCGCTTCCGCGGGATCCGGTTGGACTGGGCGATCCACCGCAGGTGGTCGGCGCCGCGCCGTTCGGGCACCGGCCCGGCGCCGTCGAGCAGGGCGCCGACGGACCGAAGCGGCTGGGCGATCCTGCTGTAGGGGACGCCGCCGATCAGCGCGGTGCCGGAGGTGGGGCGGTCCAGACCCAGCAGCATGCGAAGGGTTGTGGATTTGCCGGCGCCGTTGGGCCCGAGGAACCCCGTGACCCGGCCGGGCGCGGCAGAGAAGGACACGTTGTCGACGGCCTTGTTCGAGCCGAACCGCTTGCTGAGTCCGGTAATCGCAATCACGTTATTCCACGGCTCCTCAATACCGTTTCGCATCGTCAAGAGATCCCATAGCGCCCGATCCCCATCGGCTATAGATCGACTGCGGGACGCCGTCAGGTTCCTCTCCTAGCCGGCACCTCACACGGCCCCGAGTTTTGCACATCATCGGGGGGCGGTCCATCAGGCGTCCAGGAATTGCCGTTCCGCCAACCCCCGATACAGTTCTGAGCTGCGCAGAAGCCGAGAATGGGTGTCTTGGGCCACTACGTGCCCTTCGTCGACTACCACGATGGTGTCGGCCGACTGCACGGTGGCCAGGCGGTGGGCGATGATCACGATTGTGCGGTCGGGTCCGGATGCATTGAGCACCTCTTGTACGACTTCCTCATTGCGGCTGTCCAGATTCGAGGTGATCTCGTCCAGCAACAGGACCGGCGAACCCACGGCGAACGCGCGCCCCACGGCCAGCCGTTGGCGCTCGCCGCCGCTGAGTTGCTCGCCCAACTCGCCGACCTGCCGGTCCAGCAGCGCGACCGCGGCGTCGCGGTCGGCGGCCAGATTGACGCGCACCAGCGCCTCGGCGCAGGCGTCGTCGGACAGGGCATGATTGCCGATCGTCAGGTTCTGGCGCACGGTGCCCGACAGCACGGGAGCATCTTGCTCGACGTAGGACAGTTGGGAACGCAGTTCGTCCCGGGAGACGGTGCGCACGTCGCGGCCGTCGAAGAGGATGCGACCGGAAGTCGGCTCGTAGAAGCGCTCCAGCAGCGCGAATATCGTCGATTTTCCGGCACCCGAAGGACCGACGATCGCCGTCGTAGCACCGCGCGGAATGTGAAAGTCCACCCCTTCGAGCGCATTTTCTGGCTTGCCGGCTCCGTTCGTTCCGGGATAAGTGAAGTGGACCGCTTCGAACCGGAAAATCGCGTCGGTGGAGTCGTCATCGGGGCCTGCGGTGCCCATCTGGTCCGTAGAGGATTCGGGTCCTCCGGTGGAACCCGTTTCCGGCTTGTCCTTTTCTGTTTTGAGCTTAAGTACCTCCTGAATCCGGGTCAACGCGCCGAACGCTTCTCCCAGAAGAGAGAGGATGCTGCCGAACATTCCGATCGGCGCTGCGAGATAGAGCAGGTACATCATGTACGCGCTCAGGTCGCCGATGGTGATCGCGTCGGCGGCGACGCGCAGCGCGCCGACGCCCACGACGACGATCAGCAGAAGCTGGACGGCGACGCCGGTGAGGGTCTGGATCGCAGCCTTGAGAGACGCCGCGATCCGGCCGTGGCCCAGAACGTCCTGGGAGTGCCGTATTGCCGAGGCCACCTCCCGGTCGGTGGCCCGGCTTGCCCGGATCATGCGCAGCCCGCTGAGTCCTCGGCTCAGCTCGGCCGCAAGCTGGCCGATCGAGTGCTGCATGCTCAAGCCGGCTGGGCGGGTGCGGCGCCCCAGCATGACCACCGCCGCCAGCAGGCCGGTGACGACGATAACGGTGACCAGCAGGAGCACCGGGTCGATGATCCCCATCATCACGATGGAGACGGCGATGGTGATGCCGCTGGTCGCGATCTCGACCAGGCCGGAGCTGAGGATCGCTCGCGTGTGGGCCACATCGGCGGTGACTCGGGAGACCAGGTCGGCCCGCGGTCGGCCTTCCACCTCGGCCATGTCCAGGCGATAGAGGTGGTCGATGATCTTGGCGCGGGTCTCGTGCGCGAACCGTTCGGCCGTGCGCTGCAGGATGAGCTGTCGCAGACCGGTGAGTAGCGAGCTGGCGGCGAGCAGCCCGATAAGCGTCCCGATCCAGATCCGGGACACCTCACCGCGGAATCCGTCGACTATAGAGGAGACCACCAGCGGTTGCAGGGCGCTCGCCAGGGTGGCGACGATCCCGAGCGCCAACGCCAGCACCAAGGCGTTGCGGTAGGGCCGCAGCAGCGGCATGACCGTGCGGAACCCGGCCGGTTTGCTTCGGCCGGGGACCGCGTCCGCCGTCGGCGCTGCCGTCCTGCTGCCGACCGCGGTCGCGCTGTCGGTTGCCGCTGCATCGCCGGGCGGAATCGTCGCGGTCATCTCATGCCCCCTGGTGGTTTGCTGTGGTGGTCGGTTTCTTCGTTCGCTCGACCCTGATCACGCACTGGGGCGCGCCGAACCGGGATCGACTTTGAGTGTGGGGATGAAGTCGCGTACAGCCTCGGGCTCGTCCACAGGAACACCGTCGACCTCCACCCACGCGTGCGCGAGGAAGGGGTTGGGACGTATGCCGGCGCGCCAGGAGGAGACGGAACCGTAGGAGCGGGCCAGCAAGAACGTCGCGACCGACCGTGGTACGCACCCTTCTCCGGCACACCTGGCACTGACGCTCACAACGGCGCGGCGGCAGGAGGAGACGGTCTCGGGCGTCGCCGCGCGTCCGCCGCGCCCGGCCAGCCGGAGTGTCCCTACCAGCAGGCGCGGCGGCAGGGCGCTCATCGCCAGCGCGAGCGCGACGCAGACGCGCGCCCGTAGGCCCTTGTTCATCGGGGCGCTGCCGACGTCCTCGGGCAGGATCGGGGAGCTCATGAGTGCCGCACCTCGACCAGCTTGGCCTTGCGGAGCTGGTCCACCAGTTCGGTGAGGTCGTCCCGGACAGTCTGCTCGGGGGCGGAGGTTGCGGCGCTGATGTCCCGGGCGACCTCGTCGACGGTCTCACCGTCGGCTATGCGCGTGAGCATCGTGTACGCCGACGAGTTGAGGTGCCAGTATTCGCCGTTGCGCAGGTTGAGGACGAAGTTGTCGCCGTCCCGGGAAACGATCTGCACGTTGGGCCGCATCTGGACTCTCATGAGGGCTGCCACCTCCGAGGGAAGCGAAGATCAAGCGGATTCTGGTGGGTTCAGGCTGTTCCGGATGATTCGGGGAGGGCGTCGTGGAGTCGCACGGAGCGCACCCATTCCTCGGCGAACGCCAGGTAGGCCAGGTCGGTGTACTCGCGGCCGGTGATGGAGAACCGCTGGGCGCTTTCGAGTACGGCACGGGGGTCGACCAACCCCATGTCCTCAAGCAGCGAACCGTCGGCGAAAAGCTCCCCGATCCGGGTATTCAACGCCCGGTGCTGGTCGAAAACCTCGGCTGTGTAGTCGCCCTTGTCGCGTCTGGTGAAGTAGTCGAGGCTCATGGTCGGCGGGCGCGCGGCTGCCAGAAGCGGCTTCGCCGGATACTGCTGCGCGCGGTCGGCGACATCGAGCGACAGCGCGAGGTCGACCACGTGGCGGTCGAGATAAGGGCTGTCGAACAGGATCGGCACACTGTCGCGGCGGGATGGACCGACGGCCCGGTTCATGCCGCGGACCGCGGCGCCGTGCACGGTCAGATACTGCATGATCTCGTGTGTGGTCAGGTCGGCCGACAGCGGCTGAGGGTCGGCTCTGACGGTCGCCTCGACAAGGCTGTGCAGGCGTTCGCGTGCGGCTGCGGTCATGGCCGGGTGGATCCGGGGGCGGTTCACCCAGCGAGAGAAGTCGGCGATGTCGTAGGCGGCGCGCGCGTCGTCCAGGTGCCGGGGCAGATCCGCGAGGTCCCTTCGCAGCGAGCCGCGATGCAGCAGCATGCGCGACATCGCGAACAGCGGGTACCGGTTGAGGACGCGGTGCCGCCGGATTTTGCGCAGCCGCCCGGGGGTGTTGGAGCGCAGCAGCGACCAGGCGAGGCTGGGGACGGGACCGAAGAGCGCGTCGCCGCCGTGGCCGTTGAGGTGGATCCGGCTGCCGGTCGGTTTCAAAACGGACCTGATGCGAGGCGTGGCCGCGATCGCCACGGTCGACACGCCCGGCCCCTCGGGAAGCAGATCGACTGACGGTGCGGCGTCGGTGCCGAGAGCGTCGATGAACGTCTGGTAAGGCTGCTCGATGTGGTGCGATCCGATCTCGTCGGCGGCGCGCGACGCCCACTCGTGGTCCCGGTTCGCGCGGTTGACGCTGGCTAGGAACAGGGTGTGGTGACCGGCGGTTCGAGTCACGGAATCCTCGGCGAGTATGAATCCGAGGGTGGTGGAGTCCAGCCCGCCGGAAAGGTCGGAGCTGAAGTTCGGACGGCGCTGGATGCGTCGACTGAGGGCCTGCGACATCGCGGCGCGCAGTGGGTCGGCGAGGTCGGCCGTGGACCGGTCAGGACTCGGCGGCTGCCACCACGTGACATTCCGAGTTCCATGACCGGGCTCCCATGCGGTCCACGTGCCCGGGGGTGCCGTGCTGATACCCGACCAGACGGTGTGCTGGGCGAACGGGTAGCTCAGACCGAGGTCGGTCAGGCGGCCGGCCAGGACGTCGAGGTCGAGGTCCAGACCGGACAGCTGCGCCAGGGTGAACTGGTCGTCGCTGAAGACGGTGCCGGAGCCGCGCTCCGTCCAGCAGAACGCACGGGTCTGGAACACGGGGGCTTGAAGCCGCAGTCGGCCGCTCCGGGGCTCGCGGGCGACGGCGACGACGTCGGCTTCGACCAGCTCTGTAAGGGGGCGGTCGAGTTCGTCGATGCGGCGTCGCCCAGCGCAATCCCGGGCGAGGACGTCATCGGTGCGGTCGGTCGAGGTCCCGAACAGATATACCTCGATGTCGCGGTTACGCACGGACGCGGCCACGCCGTCCTCACGGGTTAGCAGCCACGGGTGCCCGGACTCCGTATTCGCCGCCGCCGAATACCCCTGGGCGGCCAGTTTCGAGCGCACCTCATCATCGGCGATGCCATCAGGAAGAACAACGATCGGCACGCAGGTGCCCCTTTCCATCGGGGTGGGCGCGGACGTGGGGATAACCTCGCGGATTCCTGCTCCACGCCCACCCCTAAACAGACCGGATTAACCGCTATAAAGCGGCCGTCACGGGTAGATGACGATCAGAGCCGGGTAGCCCAGGATGTCGTTGTAGGGGGAGCTGCCGAGGCTCTTGGTGACGTCCTTGAACTTGCCGATACGGGTGAGAGTGGGGATCTCGTAAGCGCTCATATCCCATTCCTCGTTTCGCTGTAGCTGCAACCGATCGCGTCCGTGAACCACGAACGCGGGTCACGTGATCCGCTATGCGGACTCGCGACTCGGACAGGACATTAGATGCGGAGGAAGAAGCTGGCAAGTAGTCATTCACCAGCGGATTTGTGAGTATTTCCTGGTTCCGCGCATGATCATATGTGCGGTAAAGCGCGTGTGATGAGGGCTGGGCATTAAACGGTCGGTGTCTACCCTGGGGATTATCGTGGATGGCCGGAGTCGGTCAGCATTTTGGGGTCTTGCAGCTGACGGCTCACGAAGGCGCGGCAGTCTCTAGCTGTACTGATCATGGAGGTTGGTAACAGCGGTCCCCGCTGACACACGCAAAGGATCTTGGGCCGTTCAAGGCGGTGACGATCTTCGGGAAGGCACGCCGGCTGCCGCATGATGATGCGCTGGGGCTGTAGTTGGGAACCGGAAGTACTCATGGGATTCCGGGTAGGTTCCTAAGGACATTCGGGGTGTCTTGGGTTTTCGTGTCCGGTTCCCATGCTTGGTTGGACGCATGACCCTCGGGTGTTTTCCAAGATCAAGCGCAGGTGGCGGTCGCCGCCCGCGGCGGCCGAGGATCGCAACCGTCGAGCGCAGATCACCATCAGCTCCCTGGCCGCCGGTGGCGGTCGCCGTCAGCGGCGGCCGAGGCGTTGGGCCAGTTCGGTGTGATGCTGCGGGGTTGCGGTCGCCGTGAGCGGCGGCCGAGGATCGCAACCCCCGGGGTTGCAGACCGGAACACAGCAGGACGTGCGAGGGTGGCGGGCGGCAGGCCAGGTGCGGGGCGACCCCTGAAGTCTCACGGGGGCGGCGGGCCATCCCGTGCACCCTGGTGCACCCTCGCCGCGGGGCCGGATGACGGGAGGGAGTCTGCACAGCGGGCCGTCGGCGCGAGGTCGTGCACCCTCGCGTGCACCCTGGGCAGCAAAAAAGCCCTGCCTGTTCGATTTAGTATCGCAGGTCAGGGCTTTTTTCGTACAGAGCGGATGACGGGAATCGAAGACTGCAGGAGGAGTGCGCTGACCTGCGAGTATTCAAGTATCCCCAGGCTGTGGGCGAGGTGCGGCCCGGGTTGTGCGCGGTTGCGCTGGGATGAATAGCGAGATGTGCACCCTGGTGGTGCACGACCTTTCCCGATTTCGTGCACCCTCCGGGTGCACCAATTGCTGACCAGAGGCTATTAGTGGTGTGTCATCCAGAGATGTTCCTGGACCAGCGTCTGGATCTGATCGAAGTGGGAGTGGACGAAGTCGCGCAGCATGTGCGGCATGAGACCGTCAGGGCGCATATAGGCGGTCTTGCTGGTTGGGCTGACGGCACGAACGATCTCGCCCTCCTGAGCCGTCCAAAGTTCCAGGACACCCTGTCGGATTCCCAGGGGGTCCACATCTATCAGGGCGTAGCGAAGTCCCCAGAGCGAGAGCAGGAGGGAGTCCAATTCTCCGATCTCTCCGCTGTGGCGGTACACCGCCCATCCCGTCGGTTCACGGAGCGGAGGGGGTGCCAGACGGGCCAGGTTGGAGCGCTGCCACCCGTCCCATACCAGGCAACCAAAAGTGGCCCGGGTACGGCCTCCGGTGTAGGTGGCCGTGGCCCGGAGCATAGGCGCGTACTTTTCGAGCGCTGACGATGTATCAGTCAGTCCGTACATCAGTGTCTGCAGGAGGTCACAGGGATTGTGAACGTAGATATCCACGTCCAAACATGACGAGTCCGCTTCGGCTTCGTCCAACCATCGTTCCATCAGAACGGACCAGTCGGCGTTCCCGGCAAGGGTCTGTCGAATCGACTCTCGTTCTGATGCCCACCGGGGTTGGATGTCCGGTACGGCAGTGCCCTGACGGCGGATCTGGGCGCCTCCGTACCTGCCTGCAACGGCTTGGTATAGGTCGTCGTCGGTCAAGAGCTCCGAGGTCGCGTAAGCACCGGAGCGGCGCACCGACCGAAGCTCCCAGTGGGGGTCGTCGGATATCCGGATGAAATCCTCGGGGGCGCCGTTCCTTGATACTCCGAGGGCCTTATGGGAGAGGCAGATGTGGTGCAGGGCCCGGTACTCGGCGGGGTGTTCGCGGTAGTAGTCGGGGACGTCGAAGAATGGGTCGTCCTCCTCATCGTGTGCGGGTACCACGTCCAGTGAGTCCTGGAGGGGTGCGAGGTCAGGATTGATCCGGCCGATCGCGAAGTACAGCAGATACTGACCGTCGACGAGTTCCGGTGCATCAATTCGATCGAAGTCGAAGCCGATCAAGTGGTGGGCTTGGGCCTGTGAAGCCAGTTCGATGATCTCATGCCAGCCTCGTTCACGTTCCTCAGCTGTCGCGTAGACCTCAATGCAGTGCACCCGTGAAGGATGATGGTTAAAAGGCTCGGGAGACCAAGAGACCCTTTCAATACCCGGGATCCTGCCGCTTGGCGCCGCGGAAATCTTGTAACCTCGCAGGTCATGCCCCCAGTCGCGGGCGAAATTGCTCGCTGAAGTATACAGATCATGCCAGGTTGTCGATAGGATGAGGGTGCGGATTCGGTCCTTGGGGAGGTTCATTTGATCACGAAGGAGTTCTGTGTACTTCGCGACTTCGTGAAGGGCTTGACGTGCGCTTGTATTTGTACGCTTTAATTCGATTACCACCCACATTTCATTCTTGTCTTTAGCAAGTATGTCGATGAATCCATCTGCCCCATTTGGGTTTGCGATTCTAAACTCGGTGGCGATCAGAGAGAGGCGGTGCTCTGGCTCAATAATCTGGAGGTTGGCAGCGAGGTAGTCTCGAATGTGTTTTTCGTGTGCCTTCATCGCCTCGACACTAGCGGACGTCGGTGACAGGGCAGCAGCAGATCCGTCTTTGGAACGGGCGGGTAGCCTCCTCGTTAGCCCCGAGCGCGTTACGCCTGTTCAGTCCAAGCGGCATGTGGGTGCCGCTGGGGTGTAGGGCGCCACGATCATCGGATCGCGAACTCAGCTCAGTCAGCTCCGATGGTTGTTTCAAGGACGTCGAACAGAATCTGGACAGATGATGAGATCCTCGCTTATAATATCCGGCTCGGGCGACCCGCAGTCGCCATCGTGGACGAGATGACTGCGCCATTGCCGACACACGACCGCTCGACCGTGATCGTCAGAGAAATCGTGCCGGATTTCCGGGGCGTTCGTGTTAATAGCCCAGGAGAGTGCCACTCTCCACTTTCGTGGCGGGCTGAACTGATGCAGGCCCAGTCCACGGTCCTCCGACGGCGGGCGGCACGTTCGGTTTCTGGGCGCGGTGCGCGAAGCCAGGCGAAGTGAGAACCCTGATGGTGCACGACACTTGGCGTTTGGGTGCACCCTCCGGGTGCACGAGCCTGTCGACCGCCTCGGGGGTCATCTTGGACGATCTCCGCCTGGCAGCGCCACACGGCGGGCCGGCCGGTAGGCTGGGCTGTGGGCGCAGCCCGTTGTGTGGTGGGCTTCGGAACCGGAAGCTCTCATGGATTCCCGGGGAGGTTCCGAAGTAGGTTCCTTCCTGAGCGGGTGGGTATGTCTGTTCTCGGTGCAGTGCGCGGCGGGGATCGTTTGGGCGTTTCGCCTGCTCGGGCGCTGTGGCGGTCGCCGTGAGCGGCGGCCGAGGATCGCAACCATCGTCTGACGGATGAAAAGACGGAATGGAATGGTGGCGGTCGCCGTGAGCGGCGGCCGAGGATCGCAACGGCGAGGGCACCGACGTCATCGTGTACGGCGAGGCGTGGCGGTCGCCGTGAGCGGCGGCCGAGGATCGCAACGTGACCGTGGACGCGTCGACTTCGGCGACCTGCCAGTGGCGGTCGCCGTGAGCGGCGGCCGAGGATCGCAACTGCGTCATCGCCTCCAGCTTGGCGTCGACGCCCTGGTGGCGGTCGCAGTGAGCGGCGGCCGAGGATCGCAACCCCCGGGGCTGCAGACCGGAACACAGCAGGACGTGGGAGGGTGGCGGGCGCCGCCAGCAGGCCGGGTGCGGGGCGAGGTCCGAAGGCTCACGGGGCCGGCCGGGCCATCCCGTGCAGCTCGATCCCCTCGATCGCCTCGGGGGGCATCTTGGATGATCGTGGGCATGGCAGCGTCACACGGCGGGTCGGCCAGTAGGTTGGGGTGTCGGCGCAGCCCCGTTGTGTGGCGGGCTTCGGAACCGGAAGCTCTCATGGATTCCCGGGGATGTTCCGAAGTAGGCGTCGAGGTAGCGACCGTTGGTACCAGACATCCTGATATTTTCTACTTTATTCGAAGCTTACCAAGGTGAGATCGTAAGTTTGCATATTCTCATCACTGATTGTCCAACTGCGGTATTTATCTCTCTGGCTAGATCTTGAACTAGGGCCACGTAGTCGTCCACATCGATATGCGTTGCAGACGCTGAGGCTTCGCCATGAGCTATGGCATTGCGCCTCGCGACAAGACCATTAACTCTATCGAGAAGTGGTCTTCGGTCGATCTTTTCGAGGTGTTGAAGGATGTCAACATCTAGTAGTGCTAGAAACTGGCAGATTTCTCGCGACCCCGGATTGTCCATCTGGCTGCATACGGTCTTCGCGCGAACCATTGTCGCTTCCAGAGTGGCGCCAGGTCGCCAGAGGAATGATTCAGAAGCAAACATATCCTTGATCTTGGGTGCACGAGCATTTTTGTCCTTAATGGATTCTATTGCTCTAAGGTGATCCTCGACGTGGAGTGCACGTAAAATAATGGGTAGATCATCCACGCAGGCCTTATTTGCAACGAGGAAATCGACTGCTTCGGCTGCAATGTCCTCCAGGAAGCCTTCCAAGTGAGCTGATAATAGAACGATACAGCTTCGGTTGATCGAATTGCTCACTGCGGGCTGTGATGTTTCCCCGGATCGCATAGGGTCAAGGTCCGAGAGCAGGCGGATTTCTGCCAGGCGATTCGCCAGATCCGCCCAGGCCGTGGATGTCATGCTTCTGGGAGATGAGGAAGGGAGGAGGGGATATCCAGCGATTTTAGCATTTCGCTGTACTTTCGAACCCTTCCGTGCATGCGTGTTCGGTCAGCCGTCGCTCTGCCGATGAAAACTTGAAATGTGGAGTCGCTCAGAAGCTCATGATGAGCTTCCCTTATTCTGGATTCCTTTCCGGTAATGGAGCCCAGGTCTGCAAAGGCAAAACTCAGGCTGACTGCATCATACAGTGCTCGGTTTACGTTGGTGGCCGGTTTTCCTTCCTCCTGTATGATGCGGAAAGCGCGACCGTCGAAGATGGAAGCAATGTGTTGCATTGTTGCATCAAAAATAGCAACTACCTCTTGGCTGGGGCGCCGTTGGCGGTTGCGTCGCATGTGTTCGTTCAGAAACTGAGTTACGGGCGGTTTGTAACCGGAAAGGTTCTCGTGTAGGGCCAGGAATCTCAGAACCATCTCTTCATCGCGCATGCGGGAATCTTTGCCCCGACCTATGGCTCTCCTGAAGCTATCCATTTGAGCCAAGTCTTTCAGGGTGTCATTGAAGGCGCCACGGTATATACAATTGCGTAGCTCATGCGGTGCTAGCTTGACTGCGCCAGTATTCAACCGCTCAAAAACGTCAAACTTAATATCCGGGTGTGACTCATCCGTGATGACAACAAATCGCAAAGTACGTGATTCTACTCGCCGCTGGTCGCGGGCAGATATTTCGCTGAACTGTTTGCCGTTTAATTCTGTTAGAACGGAGAGTCCGCGCAAAGCAAGGTCGTCCTTGAGAAAGCGAACGATGGAGTGGACCCTCTGGAGCCCATCAATAACCTCCCAAGTCCCGTCTTCGTTTTCGGCGAAGTAGCAAACCGGGATCGGCACATTTAGCAGGAGCGACTCGACCAGCCTGCTCGCTTTTGCGTCATCCCAAACATATTCTCGCTGATACGGGACTTCCATCAGTAGAATCTTGCGCTTGTCTACATGTGATGTTAGTTGGTCCACGGAATAGTCATAGGGTTGCGTTACAAGCTTACGCTCGCCAGCTGCGACATCCAGTGGTTCAGGATTATCCTCGAATTCGAAGGTGTTCTGTCCTTCTTGCTCCACCAAGTCTGTCTCCTCGCCTGAACGTCGTATGGCGCCAGTATAGACCTCGTACGTACTCAACATTGTTCCTCAAGCTTGGTTTGCCGCAATTGGCTAGGGGGATGGCGGAATATAAGGGGCGCCACGCGTGCCGGCGGCCACCTGACGCAGCCGACGATGCGCTCAAGCTTCTCGGCCACACACGGGGGACGCGCCGCTCATCCCCACATGTCTTAGGTGATCGCCGACGCCAACTGTTCCTTCGTGAGCACAAGCTTGCTCAGATCGACGCCCCTCAAATCAGCGTCTCCGAGTTCAGCGCCGATCAGGCGCGCGTCATCGAGGTGAGCACAGGTCAGGTCCGTGTGGTTGAGATGAGCGCCGGCCAGCGTTGCGGATTCGAGACGAGCGCCGGACAAGACTGCACGTTCGAGATGAGCGTCGGACAGGTGAGCATCTTCGAGGTGGGCGTCGGTCAGGATCGCGTTCTCGAGACGGGCACTAGGCAGGATCGCGTTGTCGAGGTGGGCGCTGCCCAGGTAGGAGCCCTCGAGATGGGCGGCGTTCAGGATTGAACTTGAGAGGTGGGCCCGGGCGAGAGTAGCGCCTTCGAGGCGGATACCGGCTAGGTTCGCGTTTTCGAGGTGGGCGTCGGTCAAGTCCGCGTCATCGAGGCGAGCGCGGGTCAGGTTCGCGTTCTCAAGGTTGGCGCGTGTCAGGATCGCTCTGTTCAGGCGGGCGCCGTTGAGGTCGGCGCCGCGCAGGTCGGTCTCCGGGAGATGGACTGGGTTCACCTCCTGGCGGTCGGGGCGTCGTCCGATCACGGTGAGCGCCGCTTGCACGTCTGTGGCAGGTCGAAGGCGTTGGTGCTCAGCTTCGGAAGTTCCGGTTGGCGGGTGCCGCCGGCCCCGGCCAGCTTCGGCGGGAGAAGGGGTCGGGCGGTGGGCGGGTGCGTGTTCGCGGACGAATGCCGCTAGAACCTCGATCACGGTCTCGTGGTCGCGCTCGGATTCGCGCATGATGTGCTCGAGGGCGTAGACGGCGGTGATGCGTGTAGCGATGCTGTCCGAACCGAGCTGTTCGCCGGCGTCCTTGAAGCGCTGGGCCTGCTGTCCCCGTTCGGTCAACTGGTAAGTCTGCTGCGTCACCTGAAGGGTGCGCTGGCCGACCTCGTGGTTGCGCTGGTTAACCCATGAGTTCATCCATGTGAAGTACAGCGCACCCAGGGCGGCGCCGCCCACGCCGATCTGGAGGAGCGTACGGCGGGCAGCATCCAGGGACACCGCCTGGTCCTTGGGCTCCATGTCCGCGAGCACCCCAGAGCCGACGAGCAGCCGTGCGATCGGTCCCAGCAGCAGGGCCAGGATCGCGGTGCCGACCACCGCCACCAAGACGGCCTTGGCGCCCGCCGACCATGCCTGCCCCCGCTCGACAGGGGCCTGTGGCGCCAGCCGGATCGTCACATTGCGCATGCGCATCTTCCTAGCAGAGGCGAGCATCCACCGGCAGGAGGCGGCCGCCCCCGGCCACCCGCTGCGGTCGCCGTCCGCGGCGGCCGAGGATCGCAACACGGTGGGCATGGCCGGGGCCGGAAAGAGCGTGTAGTTGCGGTCGCTGTCCGCGGCGGCCGAGGATCGCAACGCCGCCGAAGACCTCGAAGCGCGGCTGCGCGTGGTGGTGGCGGCCGCCGCCAGCGGTCCAGGTGCGGGGCGAGTCCCGAAGGCTCACGGGGTCGGCGGGGCGGTCCCGTGCACCCTGGTGCACCCTCGCCGCGGGCCGGATGACGGGATGGAGTCTGCACAGCGGGCCGCCGGCGCGAGGTCGTGCACCCTCGCGTGCACCCTGGGCATGAAAAAAGCCCTGCCTGTTCGATTCAACATCGCAGGTCAGAGCTGTTTTTCGTACAGAGCGGATGACGGGAATCGAAGACTGCAGGAGGGGTGCGCTGACCTGCGAGTATTCGAGTATCCCCAGGCTGTGGGTGAGGCATGGGCCGGGTTGTGCGCGGTTGCGCCGGGATGGATAGCGAGACGTGCACCCTGGTGGTGCACCACCTTCACCGACCTCGTGCACCCTCGGGGTGCACCAGCGACCCGAACGGGTAGCGGACCGCTTGCCACGGCCGACGACATGAATAGTTCAATAACTGGGAGCCCCTTGATCCCAGGTCGTACGCATGGAGAATGGTCAGCTGACCGATCACCGCAGGATTACTCAGTATCGATATCAGCCTCTCCAACTTGGTCGTCAGCGTGCTGTACGCCTAGCCCGCTCATGAATTGGCGTTCTCGCTCTGCCAAGAACTGTGTTCGAGTCTCGATAAATCCCTGGTCTTTCCCTAGGCGCAGGTACCTCACGGATTCCTCCGGGATACCATGTGACTTAAGGACACTTCGCCCTTCGTCGTCTAACGCCAGATCCACCAAAGTCTGGCGCAGTGAGGTGCCGGAGGGCGAAGACATGATCAGTCGATTGGCAGGGCTCGACACATCGGCTAACCTGCGATTCGTTACAGCATGACGGTAGGCCTCCGTGTGGGAGCGCGCGAGCAACTCTGCCGGCTTGATGGTCGTTCTGCGGTCCGAATCGATCCGATGCGGAAACTCCCGAAGTTCCCACAAAATAAAAGTGCGCACCCGTGCACTACGGAAATCGAATTTGCTTGGGAACGGTCGGGCACGTTGATCGTGGAAGTCCAAGGGCCCCTTACCGAGCGCGAAATCCCTCATCCTTTGCAGCGCCTCCCGCACCTGAGTCGTGTTCGCTCCCGCGAATGTCCCAGCCCAGGAGGTAGTCCAGAACCAACGCTCCAGATCTGCCAGTCGCTCTCGATCGGGCTCCGCGCAATAGTGGAAAAACGCAGCCAGTAGTACAACCTGCAGGTTGTACGGAATGAGGCGGGCAACGGGCACCCACACTGTATCGCGCAGGAATTCGATGGTCTTGTCCAGGGCGGCGTCGGCTTTTTCTACGGCATCGACTAACCCGCCTTCCACCCGCTTCGCTAGAACCTCCCAGCCGGTGCGCTGTATGTCCTCCTCGCCAGAAATCGCTAGAACGACTCGGAAGACAGTCAAGGAGGGGATGTCGCCGAATCCGGTGGCGGCAATCCGTTCCCGAATATCTTCAATTCGTTCGCTCAGGCTCTCCGGACCAGTCGTTGTGTAGGTTAGTGCGGAGACCATCTGATCGGGCGACATGGGTTGCCCGCTACTATTGACCCGCGAGAACACTTCGACGGCTTGCGAGAGGCTTCCGCCCGTGAGACGTACAATTGCCATCTGGTGGGACTTGAGTCGCGCCGCTACCGCCTCCGCGTCGGCGATGAGGTTATCCACATCTTCGTCCTCGGCACGCTGTTGGAGTTCCCGGGCGAAACCGAGGAAATCCATGGTTCGCAGAAGCGAACGCAAAGGCAGGAAGTGGAGCGGTGGCCTTGCTTCCGTTTTCCAGTGCCGGTAGCGGCTCGACCGGTCGTCACCGCTGCGTAGATCGCGATATACCCACCACATCCAATCTTTCTGGTCTGGGGATCTCCGAGCGTCGGCCGATCGTCGCAACGCCCCGTACAGCGTGGACAGTCGCTGGTGGCCGTCTAGAACGTAGGCTGTCTGGCGGTTCGATTCGGGAGGAGGGATGGGAAGGCCGCCGATTTCGTCCAGGCTTTCCAGCGGCAAATCCGTCTGCCAGATCAACAGACTACCGATAGGGTAGCCGCGCTCGATGCTGTCAAACAGCCCGAGCATCTGCTCGGGCCGCCATACGAAGGGCCGTTGGAACTTCGGAACTCGCAGGTCGCCCCTGCCGATAGAATCTAGCACTTGTTCCAACAACCAAATCTCTGGCTTGACCGAGATTTCGTCGTGGGTATCCGGCATGTGCCCCCCTAAATGATCCTCCGCAGCATGGCAAGTAGTCCGCGCAGTTCCTCGACGACCCCTTTCCCGATACTCTCAAAGTCGCTGGCGGTGATCTTGCCCGGCGCAGCCTCACGTTCCAGCAGCTTCGTCAGGTTGTCGCCGAATCCGCTACCAAGCACATCGACGGTCGTGTCCTCGAGATCACTGTACAGGTCTCCGTGGTTCGTACTAGGTTGCGGCTTTCCGGCGAATCCCTTCTTCATATCGAAGTACCCGCGTTGTTGCGCTGAGAGGAGCTTCAGTGCATCAATTCGTCTTCCAACTTGCTTGTGGGGGGTGACAGCAGCGAGTACCTTGTTGGGTACGTAGTTCTCCGCTTCGCGCAACTCCAGCACATGGACCCATGCTCCTAGTTGCCGTAACTCGTCGGCGGTTCGGTGGGACTTGGTGCTCTGACCCGGTTGAAGTCGGTCACTGTCGAGCAGCACCGCCACACGCTTGGTGCGCCTGAAGCGGTTGAGGTCTTCGGCACAGTGGTCCTTGACACGGCCACTTCCTCCACCGTGTTGAAGTTCCAGATGGTTTGTGGAGAGTGCGCGGAGAACGTCATTGCCGTCGAGGACATGCGCGACCGCAACGAGGAAGCTCCGATCGGAATACCTATCCTCCACGATCAGGTAGGCGGACTGGCGCAAGTCATGCACGTCATCATGCAGAGTCTCGCTGGTGACATTAACGGGTGGTTGAGTAGCACCACTGCCGGCCCATGCCTGGTTGACGCTGGCCTTGCGCGCGAACTCGGCGGCTGAGGATCCCAACCGCCCGAAGTTGCGGTGGCAGTAGTCGCCTGCGGTGACCGCGTCCCGAGGGTCGATGACCCAGTCGTGACGGCCACGGACGAATTCTTGGATGAGGTCGTAAATTTGCCGGGAATGCCCATCTGCTTCGAATAGTTTGGAGCAGAGCCGAACCCGCATCAGCGCTCCATCGATCTGCTCTGTGCCTCAGTAAGCGCCCGGGCCTCTTCAAAGTCCTCGGAGAACACGCCCGTGGGCCAGTAGTCGAGGTTGCCCAACCTATCTACCCCAACCCGGCGTGCCTGAGCCGAACCTTCGGAGTGCTCGACGAAGTAAATGGAGAGGTCCTCCGGAGCGATCTCGCCCTCGGCGACGCGACGGCGCAGCCGGAGTAGGAAGGTTTCGCTATGTGTCTCCACGAGATAGCGTACGGCGGTCTCACGGCTCCCGCGCAGCAATAGGTCCGCCACCATCGCGTGGGCCGAGGGATGGAGATGCAATTCCGGCTCCTCCACCACTTGCAGGACCGGGCGTTGGGGTGACTGCGCCGCATCCATTGCCCGTTGCGTCAACAGCGGCAACAATTGTGCAACACCGGTTCCCGCATCTCGAAGGTTAACTTTGACGTGTTTTTCGGTCAAAGCGCTGAGATCTAGCGTGAAGTGCCGGTCGTCAAGGCTGTGCACCTCGAATTTCCATCCAGGAAGATGCTCGGAGAGGAGATCGTTGATCTTATCGATGATCTGCCGTCGTCCCCGAACCGCATCGTAGCCGATCATGCCCAATGCTTCCTCTCCGGAACTACCCACTGCAAGGGGTGCACGCGAGGGCAGGCGGGCCACCCATTCCGGTCGTTCACGGAACGGGCCGAGGTAGCGGATCCGGTCGAATCCTTCCCGAATGACGGAAGCAGCAAAATCTGTTGGTGAAGAGGAAAGCGTGGGCTCCCGTATTTCGGCTGGCAGTAGTCCACGAAATGAAAGCGACTGAAGTGAGCTCTCGCACTCTTCGGGATTTCGCACTCGATATGAGCGCCGCGAACTCCATGCACTTTCGTCTTCCTTGTAATCCCAAGTCATTTGAGTCGCTGTGGAGTTCGCCCGCAAGACAAGTTCGCTTATTACCTGGGTTTGCCATTCATCAATGTTCTGGATTGTCGCCTCCAGGCCGAAGGGGCCGAAGGCTTCGTGTTCAAAGTCCAGTCCGAGCTGGACTCTGCCGTGGGGGTTTCCGCCATAGATGAGGTCGGAGAAGGTCGGCGCGGCGTCACCGAGTAGGTCGAGGTCCAGTGGCAGGGAAGACTGGGTCCGCACGCCCGTTGAGAGCACGAGAGGGGCGCGTACCAGCGCGCTCTTGCCAGAATTGTTCTTGCCCAAGACGACCGTGATGCGCCCGAGTTCGATATCCTGTCGGTCGTCGAAGCAACGGTAGTTCTCCACGGAGAATCGTGAGAGCGCCATGCGGTCGAGTCTAGACTGTCGGTGCGGGCCTCGCACCACCTACGCTGCTTGCGCAGCGGGGCGCGATGGCCACCGATAAGCGGGGGGTAGTGGTGGCTAGAGGCGCGACCCCCGATGGTGAACGAGTCCTCGATCGCCTCGGAACATCTTGAACGATCGTCGGCATGGCAGCGCCACACGGCGGGCCGCCAGTAGTCTGGGGGATCGGCGCAGCCCGTTGTGTGGCGGGCTTCGGAACCGGAAGCTCTCATAGATTTTCGGGGGGTTCCGAAGTAGGTTCCTTCCTGAGTGGGTGGGTATGTCCGTTCTCGTTGCACTGCGCGGCGGGGCTCGTATGGGCATTTCGCCTGCTCGGGCGCGTGGCGGTCGCCGTCAGCGGCGATGAGGATCGCAACGAATCCGAGAACGTCACGCGCGTCTCCGTCACCGAGGTGGCGGTCGCCGTCAGCGGCGACCGAGGATCGCAACTCTTCGGACCATCCCTGCCAGCGGCGCGGCAGGTGCAGTGGTGGTCGCTGTGAGCAGCGGCCGAGGATCGCAACTCCATCAGCCGGGTATCGCGGGCGATGTCCTCAGGAGTGGCGGTCGCCGTCAGCGGCGGCCGAGGATCGCAACAGCCCAGCCGGGAAGCGTGCGGACAAGGATGTCGTCGTGGCGGTCGCCGTCAGCGGCGGCCGAGGATCGCAACACGGGCTTGTCCTCGCCCTTCTCGGCGGCGGTGTCGTGGCGGTGGCCGTCTGCGGCGGCCGAGGATCGCAACTCCCTCATACGTCCGCGCACGTCCTGTCTCAGAGGGGTGGCGGTCGCCGTGAGCGGCGGCCTCCACCCGCATCCGGCGCTGTTCAGGTGGCGGGCGCCGCCAGCGGGCAAGGTGCGGGGCGAGCCCTCGCAGGCTCACGGAGCCGGCGGGGCCATCCCGTGCACCCTGGTGCACCCTCGCCGCGGGGCCGGATGACGGGATGGAGTCTGCACAGCGGGCCGTCGGCGCGAGGTCGTGCACCCTTGCGTGCACCCTGGGCATGAAAAAAGCCCTGCCTGTTCGATCTGGTATAGCAGGTCAGGGCTATTTTTCGTACAGAGCGGATGACGGGAATCGAACCCGCGCTATCAGCTTGGGAAGCTGAAGTTCTGCCATTGAACTACATCCGCGTGGCAGCAGAGGCTCTCGAGCCTCCGCCGACGTGTCCCAGTCTAACGGATGTGTGCGCGGTAGGGGTAACCGGCGCTGGGGCCTGCGGGTGTGGGTGAGGCGGTAGGTTCTGGAGGGTGCTGCTCTCCGATCGCGACATCAGGTCTGAAGTCGAGGCGGGGCGGGTCAAGATCGATCCGTACGATCCCGGGCTCGTCCAGCCGTCGAGCGTGGACGTCCGACTCGACCGGTACTTCCGGGTGTTCGAGAACCACAAGTACCCGCACATCGACCCTGCCGTGGAGCAGCCCGACCTGACCCGGCTCGTGGAGCCGGACGGGGACGAGCCGTTCATACTGCACCCCGGCGAGTTCGTGCTGGCTTCCACCTACGAGGTGGTCGCGCTGCCCGAGGACATCGCGAGCCGACTGGAAGGCAAAAGCTCGCTGGGGCGCTTGGGCCTGCTGACCCACTCCACGGCCGGGTTCATCGACCCCGGGTTCTGCGGGCACGTCACCCTGGAGTTGTCGAACGTGGCGACGCTGCCGATGAAGCTCTACCCCGGGATGCGCATCGGACAGCTGTGCATGTTCCGGCTGACCTCGCCCGCGGAGTTCCCCTACGGCTCCTCGCAGTACGGGTCGCGCTATCAGAACCAGCGCGGGCCGACCCCTTCGCGGTCGTACAAGAACTTCCGGTGGGGGACCGGCGACAACAGCCCCGCGGAGGCGTAATCGCGGATTGCCGAGGACGAGGCCCTTCCGACGCCGATCGCCGGCTGCCGGACCGTGGCACCGCCGGCCGGCGGCTGAAGGCCCGCAGAACCCTCGGCTCTTCGCACCCCGGTAACGGCTACCTACCGCCCCTCCCCGCCCCTACCGCGCGAACGCGTCCACGCCCGTCAGCTCGGCCGACAGGGTCCACAGGCGAGCGGCCTCCTCCGGGGCGACGGCGTAGGTGCGCACCCCCGACGGCGTGCTCGCGTCCCCGGTCTCGACCGCCTCGGCGATGTCGCAGTCCTCGCAGTACACGCCGCCCATCCCAGTGAGCTGAGGCGAGGTCGCCGCCCATACCTGGGTGGCCGCACCCTGCTCGGGGGTTTTGAACCGCGGGTTGATCTGGTTGCCCTCCTCGTCGATCCAGCCCGCGGCCACCATCTCCTCCTTCGGGAGATGGCGCTGTAGGGGAGTGAGGATCCCGCCGGGATGCAGGGAGAACGCGCGCACTCCCTGGTCCTTGGCCAGCGCGTCGAGGTGGACCGCGAAGAGCGCGTTGGCGGTCTTGGCCTGCCCGTAGGCCTCCCACTTGTCGTACCCCCGCTCGAAGTGCACGTCGTCCCAGCGGATGGGGGAGCGGTGGTGGCCGCGTGAGGAGACCGAGACGACGCGGGCGCCCTCGCCGTCGTCCTCGCCGCCGGTGATCGCCGGCCAGAGGCGGTTGACCAGGGCGAAGTGGCCGAGATGGTTGGTGGCGAACTGGGCCTCCCAGCCCGGACCGACGCGGGTCTCGGGGCACGCCATGATCCCGGCGTTGTTGATCAGGATGTCGACGCCGCGCCCCGAGGCCAGGAAGCGGTCGGCGAAAGCGCGGACGCTGTCGAGGTCGCCGAGGTCGAGCTCGTCCACCTCGACTCGGTCGGCGGCCTCCGCCCCGATCTCTGCGACGGCCTCCTCGGCGGCCGCACGGCGGCGAGCTGGGACGACGACGTGGGCGCCCGCCTCGGCGAGGGCCCGGGTGGTCTCCAGACCGAGCCCGGAGTAGCCGCCGGTCACGACGGCGAGCCTGCCGCCGAGGTCGATGCCCTCCAGGGCCTCCTTGGCGGTGGTCCGGGCTGAGAAGCCCGATCCGATCGGGCGTTGCGGCGATCGCTGTGTGGTCATGGCCGTGATGCTAGGGCTTAGAGCGCACTCCAACTCAAGCCCGCCGCGCCCCCGCCGCCCGCCCTTCTCACGTCGACCGCCCTCCGCCTTTCGCGTCGGCCGGCCGTCGGCTAGCCCCGAGGTGCGCCGTAGCCCCCGTACCCGCCGTATCCCGGAGGAGGGCCGGGCGTCACCGGGCGCTGCTTCTGGCGCCGGGGCAGCACGTAGGCCGCCAGGAGCCCGCCGAGGAAGCCGAAGAGGTGGGCCTGCCAGGAGATTCCGGACTGCTGGGGAAGCACCCCGAAGATGAGCGTCCCGTAGAAGAGGACCACGCAGATCATGATCACGATGTCGGCGGTGCGCCGCTCGATGATGCCGCGCAGGACCGTGTAGCCGAAGTAGCCGAACACCAGCCCGCTGGCGCCCACGGTCAGCGTGCCGGGGGCGGCGAGCAGCCATACGCCGGCCCCGCTGACCAGGATCACGATCACCGTGGTCCACAGGAACCGCCCCAGTCCGCCGAAGGCCACAAGCGCCCCCAGCACCAGGAACGGCAGCGAGTTGCTGAGCAGGTGGCCGAAGCCCGCGTGCATGAAGGGGGCGGTGGCTACGGCCCAAGCGTTGTCGACCGTCCACGAACGCAGCCCGAACACCGTGTCCAGCGCGCCTCCGAAGACGGTGTCGATGATCTCGAACACCCACATCGCGGCGAGCATGCCCGCGACGGTGAGGAAGCCGACTATGCGTGAGTGAGTCACCCCTACGACTCTATGCGACCGCTTCCAGCCGCCCCCAGGCCGGTTACAGGCTGTGGACGAGCATCCGCAACCCCCGGCAACCGCTCCATTAGCAGAAAATCACGGTATTCACATGCGGGCGGCCTGAGCGTAGCCGGTATGAGCAGCCAAGACGTTCGAATTGTGATGGCGATCACCGCGATGCGAAGTGTGGCGCAGATCACATTCGTGTGGCACTCGCTGGCCTAAGTTCCGTGCGCACGTCGGCTTTCCGGGTCCACCCCAAGGGTAAACGTGTTATCTCTCCGTGACGATGTCGGGGGCAAGTCTTCGCACTTCATCGGTAAGGTTCGTATCGCCATAAAAAGGACGTGAAGAGCGGTGAGGACTCGGCACATGCGCAGGGGGCCCCGACCCGGGTGGGCCTCGTGCCCAGGTGCGGACACGCGATCCGGTCACCGAACGTGATGACAACGCGTATCGCCGACGCGCGGAGGCCCGCCCGCGGGGCGGCCCGCTCTTCCGCGCGCCCCGGACAGACCCGAAGAGGAGACCGTGCCAGCAGTACGCGCAGACAAGCTCTACAAGATATTCGGCAGGCGTCCGACCAGGGCCGTCGAACTGCTGGCGGACGGCCGGCACCGCGATGAGATCACGTCGCTGAACGTCACGGCCGCGGTCATCGACGTCTCCTTCGAGGTGGAGCCCGGCGAGATCTTCGTGGTCATGGGGCTGTCGGGGTCCGGCAAGTCCACGCTGATCCGGATGCTCAACGGCCTGCTGCCCCACACTTCGGGCTCGGTCGAGATCGAGGGCACCGACATCACCAAGCTGGGCAAGTCCGAGCTGCGTAAGCTGCGCAGCGAGAAGGTCAGCATGGTCTTCCAGCACTTCGCGCTGTTCCCGCACCGCAGCGTCCTGGACAACGCGGCCTACGGCCTGGAGGTCCGCGGTGTCGCCCGCGACGAGCGCGACGCCAAGGCGCGCGAGGCGCTGGCGATGGTCGGTCTGGACGGTTGGGAGCACAAGGTCCCCGGCCAGCTCTCCGGCGGCATGCAGCAGCGCGTCGGCCTGGCGCGCGCGCTCGCCGCCGACACCGACATCATCCTGATGGACGAGGCCTTCAGCGCGCTGGACCCGCTGATCCGCCGCGACATGCAGACCCAGTTGCTGGAGCTGCAGGCGTCGCTGGGCAAGACGATCATCTTCATCACGCACGACCTCAACGAGGCCATGCGCCTGGGCCACCGCATCTGCGTGCTGCGCGACGGCCGCGTCGCCCAGATCGGCACCGCCGAGGAGATCCTCAACGACCCGGCCAACGACTACGTCGCCAACTTCGTCGAGGACGTCGACCGCACCCGCGTGCTCACCGCCTCGTCGGTGATGGAAGCCCCCATCCCGGTGGTCGACCCCGGCCAGGGCCCCCGCGCCGCGCTGCGGACCATGCGCGACAACCAGACGCCCTCGGCGTTCGTGGTGCGCCGCGACCGCACGCTGGTCGGCGCCGTCAACGAGAACGCGATCGGCGAGGCCGTGCGCGACAACGTCAAGGCGCTCGACGGGCTCGTCGACTCCCTTGAGCGCGTGACCCCCGACACCCCTGTCGCCGAGATGTTCGCCCAGGCCGCCGAGAGCTCCTACCCGCTGGCCGTGGTCGACGACGAGGAGCGCCTGGTGGGCGTCATCCCCCGAGGCACCCTGCTCGCCGCGCTGGCCACGCCCAACGGCGACGACAACGAGACGGGCGAGGAGCCGTCGCGGGGCGAGGTCGGCGAGTCCGGCACGACCGACGACACCGCCGGCACCGCCGAACAGCCGCACGAGGACGCGGCACAGTCCCAGCCCGATCCGGGCGGCGACGCCCAGGCCACCGAAGGGAGCCGGCAGTGAGCCCCGTTTCCTACGCCGTGCCGGTGCCGCGCATCCCCGTCGGCGAGTCCTTCGACAGCGCGATCAACTGGCTGCGGATCAACTTCGAGGTCGTCTTCGACTTCATCGGCATGGTCATCCAGATCTGTGTCGACAACCTCTTCAGCCTCCTCGCCGAAACCTCGGCCACCCAGTTCACCCTGGCCGCCGCTGGGGTGGTGGGCGTCGGGCTGCTGGCACGCAAGCGCTACGCGCCCACCCTGATCGCTGTGGCGATATGGGCCGGGTTCTACGTCGCCGAGCTGTCGGCGGGCCTGGCGGCGAGTGTGATCGCCTCGCTGCCCGCACCGCTGTTCGTGTGGGCGATGAACCTGTTCGGCTCCAGCTACGTCTACCCGCCGCTGGTCCTGGCGCTGCTGCTGTTCGCCGCTCTGGTGGCCCTCAGCTTCATCGTCACCCGCGACCGCGGCCAGCAGATCATCGCCGCGGCCTCGGCTGCGTCGCTGCTGGCGGTGCTCGCCCTGCACTTCATCGTGGGCGTGCAGCTCTCGCTCATCGTCGGCGCGCTGCTGGCGGTCCTGGCCTACTTCATCGCCGGCTGGGGCGTGGCGCTGTTCAGCGTGCTCGGCTTCCTGCTCATCATCAGCATGGAGAGCTGGAGCAACGCGATGAGCAGCCTGGCGCTGATCCTCGTGGCGACGCTGGTCGCCGTGGCGGTCTCGGTGCCCATCGGCGTGCTGGCGGCCCAGAGCCGCAAGGTCAGCACCGTGATCAAGCCGGTGCTGGACTTCATGCAGACCCTGCCCGCGTTCGTCTACCTGCTGCCGGCGATCGCCTTCTTCAGCATCGGCACCGTGCCCGGCGTCATCGCCACCGTCATCTTCTCGATGCCGCCCGGCGTGCGGCTGACCGAGCTGGGCATCCGACAGGTGGACAAGGAACTGGTCGAGGCAGGCGAGGCCTTCGGCGCTCCGGACTTCCAGATCCTGCGCCGGATCCAGATCCCGCTCGCGCTGGCCACGATCATGGCCGGCATCAACCAGATCATCATGCTGAGCCTGTCCATGGTCGTCATCGCCGGCATGGTCGGCGCCGGCGGTCTGGGCAACGACGTCTACACCGGCATCGCCCAGGGTGATGTGCCGGTGGGCTTCGAGGGAGGTATCGCCGTGGTCATCCTGGCCATCTTCCTGGACCGGTTGACCGGGGCCGTCACCCGCTTCTCCCCTGCGGCACGCGCACAGCGCGCGTCCGCCTAAGCCCCGCTCCCCGCTCCGCCGCCCTCCGCGTCGGCGGGGCTCCGCAGAATCACCCGCACACAAGAGGAGGAATCGTGAGCGACCGAAAGCGCTCCACGAAGCTGTTCGGCCTCGGCGCCGCAGCCCTGTCGCTGACGCTGCTGGCTAGCGCCTGCGGCGGCGGTGGCGGCGAAGGCGTCTCCACGGGCCCCGAAGAGGGTGAGGGCGGCGGTGACAAGGAGATCACCATCGGTCTCATCCCGTGGGAAGAGGACATCGCCGTCTCGCACCTGTGGAAGGCGGTCCTGGAGGAGAAGGGCTACGAGGTCACGCTCGAGAACGTCGACGTCGCCCCGGTCTTCCAGGGCACGGCCGACGGCGACATCGACCTGTTCATGGACACCTGGCTGCCCAACACCCACGGCGACTACATGGACAAGTACGGGGACCAGGTTGAGGATCTCGGTGCCTGGAACGAGAACGCCAGCCTCACGCTGACGGTGCCCTCCTACATGGAGGACATCAACTCCATCGAGGACCTCCAGGGCGAGGCTGACACCTTCGGCGGCGAGATCATCGGCATCGAGTCCGGCTCGGGCCTGGTGCAGACCACCGAGGAAGAGGCCATGCCGACCTACGGCCTCGAGGAGGACTACAAGCTGGTCAAGTCCTCCACCCCGGCGATGCTGGAGGAGCTGCGGACGGCGATCGAGGACGAGGAGCCGATCGTCGTGACGCTGTGGCGTCCGCACCTCATCTACGCCGAGCAGGACCTCAAGGACCTTGAGGACCCCGAGGGCGCGATGGGCGACGCCGAGTCGATGAACGTCATCGCTCGGGACGGCTTCTCCTCGGACCACCCGGACGTCAGTAAGTGGCTGAGCGACTTCCAGCTGTCCGACGACCAGATCGGCAGCCTGGAGCAGACGATCATCGCTGACCACGAAGGCGAAGAGACCGAGGGGGCCAAGGCCTGGCTGGCCGACAACCCCGACTACCTCAATGAGGTCATGGGCGACGACGCCGAGGGCCTGGACTTCAGCTCCTAAGGCGGGTATGCCTCGTAGCGTCTGACCTTGGACGCCGCATCCATTCGAAACACCGCGGGTCGTGTTCCTAGGAACACGACCCGCGGTTAATTCCTGCACCCCCGGTGCTGGGCGACCCGGTTCGCGGGAATCAGCTTACCGGAGTTCCATGGGTGCCCTCGTTTGTCAGGTTGATCGTGGTGTGGCCGTCCGATATCCGATCGGATGCTGGTTGTGGACAGCCCTAGAAGTACGTTGTTCTAGGGAAAGTAAAGGTCCAACTGCCAGACATCCTTATAAATGGGAATGCAGCGCCAAGTGCTAGCGTCGTCGCGCTGTCTGACAAGTGACACCCCTGTATTGTTGCACGCTTTGTTGGTCGAGTACTGGGCCCAGGGGTACCAGCCCTCCAGGTCCGCAGTGGTTTCCGTTGCGAGCGCGGTTCCCGTTGCGAGCATGGCTCCCGTTAGGGCCACGATTGTGACTGCCGCGGTCCGGCGTGCCAGGGACTTGACCAAAAAAGCACCTATATAGGGAATTTTATTTTCTGTATTCGATAGACTAACAAAGTATTGGTTGCAATCAAGGGGCAGTGAAGGCGACGTGTTTTTGCTAGTCATAAATGAATGCCCTGGTCGGATGATGCTTTTCGCGGTCCTCAGCGCCCCGAGGTCAGCGAGCGGTCGCGCGGGGGGATCCCCGCGGTGCTCATGAACGCGTCGACCTTGGCCGGGGAGGTCAGGCCCGTCAGCGGAAGGTACGGGCGGCTGGCGCGGCGCCCCTGGACGGAGGGGAACTGGCGCGGTCGGCCCGCGACGTCGCACAGCCCCAGCGAGCGGGTGCGCCCGCGCAGCACGTAGTAGGAGCCGACGTCGGCGAAGGGGATGCGCACGATGTAGCGGCCGCGGGTGTAGCGGAACTCCCCGTCCTCGACCTCCAGCACGGGCACCCGCAGCCGGATGCCGTCGATCAGCAGGACGAGCCCGCCCACCAGCGCCGCGGCGCCCAGCGCCACCGCCGCCCATGCCCCCATTCCCGGATCGGCCGTCCCCCACAGCCCGCTCAGGCCCGCGGCCGCCGCGACGGCGCCGATCGGCAGTAGCAGGGCACCTGCCCACAATTCCGCCCGCTTGCGGCCCATCGGGCAGGTCAACCGAACCTTCTCGGACACGGGGGTTGCCTCTTTCGCTGAGCGTGGGGATGGACGTGGATACCGCGGCCATCGGAACCATATCGGTTCGGAGGGCGGCCGCACGGCGGTTTGCGGTGATCGGCGGCGCCGTTTTCCCGTCTGTCCCGAAAGGTTCCGGTGCGCGCGGAACAGCGCCTCGGCACCGCCCCCGCACACACCGACGGCGGCCGCGCGCGGCGGCCGCCGTGGTGCTGCTGCAGTGCTGCTGTCCGGATGTCCCCCCGGCGTCCGCCCCCGGCTTTCAGGGGATGGAGGGGCGGGCGCCGGACTCAGGAAGCGGGCCGGTTACCAGGGCCAGCCGCCGCCGTCACCGCCGGAGCAGTGGGTCTCGCGGGAATCCGAGAGGTCGGAGCCCCAGCCGCCGCTCTCCGGGGCCGGGCAGAGGAACTGCTCGTAGCGCTGGTCCTCGTCCACGTACAGCTTCAGCCAGGAGATGCTGTACTTGGCGATGGTGGTGTTGTTCGTGTTCGGCGCGAAGTGCGACGCGCCGTCCAGTTCCAGGTACGCCTTGCCGGGCGAGCTGGGCAGGCTCTCGTAGAACGGGATGGAGTGCCTGCTCACCGAGGCGATGGAGTCGTTCTCGGCGCCGATGATCATGGTCGGCACGTCGACGCTGCCCCAGGTCTTGTCGCTGTGCCACGGCGTCAGCGGGATGGCCGCCTTCAGCCCGGGCCGGTCCTCGGAGACGGCCAGCGTGCCGCCGCCTCCCATGGAGTGGCCCATGACCGCCAGCCGGTCCTCGTCCACGATGTCGGAGACGTCGCTGTCGTCGGTCAGGTAGTCCAGGGCGTCGTCCATCTGGCGGCCCCGGCTGTTGGGCTGGTCGTAGCGGGTGTTGGTGTCGATGGTGAACACCACGAAGCCCTGCGAGGCCAGCCGCGGGCCCAGCCACGACATGGTGCTGGAGCTGGCGGTGTAGCCCGGGGCGACGACGACACCGCCGTAGGTGTGGCTGTCGTCCTCGGGGTAGTAGATCGTTCCGCCGCCGAACCCGCTTACCAGCGAGGAGACGCTCTCCTCGTCGGTGTCGAACGGGCCGGTACGCGCCTCGATGCTGTCCTCTGACGGGTCGGGGCCGATCTCGTCGGCGTGCGCCGGAGTGGCGACGGCGGCGGTGCCGCTGACTGCCAGGGTGAGGGCGGCGGCGATCCGACCGAAGGCCCGCAGGGGGCCTCGGGCCGCGGATGCGGTCTCGGACGCGATGGTCGCCTCCGGTTGCTCGGTGGCGTGCTTTGCGAACATGGGGAATGCTTCCTTTGCCTCGGGACGGGGAGCGCTGCTCGGCTCGCACGGGGGTCCGCGGGCGCTACCCGCTGTCAGTTCCAAGGGGAGAGGATCAGCGGTGCGGAGGCGGGCGGGGTAGGGGATGGGGGGATGGAGATTCCGCCCGGTCGCTGCCGCTGTCTACCGTCTATCGGGGGATGTTCGAGCGCCCGCGTGAGCCGATGCTGAGCGCGGGCACTTCGTAACTATCCGCAATCGCGGCTTCACCGAATATCCGTTGATTCACCAGTGTCCGCGTCGTCGCATGTGAGGCGGGGGAAATCGGTTCTCGGCGCGAACGGCGCCGGCCCCGAGCAGTCGTGCCGGGGCGCTCCGCCGGCGGCGCCGAGTCGGCTCTCCGGCCGGTGCCGATCCGGCCGCGCTGACCGAAACGTGACGGGTTTCGGCGAGCCGCCCGAGCTCGACGGTTTCGGCGCGGTGGGCCGCAAGCCGTAGCCGGGAGCGGTTCGCGCGAAGCGGCGTGCCGCGGGTGGTGGGGGCCCGCCGGCCGCGGCTACCAGTGCTCGGGGCGCTCCAATGCCCGGGGCAGCCGGGTGGCGGCGTCGCCCTGGGCGGCGTTGGCCTGGGGCTGGGTCATGAACAGCGCACCGGTGAGGTCGGCGCCGCCGATGCGGGCGTCACGCAGATCCGCGCCGATCAGGTCCGCCCGGCGCAGATCGGCGCCGCGCAGGTCCGCGGCGATGAGCAGGGCGCCGCGCAGGTCCGCCGCGCGCAGGTCGGCCTCGCGCAGCTTCGCTCCCATCAAATCCGCACCGGCCCGATTCTGCGCCGTGCCGGGCTCGTGCTCGCGCGCGAGCACGCTCGCCCGCCGCAGCAGCGGCTTGGCGCGCTCGCGCAGCCCGTCCGGGTCGGCGTCCCGCAGTTCCGCGGCACCGGCCTGTGTCAGCAGCGCGGTCTCCTCCCGTACGGCGCGCAGTCCGGCGTCGATCGGCTCCGATGAGGGCAGCGAGCGGGCCTCGTCCAGGTACCACAGCAGCTCGTGCAGCCGGCGCATCACCCCGAAGGCGTCGAACACCGCACGCGCGGTGCCGGGGTTCTCGCGCCACGAACGCCCCGCGAAGGTCACCTGCGAGACCTGCTGACCCGCGCCGAAGCAGTCGAACACGGCGCAGCCGCGGAACCCCTCGTCGCGCAGCCGGGTGTGGATGGTGCAGCCGTAGTCCTCGCCCAGATTCGAACACGGCTGCCCGGCCGGCTTGTCCACAGGGAAGTCCGCCGAGACCGAGAACGGCAGGGCGGTGCAGCACAGCCCGAAGCACGACGAGCAGTCCGCGCGCAACTCCAGGCGACCCGGCGCACCCGGCCCCCCGTCCGGCTGAGTGTCTGCCAATGCGTCCTGCCCTCGTGTGCTGGGGTGCCCCGGTGCGCCCGCTTCGGGATCCGGCATCGAGGCCACGTACGGATTCCGCAACCGAGTCTAGATTCCGGTGCAGGTCCCGACGACCGGCGACCGGCGACCGGCGACGGCAGAAGCCGGTCGCGGTCCGGTCCGCGGCTCCCTCCGCCCTCCGGTCGGCGACGGACCTCGCCGACGACGATTCGACGACGATGCGGGCCCGCTCAGCCATAACCTGTCGGGTGCACTCTCCCGCCGCGCGCACCGAGGCAGCCGACAGGGCGGCAAGGCGGTGGGACGGCCGGGCGGTCCGGGGGCGGGGACGGAGAGCCTCGGGAGTGTGACGCTGCGAAGGTGGGACCGACGACCGTATGCAGGGAATCCGTGCGGAAGTCGGGAAGAGATCGCGACGTTTTCGAGAGGCCCGGTTGTTAGGGTTGCGGCCGGTTGCCCGGACATGTTGTGCGCATCTGCGCACAGAATCCCCCACCGGACGCCGCGACGGATTGGATCCCCCCAGTGAAGAGGCTTTCGTCGGACTCCCGGTCCAGCCCGCCCGCACAGCCCCGATTCGAAACCGGGATCGAAACCGGGGACGGTTCCCGACCGGAACCGACCGTCCCGCCTGACGGCGGCCCGGAATCCGCCATGCCCGAGAGCGCCGCCGCCGTCGCGCGCGAGCACCGCCTCGGTGTATCCGTCAGTGTGCACGCCCATCCAGACGTCGACCACCGGCGCGCGGCGGTGTACATGCTCGCGGCCGGTGCGACCGCGGCGGCGGTGCTGCTGGCCGCCGAGTCGTCCGCCGCCTCCACCTACTCCGAGCTTCCCCGGATCTCCCGGGTGGTCCTGCTGCTGCCCGTCCTGCCCGCCGCACTGTGGATGGCCGCCGTACTGCGCGGCCGCAGGGGCGTCTACCTCTTCGAACGCGGCCTCGTCGTGCGCGAGGGGCGGCGGTTGCGGGCGGTGCCGCTGGCCGAGGTCGCCGCGCTGAAGCAGATGCCCAGCGACAGCACCGAGGGCGACCTCAAGCTGTGGGTCCGCAACGGGCGGCCCCTGGTGATCTCGGGCCTCTACACCCCCGACTCCGCCCGACTGTTCGCCGTGCTCCGCCGCTACGCCGCCCGGCACGGCCTGCCGGCCAAGCGGCCCAAGCACTAGGACTCCGCCGGTCCTGTACTCGTGTCGTCCTCGGCGTCCGAATCGACTACACATGCAAGATCAGCTCGGCTCGGAGCGGCCGCCCAGCGACGACGAGGGAGAACCATGCGCGACAGCACGCCCGCCGGCGTCACCGTGCACGAAACCCTTCCCTGCCGGGTGCTTGTGGGGCTCGGCGCCCGCCATGGGATCCCGGAGGAGGTCGAGCGGCTCGGCACCCGGCGGGTGCTGCTGGTGGCGACCCCCTCCGCCGGCGGCGCCGCGGACGAGCTCGCGGCGGCCCTGGGCACCCGCCTGGCGGCCCGGTTCGGCGATCCCGTCGTCCACACCCCTGTGGAGGTGACCCGCGAGGCTATGGCGGTGGTCGAGCAGGCGGGCGCCGACAGCGTGGTCGCCATCGGCGGCGGTTCGGCGATCGGGCTGGCCAAGGCGGTCTCGGCGCGTGCCGGCCTGCCGCAGGTCGCCGTGCCCACGACCTACGCCGGCTCCGAGGTCACCCCCACGCTCGGGGAGACCGAGAACGGGGTGAAGACCACGCGGCGCGATCGGGCGCTGGCCCCCGGCACCGTCGTCTACGACGCCGAGCTCACCCGCACGATGCCGGCGGGGCTGACCCTGACCAGTGCGCTGAACGCCTTGGCGCACGCGGTCGAGGCGCTGTGGGCGCGCGACCGCACGGCCGCCAGCGACGGGCTGGCGTCGGAGTCCGTCGAGGGCGTCCTCGCCACGTTGCCGGAGGTGCTGGAGGACCCCGCGGCCACCGCCCCACGCGAGCGCCTCCAGTCGGCGGCCTGGCTCGCCGGACTCTGCCTCGCCCAGACCACGATGGGACTGCACCACCAGCTGGCGCACGCCCTCGGCGGAACCTTCGACCTTCCCCACGCCGAACTCCACGCGCTAATGCTGCCGCACGTGATGGCGTTCAACCTGCCTTCGGCGCCGCACGCGGCCCGGCGGCTGACGCGCATCGCCGGCCGCGACCCGGTCGCCGCCGTGGCGGACCTGGCGCACAGCCACGCGGGACCGACCAGGCTCAGCGAGCTGGGCGTGCCCCGCGACGGGCTGCGCGGCATCGCCGAACGGGTCGTCGCCAAGCCCTACCCCAACCCGCGGGAGGCGGACGTCGACGCGCTCACCGGGCTCCTGCACGAGGCCTGGTAGACGCTCGGGCACGCAGGCTCGGCGGGGTCCCTACCGTGCCGGCGCCGCGGCTGCACAGTGGAGGCGGCGGTACGCGCCGGGGCGGCCCGGTGATCGCTCTCGGCGCGCTGCGGAGGGCGAGAGGCGGGCCGCCGCCGGAGGGGCGGACGACTCACCCGGGGCTGTGGGCGACGTCGAGGACCACCGTGCGCACGCCCTCGTCCTCGTCTGCACGCGAGAACACGCGGAACGGCAGCTTCTCCCGCGCACCGACGGCGATCGTCGTGACCGCCTCGAACGAACCGGCGTAGCGCACCGAGCGCAACGCGTCCCAGGAGGCCAGCTCGCTCTCGGGAACCAGGTGCTCCCGCGCCTTCGCGAGCGGCTCCTCGTCCATGCCGCCGCCGGGGGTGCCCCGCGCGGGGGAGTACACGATGAGCTTCAGCGCGGCGCCGCCCGCGACGGGCACGGGCCTGCCGCTGCCCGGCTCCTGGACCTCGGGCCGGTACTCCGCACGGAAGCCGGTCTCGGCGGTGCCGCCGATGTCGAGGACCACGCGGTCGAAGCAGTCGTGGCGTCCCGCACGCACGTCGGTGATGGGATCGCCCGAGTTCCCCTCCCGTACGTCGGGGCGCAGCGTCCAGTTCTCGGTCGTCCCGCACGTCGGCGATGCGGCGCCGTCGTCACCGCCGCCTGCGCCGTCCGCGGGCGCGTCGCCGGCCGTGGACGTACCGGTCTGCGTGGCGGTGCCCGGAGTCGGCGACCGCGGGGTCTCGACCGTTCCCGTGCCGTCCGGCGACTCGGGTCCGTCCCCGCCGCCGCACGACGCGAGCGGCAGCACCAGCGCGGCGGCCCCGAGGGCGGCGAGTATCCGCATGGCGGGTGCCCACCCTTCCGATGTCGGCGCCATGGGTTGTTCCGCGTGCTACCCGGGGTGCCCGGCCCACATGCCCTCGGGTCCGGCGGTGCGTCTCCGCCGGATGCCTCCGTGCAGGTGGGCCGGTAGCGGACGGGTGCGTACAGGCGCGAGGCGCCGCCGCAACCACCGGTGGTGCCGACAGCAGACGCCGCGAAAGGGGTACCGGGCGGTTGCGCGGCCGGGGCGGGTGCCTCACCGCTGATCTTGTACCTACGGACACGGAGAACGATTTCCAGTGACAGTGGGTACAAGATCAACGGGGCTCGGCGGAGTCGGGACCGGCGGTCGGCCGTGTGGGGAACGCACCGCCGGGAGCGCCGAGGCGGCCAGTCCGTGCAATGCCCCGCATACCCAGCAGGCACTGAGGCGGTCAGTCCGTTCGGGTGAGCGCGAGTGTCGATTTGGCGCCGGGGACCTTCTCACCCCATGCGTACTCATCGAAGAAGTCGATGGTCATGCCCGCTCCGGTGATGGTCAGGTCAACCTCGTCGCTCCAGTCCCACTCCTCCCCGCTCACGCAGCTGAGGGACGAGGCGCCCTCGTCCATGCCGGTGAACGCGATGTGCGCCCGGTAGGCGTCGCCGTCGTCGTTCTTGCCGAGCAGCCTGATCGTGGTCGAGCACGCCTCGTCGTCGAGGGATTCGAGGTCGGCGGCCGGCTTCCCGGCCTCGATGTGGGCTTCGAAGCGGGTGCCGGCGTCGGTGACGCCTTCCCACGTCCCGGCCTCTTCTTCCGAGAACCGCTGGTCGTCGGAGGCGACGCCGCCCCCTTCGCTGCTTCCGCTCGCATCATCTCCCCCGGCGTCGTTTCCCGCTGCGTCGCCTCCGTCGGCGTCGGCGCTCGCTGCTTCTCCGCCACTGTTGCCGCCCGTGCCTTCTTCGCCGCCCTCGGCGCCGTTCGGCCCCAGGGCGTTGCCGAGCAGCACACCCGTGCCCACAAGCGCGACGGCGGCCACCACGGCGCCGGCGCCCAGTAGCCAGCGGGATCGGCGTTTGCCTTGCCTGGGTGGGCCGACGGCGTCTGTTGCGGGTGCCGTGGTGGGTGTGTGCGGTCCGCCCGCGACGGTGGCCGAGCCGCCGCCGTGCGATACGGCCGTGTGCGCCTCGCGCATGGCTTGGCTGAGGCCGGCGGCGTCGGAGGGGCGCCCCTGGCGGCCCAGCAGAGCCATCAGCACGTCGACCGCGGTGGGGCGTGCTGCGGGGTTTTTGGCCAGCGCCGCGGCGATCAGCGGGCGCAGTGTTTCGGGCAGCGCTCGCAGGTCGGGTTGGGCGTACAGGACGTTGTGCAGCACGTTGGGGACCGTTCCGCCGTCGAAGGGGGAGGCGCCCGTGGCGGCGCAGACCATAACCGAGCCCCAGGCGAAGACGTCGGAAGCGGGTGTGACGTTGCCGTGGGCGATCTGCTCGGGCGCCATGAACGACGGGGTGCCGATGCTGGAGTCGGTCAGGGTGCCGGTGCCTTCGGTCATCTGGGCGATGCCGAAGTCGATGACTCGGGCGCCGCCGTCGCCGAGCAGGACGTTGCCCGGCTTGAAGTCGCGGTGGACGATGCCGGCCTCGTGGATGGCGACGAGGGCGGTGGCGGTGGCCACGGCCAGGCGGCCGAGGTCGCCGCCGCCCATGGGGCCGTCCTGGCGCAGGAGCTGGGACAGGGATCGGCCTTCGACGTATTCGCTGACGATGTAGGGGGTCTGGGCGTCGAAGTCGACGGCGAGTACGGCGGCGGTGCAGAAGGAGGCGACTTGGCGGGCGGCGTCGGCTTCGCGGATGAACCGCCGGCGGACGCGGGGGTCCTCCAGCGCTTCGGCGCTGAGGCGCTTGACGGCGACGTAGGGCCCGCCCTGGGCGGATCGGGCGAGGTAGACGGTTCCTTGGCCGCCCTTGCCGAGGCGGCCGAGGAGCCGGTAACCGCCGATCTCGGCCGGGTCGTCGTCGGTCAGGGGCGCGGGTTCGGGCATGCCGGATGCTCCATGGGGGGATAGACCGGTGCGCCGGCGGGCGGGACGGTGCAGGACGGCGACTGCGGGTGCTGGAAGATTTTAACGTCGCCGAGTGCGCTCCGGCTGTGATTCGGTGCGGCCGCACCGGGCCAACGGCGGCGACGACGCCCTGTGCCGGCGCCCGCACCTGCTCGGGTCGCGAGCCGAGTCGACGGCGGGTGGTGTCGGAAGTCGAGGGCCTCCGTCGGCGCGCACTGGGCGGAGCGGCAGGCGTGGCGTCAAACCGAGTCAGATGGCGCTTGACTTGACATCACTATGACGTCATAGTGAAGTCATGGATCTGCTGCCGTATATCGACACCCTCCGCCGCCAGCTCGTGGTCGCCGCCGAAGCCGGCGACGAGGACGCCCGGGCGGTCGCCGAACGCCTGACCACGGCATTGGAGCCGGCCGCACGGCTGGCTCTGCTGGACGCGCTGTCCGCCGCCACGGACGAGATCACCCGCGACCTGGCCCCGGGCTCGGTCGAGGTCCGGCTGCGCGGGGGGCAGCCCGACTTCATCGTGACACCACCTCCGACCGACGTATCGTCCGAAGACGGCACCGGCGGCGGCGCCGAGGCGTCGCATGGCCGTCACGATGACGTCACTGGGGAAGCCCGGGGGGCGGCGGGTTCGTCCGACGCCGACGAGGGGGGCACCTCTCGGATCACCTTGCGCATGCCCGAGAACCTCAAGCTGCGGGCCGAGGAGACGGCCCGCCGCGAAGGACTGTCGGTCAACGCCTGGCTGGTGCGCGCCGTGGCCGCCGCGCTCGACTCCGGGACACGCCGGGTCGGCCGGAGCGCGAGCCGCCAGGTCGGGCGCAACTACACCGGCTGGGTCCGCTAGCCGCACCCCCGCCCCACACCACCTCCACCACGTCTCCCACCAGCGGAGACGCCCAGCAGCGCCATGACCGGGAGACATCTATGCCGAATTTCGATACCCCCGAACCGATCACCGCCGAGATCGACCTGTTCATCGGCACCATCCAGATCGACGCCGGCGACCGCGCCGATACGACGGTCGAAGTCCATCCGCGCGATGCCGCCAAGGACGCCGACGTGCGCCTGGCAGAGCAGATCCAGATCGAATACGGCGGCGGGCGGCTGGTGGTGAAGGATCCCAACAACACCGGCCTGGGCCGACTGCTGCGAAAAGGCGTGGCCGACGTGACCATCGAGCTGCCGGCGGGCTCGCAGCTCCAGGTCGAGGCCGACAACGCCAACATCCGATGTGACGGCCTCCTCGGCGACTCCCGGGTCACCGCCTCCCTCGGCAACCTCGTGCTGGACCGGGTGGCGGGACACGCCGAATTGACGTCGACACACGGGCTGATCCGCGCCCGGGAGATCGACGGCACCGCCGCGGTCAAGACCACCCACGGCTCCATCACCCTCGGCACGGTGACCGGCCGACTGCGGATGAAAACCGCGCACGGCGACATCGTCGTCGACCGTGCCCTGGACTCCGTCGAAGCCAAAACCGCCCACGGCGGCGTCCGGATCCGCGAGGTGGTCCGCGGCCGCGTGGACCTGGAGACCTCCTACCGGGAACTGGAAGTCGGCATCGCCGAGGGCACCGCCGCCTGGCTGGACGTGGGCTCCAAGCACGGCAGCGTCAGCAGCTCCCTGGAAGCGGCCGAGGACCCGGGCGATGCCGGCGAGACCGTCGAGGTCCGTGCCCGCACCAACTACGGCGACGTCGTGGTCCGCCGCGCCTGAACCGCAGGCCCTCCGCCGCCGCGCGGCTGCGCACGGCCCGGTCCGAACACCCGTAGCACCACACCACCGCCGCTCGCGGCGAAGGAGAAACGAGGCAGAAATGGCACCGCACGCGTCCCAAACCGCCATCACGGCCACGGGCCTGCACAAGTCCTTCGGCGACCACGCCGTACTTGAGGGCATCGACCTGGAGGTGCCGGCGGGGACGGTCTTCTCGCTGCTGGGCCCCAACGGCGCCGGCAAGACCACCATCGTGAAGATCCTTTCCACCCTGATCAGCGCCGACAGCGGCCACGTGCGCATCCTCGGCCACGACTTGGACGCCGAACCCGACGCGGTGCGCGCCGCCATCGGCGTCACCGGCCAGTACGCGGCGGTGGACGGCCTGCTCACCGGCGAGGAGAACCTGATGCTGATGGGCAGCCTGCACCACCTGGGCCGCCGCCGCGCCCGGCAGCGCGCCGCCGAGCTGCTGGAGCGCTTCGACCTGGTCGACGCGGCCAAGAAGCCGGCCTCCACCTACTCCGGGGGCATGCACCGCCGGCTCGACCTCGCCATGACCTTGGTCGGCGACCCCCGCCTCATCTTCCTCGACGAGCCGACCACCGGACTGGACCCGCGCAGCCGCCGCGGCATGTGGGACATCACCCGCGAGCTGGTGGCCGACGGCGTCACCGTCGTCCTCACCACGCAGTACCTGGAAGAGGCCGACCGGCTCGCCGACCGGATCGCGGTTCTCGACCACGGCAGCATCGTGGCCCAGGGAACCGCGGACGAACTCAAGCGCCGCATCCCCGGCGGCCACATCCGCCTGACCTTCGCCGAGGCCGGCGACTTGGAGTCCGCGGCCCGCACGCTCGGCGGGTCGCGCGACGACACCGCACTGGCGCTCCAGGTCCCCAGCGACGGCGGCCTCGACTCGCTGCGGGCCCTCATCGACCGCGTCGACGCCGAGTCGATCGAGGTCGAGGAGCTTTCGGTGCACACCCCCGACCTCGACGACGTCTTCCTCTCCCTCACCGGCCACCCCACCACCGAAGACGACCAGCGGAAGGCAGCCTCACGATGAACACACTCACCCGCGCCACCGGCGACTCGGCCACGATGGTGGGCCGCCAGCTGCGGCACCAGCTGCGCTACCCCTCCATGACGATCATGCTCGCCGGCATGCCGATCGTCCTGCTACTGGTGTTCGTCTACGTCTTCGGCGGTGCCATGGGCTCCGGAGCCGCCGGCGCCTCCGACGCCCGCGCCCAGTACCTCGACTACATCGCCCCCGGGATCATGCTGCTCACCGTGGCGATGGTCGCCCAAGGTACGGCGATCTCCGTGGCCACGGACATGACCCAGGGCATCATCGCCCGGTTCCGCACCATGGACATCGCCCGCGTCTCCGTGCTGACCGGCCATGTCGTCGGGGCACTCGTCCAGACGCTGTTCGCCCTCGCGATCGTGACCGGGGTGGCGCTGCTCCTCGGATTCCGGCCGACCGCCGGCCCCGTCGAATGGACCGCGGCCGCCGGCCTGCTCGTCCTGGTCGCCTTCGCGCTGACCTGGCTCACGGTCGCGCTGGGTCTGGTCGCCGACAGCGTCGAGACCGCCAGCAACACGCCCATGCCCCTGATGTTCCTGCCGTTCCTCAGCAGCGGCTTCGTGCCTACCGACACGCTGCCGACGGGGCTGCGGTGGGTCGCCGAGTACCAGCCCTTCACCCCCATCAGCGAGACGCTGCGCGGGTTGCTGATGGGCACCGAGATCGGCGACAGCGCGGTGCTCGCCGTCGCCTGGTGCGCCGTCATCGCGCTGGCCGCCTACATCTGGGCCAAGAGGCTCTACAACCGCGACCCCGCACGGTAGCCCCACCGGTCCTCGCACCGGGAACCGCCCGCCGCAGCCGCGCCGTACCCGCGCGACGCTGGGGTGGGCGGTGAGCTGCGCATGGAACGAGGTGTGCGTTCGGCGGTTCCGGCGCGGGCGGCGGCCGCCCCCGACTCACAGCTGCTCGCGCACGCCCGCCTCGCGTTCGATCGTCGACGTCTGGTCACCGAGATTGCCCCGCATCGAGGCACGGCCGTCACCCCGGCGCAACACGGGCAAGATCGTGCGCTTGCTGATGTCCTCGATGAGCAGGGCCAACGCGCCGTAGAACGCAAGTACGCACAACAGCACCCCGGCGAGGCCGGAGATCGTCGCCCACAGCGGCGTGCCGGCCAGCTCGTAGCCGCCGGTCAGTGCGAAACGTGCCGATGCGGTCAGCAGCACTGCCGCAGCCAGCAGCTTGCCCTTCGCCGCGCCTACCGCGGCCACGAGGAGGCCGACCGACACGGCCAGCATCAGTACACCCAGCGTGGGGGTGGTCGCCACGCCCGGCGGGGAGTTCAGGGACACGACCGCGGTCGCCAGCCACGTGCCGCCCAGGATCCCCATCGCGGTGCCGACCACGACGTCCCGGCCCAGGAAGCCGAATATGCAGCCGAGCATCTGCAACGGGAACGCGAACGTGATCAGCACCATGGACACGTGATCGCGCTCGCTGTCGGGCAGCCAGCCCAGCTGCAGCGCGCTGAGCATCAGAGTGGCCACGGCCAGGGCGACGAAACCCACCGGGACGGGGCTGGCGATGGGGCGCAGACCGATTCGCACAGCCGACGTCTCCGGATCGCTCCCGTGGTCCGGCGAGCTCTGGGGTGCGGCTCCGGTCACAGTGACTCCCGTGGCGAATCGCGTGCACATCCCGGTGCCGCGCGTCGCCGGCGCGTGCCCGGATCGGCCGGGGCCCGGTGCGTCCGGCCTCGGCCGGGCGGGTCGAACCGGCATGTTCCAGGCCGAACTGCCTTCTCGGACCGTAGCACGCAGCGCCACCGGCGGTTGCGGCAGTCGGCTGGGGGCCGCCGTACGGGCGGTCGGCCCTGGCCGTCGTCCCGGTAGAAGACCGTGCACTTCTCGCCGAGCACGCTTGCGGTGCCGGGGACGCCTCTCAACGGAGGGCCGCCGGGGAAACGGCGCTCCTCACTTCCACTGAAGTCGACGAAGACCCTGCCGAGACACTTACCGCGATGTACGTATGAAGGTCGGGTCTCAGAGCTTGCGGTAGACCTCGCGGCGATGGGCCACACGCAGCGCCACCACGAGCAGCCGACCATCGTCGATCGAGTAGACGACCCGGTGGTCGCCCACACGGATGCGCCACAGCCCCGGATAGCCGCTGAGCTGACGGCACCCATCGGGACGCGGCTCCTCCACCAACGCCATCGCGGCCGAGTACACGCGGCGAGCGACGGGTTTATCCAGGTTGCTGAGTTCTTTGCGAGCCCGACTGTCGAACACGACCTCGAAGGCAAGCGATCCCTCGTCCGTCACAGGCCGAGTTCCCTGGCCACATCCTCAGCGGACACGACTTCGGCGTCACCGGACCGGATCTCCTCCAGCCTCTGGTGAGCGATTCGCCCGTCCGCGAGATCGATTATCTCCTCGTAGGCCTCGACCAGCTCGATCGGCACGATCGCGGCGACCCGCTCGTGCTTACGCCCGCGCGTCACATAGGTGACCTCGTCTCCATAAGCGGCTCTGTTGACACGTTCGGAGAAGTGGTCGCGGGCTTGGGCTACGGACAGCTCGACACGCTCAACGCTCATGCCATCCATTATGCGCCAAGTTGGCCAAGTTGGCCAAGTTGGCGACCCTCAGATGAGTATCAATGGCGAAAGTGGACCCACAGGCGGCCGAAGTTCGTGGAATCCTTGTCGATCCGGTGGTAGCGGCTCTTGACGTCCTTCCGGTCGAGGAAGCGCAGCACCCGCTTCTTCAGCTGGCCGGACCCCTTGCCGGGGATGATCTCGACGGTCTTGGCCTTGGTGCGTTCGGCCTCGTCGATGATGTCGTGCAGCGCACGCTCGATGTCCCGGCCGCGGTTGTAGATGTCGTGCAGGTCCAGCTTCAGCTTCACGGTGTCCGTCCCTCCCGGCGGCGCCCCCGGGCAGCGGCGACGCGCCACGCACGAACGAGAGTAAGAGGCCGCGTCCCGTTGGGGAAGGAGGCCCCTCCGTCGGCCGCCCGCCACTGAAGGCCGCCGATACCCGGCCCCGGCGCGTCGGCGGTCCGGAAACGGGCCCGCGTCGCCGAACCCGCTGCACTCGTGCACCTGCTTCTCACGCACCCGTGCTCACGGCGTCGACCTCGGCGGGCGCCACCGCTCCTTTCCTCCCTCGGCCTTCGCTCCTGTTGAGGACCGGCGTCTGGACGAGACCGGGGACCGGCAGGAACGCGACGGTGCACAGCACGATCACCATGCTGACCGCCTGTATCGCGGTCATCAGCGGCATCGCCAGGGACAGCAACCCGACCCCCACAGCGGGAATGCCCGCGCCCGCGTAGAACGAGAGGTACAGGGCCGCCGTCACACCCGCGCGGTGGCGTCGTCCCACGAGAACGTCGACCTCGCGGGCCGCGCCCCAGTAGCTGATGCCGTGACCGCAGCCGCACACGACGGCCGCCACCGCCATCACCCCCAGGGCCCAACCGCCTGAGAACAACGGCAGGTAGGAGCCGACCAGCAACGTCATCCCGATCGCCAACGCGGTCAGGCCGATGGACTGCGCCGCGCGCGGCTCCAGCCGCGAAGCCGCCGGCTGGCTCAGGGCCGAGCACAGCAGCAGAGCGCCCACCACCGCGCCGGAGGCCGCGGGACTCGGTGCGGCGGTGACGGCTTCGGCCACCGTTGGCAGCAGTGCCAGGAAGATGCCGACCACCGCCCATCCCAGGAAGCCGGTGACGCCGGCGATGGCGAACGTCCTCCGCACGGTCGGTGGGACCGCGGGACGCGTGGGTCGCCACCGCCGTCCCGCGGGAAGGGTCGGCCCGTGCAGTGTGAGTACCAGCAGGCCCACCGCGGCCACCAGGCCCAGCATCGCGACGAAGGGGGTCGTGGCCGGGGCCGGCAGACGCTGGGCGAGAAGTCCCGCCATCAGCGGCCCGCCCCCGCTTCCGCCTACGAAGGCCAGTGTCGTCAGCGTCGATCCGCGCGTGGGGCGCTGCGCCGGCGCGGACTCCACCATCACCGCGATCCCGGCGCCGGTGCCCATTCCCAAGGCGACTCCCAGCAGGAGGCGCCCCAGGAACAGGCCCGCGATGCCGCCGCTCGCGGCGAAGAGGGCGGTTCCCGCGAAGGCGCAGGCCAGACCTGCGATCAGCACCGGCTTGCGCCCCACGGCGTCGGCGGCCGCTCCGAACAGCAGCAGCGAAGGTACCGCCGCGGCGGCGAACGTGGCGTACAGCGCCGTCATCGTCAGGTCGGACATGCCCAGCGACTGCTGGTAGGCGGGGTACAGCGGGCTGGCCATGTTGGCCGCGGCCGACAGGACCGCGAGGGCTGCGCCCGCCACCCACATCTGCCAGGCCGGGCCCCGAGCCCTGGCGGCGCTGCCGCGTCGGTGTCCTGTGTCGTGCATGGTCCCAGCATGGAGGCCACGCACTATGCTTGAAAAGCAAACGTTGTTGAAGTAAATCGTTCGGTGAGGCCACATGATCGACCACCGGCTCCGAATGCTGCGCATGATCAGCCACCACGGAACGGTCACCGCGGCGGCCCAGGCGCTGAACTACACACCCTCGACGGTGTCCCAGCAGATCAAGCAGCTGTCCCGCGAGTTGGGGGTGCCGCTGCTCAGCCACCATGGGCGCGAGGTCCGGCTGACATCGGCCGCGCGGACCCTGCTGACCCACGCCGACGTCCTCTTCGCCCAATGGGAGCAGGCCCGCGCCGAACTCGACGCGCACGTGGAGGAAGTCACCGGAACGCTGGGCCTGTGCGGGTTCTCCACGGCGGCCGCCGCGCTGCTGCCCCCGACCATCGCGGCCCTCGAAGAGCGGTACCCGCGGCTGCGTACCCGCGCCATCGAAGCCGAGCCCGCCGAATGCTACGACCTGGTCCTGTCCAACGAGGCCGACCTGGCGCTGGTGGTGGTGACCACCACGACTCCGCCGACGTCCGATCCGCGTTTCGAGCAGCGCCACCTCATCGACGACCCGCTCGACCTGCTGGTACCTCTGGACCACCCGCTGTCCGGTCGAAGCGGTGTTTCCCTGTCCGAAACCGCCGCCGAACCCTGGATCGTCGCCAGGCCCGGCACCACCTACCACCAACTGGTCATGACCGCCTGCGCCAGCGCCGGGTTCACCCCCGAGGTCGCCCACTACGCCAACGAGTGGGAGACGGGAACGGCGATGGTCGCCCGGGGATTCGGCGTCTGCCTGGTCTCGCGCCTGGCCCGCTGGTCCGACCACCATCCTGTGGTCCGCATCCCGCTGCGGGGCGATCCCACGCCCACCCGCCGGGTGCTGGCCGTCACCAACGCCGGCGCCGCAGCGCGCCGCCCGTTGGACTTCGCACTCGACGTCGTCGCCGACGCCGCGGACACGCTCGTCACGTCGCTGGTGTCCCAGAGGTGACGGCCACGGGTTGCGACCTGCGAAAACCCCGTCCGCTCCCGCATGGGTGAACCCGGTCCGCGCGTGTCCCGGTGCGGTCCGGACCTGCCGGTGCGGGGTCGGCTGCCCGTGCCCGTGCGCCCCGCCCCCACCACCCCCGCCGGCCCGGGGTCAGGCGTGGCACGCGGGGCACGCGGCGCGCGTGCGGTGGTAATGGGAATAGGCGGCCACGGCCAGGCCCAGCCCCCACAGAACGTAGGCGGGGATCGCCACCCAGAAGAACGCCTCCGGCAGGTCGAGCCCTTGCTCGGACGCGAACGCCCGGCGCCCGTTGAGGCGCTCGTAGACCATGGTGACCAGAGTGGAACCGAAGTAGGCCAGCAGCCCGCCGGATACGCCCATCGCCGGTCCCAGCACAAGCCACCGCGGGACACGGCCCCCGGCGAGCCCGAGGACCCATCGCGGCCACACCCGCCCCCATCCGTGCACCAGAGCGAGCGGCAGCAGCACCCCGGCCAGCACGAACCCGACCTCGAACAGCAGCAGGGACGCGCCGCCGGCGAAGGGAACGGCGTCCATGCCGACCGCCACCTGGGCGAGCACCCGCAGCAGCCAGCCGAGGACCGCGAGGTAGGCCGCGGCGTAGGCCCAGCGGGGCGTGGCCGCACGCAGATGGGCGGTGGGGGCGGTGCGGCCGCAGCCGGGACACCCCAGTCCGGGCATCCGGCGGTAGCGCAGCGCGAGCATGGTGAGCAGGGCGGCCACTCCGAGGCAGCCCAGCCTGCTCAGGGCCCCCAGCGGGTAGAAGCCGATCCCCAGACCGGGCAGCAGCGCACCCACCACGTCCAGGAGGAGCGGCGTGGCGGCGACCACCAGGGTGCCGGAGATCCCGACCGCGCCCAGCAGAAGCGGTATGCCGGGAACCCGACCCGCACCCGGCCGGCTCAAGCCCAGGGCGAGCAGCACGGCCGCGGCGCACAGCGCCACCGCCGGCCATCCGGAGAAGACCGTCAGGTCGTCGTCGACCGGCGACATCTTCCCGGGCAGGCCGACGATCCGCCAGTAGGCCTGGAGTCCGCCGTAGGCCGACGCCCACGCGACGGTGGCGACGGCGAGCCGCCGAAGCCGGGCGCGGCCGTCATCGGAGCGACTCGGCGCTGGGAAGGATGCCGTGGTGTCCATGGTCTTCACGGTTCCAGGCGGAGGAGCCGCCCGACCTCCCCCGCGCGTGCGGGATCACTCCCCCGCACGGGGGATCGAGGGTGAGCGCGCTGCGTCGGCATCGGGCGCCATGCGGGCGCGTGGCTCCGGCCGAGCCGGGTAGCCGTGGGTGCGTTGCCAGGTTGCCGAATCGACCCGAGGTGCGTGCCATGTCTCGAACCGTCTCCCCGGCTGACAGCGACACCTCTCCGCTCACGACCAGGGCCCTGCTGGCCGCCGGCACGCGGCGTGCGTGGAGCTACGCCGGTCCGGAGCGCACCGTCGTGATGACCGTCGCCAAGTCCGCCTTGGCCGCCACGGCGGCCTGGGCCGTGTCCAATACGCTGCTGGAGGCGGGTTCGCCGGCCTTCGCCCCCTTCGCGGCCGTGGTGATGATCCACGTCACGGTGCGGGAGTCGTTCCTGCAGTCGATGCGGTTCGTCGTGGCGGCGGTGCTGGGCGTGTGCCTGCAAGGTGTCCTGGGCTTCGTGTTCGAACCGCACCTGTGGACGTTCGCGGTCGTGGCGGTGGTCGCCCTGATCATCGGACGGTGGCAGAGGCTGGGCACTCAAGGGCAGTTGGTGACCACGGCGGCGTTCTTCGCCTACTCGGTGTTCATCTCCGACGACGGCCTCGCCGACCGGGCGAGCATGCTCGGTGAGCTGGTGGGGCTGGTGCTGATCGGATGCGCGATCGGGTTGGCGGTCAACGTCCTCGTGTTTCCGCCGCTGCGTTACCGCCGCGGCGAGTACGGCGTCATCAACCTCGCCCGTTCCTCGGCCGACCTGGTCGGAGACGTCGCGGGTGTTCTGCAGGAGCGCCTGCCCGACCCGAGTGAGACCGGGGACTGGTGGCGGCGGGCGCGCAACCTGGAGTCGATGGGCAGGCGGGTGGAGGAGGCCCTCGACGAGGGGCGGCGGAGCCTGCGGTGGAACCCGCGTCGCTTGCTGATGCGTACGCGGCCGTCGCTGGAGAGCTACTTCGAGTTGGCCGACCGCCTCGCCGCCGCGGGGGAGTGCACCCGCTCGATCATGAGCATTCTGCGCAGCCTCGGCCGGGGCAGCGACGAGGTGGAGCCGGCGCTGCTGCGCCGTTACGGGGAGTTCCTGGCGCAGTTGTGCAGGAGCTTGGAGGAGTTGGCGGAGATCGATCCGGACCGGCTGGACCGGGCGCGCGTGGGACTGGAGCGGGAGAACTCCCGCGCGCGGGAGTTGCTGGATGTGCTGGTGCAGTCGGATTCGGAAGGCGGCGCGTTCAGCGACCGCATCCGCGGCGGGCTGCTGCTGGAGGCGCAGCGGTTGATGTCCGAGATGGAGGCCGTCGAAGACACCATGGTCCCGTCCGGGCAGCAAGCCTGAGCGAACTCCGCCGAGGGAGGGGCACCTGCCGGCTGCCGCGGCCACCGGCGAACCCTGGGCGGGGTCGCGGACGGTGGCGTTGCTCCGCGAAATGGTGATCCCGCCTCCGCTCGCCTCGCACGGACTCGGTTCGGCGCCCCCTATGCGTCCTGGGCGTCGCCGCCGGTAGGGCCCTGCGGCGGCGCGGCAGTGCCCTCGATTATGTCGGCGACGCCCGCGGCGAAGTTGGGACAGGTCGCGACGTCGTGGGCACGGCACCGCAAGGCGTGCAGCGTCATGTCTCGGGAACGGGTCATCTCGGCCATCCGGCGGTCCAGATCCCGGATGTGCGCGGTGAGCACCTCGTGGCGATCGGCGGTCTCACCGTCGAGGAGGGCGCGGATCCGCTCCAGGCTCATGCCGGCGGCCTTGCTGCGGACGATGACCGCTACACGGGTCACGTCGGATTCTCCGAACCGGCGCCGTCCGGCACTGTCGCGCACCGGGATCAGCAGCCCGGCGTCCTCCCAGTGGCGGAGCACGTGGGTGCCCAGCCCGAAACGGGCGGCGAGCTGCCCGATCGACCAGTCTGCAGCGTTTGACTTCATGTCGACATGAACTCGCATCCTGAGTCCTAAGGCAAGCCCCTGCGGGCTCACCGTCCACAGCGGACGCTCCGTCGGCCGTCGCGCCGGCTTGCCGATCACCGGCGCCGGCCTCGGTCCGATGGCCGGGTCGGCGGCCTGTCCCGCGACCCGAAGGGCCGCCTCGGGTCCCCGCGAAGGGTGGAGAGAATGGACGCACAGTATTGGGAAGACCGGTACCGCAGCCGCGACCGCGTCTTCAGCGGAGCCCCCAACGGGGTGCTCGTCGCCGAGGCCGCCGACCTGCGGCCCGGGCGAGCGTTGGACGTCGGATGCGGTGAGGGCGCCGACGCTCTCTGGCTGGCCCGACGCGGATGGCTGGTCACCGCGGCCGACATCTCCTGGACCGCGCTGCAGCGTGCCGCCGCTGCGGGCACCGACGTCGCCGACCGCGTGGCGTGGACACGTGCCGATCTCGCCGCCATGCCGCCGCCACCCGCTGCGTTCGACCTGGTGTCCGTCCAGTACTTCCCGCTCCCGCGCCGACCCGACGCAAGCGCAGTGCACGGTCTGCTGGACGCCGTCGCGCCCGGCGGCACCCTCCTCGTCGGCAGCCACGACCTCGCCGACCTTCCTACACGCCGCGACGGGGACTTCGATCCCGGCGACTTCCACCAGCCCGCCGACATCGCCGAACTGCTCGATCGCCACTGGACCGTCCAGGTCGACGAAACCCGCCCGCGGAGCGCGCCCACGCCCGCGGGCACGCATCACACGCACGACACCGTGCTGCGCGCCCGACGCCAGGGGTGAAGGCGCTGTGGAGGTCGGGCCTGAGGCCGGATCCGACCGCCTCTGAGCGGCCATAAGGTGTGCGCACGGCAGACTCGGGCGAAAGGGGGTCGATGGTGACAGCGGCAGAGCAGACGCCCAAGAAGGTCAAATCCGCCGGCAGGGCGCTGGAGATCGTCGACTTCGTCGCCGAGCACGGCAGCGTGACCTTCCAGGACGTCGTCGACTACGGGCTGCCCAAGTCGAGCGCGCACGGCCTGCTGGCCACGCTCGTGGAGTCGGGATGGCTGGAGCACTCGACGCAGACGCGCCGCTACCGGCTCGGGCTGCGCGCGTGGCAGGTCGGCCACTCCTACCAGGGCCACCAGATCCTGCTGGAGACCTCGCAGGACGTCATGGACGACACCGTCGCCCGGGTCGGCGAGACGGTGCAGCTCGCCCGCCTCGAAGGCATCGAGAACGTCTACATCGCGATCCGGCTCTCGCCCAAACCCATGCGCATGGCCTCCACGGTCGGCATGCGTCTGCACGCGCACGCCACCGGGATCGGCAAGGCGCTGCTGAGCACGCTCGACCCGGGCGAGGCCCGGCGGCGGCTCGAGTCGGTGGCGCTGCCGCGGCTGACGCCGAACACGGTCACCGACGTCGACGAGCTCATGCGCGTCATCGGCCGCAGCCGCGACCTCGGCTACGCCGTGGACGACGAGGAGTTCATCGAGGGCTGCCGCTGCGTCGCGGTTCCCGTGGCCGCGGAGGACGAGACCGGTGTGTGCGCGGCCATGAGCGTCACGATGCCGACATCGCGGACCGACGACCGGTGGCCGCATTCGATGTATCCGGTGCTACGCGAGGGCGCGAACCGTATTCGCAGCGCAATGGGGCTATCGGGGGCGCTGTCGCCCTGACCCCGGGCTCCCTTGTGTGATCTGAGACAAGGTGCCATACTCCCGCAGCTTCATGACCGGGAACTGTGTTTCACGAATGTGAACCAGGGTCGAATCGAGGGGGATGCACATGAGGGGCCCGTGTACGGCACCGACCGGGAAAGTGGGCCGCCCGGGGGGAGCCCGATGAAGGCGCTCCAGCTCGCCGACTTCGGACGGATGGAGATCGTCGACCTCCAGGCCCCGGAGCCCGGCCCCGGCGAGGTCCTCGTCCGCATCGTCGCGACGGGCGTCTGCGGCTCGGACCTGCACGGATTCACCGGCGAGAACGGTCGCCGGGTGCCCGGCCAGGTCATGGGGCACGAGTCCGCGGGCACCGTCGCCGGCCTCGGTGCGGGCGTCGACGGCCTCAGCGTCGGAGACACCGTCACCTTCAACCCCGTGGTGGTGGCCGAGGAGGACGTCGAGGCCTACGCCGGACGCGAGCAGCTGTCCCCGAACAAGCGGGTCGTCGGCGTGACCCCCGACATCGTCGCGTCCTTCGCCCAGCGCATCGTCGTGCCCGCCCGCAACGTCGTGCCGCTGCCGCCGGAGATGCCGATCGAGCTGGGAGCGCTCGTCGAACCGCTGGCCGTGGCCGTCCACGGCGTGCGCAACGCCGGAGTGCAGCCGGACGACGCGGTCGTGGTCCTGGGAGGCGGGCCCATCGGCCAGTCGACGGTACTCGCGCTGCAGATGATCGGCGTGAGCCGCATCGCCGTCACCGAGGTCGTCCCCTCGCGCCGCGCGCTGGTGGAGGAGCTCGGGGTCACCGCCGTCGACGCCGGAGCCGAGGACGCCGAGGAGCTCGTCGCCCGAGCGCTGGGAGGCCCGGCCGACAGGGCGATCGACGCCGTGGGGATCGAGGCGACGCTCCGTTCGGCGCTGCGCGCCACGCGGATCGGCGGCACGGTGTGCCTGGTGGGGATGGGCGCGCCCACCCTCACGCTGGACGCCTTCCTCATCAGTACGCAGGAGCGCTCGCTCGTGGGCTCCTTCACCTACTCCGCCCGGGACTTCGCCGACGCCGCCGCCTGGATCGGCACCGCCCCTCCCCAGGCCCGCGCGCTCATCTCCCGCCAGGTGCCGCTCGCGCAGGGCCCCCAGGAGTTCTCCGCGCTCGCCGCCGGCGACGGCACCCCCGGCAAGGTCCTGATCAGACTGGACGAGGAGCAGTGACGATGGATCGGACCATCGCGCAGGTTCGCGCGTACACCGTGCGCGGCAAGGGTGCCGACTACCACGATCAGCCCGGATACCACTGGATCGACGACCACATCGCCACGCCGATGTCGGTCTATCCCGAGTACCGGCAGTCGCGGCAGAGCTTCGGCATCAACGTCCTGGGGACGCTGGTCGTCGAGATCGAGGCCGACGACGGCACCGTGGGCTTCGCCGTGACCACGGCCGGCGAGATCGGGGCCTGGATCGTCGAGAAGCACCTGTGCCGCTTCCTGGAAGGCCGCCCGGTCACCGACATCGAGCGCATCTGGGACCAGATGTACCGCTCCACGCTCTTCTACGGCAGGCGCGGCGTGGTGCTCAACGCGATCAGCGGCGTCGACCTCGCGCTCTACGACCTGCTGGGCCGGCTTCGCGGCGAGCCCGTCTACGCCCTGCTGGGCGGCCCGGTCCGCGACGAGCTGCGGTTCTACGCCACCGGCAGCCGCCCCGACGTCGCCAAGGAGCTGGGGTTCATCGGCGGCAAGATGCCGCTGCACCACGGTCCCGCCGAGGGCGAGGAAGGGCTGCGCCGCAACCTCGCCGAGCTGGCCGACATGCGCGAGCGGGTCGGCGACGACTTCTGGCTGATGTGGGACTGCTGGATGTCGCTGGACGTCGAGTACGCCACCCGGCTGGCGCACAAGGCCGCCGACTACGGCCTGAAGTGGATCGAGGAAGCGCTCATCCCCGACGACTACTGGGGATACGCGCAGCTCAAGCGTCAGGCGCCGCCGGGGATGCTCGTCACGACGGGCGAGCACGAGGCGACACGCTGGGGCTTCCGGCAGCTGCTGGAGACCGGCGTCGACGTCGTCCAGCCCGACGTGGGCTGGTGCGGAGGCATCACCGAACTGGTGAAGATCTCCGCGCTGGCCGACGCGCACGGGGCGATGGTCGTGCCGCACGGGTCGTCGGTGTACTCCTACCACTTCGTCGTGACGCGGACGAACAGCCCGTTCGCGGAGTTCCTGATGATGCACGAGACCGCAGAGCAGGTCGTGCCGATGTTCTCTCCGCTGCTCCTCGGCGAACCGGTCCCCGAGAACGGCCGGCTGCGCGTGCCCGACACCCCGGGATTCGGTGTCGAGCTCAACCCCGAGGTCGAGCGGACCCGCCCTTTCACCCACTAGGAGATTCGATCGTGCGATTCATGAGACTCGGAGAACCCGGTCAGGAGATCCCCGTCGCTGTCGACGGCGACGGGCGCAGGCTCGACCTGCGTCCGGTGACCGGCGACGTCGACGGCGCGTTCCTCGCAGACGGCCTCGGCCGGGCCCGCGAGGCCGTCGAGGGCGGCAGGCTGGAGCCGCTGGCCGGCGCCGAGGGCATGCGTATCGGAGCCCCGATCGCCCGGCCCATGGCCGTCCTGTGTATCGGCCAGAACTACGCGGCCCACGCCGCGGAGTCGAACAGCCCGCCTCCCGACGTGCCGATCCTCTTCTTCAAGCACCCCAACACCGTCGTGGGGCCCTACGACGACGTGGCGATCCCGCCCGGCGCCGAGACCGTGGACTGGGAGGTCGAGCTCGGGGTCGTCATCGGGCGCAGGGCGCGCTACCTGTCCTCCGCCGAGGAGGCCTCGGCTCACATCGCCGGCTACGTCACCAGCAACGACGTTTCCGAGCGCGAGTACCAGAGCGAACACTCCGGCGGCCAGTGGTCCAAGGGCAAGTGCGCCGAGACCTTCAACCCGGTCGGGCCCGAGCTGGTCACCGCCGACCGGGTCGACCCGCAGGATCTGCGCGTGTGGTCGCGCGTCAACGGCGAGCCCCGGCAGGACTCCACGACGGCCGACATGATCTTCACCGTCGCCGAGATCGTCCGCCACCTGTCCCACTACGTGGTGCTGGAGCCCGGCGACCTGATCAACACCGGCACACCGCAGGGCGTCGCGCTCTCGAAGCGGTTCCCCTACCTGCGCGCCGACGACGTCATGGAGATCGGAATCGACGGCCTCGGGGCGGCCCAGCGCCAGCGCCTGGTGGCCGCACGCCCCTGACGTCCCCGTACGGCATCCGCGTACGGCGCAATGCCGCGCCCGCATGCGGCGCCCACGCAAGTCGCTCACGTGCGGCGCCCACGTGCGGCGCCCACATACGGCGTCCCCGTACGCCGGGGCCCCGGCACGACCGGGGCCCCCATCCCCCCTCACCCGATCGGACCCGCGGCGGTCGAGCGGCCGCGCTGTCCGCTTCCGGGCCGGAAGAAAGGAAATGACAGTGGCCGACGCATCAATCCCGCCGGAGCGGTGGTCGCGCGCATGATCGATCTCCTCTGGCTTCTCATCAGCATCCTGGTGATCGTCCTGCTGATCATCAAGGCGCGGCTGCATCCGGCGATCTCGCTGGTGATCGGTACGCTCCTGCTGGGGCTGCTCACCCGGATCGCCCTGCCCGACCTCGCCGGCGCGGCAGCCGGCGGCTTCGGCGACCTCATGGCCGGTATCGGGCTGTCCGTGGGCTTCGGCATCATCCTCGGCCAGCTGCTTTCGGACTCCGGCGGCGCCCGCGTGATCGCCCGCACCCTCGTGAACGCGACCTCGGCGCGCTTCTCCATGTACGGGCTGGCCGGCGCGGCGTTCGTGCTCTCGATCCCGGTCTTCTACGACGTGACCTTCGTGATCCTGGTCCCGCTGGCCGTGGCCATCGCCCGGGAGGCCGGCAAACCCATGCCGCTGGCCGTGGGGTCGGTGGCGCTGGGTGCCGGGACGGCGCACACCCTGGTGCCGCCGACCCCGAACCCGCTGGCTGCCGGTGAGATCATGGGCTTCGACGTGGGCATCATGCTCCTCGTCGGCGGGATCGGCGCGCTGATCGCGGTGCTCCTGGCCGTGGCGGCCTACTCGGCGATCCTGCCGCGGATCTGGAAACCGGAGTGGGACGAGGAGGGGGCGCCCGCCTTCGTCGAGCAGAGCGCCGACACGGAACGGCGCGAACCCGGCTTCCTGCTCTCCCTGCTGCCCCTGTTCACACCCATCCTGCTCATCCTGCTGGGCACGGTGTGGAGCGCGGTGGCCGGCGACATGCCCGGCTGGCTGACCTTCATCACCGACAAGACCGTCGCGCTGCTCCTCGGCGTGCTCGTGGCCTACGCCATGGCCTCGCTCAACATGAGCAAGCACGAAAAGGACGCCTCGGCCGCCACAGCGGTGCAGAGCGCGGGCATCGTGCTGCTCATCACCGGTGCCGGCGGCGCCTTCGGCGCGATCATCCAGGAAGCGGGCATCGGCGACCTGATCGCCGAGTCGGTGACGGAGTTCGGTGGCAACTTCTTCGTCGCCCTGCTCGCCTGCTACTTCGTGGGTATGGCGTTCCGGCTGGCCGTCGGCTCGGGCACCGTCGCCTCGATCACCACACTGACGATCATGAGTTCGCTGGGACCCACGATCGGCGTGCACCCCGTGTGGGTGGCCATGGCGTGCCTGGCGGGCGCACTGAGCCTGGGCCACATCAACGACAGCGGCTTCTGGGTCACGGCCAAGCTCCCGGGCTTCTCGGTCTCCGGCGGGCTCAAGACCTACACCCTGGCGCAGTTCCTGGCGTCGGTGTTCGCCCTGCTGGTCGCCCTCATCGGCGCCACCCTGCTCCCGATGGGCTGATGCCCCGAGCTGTTCCAGCGCCCCGGCCCGTCGTCCTCCCCGCCACCACAGCAGGGGAGGACGACGGGCCTTCCTGATGCCCGGATCGCGGGCGGCGGGGACGGCCGGGCACAGGGCGCGGACCGTGCGTCTCACCGGTGCCTCGGCTGCCCCGGCCAGCGAGGGTTCATGCGGGGGAGAGAGAAGCCCGGTGCCGGCGGTTCGTGGCGATCGCCTCGTCGAGGGAGTCGCGGGTGCGCAGCAGTTCGGCGATGTGGGCGTCGAGGCGCTCGCGCTCCTCCGTCAGGCGTCTCCACGCCTGGTCGCTGTTCTGCGTGCTCGGATCGTCGACGCAGGGCAGCAGTTCGGCGATCGTGCGGCTGGACAGGCCGGCGTTGAAGAGCCGGCGCAGGAGCAGGACCCGGTCCACGTCGGAATCACCGTAGTGCCGCTGCCCGCTGGCGCTGCGCGTGCTGGTGAGCAGCCCCTGCTCTTCGTAGTAGCGCAGCGAACGAGCGCTGACCCCCGCCCTTTCGGCCAGCTCGCCGATTCGCATCCCAGGCCTCCGTGATCCTCGGCACAACACTTGCCTCTGACGTCAATGTCAACTCCTACCGTACAGGCATGAACACTCTTTTCGACAGCGTGGCACTCGGCGACCTCCGCCTGCCCAACCGCGTCGTCATGGCGCCGATGACGCGGGTCCGCTCCAACGCCGAAGGACTGGCCACCGCCTCCATGGCGGCCTACTACGCCCAGCGCGCCTCCGCCGGGCTGATCGTGACCGAGGGCGTCCAACCGAGCCTGGTGGGCCAGTCGAACCCGCTGACACCCGGGATCCACACCGACGAGCAGACCGCATCGTGGCGGCAGGTCACCGACGCCGTCCACACCAACGGGGGACGGATCTTCGCCCAGATCATGCACGGCGGACGGATCAGCCACCCGGACACCACAGGCCTCCAGCCGGTGGGGCCGTCGGCGGTGGCCGCCCGGGATGCAGGCGTCTTCACACCGAGCGGACCCCAGCCGGCACCGGTCCCGCGCGCGCTCACCACCGAGGAGGCCGGACACGAGGCCCTCTCCTACGCCGCCGCGGCCGAGCGGGCCGTAACCGCCGGTTTCGACGGTGTGGAACTGCACGGCGCGAACGGTTACCTGATCGGGCAGTTCCTCTCCAGCAACGCCAACGTCCGCACCGACCACTACGGCGGCTCGATCGCGGGCCGGATCCGCTTCGCCGTCGAAGCCGTCACCGCCACCGCCGAGGCGATCGGCCCGCAGCGGGTGGGCCTGCGGCTCTCGCCCGGCGCCGGAATCTGGGACGCGGTCGAAGACGAGGTCGCCGAGCTCTACGGCGCTCTCCTCGCCGCGCTCGCACCTCTGGGGCTCGCCTACATCCACGTGGAGGCCACCACCGACGAACAGACACTGGTGGATCTGCGCGGCGCCTGGCCGGGCCGGTTGATCGTCAACCCGTCCTTCCCGATGGGGCCCGTTGTCGCCGACCGCAAGCTGGCGGACCACTGGCTCGACCTCGGTGCCGACCTGATCTCCTTCGGCCGGGCGTACCTGGCCAACCCGGACCTGGTGGAGCGGCTCCGCGCGGACCTCCCCTTGGACGAGGCCGACCCGGCGACCTACTACCAGGGCGGGGACGAGGGGTACCTCGACTACACCTCGTACCGCTACTGACCGCCCGGGTTCACACGGCACCGCCGATGCTGAGCCCCCGCCCGGCGCGGCGGGCGCCGCGGTACCCGCGTTCGCGGCGTCCGCCCCGGGAAACGGGGGCGACGGGAGCTCTGGGAGAGGCCCGCTTACCGTGGAGCGATGACGAAGTACGCGTGGATGTACCGCCTCGGCATCACGCCGTGGGAGCGCTACGGCGCCGTGGCAGGGGCGCAGCTCGGCGCCCTGCTCGACCGCGAGGCGGAAACGCGTTCGGCCGGTACCGGGCGGGCGTTGGACATCGGTTGCGGCCGCGGGCAGTTCACCCCCGAGCTGGCCCGACGCGGGTGGGAGGCGGTGGGCGTCGACATCGTCCCGGAGGCGATCGAGGCCGCCCGGAGCAAGGAGCCGGCGGAGGCGACCTACGTCGTCTCCGACGCGACCGACCTCGCGTCGGCGAACCTGGGCACGTTCGACCTCTTCATCGACATCGGCTGCTTCCAAGGGCTCGGCAAGGACCAGCAGGCCGCGGAGGGGCGAGGCGTGACTGCGCTCGCCGCGCGGGAAGCCACCCTGCTGATGCTCGCCTTCGGACCGTCGCGGTACCGGCGGCTGGTGGAGGGCGTCTCTCAGGCGGAGGTCGAAGCCGCATTCCCGGAATGGGAGCTACTCGAGGTCGAGGATGCGGCCACCGACGGCCTGGGCTGGCCGATGAACCGCACATCACCGAAGTGGTACCGGCTCCGCCGCCCCACCCGTTGACGCAGGCCCGGCATCCGAAGCCCCTCGGCTGGGAGCGGTAGGCACCGACCCGGCGGTGGTGTTCTCGGGCAACCTGCTGCGTTCGTACCGCCCGGCCGGCGTCCGCCCCGCCCGGATCAGCTTTGCTCGGTGTGTCCGACTATCGCCGAGACGACCACGTCCCACTGTTCCGGGGGCGGTTGTTGGTGCCCGACGCCGGGCAGGGGGACGAACCGCGCGCCGGTGATCTCCTCGGCAAGTGCCCGGCCGTGTGCCATCGGGAACATCGGGTCGGTGGTGCCATGCATGACCAGGGTGGGTGCGGTGATCCGGTCGAGCCGGGCCCCGGTGGGGGAGTCGTCCTCCAGGACGAAGTGATTGGTCATCGAGGCAGCCATGCTCCGGGTCCGATCCACCTCCAGGGCGGCGAGCCGCCGCTGACGGGGCTCGTCGAACCCGATGTCTCCCGCGAACGGTCGTTCGACCTCGGTCCGATAGGCCACCGCTGCGTCCCGGTCGGTCCAGTCGGGTTCGGGGTCCGGGTCGGTGAACGCCGCCATCACCCGCGGCGCCGGCGGCGGCAACCCGCGGTCGTGCTCGGCCGGGACCGCGGGGCTGGTCGAGATCAGGCACAAGGTACTCACCCGCTCGGGGTGTTCGAGGGCGATGCGCTGCGCGATTCCGCCGCCCATCGACAAGCCCACCAGATGTGCACGGCCGCCTCCCAAGGCGTCCAGGATCCTCAGCGGGTCGGTTGCCAGATCGTGGGAGGTGTACGACGGCCGTCCAGGCGGCGAACTCGTCGATCGGCCGGTGTCACGGTGGTCATAGGGCACGACACGGCGACCCGCCTCGGCGATCCGCGCACAGAAGGCGTCCTCCCACCAGACCATCGACTGTGCTCCCCCGGCGATCAGCAGCACCGTCGGAGCGGTCGGAGACCCGAATCGCTCCACGCACAACTCGGTCCCGTCGAGCTTGAGTAGTTGTTCGCTCATGGTGGTGAGACTGGGCGGCGCTCCGGGACTCATCGGCAGCCGCGCCCCGAGGGACCGCTCGGAGAACCGTGCTCCCCTGTGCCGCGGTCTTCGGGAGCCGAGCCGGGTCCGGGCGCCCGCAGGCACGGGGACCGATCGACGTCACGCCGACCGAGGCGGACGCGAGTCCCTAACGGCTGTACGCGGAGTGGTAGTGGTTGCGGGAGGGCCGGACCAGCAGCAGAGTGAGGATCACCGCGAAGGGCACCAAGAACGCCAGGATCACCGCCATGTCGGGCATCAGCACGACGCCGACGACGTCCAGCACCGCCACGACCGAGTGGATGCCGACCGTGCTCCACAGCACCGCCGGCGAGCGGCGTCCGCCGATCCCGCCCAAGACGAAGAACACGACCGCCAGTACGAGGGCGGTGAGCGCGACGAGCCCGATTTCGTTGGAGACGCGCTCGGCGTCGGCGCCCATGTCGGGGTCGAAGCGGGCGCCCAGGGAGGCGATCGCGAACGCGAAGGCCAGGAGCGCGGCGAAAGCGCCGAGTCCGAATGTGAAGACGCGCGCCAGGATGACCGTCGCGGGCTGCCGGCTGGCGGCGGGCCGCTGGTGGTAGGCGGAAGGATGGCCCGGGTATCCGAAGCTTCCCGGGTGGCCGGGTGCAGGAGCGGGGTAGCCGGGCGCGGGAGGAGCCGCCCACTGAGGGCCGGGGGCGTCGGGGCGGTGTGGAGGGGTCATAGCGAGGAGGTCCTCGGACACGTGGGCGGAAAGGGAGCTTTCGCATTGTGGCAGTAGTTCGGCCCGCCCTCCTGCCGCATTCGCCGCATCTCCCCGGCCGACCGACCGGGGTGGCCGCGCTTCGCCCGACGGATTCCGATTCCGCTGGCGGTGCTTACGGTTTCGACCCTGGTCAGGCGGTTTCGGGCGGGATCGGCTCCGCCGGGCAGGGCGGGAATCGCCGTCCAGGCGGCTCATTTCGGGAATCTACTCACATTCGGGAATCGCGGCGTCCGTTCGAGCGGGATCCGGCGGCGCCGATGCGGTGGCGCTCCCAGACCGCCAGTGTCAGGGCCGTGGCCAGCGGCCCCGACCACCACAGCTGGTACCAGAAAACGGCTCCCAGCTGGCTCCAGGCGGTCGTGCCCAGCGCGGCCCCCGCCAGTAGCCCGAGGTAGAAGACATGGCCTGCCGTCGCGATGCGCACACCCACGCGGCCCCCGCGGCTGAGGTGTTCGCCGGCCAGCAGTAGTCCGCCCAGCCCCCAGACCACCAGGAACACGCGGTGGGCCACCGGGGAGGGTACGTCGGCGTTCCATGCCCATGCGGCCAGTGCCACGGTGACGGCCGCAGGGACGACGCCCCCGAGCACTCCGGTGCCCGAGGACGCCCGGGTGGGGGATGCCTCTTGTTGCTCCATACTCCCGGTCCCTTCCCGCCGAAAGGGCGGTCGATCCATGGGGAGGTGCACGCTCGCCATCATGCGCGGCAGGTGACCGGGACTGCACGGTGGAAGTCGGGACTCTGCCGGGGCGGTCCATGGGCCCCGCCCGAGAGGCCCGGCCGGATGAACCGAGTGACCGGGCCCGGCCGTGGGACGGGCGGTGGATATGCCCGCTAACGCTAGGATGCGTGGAGTCTGTTCGAATTGCCATGCCTCGTGGACAGGAGTTCCCGGATGAGCGAAACGCCCGAATGGATGCGACCCGGAGCCGAGGCGGGCGCCGTCACCCGCGAGATCGACACCAGCGTTGCTCATCCCGCCCGGATCTGGGATTACTGGCTCGGCGGCAAGGACAACTTCGCCGCCGACCGCGAGACCGGTGACCAGATTCTGGCCGCCATCCCCGATATGGTCGACAACGCGCGCGCCGACCGCGCCTTCCTCGGGCGGGCCGTGCGCTACCTGGCCACCGAGGCCGGCGTGCGCCAGTTCCTCGACATCGGCACCGGCATCCCCGCCGCCGGCAACACCCACGAGATCGCCCGCGACGTGGCGCCCGGCTCCCGCGTCGTCTACGTCGACAACGACCCGGTCGTGCTCGCCCACGCCCGCGCGCTGCTCACCGGCGACGAGCACGTCGTCACCGACTACATCGACGCCGACCTGCGCGAGCCCGAGCACATCCTCACCGGCGCCGCACAGACGCTGGACTTCGACAGCCCGGTGGTCGTCATGCTGCTGGGCATTCTGGAGTTCGTCCCCGACGCCGAACAGGCGCGGGGGCTCATCGAACGGCTCATGGACGCCGTTCCCAGCGGCAGCTTCCTGGTGATCTCGCATTCCACCAACGAGGTCCACCGCGAAGCCATGGACGAGGCGGCCCGGCTGTGGAACGAGGGCGGCTCGACCCCGCTCACCCTCCGCGACGCCGCGGGACTGAGGGAGCTGTTCGCCGGGCTGGAGCCGGTGGAGCCCGGGGTGGTCTCCTGCACGCTCTGGCGGCCTGACGCCCCGGAGGTGGGCGCCCTCGCGCCGGTCGCGCAGTACTGCGGCGTCGCCCGCAAGCGCTAGCTTCCGACCAGTGAGGCCGTTTCGTCCTCTGGCGAGGACACGCCGGTCACACCATGATCGCAAGCTCGCGGTTCGCCTCCCTATGTAGAGGGGCCCCTGGTAGACGGGTTGATCACCACAACCACCACGTCCGAACCAGGGGCGCTGCATGCTTTTCCACCGTGCCGCCGTTGATTTTGCCGCGTTCGCCCACCCGGCGCCGCGCCGGCGCGCTCCGGGCTGATGCGGGTGCTCCCGGGGGGCGGCGCACGTTCACCACCGCCCCCCGGCCCGTCGTCGGCGTGCTGGGCCCGTTGCGACCGGCCCGCTCAGGTGGAGCCTGCAGGGTGCCTCATCTGCGGCAGCGCCCGCACGCCGGCCCGCCCCGCTGCGCACCGCCGGGCCCGGGTGATGAGGGGGACATCGGCCTACGAAGCGCCCTCTCAGGCCGACGTGCGCTCCTCGCGCCCCATCGATTCCAGCGTTTTGCCCTTCGTCTCGGCCACGAACCGCCACACGAAGAAGAAAGACACGACCGCGAAGACCGTGTAGATCAGATAGGTGCCCGGCAGGCTCCAGTCGCGCAGGCTCGGGAAGGTGGCCGTCACCAGCCAGTTGGCCACCCACTGGGTGGCGGTGGCCACCGCCATCGCGGCCGCCCGCACCCGTAGCGGGAACATCTCCCCCAGCAGCACCCACACGACCACACCCCACGACAGGGCGAAGAACAGGACGAACGTGCTCGCCGAGGTCAGCGCGACCGCGCCCCAGGCGAACGGCAGTTGCGCCGTCCCGCCGCTGACACTGGCGTGGCTGAAGGCGAAGGCGGTCGTTCCCAGCGCCACGGCCATCCCGGCCGACCCGACGAGCAGCAGCGGCTTGCGGCCGATCTTGTCGACCAGCCCGATCGCGATGAACGTGCCGATGATGTTGACGATCGAGGTGAACAGGCTCAACAGCAGCGAATTGCTCTCCTGGACCCCCACCGACTGCCACAGCGAAGCCGAGTAGTAGAAGATCACGTTGATGCCGACCAACTGCTGGAACGCCGACAGCGCCATCCCGATCCACACGATCGGCAACAGCCCGAACTTGCCGGTGATGTCGCTCAACCGCGCCTTGGTCTCGCGCCCCAACGCGTTGTGAATCTCGCGGATGCGGTATTCGACGTCGCCGCCCTCGACCTCGGCCAGCACACTGCGCGCCCGGTCCTCACGGCCCGCACGCACCAGGTAGCGCGGCGACTCGGGGATCACCACGCTCAACAGCAGGTACAGCAGCGCCGGGACCAGTTCCACACCCAGCATCCACTGCCAGGCCTGCAGCGGTCCCATCTCGTTGCTCGCGCTGCCCCCGGCCGCCGCCGCGAGTACGAAGTTGACCAACTGCGAGATCGCGATACCCAGCACGATGGCCAACTGCTGCAGCGATGCCAACCGCCCGCGGTAGGCCGGCGGCGACACCTCCGCGATGTAGGTCGGCGCGATCACCGAGGCGATACCGATCGCGGTACCGCCGACCACCCGCCACAACGCCAGGTCCCACACGGCGAAAGGCACAGCGGACCCGATGGCGCTGATTCCGAACAGCAGCCCCGCCAACTGCATCACGCGGATGCGCCCGAACCGGTCGGCCAGGGCGCCGGCGATCAGGGCGCCCACCGCCGAGCCCAGCAGCGCCGCCGACACGGTGAGCCCGGTGACAGCGTCGCCGACGTTGAACGCCTCCTCGATCGCCGGGACGGCACCGTTGATCACCGAACTGTCGTAGCCGAACAGGAATCCGCCCATCGCCGCCGCGGCGGCGATCAGCGTCACATGGCCGATGTTGATCTCCCCGGCGGATTCGGCCGCATCGGGATCCGGATTGGCCACACGTCCTCCTTCGCTCGCATTGCGGGCCGCCCGACGGCCGAAACATGCCTCCCCCACCGCGCACCCGCCTCCCCGGGGGGCGCACGAGCGCACCCGGGGACACGGCGACGAGGCGGGCGGTTGCGCCGGGCCGACCACGGTCGCCCCCGCGACTACGGCGCCGGCGGCCCCGTCCCCGCACCACGCACGCACCCGTACCGGTGCGCCACGGGTGCTCTCCCGGCCCGCCCACTGCCCAACACACGCCGGGCCTATCGCCGCACCCGCCGCCGCACCCCGCACCCCGGGCCCGACCCCAGGGCACCCCCGACGGGCCGGTCGTACAAAGCCCGGCGCACCGACTCCGCCCGGGCGCGACAGGTCGCGGATGGCCTGCTCGGGTGCCGCCGTCGTGCCCGGTGACGAAGTCGTAGTAGACGGTGCTGCGGGGCGGGACGCCTGGAGAATCGGTCCTGAGGTGAGCCGTGTGCCGGGGAGACCCACTGTCCGGCGAGCCTGCCGGACCGCCGGGGCGCCCTAGCGCGAGGGCGCCGCACCGCGCCGCATGCTGGGAGCGGCGTCGGAGTCGCGGATGAGCGATACGACCACCAGCCCGAAGACGGCGAAGGCCACAGCCGCCAGGAAGGCGCTGTGGTAGGCCTCCATCTGGGCTTGGGCGCGAGCCGCACTTGAGGCCGCCTGGCCCAAGGCCGCGCCTTCGGCTTGGCCGCGGACCACCAGCACTGTCGACAGCACCGCCACACCGGTTGCGGTGGCGACCTGGCGGCTGGCGTTGAACAGCGACGTCGCCCGCCCCATGGATTGGGGAGTGGTCTGTGCGAACGTCGCGGCCTGCAGCGGAACCATGGAGATCCCCATGCCGATCCCCTGGATGAACATCAACCCGCCCAGGACCCAGTACGGCGTGGACAGCCCCACCAGTTGGAACGACAGGTTGAGGCACCCGATCAGAGCGACACCCGCCAGGAGGAGCCGGCGCGGCCCGACCCGCGGATAGAGGCGGCTGATGAACTGCGTGGTGACGACCATGCCCAGCGCCTGCGGCATCAGCACGAGCCCGGCCTCCAGCGCGGAGGCGCCGCGCAGGTTCTGCATGTAGAGCGGCACGAGGAACAGCACCCCGAACATCCCGGCGGTGATGCACAGCAGCGCCGCGTTGCCCGCGCCGAAGAGCCGTTCCCTCAGCAGGCGCAGGTCCAGCATCGGTTCCTGCGCCGTGAGCTCCCGCCAGATGAGCAGGCCGATGAGGACGGGGGCGGCGACGAGGCCGCCCCACACCGACGGTTCGCCCCAGCCTGCCTGCGCCGCGCGGTCCAGGGTGACCAGCAGGCTGGCCAGCCCCGCGCCGGCGAGGAGGAATCCGGGGATGTCGAAGCCGCCGGCGCGCTCCTGTACCTCCTCGCGCAGGAACACCACGGTGAACAGCAGCGCCAGCCCTCCGATGGGCACGTTGATGAAGAAGATCCAGCGCCAGCTCGCGTACTCCACCAGGAAACCGCCCAGGACCGGCCCCAGGGCGGGGGCGATACTCGTAGGGATCATCAGTACCGCCGACGCCTTCGCGCGCTCCTCGGCGGGAAAGGCGCGAAACAGCATCGCCTGGCCGACCGGCACCAGCATGCCTCCGCCCACGCCCTGCAGGATCCTGGCGGCGATCAGCCATCCGATGCCGGTGGCCAACCCGCACAGCACCGATGCCGTGGTGAAGACGAGCACGGCCAGCTGGAAGGTGCGCTTGCTGCCGAACCTGTCGCTGATCCAGCCGGAGGCGGGGATGAACACCGCGAGGCTCACCATGTAACCGGTCAGCACCCACTGCAGGGTTCCCTCGTCGACGCCGAACTCGCGCCCCAGCGTCGCCAGCGCCACGTTGAGGATGGTCACATCCAGGATCTGCATGATCAGTCCGAAGACGAACGTGACCGCGACCAGCCACTTGTACTCGACACGACGCAAGCGAGGGCTCCGTCTCCCTAGGGCGGTGATCGGTGCGGCTCGGAGCCGAGCGGGCGGTGGACCGCTCGTACCCCGCCCCGAAGCCCGGCTCCAAGTCCCGCTCCCGTACTACCCACCAACCGCAAGGAATGCCTGCGTAGCCGTGCCCGAAGAGGGGTGTTCGGCCCCGGCGACGGCGGCGAGACCACGGGGAAAGCAGCGCTGGCACGGCGATCGCCGCAGCGATGCGGCCGTCTTGCCGAAGCGGCAAGATTTCGTGCCGACGCCGAGGAGACGTATGAGACTGGCCCCGTCCCGAAGGGTGAGGAGTCCGAGCCCGGACGGGCGCACCGCCGGGGTCGCCGACCGCGACCTGTTCATCCGCCGCACCGCCCGACCCGGCTAGCGGAGCCATCCAGCGTCGAAGAGAGGCCGCCATGCCCACCGCACCCCGCCGCAGCGACGCCCCGCCGCCCCGGACCGGAAACAGCGAGACCGAGGTCCTGCGCGGATTCCTCGACTACCTGCGGAACTCGATCGCCGCGAAGGTCGAAGGCGCCCCCGAACCGCAGGTCCGAACGGCCGCGGTGCCGTCGGGCACGAACCTGCTCGGCCTGCTCGGCCACCTCACCTTCGTCGAACGGTCGACGTTCCTCGGCGAGGAAGTCACCGACTGGCAGGCGACGTTCCAGGCGGCCTCGACGGACAGCGTGGCCGAAGTCGTCGCCCGCTACCGGGCGGCGGTCGAGGATGCGAACACGGTCCTCGACGAGTGCACCGACCCCGGCGCACCGGTCCCCCGACCGCGGCCGGGGCGGCCCGCCCCCAGCCTCCGCTGGGCGCTCACCCACATGATCGAGGAGACCGGGCGCCACGCCGGCCACGCCGACATCCTCCGCGAACTGATCGACGGCACGACCGGACGCTGACCACGCCATTCAACGCCGCGGACAGTGCGGCAGGTGGGATCAGGGCCGGGCGTAGCGGGAGTAGGTGACGCCGCCGCGAAACGCCTTCGCTTCGAGCAGCTTCAGCTCCGGCGGTTCGGCCCCCTCCGGGAACAGCCGGCGGCCGCGGCCCTGCACGGCGGGAAACACGAACAGCCGGTACTCGTCGACCAGCCCGGCCTCGATCAGGGTGTGGCACAGCGTGATGCTGCCGGTGACCACGATGTCCTGGCCCTGCTGCTCCTTCAGCGCGCGAACCTCCTGCGCGGGATCGCCGGACAGGACCGTGGAGTTCTGCCACCGCGGCTCGCTCACGGTCGAGGAGACGACGTACTTCTGCACCCGGTTGAGGTAGTCGGTGACACCCGTGGTGTCGTCGGACTGTTCGGGCCAGTAGCCGCGGAAGTCCTGGAAGGTCCGGCGGCCGAGGACCAAGGCGTCGGCCGTGCTGTCCTGGCGGTGCAGCTCCTCGAGAAAGTCGGAGTTCTCCGCTTCAGCCTGCCCCTGAGGGTCGAACCAGTCTCCCAGCATCTCGATCGAGCCGTCGACGGTCATGTTCTGCGTAATCGCGAGTGTTCGCACTGCGCGTCTCCCTGGGGTGTCGTCGCCGGTGGTTCGTTTCGTCTGCCGGTAAGGCCCCCGTGCCGCGCCGTTCCGGCCGGGAGGGCGGCGGTCGGACCGCTGGGGCCGCCCGCGAGGAAGCGGACCGCGTCGGTCCGGCCGTCGGTGTCAGCGCCGGCGCTCAGGTTCGGGTGCCGTAGAGGGCGGCGACGTCCTCGGAGGAGGGCCACCCGCCGTAGGCCGGGCCCTGCGGCCAGCCTTCGGGGGAGTCCTGCCACGCCTCCCGGCGCCCGTAGGGCAGCAGGTCGATCAGCGGGAACGTGTGGCTGAGCTGCTCGGTGCCGCGGCCGTCGGTGTGCCAGGTGCGGTAGACGGTGTCGCCGTCCCGCAGGAACACGTTGACGGCGAATCCGCCGCCGGGCGGGGCGCCGACGTCGGTCCCGAAGGCGCTGTCGGCCGTGGAGTACCAGGTCATCTCGTTGCCGACCCGGCGCTTGTAGGCCAGGGCCTCCGCGATCGGCCCCTGGGTGACCACGACGAACCGTGCGTCGTAGTTGTCCAGGAACTCCAGCCGGGTGAACTGCGACGTGAACCAGGTGCAGCCCCCGCATTGCCACCGCTCGCCGGGGAACCACATGTGGTGGTAGACGACGAGTTGCGACGCGCCGCCGAAGACGTCGGCCAGCCGGATCGGGCCCTCCTCGCCCTCCAGCGTGTAGGCGGGCATCTCGACCATCGGCATGCGTAGGCGCTGGGCGGCGATCGCGTCGAGTTCACGGGTGGCGGCCTTCTCCCGTGCGCGCAGCGCGTCGAGTTCACGCCGCCAGGCGTCGGCGTCGACCACAGGCGGGAGTGCGGTTCCGGTCATGGCGTCCTCCGGGATGTCGTGGGGCTGAAGCCGGTTGTTCGGGGCCGCGATCGGACGCGCGACCCCGTCGGAAGGGGAGACCCCGCTCGGGCGCCGGATTCATCGGTGATCGGACGCCGCGATCCTCCGGCGCCCTCGCGCCGCGTTCCCGGCCGCGCCGTTTCCCTCGCGGCGCCCGAAGCCGCGGGCGTGCCGCCTGCGATTCCGCCGCGATCCTTCCCGCGTGCCGTCGACTCCCGCGCACGCCTGGCTATGGCGCCGCCCCTCGTCCAACCCCCGGGGTCGGCCGATAATCCGTTACATTCCGAATCGGAATCGTCTGGCATACTGGTGGCATGGCGCAGCGGGCACCCGAGGAGCAGGACAAGACCAGCGGCCGGCCTCGCGACCGGAGCATCGGCGAGGCCGCGATCTCGGCCACGCTGGAGATCCTGGAGACGGACGGGTACTTCGCGGTGTCCGTCGAAGCCGTTGCGCGCCGGGCCGGCACCTCCCGGCCGGCGATCTACCGGCGGTGGAGCGGACGTGCATCCTTGGCGCTAGCCGCCGTGGCGGCCCGCCTCGACGTTCCCGACTCGCCCGACACCGGATGCACCCTGTGCGACCTCGGCGACAGCTTCGCCCTCTTCCTGGCCGCCTATCGCACCATCAGACCCGACGCGCTCAGCGCGCTGTACGCCGAATGCGCCTCCGACCCCGACCTGCGGGAGCGGTACCTGGACACCGTGGTCGCGCCGGTCCGCTGTGCTGTCGCCCAGACCCTGGACCGCGCCGTCGCCCGCGGCGACCTGCGCCCGGAAACCGACCGGGGCCTCCTACTCGACATGGTCGGCTCGCTCGTCTACTACCGTGCGATGCTCGGCCAGGAGCACCTGAGCAACGACGAGGCCGTCCACGCCATCCGGATCCTTCTCCAAGGGGCGGCAAGGGACTACGGCGCGCTCCTCGCGCACAGCGAAGCGATGGAGCACGCGCACCTTCACGCCTCCACCGAGTCGGGATAGCCCCCGTGGACACCGCACGCGAAGAGAACGCCGCCGACCTGGCGCTGACGGCTTTCTGCTGGTGGCGTGCGGATCTCCCGCACAGCGTGGCCGAGACGTACTGGCGCGACGTGCACGGCATCATGTTCGCCCGTGCCCCCGGCCTGTGGCAGTACCGGCAGCTGCGCCTCGCCGCCAACCGCCCGGACCTCTGGCCCGCGGATCCGAGGATCTCGTTTACCGCGCCTCGCGCAGCTCAGCCCCACGGCATGCCGCACGGGCTGTTCCTGTCCGAGTCCGATCTGACCGCGTTCGCGCGGCACCCCCTCCCCGCACGGACCATCCCCCAGGACACCGGCAACTTCATCGGCCGCATCGGCGCGCTGCTCTCGCCCCGCCGCCGAGGGACCACCCTCGTCGACCGCATCGGCGATCCAGCAGCGCAAGGCTCCCCCCGCGTCCCCGCGTTCGTGCTCTGCTTCGTTCCCGCAGCGCCCGACGCCGCCGCGGAGGCCTTCCACGAGTATCTCGTGGACCGCGTCGCAGCACCGTGGAGCGAGCACCCCGGCGTCCTGCGGTTGCGAGTCGAACCGCTCCCGCCCTACGACCGTTCCGTGATGAGGTCTCCCGGCGTTCCCCACCGATGGCCCGCCGAAGACACGTACCTCGGCTGGATCGAACTCGCGGTCCGCGACGAGAACCTGCTCAGAAGCCTCCTGGCAGGCACGGCCGCCGATGGCCTCGCGCGGTACGTCGGCGCCGTCCACACCTATCCGATCCGCGAGATCTACACGCTCGTCTCGCAAGGCCGGCCCACCGACGTCGGGCTCCGCGGCTACCCGGCGGTGCAAGCCATCACCGCGGCCGGCGCCACCGCGCAACGCGACCAGGCCACCCTCGAACTCCTCTTCGGCGAGGAGACCGTACGGGGTCTCGACCGGCCAGGGCGCTGAGTCCCGGACGCGGTCCCGCAGCGCGCGCGGTCCGCGTCACCGGGCGAGGGGGCGCCGGCCGCCGCCGGAGCGGTGTCCGTGCGCGCTCACTCCCCGCCGAGGGGTGCGAGGAGGCCGCCGACGCGGTCGTCCTCGGCGGCGAGGAAGGCGCCGAAATCGTCGCCGGCGAGGTAGGCGTCCTGCCAGTGGTTGTCCTCCAGCGCCTCCCGCCACTCCGGGCTGTCGCGCAGCTCCGCCAGGGCGCCGATCAGCTCCTCGCGCCGCGAGTCGCTGATGTCGGGCGGTGCGAGCAGGCCCCGCCAGTTGAGGAACTCCAGGTCGATGCCGAGCTCCCGCAGGGTCGGCGCGTCGAGCCCCGGGACCCGTTCGGGGCCGGTCACCGCCAGCACACGCAGCTCCCGGGCCTCGACCGCGTGCCGGTACTCGCCCGCGCCGGCGGCCGCAACGTCCACCCGCTGCTCGATCAGCGCCGACAGCATCTCGCCGCCGCCGTCGTGCCACACGTAGTCGGTGTCGCCGGTGGGAATCCCGAGCCGCTCGGCCAGCAGCATCAGCGCCAAGTGGTCGGGCCCGCCGGGGCTGGAGCCGCCGCCGAGCCGCACGGGTACCGCCGGGTCCCTCCAGTCGTCGACCAGGTCGTCCAGCGTCCGGTACCGGGAGTCGGCGGGCACCAGCAGGACCGTGGGCTCCTGCACCATCCGGGCCAGCGGGACGGCTTCGGTGATGCGGTGGGTGTCGTGCAGGTGCGTCCGGGCGACCAGGCCCATGCCCATCTGCAGCAGCAGCCGTTCGTTGCCCGCCTCGTACATCAGCCGGGCCATGCCCGCCGTGCCGGCGGCGCCGGGGAGGTTGAACACGTCGACCTCCCCGGCCAGGCCGGTGTCCTTGAGGGTCGCGGCGACGGTGCGGGCCGTCATGTCGTAGCCGCTGCCGGGCGGATTGGGCACCATGATGCGCACCCCGCTCATCGGAGCGACCGGGGCGCACCCGGCGGCCGCGGCCAGCAGCAGCGCCGCCGCGGCCGCGGCGATCCGGAGCCGCCGCCGGACGCACCGGCGCGCGGCGCGGCGGTTACCGGTCCGGCCCCGCATCGCCGTCTTTACCTCCCCTCCGCCGTCGTGTGCTCGCCGCCGCCGGCGGGCCCGCCGGAGTTCCCGGAGCTCTCGGGCCGCCCTGCGTCCGGGCGGCCGCCGGGGCCGCCGTCCGGCGCGCCGTCGCCGGCCTCCGGGCCGGACGCGTCCGACGGTGCCGCCGGGCCGCGCCGCAGCCGGGCCAGCAGCGGCCCCACCGGCGCCAGCACCGCCAGGGCCAGCAGCGCCACCGAGAACGGGCTGGTGAGGAACGTGGACCAGGCGCCGTCGGAGATCTGCAGCGCCTGGCGCATCGACTTCTCCATCAGTCCGCCCAGGATGAGGCCGAGGATCAGCGGCGCAGCGGGGAACCCGTTCTGCCGCATCACGTAACCCAGTACGCCGAACCCCAGCAGCAGCCAGAGGTCGAACGTCGTGAAGCTCAGACCGTACACGCCGACCATGCAGAACACGACGACCAGGGGCAGCAGCACCGCCCGCGGGGTCTTGAGCACCTTCGCGAACAACGGGATCAGCGGCAGGTTCAGCACGAGCAGCACGAGGTTGCCGACGTACATGCTCGCGACCACACCCCAGAACACGTCGGGGCGCTCGGAGAGCATCAGCGGGCCGGGCTGCACGCCCAACACAAGCAGCGCGCCGAGCAGGATCGCTGTGGTGCCCGACCCCGGGACGCCCAGCGTGAGCAGCGGGACGAACGAGCCCACCGCCGCGGCGTTGTTCGCCGACTCCGGCGCGGCGACGCCCTTGATGTTGCCGCGTCCGAACGTCGCGCCGTCGCGGGCCAGGCGCTTCTCCGTCGAGTAGGCCATGAACGAGGCGATCGTCGCGCCGGCGCCGGGCAGCACCCCGACGAAGAACCCCAGCAGCGAGCCGCGGGCCGTGGGCGCGGAAAGCGTCCGCACCTCGCGGCGGTTCAGCCGCAGCGAGGTGATGGCGCCGTCCCCGCCGCCGCTGCCGCGCCGGGCCAGCATCGCGAACACCTCGGCGAGCGCGAACACGCCGAGCGCGACGATGAGGAACTGCACGCCCTCGAACAGCTCCGGGACGCCGAAGGTGAAGCGCATCGTCGCGGTCTGGGAGTCGATGCCGACGAGCGAGATGACGACCCCCACCACAGCGGCGATGAGGCCCTTGGTGAGGTTCTTGCCGCCCAGCGAGACCACGGCGGTCAGGCCGAGGATCATCAGCGAGAAGTAGTCGGCGGGACCGAAGCTGACGGCGAACTTCGCCAGCCACGGCGCGATGAGCATCAGGAGCACGACGCCGACGGTGCCGCCGGCGAAGGACGCGATCGCGGCGATGGCCAGCGCCTTGCCGGCCTTGCCCTGGCGCGCCATCGGGTAGCCGTCGAAGGACGTGGCCACCGTGCCCGAGATGCCCGGCGCGTTCAGCAGGATCGACGACGTCGAGCCGCCGAAGACGGCGCCGTAGTAGACGCCGGCCAGCATGATGATGGCCGTGGTGGGGTCCATGCCGAACGCGATCGGGATCATCAGCGCGATGGCGCTCATGGGGCCGAGGCCGGGCAGCATCCCGATGACGGTCCCGGCGAGCACGCCGATGAAGACGAACAGCAGGTTCTCCGGCGCCAGCGCGACCGCGAACCCGTAGCCGATTTGGTCGAGGGTTTCCATGGGGACGGCTCCGCGGGGTCAGAACGGCAGCGGCCCGGTGGGCAGCGCGACGTCGAGGAATTCGGACATGGTGAAGTACAGGACCGCCGGCACGCCCACGCTGACCAGGGCGTTGGCCCAGTGGCGGCGGTAGCCGAGGTACCAGGAGGCGCCGAAGACGTAGACCGCGGTGCTGATCAGGAACCCGAGCGGTTCGAACAGCAGGACGTAGGCGGCGATGGAACCGGCGAAGGCCGCCAGCTCCAGCCGCGCGTCGGGGATCCGCCCGAGGAAGGCCCGCGGGGCCGCGGCACCCGCCGCGGCCCCGGCGCCCTCGCCGCCGGCGTCCCCCGAACCGCCGTCCATCCCGGCGTCACCGGTACCGGCCGCGGTGCCGGCGGAGCCCGCCGCCGGCACCCGCTCGCCGTCCTCGCCGGGCGCTCCGCGCTGGAAGAACAGCACCCCGGCGAGCACCAGCAGCACCGCACCGAGCCAGCGCGGCAGCGTCGACGGCTGCACCGGCACCTCGACCGCCGTGAACTCCGGCATCCGAAACGCCAGCACCAGGTAGCCGATCGCGAACAGGGCCACCACCACGGCCAGCACCCGGTTGGAGAAGCCGAACGGGGTCATCTCAGCCCTGCCCCTTCTGCAGCCCGATCTCGCCGAGCAGCTTCTCGGCGTCCTCGCTCGACTTGTCCAGGAACGAGCCGAACTCGTCGCTGTCCATGTAGGAGGTCTCCCAGCCGAGCTTCTTCGCCTCGCTCTTCCACTGCTTCTGCTCGAGCATCCGCTTGTACGCCTTCTCGTAGTAGGCGACCTGCGCGTCGGTCATGTCGCCCGGCCCCATGACGCCCCGCCAGAGGTCGTAGGTGTAGTCGACGCCCTCCTCGCGCAGGGTCGGCACCTCCGGCAGCGTGTCGGTGCGCTCCGGCGCCGAAACCGCCAGCGCCCGCAGGTCGCCGGACTCCACCAGGCCGGCGGCCTCGGAGGCCCCGATCACGGACGCGTCGACGTGCCCGCCGACCGTCTGGGTGAGGGCCTCGCCGCCGCCGTCGTAGGGCACGTACTTCAGACCCTTGGGGTCGATCCCGGCGGCGTTCATGGCGCCGGCGAAGGCGACGTGGTCCATGCTTCCGGGCGCGGAGCCGCCCGCGACGCTGAGCGAGGAGGGGTCCTCCTTCAGCTTGTCGACGAGGTCGCCCATCGACTTCAGCGGCGAGTCGGCGGGCACGACGTAGACCATGTACTCGGTCATCAGCCTGCTGATGGGGGTGAAGTCCTCGTGGCTGTGGCCGGACTCGCTGGTGAGGGGCACCAGGGTGATGGGCGGGCTGGTGACGAACAGCCGCGTCGGCTCCGCCGCGCCGGCGACATAGGCCCAGCCCACGGCACCTCCGCCACCGGGCTTGTTCACCACCTGGATCGGCTGGTCGACGAGGTCGTTCTTCTCCAGCACCCGGGAGCTGGTGCGGGCGAGTGTGTCCCAGCCGCCTCCGGTGGCGGCCGGGGCGACCATCTCGATGGGCTTCTCGGGCGCCCAAGCGCCGCCGTCGCTGTCGCCGGCGCCGCCGCCGGAGCCGCAGCCGGTGGCCAGAAGCACCAGCGAGGCGCCGACGGACACCGGGGCGGACAGGCGCGCGGCCAACGTGCGGAACATGCTGCCTCCTGAAGGGGGTCGGGGGACGGTGATCCGCCGTACTCGCGGATGTGAGGGGAGGCACATCGAAACAGGGGCGCCCCGGCGCGCAGAACCGTTCTGGCCGTTGTGCGAGCAGTGGTGGTAGTGGACGTTTCGGTCGTATTGGTCATGCCTCGGCAGGCGGTCGACGTGCGAGGATGAGGCGGTTCGGGTCGGCGCGCCGCCGCGGCGCGCCGACCGGGGCCGAGGTGTGCGTCGTGGCGTCGGGGAGGAGCGGTGCGGATCAGGCTCACGCTCGCGGGCCGTTTCCTGGGGCTGCAGCTGGCGATCGTCGTCGCCGTGCTGGTCGCCGTGGCCGGCGTGTCGATGGCGCAGGCGGACGCGCGCTTCCGCGAGGTCGAGGGCGAGCGCATCCTGTCGGTCGCGGAGACGGCCGCCGCCACCGACGCCATCCGGACCGGCCTGAGCAGCCCCTCCGAGGAGGGCATCCTGCAGCCCGCCGCCGAAGGGCTGCGCGGCCTCGCCGACATCGACGACCTGATCATCGCCGACACCGACATGCGGGCCGCCGCCTCGGCCGACCCGCGGCTGATCGGGCGGGAACTGCCGCGGGGCGACAGCCCGGTGCTGGCCGGGCGCGCCTGGGTCGGGGTCGTCACGCTCGGTGAGCAACGGGTGCTGGCCGCGCACGTCCCGGTGATCGACGACGGCGGCCGGGTGATCGGGGTCGTCGCCGGGGTCCGCGACTACCCGGGTCCCGTCGAGCTCATGGCCGAAGCCGCGCCCACGCTGCTGGTCTACATGGGAATCGCCTGCGTCCTCGGAGTCGCCGGCTCGCTGCTGCTCTCCCGCCGGATCAAGCGGCAGACGCTCGGCCTGGAGCCGGGCGAGATCGCCGGCCTGGCCGAGCACCGCGAAGCCATGCTGCACGGCATCAAGGAGGGAGTCCTCGGCCTGGACCGCGACAACCGGGTCACCCTGGTCAACGACACCGCCGCCGAACTGCTCGGACTGCCCGCGCGGCCCGAGGGGCGCCGGCTCACCGAGCTGGACGTGGACCCGCAGCTCGTGGAGGTGCTCACCGACCAGGTGCAGGAGCCCGATCGGGTGGCGGTGATGAACGACCGGCTGGTCACCCTGAACTGGACGCCGTTGAGCACGCGCGGGTTGCGCATCGGGTCGGTCACCACCATGCGCGACCGCACCGACCTGGTCGCGCTGCGGCACGAGCTGAACATCACCCGCACCACGACCGAGGCGCTGCGCGCGCAGGCGCACGAGTTCAGCAACCGGCTGCACGTGATCAGCGGACTGCTGAGCCTGGAGGAGTACGACGAGGTGGAGCGGTACGTGGCCAGCGTCGGCGGTGCGCGTGCCCGACTGGCCGCCGACGTGACCTCGCGGGTGTCCGACCCGTCGGTGTCGGCGCTGCTCATCGCCAAGGCGAGCCTGGCCGCCGAGCAGGGGAGCGAGCTGCGCGTCTCCGAGCGCACCGAGCTGAGCGAACAGGACGAACGGCTTTCGGCGGACCTGGTGACGGTCGTCGGCAACCTCGTGGACAACGCGCTGGAGGCCGTCCGCGGCGAGGGCGAGGCGGGGTGGGTCGAGGTCGAGGTCGCCGAAGCGGACGGCGCCGTCCGCGTGCGGGTGCGCGACTCCGGCCGCGGCGTGCCGCCGGAGCTGACCGAGGAGGTGTTCCGCAGCGGCTTCTCGACCAAGGAGTCCGGAGCGTCCGCCCGCGGCGTGGGCCTGGCTCTCACCCGCCTGGTGTGCATCCGCCGGGGCGGCGGGGTCGAGGTGGCGGGCTCGGAGTTCACCGCCTGGCTGCCCTTCCGGGAGGCCCCCGCTTCCGGGGCGGTGGACGGCGATGCCGGTACCGGCGGCGGGGGCGCGGCGGCCGGAGACGGAGAGGAGGAGACGGCGTGATCCGGGTGCTCGTCGTGGACGACGACTTCATGGTCGCGAAGGTGAACCGGCGGCTCGTGGAGCGGGTGCCGGGGTTCACCGTGGTCGGCGAAGCGCGGACGGGCGCGGAGGCGCTGCGCCTGGCCGAGGAGCTGCGCCCGGACCTGCTGCTGCTGGACATCTACCTGCCCGACATCAGCGGCGTCGACGTGCTGCGCCGGCTGCGCGGCGGCGGGGCGCCGGAGGTGGACGCGCTGATGATCACCGCCGCCCGCGAGGCTGCGACGGTCCGCCGGGCGCTCCACGGCGGCGCGCTGCACTACATCATCAAGCCCTTCGACGCCGCCGCGCTGCAGGAGCAGCTGACGCGCTACCAGGAGGCCCGCCGCGTGCTGGAGGGGCCGGGCGTCCCCGGCCAGGCCGACGTCGACCGGGTGTTCGGCGGGTCCCGCGCCGCTCCGGCGGCCGGCGGCACGTCGGGTCCGGCGATGCCGAAGGGCCTGACACCGGAGTCCGCCCGCCTCGTCGAGGGCGAACTGCGCCGCGCGGGCGAGGCGTCCGCTTCGGAGTGCGCGGGCCTGACCGGGCTGTCGCGCGTCAGCGCGCGCCGCTACCTGGAGTACTTCGTCCAGGCGGGCAGGGCCGAGGTGCGCCTGCGCTACGGGACCGCCGGCCGCCCGGAGCGCCGCTACACGTGGGTCGGTCCTCCGGCGGAGTGAGCAGGGCGGGATCGCCCGCCTTTCGCCGGACCGCGCCGATTTCACCGGCGAGGAGGAACGCACAGCCGCGAACAGCACACGGGCCGTCCATTGCAGCTGCCACCGGCCCGCACACCGGAGCCGGCGGTCAGCCACCTCACCTTCCTCACGTCCGGTGTCACCAGCCGCCGGCCCTCATGCAGTTAATGGGCGGCCTCGTACTCGGCGACGATCGAGGCCGGTATACGTCCCCGATCATTGACCTGCTTGCCCTGCTGCCTGGCCCACGCACGGATATCGGCCGTGCGCTCTCTGCTGTTGCTCTGCCGATTCTTGCGTTTGGAGCCTGTGCTCTTCGTTCCCCGGACTTTGCGCGCGGACTCGACAAACGACGCGAGGGACCGCCGCAAATCCTCGGCGTTGTCGGAGTTGAGATCGATCTCATAGAACGTCCCGTCGAGTGCGAAAGACACGGTCTCCTCGGCCGTGCCGCCGTCCATGTCGTCGACGAGCAGTACCTGAACCTGCTGTGCCATTGCGGACCTTCCGAAACATATCGTGGAACATGGGAATGTGCGGGGTGGAAGCCGAATCGTCGACGGTTTCGCCGGACAGGCGGCCTCGGCGGACAGGCCGTATATCCTCCGCTGCGGGACATCGGGGACACCCGGGATGCCTCCGTGGAATCCTTCGGTGCGGCTGCGTATCGACTGCCGTCCACCGCGCTTGTGACGCATGTTTACGCCAGGAATGTATTCGCGTCAAGCTATCCGATCGATATCGCGTGAGCGGTTCACGGAGGGTCCTATCCGCGTCGAGGGCGCGTATACGCTCCTGTTCCGGTAGGCGCAGTGGCGTGTCGGCGGCCCGGAGGCCTTCGGTATGGACCGGATTCCGGGCCGAAGAAGCCCCGCCGCGGCCGCCGAAGTCCTTCACGGGCCACTCCGGAATGCCGACGAATCACCGCATGCGTATTCGGCGACGGGCAAGTATGCGACTCGGGTGAAGGCGCGGATACCCGCCGCGCGTGGGCGGTGCGGACCGCGGCAGCCGGGGCGCACACGGCAGGCAGGTGCACCGCCGTGTCGATTCTCGACGCCGCCCGGGCGGATTCCTCAGCCTCAGGGCATCGAGCACGCAGCGACCGAGCCGGAACACATCCGATGTCCCGTCCCTCGCCGCAGGACGCGCCGCCGCAGGCGGTGCGGCCCTCGCCTGAACACCCGCCGAACAGCAGGGCCGAGACCGCTGTCCGACCTCTCCCGACACCCGGAATCCGGCGACTCGTTGAATCGGAGAGCGATGGCGCCTGTCCGGCGGAGCCGGTCGGCCCTGCCGGGGTTCGAATGGCGCCGGCAGAGCACCGGGCGGCGTCAGCCGGCGTCGGTACCGCCCTGTCGGAGGACCTCTCGCGGGTCCATGCGGTCCTCGTCTACCAACCGGTAGGCCACCTCGGTGAGGTACGCGCCGTGGTCGCGCGCGTAGGTGCGCAGCGTCTGGAACGCCTGGTCCATCCTCGCCGCGGCGGATCGCGCGCTCCTGCGACCGGCGGTGTCGGCGAGAGGGGGCCGACACCCCGGAGCAGGAGACCGCCCCTTCTTTCGAGCGGGGTGGCGAGCCGGCCACTGATGCATCCCCGCGCCGGCCTGAGCGGGCCGGGCGGCAAGGGATGCGCCGGCTACGCGCCGAGGGTGCCTACCCCGTTCACTACTCCATGGACAGAGCGTCGAGCAGGTCGCCGGACTCGGGGTTGGGCAGAGCCCGCGCCGCATCCGCGATGGTGACGATGCCCACGAGGCGATCGCCGTCGATCACGGGGAGCCGCTTCACCTGATGGTGGGTCATGGTGGAGAGCAGTTCGTCGGTAGAGTCGTCGGCACCCACCGTGACGGCCTCGCCCTGGTTGAGTTCGCCCACAGGGGTGTCGAGGCGCCGACCGCGTGCCAGCCCACGCACGACGATGTCGCGGTCGGTGATCATCCCCTTGAGGCGGTTCTCGGGGCCGCAGATGGGCAATCCTCCGACACCCAGACGCTCCATCTGCTCCGCCGCGGCCTGCAGTGTGTGGTCGGTCTGGGCGCATTCGGGATTTCGGGTCATGATCTCACGTACAGTAGCCATCGTCGGCTCTCCGTTTCGTTATCGCTGCCAATGGGATCGCGGACACCTCCGCGGCACGCGGGCTCCTCCGGGCCGGTGCATGTCCCCAGCCCGTCTCCGGAATGAAGCCCTTGGGAGCAGTGGACCGGCGGTTCCGGCTTCCACGCCGCGCCCTTGACGACGAAAGAGAATCGCCGGGCGACGAAACCAGAACGCCAATGGTCATCACAATGCCCACAACGGCTGCCGGTGCGAATGCGCAGAGGCTCCGCCGACAATACGCATATTTCCAATAAGCAACATTATGATGTCCCTATCCGGCTACTGCCCTGGCATCAGCTGAGAAAACATCGCGGTGTGCTCGTCGTGCCGAACGCCCAGTCACACCCTGGTTGCGCCGGTTCGTTGCCGCCGAGCGGCCGCCGCTGAGCCGTTTCCTGTCCGCGCCGGCCCCGATCGGCTGCGCAGCCCCTTCCCGTCGCCCCTCGGCCGATGGCGGCCGTCCGCGCCCGCGAAACGGCAACCGGGCGAGAATGCGCAGTCCCGCGACGGAAATTCCGGCCGGATCATCGCCGTGGGTCGAAGCTCGCGGTTGACCGTGCAGTATCGACCCTCCTGCCGGCACGCCGACCGTGCTCGCCATCGCCGCACTCCTCCGCTTTCGGTAGGAGCCGCCAGGAGTGCGATCTGCCGACCGCGAGCCGTGGGACCGGGCGTGCTCCATCGGTGCGCCTGTCCGAAGACGACTGGCGTGGGACAACGAGGCCGCCGCGCCCTCTGCGCGGCTGTGTAGCGGTGGAGCGCACGGACGGAGTGACGCTTCGCCCTTGCGCCACGTATCGCGCAGGCGGATACTTAACCTTGTGGCACAGTATTCGGCGGAGCTCGACGGGGTCTTCCTCGCTCTTGCGGACCCGACGAGGCGAGCCGTGGTCCACCGCCTCGGGCAGGGCCCGGCGAGTGTCGGCGACCTGGCCCGCGAGGCCGCGATGACACTTCCTTCGTTCATGAAACACGTGCGGACGCTGGAGTCGAACGGGCTGATCCGGACGGCGAAGTCCGGCCGCGTACGCACCTGCGAACTCAACCGGGAACGGTTCACGGTCGTCGAGGACTGGTTGGAAGAGCAGCGGCGCCTCTGGGAGGCGGGCGCCGATCGACTCGACCGGTTCGTCACCGGCGCCGAGGAGAGGAACGACGTATGAACCCCGACCTTGATCTCAGTATCGAACGGGTCATTCGCGCGCCCCGCAAGGCCGTGTGGGACGCCTGGACCGATCCGGCCGGCCTGGCGCAGTGGTGGATACCCGCCCCGATGCTGTGCCGCGTCGACCGCTTGGAGGTCCGCCCCGGCGGCGCTTTCGTCACGCGGATGAGCGAAGACGGCGCCACGTTCGTCCCGCACATCGACGCGTGTTTCCTTCTGGTGGATCGGCTTGAACGCCTTGTGTTCACCAACGCCGTGGACAGCGGATGGCGGCCGGCGAATCCCGCTCCCGTGACGATGACCGCCGAGATCACGATGCAGGATCACGTGGACGGCACCGACTACCGGATCATCGTGCGACACGGCGACCCGGCCGCGAGGCGGCGCCACGCCGAACTGGGCTTCGCTGAAGGCTGGGGCACTGTGGCCGACCAGCTCACCCGTTTCGTGGAGGCCGCCCGATGAAGATCACGATGACGCATTTCGTCACTCTCGACGGGGTGAGCCAAGGGCCCGGTTCGCCCACGGAAGACACGAGCGACGGTTTCGGCGCCGGAGGTTGGCTCGTGCCGCACATGGACGAGGTATTCGTCCAGCGCACCTCCGAATGGCTCGACCGCGCCGACGGACTGCTGCTGGGACGCAGGACGTACGAAGCATTCGCACGCGACTGGCCACAGATCACCGATCCCGGCGATCCCTTCACCGAGCGGATGAACGCCCTGCCCAAGTACGTCGTGTCGAACACGCTCGCGACCGGAGGCTGGGCCCCGACCACCGTGCTTCGCGGCGACCCCACGACGGCCGTCCGCGAGTGCGCCGAGCAGCCAGGACGTGAACTCCAGGTCCACGGCAGCGCCCGACTCGGCAACACCCTGCTCTCCGCGGGCGTCGTCGACACCCTGCGCCTCGTGGTGGCCCCCGTCGTGCTCGGATCGGGGCGGCGCCTGCTCGCACATCCGAGCACAGCGACCGGTCTGCGACTCGTTAGGCACGAAGCGACGGCACAAGGCCTGCTGCTGCTCGAGTACCGCACCACGGGCAGCGCCCGCACCGCCCACTACGAGGGCGTAACGAACCTGCCGTAGATGCGGAGTCCGAGGCGGTATCCGCATTCGGGAGCCGGGCAGCCCAGCAGTTCTCGTGGTGGATGTAGAGAGCGGCTTACCGGCTCCGTCTCACCGGGGAACGTGCGGCCACCGCGGCCGCACCGAGCGAAGGAGGACCGGTATGGCGATCCAGCGGATGGACAACGTCCTCATCGTCGTCGACGACCTTGAAGCTGTTGTTGCGTTCTTCGTCGAACTGGGCATGGAGCTGGAGGGCAAGGGGCCGCTCGAAGGGCGCTGGGCGGAACGCGTCATCGGGCTCGATGGCGTCCGGCAGGACATCGCCATGCTGCGGACCCCAGACGGCCACGGAAGAGTAGAGCTGGCGAAGTTCCACCGGCCGAAGGCCGTCGAGCCCGAGCCGAAGAACGCGCCGGCGAACACCCTGGGGATCCGTCGCATCATGTTCGCAGTCGACGACATCGAGGACGCCATCGCTCGCCTGCGCACCCACGGCGCCGAACTCGTGGGGGAACTGGAGCGGTACGAGGACAGCTTTCTGCTCTGCTACGTCCGCGGCCCCGAGGGCATCGTCGTCGGACTCGCCGAGCAGCTCGGCTGAAGGCCGCCGAGAGGCGCCGGCTGCGCAGACCACGCGGGACCGGTTCCGCTTTTGCCGGCTTCCCGGCTCTACGCGGTTGCCCGCAGGCGCGCGCCTGACATAAAGTCGTCCTTTCCTGTCTGGCGGCAATTCTTATTCTGCTGCGCTGAGGATCGCGACGCACCGGGCGCTTCCCGGGGCGGGACCCGCGCTGCCGCTGCTCTCCCTTGCGTCCCGCCGATCACCGAGGCTGCCCTTCCATGGCCGAACCCCTGTCCGATACTTCCGGCGACCCCGAAATCAACGCCGAACGCGCCTTCCTCGCCGCTGCGCGCGCCGCGCTGCGCAGGATGCACACCGACGTCGTCTCCACCGAGACCGTGCAGGACAGCGCAGAGGACGCCGACTACTACTTTCCGAACAAGCTGCTGGAGATGGACCGCCGGCGCCGCGCCGCGGCTCTGGCCGACCTGCCCGACGTCCCGCTGTTCTTCGGGCGGCTCGACTATCCGGTCGGCACGGTCTACGAGCACGGCGGCGACCCGCCCCCGTCCAGCGCCGCCGCGCCCGTCGCCCCCGCCTCCGACCCCGGTGCGGCTGCCGTGTCGACCCGCACCGACGGTGCCGACCGCGTGTACATCGGCCGGCGGCACGTGCACGACGGCATGGGCAATCCGCTGGTCGTCGACTGGCGCGCACCCATCTCCGGCTCCTTCTACCGCGCCGGCCCCGCCGACCCGCAGGGTGTGCTGTGCCGCCGCCGCTACGGGTTCTCCGACACCGCCGAGCTGACGGCCTACGAGGACGAGCCCTTGGCGGCCGCACCGTCACCCCAGGAGGGTTCCGGCGCCGCGGGCGGCTCGCAACTCGCCGACGAGCTGCTGCACGCCGAGATCGAGCGTCCCCGTACCGGGCCGATGCGCGACATCGTCGCCACCATCCAGCCCGAACAGGACGACCTCGTGCGCGCGCCGCTGCGCCCCACCCTGTGCGTGCAGGGCGCCCCCGGCACCGGCAAGACCGCGGTGGGCCTGCACCGCATCGCCTACCTGCTCTACACCGAGCGCGACCGGTTGCGCCGCGACGGCGGCGTGGCCATCCTCGGGCCGAACCGCTCGTTCCTGTCCTACATCCGCCGGGTCCTGCCCGCCCTCGGCGAGGTCGGGGTCCGCCAGACCACCGTCGAGGAGCTGACCGCCCACGTTCCGGTGAGCCGCACCGAAAACCCCGCCGCCGAGCGGACCAAAGGCGACGCCCGCATGGCCGAGGTCATCCGGCGCGACCTGTGGGCGCAACTGCGGCCGCCGCAGGAGACCCTGGTGGTGGAGCGCGGATCGCGGCGGTGGCGCATCCCCGCCGACGAGCTGGACGGCGCCCTCACCGAGCTGCGCAACCGCGACCTCGCCTACGGCGCCGGCCCCGGCCTGCTGTCGCAGCGCATCGCCCACCTGCTGATGCGGCGAATCGAGAATGAAGGCGCGTCGGTCGAATCGGGGACCCTGGGCGCGCTGCGCCGCAACAAGGCCGTCAGCGCCGCCGTCCGGCACATGTGGCCCAAGGCCGATCCCGTCAGGCTGGTGCTGGGCCTGCTCACCGCCCCCGACCGGCTCGCCCGCGCGGCCGAGGGCATCCTCACGCCTGAGGAGCAGCGGGCCGTGCTGCTGCCGGGCCGCCCGCGCGGGCCCAAATCCGCCGCGTGGTCGATCGCCGACCTCGCCCTGATCGACGAGGCGGCCGGGCTGATCGAGCGCCCCGGCACCCTGGGCCACATCGTCGTCGACGAGGCCCAGGACCTCAGCTCCATGCAGTGCCGCGCGGTCGCCCGCCGCTGCTCCCGCGGTTCCCTGACCGTGCTCGGCGACATCGCCCAGGGCACCAGTCCGGCGGCGGTGGACGGATGGGAGGTTCTGCTGGGCCACATCGGCCAGCCCGACGCCCGCCTGGCCGTGCTTGACCGCGGTTTCCGGGTGCCCGCCCAGATCATCGACTACGCGGCCCGACTACTCCCCGAGATCGCCCCCGGCCTGGGGTTGCCCACCGGGGTGCGCGGCGGCACCGACGCGCTGCACATCACCGCGACCCGTCCGGACGAGCGGCTCGACCAGCTCGTCGCGTCCTGCCGCGAGGCGCTGAGGGGACCGGGCTCGGTCGGCGTCATCACCGCCGACGCCGAGGCCCCCGCGGTCGCCGCGCGGCTGCGCGCCGAAGGGCTGGAGACCGCGGTGGTGGGCGAGACCGAGGACGCCTTGGAAGCCGCGCGCCTGGCCTGTGTGCCGGCCACGCTGGCCAAAGGGCTGGAGTTCGACGCGGTGGTCGTCGACGAGCCCGCACGCATCGCCGCCGCCGGGGCGCGCGGGCTGCACCGGCTCTACGTGGTGCTCACCCGGGCGGTGACGAGCCTGCGCATCGTGCACGCCGAGCCGCTGCCCGAGCCGCTCGGGAGCCGGCCCGCCGAGGCGGGCGCCGCACTGGCAGCGGCGGCGGGGGGCGGTACGCGCGGCGGCCGCGCAGACTGACCGGCACCCGGGTCGATCGGCCTGGACGGTCTCTTCGACCTCTTCGACCTGATCGATTCGATGTCCGCGCCTGAAATCCGCTGTCGACATCGGGCGAGGGAACCGGGGCCTCTTCGGCGGTCGTGCGCCGATCGGATCGCCGACCACCCACCGAGCCGCTGATCCCGTCCGCGGTTCGCGCCTGGCACGTCATGCGCGTCCACTCCTCCCGGTCAGCTGCGCGAATCCCCCCGTCGTACAGCTGGCGACCGGACCGGACACGATGACCTTCGACAGCGACTCGCGCGCCCGCGACCGTGCGCGGTTGCAGCGGCATCCGGCCCGGCCGCCCTTCGCCGACGGCGAAGACGGCAACCGCCTGGCCGCGGACATGGCGCCCGCCCGCAACGGAATCCCCGGCCGCTGAGGCCGGAACGAGCCGCGGCCGCTGCTAACCGTCGCGGTCTTCCCGCCCCTCCCGGTTCGCCGCCACCGGGGACTCGACCGGTGCCGGGAGGGCCGCGGCGATGCAGTCGAGGACGCGCTCCAGCCCGTATCGGAACCGGTCGTCGCGGTGCAGGTGCGGCCCGCTCGCCTCCATCACGATCTTGCTGAAAATCGGGTACTCCCCGCTCTCCAGCAGTTGGTTGACGTACGGGCCGGACCGCACCATCCAGTCCGTCTCGCTGAGACCGCTGCGGCGGACCTCCTCGGCCCAGCTGACCTCGTCACGGGCGGCGCCCTCGACGTAGCCGTTCAGAACGGCCATGAGGCCCAGGTTCTCGTCGATGGAGACGTGGGTGTCGAGGGTGCCCATCACCCGTTCGATCAAACGCAGTCGGTTGGGGCCGAAGCTGGGGACGGCCCGGTGCACTGTGGCGATCCACGGGTGCCGCCGCCACATCGTCCGCACCCCGTAGGCGTAGCGCGTCAGATCCGCGCGCCAGTCGCCGGAGGGCATTCCCTCGACGTCGATCTCGCCCATCACCCGGTCGGCCATGAGTTCGACGAGGTCGTCGCGGCCCGGCACGTAGCGGTAGAGCGACATCGTGCCCGCGCCGATCTCGTCGGCGATCCGCCGCATGGTGGCGGCCTCCAGCCCTTCGGCGTCGGCGATGCGTACCGCCGCATCGGTGATCTGCGCGCGGCTGTAGGCCGGCTTGGGCCCGCGGGCCGGGCGCTCCGGCCGCATCCAGATGCTCACGTACTCGGCGTCGGTCACGGCACCCCCTCCTGTTGCGTACATCGTACCCAAAGGATTAACCTCGCCACCAAAACCGAGTACAAGGTACCCAGTGGAGGGGTCATGGCGGATCCGATCGTCGTCGCCGAAGGGCTGCGCAAGTCCTTCGGCGACGTCCATGCACTGCGGGGCCTGGACCTGAGCGTTCCGAGAGGAACGGTCTGCGGCGTGCTGGGGCCGAACGGCGCGGGGAAGACGACCGCAGTGCGCATCCTGGCGACCTTGTCCGATCCCGACGCCGGACACGCCCGCATCGCCGGACACGACGTCGTCCGCGAGGCCGGCAGGGTGCGCACCAGCATCGGACTCGCAGGCCAGTACGCCGCCGTGGACGAGAAGCTCACCGGACGCGCCAACCTGCGCATGTTCGGCCGCCTCTACCATCTGTCCCGGCGCGAGGCGCACCGGCGAGCCGACGAGCTGCTGGAACGCTTCGGCCTGATGGACGCCGCCGACCGTCGGGTCGCCGGCTACTCCGGCGGTATGCGGCGCCGCCTCGACCTGGTCACCAGCCTCATCCTGCGTCCCGAGGTGCTCTTCCTGGACGAGCCGACCGCCGGCCTGGACCCGCGCAGCCGCGGCGAGATCTGGGACAGCGTCCGCGGGCTCGTGGCGGAGGGCACCACGGTGCTGCTTACCACGCAGTATCTGGACGAGGCAGACCGACTGGCCGACGATATCGCCGTCATCGACCACGGGCAGGTCATGGCCACGGGCACACCCGACGAGCTGAAGGCCGCGATCGGGGACCGTCTCGACGTCGTCCTCGAAGACCCCGCTGCGCTGCGTCCGGCGGCGACCGTGCTGAACGCCGTGGCCGGGAGCGACCCGACGATGACGGGCGCCGACCGGCTCAGCGTCGCCCTGCCCGGCGGAGGCTTCCGGCTGGCCGACATCGTGCGCGAGCTCGACCGCGCCGGGGTCGACGCGGCCGACGTGCGGCGGCGCCGCCCCACTCTCGACGAGGTGTTCCTGCACCTCACCGACCGGAAGGAACCCGTCCGATGACCGCCCTCACCCCGCCGATGATCCGATTGCGATGGACGTTCACCGACGGGCTGACCCTGGTCGGCCGCGAGCTGGGACGGCTGCGGCAGGAGCCCGGCCAGCTCGTCGCCATGCTGATCTTCCCCGCCGTCATGGTGGTGCTGTTCGGGTACGTGTTCGGCAGCGCGATCAAGGTGCCGGGGGGCGGCGACTATCGCGCGTACCTGATGCCGGGCCTGTTCTCGATGGTGACCTTCACGGCGGTCATGACGCTCACGGTGCGGGTGGCCGTCGACGCCTCCCGCGGCGTGATGGACCGCTTCAAGTCCATGCCGATGGCGCGCTCGGCCGTGCCGTTCGGGACGACCGGTGCCGACCTGCTGGTCGGTCTGCTGTCGCTGGCCATCATGGTGGGGGCGGGCCTGCTGGTGGGATGGCAGCCGCATCGCGGCCTGCTGCCCGCGGCCGAGGCGTTCCTGCTGGTGATGGTGCTGCGGTACGCGCTGAGCTGGGTGGGCGTATACCTGGGACTGGTGGTGAAGAACGACGGGGTCGCCGACCAGCTGGTGCCGCTGTTCCTGCCGTTCACGATGCTGTCCAACGCGTTCGTCCCGACGGACGGTATGCCGGGGTGGCTGCGGGTCCTGGCCGACTGGAACCCGGTGAGCGCGCTCACAGCCGCCTCCCGGGAGCTGTTCGGCAATCCGGGCGCGCCGTCCGGAGACGTGGCTTGGCCGCTCGCGCACCCCGTAGCCGCCGTCCTGCTCTGGTCGGCCGCGCTGCTGGTGGTCTTCGTCCCGCTGTCTATCCGCACCTACCAACGCAAGGGACGCTGAAGGCCCGAACCGGTGGCCGCGGCGACACGAGCTACGCGCAGCCGCCGCCACCGGCCCTTGCCCACGCCTTGGTCCGGCGGGGCGGCCGGATCCGGTGAGGGGATGCAGCGAACCAGCGGGGGCCGCGTGATCATCATAAGGAGCGGCAGTACGCCGGAACCGCGACCGGCGCCCCGCACACGCACAACCGAAAGGCCGTCCGACGTGCGACCGATCCACCATGCCCTGATCCCCCTGGCCTTCCTTCTCGCGGCTGGAACGGGCTGCTCCGCCGGCGAGCTGGCCGAAACCCAGGGAACGGAGAAGCAGAAGGCCCCGTCGGCAGTGCCGAGTACGGGCCCCGAAGCCGAGGCGGCTGCGACCGAGACCGCCGAGATCTATGTCGAGGCGCTAGAGGAAGGAGACGCCGCGGCCGGCTGCAGCGTCGCCTCCGCCGAGATGAAGGCGGCGCTGGAGGAGTCGGCCGCGCAGCAGGCCGGTTCGGCCTCGTGCGCAGCCGGCTTCACGGCCTACGCGGATCGCCACACGGGCGTAGGCGGCATGGAGGTCGGAGAGGTCACCGTCCATCCGGACGGCTGGGCGGACACTGACGATGGACCGACGGCCCACGCCGAGGTCGTCTACCCCGACGGCGTGCACAGCGAAGAGGGTATGAAGGTCGACGGATTCCGCTTCCCCTACATCGACGGCGCCTGGGTCGTCGACATGGAAGTGAGCTGACCTGGCCGCCCAGCCGCGTCCGTCTACCCGGGCACCGCCGATCTGGCACCGCTGCGCCCCAGTAAGCCGTAGAGCGCCTCGGTTCAAGACGCCACAGGCAGCGCGAGTTCTCGGGCAGGCGCGCAGCAGTACGGATCCTGGCCCGGCGAATAGGGCTTCGTGGGCGGAGCGGGTCCGTTGTCAGTGGGATGGGTGGTCTGAACACCCCCGCAAGCGTTTGACGGCTCGGCGCTCGCAGCGGTCTTCGCACTGGACCGCCACTAAATCGCCTGACGATTCGGTGGCATACCTGGGAACACTGCTAACGCTCTCGGAAAAACTGCAATGCACTCATCCACCGAACGCGACTTCCGCGAGTCCATTTACAGCGGCTCCGGCGACAATTGCGTCGAGACCGCTGACCTTTCCGCGGGCGCTGCGGTGGGCGACTTCAAGACCCCGGAGAAGGGACACTTCGACCTGAATGCCACCGAGGGGTCGCCTTCCTGAGCGGAGTGCGCACCGGTGTACTGTGACCTGCGATAGTTGCCCTCGATAAGCCGAAGACCCCAGCGTCGCCGGGGCCTTCGTGCACTCATCCGTGCCATGGATTACCGTCCGTCAGGAGGACGAACAGACGTGCGTCTCCCTATTCCTGGAGCGACACCACCGCGGACTGGTCCAACGTGAGGAAGTCGCGCAGCTCGATCTTCGTCGGCTCCACGCCCTCCGGCACGTCGAAGGGCAGCTTTCCCTGAACCGTATTGCCGGGGTTGATCTGGTTCAGGAACGCGTCCTGGCTGGTCATAGCCTCGGCCGCGGAGTCCGCGCTGTACTCCTTGCCCTCGGCGTCGAGCAGGGTCTGCTGCGTCGAGTCGAAAGTGCCCGCCTGGTCGCCGATGTTCTCGACGGTGACGTGCACGATCACGTACTGCCCGTCGGGCGTCTCGGTCATCATGCCGGAATCGTCGCTCAACTCGGTCACGCCGGTCTCGACTTCGGTCACGGTGAAGCGGAACGCCCCGGATTCGACCGGGTCGCCGATGCCGGCCTCAGCCTCCTGGCCGCCGTCCCCGCCGTTGCCGGAGTCGTCGCCGGCCTCGACCGAGGGCCCGTCAGAGGGGCCGTCCCCGCCGCTGGAGACAGCGACGACAATGCCGCCGACGATCAACACCAGAACCATGAGGCCGCCGCAGCCGAGGCAGCCCCACAGGACGGGCCGGCTCTTTTTCTGCGGTGGCGGGGCGGCGGTGTAGGGGTTCTGCTCGCTCATGTAGGGAGCTCGCTCCAATCGATCGGTCTTCTGTGCGGAGTGGCTGGACGGTACCGAGCCATCCGCGCACGTCGCGGGCATTCGCCTGGCTCGGCCACATCGGGCCAGCCGGTCAACCTCGACACCCGGTTAGGCGTCGGGGAGCTCGGGGGAGCGGGCCGACCGTCATGGCGGCAGCGGCCTCGTGTGTGGCGGGCGCGCTCTCCCGGGCGCCCTGCTTCGGTGTGGTATCGACGGCGGCGTGTACGCGGACGCCTAGCCGTAGCGCATCGGCCGCGCGTCGGAAGTGTCGACGACGCGCATGCCGGTGGCGTCGTGCTGCGCAGCGACGTCGAGCGGGTCGAGGAGGAGCTGCGGGAGGTGCGCTCGCTCGTCGGAGACACAATCGCGTAGAGCAAGGAGCTTGCCTACGCGCAGCGGCGACTCAACCTCGCTGCCGAGATGGAGAACGCCAGGAACCTCTTGACGGCCGCCGGCATCCGCGTACGCGTCGTCCGGGAGTCCCGCTGTCCGCGCGCGTGCAGCGTCCGACGATGAAGACCCCTCCGCCGACGACACGCCCCCGACGGCCACGAGGCCACCAGCGCCGCCCCGGCCCCGGCCGAGCCCCGACCGCCCCCGGCCACCGACGCACACGAGCAGGACACGCCCTACGCGGCCGCTATCGGCGAGGCCCACACGCCCGCCCGTGGCTGAACGAGGCTCCGCCGCCCCGCGTTGCGGAGACGGGCCCGGACGCGCCCGAACCAGCTCCCGACAACCTGTCGCCGGCCCGGGGATCGTGTCAGCACGCGGACGCAACGTTCGGGTCACATCCTGCTCGGAGACCGCCCACCGACTCTAAAGCAACATATTGTTGCTATAGATGGTTCGTCGGTACAGGGCTCGAGGGGAGACTTGATGAAGGTTCTGGTCAGCGGCGCAGGAGCGGCTGGGCTGTGTGCGGGAATCGATCTCGCGCGGGCCGGGCACACGGTGGAGATCGTGGAGCGGGCGAACCATCTGCGCGTCAACGGCTCGCCCATCGACGTGCGCGGCGACGCGCTCGAGACGGCCGAGCAGATGGGCATCCTGGATGCGGTGCACGAGCGGCGGATCACGATGACCGAGCAGACGAAGTTCGTCGACCGGTCCGGCGCGGTGGTCGCCTCCCTGATGACGCAGGAGATCAACGAGAGCTCTGATGACATCGAGCTCCCCCGCGAGGACCTCATGATCATCCTGCGGCAGGCCCTTCCCGAGCAGGTCGACCTGCGCTTCGAGGAGTCCATCGCGACGCTGGTCGACAACGGGGACCGGGTCGCGGTCACCTTCGCCTCCGGCCGCGAGGCCGCCTACGACATCGTCGTCGGCGCCGACGGGGTGCACTCGGGGGTGCGCCGGCTGGTCTTCGGCCCGGAGAAGGAGTTCAGCGAGCCCCTCGGGGTGTACGTCGCGATCGCGGACGCGCCCGGACAGGCGACGCCCGGCGACACCCGCATGACGGAGGTCCTCAACCTGCCGGGGCGCATGGCCGGCGTGGCCCGCTACCGCGACAAGGCGCTGGCAGTCTTCGAATTCCGGTCCGAGTCGATCGACTACGACTACCACGACTCGGCCGCCCAGAAGCGCATCCTGGCCGAGGCCTTCGCCGGGATCGAGGACTGGAAGGTCCCCGAGCTGATCGAGACGGCCCAGCACGATCCCGAGCTCTACTTCGACGCGATCGCCCAGATCCACATGCCGACCTGGCACCGGGGACGGGTCGTGCTGATCGGGGACGCCGCGCACTGCGCGACGTCGATGGCCGGGCGCGGTACCTCGCTGGCCCTGCTCGGGGCGTGGACGCTCGCCGAGGAGCTCGGTCGTCACGGCGACGACGTCGAGGCGGCCTTCGGCGCCTACGAGCAGCGCCTGCGCCCCCACGCGGCGGCGGCCCAGGAGTTCGCGCGCGGCGGGGCCGACCTCGTGGTCCCCGCCACCTGGGAGGCCATCGAGGCGCGCAACGCACGGCTGCGCGCGGCTCAGCCGCTGTAGGCTGCCGGCTGTGGCCGAGGATGGACACACCCGAGAAACCGCCCCGCCGCCCGGGCGGGCGCACCGCCCGGGCGCAGCGCCGGATTCTCGAGGATGATCTCCGCGACGGTGCGGGTTGAGCCACCGGATTGCGGACCTGCTTGCTGCGTCGGCGGGTGCACTCGAGCTCCTGCCCCGGTGCTGGGCCGAACCCGGTGCGATGCGGGAAGGTTCCGGCGGTAGCAGCCGACGGTGCACTCGACGGCCGCGGTGGCGGGGTCGCTGGCCTCCAGGACCCGCTGTGACACGTGGTTGTCCGGTGTGAGCCACGCCTCAATGCGTGCGAAGCCCACCGAGCTCAGTCCCCACCCGCTTGCGAGACCGACCGCGCGGGTGGCGTGGCGAGCCCCTGCCTGCGGGCCGTGGGTACGATCCGCGGGCTCGGGCGGCCGGGCTGCCAACCCTGGCACCGATCACCCGACCCGGCGAACGTTTCCGGTCAGAGCACTAGACACAGCTTTCATACGAGCGCTCATCGCGGGGGGCGACCTTCCTCGACAGCGGACGGGGGAGCAGTGGCGTGTCCCGGTCGTCTCGCACGGGCTCCACGGGCGCGGTGCAGAGCAGCGTTCACCCGATTGGCGCAGCCCACAGAGCAGAACCGGCGCCGGCCGTTGCGGGACGTGTCGATGAACACCGTCGCGCATCCGGCGCCCTTACACCGCCCCAGGAGATCTCCCCCCGCTCCGCACACGGCCACCGCAAGACCTCCCGCTGTGGTGGCGCGGACCCGCGCCACCAGGTCATCCTCGTCGCGAAGGTAGTGCAGGTGCGGGTGGTAGCCGTCATGGACCGAGATGCGCACGCAGGCCGCTCCGTCTTCAAGGAGACCGTTGACCAGGTCGACCTGGTGCAGCGTGTCCTTTTCGCCGAAGACCGGAGCGATACGCAGGCACCACCGAGCGAGATCCTCGGCCTGCGCCGTACCGACTTCGGGGTGTTCGATGCCCTCCCGTCTGAGGACCTCGGTCAGTGCGGCCGGGGTGTGCTCGGTGGAGTTCGCCAAAGAGGCGGCGAGGCGGGCGCCGTTGCCACCGTAAGTGTTGAACTGCATAAGGTCCTTACACCAATCTGAGCGAGTGGAGTTGGATGTCGTATTTGTCTTGATGGCGGTTGCCGCAGCGGCCGGATGGCTCGACGCCGTGGTCGGCGGAGGCGGTCTGTTGCTCCTGCCCGCTTTGATGGTGGCCGCACCCGGTACGCCCGTTGCGACTTTGCTGGGCACGAACAAGCTGTCATCGATCTTCGGAGTCTCTTCCGCGGCGGTCGGATATGCGCGCACGATCAAGATCGAGCGCCGTATCGTCGTCCCTACGGCGTGCCTGGCCCTGGGCGGATCGGCTTTGGGCGCCGGTCTCGCCGGCGTACTCTCCACGGAAACACTGCGACCGATCATCATGACCGTTCTCCTGGTGGCCATGGCGATCGTCGTGCTGCGCCCGGGTCTGGGAAAGCTACCGGACCCGAAACCACTCACCCGAGGACGGGTCATCGCCGCATGCGCGGTGGCCGGAATCGCCGTGAGTTTCTATGACGGGCTTGTAGGTCCAGGGACCGGGGTCTTTCTGATCCTCTGTTTCACCGCGGTCACCGGCCTCGACTTTGTGCGGGCGTCGGCGTCGGCCAAAGTCGTCAACGTCGGGACCAACCTCGGGGCTCTGGCAGTGTTCGCGTTCAACGGCCAGGTCCTGTGGCTGCTCGGTGCCGGGCTCGCGGCTTGCAGCATCCTCGGCGCGCAGATCGGCGCCCGTACCGTGCTGCGTCGGGGAACCGGTTTCGTCCGCACGATTCTCGTGGTCGTGGTGCTCGCCTTGCTTGTGAAGCTCGGATACGACCAGTTGATCTCATGACACAGAGTCCGATTGTTGGTCGCCACTATGCATAAGAACGGCGCTGTCGAATTTTCAATCGAGCCATGCGGTATTAAGGAGCTAATTTGGAAGCCGGCAGTCCCGTTCCTTGTTCCAGCGATGGGAATCCCAGTGTGGGGAATCGCTGTGAATGGTGCAGTCGTCGGCCCGGCTTCAGTGGGGATCGCATTCACGGTCATGGGATTTTTGCGATCGCTGCTTTGGGTGTTTCTGTATAAACACAATGTCGGTCCGGCACCGCACGCCCCCCGCGGCCCGGGCATCGAGGATGGCGTGAGTGGGGCCGCCCGGATGTCGTGGATCGCGCACGGCAGTGCTGACGAGCCTTTGAACCTGCGACCTTCGGGTTATGAGTGCACCGACGCTCGTAGGAGCTGGTCGGCGTTCATCGGTGTTCTCCCTGATCACAGAGCGTTTCTAGTCAGCCGAGCTGCCGTGTCGTATGCGCTGGTGGGATCCCGTTGGTGCTCGTCGTGTTGTACGCCTGTTGTACGGGACTCCTCCCGAGCGGCGCCACGCTCGTCTGCTTTGGTGGGTGTGAGTCGTGCTGACATGGTGCTGACAGCACATCACGCGAGCCGTCGGGCTCCCGAACGGTCGATCACGGGCGGCGCGCCATAAGCGGGGTCGCTACGGCTTGAGGTGGAGCCGGAGCTCGGAGACCGACCGGGTGAGCCCGGAGCGCTCGAGCGTTGCGAGCACGTCGTCGAGCGATTGCGCGAGGCGAAAGTTGAGGTCGTTCATCACGAGCCCGGCAGAGGGGATCGCGTACCAGAGCTCGAAGTGACGTGCAGAGATCAGCATCAGCAGACCAACACGATCACCTCGGCGCAACCCGCGGCCGACGAGTGCCGTCGCCATGCCGTCGACTCGGCGCCTGGTCTGTGTCCAGGTTCGACGTTCGCCTGTTTTCGTGTCGATGGTGGCATCGCCGCCGCCACGTTGGGTGGCGGCGCGTTCGAGGGTCCATCCGGTCAGCGGGATACCTCGGTGCGGCTCCGATGCGTCAGACCTTTATGCCGAACAGTTTCTCGGCATTGCGGAACGCGATCTTTTCCTTATCTTCACGCGGAAGATCGACTGCTCGGAACCAGTCGGTCCCTTCTTTGATGCCTGCGAAGGGGTAGTCGGTTGCGAACATCACTCGATCCACACTGATGTACTTCAGCAGGAGGTGGAGCAGTTCATCCTGGAAGAACGCGCTGGTTGTGAACCAGAAGTTGTCCTGGAAGTACTGCTCGAAGGGCTTCTCGAGCGAGTCTTCGGTCGGCTCGCCCATGTCTCCGGCGATCCGCTTGTAGTAGAACGGAAGACCTTCGCCCATGTGGCCGATGACGATCTGCAGATTGGGGAATCTGTCGAAAACCCCGTATGCAATCATCCGGATGCACTGGGTCAGCACCTCCTGGTGCCAGCCATATCCAGATCCACTGAAAATGTAGTCTTGGTACTCTTTCGTGTATTCCGACCGTGTCGTGCTGTAGTAGATTTGGTGAATCTCTTCGGCCGGATAACCGGGATGCAGATAGATCGGCACATTGAGGGATTCGGCACGCGCTAGCACGGGCTCGAATTCCGGATGATCGAGAAATTTCTTCCCGATGTGTCCGTTGGTCAGTGCGCCCAAGAAGCCGTCTTCCCGAACCGAGCGTTCCAGTTCGTCCGCCGCCGCATCCGGGCTCTGCAAGGGCAAGGTGGCGAAAGCCTGGAATCGGCCCGGATAACTCGCCATTGGCCCTTCTACAAGCTGCCGGTTGAGACGATGGGCAAAGTCGATGCCCTCTTGCCCCGGGACATTCTGCACAGCCGGCGTATGCGCAGAGAGGATCTGAACGTTGAGTCCCCCCTCGTCCATATCACCGATGCGGCGCCGGCCCAAATTCGAAAGACCTGTTCCCTCAAGGAACTCTATGTGTTCCTCGTTGATGGAGTTAAGCTGCATCAACTCGGGAGTCGAGAAGGTCTCTTCCGTACCGATGAATGACAGGTCTTGGTCACGGAGCGAGATGTCCGAAGCATCTTGCTCGTTGGTGCACGACGCGAGGATCGGCGCGGCCAATCCAGCGCTAGCGCCAAGTGCAGCCCCGCGAGTGAGGAAATTTCGGCGTCCCATCGACATTTTCGTCGCTCCTATTTCGGTCGATTTCATGTCTGTATGTGCTCCGGCGTTGCGTTGTGCAGTGAACGCAAAGATTGACGATCGTGGTCCGCAAGTACCCGCCCGGGTTCGCGATCCGCTTCAACTCGCGCTGGGCCGGCGTGGCGGTCGAGAGGAGCGTCGTGAGGTCGAGTGATGGGGTGTATGACACGACCCATCACGGCCGTGAACTTTCCCGCTGGGAACGCGATGGTGACGTCGTCGAGCGCGACGACGGCTGACTCGCCGGAGCCGTAGTGCTTGACGGCGCCGGCGAGCATGGCTGCAGCGGCGTCAGCGTTGGATGACATCGCTCCTCGCAGCGCCGCTCGACAACTGTGGAATCTGGACGTGGGGACACGAGATCTCCGATCAGTGGTTGGTGTCCACCACGATGACGGCGGGCGCCGGTCGCCGCGTAATCCCACAGGAGGTGACGCGTACTCCCACGGGAGGTACATGTGCGCAACCAGAACGAGATCGATCAAGGTGTCCGCGCGGGTCGGTCGGCGAGCGAGTCGGGCACCTACCGATCCAAGAGACGGCGGGAGGACGTCGCGCAAGTCGTGAGCGAGCTCCTCCTGATCGCGCTCAGGAGGGTCATCGGAGGAGGGGAGGCTTCCCGGGCCCTGGACAGACACCGGGATGGCCGCTGACCTGCACAAACGACACGGCGCCGACACAAGAGCACCCGCGGAGCGACATCCGCCTCGGCGTCGTCCGCTCCACCGGTCACACAGGCCAATGACCTGCGAAAACAAGGTGGGCCACCAGGGGATCGAACCCTGAACCCGCGGATTAAAAGCGCGCTCTGTGCCTGCCGTCGAGTGCCAGCAATCGCCGCCACCTGCCATTCCATCGACTCGACGACGCAGCCCAAGGCCGCACCGTCCCACCGTGTGCCGGTCGCGTCGACAACCACCGAGCACCGACGGAGCACACGAACGATGGACAGCTTCGGCCTCGTGTCAGGCCGGCGGCTGCCGCCCCGTGTGTGTCGGCGTGGTCCTCCGGTGGCTGTAGGTTCGCCGAAGCTCTTCGACGGCCGGGGTGTGGCGATCGGCGCGCGTCGCGGGATGTACGACGCCGCGCCGCCTATTCGGTGAACGCGGTGAAGGAGAGTGCCTTGTCGAATCGGCCGGCGGCGAGGTCGTCGTGGCGGATCAGGAAACGCGCAATGTAGACCTCGTCCCCCGGATCGAACTGGGCAAGGGGCACCCACTCGCGCATCAACCGAAGAGCCTCCTCCTCCAAGCGCAGCTGCCGTTCGTCCGGCGGGACGACGAGTTCGCCGGCCTTCTCGCGCGCCTCAAGGATGTCCTCCGCCATCCCGGTCTCCGGAGTGTCGTACATGTTTTCGGTGACAAGCCCGCAGGTGTCTACGGAGTACCCGCCGAGATAGATGTCGGCAATGTTGTCTTCCGGCCAGAGTTCTCCGACCAGAGCGCAGAGTTCCTTTCTGTGGGCCAGGTTGCGAGCCAGGTGCTCCTGGCCGTCGGACCGCGAGGCCTCGTCGTCGAACCAGCGGGGCAGTTCCGCGTTGACCGTGGCGAAGAGGTCGTACTCCCGGCCGACGAAGTCGAGCCTCACATCGCAGAACATATCCTCGTCGTGGTCGGGCTCCTCGGCTGTTGCGGTGTCGGTGCCGGCCGGCACATACACAATCCGCGCGAACTCCTGCTCCTTGGCGATGGAACAGCTCTCGTCGGCCCACTCGTGGTGCAGGAAGAGGAGCAGCGAGCCGTCCGCCGGCAGGGCGAGGCCGTCCACTCTGGGAAGCGCCGCACAGTCCAAGGAGGCGATGAACGGCAGCGGCCCGTTCTCGGAGGACGGCCACTCCATGCCCACCGGCAACCGGGGCAACCCGCCGCGCCGTCCGACCGGAACGCCGTTGGGGCACCCGCTTGTCCAAATCGCGAATCGCAGGAATTCGGCGAACTTGCCGACCTCGTCTTCCGGGATGCCCCGTTCGATCGCCGCGCGATGGAATTGCTGGTGATAGTTCATGGCTGGGGAGGGTACCGGCCCGCAGGCGGCATACACCGCCGGCCCGCACAGGCTCGGTCCCTCACGCCTCCGGGGGTCGGAACCGACGTCACCGCACATCCAACCGCCACGACCACCACCCCGGCGAGTCAATTCGCTCAGAGTAAAAGCGACGGGCCACTTGACCTGGCGCTTTACTGGCAGACGCGGGAGCTTCCGGCGCCGCGTTCCGGACACGCGGACCGATGGTGCAAGGTCACCGGGCAGGCAGGTCCGGTCGGCGGGAAACGGGTTCTATAGGAGGCAGTGATGGTTGGCGGTGCGGATCGCGGTTTCGCATCGGCTGCCGACCGTGTCCGTGCCCGTGCGGTTGATGGCGTAGGCGATGCCGATGCCGGAACCGAATTCGAGACGGCGGATACGGGGCCGGTTCATGTTCCAGTGGTTGAGCAGGAAATTGGGATTGCCCTCGTTCCGGGCTGTCCTGCACCCGGAGGTAAGGGTACCCATACCCTGAAGGCGCGGCAGCGGGTTCAGGGTGCTGCTCCGGGGACATCCCGATCCACGCGCGCGGAAGGAAGACCGATGATGGCGCCATGACAACCAAGAGGACATCCCCCCAGAGTGGCCTTCGCCGACCGCTCGTCGTGTTCTTCGCTCTGACCTTCTTGTTCGGCTGGGGAGCTCTGGCGTCCCTGATCGCCTTCGGCGGTCTCATGGAGCCGGTCTTGGGCCCTCCGTCCGGCACGCACCCGGTGTTCGTCCTGGCCGTGTACTCACCCGAGTTCGCGGCCCTCTACGTCATCTGGCGTGAGGGCGGCCTGCGCGATGTCCGGGACCATCTGCGCCGTCTGACCCTGTGGCGGATGCCTGCCGGATGGTGGTTGTTCCTACTGCTCGCGATGCCCGCGGGCAAGTACGTGAGCGCGCTGCTGAACGGGACGGCCGCCGAGTTCCCCTTCTCCCCGTGGTACATGGTCCTGCCCGCGCTGATCCCGGCGCTCCTGCTCGGACCGATCGAGGAACTCGGCTGGCGCGGTTACGCCCAGCCGATGCTGCAACGCCGGTTCAACCCCTTGGTGACCAGCCTGGTCCTCGGATTCTTCTGGGGGCTGTGGCATCTGCCCGCGTTCCTGCTCAGCGGCACCCCGCAGAGCGCATGGTCCTTCGGCCCGTTCATGCTCGGTGCGTTCGCCCTGTCGATCATCATGACGCCCCTGTTCAACGTCTCCCGCGGCAGCATCCTCATCCCCGCCCTGTTCCACTTCCAGGCCAACATCCCCGCCTACCCCGAAGGGCAGCCCTGGGAGAACTACGTGTTCGCCCTCGTGGCGGTAGTCATGGTGATCTGGAAGCGGGACCACTTCTTCTCCCGCGACGGCGCCGTCACCGACGTCGTCCTGCGTACCCGCTGACTTCTGGCGCCCGAGCGGGCAGCGGGCGCACCCGGAAGGATGCGCCCCTGTGGACCTCATGGATGCACGTCCCCTGTTGTCCGCGGCTCAGGTACAGGTCCGAGATTCCGCAATCGTGGACCACGGCATCAACGTCGACGAGATCCCGGAGCCGTACCGGCTCGCCGAGCGCGCCTGGTGAGCGCCGTGTGGTCGCCCGCGTCTGCCTGCGGGTTCGCGGGCGAGGCTGGCGTCCGCGCCGCAGGGTGTGCAGGAACCCGCTCTGGGGATCCAGGCCGGCGATGTGGCGGCCACCACCGCGTCGTTGAGCAGCAGTGTGTAGCCCAAGGACAGCATCGCGTTGATGGGGTCGGGCGGGGGCGCCGGCGCCGGTGGGTGAACTCCCATTCAGCCGGGAGCAACCGCCCCAGGAAAGCGAAGTATTCGCGTGCGGCCGCGCCTTCGGTTCCCAGCAGTTCGTTCGTCCCCGGCGCACCCAGCGCCGTGGCGCGCGGTCGCGAGATGCTCGGCGACGGGGGCGACGTCGCTGGGGCGGGCGCCGCGTTGGCGCGAGCGCGCAGCAGTCCGGTACGCAGATTGGCGAGTTTGCCGGCCACGAACACGCGCGCCAAGGTCATGGCGCGGGCGCCGTCGAGTGCGGCCTCGTACTGGGCGGCGCGCACGTGGACGTCTCCTCCCAGGGCCGCCGACAGGCGTCCCTGGAATCGGCCCAGATCGTCCAGCTGCACCAGCTCGACTTCTTGGCGCAGGGCCCGGTGCAGGAACGGGGTGCTGTACCCGACTCGCCCGAGGCCCACGATCTGGCGGAGGCGTTTGAGGTTGACCGACAGCAGGGTGGTGTCGTTGTGCTCGACGCGGTGATGACGGACAACCGTTCTCGCTCCTCGGCCGGGCCGACCTTCTGGATTTCGTGCAGCGGTTCCTCGCGGTCGCGGTAGTGGTCCAGGCGGGGGGCTTGGGCGCCGGAGGTGTGGGTGAGGAGGTGGCGCACCGTGGCCTCGCCGGTGGGCGCCGAACCGTCGACTGGCGGAAGGTAGGCGCGCACCGGAACATCCAGCTCCATCAGGCCTGTGTCCACGGCGTGGCCGATCAGCGGCCAGGTGGCGACCACCTTCGCCAGGCTCGCGATGTCATAGACGGTGGCCTCCTCGGGCTCGGTGTCGCTGCATTCGGGCGCCACGCGACCGGCTGCGGCCACCCGGGGCGGGCGGCGCACGACGCCTTGCAGGTGCTCGTGGATGAGCACGTGCGGGGTCGACGGTGGCTATGTCACCCTGAGTCGTTCACCAGGCCGCGCTGTGCTGGGGTATTGCCCTCATCGGGTCGCCGCTACCTGGGACCGTGTATGAGAAAGCCCTGGCGGCCCGGCCCGCCAGGGTCTTCCTGGGATCTCGGTTCCAGTCCCGGTCCCGGCTGGTCACGTCTCGCCGGGGGAGAGCTCCAGGTAGTCGATGTTGGGCAGGCCGTCGGAGCCGGTGGCCACGAGCCGGACGGTATTGCTGCCAGAGTCCACCTGCACCGGGATCGTCGCTGTCGCCCAGCTCTCCCATGCGCCCGTGGTCGCGAACGAGGTCGACTCCGCGGTGGAGTCGTTCACCACCACCTCCGCCGACCGGCTACTCGAACCGCCGTTGGCGTACCCGATCACTAGAGTGACCGTTGCCGGGCTGTCGGCGTCCACCGTGAACTGCGCCGCCGCACCAGTGACGTTGTCGGTGTTGCAGAATCCGCTGCCGGAGTACCCGGAGTGGTCGGCGTCGATGGAGCCGTCGCAGGTGGCTGGCGCGTGCTCCGCCTCATAGCGCCCGGGAACCGGTCCGCCTCCACCGCTGTCGTCGCTGAAGTCGGCGCCGAGGTTCGCGTGGTCGCGAGGGCGCAGGAACTCCGTGGGCGGGATCGAGTCGTCTGCGGTGCGCGGGCCTTTGATGTCCGAGGTCGAGGTGTTGACCAGGTCGGCGTTGCTCCAATTGTCCTTGAGATCCCATGAGTTGCCGCTGCCGTCTGAGGAGCCGAGGTTGACGCCTGTCCCGTTGGCCACCGACAGATTCCGGTTCAGCGTCGAGGCCGACCGGTTGAACACGAACCCGCTGCCGCCGTTGGCCCAGGCGGTGTTGTTCTCCAAACGCAGCGAGCCGGGGTTGCCGTTGTCGATGAACCCGCCCACGGCGTTGTCGAAGGCGATGCTGTTGGTCACGACGTGGTTCGCTGCGCCGCGTCCGAGTTTGAAGCCGTTGCCGTCGCCCTCCCATCCAGGGAAACCCCAGCGGTCGACGCCGTTTCCCCAGGCGACAGAGTCTTCGATGCGGATCGGGTCGAGGAAGTCCCAGGAGTCGAAGCCGTCGTCGGCGTTGTTCCACATCCTGGCGCCGATCACGACGTTGCCCGAGCCGGCTCCCTGCTTGATGGCCAGGCCGTCGGCGCTCTCGCCGTTCTTGCGCGGGTCGCGGTTGCCGTAGCTGTCGAGGCGGATGACCTGGTTGTCGCTGGAGTCGAGCACGAGGTGCAGCCCGGTCTCGTAGTTGTCGCGGGTGACCAGGTCCTTGTAGATGTTGTTGCTGGACTCGATGGCGAAGATCCCATAGGGGCCGTTGATGATCTCCAGGTCCTCGAAGCGCCACCAGTCGCCGCTGACGTGGATCGCGCCGCGCTCGATGCGCGGATAGGACTCGCCGAACGGGGCGGGGGTGTTGGGCATGTTCTCGCCGTCGATGACGACGTGCTCGCCGTTGTAGGCGCGCATGGTGATCGGCTGCGAGCGGGTGCCGTTCTTCTCGATCCGGACGTTGACGATCGGGTCGTAGGCGCCGCCGCGTATCTGGATCACGGTGCCGGGCTCGGCCAGATCGACGGCGCGTTGGATGGTGCGCAAGGGGGACGCGACGGTGCCGGGGTCGGAGTCGCTGCCGTCGATCGCGACGGTGAGCGTACGGTCTTGGGCGGCGGCGGGCTGCGCCGGCGCGACCGCCGCGAACAAAACGAGCACCGCCACCGCCACGGCGAGCCGCAGCGCTCCCAGCGGTTTGCCGCGAGTTCGAAGCCTGCTGAACCGCATGATCGATAGAACCTCTCTTGAGATTGCCGGAGGAGTGAACCGCGGCCGAGGCGATGACCCGCGGCCCGGCACCGACGCCTGGAACGGCCGGCCCGCCCGGTCTGTTCGGACGGACCGGCCGGCATCCAGTCGGCTGCGGTGTGGTCGGCCGGATCGATTACAGGTCGGCCTCGTCGCCGCCCGAGGTCACGACGAGGCGGCCGTCCGCGTCGAAGGAACAGTCCAGGGCGCCGGTGTAGGAGGCGCACCGGGACCCGTTCGAGCCGGACCAGAACTGATTCGAGCTGTCAGCGTCGCCGATGATCCTGTCGTTCGATCCGCTGTCGCACGAGGTGTTGTTCCGGAACACCGAGGAGCCGCCGTCGAAGTTGAAGTTGCGCTCCTCATTGCCGGTCCGGAGGCGAGTCGCCTTCGCCGTCCGGGGGCGAGTCGGCGTAGGTCTCGAACTCGGCGACGCGCGGTGTGCCGTTCGAGCTGGTGATCTCGAAGTCGATCTTTCGCAGCGTCGTCGAGTCGAAGGTGATGACACCCGCTCCGCTGCCGGTGGTCAGGACGGCGCCTGTGTCGTGGTCGACGACCCGCCAGGAGCCGATGTTGCCTTCGGCTCCGGACGCCTCGCGGATGTTGATCGTGGACACCGTGGGGTCGGAGTCCCACTTGACCGAAATGCGACCGGTCGAGTCGCTCGGCGACCAGTAGGTGCTCATGTCGCCGTCGATGGCGTTTCCGTAGCTGGTCCCGCTGGCCTTGCTGGAGCCGTCGGCGCCGGCCCCGATGCTGAGGTTGCTCCCCTCGGGAGGATCGGTCGGGTCCGGGTCACCCGGGTCCGGGTCACCCGGGTCCGGATCACCCGGGTCAGGATCACCCGGGTCCGGGTCGGTCGGGTCCTCCGCTTCGCAGTTGCCGTCCGAGATCCGATTGCCCTGGCCCGCGCCCGCGGTCTGGTCCAGTACCTCCGGCACGCAGCCGGCGTCGTCGAGCTCGTAGGAGTACGGAATGCTCACCGTCGTGGTGGACTGCGGGTCGGGTCCGGCGGGGTAGTTCTCGTCGCCTTCGCCGGACCAGGTCACGTTGTCGTAGATGTTGCCGCTGACCTCCCAAGAGCCCTTCTCATTGGTGTAGAAGGTGCCCAGGACGTCCTTGGAGTCCTTGAAGTAGTTGTTCTCCACCTTCGCGCTCGCCCCGGCCCGGGAGTTGATGCCGGACTTGTGAAGGTCCACGTAGTGGTTGTTGTACACGTGCGCGGTGGCGCCACGCAGCAGGGGGGTCCGGGAGTCGATGTTCTCGTACAGATTGTGGTGGTGCGTGACGAAGTCGTTGGAGCGGTCACTCTCGCTGGACCCGACCAGGCCGCCGCGGCCGGAGTTGCGCAGGGTGCTGTAGGAGAGGGTGACGTACTGGGTGTTGTTCTTTATGTCGAAGAGGCCGTCGTAGCCCTCCGACTCCCCGCCCGACGCCTGCAGGGTGACGTGGTCGACCCAGACGTTGCGGACGTCCTTCTCCATCCCGATGGCGTCACCGCCGTTGGACGTGGGCGAGCCGGACTTCTTGACGTTCTGGACGGTCACGTTCTGGATGATGATGTTGCTGGACTCCCGGACGTGGATGCCCAGCTGGTCGAACACGGCTCCGCCGCCGACGCCGACGATCGTGACGTTGCTGATCCTCTTGAGCTCGATCACGTCGTCGGCAGTGTCGCAACCGTCGCCCGACACCTTGGAGGTGTTGCCGTGGTTGATGGTCCCTTCCACCTCGATGACGACCGGAGTGCTGGTGCTGGGCCGCTCGCACAGCGCCTCGTGGATCTGGGTTCCGGTCGTGGCCCGGACCGTCTCGCCGCCCGCGCCGCCGGTGGTCCCGCCGTTCTGAGTCGCGTAACCCGTAGCGCTACCGGTCTGCGCCGATGCCGGGGACATCGGCAGGGCCAGACCAGCCGCCACCACGGCCGCAGTGGCCAGCGTCGATACGAGTCGACGCGCCGTTGATCGTCTCACTGCTTACCCTTCGTAGTTGAGCATGAGCCTCGGGAAGCGCTTTCCTAGAGCGTAGAGAAAGCGCTTTCCATGTCAAGGGGAGCTAAGGGTCTGGTCTGATTCGGATCACGGAGTGGCTGGCCCACGGCCAGAAATCGGTCGCAGACGCCGCCACGGCCGTCGCGGCGGGGTCGGCTCTGCCGGATGCGCCACATCGCCGGCACGGCGACGATCAGCCCTACCGCGGGCAGGAGGACGCTCGCTTCGGCGACGGGGCGCAGCGTGGAGGTTCCCATGCGGCGGCTGCGCCACACGCCGGGAATCGCCGACGTGTGACGGCTCCAGAAGCCGCTCCGGCGCATCCCGTCTGCCCGAGCGCGAGGAGTTGTTGCCGGCCTGCATCCTCGTGTCGGCTGGGCCTGTCTAGCGCTGCGCGGCTTTCCCGAGTCGGCCTGCGGGTTCGCGGGCGAGGGGAGGTCAGCGTCGCTGGGACGGCCCCGCTTCCAGCCACGGGATTCCGCGATCGCGTGAGAGGGGGCCGCTCCCGTTTCCGGGCTCCAGCTGAACGGCATTCTGCCCGACTTTCCGTACTCGCCGGGTTTCTAGCAGTATGCGTGATGGACGCTCGTAGAGGACGACGAGGCGGGGCCAGCGTGTCCCGCCCGGTCGCGCCAGGCTGATTGGATGCGTATGAGTGAGTTCTCGTCATCGCCGGAAGCCGACCCACCGGTTCCGGACTCGGTGGACACGACCGTGGCCCATTCCGCGCGGGTGTGGAACTACGTACTCGGCGGCAAGGACAACTATCCCGTCGACCGTGAGGCGGGTGACCGTATGCGTCGTATCTATCCCGCCATCGTCACCGACGCCCGCCAGCACCGCGCATTCCTCGCCCGGTCGGTGGGCCATCTGGCCGACGAGTGCGGCATCCGCCAGTTCCTCGACATCGGCACCGGCATGCCCACTCACAACAACACCCACGAGGTCGCACAGGCCCACGCACCCGACAGTCGGGTGGTATACGTCGACAATGACCCCTTGGTGCTCGCCCACGCCACCGCGTTGTTGACCAGCAGCCCGGAAGGCTATACCGACTACGTGCACGCCGACCTGCGGGACCCGGACACGATTCTCGCCCAGGCGCGCGAGCGGTTGGACTTCACCCAGCCGATCGCTTTGGTCCTGCTGAGCATTCTGGGGCATATCCCCGATCCCCATGCGCATCCGCTCGTTCGTCACCTGGTGGCGGATCTGCCGGTTGGCAGTTACCTGGTGATCTCCGATGGCGTCAACACCAACGACGAGATGGTCGAGGCCGTCGAGCACCACAACGAGATTGTGGCGCTGCCTTACTACCTGCGCAGCCCCGCAGACATCGCTGCCTTCTTCGACGGTCTCGCTCCGGTGGAGCCGGGCATCGTCTCCGCCGACCGGTGGCGACCGGACGGCCGGGTTGAAGTGGGCAGCGATTCCCCTGCCCACATCCACGCGGGGGTAGCACGCAAGGTGCAGTGACCGGGAGGTCCTCCGGGACGCCGAGGATGCTCGCCTCCTCCGGGGCGCCGCCGGAGTCGGAGACGATCAGCGCGGCGGCCTCGGCCAAGGCGAGTAAGGCGGGATAGGTCGCGGGGCCGGTGATGGTGAGTCCGGCGAGTAGCGGGTCGAGGCCGAACCGGGCGATTCCCTCGCGGGTGCGGGGGTGGAGCGGCAGCAGGACCGGCGGCTCCAGTCGGCGCAGCGCGGTCAGGACGGCTGCGAGCCGGTCGGAGGTGTCGACGTTCTCAGGCCGGTGCAGAGTGGCCAGGACGTAGGACTGTCTGTTCAAGGCCGCGGTGGCGGCCCGCGCGGCGCCGTGGTCATGGGAGGTGAGGTGGACGGCTTCCACGATGGTGTTGCCGATGAGGACGATTCGCTCCTTTGCGATCCCTTCCGCCCACAGATTGGTGACGTTGCCGGGAGTGGCCGCGCAGCACCGATCGGCCAGGTGGTCGATCACGATCCGGTTGTGCTCCTCGGGCCATCGCCCGGTCCCCGCTGCGCAGCCCGGCCTCGATGTGGATCAGGGGGACGCCGACGGCGTTGGCTGCGAGCGCACCGGCCAGGGCGGCGTTAGTGTCGCCTTGGACGATGAGCGTGCAGGGCGGGTGCCCCGCGAAGTGGCGGGAAATCTGAGCGGTTGCCTGGCCGACCTGGACACCACGCGGCCCCGCCGACGGTCAGTTGCACATGCGGGCGGCCGTCGGCGAGAGCGGGGGCGTGGTCCTGGCCTGTGTGGATGAGGCGGGCATGATCGCCGAGCAGGGTGACCAGTACGGACAGTTTGATCTGTTCGGGTCGGGTTCCGTAGACGAGGGCGATGGACCTCTCGGGCAGCACGCTGCGCATCGGGTGAGAACTCCAACCGTCCCCTGTAGCGCGGAGGGTGGTACCTCCCTGCCGGTGCGCGAGAGGGGCAACTGCTGCCTGCGGTCTCGTGGGTCACCGCTCCGGAGCCCCCTTGGCAGCCGAGTCGTCCGACTCGAATTGCCACCTGGGGCGCCACCATGGCCGGGTCAGCCCGGCACCTGCCAGCGCTCCGGTGGTGTTGAGTAGAACGTCATCGATCGAGGTGACGCGGCCGCCGGTCAGTGTGTACTGCAGGCACGTTCTTCTCGCGGCGGTGCACCTGCTTGGAGTAGAAGCACCAGGCCATCCGGCGCATCAATCCCGGCAGGCTGTCGACGGGCTTCGCGGCCTCCAGGCGTCGGCGAGCCTCACGGTAGGCGTGGGCTGCGGAATCCTCAGCATCCGCCGGCGGTACGCCGCGGAAGAGCAGGTAGGAAACGGTCTTCGCCGTGGTGTCGATCAGCTCCTCAAGGGAGTACTGCCTCTCATCCTCCGCCGAGGCGTGCTGGGTGGAATCGTGGTCTGCCATGGATGCCCTTTCTTGATAGCGAGCCGGGGTGGGCTCATTGGCACCACCCCTGTCGTCCGGCAAGCAGTTCAGTCGCGACGGCAACTGGGAATCGGGAACTGCCAACTGCTCCCCTTGACCTGCTAATACGCAGATGGGGTGCCGGGCGGAGCTGGGGGCACATCACGGCCCTGTGGAGGGTGCCGACCTCTCGGTCAGCGCTCCTCAGCGCAGCCGCTGCGTGCACCTGCACCGTGCAGGCGCACACAACGGCGATGATGCCGTGGAGCAGGCGGACCAGTCGGTCGACCTGCTCCTCACCCAATTCGGCTCCTTAGCTGGCTGTTGGGCATCCATGAGGCTCCTTTCCTGTTCGCCGGGGCGGTGCCTATCCGCCTCGGTTGCTCGATAGTGGCTCCGAGGCCTTGGATTTGTGACGCTCCGAGGCGTGAACTGCGTCACGCCCAGGGGAACCCGCGCCCTGTGGGCACGTACTGGCGGGACCGCTCGAAAGCCGATAATCAAGTGCGTGCCAGGGGAGCCTGACGCCATTTTCGGGATTGCTCTTGTGTGCGTCAGGGTGTCCTGACAGATTCGGCGGTCAGGAAACCCTGACACCGGGAGCGCACCTGGGGTACTTCCTCGAAGGTCTGGACGGCCACGAAGGCTTCACCGCCGCCGTGCTCAACAACGGCACCGACAACGACGGCATCTGGACCACCGACTTCGCAGAGCGGGTGGTGGGCTGGCGGGTGGCGTGCAGCTGCGGATGGCGCGGATTCCGCTTCCACGCCCTCGCCGACCACCCTGACGCCGAAAGCGCCGACGGCTACGGCCCTTTCCCGCCCGCGGCCCTGGGGCGGCTGATCCGCGGCGAGCTGCGTCTGGCGGCCGAGGCCGCAGCCGAGGCCCAGGAGCGGCTGGCCGCCGCAGTGAAGGCCGCACGCGAGCAACTCGCCACCGGGGAGGAGATCGATCAGGAGCTGGACGTCAGTCGTCAGAGCGCTTGGGAGCGCTGGCGCCACGTGACCATCGACGACGCCCAGGAGGCGACCTGATGACGACCACCGGCGAGACCGTGTCCGTCCTGCTGCCCGAGCTTGAGGGCGACCTGTCCCACGAGCTGACCGCGTTGGAGGAGTGGGCGATCGAGCTGTAGATCACCGACGAGGACGGCGCGGAGTTGGGCGTCGACGCTGCCGCAGTGCGCGCCGCGCTCGCGGTGAATTCCCGTCTCACCAGGAAGGAAGGGCCACGTATGGAAGAAGAACCGGAGACGCCGAGCGCAGGCTTGATCACTTTGAAGGAATGGGTCGGCCAGTGCGGCTATAGCCACTCCTACGTCGTGCATGTTATGCCGCGCTATTACCCGGATTTTCCCGCCCCGGAGCGGACGCGGCAGGGAGCAACCGACAAGGGCGGCGGGGGCGGGAGCAACCTTTATGACTCTGCCAAGCTCGAACCGTTCCGCCCTCGCAGGCCGGATCCTGTGGAACTTCCCGCCGAATTCTTGGACGAACAGGTCACCCTTGGACGCTTCGCCCGGATGATCGGCGTCCACGGGCGCAGCGTGAGCCAGATCAAGGATCAACGCCCCGATACCGTGCCGCCCACGGTGGACGGCAGTCGGCACTGGTATCCGCGCGCCCGCTATTTCGTCCGGGATCTGCTGTTGATGTGGAACAGTCGCCCCGGTCGAGGGCAGGGCTCGGACAAGCGTCGGCCGCGTCTGCCTTGGCAAGCGGAGTCCGAGTAGGGGCGACGCTTCTCTGCGAGTAGGGAGCGCGCAGGGATCACAGATCCAGCGCCATGATCCGTCTTTCTGCCGGGGGAGCGCAGGCCCCCGGCCCTCCAACGGGCCGGGAGGGTGCTTCTATGGGTTGTCAAGCCGCTTGCGCGACCGGTGGTTGGTAGGACGTGCCGTCGCGCAGCATCGCGAACAGCACGTCGCAGCGCAGCCGTGGTTATGAAGTGATCATGACCGTAATTCTCGTCGAACACCCGTGTGATCCGCTTTATCAATTCCTCGTCCCGGAGCCTGCGCGCCGAGGGTGCGCGCTCCTTCGATGCGTCATAGGTCCTCGGTGCGATCCGCGCCCCTGCTTGGTTCAGGACGGCGCAGATCGGCTCGACTCCGAGCCTTTGCCCTTCGACGACGCGGTCTGGGTGGCCGTCGATGTAGTCGATGACCGGAACCTCGCGCCTGCGGCCCGAGGACGCGGGGATTACTTGGTCTTGCGGTCGAACTCCGCTTGCGCGAAGAACGCCGCGGACGTCGTCAGGATCTCGTTAGCCCGCCGCAGTTCCCGGTTCTCGCGTTCGAGTTCGGCAATCCGCTCGGTGACCTCGCTGGTCTGGCCGGGTGCCCGGCCGGCGTCGATCTCGGCCCGCTTGACCCACGACCGCAGCGCCTCGGGATGGATGCCCAGTTGCCGGACGATCTGGCGGATCGGGCCCATCCTCTGGCTCTTGGCCGCGATCGCCTCCGCCATCCGCGTCGCCCGCTCACGAAGCTCGTCGCTGTACTTCTTCGGTGCTGCCATGCTCGGCATCCTTCCTGCCTGGGAGGAATCAGAGCCTGCACAGAACCCGAGGCGCAACAGGACGCCCGCCCATCGTATGGCTACATGCTCGAAGACATCGGCCCCCACCCCGATCCCTCCAAGGCCGCCGACGGCAAACGCGCGCATCGCTTGGTACCTGACCCCAACACCGAGTGAGTGGTCCGGCTGATCTTCGCGCTGTTCCTCAACCGCCGGGGGATCGGGGCGATCGCCGAACACTGGCCTACCGGCTACGCGACCTGGGGCTGCTCAGCGACTGGCAGCGCCGGGCGGCCTGCAAACGGCCGAACTGGGGTTCCGAAGCGACGAGCCAGGCGGCATACCCAGGGAGACCTCAGGTCCTGACCAAGGTCTCAGCCAGGCTCCGCGAGAGTTGGAGGCCTTTGGCGCGGCGCGCCTGGCCGTCGAACTCGGCCTCTCCAGCGATGAGCTCAACTCCCTGATACTCGGGCTGACCTTCACACCCTCAGCCATCACCAGGCTAGTGGGGGCTCGGCGGCACCTCCCCGTCTCCACTTAGTTTGCCGTGCTTGATGGGCGGGTGAGCACTGCCCAGCCGAGCGGTGGCCGCGCCGAGAAAGCGTTCCCGTGCCCGACGACGACGGCGACGGAGAGCCAGGGCCACAGTCTCGCTGACCGAAGCCCGGCACTCCGTGACTCCGTCCCGACCGGCGTGAGCTCTACGGTCATTGTGTCGGCCCAGGCCGCCCAGTCTGCTTGTTGCTGGACGCGCGGGGCTTGTGCTTCGGTGCGACGCCGGGTACGACCTCGATGCCGAGGTGCTCCTTGATCAGGTGCTTCAGCTCGGCGCCGTTGATGAGTTTAATGCGGTTGCGCTGGGCGAACTGCTCGCTGGCGCGGCCGAACCACGAGGTGGTCACCAGGACCCCCGTCGTTGCGTTGTGATCGGCCATCACTCCGGTTAGCGCGTGGACCGCGTCGAGCCCGACCAGATTTGACCACCGTTTCGCCTGGATGAGGCAGACACCGCCGAAGAAGATGTTCTTACTCGTGGCCACCGCGTCGACACCTCCGTCCTTGGACGGGAGGGTGGTCCACGCCTCGGCTCCCATAGCGCAGAAAAGCTCCCTGACGAGGTGCTCGAATTCGGTCGGGTTCAGCTTGAGGAGGTTCTTGCGCGAGTCAAGGTCCGATACCATGTCGATATCTTCGGTGAAGCGAAAGCGCTTCAGATCGAATTCGATGAGCGGCTCGATGGCTTCCAGATCGTAGGGGTTTGGGGAGACCAGCGCGTTGAGCCGTTTCAGGCAGGCGACGGCATCCACCTTGGAGAGCACCAGGTCCTCGAACTCGGCGCGTTCGCTCTCCACGCTGAGCAGGTGGAGCAGGGTGGTCTTACCGGTGGCGCGGTCGGTGGTCGTCAGCCTTCCGTTGAAAACGACGGCCTCTACTACGTCGGCCGACGTTGCAATGAGAATTTCGTGCACGGTGCGCAGTGCCACGGATGCGATGAGTCGCGCGTAGCGCTTCCTCACCTCGATCGCCGGGCGTGGGATCGGATCGATCGCGTCGCGGGTCTTCACGTACTTGTAGCCGCGCACATCGGGGATCACGGACGTCGGTGGAAGTTCGAGTTCAACCACGATGTCACGGTTCTGCGGGCGATAGGCGACCTGGTATTTCTTGGGGAATTCCTCCGGGTACGCTGACCTTTCCAGGATGCGCGTGACGAACCACTCGACCGCTTCAGATCGGCCCTGGGCGAACTCCACGGATCGAGTTTCGAGCGCGGCGTTTTCTGACCGTGCCGCATCCTTGATTGCCCGAACACGCGCCGCGTGTTCGCTGCGGGCTGTTGACAGGGCGCGCAGCCGTTGGCTCTCCCGTTTCTTGTGCGCGGTGACCGCGTCCTGGAAGGCCTGCTTGGCTCGTTCGACGTCTCGATCATGACGAGCGGATCCGCCGAACAGCAGACTGAATAGCCCGGGAGGCTCCGGCTCATACTCGGCCCAGGCGGGCTGGGCCTCGGGGGTTTCGAGGCGGCCCGGGTCGAACGGGGGGATCTTCGGGTTCACGACAAGATCATCGAACCTCACAGGGGCACGCTGAAGAGCGTCGGCGAGAACACAATCGAGCACGGCAACGCGTTGCTCGACTTCCCGCGTCCGGTCCTCGGAGCGCTTCTGCTGGTCCTCGACGTGCTGCTGCTTGCGACGGCGCTCGGCTTCCTTCTCGCGACGTGCTGCCTCTTTCGCTGCGCGTACGGCCTCGCGACGTGCTGCCGCCTGCTGTCGTTCCCATTCAGATCGGCCACCGCGTTGCGTCATTCCGCAGGTTCTCCTGTCCGACTCGGACGAACGGTTCTTCACGAAGATAATCCGCGGATCTGACAATCGGAAGCGGATTGTTGGGCCGTCATCAGTCACGACAGACGAAGCATTCCAGGCAATACGGATATAGGCGCACCTGGGGGTGTCGCGCGCGACAGTTACGTCTCACGGGATGGACACGCACACCTAGCGCCGGAGACCCCACTGTTCGCGTCCCTGGTGTCGCACCAGGTGGGCAGCATGGCGTCGCTCAGCTGTCCGCGAGCGAGATCTCCCCATCTCTGGGAGGTCCGTTGTGCATGCTCGAAAATTCGGTGGCCAGTTTTCCGACTGATCGACAAGCGTGATCGTGATCGCCGAAATTCTTATCGTCACCTCGGGCGAGACGTCTACCAGTCACCCCGCCTCTACACCGTGCCCGAGCGCGGCATCGACGTCCCCCGGGAGTTCTTCACCTCAGGCTGGATCAATGCGCTGACCCCATCGGAGATCGCCACTTGGTTGGAGCTGCGCACCCTCAAGTGGCACATGCCCTCCAGCTACGACACTTCCGTCTCCGACGTCCGGACCAGTGTTCGTGCGGCGATGTCGTGCAGCGGGCGGTTCTCGCCATCGGGCAGGGCGACCAGCGATTCGAGTAGGACGAAGAGCTGGCCCAGGCCCGGGACCGATTGCGGGAGCCCGAACACGGCCGCGCGGGTCAGAGCCTGGCCCCATCGGAGCTGGCCGCCGTCGGCGGCGTTGACGACCCGCACACGTAGCACGGCCATGCCCACCGTGTGCCCCCATGTTCGGAGCAGCAGGGTGTCGTAAAAGAAGATCAGTAGCCCCCACCCGAAGATCGCAAGCGCCCCCACGACATTGAGCAGGGCGTCCGCGGCACGCGTTGGGAGACCGACGGCTTCGCCCAGCACGATCGCGAAGATCATTAGTACCCAGCCGGCTCCCCCCACAATGACGAGGTCGATCAGGCGAGCGAGTACGCGGCGCCTCATGCGGGGAGACGGCCTGGGACGGGTTGCCCGCTGCTGGACTGGCGAGCCCCAGTGCGCGGGAGGCGGCGGAGTGGCCGCGGCGGTCGGTGCGGGTTGTGGCGCGGCCTGCTGTGGCACGGTGGGGGTGTCGGCCTCCGTGGCGGGGACGATTTCGGCTGTTACGGGGACGTGGACGTCGCCGGTGGGGCCGGATAGGAGGATCGCGGAATCGAGCGGCCCCGCCCGGTCGGTGGCGAGCTCGACCTCCAGAACGCCATCGGTGCTCGGGGCCGACTGCACGCGTAGGTCGGCACTGCGCGGGCGGGCGGTGCATTGGCGCGCCAAGGGCGGGCCGATCAGGTGGAGCAGCCGGTGCGGGGCGGGAGCGCCTTGGGGGATGCGGCCGAAGTCCAGGACGGCCGGTATCGGGGTGAGCGTGGCGGCCTCCAGTACCCGGTGGGCCTGGCTGGTGGTGGGGCCCGGGGATTGGCGGGTCAACCACAGCAGGGCCTCGTGGGCGGTGGCGGCCGCGGAGATGTCGGCTCCGGTCACTGCACCTTCCAGCTGGGCCACGCCCCAGTGCTGGGCGGTCGGATCCGGGCTGAGCAGGGCCTGGCGTTGCGCATCGGGCAGTTGGTTGAGGGCGCGGTGGCGCCTCGTGCTGCGTGCGAGGTAGACGTCGCCTTGGACATGCACGCTGCAGCTGGGCGTTTGGTGGGGGTTCTCGCTGCGAATGCGGTCGTAGAGGTAGTCGTAGAGCTCGTCGAGGGAGATGCGCCCGTCCTCATCGAGGTCGGCCTCGCCGGTGGAGAGCCCGGTGACCAGGGCGCTGGTGAAAACCGAGGGGGTATGCGGGGCGTCTTCGGCCAGGCGTTCGCCTTCGAAGGCGTATTCGATGGCGTTGGAGGCGGTCACCACCGCCCACCCGCGCCCGCTGCCCATTTCGTGGCCGGAGAAGGTGTCGAGTACGTGGGCGTCGCCGGCGCTGCGCAGTCCCATTCCTTCCAAGAATGCGCCGCCGAAACAGCAGTCGAGCAGCAGCACGGTGTTGCGGGCCCGGCAGGCGCTCATGCACTTGCGTACGAAGTGGGCCGAGACGGCCGTCGAACGCAGGAGCCGCGGCGCGGTGTCGCAGGCCGCGAAAAACAGCTCCCCGGAGACGTTCTTCAACCCGTGGCAGGAGAAGTGCAGCAGCAGAGCGTCCTCGCGCCGGCCCTCGGCGAAGAACTCCTCCACCCGCCCGGCCACCACCGGCGAGGGATCGTTGTGCACGACGGTGACGTCGAAGCCGCCGACCTCGGGATCACCCAGGACCTCGGCCAGCGCGATGGTGTCCTGCGCGGGGGAGCGCAGCTGGGTGAGGCCGGGATCTTCGTAGGTGTCCTGGGCGATGATCAGCGCCCGGCGTGCGCCGCTCACCGTTGCTCCCGAACCGTCCCGTGGCGTTGCAGGAACAGCTGCAGACTCTGTTCGGCTTGCTCGGCCGAGGCCTCGGAGATCTCGACGACGTCGCCGCCGATCTCGAGGCGAATGCTCGGGCGGGGTTCGGCGCGGTCGCGCCAGGCCCGGAGACTGCGCACGATCCGGCTGAGCGTCTCGACCGAGGCGTCGGCGACGACGGCCAAGCTGCCGAGGTCGATTCCCCACTCCGCGCGGGCGCCGGCTGGAGGCGGTCCCGCCCTCAGCGGGCGCACCTCCGCGACGTCGAGCTGCAGCAATTCGTTGTGCAACGCGGCAATCAGATCGGCCAGGTCTTCCGCGTGCGTGTCGTCACTGGAGACGTGGATCTGCATGGTGGTGTCCATCGCGCAGCCCCCCACTGCCCCGTTCCGCCCCCGGATGCGGGCGCCGACCCGGTGTCAGATCACCTGGGTTCCAGTCTGCGCCGCCGGTTCTGCCCAGGGCAACCTCTCACCTGCGGTTTCGGGTCCTGCCGCTCACCGGCACTTCGGACGGGTCGCAGGGTTCAGGGCAGCGCCTGGCTGTGCAGTCGGGGCAGGCTGCCGGGTTCGGGCAGGTGGATCCAGCCTTCGCGGGCGGCCAGCTCGGCCTCGGCGGCGGCGGGCGCAGTGGTGTAGCCGCAGCTGGTGGCGCGCGCGGTCAGCGCGGCGATGAGGGCGTCGAAGGCGTGCTCGTTGCCGTGGCAGACCTCGTAGACGGGCGAAGAGCAACGCAGGTAGGGCGCGGCCTCCAGCACGTTCGCCATGCTGCGCTGAGCGCCCAGGCCCCACCGGTGGCGGGAAGCGGCCGGATACACCTCCACCACCGATCCGGCCCCGGCACGGTCCACCGAGTGTCCCCGGGCGGCCAAGGCATCGGCCAGATGGGCCCACCGCGCAGCGGTCGCGCCCAGCTTGTCGAAGGAGACCGACAACGTCGACCGGCCCGCATAGGTGTCGGTGCGGCGCAATCGCAGGCTCGCATAGTGCGCGGCGCGGTCCTGGCCGCGGCCCGGCCAAGGGGCTGCGGCCATGTGCGCGGCGACGGCGTGGGCGAAGGCCACGGGCCAGCCGAACGGGCAGTCGACGCCGGCACGATCTCCCTTCGCTAACCCGGACAGCAGTGCCAGTAGATCGTCATCACCGCACCCCGAGCGGGCCGTGCCCACATGTGCCCCTCCTCGTCCCAGTCGATCACGCATGCCGCGGTGGTGCGAGCCTGAACAGCCAGGTCGATACCGACGGTGCGCATCCTGCCCCCTTCCCGCACGGATCGCCTCACCACCCATTTTTCCACCGGAAAGCGGCATCGGACCGTCCTCGATGCCGGCGAATATCAGTGCGCCCCGGGGGCCACTGGGGGCCGCGCCCAGCGGCATGAACAGCAGGATGTTGCCTCCGGACTGGTACAGCGCGGTGGCGCTCAGGCCGGTGGCGAACATGTCGCTGAAGGGCACCAGCACCAGCCCGCCGTGGGCGCCCGGGGCGGCTAGGGTCACCGAATACATCGGCAGCAGCGCGAACACGGCCAGCGCATCGGCCGCAGACGTCGCCACGGCCCCCGAGGCGGGTCGGCTCTGCCGGATGCGCCACATCGCCAGCGCGCCGACGACCAGCACGACCGTGGGCAGGAGGCCGACGACCAACTCGGCTACGGGGCGCAGCGTGGAGGTTCCCATGCGGCCGACTCCACCACACGCCGGAATCGCCGACGTGTGACGGCTCCGGAAGCCGCCCCGGCGCATCCCGGCCTGCCCGAGCGCAAGGAGGTCGTAGCTAGCCCTGCATTCTCGTGTCGGGTGGACTCCTGCGTAGCTGTGCGGCCTTCCCGCGTTTGCCTGCCGGTTCGCGGGCGAGGACGCGTCGGATCGACTCCGCTGGCAGGGGAGGGGAGGTCAGCGCGTGGCTGAGTCGTGGGACGAGGCAACCGGGCGGGGCGCCCCGGCTGTCGGGCGCGAGACGCTCGTGCCGGAGCGTGCCGGGTGCTCCGCGTTGCTCCAGCGGCACCGGAGGAGTCGTGGATTCTCGGGCCGCCGGCAGACGCCGGGATGACCCCTGACCTGCACAAACGACACGGCGGCGACACAAGAGCACCCGCGGAGCGACATCCGCCTCGGCGGCGGGCCCCACAGGGCACACACAGGCCATTGACCTGCGAAAACAAGGTGGGCCACCAGGGGATCGAACCCTGAACCCGCGGATTAAAAGTCCGCTGCTCTGCCTGTTGAGCTAATGGCCCGCGGCGTGGGCACGAGGATGGCACACGCGCGGGTACCAGGGTAACGGGTTTTCATGCGCGGCGGGTCCGGGTCCGGTGGGGCGCTGGGCGGGTTTGCCGAGCCGCGGTGCGGCTAGGCATGGGGGTGGACCCTGTGGAGGCGCGACCGGCGGAGGGCAGTCATGCGGGCAGTCACCGTGACCCCCGATAGCGACGACCCGCTGGAGGTGCGCGAGCTGCCCGAACCGGATCCCGGGCCCGGGGAGATGCTCGTCCGCGGATTGGCCCTGGGTGTGTGCGGGACCGACCGGGAGGTCGTCTCCGGCGGCCACGGCGCGCTTCCCGAGGGGCGCGAGTGGCTGGTGGCGGGTCACGAGTCGCTCGGGCGCGTCAGCCGGGCGCCGGAGGGGAGCGGGTTCGTCGGGGGCGACCTCGTGGTGGGCGTCGTGCGCCGGCCCGATCCGGTGCCGTGCGGTGCCTGCGCGCGCGGCGAGTTCGACATGTGCCGCAACGGCCGCTTCACCGAGCGGGGCATCAAGGGGGCCGACGGCTACGGCGCGCAGGCGTGGGTGATCGAGCCCGAGTACGCCGTGAAGCTCGACGCCGGGCTGAAGCGCGTCGGCGTCCTGATGGAGCCGACCTCCGTGGTCGCCAAGGCCTGGGAGCAGATCGAGCGTGTGGGCGGCCGCTCCTGGTTCGACCCGCAGCGGGTGCTGGTCACCGGGGCCGGCCCCATCGGACTGCTGGCGGCGCTGCTGGGCAAGCAGCGCGGCCTGGACGTGCATGTGCTCGACCGCCACGCCGAGGGCCCGAAACCCGCGATGGTGCGCGACCTCGGCGCTGAGTACCACACCGAGGACATCGAGCGCGTGATGTCCGACCTGGCTCCCGATGTCGTCGTCGAGGCCACGGGCGCCGCCCGACCGGTCTTCGAGGCCATGGCGGGCACCTCCCCCTACGGCATCGTGTGCCTCACCGGGGTCTCTCCCTCCGGCCGCCGGATCACCGTGGACGCGGGGAGCCTCAACCGCGACATCGTGCTGGAGAACGACGCGGTGGTCGGCTCGGTCAACGCCAACCTGCGCCACTACCGCCAGGCGGCCGAGGCCTTGGCGGCCGCCGACGAGCAATGGCTGGAGCGCATCATCACCCGCCGCGTCCCCTTGGACCGGGCCGTGGAGGCATTCGACCGCCAGTCCGGTGACATCAAGCCGGTCATCGCTCTCGACCCCTCGGCGGAGTGACGGCCCGCCGTCCCCTCGGCATCGGATCGCTCGAAATCGGCACCGGATCGCCCGAAAGGAGGGCGGCCCGTTCTTTCGGACGGGCCCGTTTACCCGCTCGGGAGGCGGGTCAGGGTTGCGGTCAGGGGAGCGCCAGGGGCGTTCCCGATGGGAAATCGCGCGGCGGAAGGGCAGGCTGTAAGCATGAACGACAACACCGGCAGCACCAAGCTGCGTCGCAGCCGTAGTCAGCGTCTCCTCACCGGCGTGTGCGGGGGTATCGGGGGGTTCCTCGGCGTGGACCCCAACATCGTCCGCCTGGCCTTCGTGGCCTTCGCGCTCCTCACCGGCGGGACCGCGTTCCTGCTCTACATCATCGCCTGGCTGGTGATGCCCGAGGAGAACGGCGAGTCCTCGATGCTCGAGCACATCATCCGCAACTTCCAGGGCAAGAAGTCCGATCTCTGATGTGGTCGCTGCGCGCCAGGCCGGGCTTCGTTCCCCGACTCCCCCACGCACTCGAATCGAGCCGGGGGGAGCCGGACCGGATGCGGTCCGAGGCCGAAGCCGAAGCGCCCGCCAAGCAGGGTGAACGAGTCGGGTCGCCGGCGAACCGGGCGGGGAAGGCCTCCGTCGAGTGACGGCGCGGCGGTAGCGCGGCCGCCGTGCCGCTCGCTTGACGGCCGTCGGTGTACCCGTACGGGGCGGTAGCGGCCGCCCACCGCGGTGGTGCTCTGCTAGCTCGCCGCGGCCGCGGGCTCCGGCGTGTTCATCAGCTCGATGGCGCTGCGCGAGATCCGCGACCAGTGGACCGCGAGCCACACGGCGGACAGGACGCCGACCGTCCCGGCACCGACGATGACCACCTGCGTGCTGGTGACCTCCACCAGCAGGCTGGCCAGCGCGATCCCGATGCCCTGTGCGGCCTGCAGTCCCGCAGCCACCAGGCCGAACGCCAAGCCGCGCCCCTCGGCGGGCACGCACAGTACGAACGCGGCGTTGGCGACGAACTGGTAAGACGCCGCAGCGCCCGAGACCACCAGTAGCGTGACCATCGCCCACATCGGAGGGTCGGCCAGCCACAGCAGCAGCGGCGCGGAGGCGGCCACGGCCATCGGCCCCATCATGTGCATGCGCCTCGTGGGGTTGATGAACCGCGTCAGCACGAAGCCGCCGACCACTGCGCCCAGCGACGGCCCCGCCATGATGAAACCCGCGGCGGTGGAGCCCGCGCCGGCCTCGTCGGCAAGGGGGTTGGCCAGCCCGTAGGGCATCATGTAGATCCCCGCCAGCCAAGCGAACAGGCCGAGCGTGCGCAGGCGGGAGTCGCCGAAGACGAGCCGCGTGCCGTCGCGTGTCACCTGCCACAGGGACGGGCGGGAGTCGCCGTCCTCTCGGGGAGCAGGGCGGTGGCGCACGCCGAAGTAGAGGATCGCGGCCGAGGCGAGGAACGTCAGTCCGTTGAACATCACGGCCGAGTTGGCGCCGATCATGGCGACGATCCAGCCGCCGGCCGCCAGCCCTACCAGTGTTCCGGTCTGGGAGGTCAGCTGCAGGATGGCCGAGCCGGCGATGTAGCGCTCGCCCTGCACGATCTCGGACAGCAGCGCGGCGCGAGCGGCCCCGAACGGCACCAGCGGCAGGGTGGACAGGAACAGCAGCGCCCAGATCGCCCAGATCGGCAGACCGGGGATGCCCATCGCGGCGACCAGTACCGCGCGGACGACGTCGCAGACGATGAGTACGCGCCGCCGCGGGAAGAGGTCGGCGAGCCCGGACAGCAGCGGCCCGCCGACGACCTGGGGGATGAAGGTGAGGGCGAGGGTGATCCCGGCGGCCAGCGCCGACGACGTCTGCTCGTAGACGAGCACCGTGAGCGCGATGTTGAGCAGGAAGTTTCCGGTGATCGCCAGTGCCTGCGCCGACCACAGCGCGCGGTACTCGGGTACCCGCAGGACCTCGCGGTAGCCGCTCCGCCAGTCGGAGGGAGGCTCCGGTCGGTCGGACTCCTCGGGTCCCTGCGCCGCCGCGGTGTCGCCTGGCCCCTCGGGTCCCTCGGGGGAGCCGAAATCGGCCGGGGCGGGGGGATCGCCGTCGGCCTCGGCGACGGCGGCGGTGGTGGTGGGACCTCCCTGTGACGGATCTGCGGCTTCGTCGGGGACTGCTCCGGCTGCGTCGCCTCCAGGGTGCGGTGGGTTCGCCTGTCCGCGGGCCCGAGGGGGGACGCTGGCTTCGCGGCTGTCCATGTGCGGATCGCCCACTCGGCGACTCCCTTACTGGGTCACAAAGGTGTCACTCTAAGTTGTTGGTTGATGACCTACCGTTCCTGATGTGTGCGCTTTTCCGCAAGTCGTTTGGGCCTATTCGTTTCTGTTTCGTTGTAGGCACTTGGCCCGCACCGGGGATTCATGTGGCTGAAGGTCCGTTTTGACCAGGTAATCCGGGGGTAAAGGCTGTGCTGCGCGAAGCGGCTCCGAACGGGCCGAGTCCCGAAATGAAATCCGAAGCGGCGCCCTGCGCGGCCGGTCTCACCCCCAGCCGAGGTCGTGCAGGCGTTCGTCGTCGATGCCGAAGTGGTGGGCGATTTCGTGGATCACGGTGATGCGGACCTCCTCGACCACCTCCTCGGGCGTGGAGCACACGGCGCAGATCTCCCTCCAGTAGATCGAGATCTGGTCGGGCAGGACGCCGAAGTAGCCCTCGCCGCGCTCGGTCAGCGGCACGCCCTCGTAAAGGCCGAGCAGACCTTGCTCGGGCGGGTTCTCCGCGACTGTGATCACCACGTTGTCCATGTAGCCGGTCAGGTTCTCGGGAATGGCGTCGAGGGCGTCGGCGACAAGCTCCTCGAACCGTGCGAGCGTCAGTTCCACCACGCTTCGCATTGTGCGGCATGGGGCAATGGGCGGCGAGGCCGATACCGGTGGTCCGGTCGGTGCGGGCGCAGGGCCGGGTCCGCCGCCGCTGCACGGCCGCCGCGGGCCCATGCGGGCGTCGGCAGCGGGCGCGCAGGGGCATGATGGAGAGGTGTTATCGCGTGTGAGACCCCGACTGGTGGAGGCCGTACGAGTCGCCGCCTCCTGGTTCAGCCGCATCCGCCGGGGCCGCACCTGGCGTTTCGGTGCCGTCGTGGTCGCGGCGCTTCTGGGCGGCTGGCTCGGGCTCGCCCTGGGCGGGCAGATCGTCGCGCCCATCGGCCCTGCCGACGTGGAGTTCAGCGTCAGCCCCGACTGGGACGGCAGGACCGTCGTCGACGTCTCGCCGCTCGGCAGGCTGGAGTTCGACACCCACTCGGCGCCGGTGAGTTTCCGCGCCTCCATCTCCGAGATCCGGCTGTCGGCCGCACAGGAGATGTTCCAGAACCCCGAGGCGATCAACCGCATGGCCCAGAGCATCGGCGACGAGCTGCGCCAGGGTGTCATCCGGCTGTTCGCCCAGGCCGTGGTCGCCTCGGTGGCGGGGGCGGGCGTCACGGCGCTGCTCCTGTTCCGGGACTGGCGGCGGGCCGGGATGAGCGCGTTGACGGCGCTGCTCGTGCTCGCGGGCGCGGGCGGGGCCAGTGCGGCGACGTTCAACCCCGCCGCGATCGCCGAGCCCCGCTACACGGGTCTGCTGGCCGGCGCGCCGCAGGTCGTGGGCAGCGCCGAGAACGCCGTCAGCCGGTTCTCGCGCTACCGCCAGCAGCTCGCGAGCCTGGTGGGCAACGTCTCCCAGATCTACGAGGCCACCTCGGCGCTGCCGGAGTATGAGACCGAGGCCGACACCATCCGCGTGCTGCACGTTTCCGACCTGCACCTGAACCCCGCGGGGTGGAACGTCATCCGCTCGCTGCGCGAGCAGTTCAAGGTCGACCTCGTCGTCGACTCCGGCGACATCACCGACAGGGGCAGCGCCGCCGAGGACGTCTTCGCCGACGACATCGAGTCCCTGGAGGTCCCCTACGTCTGGGTGCGCGGCAACCACGATTCGATGGGCACCCAGCGCGCGGTGGCGGAGCAGGACAACGCGGTCGTGCTGGACGACGAGGCACAGGAGGTCGGCGGCATCGTCTTCTACGGCGCGGGCGATCCCCGGTTCACGCCGGACCGGACCCTGGACAACCCTTCGCGCAAGGAACTCGCGGGGATCGGCGCCGAGCAGGTCTCCTCGGTCGAAGGCAGCGAGCCGCCGGTCGACGTCGCGGTCTTCCACGACCCGCTGCAGGGCCAGGCCTTCAGCGGCCGCGTCCCGCTCGTGCTGGCGGGCAACGCCCAGAGCCGGTGGACGGAGCTGAAGGACACCGGCACGCGCTACATCGTCCAGGGGTCGACCGGCGGTGCGGGCCTGCGCGCCCTGGACAGCGGCTCGGAGGAGCCCACGCCCTACCAGGCCTCGGTGCTGTACTTCGACGCCGAGAGCAGACGCCTGCAGGCCTGGGACGACGTCACGCTGGGCGGTCTGGGGCTGTCCTCGGCGCAGATCGAGCGGCATATCTCCGAGGATCCCGGCCGCGAGATCACCCCGCCCACGTCCACGCCCCAGCCGCCCACGCCCCCCACACCCTCGACGCCCGCATCGGGTGAGGCCACCGCCGGCCCGACGCCGACGGCGCGCCCTGAGGGAGCCGCGGAGTCGCCTGCCGGATCGCCGGGGTGACAGGCGTCCGGCGAACCGCTTTGGCACCGCGGTGGTATCTCCCGTATGCTTGGGCCGTCCCGACGACTGGCGAAGTGGGAATGACGGCCGCGTTCGTCGTCGAGGCCCCCATCGTCTAGTGGCCTAGGACGCCGCCCTTTCAAGGCGGTAACGCCGGTTCGAATCCGGTTGGGGGTACGGCTCCGGTCAAAGCACTGCCGAAGGTCTGGCAGAATGAGACGCAGAGCGCGGAACGAATGATCCCGATCGTTCGGATTTGTCGAGCCGCACGATAACAGAACAAGGTCCTGTGGAGCAGTTAGGAGTGCTCGCCACCCTGTCAAGGTGGAGGCCGCGGGTTCAAATCCCGTCAGGACCGCCTCGCACACCCGACGGTGTGTCTGGGGCCAGGTAGCTCAGTTGGTACGAGCGTCCGCCTGAAAAGCGGAAGGTCGGCGGTTCGACCCCGTCCCTGGCCACACAGTCTGAGCAGTGCGAAAGCCCGGAGCCGAAGAGGCGCCGGGCTTTTTTGGCGGCGACCGTGACAGCGGCCCGCACGACCGTCGTCACGTCACGGGCCGCTTCCTCGCAGTGCATCCGGGTCGTACTAGGCTCTCGTGCATGCGTGCGCACCGGCATCAGATCGTCGTGGACTGCCACGAGCCCACGACCCTGGTCCGCTTCTGGGCACAGCCGCTCGGTAGCGACCCGGTCGACCGCGGTCGCGGTCGGTCCCACGTCGGGATGCCCGGGTTCGCGCAGCTCGCCTTCCAGCCGGTGCCCGAGAGCAAGGCCGCGAAGAGCAGGCTCCACCTCGACCTCGCGGTCGAGGACATCGGCGCCGCCGCCACCGAAGCGGTGGGTCTCGGGGCAGCAGGGCTCGGCGATACGGTCACCGACGACCAGGGGTCCTTCCAAGCCATGGTCGATCCCGAAGGCGACGAGTTCTGCTTCGTCAGCTCATGACCACGACGGTTACCCGGCGCCTGGTGAGTCGGGACGAGGAGGTGCGGCGTGATCGGGCGCTGGACGGTGTGGGTGGCGCTGCTGTGCGCGGCGATCGCCGGTTCTCTCGGCGTGATGTCCTGGAACACCGACGGCTGGAGCTTCGGGACCATCACCTGGGGCGTGGTGTGCTTGGCGATGCTCGACGCCGCGTGGGTCTTCCGCAGGATGTCGCGCAAGCGCCGGCGCGCCCAGGGGGCGGCCGATCCCTCCGACGCCGCCGAGAGCCCGCGCGACGGCGGTACGGAGTGAATCCGGGTTCGCTCCTCGGGCGCTCACCGAGCCGGACCTGCACGCGGCGTGGTGGGCGCCGGGCGCCATCGCCGAGGACGTCGGGCACGCGTTCCACCTGGACGAGCAGGGCTTCGGAGCCGGACCCCGCAGTGCCCTGAAATCCGCGCCTCATGAGCGGTTCGTCTGCTCCTTCGACGGCGGCTGGAGCCTGATGCGACGGCCGGTCGAGGAGGGCGCCCCGGCGCTGGACCACTCCGGCTTCGACCCCGGCGACGAGCGGGACAGCCGGACGCATGAGCGGATGGGAGACGGGGGCGCGCGGCACCGTCGTCCCAGGCTCGCCGAGTCGGCCGCGGGCACGGACCGATCGCCGCACGCGCGTGGATGCCCGAACCCGGGCCGCCCCCTCGGCGCGAAGGGGGAACACGGCCGGGCGCCCGCCCGCCGAAGCGCGCCCCCGGCCTTCTACGCCCCCTCAGAGTCCCTGGCGGCGCAGCTGCTCGATCTGCCGGCGGTCGCGCTTGGTGGGACGGCCCGCACCCTTGTCGCGGCGCAGGACCGCGCCTCGCGGCTGGGGAGTGGGCTCGGGGCTGCGGTCGTCGTAGCAGCGGCGGGCGACCTGCGCGCCGACGCGCTTGTCGATGACCCTGGTCACGTCGACGACGCGGGTGACCCCGTGGAGCCGCACCTGCACCTCGTCGCCCTCGCGGACGGTCGTGGCCGGTTTGGCGGGCCGGTCGTTGACGCGCACGTGTCCGCCACGGCACGCCTGGGCGGCGTCGGCGCGGGTCTTGGCCAGGCGCACCGCCCAGACCCAGCGGTCTACGCGCCCGCTGGTGTGGGCCGGCGGCATCTTGGGGTCGGACTGCGCCGCGGAGTCGTCCTGCTGCGCGGGCTCGGTGCTGCGCTCCGGGTCGTTCACCTGCGATCCCTCCGGCCGCCGCCGAGCCCCGGTCGCCGGCGGCGCTGCCTCCTACGCTGACGGTTCGTCCAAGCGGGCCGCCAGCGGCGGCCCCTTGCCCGCACTGTAGCCGTCGACGCGGGATGCGCGCCGCCGCCGGATGCGCATGTGCGCGGGTCCGCCGCTTCACCGCTCACACCACCCGTCGACGCACGCGCCGCCCGGCGGCATCGTCGCCGTTTACGGGCCACATCGACGTCTCCGGAGTCTCCTGACCACCTGTCGGCGGCACCTGCCCGACGGCCGGATCGAGACGTCGGACACACCGGGGTGGAAGCAGGCCCGCCCCACCGGGGCCGTCGACGGCGGCGGCCGGTGGCGGGGGCTCAGCGGGGATCGCAGGTACGGAGCACTCCTGAATGGGCGCTAGAGTAGTCCGAGTGCGCCGCCGCATCGGCGGATTCGGCGCGCCGAGGTCCTGTGGAGCAGTTAGGAGTGCTCGCCACCCTGTCAAGGTGGAGGCCGCGGGTTCAAATCCCGTCAGGACCGCCCATCCCCGCATCCGCGTCATCCGCGTCGGCGGCCCGCCGCGCTGCGGCCGCGAAGGGATCCCGTGGTGGCCTACCGCTACGCGACCGAGCGCCGCGACCACTCCGACCTGGCAAGCGGGAACGTGCTCCGTTCGGCGCCGGGCCACCCCGGCTTCCCCGTCCGCCTTGCGGACGAGCTGTTCCAGCGGGCCGCGGCCCACCTTCCCGCCGCACCGGTGTCGTTGTGGGATCCCTGCTGCGGCAGCGGGCACCTGGCCACCGCCGTCGGCCTGCTGCACCGCGCCCGCCTGTGCCGGCTGCTGGCCACCGACACCGATCCTGCTGCGCTGTCCATCGCCGAGCGCAATCTCGCCCTGCTCACCCTGTCCGGCCTGGCCGAACGTGAAAGCGGACTGCGCGACGACGCCGCGGCGTTCGGCAAGCCCGCTCTGCTCGAACGCGCCGATACCGCTGCACGGCTGGCCGAGCGGCTGCGCAAGTCGGGCGGCGACCTCGACCGCACCGTGCGCGCGGGCGACGCCTTCGACCCGGTGGCGCCCGAGCACCGGGTCGACCTCGTCCTCACCGACGTGCCCTACGGCGGCCTTACCGCCTTCGCGGGCGCTGTTCCCGCGGGCGAGCCGGTGCCCGCCCTGATGCGCGCACTGGCCGCGGTCGTGCCCGCCCATGCCGTGCTGGCGGTGACCGCGCGCACTCGCAAGGTCCCGCTGCCCGAGGGTGCGCGGGCGCTGGAGCGGATCCGCGTAGGCAACCGCGCGGCCGCACTCGTACGCGCCTCGGAGGCAGCGGTCTGACACCGCGCCTGCCGCTGTGCCGCCGCTGTCGGCACCGAGCGAGCGGCTGGTCCGCCCGCTCGGCCGCGCGCCTACCGGCGAAGCCGGAAATTCGGAATGCATCTGGTGTGGGGGAAAGCGGTCTTCTTGGGTATGTTTCCGGCTAATGGGTCTGTTCTGTACTCGTGAGTGCGGATTCGCACTCAGTGTGGCCCACGGCTACGCAAAAGGCGAGTGGTAAAAATGGATGCTCTCGGTAAAAGGCCAGGTCAGAATGCTGATGCTGTCGAGCTTCTGCTTGGTTTCGACGCATATCTGATTCGATCTTCGCAGGTCGCGAAGCAGGAACCGCATGCGCAGATAAACGGCGTTTTCGATTCCGTTTCCCCGTGCCGTCCGCGCGACCGGTGGTCTGCTCCGCCGGCGCCCGCGTCTGCTGCGAAGCGCGCGTCGGCAGGCGCAGCAGGATCGCTTTACGCGGGGGGAACGGCCGACCATGCTCGTGCCGAGGGCGGGCCGCTGGACGAGTCTGACGCTGAGGCCGTACTCCGCCGGGCCGCCTCGGTGCTGCTGGGCCCGCCCGACACCGGCTTCTACGAGCGGCTCCCGCTGGTCCGCCGCGCTCTGCTGGAACTCCCGGCGATCGCCGCGCGCCGCGCCCTGACCGACGTATGCGACCACGCCGCCTCCGAACCCGAATCCGACCTGCGCGCGCACCACACCCGGATCTTCGGTGCGCGGCGGCGCACGCTGCACCTGCTCGACCACATCGGCGGCGACTCCCGGCGCCGGCGGCGGCTGCGCGCCCGCATCGCCGAGGTCTACGCGCGCGGCGACTGGCGGACGGTCGGCTCCGAGCGGCCCGACCACCTTGCGGTCCTGTTGGAGTTCGCCGCTCGCGGCGCCCCCGAGCGCGGCGAGCGGCTGCTGGCACGGCTGCGGCCCGGACTGGAACGGCTGCGTGCCGAACTCGCCGGACGCGGAACGGCCTATGCCGGGGTGCTGGAAGCGGTGTGCGCGACGCTCCCGCCGCCCGAACGTGCCGGTGCACGCGTCCGCTTCGCCGAAGGGCGGTCGGCCCAAGGGCGGTCGATCAGCGGCGCGGGCGGGCAGTTCGCCGCCGTGCCTCTGCAGGCCGGCCGGTCGGAGGAAGCGTCGGCGGCGCGTACGGAGGCGGCGGTCTCCGACCGCACGCGCCGCTGAGGAAGCCGCAGCCGACCGGCGCGACACGGACTGGGGCCGGGGGACGTGTGCGCCCCGGTCCGCCGGCGGTCGGCGCCGACCGGACGGGAGAAGCGGTCGGCGCGCCGCGGCGAGGACGGCCGGGGATCCGGGGAAGCTGGAAGGCGGAACCGCGCGCGAACGGATGCGCGGGGGTCGCCGCACCAGCGGCGGCGGGGCCAACACGACGGCGCACGCGGCTGCAAGAGAGCACCGTAACGGAACGATTCTCTTCCGGTAACGGGTCGCGCCGATTCGTGAGCAAGTGCCCATATCGGGTACGCAAGGGCGGGTGCCGTCCCCCGTAGCAAAGGAGCCCCACGGGCCGTGGAAGAAGTCAACCAACTAGCAAACGATCTCGTCACCACGTTCACGGACGCGTTCTGGGCGTGGATCCTCATCCCCCTCCTGGCCGGGCTGAGCCTGTACTTCACCATCAAGCTCGGAGTGGTCCAGCTGCGCCTGCTCCCGGAGATGTTCCGGACCCTGCGCAGCAAGCCCGAGATCGCGCCGGACGGGAAGCGGGCGATCTCGTCGTTCCAGGCCTTCTCGATCTCGGCCGCCGCACGCATCGGCACCGGCAACGTCGTCGGTGTCGCGGGCGCGATCGCGATCGGCGGGCCCGGTGCGGTGCTGTGGATGTGGATCGCAGGCCTGTTCGTCGGGGCGACCAGCTTCGTGGAGTCCACCCTGGGCCAGCTGTACAAGGTCCGGGACCCCTCCGGCTACCGCGGCGGCCCCGCCTACTACATGCAGCACGGCCTCAACGCCCGGTGGATGGGCGTCATCTTCGCGATCGCGATCACGGTGACGTTCGGGTTCGTGTTCAACGCGGTGCAGAGCAACACCATCGCCAGCGCCGTCTCCAACTCCGCCGGAGCCCTGGGGTACGAGTTCGGCGGCTGGGTGACCGCCGTGGTCGGGCTGCTGCTGGTGGCCGTGACCTCCCTCGTCGTCTTCGGCGGCGTGCGCCGCATCGCCTACGTCACGCAGACGCTCGTGCCCTTCATGGCGATCTTCTACATCCTCATGGCGCTGATCGTGGTCGTGCTCAACTTCGACCAGATCCCCGCCGTCTTCGGCCAGATCGTGGACAGCGCGTTCGGCCTGCGCCAGTTCGCCGGCGCGACCCTGGGCACGGTGATCATCCAGGGTGTGCGGCGCGGCATGTTCTCCAACGAGGCCGGACTCGGTTCGGCGCCCAACGCCGGCGCCACGGCCGCGGTCACCCACCCCGTCAAGCAGGGCCTCGTGCAGACCCTGGGCGTCTACTTCGACACCCTGATCGTCTGCTCCATGACCGCGTTCCTGATCCTGAGCACCAGTCCGACCCTCGGGACCGAGCGCGGCCCCGTGCTCACCCAGGAAGCCCTGGACACCGGATTGGGCGGCTGGTCGCTGCACGCGCTCACACTGGTGCTGCTGCTCCTGGCCTTCAGCTCGATCCTGGGCAACTTCTACTACGGCCAGGCCAACGTCGCCTTCCTCACCGAGAACCGCGGCGTGATGACCGGGTTCAAGGTGATCTTCCTGATCGCGACCTTCCTCGGCTCGATCGGCACCGTCCAGATCGTGTGGAGCCTGGCCGACACCGCCATGGGCTTCATGGCCCTGGTCAACCTGGTGGCCCTGGCGCCGCTGGCCGGCGCCGTGGGGCTGGTGCTCAAGGACTACGTCGCTCAGCGCAAGCAGGGCCTCGACCCGGTCTTCACCCGCGACCGGCTGCCCCAGCTGCGCGGCGTGCAGTGCTGGGACCCCGAGCAGCAGCCCGGCACGCCCGACACGGTCGGCAAGCCGGGCTCGTAACCCGCCCGCACCCGGCACACGTGCCCTGCTCGGCCCCGGCGCCCCGGTCAGACCGGAGCGCCGGGGCCGGCGTCTGTTGCAGGGGCCTGCGCTCGGGTTCGGGCGCCGGGAGCGGCTATCGCTCGGCGTCGCCTTCGGAGACCGGACTGCCGCCACGGGACGGGCGGCTCTCCTCCCGCCCGCAGCCACATGTCCAGCACGCTGAAGGCGGCGTCGGCGTTGTCCTGCGCACGCGCGCGATGGGCGGGCGTGTGGCCGCGCTCCTTCAGCGCGTCGCTCAAGGTGTCGTAGAGGGCGTCGGCGTGCGCCTCGTCGGGGCGGCGCTAGCAGTCACTGGAATAGGTCATCGCACACCCCCGGCGGCTTCGGCGAAGACAGCGGAGCCGAGGCAGCGTTGCCCCCATCCGACGGCCCGGTGCCGCTCCCAGCGCACGACATAGGGCGGGACGGGGGAGAGGCCGGCGCAGCTGGTCGAGTCCTCCTCGGACCGCGTCGCCGTGCAACCCGTTTCGCGAGGATACGGCTGTGCGCTGGGATGACGGCGGGGCGCGGGAACCGGAGCGCAAGTCGGGCGCTGCGAGGGTGCCTTCTGGGGACGTGAGTCGCTAGTGTTCTAGGTCACAACCACCCGTGTTCTAGGGGGCCAGATGACCATCGTCGCGATCGAGCCCGCCACCCCGGAACGGTGGGCGGACCTGGAACGGCTGTTCGGGCCTACCGGGGCCTACGGCCACTGCTGGTGCGTGTACTTCCGGCGCAGAGCCAAGGACTTCACCGCGAGCGTGTCGTGCGCTCCTCCCGAGCGCGGCGACAGCAACCGCGAGGCGCTGCGCCGGGTGACGCTCGACGGGGACGTTCCCGGTCTGATCGCCTACGAGGACTCCGAGCCGTGCGGCTGGGTCTCGGTGGCGCCGCGCAAGGACTTCGTCCGGCTGGCGCGCTCCCGTTCGCTGCGGCCGACCGACCCCGACGAGCCCGGGGTGTGGTCGCTCGTGTGCTTCTGGCTGCCGCCGCGCCGCCGGCGCAAGGGGATGGGCTCGCAGCTGCTGGACGGGGCGATCGAGCACGCCCGCGCCAACGGCGGCCGCATCCTGGAGGCCTACCCCGTCGACACCGCCGGCGGGCGCGCGCCCAGTGCCGAGGTCTACACCGGCACCGTGCGCATGTTCCAGAAGGCCGGATTCACGTGCGCTCCGCATCCCGGCAGCGGCCGCCCCATCGCCCGGTTGACGCTCAAGGACGACTGAGCCCCCGGTCCCGCCCCCCGGACACGCCTTCCCCCTCGCGCCTCGCGGCTCCCCGGAGATCCTGACCCCTGGCCTCCCGCCCCTTCGGCGGGGGCGGCGGCGCGGCGATCAGCGGATCGCTCTTGCGCGACAGGTACCCTAGGGGGGTATGGTATCCGCATCCGAGGTTAGGGGTGGAGATGGAGACCACGGGCAGCGATCCGAAGGTGCGCGGGGCCGGTTGCGCGGCGGGGATTCGGCGATGACCGCCCCGGTGCGCATCACCCTGTACGTGCTCGTGCTGGCGGCCGCGTTCGCTGTCGGCCTGGGCGCGGGTGCGCTGGCCGATCCGCTGGTGTCCGGCGGGCCGGCCGAGCAGCCGGCGGAGCAGGGGCACGGCAGTGCCCCGGAGCGGCAGTGACCGCCCCGGCGGCGACTCCGCGCCTGTGGGCGCGGATATACCCCAGGCCGGTATCCGACGTAGGCTGGAAAAGGCGGCTCCCGGCAGTCCGACCAGCGTTCTCTCGACGGGCGGCAGCCGCCGCGGAGGAGGTCCCAACGCGATGAGCAGTGAAAGCGCCGAGCTCAAGCACACACCGGAGGGCTCGACCCACCGGATCGAACTCGCGATCGGCGGCATGACCTGCGCCTCGTGTGCGAACCGGGTCGAGAGGAAGCTCAACAAGCTCGACGGCGTCACCGCCGAGGTCAACTACGCCACGGAGAAGGCCAGGGTCTCCTACGCCGACGGCGTCACCACCGACGACCTCATCGCCACCGTCGAGAAGACCGGCTACACCGCCGCGCCGCCCGCGCCCCCCGCCGCCGAGGGCGGGGAGGCCGAGGACGGGCAGGATCCGCTGCGCGCCCTGCGCACGCGCACGATCGTCAGCCTGCTGCTGTCGGTGCCGGTCGTCGTCCTGGCCATGGTCCCCGCCCTCCAGTTCACCTACTGGCAGTGGGCCTCGCTCGCCCTCGCCGCGCCGGTCGTGGTCTGGGGCGCCCTGCCGTTCCACCGGGCCGCCGCCAAGAACCTGCGGCTGGGCCAGGCGACCATGGACACCCTGGTCTCGATGGGCACCCTGGCCGCCTTCGGCTGGTCGCTGTACGCGCTGTTCCTCGGCACCGCCGGGGAGCCGGGCATGACCCACGCCTTCACCTTCACGATCGAGCGCGGCGGCGGCAGCGGTGACATCTACCTGGAGGTCGCCGCCGGCGTCACCTCCTTCCTCCTGCTCGGCCGCTACTTCGAGGCGCGCTCCAAGCGCCGCGCCGGAGACGCGCTGCGCGCCCTGCTCGAACTCGGAGCCAAGGAAGTCGCCGTCGTGCGCGAGGGCCGCGAGGAGCGGGTGCCCGTCGACCGGCTTGCGGCGGGCGACGTGTTCGCCGTCCGCCCGGGCGAGAAGATCGCCGCCGACGGCCGCGTCGAGGAGGGCACCTCGGCGGTCGACCGCAGCATGCTCACCGGCGAGTCCGTGCCCGAGGAGGTCGGTCCGGGCTCGGAGGTCGCCGGTGCGACGGTCAACGTCGGCGGCCGGCTCCTGGTCCGCGCCACCCGCGTCGGCTCCGACACCCAGCTCGCGCAGATGGCCAGGCTGGTCGAGGACGCCCAGAGCGGCAAGGCCGAGGTCCAGCGCCTGGCCGACCGCGTCTCCGGCGTGTTCGTGCCCGTGGTCATCGCGCTGGCCGCGGCCACGCTCGGGTTCTGGCTGAGTGCCGGCGGCGTCGCCGAGGCGTTCACCGCGGCCGTGGCCGTGCTGATCATCGCCTGCCCGTGCGCGCTGGGCCTGGCCACCCCGACCGCGCTGCTGGTGGGAACCGGCCGCGGGGCGCAGTTGGGCATCCTCATCAAGGGGCCCGAGGTCCTGGAGCAGACCCGCAGGGTCGACACCGTCGTGCTGGACAAGACCGGAACCGTCACCACCGGGCGCATGGCCCTGGCTGAGGCCACCCCCGCGGAGGGCGTGGAGGCGGCCGAGGCGCTGCGGCTGGCCGGTGCGGTCGAGGACGCCTCCGAGCACCCCATCGGCCGCGCGGTCGCCGCAGGCGCCCGGCAGCGTGTCGGTGAGCTGCCGGGCGTCGAGGGATTCGCCGCCATCGGCGGTCGCGGTGTCGAGGGTGACGTCGAGGGCCGCCGGGTGCTGGTGGGGCGCCCCGCCCTGCTGGCCGAGCGGGGTATGGAGCTTCCCGAGGAGCTTGAGCGCGCCGCCGACGACGAACGGCGCAACGGGCGGACCGCGGTCGCGGTGGGCTGGGACGGCGCCGCCCGCGCCGTGCTCGCCGTCTCCGACGCGCTCAAGCCCACCAGCGCCGAAGCCGTCGTCCGCCTCCGCGCGCTCGGCCTGCGCCCGGTCCTGCTGACCGGCGACACCGCCGGGGTTGCCGAGGCGGTCGCGGCCGAGGTCGGCATCGACGAGGTCATCGCCGAAGTGCTGCCCGAGGACAAGGTCGCCGTGGTTCGGCGGCTACAGGGGGAGGGCCGCACGGTGGCCATGGTCGGCGACGGGGTGAACGACGCCGCCGCGCTGGCCCAGGCCGACCTGGGCCTGGCGATGGGCACCGGCACCGACGTCGCGATCGAGGCGGGCGACCTCACCCTGGTGCGCGGCGACCTGCGGGTGGCAGCCGACGCCATTCGGCTCTCCCGCCGCACGCTGGCCACCATCCGGGGCAACCTGTTCTGGGCGTTCGGCTACAACGTGCTCGCGCTGCCACTGGCGGCGGCCGGGATGCTCGACCCGATGATCGCGGGTGCGGCGATGGCGCTGTCCAGCGTGTTCGTCGTGAGCAACAGCCTGCGTCTGCGCGCCTTCCGTCCGCTGGCCTCCGGTGGGGGAGACGGCGGCGCCGAGGGGGGCGAGCCCGCCGCAGCGAGGGAGCGCAGGGCGGAGCCCGTGCGCTGAGGCGCGAGACAGCGGACCCGCAGGGGCGGCGGCAGCGTGCCGCCGCCCCTTTTCGTCGTGCGCGCGGATCCCAGCCTTCGCCGCACACGGGGATCCCCGTGTTCGCGGGCGTTGCGGGCACCGTCGAGGGCCCGGCTCCGTACACCGCGTCGCCGTGTGGTCGCATAACGTCTTTCCAACGCTGCTCCGATGGCGTTAGGGTGCTTGCGCCCAAAGTCCCTTTCCGGGAAGTTTCGGCTCATAGGGAGCGCGGGGGGACGACTCGTGCGTACCCGTGCCGCCCCCGTCACGCCCTTCGACCCCGAGGACGATCGAGTGCCCGACGGATGCCCCTTCGCAGAGCTTTACGCCCCTGAGTTCCACCGTGATCCGCAGCGCGTCTACCAGCGCATTCGCGACGCGTACGGGCCGGCCGCGCCGGTGATGATCGAACCCGGCGTACGCGGTTGGCTGGTCATCGACTACGCCACCATCATCGCGTGGTGCCGCGACACCGAGACGTTCAGCCGCGACGCCCGGCGCTGGAGCGACTGGCGCGACGGGCTGGTCTCCGACGACGCCGGTGTGCTGGGCATGATGGAGCACCGTCCCAACGTGCTCTTCGCCGACGGAGACGAGCACCAGCGGCTGCGCCGCGCCGTCACCGACAGTCTCGGCAGGATCGACTCCGCTGATATCGGCGCCTACACCGCCCGCGCCGCCGAGGCGCTGATCGACGGGATCTGCCAGTTGGGCGAGGCCGACCTCGTCGAGGAGTACGCCCGCGTTCTGCCGCTGCTGGTCATGAACCGCGTGTTCGGCTTCGACGAGGACAGCGGCAAGCGGTTCATCACCGCCTTGTCCGCGATGATCGACGCCGTCGACTCCGAGCGTGCCAACGCCGAACTGGAGCGCGTCGTCTCCCAGGTCATCGCCCGCAAGCGCAAGGAGCCCGGGGAAGACGCCACCTCGTGGCTGATGGAGCACCGGGCGGATCTCAGCGACGAGGAGGTGCTGCAGCACCTGGTGCTGATCGTGGGGGCGGGCATCGAACCCACCGCCGACCTCATCGGCAACGCCGTGCGGATGATCCTCACCGACCACGATTTCCGGGACGGCATCACCGAGGGGCGCATGGACATCGAGGACGCGCTCGAACATGTGCTCTGGCACGACCCGCCGATGATCGGCTATCCGGTGATGTATCCGGTCTCCGACGTCGCGCTGCCCAACGGTTCCGTCATGCCCGCGGGATCCCCCGTCCTGCTCGGTTACGCGGCGGCCAACCAGTCGATGGCGGGCGCGCCGTCGGAGGAGGAGGCGGCGGGCACCGCCAACCGCGCCCATCTCTCGTTCGGGGTCGGCCCGCACCGCTGCCCGGCGCAGGACCTCGCCATGATGATCGCGAGCACCGCCCTCAAGGCGCTGCTGCGCAGGCTGCCCGGAATGCGCCTGGCCGCGGACGCCGCCGACCTGGAGTGGCGCACCTCCCCGTTCTCGCGGTCGCTCACCCGCCTTCCGGTCTCCTTTCCACCCCAGACCCCCACGCAGGAGGAGGCGCCGTGGAAGGAGTCCTCCCTGCCACCGGATTCCGGGCCCGGCGAGTCCGCGTTCCCGGCCCGGGCGACGCTGTCGGATCTGCTGTCGATGCTCCGCCGCAGGCGGTGACGCGGTAACCGCTCGCGCGGCCCGCCTCCGGCGGGGGACGGCGCTGTCGGCGAGGGATCGGCCCGGACTCCGCCGCTATCCGCTCGCCGGGTCGGCGGCGGTTTCGGCGGCGCCCGTCCCCTCGGCCGTGCGGGAGCCGCCGCGCGCGGCGGCGCGTTCGACCCAGCGGGCGACCTCCTCGGCGGTGTGCTCCACCGGCACGCGGGTGGTGTCGAGCAGGTCCACGGGCGGGTCCATTTCGTGCGCGGTCTCCTCGACCCACCGGGCGTAGTCGAGCATCTCGGCGATGCGGGGCTCGTCCCACTCTCGCCAGGCCGGACGGTTGCGCAGCCGCGCGGCGAGCACGTCGGGTTCGCACATCAGCCCCAGGTAGCGGATCTCGGAGAACAGCGCGCGTTCGGGCAGGCCCTCCAGTTCCGGCGGCACGACGGTCCCGCACAGGACGACAGGGCGGCCGTTCTGGTGGATCATCGCGGCGGTGCGCAACCATGTGGTGCGAAACTGCGGGTGCTCGGTGCTGGAGTCGCGCAGGCCCCCCGTCCACAGCAGGTCCTGCTCCAGGACGACGAACTCCGCCGACAGCCGCTCCAGCAGCAGTCGCGCGACGGTGGACTTGCCCGTGCCGCTCGGGCCGGTCACGCAGAGCAGTGGCAGGCGCTGGAACGGTGCGCGGTGGCCGCACCGCGCACAGCACACCACGGCCCCCGACGGGCCGGCCGCATCGACGTCGGGGCGGTCGGTGAAGTCCCCGCAGTCCGGGCAGATCAGCGGGTTCACAGGGCACCTCGAACAGGGGCGTCTCGAAAAACGGCGCCGCGGCCCACGGCGCCGAAGGCGGGCATCGCGCGCACGCTAGTCGAAGAGCTGCTCCAGGAAGCTCTTCTTGCGGCGCTGGCCGTAGGGGCGGGGGGAATCCTTGTAGCCGCCGCCGTAACCGCCGCCGTGGCCGCCGTAAGGGCGGGGGGAGTCCTTGTAGCCGCCGCCGTGGCCGCCGTAGGGACGCGGGGAGTCGCGGTAGGGCTGCACCGGCGGGGGAGTGCCCGCAGGCCCGGACGGGCCGGGAGGGGCGGCACCGTAGTGGCGCTGTTCAGCGGAGATGATCTGCTCGAGTTCGCCCCGGTCGAGGAAGATGCCGCGGCAGCTCTCGCACTGCTCGAGGTGGATCCCCATCCGGTCGAACGTCTGCATCCGGCCTTGGCACTTAGGGCATATCACGGGTCCACCATAGCCGCAGGACCGGTGTCGCCGACAGGAGCAGCCGGCTCGGGGGACGGCCCGCGCGGCCGGAACCGGCCGCCGCAGGAGGGAACCCGGTCGCGCGGCAGCTCAGGCGGCGGACCGTCGGCGCTCTGACCGCGCACCGCGCGACCCGGGGGCCGCCCAGCCCGTGCCGGGCCGGTCCGGCGGCCCCCGGCCTGCTCCCGTTCGCCCGACCGGCTGCTCATAGACTCGCCTTGACGCGGCCTCGCCGTGGGCCCCGCCACCCCCGAGACGAGGAATCCCCACCCATGACGAATGAGAGCAGCGAGCCGGGACGCCTGCTGTCCGGCCGCTACCGCCTGAGCGAGCTGATCGGCGAGGGCGGCATGGGGCGTGTCTGGGAGGGCGTCGACGAGCTCCTGGACCGCCCGGTGGCGATCAAGGAACTGATCATTCCGCCGCAGCTGCCCGAGGCCGAGGTCGAGGTGGCCCGGACCCGGATGCTGCGGGAGGCCCGCCACGCCGCCCAGCTCAGCCACCCCTCGATCATCACCGTCTTCGACGTGGTGGAGATCGACGAGCGGCCGTGGATCGTCATGGAACTGGTGCGCGGGCCGTCGCTGGGCGATCTGGTCAAGCGCGACGGCGCCTTCGAGCCCGAGCGGGCGGCGCGCATCGGCGTGCAGTTGGCCTCGGCGCTGGCGGTCGCCCACGAGCGCGGCATCGTGCACCGCGACATCAAGCCCGCCAACGTGCTCCTCGCCCGTGGCGACCGCGCGGTGCTGACCGACTTCGGCATCGCCCACCTGGAGGGATCGAGCCACCTCACCAGCACCGGTCTGCTCGTGGGCTCGCCCAGCTACCTGGCGCCCGAGCAGGCGCACGGCAAGGCGGCGACTCCGGCCACCGACATGTGGTCGCTGGGTGTGACCCTCTACCAGGCGGTGGAGGGGGTGACGCCCTTCCACCGCGACACCCCGATGGCCACGCTGACCGCCATCGTCACCGCTGAGGTACCCCGGCCGCAGTCGGCCGGTGCGCTTGCGCCGGTGCTGGACCGGCTCCTGCACAAGGACCCCGACCTGCGGCCCCCGGTAGAGGAGGCGGCCCGGATGCTGCAGGAGGCCGCCGACAGGGGGTCCGACGCACGCGGCGCCCAAGCCACGACCTCGGCCGAGCCCGTGCAGGACGCGAGCGGCGCGGGCCGCGCCCCGGAATCGGCGGCGGCCTCCGGTCCCGCGGGCGGCGGCGCTGCCTCCGGTCCCGTGGGCGGCCGAGGCCGCGGCGCCCCGCTGGCGGTGCTGGGCGGCCTGGCGGCTCTGGCGGCGGTCTTCGCGCTCGTGCTGTGGCTGGGCACGCGCAGCGGCGCGCCCGAGGAGGCCGGCACCGCGGGCGAGAGCCTCTCGCCCGACGACGAGCAGCCCTCGGCCTCGTCCCCGCAACCGAGTGCCGGGCAGGACCAGGGCGGCGGGCAACAGGACGGCGGACAACAGGACGGCGGCGACAACGAGGACGAGCCCGATCTCCCCGACATGGACGAGTACGAGGACGACACAGGGTTCTCGGTCGACGTTCCCGAGGGCTGGTCCTACGACCGCCGCGAAGGCACCAGCGTCTTCTTCGACATCCCCTCCGGCGGCTATCTGCAGATCGATCAGACCGACGACCCGCCCGGCCACGCCGAGAGCGACTGGCGCGATCAGGCGCCCGCGCTCTCGCAGAACTTCCCCGGATACGAGTTGGTGGGCGTCGAATCGCTCGGAGAGGACTACGCCGACGACTACGTCAGCGCCGCGGACTGGGAGTTCACCTTCGACGGCTCGGGCGGCCGCATGCACGCCGTCAACCGCGCCTTCCACACCGAGGAGAAGGGCTACGCGCTCTTCCTGGTCTCCACCGAGGAGGAGTTCCCCCGCAACCGGGCGGTCCTGGACGAGATGACGGCGTCCTTCGATCCCGCGGACTGAGGCCCCGCCCCGATCCGGTGCATCAGGGCGGGGCGGTTCCGAGGGAGGCGCGGCACGTGGCAGGGTCGCGGTATGCGCTGGAACGCCGAACAGTGTCGGGAGGCCTTCGCCCGCGCCCGGGTGGCGCGCCTGGCCACCGCCGACGCCGAGGGCCGGCCCCACCTCGTGCCCGTGACCTTCGCCCTGCTCGAAGGCGCGGGGCAGGCACCCGACACCGTGGTCGTCGCGATCGACAACAAGCCCAAGCGCACCACCGCACTGCGCCGGCTCGCCAACATCGCCGCCAACCCGCAGGTGTGCCTGCTCGCCGACGAGTACTCCGACGACTGGGAGGAGCTGTGGTGGGTGCGCGCCGACGGTCGCGCCCGCATCGTCGAACCCGGCACCGACACCCAGGAGACGCCCTCAGAGCACCGCACCGCGATCCGCCACCTCCAGGAGCGCTACGGCCCCTACCGCGACGCTCCGCCCACCGGCCCCGTCATCGTGATCGAGGTGACCCGCTGGTCGGGCTGGTCGTTCGGCTAGGGCCCGCCCCGGGCGCGTTCGCTGCCGCTTGGGAGGCGGGGCCATCGGCGGCGGCGTGGGGCACCCGGCGGCCTCGTCAGGCCTCCCGGCCCCGGCGAGGCCTCTAGCGAGGACGGCGGCCCGGCGCCTGGGTGTGCGTTCCGGCCTCGGAAGCCGGCGTGATCAGGCTTGGCGGCGCGGGCTCGGGGAGAGAAAGGTCCGCCGTTGGCTCTGGAGCGCCCATGGTCGCCGTGACACGTCTCGTGACCTTCGTCGACGTCGGTGAGCAGGCCCTCGATACTGTCTGCGTTTCGGTTCTTCAGGAGGCCGAACTCGCCGACGGGAGCCGTGTGGTGCTGCTGGACGACCGCGGATGGACCTCGTCCGGGGGTTGGGCGAGGACCTCTGCGGAGGACATACGTGCGACCGCGCGTGTCGTCGTCGGCCCCGACGAGCCGTTCGGCGGTCGCTCGCAGGCGAATATGGAAGCGGACCATTGGGTGTCCCTGCAGCTCGTGGCCGAGCGCCGGGGGTTCCTCGTCGATGCGGCCGAACTCAGGCAGGCGCCGCACGACGTCGAGCTCGGCCCGCGCGTACTCGCGCGCCTCGGAGACGCCCCGGACAGCGGCGCTGGGGACTGACGCGGATCCGCCGTGGCTCGCCACCGGCATGCACGCCGACACCGGCCCGGCATCTGCTCCCACGCCTCGACGAGGACGGCCGGTGCGGCGCCGCGCCCGCGGCCGGTCACCTCGGGTTCAGCAGGACCGGCAGCCGGGCTAGGCCCTTCGCGCCGGGGCGGCTGCGGTATTCCAGGTCCGCGCGGTCCTCCGCGGGCGAGAGGTCCGGATACCGGGCGAACAGGCGGCTCAGTGCCACCTCGCCTTCGAGGCGGGCCAGCGCCGCCCCCAGGCAGTAGTGCACCCCGTGGCTGAAGGAGACGTGGGACTCCCTTCCCGTCGCCGGTTCCCGGGTGATGTCGAGCCGCTCGGGGGCCGCGAACCGGCTCGGATCGTGGTTGGCCGCGAGAAGGGCGCACATCACGACCTCCCCGCGCTTGACCGGAGCCCCGGCGATCTCCAGGTCTTCGGTCGCCTGCACCAGGCCGCCCAACGGGACGGGAGTGCCCACGCGCAGCAGTTCGTGCACCGCGCGGGGCCACAGTCCGGGATCGCCGCGCAGCCGGGCCGCCTGATCGGGGTGGTCGCTCAGCAGGACGGTGGCGTTGGCGATCAGGTGGGCGGTGGTGTGGTGCCCTGCCTGGACCAGCAGCAGCACCATCGCGATCATCTCGGTTTCGCCGAGTCGGCCGCTCTCCTCGTCGTGAGCGTGGATCAATGCGGTGAGCAGATCGTCGGCGGGCTGTGCGCGGCGCCGCTCGATCAGCTCCCGGGTGTGGGCCACCATGCCGCGGTAGGCGTCGCCCAGCCTGGCGGGATCGCCGGAGGCGACCTCGTCGATCCAGGCGCACCACCGGGGCCGGTCCTGCTCGTCGACTCCGAGAAGCTCGCAGATGACGGTGCCCGAGACCGGGAGGGCGAACTCGCCGAGCAGCTCCACCGCGCCGTCGGCGCCGCCGAGTTCGTCGAGGCGGTGCTCCACGATCCGCTCGACGCCGGGGCGCAGCTCGCTGACACGGCGCACGGTGAAGGCGCGCGAGACGAGCTTGCGCAGCCGGGTGTGCTCGGCGCCGTCCTTGGTCAGCATGGTGTCCAGGTAGGGCCGGTAGTCCGCAGGCAGCCCGTAGGCCCGGATCAGCTGGTCCGCGGCGTCGGGCGGGGCCGTGCCGGGAACGTTGTTCGCGTCCTTGACGAAACGCGGGTCGCTCAGTACCGCCTTGACGTCCTCGTATCGGGTGGCGAGCCAGATCGGCGCCTCGACGCCCGGAATGCTCGCCCGGTGCAGCGGAGCCTGTTCACGCAGCCGCGCATACACGCCGATCGGGTCGTCGAGGAGTCGCTGATCCATCAGGTCGACGGTCGCCTCGTCCATCATCGTCCTCCCGCTGGGGTGGCGCCCCACCGTGTCAGTGGCGCCCGGTCCATCTGACTCTAGGGAGTTTTCAGAAATTTTTGAAGACTCGATACAGACGGGCGCGCCAGGAGTCCACCGGAGGACCGCTGGGTGGCACAGGCGGGACTGAACGGCTCCCCGGCCACCGTGCGCTGGATGCGGTATGCAATGTCGTCGGGTGCGGCGCCCCCTCAGGGCCGAGCGGCCCGCCCCGGAGCCACCCGCGCGCCCTCCAGGGGCGGGGCCACCGAGAACCGGCCCCCGGAAGGACGCGATCGCCCAGCACGGGTCGCCCCGGCCGCGTGGCCGCACGCAGCGGCGCACGGACGCGGCCGGGGAACCCGCGCGGCCGGTCGGCCGCCCCGGCCTACTTCAGCAGTTGGCGGGCCATGACCAGGCGCTGGATCTGGTTGGTGCCCTCGTAGATCTGGGTGATCTTGGCGTCGCGCATCATGCGCTCCACCGGGAAGTCCTTGACGTAGCCCGCGCCGCCGAGGAGCTGGACCGCGTCGGTGGTGATCTCCATCGCCGCGTCGGATGCGTAGCACTTGGCGGCGGCGCCGAAGAAGGACAGGTCGGAGTCGCTGCGCTCGGACTTGGCCGCGGCGACGTAGACCATCTGGCGGGCGGTCTCCAGCTTCATGGCCATGTCGGCGAGCATGAACTGGATGCCCTGGAAGTCGGCGATGGCCGAGCCGAACTGCCTGCGCTCCTTGGCGTAGGCCACCGCGTGGTCCAGCGCGCCCTGGGCGATGCCCACGGCTTGGGCGCCGATGGTGATGCGGGTGTGGTCGAGGGTGCGCAGCGCGATCTTCAGGCCCTCGCCGACGCCGCCGACGAGCCGGTCGCCGGGGATGCGCACGTTGTCGAAGTGCAGTTCGCGGGTCGGCGAACCCTTGATTCCGAGCTTGCGCTCGGGCTCGCCGAGGGAGAATCCGGGGTCGTCGGCGTGCACCACGAACGCGCTGACGTTGCCGCCCCGCTTGCCGTCGGGGTCGGTGACGGCCATGACGGTGTAGTAGCGGCTCACACCCGCGTTGGTGATCCAGGACTTCTGCCCGTTGAGAACCCACTCGTCGCCGTCGGCTTCGGCGCGGGTGCGCATGCTCGCGGTGTCGGAGCCGGCCTCGCGTTCGGACAGGCCGTAGGAGAACATCGCCTCGCCGTCGGCCACCGGCCGCAGGTAGCGCTGCTTGACCTCCTCGGAGCCGCCCAGGATCAGCGGCATCGTGCCGAGCTTGTTGACCGCCGGGATCAGCGAGGACGACGCGCAGGCGCGGGCCACCTCCTCGATGATGATGCAGGTCGCCACGGCGTCGGCGCCGACGCCGCCGTAGGCCTCGGGGATGTGCGCGGCGTGGAAGTCGGTGCCCACCAGCGCGTCGTGGGCGGCCTTGGGGAACTCCGAGCGCTCGTCGACGTCGGCCGCGTGCGGCGCGATCTTGTCGTCGGCGACGGCGCGCACGGCCTCGCGCAGTTCCTGGTGCTCCTCGGTGATGCTGAACAGGTCGAAGTCGCTCATCGACGCTCCCCGCCTTCCTGGTGTCTTCGCTCCCGCGTCCGCCACTTCTGGCACTGCGTGTCCAAGTTTGGCATCTAGTGTCATAGTACGTGTCGTGTGCGCCGCGGGGAAAGACGCCCGATACTCGTAGGGGCGGGCACGGGCGCCCGCGGCGGCAGCGATCGGGAATGGGGCCGAGGTGGCGGAGAGCACGGACGGCGAGCGGGCCAGGCCGGGCGGATCGGCGCGCAGCGCAGTGGTCGCGGTGGCGGTGCGGCTCTTCACCGAAGCCGGCTACGAGGCCACGACCATGGACGACATCGCCGTCGCGGCCGGGATGAGCCGGCGCAGCCTCTTCCGCCGGTTCGGCTCCAAGGAGGACATCCTCTTCGCCGAGCACGACGACCTGTTCGAGACCGTCGAGCGCTTCCTGGAGGCGGCCCCCGACGACGACCCTGTCGCCACCGTGCGCTCCGCGGCGCGCATGGTCTTCCAGGAGTACGTGCGCTCGCCCGAGGTCACCGTGCCCCGGTTCCGCCTCGTGCGCGCGGTGCCCCGGCTGCGCGACAGGGAGATCGCCATGACCGCCCGCTACCAGGCCGCCTTCAGCCGCTTCCTGGCCCGCGGAGAGACGGCGGGGCGGCGCGCGCTGACAGGCGAGGCGCTGGCCGCGTCGGTCATCGCGGCGCACAACCACGTGCTGCGGTCGTGGCTGCACGCACCGCAGGAGCCGGTGCCCTGGCGCCGCTTCGACGAGGCCATGGGGTTCGTGACCGACTCGCTGGGGGCGCTCCTGCGCGAGCCCGCCGAGGCGCCCCGGTCGGCGGCGTCCGGGGCCGGGGCGGGAGCGGAGTCGGTCCTGGTGGCGGTCTATCCCGCGGGGATCCCCGGCGAGGACGTGCTCGCGCGCGTCCGGGGCGCGCTGGGCGCCGAAGGCGGCTGAGCGCTTCCGGGCCGCGTGGCACCATGGAACGGCGGTTCCCGGTCAGCCGCCGACCGACGGGAGGTATCTCCATGCACGCCAAGGCCCAGCGGGTGCAGGACGCGCTCGTCGAGTACGGCGAGCAGGGCCGCGTGCGCGAACTTTCCGACAGCACGCGCAGCGCGGCCGAAGCCGCCGAGGCGCTGGGCACGACGGTCCCCCGTATCGCCAAGAGCATGGTGTTCCTGGCCGGAGGCGAACCGCTGCTGGTCATCGCCTCGGGCGCCAACCGCGTCGACACCGGCCTGCTGGCCAAGCACGTGCCGGCCGGCGCCGAGATCACCCGCCCCAGTGCTGCGGAGGTCAAGGCCGCGACCGGGTTCAGCATCGGCGGCGTCCCGCCCTTGGCCCACGACCGCCCGCTGCGCACGGTCATCGACGCCGACCTGCTCGCCTTCGACACGGTGTGGGCCGCGGCGGGGACCCCGCACAGTGTCTTCCCGATCGCGCCGGACCGGCTGGCGGCGATCACCGGGGGAGAGGTCGCCTCCGTCTGCTGAGGGGGCCGCGGAGCCCGCCCGGTTCGACTCCGGGGTCAGGCCCCGCCGCGTGGGCCCGGGGTGTATCCGCCGGGCGCGGCCGCCACGGCGCGCAGGAACCCGTCGGCGAACATCGCGCAGGCGTCGTCGACCGAGGGCAGGTCCGGGCCCAGTGCGCGGTCCAGCGCCGGGCGGACCATCATGTGTACCGCGGGCGGAGTAGACGATGCGGAGTCGCACGTCGGCGGCGGTCGGCAGCACGGTGTTCTTCTTCGTGGCGCCGGGCACGATGATCGGCCTCATTCCCTGGCTGATCAGCGGCTGGGGGGGTCCACCGGCCGCTGCCGTTCTGGGGCGCTGCGCAGGCCGCCGGAGTCCTGCTGATCTGCGCCGGCCTGTACGTGTGCGTGCACGCCTTCGCCAGGTTCACCGCGGCACGTGGCACGCCGGCGCCCGTCGCGCCCACCGAGCACCTGGTGGTGGACGGCTTCAACCGCTACGTGCGCAACCCCATGTACGTGGCGCTGACCGCGGTCAACGCCGGCCAGGCGCTGCTGTCCGGCTCCTGGGGCGTGGCCGCGTGGCCGCGTGGGCGCTGGGCTTCTGGGCGGTCGTCGCGCTGTTCGTCCGGTTCTACGAGGAGCCGGTGATGGAGCGCTCCTTCAGGGCCGAGTACGCCGAGTACCGGCGCAACGTGCCCGCGTGGCTGCCGCGGCTGCGGCCGTGGCAGGCGCAGCGCGCGCACGCCGGCGGCTGAGCCCGTGCGGGCCGCGGGTCCCGCCGCGCGGCGGGACCCGAGTGGCGGGGGCTTCCCGTGTTTCCCGGGGGTGCAACCGTGTTCGCACGGCAAACAGGTACACTTCTCGCGGGCGCGAAAATCGTCGTTTCTTTGCCTTATGGGAAACCGGTCACCTGCTTAATGGTGTGTCCCATGTCACCGCTTCGCCAATGCGCGACAATTGTACTGTTTTGCTTCACTGGAGTTTAATTAGATCTGAACTCAAGACATGGTCGAGCCGGGACGGCGGCTTTCCCTGATCCCCCGCATCCCCGCCTGGAAAGGTTGCTCAGGCATGAGCGAAGACGGCAAAGAGCGCGTGGTAGAGCTGCGGTACGAAGGTGGGGCGCACACCCTGCCGCTGCTGACCGGCACCGAGGGCGACCGGGCCTTCGAGGCCAAGACCTTGCTGAGTCAAGCCGGCATGGTCACCCTCGACCCCGGGTTCGCCAACACCGCCGCGTGCCAGTCGAAGATCACCTATATCGACGGCGAAGCGGGCATCCTCCGCTATCGCGGGTACCCCATCCAGGAACTGGCGTCCGGGAGCTCCTTCCTCGAGGTCGCCTACCTCCTCATCCACGGAGAGCTGCCCGGTCCCGGCGAGCTGAAGGAGTTCTCCGAGCAGCTGCGCGCCAACGCCGCGCTGCCCGCCGAGATGCGGGCCATGATCGACGCCCTGCCGCGCGACGGACATCCGATGATCCAGTTGGGCTCGGCCGTCAACACCATGGCCGCCTTCTACGCCGACACCGTGGACCCCGGCGACTCCGACCAGGTCGACCGCGCCACCATGCTGCTGATGGCCCAGCTGCCCACCATGGCCGCCCGCATCTACCGCAACTCCGTGGGCGAACAGCCGCTGGAGCCCGACCGCAGCCTCGGCTACGTCGAGGACTTCCTGCGCATGACCTTCGGCGGCGACAGCGGCAGCCGCGAGCTCGACGAGCTCTACGCCAAGGCGATGGACCTGCTGCTGATCCTGCACGCCGACCACGAGCAGAACTGCTCCACCGCAACCGTGCGCGTGGTGGGCTCCTCGCAGGCCAACCTCTACGGCAGCGTCTCCGCCGGCATCAACGCCCTCTTCGGCCCGCTGCACGGCGGCGCCAACCAGGCCGTGCTGGAGATGCTGGAGGAGATCCGCGGCCTCGGCGGCGACGTCGACTCCTACCTGACCAAGGTCAAGGACAAGGAGAGCTCCACCCGCCTGATGGGCTTCGGGCACCGCGTCTACAAGAACTTCGATCCCCGCAGCAAGGAGATCAAGGGGCTGGCCGCCCAGATCCTGGACCGCCAGGAGCAGCCCGACCAGCTGTTCGAGCTCGCGCTGCAGCTGGAGAACCGCGCCCTGGACGACCCCTACTTCACCGACCGCAAGCTCTACCCCAACGTCGACTTCTACAGCGGCGTCATCTACCGGGCGATGGGCTTTCCCACCAGCATGTTCACCGTGCTGTTCGCCCTGGGCCGGCTGCCGGGCTGGATCGCGCACTGGCGCGAGCAGCGTGTGGACCCCGCCGCCCGGATCGCCCGGCCGCGCCAGCTCTACGTCGGACCCGAGCAGCGCTCCTACAACGACTGAGGCCCCTGCGCCGTACCCGGTCGCGCCGGCGGAGCCGCCCTGCCGGCCCGGCCGGGTACTATTCCTGCTCGCGGCACCGCAGCGGATCGCACCGCCACGTGCCGTCCCGCCCCATCATTCGGTAATAATTCCGCCCCCGCGACCATCAGCGCCCGCGCACACGGGCAGAGCGTCACTGTGGTCGATCGATCGGGGGAGACATGCTCGACTACCTGGCTGAGCACTGGTGGGTCCTGACCGTCCGGGGCGCCGCGGCGATCCTCTTCGGGCTCGTCGCGGTCCTGTGGCCCGGAATCACGGCGATCGCGCTGGCCACGGTCTTCGGTGTCTACGCCTTGGTCGACGGTGTGTTCGCCGGATGGGCCGCCCTGCGGGCCCAGGAGGGCGACCGCACACCGCTGGTGTGGGAGGCCGTCCTGGGCGTGGTGGTCGGGCTGATCATCCTGGCCTGGCCGCTGGCCACCGTGCTGGTGCTGACGGTGCTGCTGGGCCTGTGGGCGATCATCACCGGCGTCTTCGAGATCCTCACCGCCTACCGGCTGCGCCGGGAGATCCACGGTGAATGGCTCTACATCTTCGGCGGCGCGCTCTCGGTCGCCTTCGGCCTGGTGATCTGGATCGTGCCCTTCGGCGGGGCGATCGCGATGTCCTTCGCCATCGGCGTCTACGCCATCGTCTTCGGCTCCGCTCTGATCGCACTGAGCCTGCGCATGCGGGGCTTGGGCCAGAGCGCCGACGGCGGCCCTCTGCGCAGCGGCCCCCCACAGGAGGGACCCGAGCCCGGCGGTACCGCCTGAAGCCTCGCGGCCGCCTACATCCGGGGTCGCAGCCGCGGCTGCACCCGGCGGGGGATGCGCGGCGCGGCGGCCGCGCCCCATCCTGGAGACGCGGCCCCCGCCGAGCGGGCGGCCGCAATCCGATGGAGGGGTGATGGGGCGCGACATCGCTGCAGGCGCGGATCAAGAACGGCGCGGGCGCAGGGGGCGGCGGTGATCCCGTCGAGGCCGAGCGGGACCGGTGCCCGCGACCGCTCGACCGCGTCCGGCGACGCCGCGGAACGGGCCGAGCACCCCGACACCACACTGCTGATCGGCCGCCTGCGGATTCCCGCCTGGGCCGCCGACCTGCTGGTGGCCGCCACCGTCACCGCGGTGCAGCTCCTCTTCGCCTACGGCCAGGGCCTCGAACCCGGACTGGCGGTGCTGCCGGCGGGCAACGTCGCCCTGGCGGTGATCACCCGGTTCCCGCGCACCGCCGCGGTGGTGGTCGGGCTCAGTGTCATCGGCTACTACATGCTCGCCGACGCCGACGTCTGGGTCGCCTGGCTGGGGTTCGTGGCCGCGGTGGTGCGGCTGAGCGCCACAGGCAACCGCGTCGCCGCGCTCGCCTCCGTCGCCCTCGTATTCGTGATCTCCGGCGTCGCGGAGATCCTCGCCTTCGACGCGGTGCGGGCGCTGTCGGTGGTGGGCTGGGCCCTGGTGCTGCTGCTGGCGGGCGAGATCGCCCGCAGCCACCGCGCCTACGTCCGCGAGGTCCAGCAGCGCGCCGCCGAGGCCGAACGCACCCGCGAGGAGGAGGCGCGCCGCCGTGCGACCGAGGAGCGCCTGCGCATCGCGCGGGAGCTGCACGACGTGGTCGCACACAGCATCTCGCTGATCAACGTGCAGGCCGGGGCCGCCGCGCACCGCCGCGACGACCCCGAAGCCGCCTACGACGCGCTCGACCGCATCAAGGAGGCCAGCCGCGACACCCTGCGGGAGCTGCGCTCCACGCTGGGCGTCCTGCGCCAGGTCGACGGCGGCGCGCCCACCGCGCCCGCGCCCTCCCTGGCGCGGGTCGGCGAACTGGCCGAGCAGACGACGGCCGCCGGGCTGCCGGTGCGGCTGGAGGCCGAAGGCGCCGACGCGCCGCTGCCCGCCGCCGTGGACCTGGCCGCCTATCGCATCGTCCAGGAGGCCCTCACCAACGCGCTGCGCCACTCCGGTGCGACCGAGGCCGCTGTGTCGGTGGTCTCCGGCGGTACCGAGTTGCGCGTGGCGGTGACCGACGACGGTCGCGGCGCGCCGCCGGAGACCGCGCCCGAAGGCAACGGGCTGCGCGGGATGCGCGAACGCGCCGCCGCGGTCGGCGGCACCTGCAGCGCAGGACCGCGTCGGGACGCCCCCGGCTTCGCCGTTCACGCCTCCTTCCCGCTGGCCGCGCCGTCCGGTGGCGCCTCCACCACCTCCGACGGGCGTGCCTCCGGGCCTCTTGGCTCCGATTCGCCGTGACGCGCCCGCCCTGGCTCCCCGCAGGGGCCGTGGACTGGTAACAAAGGGGGCAGCGCGCCGAGAACAGGCCGCGGCCGAGACGGAAGCGGGGCACGCATGACCACGGTGGTGCTCGCCGACGACCAGACGCTGGTGCGTGCCGGTTTCCGCTCCATGCTGGAGGGCGAGGACGACATCTCCGTCGTCGCTGAGGCCGATGACGGCGAAAAGGCCGTGCGGGCAGCCCGCGCCGAGCGCCCCGACGTCGTGCTGATGGACATCCGCATGCCGGTCCTCGACGGCCTGGAGGCCACCCGCCGCATCGCCGCCGACGAGCGGCTGCTCGACGTCAAGGTCCTCATCCTGACCACCTTCGACCTCGACGACTACGTCTACGGCGCACTCAAGGCCGGCGCCAGCGGCTTCCTGGTCAAGGACACCGAGCCCGAAGAGCTCATCCACGGTGTGCGCGTCGTCGCCCGCGGCGACGCGCTCCTGGCGCCCTCGGTCACCCGCCGCCTCATCGGCGAGTTCGCGGGCCGTATCAAGGATCCGCCGCCGGCGCCCCGGCTCAACTCGCTCACCGAGCGCGAGCGCGAGGTCATGGCCGCCGTCGCCGCCGGGTTGTCCAACGAGGAACTGGCCCGCCGCCTGACGCTGAGCCCCGCCACCGCGAAGACCCACGTCAGCCGGGTGCTGACCAAGCTGGGCGCGCGCGATCGGGCCCAGCTGGTCGTCATCGCCTACGAGACCGGCATGGTGCGCCCGGGCTGGCTCGGCTGATCCGCCTGACCGCCCCGTAAGCCACGCATCACCGGCCGGATACGGCCGCCGTTGCCGCGTCCGCTTGTGGAGCGCCGGCAACGGGGTAAGACTCGGATCGCGACAAGCGTGCGGTGCTCTGCCCGGAACGACGGCGACGCGGTCGGCGCCGCCGGCGCGCCCGCAGCGCACGGCGGCTCCGCGGCACCGCCGCCCGCGCGCCGGACACGACGGCGCCGGAGCGGGGTGCGCCGATCCGCCCCACCGCGTCGGCGCGGGGGAGAGCTGCGCCCACAAGACCACAGGAGCGTGCCGATGACCGAGTGCACCGACCCCGACTGCACCGGTGTGATCGACGACGGCTACTGCGACCAGTGCGGCATGGCACCGCTCGCCTCCGAGGCGATCGTCCCCGCCCCGCGGGTCTCCGGCACCACCACCACAGCGGCGGCGCCCACCGCCCCCGCGCCCCGCCCGCCCTCGGCGCCGCCCCTCGCCCACGGCGACAGCCCGGCCGAGCACGGCGGCGGGCCCTCCGCGCCGGCTGCGGACCCGGAGCGCTCCCCCGACGCCCCCGACGTCGAGGACCCCTTCGCCTCGGGCCCCGCGTCCAGCCTGCGCGAGTCCCGCCTGTCCGGGGCCTCCGGGGCGTCCGGCTCATCGGGGCCGCGGCCGCGGGAGGGCGCCGATCCCGCCGTCGGCACCGTGAGCCGCCCCGGGGCACCCTCCTCCCGCGGGCTGCTGGGGCTGGGCATGGTCCAGGTGCCGCCCGTGCCCTACCGCGACCCCGCCAGCGCCGTCCTCAGCGACCCGGTGGTCGCCGAGAAGAACCGCGTCTGCGGCTACTGCGGCGAGGCCGTGGGCCGCTCCCGCAACGGGCGCCCCGGCCGCACCGAGGGCTACTGCCGCGCCTGCCGCACCGAGTTCTCCTTCACCCCCAAGCTTGCCGCCGGCGACCTGGTCGCCGGCCAGTACGAAGTGCTCGGCTGCCTGGCCCACGGCGGGCTCGGCTGGATCTACCTCGCCCGCGACCACAACGTCAACGACCGGTGGGTCGTGCTCAAGGGCCTGCTCAACGTCGGCGACGCCGAGGCCCACAAGTCCGCCGCCGCCGAACGCGGCGTGCTGGCCGAGGTCGAGCACCCCAACGTCGTCAAGATCTACAACTTCGTGCAGCACCCGGACCCGCGGACGGGCGTGCCCACCGGCCACATCGTCATGGAGTACGTCGGCGGCAAATCCCTGCGCGACCTGCTCCTGGAGCACCGGGCGCGCAACCCCGGCGCCGACGGCCTGCCGGTGGACCGGGTGATCGCCTACGGCCTGGAGGCGCTGCGCGCCCTGGGGCACCTGCACAGCAAGGGCCTGCTCTACTGCGACTTCAAGCCCGACAACGTCATCCAGAGCGAGGAGCAGATCAAGATCATCGACCTGGGAGCGGTGCGTCCCGTCGACGACCTGGTCACCCCCGTCTACACCACCGTGGGTTACCGCGTCCCCGAGCGGGAGCTGCGCGAGACCGGCCCCTCCGTCAGCGCCGACATGTACTCGGTGGCGCGCTGCCTGGCCGTGCTCAGCTTCCGGTTCGACTTCGCCCGCGCCTACGATCACGACCTGCCCGACGCCGAGTCCGTGCCGGTGCTGCGGCGCTACCCCTCCTACGACCGGCTGCTGCGCCGGGCGCTTCAGCTCGAACCCTCGCTGCGCTTCTGCGACGCCGCCGAGATGGCCGAGCAGCTCACCGGTGTGCTGCGCGAGGTCCTCTCCGGCATGCACGGCCGCCCGCACCCCGCCCAGTCGGCCCTGTTCGGCGCCGAGCACCCGCTGTTCACCTCGGGCAACCTGGTGCGGGTCATCGACGAGACCGACCGGCTGCTGGGTCCGCCCGGCCCCGAGCGCGCCGCGGCCGCCCTGCCGCTTCCGCTCGTCGACTCCGCCGACGAGGCCGCCGCCCAGCTCAAAGGGCTCGCCACACTGCCCGACGAGGACCTGGCCGCCACTCTGGAAGGCGACGCCGACCCCACCCCCGAGGCGCAGCTGATGCTCGCCCGCGCCCTGATCGGTTTGGGCCGCCGCGAGGAGGCCGCCCACCGGCTGCAGGAGTTCGGCGCCTGCGCGCCCGGCGACTGGCGGCCGTTCTGGTACTGGGCGGTCATGGCGCTGGGCGCCCGCGACGGTTGCGACGCCCGCGAGCGGTTCGAGGAGCTGTTCGACCACCTGCCCGGCGAGGCGGCGCCCAAGCTCGGCCTGGCCGCCGCTTGCGAGCTGACCGGGGATCACGCCGACGCCGAGCGGCTCTACCGCATCGTGTGGCTGACCGACCGCTCCTACGTCAGTGCCGGGTTCGGCCTGGCCCGCATCCGTCTGGCCCGCGGTGACCCCGCCGGGGCCGTCGAGGTGCTGGACATGGTTCCCGAGCTCTCCAGCGTCTACATCGCCGCGCAGATGGCGGCGGTGAGCGTGCTGGTGATCGACAGGGACCCGCGCGCGGTGTCGGAGGAGGTGTTCCTGGACGCCGTGGGGCGCCTGAGCCGCCTGGGACTGCGCGGCGAGGCCCGCGACCGCCTCAACGCCCGCGTGCTGCGGGGCGCGCTGGACTGGGTGCTGTCCGGATGCGCCCCCGAGCCCGCGTACACCCGGCTGCTGGGAGCCCCGATGACCGAGGAAGGGCTGCGCGCCGGCCTGGAGCGCAGCTACCGCGAGCGCGCCCGCATCACCACCGACGCCATCCGTCGCCGCGAACTCGTGGATCGGGCCAACGCCGTACGGCCGAGGACGCTGCTGTGACCGGCCGCCCCGCCGCGGATCCGCCGCCGGGCGTTAGCCCCACCGTCCGGCGCGGGTATGGCCGTATCCGGGGGGACACGGCCCGAGGGGCCGCGGTCCGGGGGAGGACCGCCGCGCGGTCGGCGCGGTCCGATGGCGCCGCCGGCCGCCGGATTCGGCCGCACTGCGCGGGAGACCGCGCGTACGCGGCAGAGGGGAGGCGCGCAGCGTGCTGACCTGTCCGGTGTGCGGTGACGCCGTCGCGGCCGAGGACGCCTTCTGCGAGCACTGCGGCCACGCCCTGCGCGGCGAGGGCGCACCGGGCGCCGGGGGTGTCGCTGCGGCCCCGACCGTCCCGGACACCGCCGGTTCGCAGCCCCCCTGCGCCCGCTGCGGCGCCCGCGTGAGCGGGGGCGCCTGCACCGAATGCGGGCTGCGCCGCCGCACCGGCGACCACAGCGAGCTGCGACTGGGGACGGGTGCCGCCGGGGTGAGCGACCGCGGACTGCGCCACGAACGCAACGAGGACGCCATGGCCCTGCGCGCCGTGGACCTGCCGGGCGCGGGCGATCGGGCCGCCGGGTCGGCGACCGCCGCAGTCGTCTGCGACGGGGTTTCCTCCTCGCCGCGCCCCGACTCCGCCGCCGCGGCCGCGGTCGAGGCCGGGGCCACGGCCCTGGCCGCGTCGCTGGAGAGCGGCCAGGGCACGGCCGAGGCCCTGAGCGCGGCGCTGCGCCGGGCGGCCGTAACCGTCGCGGCGCTCGCCGAGGCCCCCGGCCAGGCGCCCGCCTGCACCTTCGTGGGCGCCGCGGTGCCGGCGTCGGGCGGGCCGCTGGGCGTGGCCTGGGTCGGCGACAGCCGCGCCTACTGGGTCAGCGAGGGCCGCCCCGCCGCACCCTCGGCCCTGCTCACCCGCGACGACTCCTGGAGCGAGGCCATGGTGGCGATGCACGTGCTCAGCCCCGAAGAGGCGGCGGTCTCGCCGCACGCCCACACGCTGACGGCGTGGCTGGGCGCCGACTACAGCGGAGCCGCCGGACGGGTGGCGGCCTTCGATCCGGGCGGCGCGGGCCGCCTGCTGCTGTGCAGCGACGGACTGTGGAACCACCTGCCCGAGCCCGCCGAGCTGGCGGGGCTCGTGCGCGGCGCCGGGGCCGACCCGCTCGCCGCGGCACGGGCGTGTGTCCGCTTCGCGCTGGAGCGCGGCGGGCGCGACAACGTCACGGCCGTGGTGATCGACGTACCCGGCCCCCGAACGGGGGAGGGGGTGCGATGACCGCCGCCACGGGTCTCGTGCCGGGCCGCGGACCGGAGTTCGCCGTACGGGTGGAGGGCGACCGGCGGTTGCCGCCGGGCGGCGGCGATGTGCACGCGGTCGTGCGCGTCACCCGGATTCCGCCCGCCCCGGCCGCCGGTCCCGCACCGGCCGCCGAGGTCGCGCTGCGGCTGTGGACGCCCCGCGGCGCCCGGGTCGCCGCCCTGGTCCAGATCGCGCCCGGCGTCTGCGACCTCACCGATCGGCGCACGCCCTGCGGACCACGCACCGGCGGCTACCCCGCCGGTTCCTGGGCCGACGAGAGCCGCGCCTACCACCTGCACCTGCGGGTGCCGTCCGCGCAGCCGGGCCGGCGGATGCGTGCGGCGCGCCTGCGCGTGCTGACCGCAGGCGCCGACCCGCAGGTCGCGGTCTGCGGCGACGTCCTCGCCGAGTGGATCGACGAGGACCGTCCGGCCGACCTGGGCCCGGCGACCGCCGGCGTCTACGACGGGCCCTCCCGCGCGGTGCAGGAGGGGCTGCACACGCGTCCGGACGACGACACCGACACCGCCACCGTGCGGCTGGGGCGGGCGCCGGCGCCCGCCCGCTACGGGACGGCCGCCGCCGGACCGTTCGACACCGCCGCCGGGGCCGCCGAAACGGCCTCGGGCACGGTACGGCTGCGGGCGCTCGATGGAGCCTCCGAGGCGGCGCCGGAGACCTGCACGACCACAACGGAGCGCACGCGCGCGGGCGACCGCGAATCGGGGGCCGTGTGAGAGGAAGAAGGGGCCGATCATGCCGACGTGTCCGGCCGGACACCTCTCGTCCGCCCGCGTCCGCTGCGACGTGTGCGGACTGCCCACCACCCAGCCGCCGACCGGTCCGGGCGCCGACGCGCCCGCCACTGACGAGACCTGCCCCGACTGCGCCGCCGTGCGCGACGGCCGCTTCTGCGAGGAGTGCGGCCACGACTTCACCGCCGCCGACAGCACCGAGGCCTCGCCGCTGCCCCTGACCCCGAACCGGCCCGCCCACCCCGCCGAGCACGACGGCACCGCCGTGCTCGGTACCGCCCGAAGCGCACCGCAGCCCGGAGCCGCCGCGGGACCGCAGCGCTCCACCTGGTGGGCGATCGTCTGCGCCGACCCCGCCTACTACCAGGCCATGGCCGACGGCGGTGTACTGGACCCCGCGGTCATCGCATTCCCCGCCCACGCGCCGCAGCGCCGCATGCCGCTGAACCGCGCCCGCGTCCGCATCGGGCGGCGCAGCCTCACGTTGGGCATCCACCCCGAGATCGACCTGGCCGGACCTCCCGAGGACCCGGCCGTCTCCCACACCCACGCCATGCTCATCGCCCGCCCCGGCGGAGGCTGGGTGCTGGTCGACGAGGGTTCCACGAACGGGACCACCCTCAACGGAACCGCCGAAGCGGTCCCGTCCAACACGGAGGTGCCCCTGCATGAGGCCGACCGCATCTACGTCGGCGCCTGGACCGTCATCGCCCTGCACCACCAGCGGGGGTGAGGCGGAGTGGTGAAAGGCAGCACCGAGGCCCCCGAGATCGCCGACCGCCTGGCCACGCGGGCGGCCGACCGGGCGCGGCCCCGCACGCGGCTGCCGGCGTGGGTGGGGCGGCCCGGCACCCGCGGCTGGGTGTGGCTGCTCAGCGTGCTGTGCCTCGGCCTCACCGGCGTGCTGTTCGCCGTCACCGGCTCGGCGATCGCGCAGACCCGGGACGGGCTGGACGTCATCGGCCGCGACGAGGGGCCCAAGGTGGTGGCCACCGCCGATCTGTACTTCGCGCTGAGCGACATGGACGCCCAGATGGCCAACGTGCTGCTCATGGGTTCCGACCATTCCCTGGGCGACGGCCGCGACGCCGCCCTGGTCCGCTACGAGCAGCGCCGCTCCGACGCCACCGACGCGCTCCTGCACGCGGCCCAGTTGGCCGAGGGCGACGCGACCGACGAGGAGAACGTCCGCGCCGTCATCGAGGACATGAGCCGCTACGAGAACCTCGTGGCCCAGGCGCGCCTGCTCAGCGACGAAGCCGGACTCCCCGCCGGCTCCCAGCCCGAGGAGGTCGTGCGGCTCTATCGGCGGGCGGGCGAGCTGATGCGCCGCGACCTGCTGCCCAAGGCCTACAACCTCACCCTCGACAGCGGTGCCACCGTGCGCAGCACCTACCAGGAGAACAGTTCGGCCGCGTCGGTGCGGATGGCCCTCGTCGCGGGGGCCGCCACCGCCCTGCTCGCGGCGCTTCTCGCCCTCCAGTACTTCCTGCGCACCCGCTTCCGGCGCCGTTACAACATCCCCCTGGCCGCGGCGACCGCCGGTGTCCTCGTGCTGGGCCTGGGGGCGATCGGCATGCTGGAGCAGCAGGCCGTCCTGCTGCGCACCGCCAAGGCGGACGGGCTCGACTCGGTACTGGCGCTCTCGCGCGCCCGCGCCATCAGCACCGGGATGAACGCCGACCAGAGCCGGTGGCTGATGGACCCCGGCCGCGCCGACATCTACGAGCAGAACTTCCTGGAGGACGCGCAGATGGTCCTGTTCCTGGTTCCCGACGACGACGGCGTGCCCGGCGACCTGGAGGAATACACCGCCGAGGTCGCCGAGGCCGTTCCCGACCACACCGCCTACCCCGGGCGGCTGCTCGGGCTGCTGGGGCAGGAGATCCACGCCGGGGGAGTCGAGGGCCGCGAGCAGGCCCAGCGGCGCGCCCTGCGCGATTACAGCGCCTACCTGCACGCCGACCAAAGGATGCGCGGCCGGGCCGAAGAGGAGGGCGCCGGCGCGGCCATCGACGCCCGCATGGCGGGCGAGGAGTCGGTGGCGGACCACTTCGACCGCTATGAGCGGTCTCTCGTGCAGCTGACGGCGCTGCACACCAACACCTTCGAAACCGCCGTCGCCGACGCCCGCGCCGGACTGCGCGGCTGGGACGCGATCCTGCCTGGCGCGTGCCTGGGGTTCGCGGCCCTGGTGGTGCTGGGTGTACGGCCCCGGCTGGCCGAGTACCGCTAGCGGGGGCCTCGGCACGGTCGGCGGCGTGCCGGCGGAGACCACAGGAGGGCGGAGGGGTGCAGCGGAGGACCGCGAAGAAAGGCGAGGGCCGATGGGACTGCGCCGACTGCTGACCGCGGCCGCCGCCGCGCTGGTGCTGGCCGCGTCGGGATCGTGCACCGAGGCCGTGGGCCGGCCCGCCTCGATCACCGACGCCGAACGCTTGCGCATCGGCGTCAAGACCGACCAGCCGGGGCTGGCCCTGCGCGCCGACGACGGCACGTTCGCCGGCTTCGACGTGGACGTGGCCCATTACATCGCCGACGAGCTGGGTGTGGAGCGGGCCGAGGTGGACTTCACCGGGGTGAGCCCCCAGGAGCGCGAACAGGTGCTGGTCCGCGGCGAGGTCGACCTGGTGCTGGCCACCTACTCCATCACCCCGCTGCGCAAGACCGTCGTCGCGTTCGGCGGGCCCTACTACGTCGCCCACCAGGACATCCTGCTCCGCGCCGGCGACACCTCCGTGGCGGGCCCGGCCGACCTGGAGGGCAAGGTGCTGTGCCAGGGCGCCGACTCCGACTCCGCCGACCGGATCATCGGCGAGCGCGGCATCGCCGCCGAGAGCGTGGAGCGCCCCACCTACGGCGACTGCATCGACCTGCTGGCCGCGGGCGAGGTCGACGCCGTCTCGACCGACGACCTGGTCCTTGCGGGCTACCTGGACACGGCACCGTCGTCGTTCAACCTGGTCAACGCGGCCTTCACGAACGAGAAGTACGGAGTGGGCATCGCCAGGCAGGACGTCGCCGGCTGCGAGGCGGTCAATCGGGCCATCACCCGGATGTACCAGGACGGCACCGCGGCGTGGTTGCTGCGCAAGTGGTTCGGCGACAGCGGCCTGGACATCAACACCAGCGTTCCCCAGTTCGAGGGGTGCGTGTAGGGCTCGGCGCAGTGGGGCCCGTGTGTGCATGCCGCGCTCTTCTACGGAGCCGTCACCACCGGCCGCAGCGGATATCCGTACAATCTGCGGACCACTGCCATACAAGGAGTGAGGTACGGGCATCGGGGGAGAAACCCCGCGGTGGGCCGACGCGGCGCGCGCCGCTGCTCCGAGGTCGGTGGCAGCGGTGGAACGCCCGGGCGGTCGGGGGCGTCGATGGGAGTGGACTCCGGCGGAAGGAGTGGAGCAGGGTGACGATCGTCGAGTTCCTCAACGCGCGCTTGGCGGAGGACGAGCAGGCCGCGCACGCGGCGTCGCCGGGTACCGGCGGGCCCGAGCGCGTCCGCGCCGACGTCGCCGCCAAACGCGGCATCGTCGAGCAGTACACGGCCACCTACCGCGAGTGCATGGACACCCTCGACAACGGCGCCCAGTCCGCCGCCGAGGAGGACGGAGTCTGGTCGGCGCTGCACGCATGGCGCCGCGCGCTGGAGCACCTGGCGGCCGTCTACGCCTCCCACCCCGACTACGACCCGGCCTGGAAAAGCTGAGCCCCCGACGGCGTCAGTCGGCGCGCGCGGGCGCCTGCGCCTCGGGGCGATCGAGGGCGGAACCGGGAACCGGCCAGCGCCAGCCCCACGCCCACAGCGCCACCCACAGCCCCGGCGCCACCAGCACCGCGCCGAACAGCAGCAGGTAGAGCGGCTCCACGGACTCCAGGCGCCCCTGCACCACGCCGCCGACCAGCAGCAGCACGCTGAACACCGCGGGCCACCACGAGACCCGCGCACAGGCCGCGATCGCCGCCGCCGCTGCCGCCTGCACCGCCCCCGCGGCCAGCAGCGGCCACAGCAGCGGACCGTCCAGGAACCCGGCGCCGAGTCCGGCGGGCTCGGTGGACGCGGCGCCGACCGTCGCCGACCGCGCCAGTGCGGCCGCCACCTGCACGAGTACCGCCACCCGCAACCACCACAGGGCAGCGGGACGCCACGCGGAGCCCAGGGCGCGCAGCCACGATGCCGCCGTGCTCGGTACCCTCTGCGCGCGGCGGCGCCGCGCGGGCTCCTGGAGCGCACCGGCGCCCGGCGGCACCGGGGGGCGGGGCAGCGGCGTCCGGACCGGGACGGCCGGAAGCGCCGGAACGCGCTGCGTGGGAACGCGGGCCGAGGCCTGTGCCGGCTCGGGTCCGCCGGGAGGCGGCGGACCGGCGGACGGAGGCACCGATCGGCCCGACGCCCCGGCGCGTGCCCACCGCAGCGGGGCGGCCGCAGCCGACGACAGCGCGGACGCCGCCGACGCCGAGGAAGCCGAGAGCCCTCGCACCGCCGGCGGGCACAGCCGCGCGCCGTGGATCACAAGCAGGGGCACGGGCCAGGCGGTTCCCGCGCGCCGCGCAGCCCGGCGGCCCGCGCGCCCGGCTGTCTCGGCTCTCATCAGGACCGCCCCTCGTGCCGTCGGCTCTTCGCGGGCCGAGTCTGCCCGGCGCCGCGCCGCCCGTCGTCCTCCCGCAGGCGGCACCGCGCCTACCGCACCGGGCGCAGGTCCCGTGCCCGAGCCCACTCCCGGCGCCGTATCCCCTCGATCCGGGCGGCGCACCACGGCACGACCTGGACCGCGATTCGAAAAAACTCCTCTGTCCGACTGTGGCATCGGTTACACGTGCGCGCCAGTCTCCGGACGGGTCGAGCTCGATCGGGCACCCCTCTGCCGGCCCGCGAGGGCCGCCCCGCTGTCACATGTCCAGCGCCTCGACCGCCAGCATGTAGCCCTCGCTGTAGGTGGGGAACTGGAAGACGCCTTCGCGCAGCCGGTCGATCCCGATGCCCTCGCGCACCGCCAGAGCGGCCGTGTGGATCCATTCGCCCGCCAGCGGGGCCACGGCCCACGCACCCAGGAGCCCGCGGCCGGTCCGATCGGCCACGACGCCGGCGTGGCCCCGCGGCGAGGTCTCATACGTCCAGGGCCGGGCCAGCCCTTCGGTGAGGTCGACCTCCGCCGACACCGGGTCGTACCCCTCCTTGCGCGCCTGCTCGGCGGTCAGCCCCACCGCGGCGATCTCGGGATCGGCGAAGACCACGCGCGGAACGCCGGTGTACTCGGCGGTGCGGTCGCCGCCGAGGATGTTGGAGGCGACGATGCGGCCCTGGTACTTCGCGACGTGGGTGAACATCGATACGCCGGTGACGTCGCCGACCGCCCACAGGCCCGGCGCCGCCCGGCAGCGCTCGTCGACCGCAAGACCCCGGCGCCCGGTCTCGACGCCTACCCGGTCCAGCTCCAGGCCCTCCAGGCGCGGGCTGCGCCCGGTGGCCAGCAGCACCACGTCGCCGACCGCCTCGGAGCCGTCGTCCAGCTCCAGCACGCTTTCGCGGCCCCGCCGGTACGCACGGCGCGGCGCGGTCCCGGTGCGCACGTCGACGCCGTCGCCGCGCAGCGTCTCGGCCGCCAGTTCGCCGACGCGCGGCTCCTCGCGGTCCATCAGCGCGGGGCCGCGCTGCACCATCGTCACCGAGCAGCCCATACGGGCGAGGAACTGGCCCAGTTCCACTCCCACGGCGCTGCCGCCGACCACCACCGCGCTGCCGGGGATCTCCTCGAGCGTGGTGGCCTGCCGGTTGGTCCAGACCTCGACCTCCTCCAGGCCCTCGATCGGGGGCTTGGACGCCGACGACCCGGTAGCCACGATCACATGCTCGGCCGTCAGCCGGTGCCCGTCCACCGCCACCACCCACGGGTCGCGGTCGACGAGGTGCGCGCTGCCCCTGAAGACGGCGGCGCCCTGGGACCGGTAGCCCTCAGCCTGCTTGGAGTCGTCCAGGTGGCGGATCATGGTGTCGCGGTAGGACCGCATGCCCGCCCAGTCGGGGTGCGGCCCGTCCAGCCCTGCCACTCCAGCGGCGCCGGCCGCGGCCTCCAGCGGGCGCAGGAGCGTCTTGGAGGGGATGCAGGCCCAGTACCCGCACTCGCCGCCGATGAGTTCGCGCTCGACCACGGCGACACGCTTGCCGGCCTTGATGAGCTGCGATGCGGCGACCTCGCCGCCCGGTCCCATGCCGATGACCACGGCGTCGTATTGATCGTTCACCATACGGATGCTCCCTCTGCTCGCGTGCGGCCCGCCTCGGGCGGGACGCGACGGGTGCCGCCTCGGCCGGGGCGGCCCGTTTCCCGGTATGCCACGGTCGGCCTCCCGGCGGGCCGTGGCGCGCCGCGCTGCCACCGACTCCCCTACCCGGCCCCGCACCGGAACCGATCCCGCCGCCGGTTCGGGACGCGGGAAACCCCGCGGGAGGAGTCGGGGCGCGACACGGCGCGCAGCGGGGAGGGCAAGCGTGCATGATTCCGGGTAGTGGTGTGCTCCGGCGGCGTTCGACAGGACGCTCGGCCGACGGCGGCCCGCAGAGCACGACATCCGAACGGACATGCGAGGAGCGAGACCGATGCCCGACACGACCGCGAACGAGCGCACGCGCCCGGACCGGCTGCCCGAATGGACGGCGCTGGCCGAGCACCGCGCGAAGCTCGGGGACGCGCACCTGCGGGACCTGTTCGCCGCCGACCCCCAACGCGGCGGCCGCTACACCGTGCAGGTCGGCGACCTGCACCTGGACTACTCCAAGCATCTGGTCAACGACGAGACCCTGCGGTTGCTGCACGCCCTGGCCGACGCCTCCGACGTCGCCGGGCTGCGCGACGCCATGTTCCGCGGCGAGCGGATCAACACCACCGAGGACCGCGCGGTGCTGCACACCGCCCTTCGCGCGCCGCGCGACGCGGTCGTCGAGGTCGACGGCGAGAACGTGGTGCCCGGGGTGCACCGGGTGCTGGATCGGATGGCGTCCTTCGCCGACCGGGTGCGCTCGGGCGCCTGGCGCGGGCACCGCGGCGACGCCATCACCGCCGTCGTCAACATCGGCATCGGCGGCTCCGACCTCGGGCCTGCGATGGCCTACGAGGCGCTGCTGCCCTACACCGCCTCCGAGACCGAGGGGGAGGCGGGGATCGAGGTCCGCTTCGTCTCCAACGTCGACGGCGCCGACCTGCACGAGAAGCTGCGCGGCCTGGACCCGGCGACCACCCTGTTCATCGTGTCCTCCAAGACCTTCACCACAGTGGAGACCCTCACCAACGCCACCTCGGCACGGGCGTGGCTGCTGTCCGGGCTCAACGGCGAGGTGGAGGCCGTCGCGCGGCACTTCGTCGCGGTCTCCACCAACGCGGAGAAGGTCGCCGAGTTCGGCATCGACACCGAGAACATGTTCGAGTTCTGGGACTGGGTGGGCGGCCGCTACTCGCTCGACTCGGCGATCGGCCTGTCGCTGATGGTGGCCGTCGGCCCCGAGCGCTTCCGGGAGATGCTGGAAGGGTTCCGGATCGTCGACGAGCACTTCCGCACCGCCCCCGTCGAGGCCAACGCCCCGATGCTGATGGGGCTGCTGGGGGTCTGGTACGGCGCCTTCCACGGCGCCCAGTCGCACGCGGTGCTGCCCTACAGCCACTACCTCACCCGGTTCCCCGACTACCTCCAGCAGCTGGAGATGGAGTCCAACGGCAAGTCGGTCGACCGTGCGGGCCGACCGGTGACCTGGCCGACCGGCCCCGTCGTGTGGGGCACGCCCGGAACCAACGGGCAGCACGCCTACTTCCAGCTGCTGCACCAGGGCACCAAGCTGGTGCCGGCCGACCTCATCGGATTCGCGCGCCCGGTGCCCGGCATGGCAGCGGAGCTGATCGCCCAGCACGACCTGCTGATGGCCAACATGTTCGCCCAGGGCCAGGCACTGGCCTTCGGCAAGACCCCCGACGAGGTCGCGGCCGAAGGCGTGGAGCCCGAGCAGGTTCCGCACCGCACCTTCGGCGGCAACCGGCCCACCACGACCGTCCTCGCGGGCGAGCTCACACCGTCGGTGCTGGGACAGCTCATCGCGCTCTACGAGCACAAGGTGTTCGTGCAGGGCGCGGTCTGGAACGTCAACTCCTTCGACCAGTGGGGCGTCGAGCTGGGCAAGGCGCTGGCCAAGCGCATCGAGCCCGCCCTGACGTTGGGCGAGGAAGTGCCGGGGCTGGACTCCTCCACGGCGGCCCTGGTCAGCCGGTACCGGTCGCTGAACGGGTGACGAGCCCCGCCGGCCCTGCGCGGCGGTCCGGCCGCCGCGCAGGGCCGAGCGGCGGGCGGGACCATGGGAGCCCGTGCTCGCCGGTAGCGAAGCCGGGAAGGCCGGGGAGTCCGCGAACATCTTTGGAAGGGAGCCGCGTGGGAGGACTGCTGCTGATCCGCCACGGCGAGACCGAGTGGAGCGTCGCGCGCCGGCACACCGGGCGCACCGACGTACCGCTGACCGAGGAGGGCGAGAAGCAGGCGCGCGCCCTGCGGCCGCTGCTCTCCTCCTACCGGCTGTCGCGGGTGCTGACCAGCCCGCTGCAGCGGGCGAGCCGCACCGCCGAGCTGGCGGAGCTGACCGGGGTCGAGACCGACCCCGACCTGATGGAGTGGGACTACGGCGGCTACGAGGGCATCACCACCGCGGAGGTCCAGCGGGAGCGACCGGGCTGGAACGTCTGGCGCGACGGCGTGGTGCCGGGCGACGCCGAGCACCCGGGCGAAAGCGTGCAGGACGTCGGAGCCCGCGCCGACCGGGTGCTGGAGCGGCTGCGCCCGGTCCTGGAGGACCCGGAGGCCGACGACGCCGCGTTGGTCGCCCACGGCCACCTGCTCCGCGTCCTCACAGCGCGCCGCCTGGGGCTGGCGCCGGAGCACGGCGCCCTGTTCCGCTTGGAGACGGCGGCGACGGCGCGCCTCGGATGGGAGCACGGCCGCCCGGTGCTCACCGACTGGAACACACTGCCCCAGCCCTAAGTAGCGTTGATCTTGTACCTACCGTCATTAGCAGCGCCTTGGTGTCAACTGGTGAGTGCAAGCGGGTCAGGTCGCCTGGAGCACCTCGTTGAGGCGCCGGGCCGGGGTGCTCCATCCCAGGGTCTGGCGCGGCCGGGTGTTGAGTTCGTGGGCGACCCGGTCCAGCCCCTCCTGGTCGATATCGTCGAAGTCGAAAGCGCCCTTGGGGAAGTACTGGCGCAGCAACCCGTTGGTGTTCTCGTTGCTGCCCCGCTGCCAGGGCGCATGCGGATCGCAGAAGAACACCGGGCAGTCCGTGGCCACCGTGAAGGCCGCATGGCCGGCCAACTCCACACCCTGGTCCCATACCAGCGAGCGCCGCAGATGCCGGGGCAGGCGCCGGGCCAGCCCGCTCAGCACCGCGGCCACCGCGGCCGCATCGCGCCCGCGGGGCAGCGACCCCAGCAGCACATAGCGGGTCGAGCGCTCGACCAGGGTGGCGATGGCCGAAGCGGTTCCCGCGCCGATGACCAGATCGCCCTCCCAGTGGCCGGGCACCGCCCGATCCTCAGCCTCGGCCGGGCGGGCGGGCGGAGATATGCAGCCCCCGCACCCACGGCTTGCGGTCGGCTCGGGCCGCCCGGGACTGGGGGTGGCGCCCCGCCCGGCCGCTGCGTAGCGCCTCCCGCCCGCCCGCGGCGGTGACCCGCTTGAGCTCGGCGCGCAGACCACCGCGGGACTGCACGTAGATCGCCTGATAGATCGTCTCGTGGCACACCTGCATCTCCGGCCGGTCGACAAACGCCTCCGTCCGCAACCATGCCGCGATCTGCTGGGGAGACCAGCACCGGCGCAGCTTGGCCAGCACCACCCGCCGCAGCCGCCCCGCGATGGCCAGCGCGGCCGGCTTGGGTCGGCCCAGCCGCTTGTCAGCGCGCCGCTGGGCCCACTCGGCCCGGTAGCCCACCCGGTAGCGCGTGCGCCGCGCGTCCCCGCGCGCCAGCGTGGCCGGCAGCGGATTCTTCCCCCCGTGCTTGGCCGAGTGGTTGCGATCGAGTTCGCGGCCCACCGTGGAGACGGCCACTCCCAGCGCCTGGGCGATCTCGCTGATCGTGTGCCCCAGTCCCCACAGATTCTCCAGCACCTGCCGGTGCCCCGGCGTTAACGCACCCGGCTTCGCCACAACAGCCTCCCCAGCACAAACCATCGTTTGCACTGAACAGTAGAGACCGCCCGATTTCTCGTGACCGTAGGTACAAGATCAACGCGGTCCTGGGGCACCCTCCTCCTCGCTCCAGGGCAGCCAGGCGCGCAGGTGGAAGCCGCCCGCGTCGTCGGGGCCGTGGGTGAGCCGTCCGCCGGCGAGCGTGACGCGTTCGGCGAGCCCCAGCAGGCCTTGGCCGCCCGGTGCGCCGGGCCCGACGGGGGCGTCCGGCACCTCCGGCGCCTCCGGTCCGCCCGGTCCGCCCGGTCCGGCCGCGAGCGCTTCCCCTGCCTCGGCGGGTGCGTGCGGCGCGCCGGGGTCGTGCCGAGCCGGAGCCGGCCCGGCGGCGTCCGCTGCGACGGCCGAGCGGCCCGCGCCATCCGGACCCTCCCCACCGACCGGACCGCCGGTCCCGCGGCCGACCGCCGCCTCCGCGGCCGCGTCGCCACCGCCCGATCCGTCGGCGCCGCCGCCTCCGGCGCTGGGAGCTGAGTTGCCGACCTCCACCGACAGCCCTTCCCCCGCAGCGCCGCGCAGGGCGACGCGCACGCGCGCGCCCGGCGCGTGGCGGCGGGCGTTGGTCAGGCCCTCCTGCACGACTCGGTACGCCGTGCGGCCCGCGGTGTCCGGTGGGCGGCCTGCGGCCTCGTCGTCCAGTTCGACGCGCATCCCGGCCGCCGCCGACTCCGAGACCAGCCCGCGCACGTCGGCCAGGGTCGGCTGCGGCAGCTCGCCCACCGGGGCGCGCAGCACGCCGATGACCTCGCGCAGGTCCTGCAGCGCCCGGTGCGAGCTCTCTCGGATGACCGCCGCCGCGCGGGCGACTTCCGCTGCCGGCGCGTCGGGGCGGTACTCCAGGGCGCCGGCGTGCACGCTCAGCAGCGACAGCCGGTGCCCGAGCACGTCGTGCATTTCGCGGGCGATCTGCTCGCGCGCGTGCATCTGCGCCTGCTCCGAGCGCAGCCGCGCCTCGGACTCGGCCCGCGCCGCCCGCTCGCGCAGCGACAGCACAAGCTGGCGCCGGTGCCGGATCACCGCGCCCCAGCCCAGCACCGCGACGACCATCACGGCGGTGAACGCGACGATCCACTGCATTTCACCGGGATCGGCCTGGCGCTGCGGGGGAGCGAGTCCGCTGAAGAGCAGGAAGTAGGCGGCCTGTCCGGCCACCGTCGCGGCGCCGCACAGCGCGGCGGTGCGCGCGGAACGGTGCACGGCGACGGTGAACAGGACGGCGAACTGGGCGCCGTCGGCGAGCGTGGCGTAGGCGGACAGCGGTATCAGCCCCAGCGCCAGACCGACCGGTCGGCGCCTCCGCAGCCACACCGCCGCGCACGCGACCGCACCGACGACCTCCTCGCGCAGCAGCGCGGTCTCGGAGACGTCGGGGTCCTCCGTCAGCGCGATCGCCCACGCCAGGCCGTAGATCACCGCCGCCAGGAACAGGCCGGTGTCGGCGGCCCACTCGCGCGGCCCGCGCCTGCGGCGGGGACCGGCGGGCTCCGCACTCGGGCTGGGTGTCCGTGGGCCCTCCATACCTCGAACCTAACCCGCCGACCGGCTCCCGCCGGGCGGCCGCGGGCAAGCGGCCGACCGGCGCCGCGGCGGCGAATACCTTCGGATGACAGCCCCCGGCCGGCGGGCGACCGAAGTCGCCCGATCCGATACCGGCGGCCGACGCGCCGCACGGCCCGCGCGCCCTAGCGTCGAGGCATGACACGGACAGCCCGGATCGCGGGCCTGGTCGTCGGAGCGGCGCTCTGCCTCCAGGGCGCCGTCGGACTCGCCGGCGCTCTGGGAGCAGGGGTGTGGGATGCGGCGGAGCGGCTGTCGATCGTGGGGCGGATGCCCTGGCTCGCCGACTACGCGGTATTCGCCAACGCGTCGCTGCTGGTCGCGGGGATCGCGATGGTCACCGCAGCGGCGCGGCTCGGGGACCGCTGATCCGGGAGTGGCCGCTGCGGAAGAGCAGCGGGGGCAGGGGGGACGGCCGGTGACGCCGGTCGTCGCGGTATCGGAGTCGAGGAGCGGGGGAGTTTCGGACACGCTATGGCTGAGGAGAGAGCTGGCATGAAACCGGAGGCGTCGGCACCGGGCGGAGCCACGGTCGTCGCGCCCGGCACGGGCGAGCGCGTCCTCATGTGGGGCGGGTTCCCGCTGCTCGGTGCCGGGCTCGGCGCGCTGGTGCGGAGCCTGGTCGGCTGGCTCGCGACATGGCCGTGGGTGCCGTTGGAGGGGCCGGTCCAGCTGATCGCCGCGCTTCCCGATCTGCCCACCCGCATCGGCGGCGCCGCGGTAGGGCTGGTCGCGGGGCTTGTGCTGGCGTTTATCGGCGAAGGCGAGTCCGGCACGGTGACCGTCGGCGACGACGCCGCCACCGTCGAGCGGGGAGACCGGCGCATCACCTTCGCGCGGTCGCGGACCCGTGCCGTGTTCAAGGACGGCAAGCGCTTGGTGGCACTGGGACCGGACACCGAGGAGCTCGCCGGGCAGTCCACCGACCTGAGCGAGCGCCGGCTGGCCGCGGCGTTCCGCGCGCACGGCTACCCCTGGCACGAGGGCGGCGACCCGCACGCGGCCGAGTACCGGCGCTGGGTCGAGGGAATCCCCGATCTTTCGGCCGGGGCGCACGCGCTGTTCGCGGCGCGGGAGCGCGCGCTGCGCAAGGACGGCTCCGAGGCGGCCGCCGACGCCGAGGAGTTGCGCTCGGAGCTGGCCAAACTGGGCCTGGTCGTCCGCGACGAGCACAAGAAGCAGTACTGGCGTCCTGTCCCTCAGCGGGGAGGAGCCGACGAGGCCGGCTCCGGCGGGGAGTGAGCGGAGGGAGGCGGCGGCTACCGGCGCCTGCGCCCGTGGACGGCGCGCGAAATCCGGCGGCCCAGCAGCAGGTAGCCGATCAGGGCCCCCGTGGTGTTCAGGATGACGTCGTCGATGTCGAAGGCCCGGCCGCTGACGAGTGCCCCCTGCACCGTCTCCACGAGGAGCATCACCAGCGCGGTCAGCACGACGGTGCGGACGATGCGGCGGAAGCCGGGGTAGAGGACGGGCAGCAGGAAGCCGAACGGCGCGCCGAGCACCAGGTTGCCGCCGACCTGCTGGATCGCTTCGCGAGCGGGGGCGTCCAGGTAGAACTTCAACGACCAGCCGGGTTCCAGGTTCGTGTGGGTGTGGCCGACGGCGCCGGGAACCGGCGTGAGCGTGATCCGCGCCAGCGCCACGGCGAACGCGACCATCCCCGCGAACGCGGCGAGGACGACCACTGCGCGCAGCACGGCCAGGCCGAACCGGCGGAGCCGGCCGGGTCCACCGCCGTGGCCGTCGGAGGAGTCGGCCGGGGCGCGGTCGTCGGCCCCCGCCATCTCGGTGGCGGCGACCACCCCCGCATCGTCGGCCGGGGCGTCGTCACCCCGTTCTTCGGATCGCTCAGCCACGTCCCACCCACGGGTCTCGGTCCTCCGGAGGCCGACGGCGCTCCGCCTAGCCAGTCAGGTCATGCGTACAGCATGTCCCTGTGGAGGGGGAATGCCCTTCACGGCCACGATCGGCTTCCCGTCCGCCGGAGGGGCGGAGCGGGGCGGCGAGGGCTGGCGGGGGGACGACGGGACGACGGGGCGGCGTCAGGCGGTGCGGGTGCGGATGCGGTGGTGCGGCCCCGGGCCACCCGGCGCCGTCGCCGTCCTCGTCGGGCGCCCGGGCTTGCGCCGGTGGGACCGGTGTCAGCGGGACCGGCTTCCGTCGGCCGCCCCTCCGCTGTGCTCGCTGCCGCCGCGCGCTCGGCCGGGGCGGGGCGGGCGGGACCGGCCGGCGGCCCGCCGCCACCGGCCGCCGCGGCCACCCCCGGTCCCGGACCGGCACGGTCAGTCCCCTTCGCCCTGTCCCACCCGTCTTCAGGCGCCTGCGAGATACGTGGCGCAGCTTTCCAGGAGGTACTCGGTTCCCTGGCGGGAGATCTTGGCGGTCTTGGGGCTGTCGCAGACCTGGTGGACGGTCAAGCGGGTGCGGCCGTCGCCCAGGTCGGCGAACTCGAAGGTCATGCTCTGGGGTTCCAGGCCGGCCCCGGGGGCCGCGCCCATGGTCTCCACCAGGCGGCGGTGCTCGACGACCTCGACGTAGCCGCCGCTGATGGAGTGCACCTCACCGGTGGGCGTCTTGATGTCGGCGCGGTACTCGCCGCCGGGGCGGACGTCCAGGACCACCGACTCGGGGACGGCGTTGAACACCTGGGCGAACGCCGCCGGCTCGGTCCAGGCGGCCCACACGGCTTCGACCGGAGCGTCGAATTCGCGGGTGACGGAGTAGCTGCTGTTCTCGGCCTCGGTGGTGGGCGTCTGGGACATGTCGGTCTCCTCGGCTCTGCGCGGCTGCACCGCGTTCAACGTGCTGACAGGGGAGACCGTCGGGCACGCGGGAACTCATCGCCGATCGGGGAAGTTCCGCGGACACGTTCCACCGGTGCCCGTCCCCGGCGCCGTAGCCTGCACCGGCAGGTCGGCGCCTACCGCGCGCCACCGGACCCCGCCGCCTCGACCAGGGCGGCGAATCGGTCGGCGTCGGCGATGGCGGAGCCGACCGCCACGACGTCGGCGCCCGCTGCCAGGTATTCCGCGGCGTTGCCGGCGTCGACGCCTCCTGTGGCCACGATCCGCAGATCCGGGAACGGTCCGCGCATCGCCGTCATCCACTCCGTGCCCAGCGGCGCCGCCGGGAACGCCTTCACCCACCGGTGCCCGTTCCGGAGGGCCTGCTGGATGTCGGTGGCCGTCGCCACCCCCGGAAGGTGCGCCATGCCCGCCGCTCGGGAGGCGGCGGAGACCTCGGCGTCGAAGCCGGGCGCCACGGTGAATACCGCTCCCGCCTCGCGGGCCGCATCGACGTGCTCGGGGGTGATCACCGTCCCGGCGCCGACGTGCTGTCCCCGGGCGGCGCCGGCCTCGGCGACAGCGCGCAGCGCCTCCACCGCCTCGGGAGTCTGCACGGGCACCTCGACCGCGTCGACGCCCAGGTCCCAAGCCCGCTCGGCGAAGCGGAGGGTGCGCTCACGGGACATGCCCCGCAGGATGGCCATGATGCGGGACCGTGAGAAGAGCTCGTCGAACAGCGTGTCCTCGCCCATGGCGCTCCTTGCCTCTCGCTGACTGCCCGGGGCGGCCCCATGCTTGCACACGGCCCCGCCCGCCCCGGCGCCCCCGTCGAGGCCGGGCGGGCGGGACGCGCGGCGGTGCCGTGCTCTACCGGATGCGCGGCAGGTAGGGGCCGGGGTGTCGGACGGCGGTGACCACGCCGCGGGTGATCGCCTCCTTGAGCGCGGCGGAGGGACGGCCGGTGAGCGCGGCGCGCACCGGGGTGTCGTCGAAGCGCAGGAACTGGGTCACACCGTCACGCCGTCCCAGGCTGATGTTGACGGCGGCGTACCCCAGCCAGACCCGGCGCGGCGTGCGCCCGCGAGCGACGTCGGCGACCACGTCGCCGGCCCGCATGCCCATCGGAAGCCCCGTCTGGCAGGTCATCCGCGACACGCCGCCCCGCGTCGCCGCCGCTGCCGCGTCTCCCGCGCCGACGACCTCGGGGTGGGAAACGGACCGCAGGGACTCGTCGACGAGCAGGCGTCCGTCGCCGTCCACGGCGAGGCCCGCATCGGCGGCCAGGGAGTGGACCCGGAAGCCCGCGGTCCACACGAGGGTGTCGAAGCCGATCGGGTCGGATCCCTCGACCAGCAGCCGCCCGTCCTCCACGGCGCTGACCTCGGTGTGCTCGCGCACGGCTACACCCAGCCGCTGCAGCGAGCGGCGCAGGTAGCGCAGGGAGCGCGGCGGCAGCCAGTCGCCGACCGCCTCCGCGGAGACGAGTTCGACCCGGGCCCGCGGATAGGACTCGGCCAACTCGCTCGCCGCCTCAAGACCGGTCAGTCCGCCGCCGGCCACGACGATTCGGTGGAGCTCCGCTCCGCTCCGGGCCGCCTCCGGGGACGGCGGCCGGGCGGGCGCGATCGCCCCGGCGGCTCTCGCGCCTGCACCGGCTGTGTCCTCTGCGGTCGCGGCCGCGGGGAGGGATTCGACGCGGGGCGGCGCGGTTTCGGCGCCGCCGAGACGGGCGGCGAGGTGGTCGCGCAGCCGAGCGGCCTGGTCGGCGTCGGCCACACCGAACGCGTACTCCTGCACGCCGGGCACGCCGCGGGTGTCCCAGGAACTGCCCAGCGCGTAGACGAGCGTGTCGTAGTGCAGTCGCCGGTGCGCTCGCCGGCCGTGCCGCTGTTCGGCCAGATGCACGGTGCGCGAGTCGGGGTCGATCCCCGTCACGCGTGTGATGACCGTTTCGACGCCGCTTCCCCGAAGCAGGTCGGCGATGCGGATGTCCGCGAGCCGCTGGCCGGCGGCGACCTGGTGGAGGCGGGTGCGCTCCACGAAGTGTTCGGAGGCGTTGACGAGGGATGTCCGCCGGGGCGGTACGCAGTCGCCGGGCGGCGCGCCCGGCGGCGGCCATGCCTGCGAATCCCGCGCCCAGGACGACGATGCGGTGGCGTGTCATGGTCTCTTCCTTCCGCGTTCCTGCTGTGGTCCGCGAAAGTTGAACCGGCGCCGCGCGCCCACCGTGACAGCCGGAGCGGTGGCCTGCGTCACACGATCCGGGCCGGATGTCCGCTCAGCCCGCCGGCTCCGTCTCGCCCTCCCCGCCTTCCGGGTCCGCCTGCCCCGCGAGGAACGCCAGCTTGCCGGGAGGCAGCACGACGCGTACCGCCGTGATCCTCCCGTCGGGAGCGGTTTCCAGCCACATGACGCCGGAGAGTTCGCCGCCGACCCGGAGTATCGCCGCGGTCTCGCCGTTGACCGCCCTGACCTCGGCCTCAAGCCCGGCCGCTTCGGGGCGTATGCCCACGACGGACGCGAAACGCGCCACCTTCGCGCGCCCGGTGATCGGGCGGGGCGCCGCACGGACCGTGCCGCCGCCGTCGGTCCAGGCGACGACGTCCTCGGCGAGCATCCGCTCCAGCGAACCCACGTCGCCCTCCACGGCCGCGGCGACGAACCGCTCGACGATCCGGCGCTGCTGTGCGGTGTCGGCGGCGAAGCGGCGCTGGGGCGCGCCGACGTGCTCGCGCGCACGCCGCAGCAGCTGCCGCGAATGGTCTTCCTCGACGTCGAGCAGTTCGGCGATCTCGCGGTGCGTGTGGCCGAAGGCCTCCCGCAGCACGAAGACGGCGCGCTCGGGCGGCGTGAGGCGTTCGAGCATGACCAGCACGCCCACCGACACCGAGTCGCGCTGCTCCGCGGTCTCCATGGGGCCGAGCGCGCCGTCGTCGATCAGCACGGGCTCGGGGAGCCAGGGGCCGATGTAGCTTTCCCGGGTCGCCCGCGCCGATGTGAGCCGGTTCAGGCAGAGGTTGGTGACGACCTTGGTCAGCCAGGCCGCGGGTACCCGAACGGCGGAGGCGTCGGCCGCGTTCCAGCGCAGGAACGCGTCCTGTACGGCGTCCTCGGCCTCGGCCGCGGACCCGAGCATCCGATAGGCCAGCCCCAGCATCCGGGGACGCTGTTCGTGGAACAGCGCCGCCTTGGCCGAGTCCGACAGCGGGGCGGAGGGCTCGGGCGCGGCTTCGCCGCCGTCGCCGCGGGCCGCGTGCGCGGCGGCTGTGTCCATGGTGCCGGCGTCGGCCCGGCCGCCGTCGCCCGCCGGCGCCGGTGAAAGGGGCCGCGGTTCGGGATCGGGATCGGGATCGGGATCGGGATCGGGGCGCGATGGGGCCACACGACGATGCTAATCCTGCCGGTTCCGCCTGCGCGGCCGCCCCGCATGAACGGGTCGGCGGATCGCGTGACCTGCGGGTCGGTCCGGCGCGCAAGGCCGGAGCAGCGGGCGTTCACGAACGCAGGCGTCCCACGAGCGGCACGAAGCGGCCGGTCCGGGCGGCGTAGTCGCGGTAGGCGTCGCCGTGGACGCGCAGCAGGTGCGGTTCCTCGACCAGGCGGACTTGGATCTGCACGGCTGCGACCGCGAGAACGAGCCCGATCGCCGAGACCGCATTGGGGACCAGCAGCAGCATGCCGGCGAAGACCGCCGCGACGATGCTGAAGATCGGGTTGCGCACAAGGCGGAACGGGCCGGCGGTCACGAGGTCGGTGTGTTCGCCGCTGTCGACGCCCACGCGCCACGACGAGCGCATCGAGCCCTGGGCCACGGGGACCGCGACCAGGGCGAGGGTGAGGACCGCGATCCCGGCGCCGGTCGCGAGGCCGGAGTCGAACAGGGCGGGCACGCCCAGCAGGGCGGCGACCGGCGCGGTGAACCCTGCCAGGAGCGCGGCGGCGAAGGCGAGTTTCCCCCACCACTGGACGCTGCCCGGCGGAGCACCCATGCGCAGTCCGGCGTCGCCCGTCCGGCGGCGGTGCCGCCACGACTGCACCCCGAAGGCGACGACGAACAGAGCGGTGAAGTACGCCAGTGCGATCCAGGCCATGGGGGCCGCCCTCAATGGATACAGGGGATTATGTATTCACGGATGAGTGAACCATATTCGGGGCGGACCGGCAACGGCTCCGGTGGCGGCATCGATGCGCCGCCGGGCGTTCGGGGAGGGTGCGGCCGGGGTGCAGGGCGGCCGCTTCCGGACATAGGGCGGTCGCGGGCCGTCGACCGGCCCCACGGCGGCGGGCAGGCCGGCGCCGGATGCGACGGCAGCGAGCGTCGGAGCGCTCCGCACGCTGCCGTCCCCACCCTTGCCCACCCGGAGCGCCGGGCGCGCGGCCTCAGCTGTAGGGGCTGGGCGTCACCGGCGAGACGCCGGTGTCCTCGATTCCGGTGTTGGCGCAGACGTCGATGCCCGGGCCCATTCCCGCCCGAGCCCCCTTTTCGTCCGCGCCGACGAAGAAGTCCAGGCCGTAGATCTCGGTGGGCTCGCACTCCTCGGGGGCGTGGTTCCCGGCACGGGCGTGGCCGAGGGTGAACTCGGCGACGTCGCCCTCGTCGAGGACGAACGGCTCGCCCGGCTCGCCGCGCTGGACCGCCCAGGAGCCGATCTGCTCGCCGTCGATGTCGACCCAGCGCACGTCTACTGTGCTCGGCATCAGGCACGCGCCGTCGCCGTCGTGGATGCGGTCCAGCGCCATCTCGAAGTAGACGGTGCCCGCAGCGCCGTGGCGGCCGTTCTCGATGAGTTTGAAGTGGTGGGATCCGCAGGTCGGCACCGCCTCGGCGGTGTCCGCGGCGGCGAGCGGCGCGCCGGCCGCGAGCGCGGGCAGCGCGGCGCCCGCCACGACGGCGGCGCGCAGTCGGCGGGCGGTACGGGACGCAGGTGTGGACACGGACATGGTTCCCCCTTCGCGAATCCCCCGTTCGGGCGGCTCTCATATCACTCGGTGTGACGGCCGATCGGGGAGAGGGGTTCGCCGAATCACGCGTACGGCGATGGCCTGAATCGGACATCGTCGCAGGTAAACCTGGGTCCTGTTCCGAATGCAGGGTGCCGAGGGAACGTGGAGTGTGCACAAGGTGTGCACCGGATCGGTGCGCCCCTGCGGCCGCCCCTGTCACATGTCGATGAGCGGCAGTTGCTCGCCGCCCTGGGCGCTCCCTCCCGCCGCCGGAGCCTCGGCGGGGTCGGGGCGGTGGCGCGGCCTGTCGCCGCCGCCCGGGTGCACGAGGCCGTGGCGGCGGGCGGCGTCGCGGACCCGCGCTCCGATCAGATCGCGGTAATCCCTGGGCGCGTAGGCCCCGCGGCCGTAGAGCTCGCGGTACTTCGGCACCAGGTGCGGATACTCGCGGGCCAGCCACTGCAGATACCACTCCCGCGCGCCGGGGCGCAGGTGCAGCACGATCGGGGTGAGGCTCGCGGCACCGGACTCGGCGATCGCGGCGACCGTCGCCTCGATCTGCTCGGCGGAGTCGGTCAGGCCCGGCAGGATCGGCGCCATAAGCACCGAACAGCTCAACCCGCGGTCGGCGCTGCGCCGGACGATGTCCAGGCGGGCGTCCGGGCGCGGAGTACCGGGCTCGGCCGAGCGCCACACCGTCTCGTCGAGGGAGCCGACCGAGACCGCCAGCCCGACGTCGGTGACTCGGGCCGCCTGTTCGAGGAGGTCGAGGTCGCGCAGGATCAGCCGGCCCTTGGTGAGGACGGAGAACGGGTTGGCGAAGTCGCGCAGGGCAGCGATGATCTGCGGCATCAGCCGGTAGCGGCCCTCGGGCCGCTGGTAGGGATCGGTGTTGGTGCCCATGGCGATCGGCTCGCCCGACCACCGCGGATTGGCCAGCTCGCGGCGCAGCAGCTCGCCGGCGTTGACCTTGACCATGATCTTGGAATCGAAGTCGTGGCCGGAGTCGAGATCGAGGTACTCGTGCGTACGCCGGGCGAAGCAGTTGTGGCTCACCACCCCGTTCGCGAGGAAATCGCCGGTACCGGTCGTGATGTCGTACAGGGTGCGCTCCTCGCCGGTGTCCTCGATCGACACGACGTCGAGCTGGGCGTCCGACGTGAGCGCGGCATCGTCCACCCGGCGCTTCCGACTGACGGCGGGGTCCGTGGTGTGGAAGAAGCGCAGCCGCTCCCGCAGCCCTCCGGTCAGCCGTACCACGCGCATGTCCGGCGCCGCGGCAGGGACATCGAGCGTGTGGTCGAAGTCGAAGCGCTTCAGGCACAGGCGGACCGCGGTCGCGATCTCACTGTCGGAGCCGGAGATGCGAAGGACGCCCGGGGAACACTCCCCTTCCGCATCGAATACCCCGGCGAGGAACCCCTTGCGCCATTCGTCGCACGGCGCTGTCGGCCACTCCACGATCTCGGAGATGCGCTCGGACGAGGCGCGCTGGGAGCTCCGTATCGCCGGCATCGGTCGCCGGTCGGCCGCCGCGGCGGCGAAGTCGAATCCGTCCGTGCTCACGCCGAGGTCGGCGAGGAAGTCCGCGGCGCGAGCCAGGGCCTCGTCGTCGGCCGGTGCCAGGCGGAACCGGAACGCGCGGGCGCCGTCGGCCGAGTGACCCGCTCGGGGAGGGCCGGATTCGCCGAGATGCGCGTCACCGCGAATGATCCCGCGGAGATAACCCTGCTTGTAGGAGGCGGTGACCTCCGGGGGACTCGCGTAGTGGCCGGTCCCCAGCAGGCCCATGCCTTCGGTGAGGTGCGGGCGGCGCCTGTGACCGGACATGCCGCCGGTGACGTGTTTCCAGCCGCGGCGTGTGAGGAACCGGTGGTCGCCGCTGGCGACGAGCGTCGTGCCGTCCGCCAACGTGATGCGGTAGGCACGCTTCACCGTCTGCCAATGCGCCTGCACCGTCGTCGGCGTGCAACGCCGGTAGGAGCCCGCGCGCCGCGTTCCGTAGATCCGGTCGCCGACCCGGAGCTCCGCCAGTGGTGTGGTCCGACCGTCCGCCATGAGGATCGGGGTCTCGCCCGACAGGCAGTACACGCATGCATGACTGCATCCCCGGTAGGGATTGACGGTCCAGCGGAACGGGACCGAGGCCTCGCCGGGGACGCGGTTGATGATCGAGCGCGCGCGGATCTCGACGGCCACGGCGTCGCCTCCGTCACCTCCGAGGACCGGGCCCGGGCCGGGATCGCCCAGCCCGGCCCGCCCCGTGCCGCGCTCCTGGCCGGAGGGCTCGGGTGCGACGGCCGCGCGATCGAACAACGCGAGATCGTCGTGCTGGTCACGCAGGGATTCCCAACGCATACCCGCTATACGAACACACGTTCGAACACCTGTCCAGTCGCCCTCCACAGCCCGGTGTCCAGGAGCGCGGCCGACCGGCGCCCCGGCGGTCCTCAGGCCTGGGTCGGCGCGGGCAGCACCTGGTAGAGGCGGTTGTCGGGGACGGGGCGGCTCCGCCACTCCCGCGGGTAGCCCACCGAGACCTCTTGGAACCGGACCCCGTCGTGGTGGGTGACCCGCGGAATGTGCAGGTGGCCGTAGACCACCGCGGCGGCGTCGTACTTCGTGTGCCAGTCCGCTGTGTGCACGCTGCCGCACCACTGGGCGAACTCGGGGTAGTAGAGGACGTCGGTGGGCTCGCGCACCAGGGGATAGTGGTTGACCAGCACGGTCGGGCCGCTGATTTCCGAGAGGCGGCGCCGGCTGTACTCCAGGCGCGCCCGGCACCACTCGTCGCAACTGGGGTAGGGGTCGGGGTGCAGCATGAACTCGTCGGTGCACACGACGCCGGTGCCGCGGGCATAGGCGAGCCCTTCCTCCTTGGTGGAGGTGCCGGGCGGATGGAAGGTGTAGTCGTAGAGGGTGAACAGGGGCACCACGGTGACCGGGCCGCCGGCTCCCCGCCACACGGGGTAGGGGTCCTCGGGGGTGTGTACGCCCAGGTTCCGGCAGATGTCGACGAGTTGCTCGTAGCGCTGGACGCCGCGCAGTTGGCGGGGGTCGCGCGGGGTGGTCCACAGCTCATGGTTGCCGGGCACCCACACCACCTCGGCGAAGCGCTCCCGCAGCATGCCCAGCGCCCATTCGACGTCGGAAGGCAGTTCGCCGACGTCGCCGGCCACGATCAGCCAGTCATCGGCGGTGTAGGGGCGCAGCCCTTCCAGCACCTCGCGGTTGCCGCTGTGGGACACGTGCAGGTCGCTGATGGCCAGCAGGTGCGGCTCGGCGCCAGGGGCGTCGGCGCGCGCGGTTCGGTCGGTGGAGTCGTGTTCGGGCATCGGCGCTCGGCTCTCCCTGGTTCGGCTCGGCTGCCGTCACCGGAACAGTCTCGGACACCCGCCCGCGGCGCGCGCATCCGGCCCGGGCGATCCGGGCTGCGCGCACGCATCGGCCGCTGCGAAGAGCAGGCGCGCGCCCGCCCTCAAGACGCCGCCCGCCCTGTGGACGGGGCCAGCGCCGACGGGTCCGCGCAGCCTAGAGTGGTTGTCAGGGGGCGCCCCCGGGGTCACGCTCGCGGGCGGACCCGCCCGAACACCGGCTCCACACACGTCGGTCGGCCCCGCAACGCGTCGACGGACCTCCCGCACCGGGGACCCGGCGGGCGGCGCCCGGCCGTGCGCCGCGGCCCCGCCCGGGCGCCTCGGGCGCTTCCGCGGACCAGGCAAGGGAACGGATGCCATGACCCGGTACACACCCGCCACCGTCGGCGGCGACCTGGCCGGCGACCTGCTGCTGCACTGGTCCGCGCGCATCGGCGGCCGCCACCGGTTGGTGCCCGACGGCTGCGTCGACCTGCTGTGGATCGACGGCGGCCGGCTCGTGGTGTGCGGCCCCGAGACCACCGGCTGGACGTTCACCCTGCCTCCCGGCACCGCGGCCGCGGGTATCCGGTTCCGGCCGGGGCGCGTCGGCCCGGTCCTGGGGATGGACACCGCCGACGCCCGCGAGCGGCGGATACCCGTCGAGGACGTGCTGGGCTCGGCCGAGCAGCGCAGGCTACTCGAACGCCTCGACGAGGCCCGCGGCGACGCCGAGCGCGTGGCCGTCCTGGAGGACCTGGTGCGGCGCAGGCAGCACGGCGCCCCGCCCGCCGACCCGGTGATCACGGCGGTCCTCGGCATGCTCACCGCCGATCCCGCGGCGCCCGTCGCCCTCCTCGCCGCCGAGACCGGGTTGAGCGAGCGTCAGCTGCACCGCCGCTGCACGTCCGCGTTCGGCTACGGGCCCTCGGTGCTGCGCCGCATTCTGCGCCTTCAGAGGTTCCTGCGCCTGGCCCGCCACCCGGCCGCGCCGACCGGCCTCGCGGGCCTCGCATACACCGCCGGGTTCACCGACCAGTCGCACCTGTACCGCGAGTGCCGCGACCTCGGCGGCGCCGGACCGCACGAGCTCATCGGCCGCCCTGGGCGGCGCGGCGGCGCCCGGCCGCCCGGGGCGCTGGGCGCCGGCGTCGACCCGGCGGGCGCGTCCGATTCGTACACGACCGCGCGCAGCGTCGTCCGAAAGACTCGGCGGCATGGAGACACGGAATCCGGACACCGCGAAGGTCGCCGAGCGCTATCGCAAATTGGCCGCTGAATTCACGCGGCGGGTCGAAGGCGTTCCCGCAGGGGAGTGGGAGGCGCCCACCCCGTGTGCGGAGTGGAGCGCTCGCGACCTGCTGAGCCACATGATCCGCAATCACACGCACATGCCGGCCCAGGTCGGCATCGACATCGAGCCTTCGCAGTCGGTCGACGAGGACCCGGTGGCGGCCTGGCACGAGGCGCGCGCGGCGATGGAGGAGGTACTGGACGATCCCGAGCAGGCGGCCAAGGAGTACGACGGCTACTTCGGGCGCCTCAGCGTCGCCGGCACCGTCGACGACTTCCTCGGCTTCGACCTGGTCGTGCACTCGTGGGACCTCGCCCGGGCGACCGGGCAGGACGAGACGCTGCCCGCCGACGAGCTGCCCCGCCTGTGGGAGATGGCGCGCACGTTGGGCGACAGTCTGCGTATGGACGGAGTCTGCGGGCCCGAGGTCGGCGTCCCCGAATCCGCGTCGGAGCAGGACCGCCTGCTGGCCTTCCTCGGCCGCCGCCCCTGAACCGGCGGCACCGGCGCGCCCGGCCGTCCTGCGTGTCCTCCGTGCCTCCGCCGGGGCGCAGGCACGGCCTGGCGGAGGCACGGATGGGGCACGGTCGGCGCCGCCCCGCGCGGGGCGGCGTGCGGCCGACTGCGGGGCCGGGTCGGGCGCCCGGGACGGGCCCCGCCTCAGTGTCCGGCCGGGCCCGCCGGGGCCTCGTCGGGTTCGAGTGTGCGCATGATCCCGGCCAGTTGACGCACCTGTTCGCGGGTGAGCCGGTCGAACACGCGCTCGCGCACACGGGCGACATGGCCCTTGGCCGCCTCACGCAGCACCACGAGTCCATCGTCGGTGAGGATCGCCCAGAAGCCGCGGCGGTCCTCCTCGCAGGGCTCCCGCCGCACGTAGCCGGAACGCTCCAGCCGCGTGATCTGGTGCGACAGGCGGCTCTTGGAGACGATGACGCTGTCGGCCAGCATCCGCATGCGCATCCGCATGCCGGGCGCCTCGGACAGCGCCACGAGGATGCCGAACTCGACGAGGCCGATCCCGTTGCGGGTCTGCAGGTCGCGGTCCAGCTCCTCCTCGATGCGGGATTCGGCGGTAAGCAGGTGGCGCCACATCGCCTGCTCCTCGGCGTCGAGCCAGCGAACGTCCTCGTCTCCAGCGGCCATGGGCGCCATCGTACTCACACCTGCCCTCACACGGACCCGCCTTCGGCCCTGGCCGAGGAGGCGTCCTGTCCCCGCTGAGCGGGCGAAGCGGCCAGTCCGCTGCCGACCAGCCAGCCGTGCGCGGCGGCCAGCACCGCCGGCGGCAGTTCGTGGCCTCCGGAGTGCTCGTGCAGCGTGACCTCGGCACCGCGTTCACGCAGCTGGCGGCTGAGCAGCCGCGCGTCGTCGGCGGTGGTGATGGGGTCGGTGCGCCCGGTGCCCAGGAACACCGGCTTGCCCGACAGATCGACCTTCTCGGGCTCGCGGTCCTGCAGGGGCGCGGCCACGGCGAACAGCGCGGCGCCCGCCAGCGTCCCGGGGTGCAGCAGCAGGGTGGCCGCACCGATGTTGGCGCCGTTGGAGAATCCCACGGCGATCAGGCTGCGCGGGTCGATTCCGTACTCGTCGACGGCGGCGGCGATGAACCCCGCCAGCTCTCCGGAGCGTGCGACGACGTCGTCGACGTCGAAGACGCCCTCGCGCAGGCGGCGGAACCACCGGTTGGCGCCGCGTTCGCTGACCTTGCCGCGGGGCGACAGCAGCGCCGCCTCCGGCGCCAGCGCCCGTCCCAGGGCGAGGAGGTCGTGCTCGTCGGCCCCGGTGCCGTGCAGCAGGAGCAGCGTCGGGCGCCCCGGCTTCTCGGCGGGCACGTAGACGTGGTGGAAGTCCTCGGTGGTGGTCACTGGTCGGCCTCCTCGGTGGTCGCGGTGGCGGCGGACCGCGGGGCGGTGCCGTGCTCGTCGACGACCAGCTCCGGCAGGTGCCGCTCGATCTCCGCGCGCTGGGGCTCCAGCCACGGCGGCAGCCTGAGCTTGCGGCCCAGCTGCAGCAGCGGCTCGTCGTAGTCGAATCCGGGGCCGTCGGTGGCGATCTCCAGCAGAACTCCGCCGGGCTCGCGGAAGTAGATCGAGGTGAAGTAGGACCGGTCGCGGATCTCGGTGACGCCGACGCCGTCGCCGGCCAGGCTCTGCTGCCACTCGACCTGGGTGGGCTGGTCGGGGGCGCGGTAGGCGACGTGGTGCACGGTGCCCGCCGCCACCAGGCCGGTGCGGGCCCTGCGATCGGCGATCACGTCGACGACGGTGCCCACGCCCGCGCCCGCGTCGTCGGTGTGGAAGCGGTAGCGGTCGCCCAGTTCGGCGGCGAGCCCGAAGCCGAGTTTGCCGCTGAGCATGCTCGCCGTGCTGTCCAGTTCGTGCTCGGTGAGGGTGATGCCGCGGATGCCGCGGATGGCGTGCTGGGGCGGGATCCCGCCGCCGTCCCAGGGCTCGGTCTCGTGGTAGTCGGCGGTTGCCACCAGCTCGATGACCAGTCCGTCGGGGTCGTGCAGGCTCAGCACGTCCTCGCCGAGCCGCTCGACGGGCCGGCTGGTCTCCAGGCCGAGTGAGGCGAGGTGCTCCTGCCACCAGCCCAGCGAGCCCTCGGGCACCGCGAAGGACGTGGTGGTGGCCTGGCCTGCGCCCAGGCGGCCCTTGGGCGCGTTGGGCCAGGGGAAGAACGTCATGATCGTGCCGGGGTTGCCTGCGCGATCGCCGTAGTACAGGTGGTACGTATCGGGCGCGTCGAAGTTCACCGTCTTCTTGACCAGCCGCATGCCCAGCGCCTTCAGGTAGAAGTCGGCGTTGGCCTGGGGGTCGCTGGCGATCGCTGTGACGTGGTGGATCCCCGCCGGGCGCACATCCATGACCGTCCCTCCCTCGTGATTGTTTTGGTTTTGACTATGTCTCTGGAAACAGTTGAAGCTTAAACCATATTTCGGGGAGAGGTTCAGTCGGCGGAGCGGATGCGTGTGCCGAGCCCCCGGGCGGCGCCGCTCAGCGAACCGTGCGGGACCCGCCTAAGCTGGCGGCATGACGGCTCCCGCTGCCCCGGCTATCCGCGTGCTGATCGTCGACGACGACCCGCTGCTGCGCGCCGGGCTGGCGATGATGCTCGGCGGCGCACCGGATCTGGAGGTCGTCGGCGAGGCCGGGGACGGGGCCGAGGTGCCGGAGCTGGTGGCGACCCGGAGCCCCGACGTGGTCCTCATGGACATCCGGATGCCCTCGACGGACGGGCTCACCGCCACCGAGCGGCTGCGTACCCGGCCGGACGCGCCCGAGGTGGTCGTGCTGACCACCTTCGACGCCGACGAGCACGTGCTGCGGGCCCTGGGAGGGGGTGCGGCGGGCTTCGTCCTCAAGGACACCCCGCCCGCCGAGATCGTCGAGGCCGTGCGGCGGGTGGCGCAGGGGACGCCGGTGCTGTCGCCCTCGGTGATCCGCCGCCTGATCACCCGGGCCACCGGCGGCGACGGCCGCCGCCGGCGGCGGGAGCGGGCGCACGAGCGGTTGAGCGCGCTCAACGAGCGCGAACGCGACGTCGCAGTCGCGGTCGGCGAAGGCCGCTCCAACGCCGAGATCGCAGCCGTGCTCCACCTGAGTGTCCCCACGGTGAAAACCCACGTCTCGCGGGTCCTGGCCAAGCTCGATTTGAACAACCGCGTCCAGATCGCCCTCCTGGCCCACGACGCGGGCCTCGTCGAGGACACCGGCGCCGATGATTGACCGCCGCGCGCCCTCCCGCCCGGCGGCCGACCGGCGCCCGCCGCCGCCCCTGCCGCTCCGCGGGGCGCGGGTGTGCGGATAGCCGGGGTGTGCAGGGGCGCGCGAAGGACACGGTGACCGACCGGACGCTGGACGTCTTCGAGAACCGCTTCGTCGGCTCCCGCCCGGCCGGGGAACGCGTCGCGCCCGCTTCACGGGCGACGTCGGTCCGCACGAAGCGGTCAAGCTGTGCTACGTCGGCGCCATCCAGACCACTGGGGCGAGCCTCGCGCCGCCGTGACCGGAGAAACCGTCGTCATCGACGGCGGCTAGCACGTGCTGTATCAGCCCGGCCAAGGCACGCGATGCCGCGTGAAGCCCCGGGTGGGATGATGGAGCGCCCCCGCCCCGCCCCCCACGAGGAGCCGCTCGTGCCCCCCTCATCCCACCCTCCGGCGCTGTCTCGCCCCGTCCGCTCGCTCCTGGCCGTCCTGGGATGCGCAGGGTTCGCGCTCGGCGCCACTGCGGTGTTCACCACGGAGAACGGCACAGGCGCGACCGCGCTGATCGTGTTCGGCGGCGTGCTCCTGGTTGCGGCCTTCTTCGGCGACCGCATCGACAGCCTGGAGTTCGGCGGTGCCAACCTCCGGATGCGCGCGGCGGCGGCCGAGAAGTACCGCCAGGCCGAGGAGTCCGAACTGCGCGGCGACACGGATGCCGGCGAGCGGCTGCGCGGCGAGGCGCGTGCGCTGATGGAGGCCGCGGGCGTGATCGCCGAGGATTACCGCTCGACCCGGCGAATGATGCCGTCGGGCCCGGACCGCACGGCCGCCATGGAGCGGATCGTTGCGCGCGCCCGCGACTTGGGGCGCTCGGGTGCGTCCGACCCGGAGCAGGTGCGCGAGTGGCTGCGCTCCTCCGACGAAGAGCGGCGCGTGACGGCCCTGGGCATGATGCAGGCTGATCCGCGCCTACACGACTTCGACGCCCTGCTGCCACTTGTGGAGGAAGCCGGCAGCGCCTTCGAGCAGTATCACGCGTTGGTGCTCGCTGAGGAGATGGCCGACGGCCTCGGCCCCGAGCGGCGCCGACGGCCTCGGCCCCGAGCGGCGCCGGCGGCTCGCCACAGCGGTCCGCGCCGGTAAGGGGAGGTACGACTTCGGTCACAACCGGCGCCGGGCCGCCGAGGCGCTGTTGGAGCGGCTGGAGGGCCGGGCCGACAGCCGCTGACGGCGGGGAGGAGGTTTTCGCAGGGTGCCCGCGGAGGGCTCGCACGTACTATACACACGATGTATAGACGTCGTGTACAGTCTCCGTCATGTCCTTCGCGCACACGGTCCTCGGGCTGCTGGAGAACGGCCCGGCACACGGCTACGACCTCAAGAAGGTCTACGACGAACACTTCGCACACGACCGGCCGCTGCACTACGGGCAGGTCTACGCCGCGCTGGCGCGGCTGCTCAAGAAGGGCCTGATCGAGGTCGCCGGCACCGAGACCGGCGGCGGGCCCGAGCGCAAGCGCTATGCCATCACCGACTCCGGTGTCACCGACCTGAACACCTGGCTGGGCACCCCCGAAGCGCCGCAGCAGTACCTGCAGAGCACGCTCTACACCAAGGTCGTCCTGGCGCTGCTGGCCGGACGCCCTGCGGCGGACGTGCTGGAGGTGCAGCGCAGCGCCCACCTGAAATCGATGCGTGAGCTGACCCGGCGCAAGACCGAAGGCGACCTCGCCGAACAGCTCATCTGCGACCACGCCCTCTTCCACCTGGAGGCCGACCTGCGATGGCTGGAGCTGACCGCCGCCCGGGTGGACGAGCTCGCCGAAGAGGTGAACCGGTGAACACCCACGACACCGCCGCCGGCGCGGCTCCGGAAGGGGAGCTGCTGGCCGCCCGCGGACTGGCAAAGTCCTTCGGGCCCACTACGGCGCTGCACAACGCCTCATTCGACATCGACCCCGGCGAGATGGTGGCGGTCATGGGCGCCTCCGGGTCGGGCAAGACCACGCTGCTGCACTGCCTGGGCGGCATGCTCCACCCCGACCGGGGACGGATCCACTACCGGGGCCGCGACCTCACAGCCCTGTCGGAGAGCCAGCGCAGTGGACTGCGCCGCGAGGAGTTCGGCTTCCTGTTCCAGTCCGGCGGGCTCGTGCCGGAGCTGAGCTGCCTGGAGAACACGGCACTGCCGCTGCGGCTCAACGGTGTCCGCCGCAAGTCCGCCCACCGCAGCGCCGAGGAGTGGCTGGAGCGCCTGGGCGTGGACGGCACCGCCCACCAGCGCCCCGGCGAGGTCTCCGGCGGCGAGTACCAACGCATCGGCCTGGCCCGCGCGCTGATCACCGAACCCGCGATCCTGTTCGCCGACGAGCCCACCGGCGCCGTCGACTCGCTGAACGAGGAGAAGGTCATGCGGCTTCTGGTCGATGCGGCCCGCCGCAGCAGCACCGCCGTCGTGCTGGTCACCCACGAGGCCCGCGTCGCCGCCTACGCCGACCGCGAGGTCACCGTCCGCGACGGCCGGACGCGCGACCTCGTGCAGGGCGGCGCCGAATGAGCGGGCAGGCGGCGCGCCGCGGGCCGACGGGGCCGCTGCGCTGGGTCCGAGAGGTCGCCCTGGGCGTGCGGATGTCGGTGTCGGGAGGCCGCGACTCCTGGGTGCGGCTCGCGCTGATCGCCACGGCTGTCGGGGCGGCGGTCGCGCTCCTGCTCGGCGCGGCCTCGACCCCCACTCTCATGGACGCCCGCGCCGAGCGCGACGAGGCGCGCTCCTACGATCAGACGCAGTCGATCCCCGAACCCTCCGCGGACACCCTCCTCGTCGGCTACGCCGACAGCGACTATTTCGAGCGGGGCATCGTCGGCCGGGTTCTTGTGCCCGAAGGGCCGCGGGCGCCCGCGCCGCCCGGTGTGGACGAGGTTCCCGGCCCCGGTGAGATGGTGGTCTCGCCCGCGCTGAAGCGCCTGCTGGAATCCCCCGAGCACCGGCTGCTGCGGGAGCGGTTGGACTACCGGATCGTCGGAACCGTCGACCCTGAGGGACTGCTGGGCCCCCACGAGCCGGCCTACTACGCCGGCGCCGACAAGTCGGAGCTCTCCCCGGCGATGTCGATGGTCACCCGGATCGACGACTTCGGCGCCGAGCGTCGCGAGTCCGAACCCAGCCCCGCCATCCTGTTGCTGGTACTGGTGGGCGCGAGCGTTGCGCTGCTGCCGCTGGGTGTGTTCGTCGCCGCGGCCCTGCGCTTCGGCTCCGACAAGCGCGACCGCCGGATCGCGGCGCTGCGGCTGCTCGGCGCGGACCGGTGGACGGCCGGGCGCATCGCCTGCGGCGAGGCCGTCATCGGCGCGCTGGCCGGTATCGCCGCCGGTGTCGCCCTGTTTCTGCCGCTGCGTGAGGTCGTGTCGCCGATGCGGCCCGGCGGCATCGACGTGTTCGCCGCCGACATCGTGCCGCACCCCGTGCTCGCCGTCGTCGTGTGCTTCGGCGTGGTCGCCCTCGCGGTCGGGGTCACCCTCGTCTCCACCGCCCGGGCGGCCACGGACCCGCTCGGGGTGACGCGCCGCGCCGCCCGGCCGCGCCGCAGACTGTGGTGGCGAGCGGCGCTGACCGCGGCCGGCGCCGCGCTGCTGGCCCCGATGGCGACGGCCGGCGACGAGTTCGCCGGCGGGTCCGAGTCGCTGCAGGCGGCCGCAGGGCTCGTCCTGCTGCTGCTGGGTGCCGGAGCACTGACGCCGTGGCTGTTCCAGGTCGTCGTCTCCCGGGCGCGCCGCGGCGGGGTGGCCTGGCTGCTGGCGGTGCGCCGGCTGCGCGCCGACGGTGCCGCCGAGACACGCGCCGTGACCGGTGTCGCCGTGGCCGTCGCGGGCGTCATCGCGCTGCAGTCCCTCTTCGCCGGCGTCGCGGAGCGCTTCGACAACCCCGAGCCGATGAACCCGGGCATGCCGCCCTACACCGCCCGCGTCAACGCGCAGGACCCGTCGGCCGCCGAAGGGACCGCTGAGCGGCTGAGGTCGGTTCCGCAGGTGCGGGACGTGCGAACCGTCGTCGAGTACCAGCGGGTGGAGGGCCCGGACGGGAGCCTGGCGATGCGGGTCGGCGGCTGCGATGCGCTGCGCCAGTACGCCCGCATCGGCACGTGCTCCGACGGGGACGTCTTCGTCGGCGAGGACGGGGCCGCCCCTGCCGCCCCCGCCGCCCCGGGCGACCGGCTGCGGGTGCTCGGGACCGGGGAGGCGGCCTCGTGGACGCTTCCCGGATCCACCCGCGCGGTCCCGTTGTCCGAGACCGCCCGGCAGGACCCGGCGAACGCGGTCGTCGGCGTGCTGGCCACACCGGGCGCGGTCGCGGAGGCCGGACTTCCCGGTTCCGTCGTGCGGGCCTCGTTCGACGTCGCCCCCGCCACGCCGCGTGCGGTCGAAGAGGTCCGCACCGCGGTGCGGGAGCTCGGTCCCACGGCCACCGTGACGGCCAACACGATGCCGGGCAACGTGCAGGTGATCGACTCACTCAGAGGACTGCTCACCGCCCTCGTCGCCGCCTCGCTCGGCGTCATCGGGCTGGGGCTGCTGATCTCCACGGTCGAGCAGCTACGGGAGGGCAGACAGGCCCTGGCGCTGCTCGCTGCATCGGGTGTGCGCGGGCGGACGCTGGCGGCCTCGGTGCTGTACCAGTCGGCGATCCCGCTGGCGGCGGGGCTGCTGGTCGCCGCCGCGATGGGGACGGTGCTGGGCGGGCTGCTGCTGCGCATGCTCGACTATCCGGTGGAGTTCGACCCGGTCGCGATCGCGGTGACCGCCGGCGCGGCGGCCGCCGTCGTCCTCGGGGTCACGCTGCTCAGCCTGCCCGCGCTGGCCCGGCTCGTCCGCCCGGACAACCTGCGGGCGGAGTAGGGCGTCCGGGACGCCCCGGTCCGTCCTCCCGGGGCGTCCCGGACCTCGCGGCCCCTCAGCCACCAGGCCGGGCCGGGCACCACGCCGGCGGGGGTTATGAACGCGATGTATAGACAGGGTGTATAGTCCCGCCCATGTCCTTCGCGCACACGGTTCTCGGGCTGCTGGAGAACGGTCCCGCGCACGGTTACGACCTGAAGCGGGTCTACGATCAGCACTTCGGTCAGGATCGCCCGTTGCACTACGGGCAGGTCTACGCCGCGTTGGCGCGGCTGCTCAAGAAGGGCCTGATCGAGGTCGCCGGCACCGAGCAGGGCGATGGGCCCGAGCGCAAGCGCTATGCCATCACCGACTCCGGTGTCACCGATCTCCACACCTGGCTGGGCACCCCCGAGGCCCCGCAGCAGTACCTGCAGAGCACGCTCTACACCAAGGTCGTCCTCGCGCTGCTGGCCGGACGCCCCGCCGCAGATGTGCTGGAGGTCCAGCGCAGCGCCCACCTGAAGTCGATGCGTGAGCTGACCCGGCGCAAGACCGAAGGCGACCTCGCCGAGCACCTCATCTGCGACCACGCCCTCTTCCACCTGGAGGCCGACCTGCGATGGCTGGAGCTGACGGCGGCACGACTGGACGAACTCGCAACGGAGGTGAACCGGTGAGCGCAGCCGGTACCGAAGCGCCGCCGCCCGCCGCGGACGAGGCCCTCGGAGGAACCCTGCTCGCCGCCCGCGGACTGGCCAAGTCCTTCGGGCCCACCACGGCGCTGGAGAGAGCCTCCTTCGACATCGATCCCGGCGAGATGGTGGCGGTCATGGGCGCCTCGGGGTCGGGCAAGACCACGCTGCTGCACTGCCTGGGCGGCATCATCGCGCCCGATCGCGGGTGGATCCTCTACGAGGGCCGCGACCTGGGGGCGATGTCGGAAAGCGAGCGCAGCGGACTGCGCTGCGGCGACTTCGGCTTCCTGTTCCAGTCCGGCGGGCTCGTGCCGGAGCTGAGCTGCCTGGAGAACACGGCACTGCCGCTGCGGCTCAACGGCGTCGGCCGCAGAACCGCCGATGCGCGCGCCCGGGAACGGCTGGAGAGCCTGGACGTGGACGGCACCGCCCACCAGCGCCCCGGCGAGGTCTCCGGCGGCGAGTACCAGCGCGTCAGTCTGGCCCGCGCGCTCGTGGCCGAGCCCGCGATCCTGTTCGCCGACGAGCCCACCGGCGCGCTCGACTCGCTGAACGAGGAGAAGGTCATGCGGCTGCTGGTCGATGCGGCGCGGCGCAGCAACACCGCCGTGGTACTGGTCACCCACGAGGCCCGGGTCGCCGCCTACGCCGACCGCGAGGTCACCGTCCGCGACGGCCGGACGCGCGACCTCGCCCCGGGAGCCGCCGGTTGACGGGGCGGGCCCCGCCTCCCGCGGTGGGCACAGCATCGCCGGCGCCGCTGCGTTGGGCCCGGGAGATCCGGCTCGGCGTGCAGCTCTCGGTGACCGGCGGCCGCGACGCGTGGATCCGGCTCGCGCTGGTCGCCTCCGGCATCGGCGTCGCGGTGGCGGTTCTGCTCGTCGCGGCCTCCTGGCCGACCATGGCCGAGGCCCGCCAGGAGCGCCACGACGCGCGGTCCTACGAGTTGGACCGGCAGACGCCCGAGTCCACCGACCAGACGCTGCTCATCGCCTATGCCGACACCTCCTACCACGGCGAGTCGGTCTACGGCCGGCTGCTGGAGCCCGAGGCACCGGGGGCGCCCGCGCCGCCCGGTGTGACCGACCTTCCCGGCCCCGGTGAGATGGTGGTCTCCCCCGAGTTGAAACGGCTGCTCGACTCGCCCGAGGGCCGGTTGCTGCGGGAGAGGCTCGACTACAGCATCGTCGGGACCATCGGTGACGAAGGGCTGGTGGATCCCGGCGAACTCGCCTACTACGCCGGTGCCGCTCCGGATCTGCTCTCATCGGAGGAGACGGGTAGGAGCGAACGCATCGACGGCTTCGGCACCTCTCGATTCGACTTCCCACGGGGTGGGGAGACGCTGGTGCTGGCGCTGACGGGGGCCGTGGTGGCGCTGCTGCCGCTGGGGGTGTTCGTAGCGGCGGCCCTGCGCTTCGGGGCGGACCGGCGGGACCGCCGACTCGCGGTGCTGCGGCTACTCGGCGCCGATCGGTGGACGGCTGCGCGGACCGCCTGCGGCGAGACCCTGATCGGTGCCCTCGTCGGCACCGCCGCAGGGTTCGCACTGTTCTTCCCGTTGCGCGGGCTCGTGCCGTCGGTGCAGGTCGGCGGCGTGAGCGGGTTCGCCGCCGACATCGTCCCCCACCCACTGCTCGCGGTCGCGATCCCGATCGGGGCGGTGGCCCTCGCGGTCGGGGTCACCCTCGTCTCCACTGCCCGTGCGGCCGCCGACCCGCTTGCAGCGGCGCGGCGCGCCTCGTGGCCGCGTCGCAGGCTGTGGTGGCGCGCGGCCCTCCTAACGGGCGGCACGGCACTGCTGCTGTCCTCGATCGGTGCCGACCCCGGCCGGTTCGGGCGGGTGCCTGAGACCGCGGTAGTCGGCGGCGTCCTGCTGGTTCTGCTGGGTGCGGGCCTGGTGACGCCGTGGCTGTTCCAGGTCGCGGTCTCTCGGGCGCGCCGCGGAGGCGTGCCCTGGCTGCTGGCGGTGCGCCGGCTGCAGGCCGACGGGGCCGCGGAGAGCCGGGCCGTGGTCGGGCTCGTGGTGATCGTGACGGGCGCCGTCGCGCTGCAGACCCTCTTCGCCGGGATCCAGATGCGTTATGCCGACGAAGAGCCCGTTCCCGGGGAGCGCGTCTACCGCACGGACGTACCCGAGCTGCCTCCGGCGGGGGCAGCCGAGGTCGCCGAGCGGCTGAGCGCTGTGCCGCAGGTACGGGACGCGCGCGCCGTCGTCGAGTATTGGCACATCGAGGGCCCGAACGATCCGGTTTCGCTGCGCGTGGGAAGCTGTTCGGCGCTGCGCGACCACGCCCGGATCGGCGAATGCTCGGACGGCGACGTCTTCGCCGTCGAGGGGACGTCGACACGGGTGGAGGAGGGCCAACGGCTGCGCATCCCCGACGCCGACGGCGCGGCCACGTGGGAGCTGCCCGAGGTGAAGCGGAGCGTCGCACCACGCGACCCGAGCGGACTCGGGGAGGACCCGGTACCCGGATCGGTGCTGGCGACCCCTGGCGCCGTGGCCGGCGCGGACCTGCCGCGTTCCGGCGTCTCGGCGGTCTTCGGCCTCGACCCGCTGACACCCCGGGCCGTCGAGGAGGCCCGCAACGCGGTCGCCGAACTCAGCCCGATGGGCACCACGGTTATCGGGCAGACGTCCGACAGCGAGCGCGAGCGCGAGCTGGATCGGATCGGCGCGCTGGTGACGGCAGGGGTCGGAGCATCCCTTCTCGTGGTCGGCCTGGGCCTGGTGATATCCGCCGTCGAGCGGCTACGGGGCACCAAGCGGGAGCTGGCGGTGCTCGCGGCTTCGGGGGTGGACCGGCGGACCCTTGCGCTGTCGGTGCTGGCGCAGGCGACGATCCCGCTCGCCGTCGGCCTGGCCGTATCCCTGGCGGTCGGGGTCCCGCTGGGCGCTGCGCTGCTGCGCATCGCCGAGGTCCCCGTTGCCTTCGACATCGGGGGGATCGCCGCGATCACCGCCGCGTCGGCAGCGGTCGTCCTGTCGGTGACGGTGCTCAGCCTGCCCGCTCTGGCCAAGGCCATCCGCCCGGAGAACCTTCGGGCGGAGTAGGGCGGCGGGACGCCCGGTCCCTCCTCCCGGGCGTCCCGCCGCACGGCCGACCGGGACGCGGACCGCATGCTCCACGCGGGGACGCCCCAGCCGCTCGCTACCGCCCCAGGCGCCGGATCAGGCCGATGGCCGCCTCGATGAGCCGGTCGGCCTCTTCCCGGGAGTCGGCGACCACGATCTCGCGGCGCGCCTCGCCGATGATCGCGGTCAGCACGCTGACGGTGAGGCGTTCCAGTGCGGAGTCGCCGGCCTGAAGCAGCACGGAGTTCTGGCGCACCCACTCCCTGCTGCCTTCGCGGCGCCGCACGTCGAAGCCGGGCGGCCCGTCGCCGGTGAGCAGCAGCAGACCCACGTCGCGGCGCTGCCAGGAGTCGTCGAGGAAGGCCCGCGCCCCCGCGATGAACAGTTCGAGCGGATCCTGCTCGCCCTCGGCACGCGCCTGGGCGACGGCGCCGGCGGCCTGCTCCTCGTCGGTGGCCTGCTGGTCCTCCCACAGGGCCATGAACAGCTCGGTCTTGCCGCCGAAGTGGTGATAGAGGCTGCCGACGCTGGAACCCGCCCGCTCGACCATGTCGGCGACGGCGGCATCGGCGAAGCCCTTCTCGGCGAAGACCTCGCGGGCGGCCTCCAGCAGGACGCGGCGGGTGTGGGCGGTACGGCTCCACTGCCAGGCACCTTCGCGCCCGCCCGTGCGGGTCCCGGTCCTGCGTGCCATGTGCGCCCTTCCGTCGAGCGGGGCGCAGCGGCCGCCCCGGCCCGGGCTGTACGCCTCCACGTTAGCGAACCCCGCCCCGGCTTCAGCGCCGCCCGCCGGGGCCCTCTCCGGTACGCGTGGCAGAAAAGGTGGGCAACCTGTCGTTGCAGACGCCCGCATTCGCGGCGAGCATGTGGACATGGCCCCTCCGACGCTGCTCGCCGTGCTCTTCCCACAGGTCCAGAGCCTGGACGTGACAGGCCCCGTGGAGGTCTTCACCGGCGCGAACAACCTGTGCGCGAGCCGGGGCAGGCCGCGGCCCTACGACGTCCGCACCGCATCCCCGGGCGGCGCGCCGGTGCGCACCTCCAGCGGGCTGCTGCTGACTCCCGACACCGCCCTGGAATCGGTATCGGAGCCCGGCGTCGTGCTGGTCCCCGGTGGCGAGGGCACCCGGCTGCCCCAGCCCGAGGTCGTCGCGTGGCTGGCGGAGTGCGCACCGCGTGCCCAGCGGGTGCTGTCGGTGTGCACGGGCGCCTTCCTGCTCGCCGAGGCGGGCCTGCTCGACGGACGGCGGGCGACCACCCACTGGGCTCAGTGCGCCGCACTGGCCGAGCGGTTCCCCGGCGTCGACGTGGACCCCGACCCCGTCTACGTGCGCGACGGGAAGTACGCCACTTCGGCGGGCGTCACCGCCGGCATCGACCTGGCGCTGGCCGTCGTCGAGGAGGACGCCGGTCGCGACGCGGCCCTGGAGATCGCCAGGTACTTGGTGGTCTTCCTGCGGCGACCCGGCGACCAGGCCCAGTTCAGCAACCAGTTGGCCGCGCAGACCGCCCGACGCGAGCCGCTGCGGGAGATCCAGCAGTGGATCGTCGAGAACCCCGCCGCCGACCTGTCCGTGGAGGTCCTGGCCGCGCGCGCCAGCCTCTCCCCGCGGCAGTTCGCCCGGGCCTTCGCCGCGGAGGTGGGCATACCGCCGGGCCGCTACGTCGACCGCACCCGGCTGGAGGCGGCGCGGCGCCTCCTGGAGGACAAGGACGCCGGCGTGGAGGAGACCGCGCAATCGTGCGGTTTCGGCACTCCCGAAGCCATGCGCCGTGCGTTCCTGCGCACGTTGGGCGTCGGCCCGGCCGAATACCGCCGCCGGTTCCGGCCGCGGCACCCTGCCGAGGCGGAATGAGCCCTCCGGGTGCTCCGCCCCGCTGATTGTCCGGCGCCGATCAGCCCACGCGCCGACCCGCCGAGCCCGACCGGGAACCGTCCGGGCGCAGTCACGCCCGAGGGCGGGCACACACCGAGGAGAGGAACAGCCATGCGGATCGCCATACTGCTGTACGACGGTTTCACCGCTCTCGACGCCGTGGGCCCCTACGAAGGCCTGAGCAGGCTGCCCGGGGCGAAGGTGTTTTTCGTCGCCGAGCGCACCGGGCCCGTGCGCGCCGATACCGGATACCTGGACCTGGTCGCCGACACGGCGATGGACGACGCGCTGGGCGCGGATTCCGCCCCCGACATCCTGCTGGTCCCCGGCGGGCCGGGGCAGGCCGAGCACATGGACGACGCCCGGATGCTGGAGTGGATCCGCGCAGCGGACGCTACGAGCACCTGGACGACTTCGGTATGCACCGGCTCGCTGCTGCTGGCCGCCGCCGGCCTCCTCGACGGGCGCCGCGCGACCTCGCACTGGGCGCTGGTGGACGACCTGCCCGCGTTCGGGGCCCGGCCCGCGGAAGAGCGCGTCGTCTTCGACGGCAAGTACGTCACCGCCGCCGGAGTGTCCTCGGGCATCGACATGTCGCTGCACCTGATCGCCCGCATCGCCGGAGACGGGCACGCCCAGTTGGTCCAGCTCGTCACGGAGTACGATCCCCAGCCCCCGTTCGACGCGGGTGCTCCGCACAAGGCGCCCGATGCGGTGGCGGCCGCGGTCCGCGAGCGGTTGGCAGGCCTCTCCGGGCGGAAGTAGGAGGGGGCGCTCGGCGGTGCGCCCGGTGCGCGTGTCCACACCGCGTCCCGGAGTCGCCCGCCGGGCCGGTCCCGCCGGAAACGGCAGGGCCGACCCGGTCCGATGGCCCTAGAGCTCGACTACCTGGCGCACGGCCTCGCCCGAGGCCAGGCGGTCGAATCCCTCGTTGACCTCCTCCAGGCCCAGGCGCCCGGACAGAAGCTCGGTGACCGGCAGCATGCCGCGCCGGTAGAGGGAGATGTAGGTGGGGATGTCGCGGGCGGGCACCCCCGAGCCGAGGTAGCTGCCGCGCAGGGTGCGCTCCTGGGCGGCCAGGGTGACCGCCGGGATCGACACGTGCCGGTCGGGGTGGGGCAGCCCGACGGTGACGGTGGTGCCGCCCGGGCGCGTCGCGAGGTAGGCCTGGGCGAGCACGTCGGGGTTACCGGTGGTGTCGACGATCTTGTCGGCGCCGCCCCCGGTCAGTTCGCGCACGGCCTCCACCGCGTCCGGGCCGCCCTGCAGCCGGTCGGTGGCGCCCAGCCGCGCCGCCAGATCGCGCTTGGCCTCCACCGGGTCGACACCGATGATCTGTGCCGCACCCGCCACGTTCGTGCCCAGCAGCGCCGAGAGTCCTACGCCGCCCAGCCCGAACACCGCCACGCGCTCGCCCGGCCGCACCTCGGCGGCCTTGAGCGCGGCGCCGACACCGGTCAGCACCGCGCATCCGAACAGCGCGGCGACCTCGAAGGGCAGGTCGGAGTCCACGCGCACCGCGGAGTCGGCCGAAACCACCGTGTACTCGGCGAACGCGGAGACGCCCAGGTGGTGGGCGGGCCGCTCGCCGTCGGGGCCGCGCCAGCGCCGACCGCCGCCCACGAGGTCGCCGGCGTTGTTGGCGGCGGCGCCGCGCACGCACAGCGCGGGGCGGCCCTCCATGCAGCGGGCGCAGCCGCCGCAGGGGGCGACGAAGTAGAGCACCACGTGGTCGCCGACCGCGAACCGGTCCTGGGCGCCGGGGCCGCAAGCCACGACCTCGCCCGCGGCCTCGTGGCCCAGCACCATCGGCACCGGGCGCGGACGGTCGCCGTTGACCACAGACAGGTCGGAGTGGCACAGCCCGGCCGCGCGGACGCGCACCAGCAGTTCGCCGGGGCCGGGCGGGGCGAGTTCGAGTTCGCGCACCCGCAGCGGGCGCGAGCGGGAGTACGGGCCGTCGGCGCCGATCTCCTCCAGGACGGCGGCGCGCACGGCGGCGGGGGCGGGTGCGTTCACGGGCTCCTCCACTCCACCGGCCGGCTCCGGGCCGACCGGTCCGCAGCGGCTGTTCTCGGTCGGGCGGCGTTCACGTGCCGCTCGTCTGCAGCTTCTCCAGGGCGGTGCGGAGCCGGCCCGCGAGGGGCACCGGCCGGCGGGTCTCGCGGTCGACGAAGACGTGCACGAACCGTCCTTCGGCCACCTTCGTGCGCCGGTCGCGCCGGTAGAGCCCCACGCGGTAGTGCACCGAGGAGGTGCCCAGGCGGGCCACCGAGAGCCCGACGGCAAGCACCTCGGGGAACCCGATCTCGGCGGTGTAGGAGCACTGCGACTCCACGCACAGGCCGATGACGTCCCCGCCGCGGTAGTCCAGGCCGCCCTGCTCGACGAGCCAGGCGTTGATGGCCGTGTCCATGAACGCGTAGTGCACCGTGTTGTTCATGTGGCCGTAGGCGTCGTTGTCGGCCCACCGCGTGGGGATCTCGGTCCAGTGGGCGTAGTCGGGTCCTTCGGCGCCGCCGGCCCCCGAGCCGTCCGCAGCGTTCTGGGCCGCGTCCACCGGCCACCCCCGCATCCATGACGACATACCAGTCGGTATGGAGACTACAGGTTTCCGTGCGCCGCCGCTCGCGCGGGGGAACGGGGTGGGCGCACGCGCGCATCCGCCTCGGCGGAAACGCCCGGTACAACGATCCGTTGTCCGCGCCCTGTGATCCGTTCGCGGGGTCTCCTTTCCCTATTCCGCCGACGCCTGGTATGGCCCCGGTATTCCCATTCCACCGCTTTCGAGAACGCGTATGCGTGGTGCCTCGTGGTGGCGGCAAGAGGGGATGAGGCAGGATCGGAGTATGAAGATCCTTTGGGTGTTCGCGCACCCGGAACGGCGCTCCCTCAACGGCTCCCTGATGGACGAGGGACTGGAGCAGTTGACGGAGCTCGGCCACGACTACCGCGTCTCCGACCTGTACGCGATGGACTTCAAACCGGTCGTCGACGCCGCCGACTTCCGCGGAGTCGGGGGTGCGGGCTGCGACCGGCTGTTCGTCGGCGACGCCCAGGAGCGCGCTTACCAGGAGCAGCGCCTTGGCGCGGACGTGCGCGGCGAGCAGGAGAAGATCGAATGGGCCGACGTGCTGGTTTTCCACTTCCCGCTGTGGTGGTTCGGCCCGCCGGCGATTCTCAAGGGCTGGTTCGACCGTGTGCTCGTGCAGGGCTTCGCCTTCGGCCTCAAGGACGAACGCGGCCGCACCCGCCGCTACGGTGACGGCGGGCTGGTCGGCAAGCGCGCGCTCATCGTCACCTCGGTGGGGGCGCGCGAGTCCGGGTTCGGACCGCGAGGCGTGCACGGGCAGGCCGAGGAGGTGCTCTTCCCGCTGCTGCACGGCACTTTCTGGTACACCGGCGCCGCCGCGCTGCCGCCGTTCGTGGTCTACGGCGCCGATCGCGCCGGCAGCGCCGAATTCGACGTCCACGCCGCCGAGCTGCGCAAGCGGCTCTCGGAGCTGGACACCGCCGAGCCTCTCGCCTACCGGCACGAGAACAGCGCCGACTACGACGACGACCTCGTGCTGAGCCCGGAGCTTGCCTCAGGTCGCGCGGGTCTGGGTGTGCACCGGGCCGAGCCCGGTGCACACGGCCGTCTGGAGCCTGCCGAGGCCAAGGACGGAACCGGCGCTCGCATCCCGGGCCGCCCCGTCGGGTGAGGCGGGGCCTTCCGCAGGCGAGGAGCCGCCCAGCCCACGAGGGGCCTCCGGGAACCGTTGGGGCTCGTCACCCCGGAAGGCCGCGGCGATGGGGTTGTGTCCGCGCGACGCCCGGAGGTTCCTCGGGCCTGGGGCACCCTGCCACGAGGCACCGCCTCGGTCAGCCCCGGCTCCCGTCGAGCAGCTGCCGGAAGAACGCGCGGTAGCCGCGCATGGTGGTGCGCAGATCCTCCGTGCCGGAGTCGGATCGCCCGGACCACTGCTTCTCAAGCGTCTGCTTGCGGGCGGCGAGCCGCTCGTTGAGCGTGCGCAGCATTTCGTCGACCAACCGGTCGGCGCTGTCGACGGCCGAGCGCGGGTCGTCGACGAAGTCGCTCTGCACATCCCGCCACCGCTGCTGCAGGTGCTCGGCGTCCTCGGGGGTGAACAGGGCGGCTCCCTGCTCGTCTGCCTCCGCACCGCCCGCCGCCGGGCGCCCGTCCGCGGGTCCGCGGGCGGACTGGGCGGGTACGGCGGTGGTCGCGCCGGAGGCGCCCGAGGGGCCGGGGGCCTCCGACCCTTCCGACGTGGTCGGCGCGGAGGACACCGCGGGGGCGGCGGTGCGGGAAGCGCCCGACCCCTCCCCTTCGGCGGTCTCCGAGGCGGCCGAGCCCTGCTTGGGTCCGGTGGAGGCACGCCCGTCGGGGGAGGTTTCCGCGGGAGATCCGGCTGCGCGGTCCGCCGGCCGGTGCCGGGCGTCGGCACCGCCGCTGCCGACGGCGCCCGCGGCCCCGGCGGAACCGTCGACCGGCTCGGTCGTCGGCTTGTCGGCTGTGCGGTGCGGTTCCTGTTCGCCGGTACCGGAGCCTGCGGGCTCCGGGCTGCCGCCGCCGGCGGTATCCGCGGCGGCCTCGTTCTTGCGCTTCAGCGGGTTGTCCATGGTGGGACTCCCTTCAGCGGGGCGCGCTGCGCCCGTGCGGCTTCGACTGGTCAGCGGGCGGCGGTGCCGCCGCGATCGGCGGGGCCGGACTCATCGTGGGCGGACCCGCTGCCGAGTAGTTCGTTGAACAGCGCGCGGTAGTGCATCGTCGCGGCGCGCAGGTCCTCGGTGGTGGCTTCGCCGGCGGCGCTGCGCTCGCTGATGGCGCGGGCCTCGCGATAGCGGTCGAGAGTGCCGGCGTGCTCGACCGAGAGGTCGGTGATGCGCTGGTCGTCGTCCTCGGTGGGGTATCCGCGGTCGGCCATGAGCCGCGCTAGGAGCTCGTGCCCCTCGCGCACGGCCTCGCCCGGCGAGTCGACGAACCGCTCCTGGATGCGTTCCCAATCCGCCTCGTACTGTCGGCGGGAGGCGTCGGAAAGGGGCGTCAGCTGCAGCTTGGCGTGGCGCTTCTCGCGCTCGGCGAGATCGCGCTCCGCCGCGCGGCGGTCGCCGTGCTTCTCGACAGCGCGGTCGTACTCGGGGCCGAAGCGCGAGCGCAGTCGGCGCCTGCGCTGCCACGGCACTGCGAACGCCGCTCCCGCGGCCACGACGGCGGCCAGCGCGACGACAACGACGACGATGACGATTATCAGGCCGGTGTCCATGTCGATCGGCCTCCTCGTTCCGGTTCGGTCCCCGCATCGAGCGGGGCCCACTGCGGCTTCACCGCACGGCTACCCGACCAGAGCCGGGTAAACCGGCGACAATCCTCCGGTCAAGGGGGATCGGGAGATCGGCATGCTTACCTGGACTGATAAGGCGGTCGCGGACGGCGGATCCGCGCCGGGGCGAGGGCGGCCGGGTACCTACCGTGCCGAGCGGCGGTGAACCGACGCGCGGGCCCGGTCGCGGAGCGCTCCGCGACCGGGCCCGGCGGCGCCTCGGCGGGCCCCGCGTGCTCAGTTCCCCTCGCGCCGCCTGCTCAGGTAGTTCTGCGCCAGCACCACGGTGATCAGGAACGATCCGCTGACCACTTGCTGGAAGGCCGAACTCAACCCGCCGATCCCGTTGATGATGTTCTGGATGACGTTCAGCAGCAGTACTCCCACCAGCGACCCCGAGACGAAGCCGTAGCCGCCGGCCAGCAGGGTGCCGCCGATGACGACCGCCGAGATCGCGTCCAGCTCGATGCCGATTCCGAAGATGGTCACCCCCGACCCCAGCCACACCGCGTTCAGCGCCCCGGCCAGTCCGGCCAGCAGGCCCGAGAGCGAATAGGCGGAGATCTTGGTGCGCGCCACGGGAACCCCCATCAGCGCGGCCGCGTCCTCGTTGCCGCCGACGGCGTAGAGGTTCTGGCCCCATCCGGTGCGGCGCAGCGCCACCCCGCCCACGGCGAACAGCACGAGCACCAGCAGCACCGGGTAGCCGATGCCCAGGAAGCGCTCCTGCACCATCGGGGTGAGGGCGAGCCCGTCGGGAACGACGTAGGTTTCGCTGCCCTCGTCGGATACGGCCAGCATCAGTCCCCAGGCGCCCAGCATCGTCGCCAGCGTGACGATGAACGGCGCAAGCCGTGCCTTGGCGATGAGCACTCCGTTGAGCGCGCCGATCAGCCCGCACACCCCCAGCGGCAGAGCGAGCGCGGCCAGGCTGCCGTACTGCGACGCCCACGCGGCCAGCACACCGGCCAGCGCGAACACCGTGCCCACCGACAGGTCGATGCCGCCGGTGATGATCACGAACGTCATGCCAAGGGCGATGATGGCGGGGAACGCCGCGCCGACGGCGATGTGGTTGAGGTTGCCCACGCTGAAGAAGCCGTCGATCGTCAGCGCCGCGACCGCCAGTACGGCCGCCAGGACCACAAGCGCGCCGTGCCGCTGGACGAACTCGGCGGCCGAACCGTCGCCCCCTCCCGCGCCGAACGGCCCGCGGACGCCGCCTTTCCGGCCCGGCCCGCCGCCGGGGAGCCCGGTTGCGGACGCGGCCGTGCTCTTCACCGCGGTCATTTCCTCCCCCGCTCCCTCGCCACGTAGACGGCCGCGATGATCACCGCGGTCTGGGCGATCTGCGTCCACGACGGCGGCAGATCGTGTTTGATCAGGGTCGACACGAGCAGCTGCATCAGCACCGCGCCCGCCACCGTGCCGGCGATGCGCACCCTGCCGCCCTGCAGCGGGGTGCCGCCGACCACCACGGCGGTGATCGCGGACAGCTCGATCAGCCGGCCGATGGAGTTGGGGTCGCTGGCCTGCAGGCGCGCTGTGGCCAGCACGCCCGCGACGGCCGCCAGCAGCCCGCACAGCACGTAGACGACAAGCAGCGTGCGCCGCACCGGGAGTCCGGACAGCTCGCCCGCACGGCGGTTGCCGCCGATGGCGACGATCCGGCGGCCGAAGACGGTGCGCCGCACCACGAACACGACCACCGCGACGAGCACCGCCGATATCCACACCAGGTAGGGCACGCCGAGCGCCTCGCCGGCGCCCAGCTCGCGGATGCCGGGATTGCGGATGCCGTCGAGCTGGGGCAGCAGCACCAGCGACAGCCCGCGGCCGCCGATCATCATCGCCAGTGTCGCGACGATGGCCTGGACTCCGGCGAAGGCCACCAACGCGCCGTTGACCGCGCCCGCCGCCGCACCCGCCACGAGCGCCACCAGGACGGCGACCACCGGCCCGTACCCCAGGTAGAGCGAGATCATCGCCGCCGAAAGCGCCATCACCGACCCCACCGACAGGTCGATGCCGCCGGTGGCGATCACCAGCGCCATCCCCAGGGACAGGATGAGTACCGGGGTGACCTGCACCGCCTGGGTGCGGAAGTTCTCCAGCGAGAGGAAGTGCGGGGTGAAGACGAGATTGAAGACCAGCAGGGCCGCCACGCCGATGTAGACGCCGTACTCCTGCAGCCAGGGAACGGCCCGCGTGCGATCGACGCGCACCGCGGGCATGCCGATCGCGGTCATCGGACCCCCTCTGCGCCGGCGGACCCTTCCTCTGCGGCTTCTGCGGCAGCGTCCGTCGCAGCGGCGTCCCCGTCGCCGGCGGCGATGGCCCGCATCAGCGCGCCTTCGCTGACCTCCTCGCCGCTCAGCTCGTCCACGACGGCGCCGTCCTTGAGCACCACGACCCTGTCGGCGCCTTCGATGAGTTCCTCCAGGTCCGAGGAGATCAGCAGAACGCCGAGCCCTTCGGCGGCGAGTTCGTCGACCAGGCGCTGCACCTCCGCCTTGGCGCCGACGTCGATGCCGCGCGTGGGCTCGTCGAGGAGCAGCACCTTGGGATCGAGCGCCAGCCAGCGGGCCAGCAGCACCTTCTGCTGGTTGCCGCCGGAGAGCTCGGCGACCTTCTGCCGGGTGCCGGCCGACTTGATGCGCAGCCGCTCGACGAACACGTCCACCACCCGGTCGATCCGACGCTCGGAGACCAGCCCGAACCGGGACAGCCGCGGCATCGCCGCCAGCGCGATGTTCTCCCGCACCGACAGTTCGGGGATGATGCCCTCGCTCTTGCGGTCCTCGGGCAGCATGCTGACACCGGCGGCGATGGCCGCGGCCGTGGACCGGCGGCGCAGCGGGACGCCCGCCACCGTGATCCGGCCCGACCGCAGCGGCATCGCCCCGGCGATCGCGCGGGCCGTCTCGGTGCGGCCCGACCCCAGCAGTCCGCCCAGCCCCAGCACCTCGCCGGGGCGGATCGCCAGGGAGACGCCGTGCAGTCGCCGCCGGTCCCGCAGGCCGTCGGCGACCAGCACCGGCTCCTCGGCGCGCCGCTCGTGCGGACCGCCGAAGGTGGTGGCGCCCTGGCGCTCGACCTCCTTGGCATCCCGCCCGAGCATGAGCGAGATGAGCCCCAGCCGATCCAGGTCGGCCAGCGCGCCCGTGTGGACCACCCGGCCGTCGCGCAACACGGTGACGCGGTCGCAGATCCGGTACAGCTCGTCCAGCCGGTGGCTGACGTAGACCACCGTGATGCCGCGCTCGCGCAGGCCGCCGATCACCGAGAACAGCGTCTCGACCTCACGGGGCTCCAGGGACGACGTCGGCTCGTCCATGATCACCACGCGGGCGTCGGCGACCACGGCGCGGGCCAGGGCCACCATCTGCCGGGCACCCATGGACAGCCCCTGCAGGGGACGGGTCACGTCGACGTCGACCCCGTAGTCGCGCAGGATGCCCGCCGCCTCGCTGTGCATGCGCGCGAAGTCGATCAGCCCGAAGCGCCGCGGCTCGCGTCCCAGGAACAGGTTGCGCGCCACGCTGAGCAGCGGGATCAGGTTGACCTCCTGGTAAATGGTGGAGATCCCGGCCTGCTGCGCGCGCAGCGGCGCGTCGAATCGGACGGCCTCCCCGCGATAGCGCATCTCCCCGCCGTCGGGGGCGTACACGCCGGTGAGAACCTTGATCAGCGTCGACTTGCCCGCCCCGTTCTCGCCGACCAGGGCGTGCACCTCGCCGTGGGAGAGGTCGAAGTCGACGCCGTCGAGGGCCAGCACCCCGGGGAACCGCTTGGTGAGTCCGCGGGTCCGCAGGACGGGACCGGCCGCACCGGCCCCGCCCTGCTCTGCGGTAGCGGTCATCGCCACCGTCTCCTCCTCATGTGCTCCGTCGCCGGTGCAGCCTGCGGTGCCGCCCGCCGCTCAGTAGGCATTGGACCGTTCTTCCTCGGCGTTGTCGGCGTCGTACTCCCGGTCGGAGATGATCAGCTCGACGGGGACCTCCTCGCCCTTGCCGAAGGACTCGTGGGCGTCGAAGGCCAGCGGGCCGAAGCGCGGGTTGGACTCCACGACGCCGTGGACCCAGCCGTCGAGGATGAGCTGCACGGCCTCCTCGGTGCCGTCGACCGTGACGATCTCCACCTCGCCGGGCTCCTTGCCGGCCCCGCGCAGCGCAGTGACCGCGCCGATGCCCATCTCGTCGTTCTCGGCGTAGACGCCGTCGATGTCGGGGTTGGACTGGATGAGCTGCTCGGTGACCGACTGGCCGCCCTCGCGGGTGAACTCGCCGGTCTGCTCGAAGACGATCTCGATGCCGGGCGCGTTCTCCTCGATGCGCTCCTTGAAGCCCTTGGTGCGCTCGGTCGTGACGTTGTTGCCGGCTGCCCCCAGCAGGATGGCGACCTCGCCCTTGCCGCCCAGGGCCTCGGTCATCTGGTCGGCCGCGCGCCTTCCCTGCTCCACGAAGTCGGAGCCGATGAAGGTGACGTAGTCCCCGCAGGCGTCGCCGTTGATCTGGCGGTCGATGGTCACGATGGGCACCTGCTTGCGCTCGGCCTCGGCCAGCACCGGCTCCCAGCCGTCGGAGTTGAGCGGGGCGATGATCAGCAGCTCGGCCCCCTGGGACATCAGGTCCTGCACGTCGCTGATCTGCTGGGCGAAGTCGGACTGGGCGTTGGAGGTGATCAGCTCGACTCCGCGCTTCTCGGCCTCCTTTTCGATGGAGGCGGTCTCGGTGATGCGGAACGGGTTCGACTCCGCCTCGGACTGGGAGAAGCCGACCTTCATGTCGGCGAGGTCGAATTCCTCGATGCCGGCCTGCTCGGCCGAGCAGGTCTCGCCGCTGCCCGCGGCGTCTTCGAGCACCTGGGCCTGGGCGGCGGTGTCGCCGCCGTCCTGGCCGCCTGCGGCCTCGTCCTCGCCGCGTGCGCAGGACGCCGCCAGGAGCGCCAGCGCTGTGCAGCCGGCCGCGGTGAGGACCGTAGCCGTGCGGCGCGGGGCGCGCTCGGCGCGGTCGGAGGGGTCGATTGCCATTTCCAGCCTCCACCGGAGAAGGGATGTGTGAGCCGGTCGGGTCGCGCGGCGCGCGAATCAGCCGAGCGGGGTGCGGACGGACGGGGACTCGGGCGGGTCGGCGGGGTCGGGGCGGAGCGCGGATCGACGGGGCGCGCCCCCGCGGACTCCGGGGCCGGTGCCGCCCGCCGGGTCACGGGCGGGCGGCACCGGTGCGGTCGGAAGGCGGGTCCCCACCGCCCTCCGGCCGCGCCGCCGCGGCGCCGTCCGGCCGGTCAGGCCGGGCCGGTGCGCGGTCGGGGGGACTACTCGGCCCAGGGCTCCTCGATCGCCCAGGTCGCGTCCGCGTCGAAGTCCTGTGCCGTCTCATAGGGCTCGGGACCGCCGACACCGGCGAGCCAGAGTTCCTCTTCGTAGTGGCGCAGGAACTGGTCGGGGAAGTTGTAGGAGCGCAGCGAGACCCCCGAGCCGGACAGGCCGGGCGCCGCGCACCAGGTGGCGTCCTCGCGGTAGAGCTCGGAGCCGTCGGGCGCCTCGCGCCGTACGCGGGATGCGCGGTGGCGCAGGTACTCGTCGGGGTAGTTCACCGATTCGAGGGAGTAGCACGTGTCGTCGGCCAGGCCGGGCACGATCCTCCACGTCGCGTCCTGCTTGAGCAGGTCGGAGCTTGACTCGTCGACCACCGAGGTGAATCCGAGCGCGTCCCGGTGGCGGATGTAGCGGTCGTCGTGGCCGGATGTGGTGACCCGCAGCGAGTGCTCGCCCGTCGGCAGCTCGGCTTCCCCGCCGACCGGGCGGCCCGCGATCAGGTCCTCGTGCGCCTCCCGGATCCGGGGCTCGTCGACCTTGACCCGCTGCCGGTCGTAGGTCCACAGGCCGTTGAGCTCGTTCTCCACATCGGTGATCTCGGTGTAGATCGCCGCGGAGAGCCCGTTGGTGCGTTCCAGCCGCTGGAGCCCCGCGGTCAGGCCGACATAGCGGGAGGTCAGCGATTCGCTGTCGGAGACCATCTCGTAGCCGAACCCGTTTCCGGGACTCCACTCGTGGCCGTCGACCCGCAGGCCCAGGCCGCCGTACTCGCCCAGCACGGAGGCGCGCGAGTCGGTGGCCGGAGCGGGATCGCCGGGGCCGACGTAGATGTGGGAGTCGACGACGTCGCCGTTGCCGGTGTCGTGCCAGCCCGAGGCGCCGGTGACCAGCCGCGAGGGGTCCGTCCGCTTGACCTCCTCGGCGATGCGGGCGCCGTCGTACTGGCCCCATCCCTCGTTGAAGGGGATCCACTGGGTGATCGAGGGGAAGCTGCGGTGCTGGTCGACCATCTCGCGCAGTTCGTGCTCGTACCGGTCGCGCGCGGCTTGGTCGGGGTTGTGCGCCATGGACGGCATGTCCTGCCACACCAGCATGCCCATGCGGTCGGCCCAGTAGTACCAGCGGTCCGGCTCGACCTTGACATGCTTGCGGATGGTGTTGAAGCCGAGGTCCTTGGCCGCCTTGATGTCGAACTTCAGGGCCTCGTCGGTGGGCGCGGTGGAGATCCCGTCGGGCCAGTAACCCTGGTCGAGCGGACCCATCTGGAAGACGTACTCGCCGTTGAGCGTCATGCGCCGCACTCCGTCCACCATCTCGGTGCCGACGGAGCGCATGCCCGCATAGCTCTCGACCCGGTCGCGGACCTTGGAGCCGCGCTTGAGCGCGACCTCCACGTCGTAGAGGAACGGGTCGTCGGGCGACCACAGGTGCGGATCGGGCACCGGCACCTCGATCCGGGAGCCGGGCTCGCCGCTCGCCCTTCCCACGACCTCGTCGCCGTCGCGCACCGTCACCTGCGCTGTCGCCCCGCCGGCGCCTGCGGCGCGGACCACCGCGTCCAGCTTCTCGCCGGACACGTCGGGCGTGAGGTCGACTCGGGTGGTGTGCGCCGGCGCGACCGGCTCCATCCACACGCTCTGCCAGATACCGGAGTAGGAGGTGTAGAAGATGCCGCCGGGGTCGTTGCGCTGCTTGCCGACCGCCTGCTGGCCCGAGTCGGTGGGGTCGTGCACGCCCACGACGATCTCGTTGTCCTCGCCGCGGCGCAGCGCGTCGGTGATGTCGAAGGAGAACCTGTCGTAGCCGCCGCGGTGGGCGCCGATCTTCGTGCCGTTGACCCACACGTCGGCCGTGTAGTCCACGGCGTCGAAGTTGAGCTTGACGTGCCGGCCCTTCCAGGAGTCGGGGACGGCGAAGGTCCGGCGGTACCACATGCGGTCGGTGTCCTCGGCGATCCCCGAGAGCGCGGACTCCACGGGATAGGGGACGAGGATGCTGCGGTCGAGTGACCGGCCGATGGGCGGTTCCTCGCCCTCCTCGGCCGGGGCCCACTCCCACTCGCCGTTGAGGCTGTGCCACTGGTCGCGCACCATCTGCGGGCGCGGGTACTCGGGCAGCGCGTTGTCCGGCGACACGTCGTCGGTCCAGGGGGTGGTCAGCGGGGGTTCCTGCGGCGCCCACTCGGCGGCCTCGGCGGGGGAGGCCAGCGTGAGAGGCATGATCAGTGCGGCGGCAGCGGCAGCCAGCGCGGTCAGCGTGGAGCGGGGGCGCCTGCCGCGGAAGGCGCGGCGAGGTCTGGCGGACGGGGGGTCGACGTCATGCGGGAAGCGTCTCATCCGAAGCCTCCGGGTAGGGGGATTCGGTCGAGCGGGGTGCCGGCGCGGCCCGCTGACCGAGGTCCCATGGTTTTACAACGTGGGAAACCCGGTTCCATTCATGATGAGAGCACAGTCACAGGTGGCTGTCCAGACCCCGATTCGCCGCTCCGTGGAGTTCACGGATCCTCCACCGCAGCGCGGTTCGTGCGGGAACATGCGGTGAGCAGCGCCCATGTACGGGGTGGTCTTCGGTGTTGTATAACGATGGAAAAGTCAGCACCGACTCCGGGCACCGGGCAGCGCCGAGCAGACCGAGGGCCCGGCCGGTCCGCTGGTCGGCAAGCGCCTTCAACCGGCGCCGCTCCGTGCCGATCGCTCCGTAGGCTCGGAGCCGGGCGCACGGATGTGAGCGGGCAGGCGCGCGTGCGAAGGAGGCGCTGTGGGCATCAGCCTCAAAGACGTGGCCGAACGCGCGGGCGTGTCGGTCAAGACCGTGTCGAACGTGGTCAACGGCTACCGCCACGTCACACCGGCCACCCGGCAGCGGGTGCAGCAGGTCATCGACGAACTGGGCTACCGGCCCAACCTCACAGCGCGCCATCTGCGCAAGGGGCGAACCGGGATCATCGCGCTCGCCCTGCCCGAGCTGGGCAACCCCTATTTCGCCGAGCTCGCCGACGCGGTGATCAGCTACGCGGCCGGGCTGGACTACATCGTGCTGCTGGACCACACCAACGGGCGCCGCGACCAGGAGATCCTGTTCGCCCAAGGGTTCCGGGCGCGGCTGATCGACGGGCTCATCCTCAGTCCCATCGAGCTGGAGAACGAGGACCTGCTCGCCCGGGGGAACGACGCGCCCCTGGTGCTCCTGGGCGAGCGCGAGTACGAGGCGCCGCACGACCACATCGCCATCGACAACGTCGCCGCCGGGCGCACCGCCACCCGGCACCTGCTCGACATGGGCCGCCGCCGGGTGGCCTTCCTCGGCGCCCGCCACGGCCGCGCGCGCCGGACGGCGCATCTGCGCCTGCGCGGCTGGCGCGCGGCGATCGCGGAGTCGCCCGACGCGGCGGGCGGCGACGAACTGGTCGCCACCACCGACGGCTACGCGCGCGGGGACGGCGCGCAGGCCATGGCCCGCCTCCTGGACTCCGGCGCCGCCCCCGACGCGGTGTTCTGCTACAACGACCTGATCGCCATCGGCGCCATGCGAACGCTCACAGAGCGGGGTCTGCGGGTGCCCGAGGACGTCGCGGTCGTGGGTTTCGACGACATAGACGACGGCCGCTACTGCTCCACCAGCCTGACCACCGTCGCCCCGCACAAGCAGGCGATCGCCCGGGCGGCGGTGGACGCCCTGCTGGCCCGCCTGGACGGCGGCGCCGAGGCCGCGCAGAGCGAACCCCGCCACATCCGCCCGGGGTTCGCCCTCATCCGCCGGGAGAGCACCCTCGGTCGGCCGTAGCCGCGCGCGGGTTCCCCACTCCGGCAGCGGAGCAGGAACCCTCGGGAACCACCTGGGCAACGCCGTCCCGGCAGCCTCGCCCCCTCGGCGGGAAGCCGGCCCGCAGCCTAGAGGGCGAGCACCGTCAGGACGCGTGCCACAAGGGCGGCCGTGGCCGCGGCGACCGCGGCGGCGCCCACGACGCCACCGAAGTCCCGGAACGGGCGTGCTCGGCCACGCCCGTCGGGTGCGCTGCGGTTCCCGGGCGGTGCGGGCGGTTCGGCGCGCCGGGCCCCGCGGGCCGGCTGCACCGAGTGCGCGCAGGGGCACCCGTGCGGAGAGCGCAGCGGCGGTTCCGGTTCCGGGCTCCGGAGCGCTGTGCCCGGCCGCCCGGAACCGGCGGATCGGGGCCGGTGAACGTGCGGTGGGGGCTCGGCGGTCTGCGGAGGACGTGTGGCCGCGGGCCCGCTGGCGATGATCTCCGGCCGGCTGTCGGCGAGGTGGCGGATGAGGGAGGCCAGCGCGGCGTTCTGGGCCGCGTCGAGGGCCGCGGGATCGTCGGGCGGGCCCGGCCGGTCGGGCTGGGGCGCGGTCGGCCGAACGGTGTTCCACGGCGCGGCGTGTCCGCCGTACGTAGTGGCTGCGGGCATGGCTGTGCCTTTCAGGAAGCGCTGAGGGCACCGGCGGGTGCCGCCGCACGGCGGAGAAAGGGCGGGAAGCGGAACGGGAAGTCCGGAGCCTGCGGGGAAGGCCGGATGAACGCACCGTTCCATCGGGGATCCCGCGATCGTGGCGGGCCCGTCGGTGCTCCGAGTTTATCCGCGCGCACCCCGCGGATTCCGGGATTCCGCTTTTCCGAGTGGCAGGGATTTCCGCTGCTGAAAGTACACGCAGGTAGGCCGAGTGGCGGAGTGCCGGGTCACGGGTGCGCCCGTGTGGGCGATCCGGGCGTTGGGTGCCGCCGAGCGGTAAAATCAACGGGGATTCCGGCGGCGGAGGATTTCGGTAGCGGTGTCCGTTTCCTGGAATCGGGTGAGTCCTTCACGGGAATCCGATCTCAGGTTTCGGAAGTGCGCCATCCGGACGGCACTCGGCCCGCCGGTCCGTCCGCCTGCTCCGCCGCCGCGGCCACGACCCGGCGGGCGGTCTCGACGATTGCGGCCAGCCGTGTGTGGTGGGCGCCGGGCCAGTAGACGCGGCCGCAGTCACGGCAGCGGGAGAAGGTGTCGTAGGTCCTGCGGGTACCGGGTTCCAGCAGGTGGTCGACGTCCGCTTTGAAGGCGGGGATCAGCGGCCCGTTGCACGCGCTGCAGCGGCTCCACGGCGCCAGCGGCGGTACGAACCGGTCCAGCACGTCGTGCAGTTGGTCGTCGGGGTGCTGCCCGTGCACGAAGGCCCCGGCCGCCAGCGCGCGGCGGTGCAGAAGCCGGCGGTCCTGGGTCAGCAGCACGCGGTGCTGCCGGTTGGCCATCGCGACCAGTGTGTCGTCGTCGAGGTCGTTGCTGTAGGCGGTGTCCACACCCACCAGGCGCAGTCGGCGGGCCAGCGCTCCCAGGTGCACGTCGAGCAGGAACCGAGGCGGGCTGAAGGGCGGCCGCTGCGGGCGGGTGATTGTTGTCACGTCCGCGGTCGTGCCGGGGGCGGGGCGGTGGTCGGCGCCCACGCAGCGCCCGTCCGCGAGCAGGCGGCCGACCTCGGTCAGCGGCACCCCCGTCGACTGGACCACGTGGCCGAGGGTCGCGGTGGGGTCGTGGTCCATCCGGATCTCGGCTGCGCGGGTGCGGGCGGGCAGGAAGAACCGCAGTTCAGGCGCGAACCGCAGGCGCACCCCGGGCCGATCGGGCCGATCCATGCCCCCAGGGTGCCAGAGCCGTATCGGGCGCTCGGGCCCGTCCTCACCGGCGCTGCGGTCTCGGCTCCCGCGTCCGGCCGCCCCCGGTGCGCCGCGGTTGCGTTTTCCTGAGAGGATTCACATGATCCTGAGAGGATTCACATAAAACCCCGGTAACGCCTTGAATGTAACGAGGGCGTCACGACACGATGGGGGTGCTCGGTGCATCCCCATCCGGGCCTGACCCTGTATTCCCGTCCGGAAATGCGATCCGTGACTACTAACGTACAGTCTGCACGCAATACCGTCGCCGCCCCTCCGGCCGGCGGCTCCGAACGACGGTTCCTGCCCGAGGTGCAGGGGCTGCGCGCCGTGGCGGTCGCGCTCGTGCTCGTCTACCACGTCGACCACGACCTGCTGCCCGGCGGTTACGTCGGCGTCGACGTCTTCTTCGTCATCTCCGGCTTCCTGATCACGTCGCTGCTGCTGCGCGAGGCCCGCACCGAGGGGCGGGTGTCGCTGGGGCAGTTCTACATCCGCCGGATCCGGCGGATCCTGCCGGCGGCGAGCGTGGTGCTGGCGTCCACCGGGCTGGCCGCGTTCTGGCTGCTGCCGGAGCCGCGGCTGGCCGAGACCGCCAAGGAGTTGGCGGCCAGCGCCCTGTACGTGGAGAACCTGTTCCTGGCCGACCAGTCGGTGGACTATCTGGCGGCCGAGAGCGCGGCCAGCCCTGTGCAGCACTTCTGGTCGCTGGCGGTGGAGGAGCAGTTCTACCTGCTCTGGCCGCTGCTGTTCGTGGCCTGGGCGGCGGGCGGCCCGCTGTGGGGGCGCCGGCGGGCGATCCTGGCGGTCACGGCCGGGGTGCTCGTGGTGTCGCTGGGGTTCTCGGCGGTGCTGACCGCCTCCGATGCCGAGTCGGCGTACTTCCTGCCGCAGACGCGGATGTGGGAACTGGCCGCGGGTGGCGTGCTGGCGGTCGCCGCCGCGCGCATCACGTGGCCGGCGGCGGCGCGCTGGGTGCTGGGCTGGGCCGGGCTGGCCGCGATCGGCTATGCCGCGCTGAACTACAACGATCAGACGCCGTTCCCGGGCCTGGCGGCGCTGGTGCCGGTCGCGGGGGCGGCGGCGGTGATCGCCGCCGGGCAGAACGGGGGCCGCTGGTCCACGTACGGGCTGCTGGCCAGCCGTCCGGCGCGGTTCGGCGGCGACATCTCCTATGCGCTGTACCTGTGGCACTGGCCGGTGATCGTGTTCGCGCTGGTGCTGACGGGATCGTCGGAGCTGGAGCCGCTGTATGCGGGGCTGGCGGTGGTGGTCTCTGTGCTGCTGGCCTGGGCCACGAAGGTGGCCGTGGAGGATCCGGTGCGCCGGTGGGGGCTGCTGCGCTCGGGCAGGCACGCGGCGTCCTTCGCGGTGGCCGCCGCGGTGGTGGTCGGCTTGATCGGCGCCGGTCAGATGGCGCGGTACGAGTGGCTGCAGAACGTGGAGTTCGATCCGGTGCAGCATGTGGGCCCGGCTGCACTGGGCACGTCGGAGCCTGCGGGCTCGGGCGATGCGCAGCTGTACCCCTCGCCGGTGGCCGCGGGCGACGACCTTCCCGACGTCTGGAGCGAATGCCAGGCCGATCCCGGGGCGACGAAGCTGCAGTCGTGCGTCTACGGCCCCGACGACGCCGATACCACCGTCGCGCTGACGGGCGACTCCCACGCGGCCCAATGGGCCCCCGCACTGCGCAAGATCGCCGAGGAGCGCGGCTGGCAGTTGCACGTCTACGCCAAGTCGTCGTGCTCCTTCACCCTCACCACGATGGAGCGCAACGGCAACGACTACGGCAAGTGCACGGAGTGGAACGAGGCTCTGCTCGACGAACTGACCGGTGAGGTCGAGCCCGACATCCTGTTCACCACCTCCAGCGCCAACAACAAGGCGGCCTCGGCGGCCACCCAGTCCGAGGGTGCCGTCGACATCGCCGCCGGCATGAACCGGCTGTGGGGACCGCTTGAGGACGCCGGTACCGAGGTCGTCGCCATCCGCGACAACCCCCGCATGGCCACGCGTCTGCCCGAGTGCGTGTCACTGCACAGCGACGACCTGTCGAAGTGCGAGAAGCCGGCCGAGGAGGCCTTCTCCAACGAGGACCCGCAGCTGATCGCCGCCGAGCACGACTCCGACGTCGAGGTCGTCGACCTCACCGACCAGTTCTGCACCGGCGCCACCTGCCTCCCCGTGATCGGCAACGTCATGGTCTACCGCGACAGCCACCACATCACCGCCACCTACTCCGAGATGCTCGCCCCGGAACTCGAACAGGCGGCGCAGAACGCCCTCGGCGGCCTGTAGGCCCGCGATGTGGGGAGGGCCGCGCGGCTCCGCCCACCGGCGAAGCCGCGCGGCCTGCGAGGCCACCGCAGGCGGCGGCGGATGCGCGGACCGGGAGATCGACCACGCGGGGAAGCTTCGTGCCGGTGCGTGCCGGTTTATCACCGGGTGGCGCTATCGTGGCCGCGTGCGCGAACCAGACGAAAGAGAAGATCGCCCCGAACCGGCAGACTCCGCTCACTCCGGTCGGGCCGCGGGCGGCATCAAGGAGCCCTGGCAGGCGGACCCCGGGGCCGACAAGGTCGGCGGCGGCCCTGCGGGCAGCCGGGGCGGGCCCCCGACCGGTATCGACACCAGCGTCGCCCACAACGCGCGGGTGTGGAACTACTGGCTGGGAGGCAAGGACAACTACGCGGCCGACCGCGCGGCCGGCGACCACGTGCTGTCGCTCTTCCCGAGCATCGTCGACGTCGCGCGCGCCGACCGCGCCTTTCTGCGGCGCGCCGTGCGCTATATGGCGGGCGAGGCCGGGCTGCGCCAGTTCCTCGACATCGGCACGGGCCTGCCCACCGCCGACAACACCCACGAGGTCGCCCAGGCCCTCGCACCGGAGTCGCGGGTCGTCTACGCCGACAACGACCCGCTGGTGCTGGTGCACGCCAGGGCGCTGCTCACCTCGCGGCCGCCCGGCGCGACCGACTACGTCGAGGCCGACATCCGCGAACCCGACCGCATTCTGGAGGCGGCCGCGGCAACCCTCGACCTCGACCGGCCGGTCGGGCTGATGCTGCTGGGCGTCCTCAACTTCGTGCTGGACACGGCGGAGGCGAGCCGCGTCGTCGCCCGCTTGGTGGAGGCTCTGCCTCCGGGCAGCCACGTCGCGATCACCCACCCCACCCTGGACATGGGCGGCGAGGCCAACGCGGAGGCGATGGCCTTCTGGAACGAGAACGCCACCCCGCCGATAACACCGCGCACCGTCGCCGAGATCACCGGTTTCACCAACGGCCTGGAGGTTCTGGAACCGGGCGTGGTCTCCTGCGCGGAATGGCGCCCCGACCCCGGCGAACTCGGCGGCGCACCGCAGCGCGTCGCCCAGGTGGGCATCGTCGCGCGCAAACCCTGATCCGAACGAAGCCCGGCCGGCACCGGAACGAGAAGCCGGTGGACGCGGGCGGGCGCGGCGCGGGCCCCGCGCCGCGCCCGCGGCTCATGCCGGCGGCGCCGGTTCGGTCGGGCGGCCGTAGGTCATGCGGCGCAGGAACCATTCGGCGGGCCCCCGCCGGAACCCGGCGCGGCGCAGGGCATCAGCCAGCACGACCGTGGCCAGCCACACCGGGGCGCACAGGCCCGTTCGATGCGGCTCCGTCAGGCCGGGCGGCGCAGCAGCCACGCCCAGAAGCCGCGGCGCGGATGGCGCGCCTTGATCCTTCCGGACTTCACCTCGCCGCTGACCCGCAGCACGGGTGCCCCGGGCGCGGGCGGCCCCTTCACCTTGTTCACGACGGTGCCGCTGGAGGCCGTCGTGTCATCCATGTTCACCCACCAGCCGTGCGGCACCACCAGCACCACCGAACCCGACTTGGCGCGGGCCTCGACGGCGACCTCGCTGTACGGGCACTCGGCCGCGGTGAAGTCGAGCTTGATCATGCCGGACGCGCACTCCACCGTGATGTGCTCCGGCACCGGCCAGTAGCCCTCCCGCTTCAGGCGGCCGCTCTTGGTCTCCAGCACCAGCGGAGGCGTCTCGACGCTGCGCCGGCCCGCCACGGGTTCGGCGGGCAGATCGGCGGTGAGCGGTTCCAGATCGGCCCGGGTCTTGGCCGCATACACGGCGGATAGCCGCTCGTCCAGTTCGGCGAGCTCCAGCCGGCCCTCGGCCACCGCCTCGCGCAGCCGCTCGGCGGCGGCTTCGCGATCGGCGTCGGCGACGCGCAGAGCGGGCGCAGCCGAGGCCGGTTCCTCTTGTGCATCGCCCACGTCCGGCTCCCAACCCGTTGGAATCGCGCCCTGTCCGCGCTACGAGCATATGACGGCCTCGTTCACCGCCGGTCCGAGGCGGAAACTCACCGCCGCCGGCGCGCGGGGCGGCGCACCGGCGCTAGAGCGAACCCGGTGGGCACAGCGATGACAAGGACGGTCCAGGCAGCCGTACGGCATGGCCGACTCCGGACGGGACGGGCCGGAGCTCCGGAGGGGCGAGGGGCGAGCGGAGCGGGGCCCTCAGCGGCGGCGCGCCGTCGGCGCCAGGCCGAGGATGACCACCGCGCCGACGACCAGGTGCGCCGCCAGCAGCACGATCATGCTCGCCGTGCCGGCGGCGGAGATCACCGGTCCCATCAGGGACAGCACCAGCACCGCCGCCGCGACCGCCGTCCAGATCGGCCCCGGACGCCCCGTCAGCCGCTCCAGCACAGCGAGCAGCGCCCACCCCGCCGCGCCTGCCCCCAGGGCGGAGGCGGCGATCGACACGGGGCCGATGGGGCCCACGGTCCCGCCCCGGTCGCCGGCGACCTCGATTCCCGCGACGGGCACAGCCACGGCCCACAGCGCGAGCACCGCGACAGCCGCTCCGACCACAGCCCCCGCGCGGCGCAGGCTGCGGCCCCCGCCGGCGGAAGCCGACGAAGGAGCGCTCTCGGAGGCGGGTGCGGATTCGGTTCGACCTGACATGTTCTTCCCTTCCGTCCCGCGGGACACCGTGTCCCGTGCGGGCTTGGCTGAGGTTCGGCAGGTGGCCGCGATTGCGGTCGGCCACCGGCGGACACCGAAAGACTCCCGCGAGCGCCGCGATTCCGCCTCGGGCGAGGGGATACCGTTTCCCCGACTCCGGTCGGCGCGGCACCTACTTCGGTCGGTGTCGGCGCCGTGGCCCCCGTGGCTAACCTTGGCCGGTGAACGAAGAGACCGGCCCCGGCCAGGCGGCAGACCCTGGATGCTCGACGGCTCCGCGGCCGCTCACGGCCCTGGGCGTGGCGGCGGCGTCGGCCGTGCTCGCGGCACTGACGATCTGGGCCCGCAACGGCGCGCAGCCCGACGCCGCCGCGCTGACGCTGGACATCGCGGTCGGCGTGCTCGGCTGCGCGCTCGCGCCGCTGCTGCTGTGGCGCCCGCTGACCGGTGCGCTGGGCCTGGTGGCGCTGGCGGCGCTGTCCCCGGCCGTCACACCGCCGGCCACCTTCGCGGCGCTGCACGTCGCGCAGCGGTACCGCCTCCCGGTCGCCGTCGCCGTCGCAGCGGCGGGCGTCGCCGCGCATGCGATCCAGGGGCTGTGGCAGCCCAGCGGCGGGCTCTCCTACGGCTGGTGGCTGGTGCTGATCACCACCGGGTACGGCGCGATGGTCGGGTGGGGCGCGCTGGTACGGGCCAACCGCGCCCTGGTCGTGTCGCTGCGCGAACGGGCCCGGCGCGCCGAGGCCGAGCAGGGCCGGCGGGTGGCCGAGGCCCGCATGGCCGAGCGCACCCGTATCGCGCGCGAGATGCACGACGTGCTCGCCCACCGGCTGTCGCTGCTGGCCACCTACGCCGGCGCACTGGAGTACCGCCCCGATTCCCCGCCCGAGCGCCTCGCCCAGGCGGCGGGCGTGGTGCGCACGGGGGTCCACCAGGCGCTTGAGGAACTCCGCGAAGTCATCCTGGTGCTGCGTGACGAGGACACGGCCGAGGGGGTGGGCCCCGCCCGGCGCAGTCCCCGGCTGACCGACATCCCCGCCCTGGTCGAAGAATCCCGCTGCGCCGGAGTGGGGGTCCGGCTGCGCGACGAGACCGCCGAGGCCGACAGCCTGCCCGCCGCCCTCGGCCGCACCGCCTACCGCGTCGTCCAGGAAGGACTGACCAACGCGCGCAAGCACGCCCCCGGCCGACCGGTCGAGGTGGAGATGACGGGACGGCCCGGCGAAGCGCTCGTGATCACGGTGACCAACCCGCTCGGCGGTGGCGAGGCGTCGGCGGACGCGTCGGCGGAGGGGTCGGCCGAGGGGGCGGTGCAGGGGAGCCGGTCGGAGAACGGCGGAGGAGGCGCGCGGCGGCCCGAACGCAGCGGAGCGCACGGGAAGCAGGCGGCGTTCGGGGACACGGGCGGGCTGCAGGCGCGGGAAGCGGAGCCGGAATCGGCCCTGGGCGGCGTCGTCGGCGCGGCCACGGGCCGGGCGAGGTCCCGGGGAACGCTCATCCCCGAGCTTCCGACGAATGATCCCACCGCGCCCAGCAGCGGGACCGGCCTGGTCGGCCTGACCGAGCGGGTGCACCTCGCCGGCGGGCGGCTCGACCACGGCCGGTCCGACGGAGGGTTCCGGCTGCACGCCCGTCTACCATGGCCCGCATGAGCCGGGAGCTGCGGATTCTCATCGTCGACGACGACGCTCTGGTCCGCGGCGGGCTGTCCATGATGCTCGACGGCGTCCACGGCATCTCCGTCGTCGGCGAAGCCGCGGACGGCGACGAGGTCACCGCTGCCGCGGACACCCACGCGCCCGACGTCGTGCTCATGGACCTGTGCATGAAGCGGGTCGACGGCATCGCCGCGACCCGCAAGCTGCGCGCGCGGCCCCGCGCACCCGAGGTCGTCGTGCTGACGACCTTCGACAGCGACGAGAACATCCTGCACGCCCTGCGCGCCGGTGCGGGCGGCTTCCTGCTCAAGGACACCCCGCCCCCGGAGATCGTCGACGCGGTCCGCAAGGTCGCCGCCGGCGACCCGATCCTCTCGCCCCGCATCACCCGCCGCCTCATGGACCGCGCCGCCACCCAGTCCGGCGCCTACGAACGGGCGCGCGCCGCCTTGGAGTCCCTGAGCGCGCGCGAGCACGAGGTGGTCCAGGCGGTAGCCGAGGGCCGCGCCAACGCCGAGATCGCCACCCGCCTCTACATGAGCGTCCCCACGGTCAAGGCCCACGTGTCCAGCATCCTCACCAAACTCGACCTGGACAACCGCACCCAGATAGCCCTCCTGGCGCATGATGCGGGGCTGGCGTGAGGACACGATCGCCGGTGTTCCGTGTTCCCCTCATGCGGCATCGAGTACGGAGCGGACCTCCGGCACGTCGGAGATCCCGTTCCTCATCATCCGCGGCGCCGACGAGGAGGCGGCCGGAGAGGTCACCGTTCGGGATATGGCCACCGGTGAACAGCACAGGGTGCCCGACGGCGACGCTGGCGCGCAGATAGAGCGACTCCTCGACCACTGATCCCGGGATCTTGCACGCAAGATCGGTTTGGAGGTGGCCTGAAAGTAAAGCTTGTACCCGTCGAAAAGGGGGTCTCCTATCCCCTGCGGAAACATCACTCACATCCGAGCGCTGCCGCCATCGAGCGCCCGGTTTTCGTTACTTGAGGCGCCTGATAGCAGTGAAATCCGCGCGTTGGATTGGTGTCAGGCGCGTGTGAAGGCGGTTCCGAAGCTGCCGCCGCAAGATTTGCTGGCGGAGAGTGTTTGCTTCCGCCTATTCTGATGGTGACGGCGTTGGCATCACTCGGAGGTCCGTAGTGTCTGACTTCGCGGCACGAGCGCGCGCGGCTCTGGATGAGCGCGATATTTCGCTACGGGCGGCCGCCCGGGCGATGCACATAGACCCCGGCCACCTCTCCCGCGTGCTCTCCGGAAAGCGGTCCCCTTCTCCGCAACTCGCGGAAGCTTTGGATGGCCTCGTCGGTGCCGAGGGTGCCCTGGCCGATCTTGCGGCGACTCTGGACGAGGATGACCGGGGCCGGATCGCACACAGCGTCGCGGAGCCGGCACGCGTGGACCTCGGCACGGTGCGCGCGTTGGCGGACGTGCTCGCGGCACAGCGGCGGCTCGACGACACGTTGCCCGCCACCGCGATGCTGCCGTCGACGTCGGCACAGTGGGAGACCGTGGAGCGGTTGGCGCGCGACGCGCGGGGGCCGCATGCGGACGCCCTGCGCGAAGTCGCTGCGGAGTGGGTCCAGTTCGTCGGGTGGCTGCACGCCGAAGCGCGCAACGACGCCGACGCGGTCCGCTGGCTTACGGAGGCAGAAGACCGGGCCGACGAGGTCGGCAGTGGGGAACTCGCGGCGCAAGCGGCGAACTTCAAGGGTTACCTAGCGCGTCGACAAGGGCGCCCGCGGGCGATCGTGCGCTGGTTCTCTGCGGCGTACTACACGCCTGGAGCGGCCCCGCTGCAACGTGTCGGGGATGCGGTCCAGGCAGCCCATGGATACGCGCTACTGGGTGAACGCGACGCAGCACGGCGATTGTTGGGGGAAGCGTCCGACCTCGTCGACGAGGCCGGGGATACGGAGGCACCGGGCACCGCCTATTGGCTGTCTCCCACGTTCTCGCGGATGGGGATGGGCCTGGTTCACCTCGCCCTGGGCGAGTACGCGGAGGCGGCAGCCAATCTTCGGGCCGGACTGGACGGACTGCCGTCCGAACAGCGGCACGCGGAATGGTCACGCGAGTACCGGGACGCCCTGGAGGAGGCGCGCGCCGCGTAAGCCCGGCTCGGCTGCTCGGCCCAGTTGGCCATGGCGTTGTAGTCACTCTCGGCGCCGAGAGTGACTCTGCGGCCGCTGTCACCGCAACTCACCGTCGACTCCAGGACCGGGTGCGCCTTCTCCGCGTAGTGCATCATCGAATCGCATCGCCGAACCGGCCGGAGGCCGATTTTTCCGAAATGACGCAAGAGGTAGCCGCGTCATAGTTCACCTGAGGGGCGATTTCTCGCAGAGAGGTGTTGACCGTTGCCTTCTATGAGTGGGCAACAGGGTCACACTTTCGCGCGCTTCTGCTTCAAGGAAGGCTATAAGGCAGTACAGACCCCCGCGACGCGGGCAAGGCGTCCGGGGGCGTGGCCACCAGCTATCAAGGAGCTGATGACATGAGGCAGAGTAGCCGTCCACACACGCGGTCCGCGAGGCGGTGGGGGCGCACGCCGGAGTGCGCGCACGCCCATGCGGCCGCTTCACTGATGCAGATCCGCCATCCCGACTTGGTGATCTGGTTCGGCGAGAGCTCGCGCCGGTACTTCGTGATGGACGCCGACGGTCTGCACGAGTTCCCCGACACCGACGCCGTCCTGCTGTTCGCTTGGCAGCGCACAAAGCGGTCCCCTCGCCGCGTTACGCACCGAGCGCTTCGCTTCGACGACGGTCTCGATGACCTGCGCGAATCCCTCAGCGGTCCGCTGCGCGAGCTGATCGCCGCCCGGCCGGACCTCACGCACACGCCTGCCGAGATGGCGGGGGAGAGGTGACCGCAGTGAACGCACGCGATATCGACACTGCACTTCTCGCCATGCTGAAGGCACGTTACGGCGCCCGATGGAACATCAGGCGCACTGAGAACCTGTGGATCGCCACCGCCGACGACCCCGATACCGACCGCGCACCCACCGTCGTCCAGCCCGATGTCGAGGCCTTCGTCCGCGAACTGGAGGAGCCTCCAGCACGCGCCTGCCGTCCATCGTCGCTGCTGTCGTCGTCCTGGGTCGCAGCCCACTTCGACCAGGCCGGCGACGGCGCCTACATCTCCCGGGAGTCGCCGCGAACCTAGAGACACCGCGTGCCGAGGAAAAGCGCCGTAAGGCCCCTCCTCGGCACGCGACTGCAGTTCACGCGAGGGTTATCGCATTGTGTTGCTATGCGTCGCCTGGTGGCTCTTCCTTTACCCAGCACTTGCGGTGCTCGCGAACATACCGAATATCAATCCGATGGCTAGGATGTCTCCGTAGCTCCCCCATGATGCTTCCGGTGAACGCATCGACGATCGCAAGGTCGTCCGTAAGGTAAAGTGCTCCATTGTCGAAGCGCAGGTGATCATTTGGGCATAGGCATAGGGCGTTCGACTCTATATCGGGGCCGTCATGGGGAAACCCGAGGGGTTGAATGTGGGCTGCTTCGCTTCTAGGGCCGACGGGAAGAGCGATCGTATTTCCGCAGACCTGACAACGATTGGAGTGCCAATTCTTCACATTCTCTGTGACTTTCGAGTTGCGTCGAATTCGCGTTGAGAGGACTCGTTCGGCAGGGCTTCCTGCTTCATGGTCATGGCCGGAATCAAGGTTTTCTGGTTCGGTTGGAAGGTAGTTCCGATCTTCCAATTCGCGCGAACTTGATATCTTAACGAGAAGGAATTGGCAGACACGGTAACCGTCATCCCTAGTCTTGAACCAATGCCGCATCACGCGGTACAAGCCGTCGTACCGGTATCCGTTAGATGGCGAGTAATCAGTTCTCGCTTGCCAGCCACGGATCACGCGGACCGGTAGTCGCTCAAGTTGGTTCTTGACCAAGGCAGCGTTGCCGGTGTCGTTGAGATCCTGATCCTCGGCCTGGCTGCCATTTTTTTGGCCACCATGACCGGTATAGACGATGGCATCGCCATGGTCCTCATCGTCTTCGTACCCGCCACTGAGGACGATGGCGTCAGCACCGTCAGTCCGTATGCCCGATATGCCTGTTCGGTTGTGAGCGTGGAGTTCGTTCAATCGGACACTGTCCCGGTCCGGATACCACGTCCCTTCCGGTTGTCCCGTGATCTCGCCAAAACGCCTCTGGTAGTCCTGAGCCATGGGACGTCAGTGTAAGTCTGATCTGTCCGATACAGGGGTGTTCGTGCAGCTGCTGTTATTTCCTTATTCAGGCTGTATCTGAATCCTCACCCCTGCACTGGCAGGTTGAGTTCTACTCGCAGGTCGTCGGGGTTCATGTCGGGGGAGGGTTCGGTTACGTAGACCTCCCACATGGACCTCGCCGGGGTCAGGCCCTGTTCGTCGGCCCACGTGCACAGGCGGTCCCACGATGCGGGCAGGCCGTCGAATGCGCCCGCGTGGGTCAGCCGGGCGACGCGCCCCGCGGGCAGGGTGCTCGGCACGACGTCGCCCTCCGGGTCGATGTGGCGGTCGACAGGGAAGCCGACCTCAAGGTCGACGGGGTCGCCGAATCCGCCGTGGTACAGGCCGAATGCGGGCCCGGTGATGTTCGCGCCCTGGCCAGTGATCGCGGGGACGAGGGCGCCGAACGAGCGGTCGAAGAAGGTGGGCAGATCGGCCTGTTCGACCGTGCCTCGGATGACGGCGGTGGTGGACGGCTGGACCGAGACGATCCGCGGCTCGTATCCGTTCGTCTCGGGGGTGGGCTGCTGCATGTGTCGGTTCCTTCCGTTGCGTTGGCGGCCGGTGCCGGTGCCCGGTGCCCGGTGGAGGCGGGCGCGGCACCCTCGACCGGCGCAGTGGCGGCTGCGCCCTCACGGTGCAGACCGCCGGCGCGCCTCGGAGTCATCGCACAGTGGCCGGTCGACTCTTCGTCGCCGCACAGCCGCCGGTCGGCTCATCATCGCCGTCGCCGTGCCGATCGCGGTGGACCCCGCACGCCCCGCGCGTCAAGCGCGGCGTCCCGCCCGTATCCCGGCCCCCGTGCCCTCGCGCCACCCATGCTCCGTGCCCTCGCACCGCCCCTGCCCCCGTCCCGCCCGAGTCCGCCGCTGTCGCCAGGCTCCTCCCGACGGCCGTCCGCCGGCGGGCTACCATCATTGGCCATGACCGGGAGCCCGGGCCGCAAGCGCCCCACCATCAGTGACGTCGCCCAACGTGCAGGCGTGACCAAGGGCGCCGTGTCGCGGGCGCTGAACAGCGGGACCGGTGTCAGCCCCGGGACCCGCGAGCGCATCCGCGAGGCGGCGGTGGAGCTGGGGTGGAGCCCGAGCTATGCCGCGCGCGCCCTCAACGGGAAGCCGCTGGGCACCATCGGCCTGGTCGTCCGCCGGTCGCCGGAGATCCTCGACTTCGACGCGTTCTTCGCATCGTTCCTGTCCGGCATCGAGTCGGTGCTCTCGGGCGAGGAGCACGCCACGGTGATCCGCTTCGTGCCCGACGCCCAGACCGAGGCCACCACCTACGAGCGGCTGTTCGGCGACCGCTTCGTCGACGGTTTCCTGGTCACCGACCTGCGCGTGGACGACGAGCGCCCGGCGATGCTGCACCGCCTTGGCGTCCCGGCCGTCGTCGTCGGCGCGCCCGAGGGCTCCTCGGACTTTCCCACCATCAGCAACGACGCCCGGGAGGCGATCCGGGCGCTGGTGCACCGGTTCGCCGAGACCGGCCACCGCCGCATCGCCCACGTCCAGGGCGATCCGCGCATGCTGCACGCGCTCCAGCGCCGCCGCCACTGGGAGGAGGCGCTGCACGAACTCGGGTTGGAGCCGGGTCCGGTGGAGTACGGCGGTTACACCATCGAGGGCGGCGCCCAGGCGACCGGGCGCCTCCTCGCCCGCGGCGAGCGCCCCACGGCGGTGTTCTACGGCAGCGATCTCATGGCCATCGGCGGCTACTCCGTGCTGGGCGACGCCGGGCTGGCCATCCCCGGCGACGTGGCCGTGGCCGGATTCGACGACATAACGCTGGCCTCGTACGTCTCGCCGCCGCTGGCCACGGTCCGCAGCGGACACCGCGAGCTGGGCAGCTCGGCCGCACGCATTCTGCTGGACATGCTCAAGGGCCAGGAGCCGCCGGCGGTGACGAGGAGGACCGGCGAGCTGCGGCTCCGGAGTTCTGCAGGGTAACGAGTCGGTAACCTCCTCTCCTTTTGTCGAGTGATCTCTCCTACACTCGCTCGGTAAACCGGTTTACTTCTGTGTTGCGCTTCCCCATGAGCCACACAGCGACCCCCGAACCCTTCAACCCCCCACACCCCGCATCGACCGAACAGGCACGTCGGCGGACCCTGCGCCGCCCCGGCCGCCCTGTCACCTCTAGGCGACACGGCAGGCGCGCAGGGCCACGACGAGGAACGGAGATGGTCGTGAAGATCCCCGCCAAAGCAGTAGTGTCCGCCTCGACCGCGCTCGGGATGGTCGCCGCCCTGACCGCCTGCGGCTCCGGCGAGGAGTCCGGAGACCAGACGCTGACCTACTGGGCCAGCAACCAGGGCGCGAGCGTCGAGGAGGACAAGAAGGTTCTCGAACCCGTGCTCGATCGCTTCACCGAAGAGACCGGCGTCGAGGTCGAACTCGAGGTCATCCCCTGGAGCGAGCTGTACAACCGCATCCTCACCGCGGTCAGCAGCGGCGACGGGCCCGACGTGCTCAACATCGGCAACACCTGGGCGGCCAGCCTGCAGAAGACCGGCGCCTTCGTGCCTTATGAGGGCGAGGACCTCGAGGCCGCGGGGGGCGAGGGCCGCTTCGTGGAGACGAGCTTCGCCACCGGCGGCGCCGAGGGCGAGCCGCCGACGTCGGTCCCCCTCTACGGCCTGTCCTACGCGCTGTTCTACAACCCGACCATGTTCGAGGAGGCGGGCATCGAGGAGCCGCCCTCGACCTGGGAGGAATTCACCGACACCGCCGAGAAGCTGACCAAGGACACCGACGGCGACGGCGAGACCGACCAGTACGGCTTCACGATGGAGGCCGGAAGCGAGCGGCAGAACTCCCACTTCGCTCACGTCCTGGGCATGCAGCAAGGCGGACAGCTCTGGGGCGACGGCCCGAGCTTCTCCTCCCCGGAGGTGGTCGACGGAGTGAAGATGCGGCTCGACATGATGACCGAGCAGGAGATCGTCGACCCCAGCAACGCCGAATTCAGCGACGGCACCCAGTCCATCGGCGACTTCGTCGACGAGCGCGCGGCCATGATGATGATGCAGGGCAGCGCCCGCACGACCCTGGCCTCCCGCGACTTCGACAACTATGAGGTCGCCCAGATCCCCATGATGGATCCGCTGCCCGGCGAGCCGATCCAGAGCCATGCCGCGGGCATCAACATCAGCGTCTTCAACGACACCGACGACAAGGAAGCCGCCCTGCAGTTGGTGGAGCACCTGACCAGCCCTGAGGAGCAGGTGTACCTGTCGCAGGAGTTCCAGACGCTGCCGGTGGCCACGGAGGCCTACGACAACGAGGAGCTGCAGAGCGAGTCCATGGACACCTTCCGCACCATCCTCACCGACCACGCGGCTCCGATGCCGCTGATCCCCGAGGAGGGGCAGATGGAGACGGTGCTCGGCGAGTCGATCGCCGGGCTCTTCGCCGACGCCGCGACCGGCAGCGAAATCACCGAAGCCGACGTCCGCAAGGCCATGGAGGAAGCCGAAACCCAGATGAACGCCGCGAACTAGACCCGGTAGCAGGCGGTTCGTCCAACCGGCCGCCCCGTCCCTCCGCGGCGGGGCGGCCGTTCGATGGAGGCCCTTGATGTCGACCACTGAAGACACCGAAGAACCGCGGCCCCGCGCCGAGGAGGAGGCCCCGGCGGCCGCCCCCGAGGACAGCGGTATCCGTAAGCGGCGGCGCCGTCCGGACTTCCTGCCCTACGGCATGGTCCTGCCGGCGGCGGTCATGGAGCTGCTGATCCACATCATCCCCATGATCCTGGGGATCTACATCGCGTTCACCTCACTGACGCAGCTGACCATCCGGAACTGGACGTCGGCGCCGTTCGTGGGACTGGACAACTTCGTCCGGGGCCTCGACCCCAGCGGCGCGCTCGGCAGCGATCTGTTCCAGAGTCTGCTGCGTACGCTCGTGTACACGGTTCTGGTGGTCGGGATCTCCTGGGCACTGGGCATGGCGGCGGCGGTTGCGCTGAACACGCGGTTCCGAGGGCGCGGAGTGCTGCGCACGCTTTTTTTGGTGCCCTACGCTCTGCCCGTCTACGTCGCCGCCATCATCTGGGCGTTCATGTTCAACCAGCGCGACGGCATGATCAACCGGCTGCTGGTCCAGGACCTCGGCCTTCTGGGCGAGCGCCCGTTCTGGCTCATCGGCGAGAACGCGTTCTGGGTGCTGGTCGTCGTGTCGATTTGGCGCCTGTGGCCGTTCGCCTTTCTGATGCTGCTGGCCGCCCTGCAGAGCATCCCCGAGGACATGTACGAGGCGGCTGCGATCGACGGGGCCTCGACCTGGAAGCGGTTCACCGGCATCACGATGCCGATGGTGCGCTCGTCCAACGCCGTGGTCCTGCTGGTCATGGGGCTGTGGACGTTCAACGAATTCAACATCCCCTTCTTGCTCTTCGGCGATGTATCGCCCGACAGCGCGCGGCTGATCTCCCCGCTGATCTACGAGCACTCCTTCGTCAACTGGAACTTCGGTCTGGGGGCCGCGATGAGCGTCCTGCTGCTGGCCGCGTTGGTCATCGCATCGGCGGTCTACGTCCGGATGGTCCTGCCCAAGGGAAATGGCAATGACTGAGACACCCGGTTTCCGCTGGTTCCGCCGGATCATCCTGACGTTCCTCACCGTGTTCACCGTGCTGCCGCTGTACGTGCTGGTGGTGACATCGGTGAAGCCGCTGGAGAACGTCCGGGGATTGTTCACCTGGGTTCCCGAGCGCATCACCTTTCAGCCGTATGTGGACATGTGGTCGACGATCCCGCTGGCCCGCTACCTCACCAACAGCCTCATCGTGACCATCTCGGCCACGGTTCTGGCGCTGATCATCTCGGTTCTGGCGGCGTACCCACTGGCGCGGCTGCGGTTTCGCGGCAAGCGCGTCTTCAGCATGACGGTGCTGTCGACGCAGATGTTCCCCGGCATCCTCTTCCTGCTGCCGCTGTTCCTGATGTTCGTGCAGGGAGAGGAGATCCTCGGGATCCAGCTGACGGGCTCCTACACCGGCCTGATCATCACCTACCTGACGTTCGCCCTGCCGTTTTCGATCTGGATGCTGGCGGGCTACCTGAGCGCCATCCCCGAGGGCCTGGAGGAGGCGGCGATGATCGACGGCACCGGCCGGATCGGAGCGCTGGTGCGGGTCATACTGCCGGTGGCCCGCCCGGGGATCCTCGCCGTGGGCGTGTTCGCCTTCATCACCGCATGGGGCGAGGTGCTGTTCGCGTCGGTGCTGACCGACACCCAGACGCGGACGCTGTCCATCGGACTCAAGCTCTACACCAGCCAGGTCGACACGTTGTGGAACGAGTTGCTGGCGGCGTCGCTGACGATCTCCCTGCCGGTGATCATCGCGTTCATGCTGGTCCAGCGCCATCTGGTGTCGGGTCTGTCGGCGGGGGCGGTGAAGTAGCAGCAGCGCAGGGCCCCGCCCGCCCTGCCGACCGCTTTCACCGCCCTTGCTAGCGTTACCGCAGGCGATTCGGTGACGAGCGCGGCGGGGCGGGGCCCTGCCGCGCCGCTACACGGCGGAAGGGCACGGAATGACCGAGGCGGACCATCGCCGCAACGACGCGCGCCTCCAGGAGTGGCGGAACCGGACGATCGTGCCCATGGTGGCGGCCGCGAGCGTGTTCCTGGCGGCGTACGCATGGCCGATCATCGATCCCGACCTGCCCGCCGTGTGGGAGGGCGTGTGCTCGGCCGCGCTCGTGGTCGTGTGGGCGCTGTTCTGCGCCGACTACGTGGTCCGGCTGTGGCTGGCGCCGCAGCGCGTGGCCTTCGTCCGCCGCAACTGGTTCGACCTGCTGGTACTGCTGGTGCCGGTACTGCGGACTCTGCGGCTGGTGCAGGTGATCGTGGTCCTGGGGCTGGTCAACAAGCGGGCCACGATGACGATGCGCGCCAGCGTGTCCAAGTACTCGGTCGCGGCGGCGCTGCTGATCGTGTTCTGCGCGGCGCTGGCGGTGCTCGACGCCGAACGCGGGGTGCCCGGAGCCGTCATCCATACCTTCCCCGATGCGTTGTGGTGGGCGGCCACCACGGTGACGACCGTGGGCTACGGCGACCTGTACCCGGTCACGGCGGAGGGACGGCTGGTCGCGGGCGTGCTGTTCACCGCCGGCATCGCCCTGCTGGGTGTGGTGACAGCGACGCTGGCCTCGTGGTTCGTGGAGAAGTTCAACGAGGGCCAGGAGAGTGCCGCGGCCACCCAGAAGCAGATGGTCGAGCTGATGGAGGAGGTCCGGTCGTTGCGCGCCGAACTCGCCGCCAGGACCGCCCCCGCCGAACCCGCCGCCGAGGAGGCCGATCCCGGCCGCTGAGACACAGGGTGCGCGGCAGCGGGCAGGGGCGGTGAGCGGGCGGCGCGCCCGCCTGCTCCGGGGCAGGACCGGCGCTCGCGGCGCCGGGGTCCGCCCCGGCTGAGCCCCGCTCGCGTCACGGTCGGGCGCACCCCAGGACTTCCGATATCTCCCCGGCCGTGCGCACCACCTCCGGGCCGAGCTCGTACATGCGATCCTCGGGCATGCGCGACTCGGGCGCGCTGACGCTGATACTGCCCACCACGCCGGGCTCGTGGTCGAAGACGGGTGCCGACACCGTGCGGATCCCCGGGGTGCGTTCGGAGAAGGACAGGGCATAGCCCCGCTGCCGGACGGCGTCGAGCTCGATGCGCAGCTCGGCGGGGTCGGTGACGGTCGTCGGCGTCACCGCCTCGATCGGGCCGGCCAGCAGCTCCTCGGCCTGTGCGCGGGGCAGAAACGCCAGCATCGCCTTGCCCGGCGCGCCGTAGACCAGGGGGATCGGTACGCCCAGCTCGGTGTAGGTGCGGCGCAGCGCGTGGTGGCTCTCGACCTGGTCGATGACGGCGCGCTGGTTTCCCGGAAGCAGTTCGTGCAGCCCCACCGTCTCGTCGACGAGCGCGCGCAGCTCGCGCATCGCGCCCAGGGCCGCGTCGCGCAGCGTCGTGGGAAAGGCGCCGCTGCGGGCGAGCTGCACCAGCAGGGGCCCGAGCGCGTAGCGGCGCTGCACGGTCTGGCGGACGAGCCCGTTGGCCTGCATCGACGCCAGGATGCGGTGGGCTGTGCTGGTCGAAAGCCCGGTGCTGCGGGCTATGTCGCTGATTCCCATCTCCGGCCGGCGAGGGCTGAAGCACTGCAGGATCGCCACGGCGCGGTCGATCGCCTGTACTCCCGGCCTCGCGGCCCCGTTGCCCCTGGCCTCGGCGTTGGCGCTGCCCTCGGTCGTCTCGCTCAATTCGGCCCAACCCATTGACGTTCACGTGCCTGCAATCGTACGTTCCTGTTATACGGGATCGTATCCCACTATACGGGAAACACACGGAACAGGTGCGTGGATGAAGCCGCTCGACGGATTCCGGGTTCTCGACCTCACCCGCTTCCTCTCCGGGCCCTACTGCACGATGGTGCTGGCCGAGCTCGGAGCCGACGTCGTCAAGGTGGAGCAGCCCCAGACCGGGGACGACTCACGCCGGCTGGCGCCCAAGGTCAACGGGGAGAGCTACCCCTTCGGAATGCCCAACCGCAGCAAACGCAGCGCCTCCCTCGACCTCAAGGACCCCCGCGGCCGGGACGCCTTTCTGCGCATGGTCGAGCGCGCCGACCTGGTCATCGAGAACTTCCGGCCGGGCGTGGTCGCCCGGTTGGGCATCGACTACGACACCCTGCGCGAGATCAACCCGTCGCTGCTCTACTGCTCCATCAGCGGGTTCGGGCAGACCGGTCCCTACCGCGACAGACCGGGCTTCGACATCATGGCCCAGGGCGCCTCGGGGTTTCTGCGCATGACCGGCCACCCCGACGGCAGCCCCACCAAGGTGGGTATCGCCATCAACGACATCGCCGCCGGAGCCACCGCCATCTACTCGGTCCTGGCCGCCGAGCTGAACCGGCGCGCCACCGGCGAAGGCGACTACATCGACATATCCCTCGTCGACGCGGGCCTTGCCTGGACGGTGTGGGAGTCGGGCGCCTACTTCGGCAGCGGTGAGCAGCCCCAGCCCACCGGTACGCGCCACCGCCGCTCCACGCCCTACCAGGCCTATCGGACCGCCGACGGCTACGTGACCATCGGCGCCAACAACGACCGGCTCTGGCACCGCCTCGTCGTCGATGCGCTGGAGCGCCCCGCCTGGCTGGAGGACGAGCGCTTCGCGACCCTCCACGCGCGCATGGAGCACATCGACGAACTCCAGGAGGAGATCGAGGAGGTCACCGCCACCCGCACCACCGCCGAGTGGATCAAGGTCCTCGACCGCGCCGGTGTCCCCGGAGGTCCCGTGCTCACCTACGCGGAAGCCCTCGAAGATCCCCACATCGTGGAACGTGGCATGGTAAGTGAAGTGAATCACCCGATCATCGGTGCTATGCGCACCATCTCGCCGCCCGCCAAGTTCGGCTCCCTGGAGTCGGGCATCCAGGGCCCCGCCCCCTGGCTGGGCCAGCACACCCGAGACGTCCTCGCCGACGCCGGACTCGGCGAGGAGGAGATCGATGCGCTCTACACCGAGCGCGTCGCCTACGACGAGCACCCGGAACTGCAGGAAAGGTAGACAGCCGATGTCCGACGACCTCAAGGTCGAGCGCTCCGGAGCGGTCGCGACCCTGACTCTCGACCGCCCTGAGAGCCGCAACGCCATCAGCTTGGAGATGTACCGCGACCTGCCCGGGATCCTGCGCGGCATCGACGACGACAGCCGCGTCAAGGTGCTGGTCGTACGCGGGGCGGGCACCAAGGCCTTCGCGGCCGGCGCCGACATCAGCGAGTTCCGCGAAGTGCGCGGCGACGCCGAGAGCGCCCGCTCCTACAACGAGCAGGTGGCCGCCGCCGAGCAGGCGCTGGAGGGCATGTCCAAGCCCACCGTCGCCATGGTGCACGGCTACTGCGTGGGCGGCGGATGCGGCCTCGCGCTCGCATGCGACCTGCGGTTCTGCGACACCTCCGCGAAGTTCGCCATCACCCCCGCCAAGCTGGGCCTCGTCTACAGCCTGGAATCCACCCGTCGGCTGGTCGACCTGGTCGGACCCGCCCAGGCCAAGTGGATCCTGTTCTCCGGCCGGCGCATGGACGCCCAGCACGCGCTGCGCACCGGTCTCGCCGACGAGGCCGCCGAAACCGAGGAGCTCGCCGAGCACACCTACGGCTTCGCCGAGCTGGTCGCCACCCGGGCGCAGTTCAGCGTCCGCGCCTCCAAGGACATCGTCCGCCGCATCGTGGCCGGGCAGCGCCGCGAAGACGCCGAGACCACCGAGCTGCGCAACTCCTCCTTCGACACCGACGACTACGCCGAGGGCGTGCGCGCGTTCTTGGAGAAGCGCCAGCCCGAGTTCACCTGGTCGTGACCGCGGCGCGCCTCCCTCGCCGCACGGCCCACCAACGCACACGGAGCGCGGAACGCGCCAGCGCCCTGCACGCGCCGCCACTCCCGGCGGCGCCCGCAGCGGAACAGCGTCCCCTACCCCCCGAAGCAGCCACCGTGCCGGCAAGGAGGCACCCGCCATGCCGATGAAGAAGACCCGACACCTGCTCCCGGCCCTGGCCTCACTGGCCTCGGCCACGCTGCTGGCCGCGGCCACCGCCTGCGGCGCGGGCTCCTCGATGCAGGAGAACCCCGACGACTACCCGAGCAAGGAACTCGACTGGACGATCGCCTTCGGCCCCGGCGGCGGCAACGACATCATGTCGCGCACCATCGTGGACATCCTCAACCAGGAGGAGCTCTACCCGGCCGACATCGTCGTGGAGAACCGCGAGGGCGGCAGCGGCGCCAAGGGATGGGGCCACCTGTACAGCAACTCCGGCGACCCCTACACCATCTCCACGACCTCCGGATCGTTCATCACGACCCCGCTGCAGGCCGACACCGGCTGGATGCCCGGCGACTTCACCCACATCGGACTGTTCGCCACCGACGACACCCTGTTCGTCACTCCCGGCTCCAGCGACATCACCACCTGGGAAGACTGGGTGCAGCACGCCGAGGACGAGGGCAAGGTGTCGGTGGGCGGCATCGGCACCGTCAACGTCGACTACATCATCCAGGCCGCGCTCGCCGAGCAGGCCGGCTACGAGATCGAGTACGTGCCCTTCAACGAGGAGGGCCAGCTGCAGACCGCCCTGTCCTCGGGCTCGCTCGACGGCATCGTCTCCAATCCCGGCTCGATCATGGGCCAGGTCGAAAGCGGCGACGTCAACGCGCTGCTGTTCACCGGCCAGGAGCGGCTGAAGGCCCTGCCCGACGTGCCCACCGGCGAGGAGCAGGGCTACGACGACCTGGTCTCGATGCCGCGCGGGCTCATCCTGCCGCCCGACGCCCCCGACTACGCCCGCGAGTGGTGGATCGAGACCATGCGCGAGGTCGTCGAGACCGACGCCTGGCAGGAGTACCTGGACAAGAACTACCTCACCGCCGACGTCCGCTGGGGCGACGACTTCACCTCCTACCTGGACACCACGGGCACGCGCTTCGAGAAGCAGTTGAAGGAGCAGGGGGCACTCTGATGGCGAAGACCCAGGCGCCCCGGATCCGGCTGCCCTTCCAGCGCACGTCGGCGGATCCGGCCGCGGGCCGGGGGGCCGCCCCTGACGCGGCCGCCGGCGGGCCCGAACCCGAGCCCGAAGGCGCCGGGGGTGACGGCGGGGCACAGCAGGCGTCACCGGTACGGGGGGAGCCCGTCTTCTACGTCGTGGTGGGCTCCGTGCTGGCCGCCTATACCGTCGTCGCCTTCGGCATGGACTGGGCGACCGCCGCCGGGCGCGTGGGGCCCGGCCTCTTCCCGCGGATCATCGGTGTCCTGGGGGTGGCCGCCTGCACGGTCGGCGCACTGCACAGCATGCGCGGCCGGATGCGGGCCGCACGGTCGGAACCGGAGGCCGCACCGGCCGCCGATCACGCCGGGGGCGGCGGCGAGCCGGCTGCCTCCACCGCAAGCGGATCCGAAGCCGGAGGGGCACCCGACGCGCGGCGCCACCCTTGGACCGTGGTGGCGCTGTGCGCGATCCTCGCGCTCTTCGTCACCGTGCTGGTGCCGGTGGGCGCGGTGGTCACCGGTGCGCTCGCCCTCACCGCGGCGCTGCTGCTGTGCGACAGGTCGCACCCGGTGCGATCGGTGCTGCTGGGCACGGCCTTCCCGGTGGTGCTCTACGCGGTGTTCGTGCTGGGGCTCAACGCCCCCCTGCCCTCGGGCATCCTCCCGCTTCTCTAGGGCCCACCCGCACCCGGACCGGCAGATTCCTCGGAGCCCAGCATGGACATCTTCGCCAATCTGGTGAACGGCATCATCGGCGTGCTGTCACCCACCACCCTCCTCTTCCTGGGCGTCGGCGTGCTCGTGGGCATGTTCGTCGGCGCGATCCCGGGCCTGGGCGCCTCGGCAGGGCTGGCCATCCTGCTGCCGCTGACCTTCGGCCTCGAACCCACGACCGCGATCGTCATGCTGGCCGCCGTCTACTACGGCGCCATGTACGGCAACACGATCACCGCGGTACTGATCAACACCCCCGGCGACTCGGCAGGGGTCCCTGCCACGCTGGAAGGCCACCCCCTGGCCAAGCAGGGGCGCGCCGGCCCGGCGCTGGTGGTAGCGGCGATCGCCTCGTTCATCGCCGGCACCGTCGCCGTCGTACTGCTGACGATCACCGCGCCGCTGATGGCCGGGGTCGCCTCGTCGTTCGGGCCGCCCGAGCTGTTTTTGCTGGTGGTCATCGGGCTGCTCACGCTCATCGTGCTCGTGGGCCGCAACTGGCTGCGCGGCCTGCTCTCGGTGCTGATCGGCTTCGCCATCGGCACCGTGGGCATCGACGTCGGCGGCGGCGCTCAGCGCTACACCTTCGGCTCCACCGAGCTGATCAACGGGATCCACTTCATCCCCGTGGCCATCGGGCTGTTCGGCCTGGGCGAGGTGCTGTGGACCCTCTACCGCGGCGGACACCGCGACGGCGCCTCGCCGATGCGGCTGAACCGCCGCTCCGGCCCGTTCTGGCCCAGCCGCCAGGAGTGGCGCCAGGCCCGCTCGCCCATCGCGCGCGGCACCCCGCTGGGGTTCGTGCTCGGCGTGATCCCCGGCGCGGGTGCCACCGTCGCCTCGCTGATCTCCTACAGCGTGGAGAAGGGGCTGTCCAAGCGGCCCCAGCGCTTCGGCAAGGGCGCGATCGAGGGGATGGCCGGCCCGGAGTCGGCTAACAACGCCGCCGCCACCGGCGCGATGGTGCCGCTGCTGACGCTGGGCATCCCCGGGTCGGCCTCCACCGCCGTGCTGCTGGGCGGATTCCTGATGTGGGGCCTGCAGCCCGGGCCGCTGCTGATGACCCAGGAGCCCGAGTTCGCCTGGGGCCTGATCTCCAGCATGTACCTGGGCAACGTGATGCTGCTCCTGGTGAGCGTGTTCTGCATCCCGCTGTTCGCCGCTGTCACCAGGACGCCGTTCCGCACCCTGGGCCCGCTGGTCATCCTCCTGTGCGCGTTCGGGACGTTCGCCGTCAACGGCAGCGTCGTCGAGGTGGGCATCATGTTCGCCTGCGGCGTGCTCGGGTTCTTCATGCGGATGTACGGCCTGGCGCCGGCGGCGACGGTCATCGCGCTGGTGCTGGGGCCCATCGCCGAGGAGACGCTGCGCCAGACCCTGCTGCTCGACGGCGGGATGACGTTGTTCGTCCAGCGCACGCCCTCGCTGGTGATGCTGTTCGTGATGGCGCTGGTGCTGTGCCTGCCCCTGCTCGGGACACCGCTCAAGCGCACGGCCGCCCGCGTGGCCGGGCCGTCGCGCCGGGCCGGCGCCGCGGCCGATGCCGAGGCGGCCGAGGCCGAGGAGGACGGCGGCCCGGAGAGCGTCCGCCGGCAGGAGGCCTCCGGCGGCGGGTGAGCCACGCACCGACGCGCGCCCGCCGGTCCCGCAAGCAGCGGGCTCGGCGGGCGCGCGTCGTTTCCGGCTCCCGCCGGCGCGGAGTGCGCTACGCGCTCGCGGCGCTGCGCCAGGCCCGCCCGCTCAGCAGGCGCAGGCCGTTGAGCGCGACCAGGATCGTGGAGCCCTCGTGGCCGGCGACGGCCAGCGGAAGCGGCAGGGTGCCGACCAGGTCCCAGGCCACCAGCCCCGCGATGAACACCGAGGCGATCACCAGGTTCTGCACCACGAGCGTGCGCGCCCGGCGCGCCAGGGCCACGGCCGCGGGCACGGCGGTCAGTTCGTCGCGGACCACGACGGCGTCGGCGCTCTCCAGCGCGAGGTCGGAGCCGGCGCCGCCCATGGCCGCGCCGGAGGTGGCCGCGGCCAGCGCGGGGGCGTCGTTGACGCCGTCGCCCACCATCAGCACCCGGTGCCCCTCCGCCTCGACCGCCCGGACCGCGGCGACCTTGTCCTCGGGCAGCAGTCCGGCGCGGATGTCGGCGACACCGGCCTCGGCCGCCATGTGCTCGGCCGCGCGCGGGTTGTCGCCGGTGAGCAGCAGCGGCGGCGCCCCGGTCAGCTCAGCCAGCCGGGCGACGGCCGCGGCGGCCCCGGGGCGCAGCCGGTCGGCGATGCCCAGCACTCCCGCCGGAACGCCGTCGACCACCACCAGCACCGCGGTGCTGCCCCGGTCCTCCATCCGCTCGACTTCGGCGGCGGCCTGCGGCGCCGCCGCTTCGTCGCCGAGCAGGCGCGCAGGCGAGCCCGCCTCGACGCGGCGGCCGCGCACGGCGGCGGCCACGCCCAGCCCGGGCGCCGAGGTGAAGTCGGCGGCAGGCGGGATCGCCAGGCCGCGGGCACGGGCGGCTCCGACGACGGCGACCGCCAGCGGATGCTCGCTGCCGTGCTCGGCCGCGGCGGCCAGGGTGAGCAGTTCGTCGGCCTCCAGCCCCGAGCCCGGCAGCGGGCGCACCTCGGCCAGGCGCGGCGCGCCCTCGGTCAGCGTCCCCGTCTTGTCGAGCGCGACCCGGTCGCAGCGGGCCAGCCGCTCAAGGGCGCGGGCGGACTTGATCAGCACGCCGTGGCGGCCGGAGTTGGCGATCGCCGCGAGCATCGGCGGCATGGTCGCCAGCACCAGCGCGCACGGCGAGGCGACGATCATGAAGGTCATCGCCCGCAGCAGGGTCGGCTCCAGCGCGGCTCCCCACATCAGCGGCACGGCGAACAGGGCGAGCGTGGCGGCGACCATGCCGACCGAGTAGCGCTGTTCGACCTTCTCGATGAACAACTGGGTGCCGGCCTTGGTCCGGGTGGCCTCCTCCACCATGGCCACGATCCGCGCGATCACCGAGTCGCCGGGGTCGCGCTCGACCGCCACGCGCAGCACTCCGGTGCCGTTGACGGTTCCGGCGAAGACCTCGTCGCCGGCCTGCTTGGCCTTGGGCAGCGGCTCACCGGTGATGGAGGCCTGGTCGACCTCCCCGGCGCCCTCGACCACGCGGCCGTCGGCGCCGATGCGCTCGCCCGGCCGCACCACGATCACCTCGCCCGGGCGCAGGTCGGCGGCCGGGACGGTCTCCTCGGCCCCGTCGGCGGCGACGCGGTATGCCCGGTGCGGGGCGAGGTCGAGCAGGTCGCGCACCGAGTCGGCGGTGCGGGCGGTGGCCACGGCCTCCAGCGCGCCCGAGGAGGCGAAGATGACGATGAGCAGCGCTCCGTCGAGCACCTGGCCGATCGCCGCGGCGCCCAGGGCGGCGGCGACCATGAGCAGGTCGACGTCGAGGCGCTTGTCGCGCAACGCGCGCAGCCCCTCCGACGCGGGCTCCCAGCCGCCGGCCGCATAGGTGAGGGCGTACAGCGGCCCCCAGAGCCAAACGGGCGCGCCCAGCAGGTCGAGCGGCAGCGCCGCGGCGAACAGCGCGAGCGCGGCGGCGGCCCAGCGCACCTCGGACAGCGCGAACACGCGGGCGATCCGCCCGGGAGCGCGGCCGGTCTCGGAGGCCTGCGGGGAGAGCACAGCGGTCACGTCGGGGCCCCTTCCACGTGAGCGACGAGCACCAGCGGGCCCATCTTACAGGAACACATGAACAACAATTCAAGTGTTCATGTGTGCGACCGGTAGACTGGCCGCATGGGTCACCGAGTCACCACCCCCGCCGAGGACGCCCTCCGCACCCGGTTGGAGGCGGCCGACGCCGAGCAGGTGGCCACCACACTCCAGGCGCTGGCGACCCCCTCACGGCTGCTGATCCTCGCCCGCCTGCGCGAAGGCCCGCTTCCGGCCACCGCCCTGGCCACCGAGGTCGGCATGGAGCAGTCGGCCTGCTCCCACCAGTTGCGTCTGCTGCGCAACCTCGGCCTGGTCGTGGGCACCCGCCAGGGGCGCTCGGTCGTCTACGCCCTGCACGACGACCACGTCGCCGCCCTGCTGGACCACGCGCTGTACCACGTCGAACACCTCCGCATGGGAGGCACCGGCGCCGGAGCCGACGCCGCCGACCTCTCCGCCGAGGAAGCCGAGCCCTTGAGCTGAGCCCACCAGCCAGGGCCCCGGGCCGCGCTTCGAGCGAAAGGCGGCGCCGTCGGACGCACGGACCCGCTTCCGGCGCGGCGCGGCCCCGCGTCCCGGACGGCCCGCCCCGGTGCCGGGACTCCGGTGTCACGTGCGGCGCAGTACCCATTGCAGTGCGCGCATCGGGCGGCCGCCCAGGCTCGCCGATTCCGTTTCGCGCGCATCCGCGATCTCGCAGTGCGGGAAGAGCGCTGCCACGTGGGCGGGGTCGTGGTGGCGGAACACGGCGCCGTCGGGGTTGGTGAAGACGCCGCGGACCGGATGCCGCGACGCGGCGTAGAGGGCCCGGTAGTGCTCGCTGCCCTGCAGCGGGTAGTCGCCCAGGAACACCGGGCCGCCGGGCGCGCACAGCCGCTCGACCTCCGCGGCGATGCGCCGCTGCTCGCCGTCGTCGGGCACCACCGCCAGCACCGAGATCAGCAGGACGGCGTCGAACGCGCCGTCGGGGTACTCCAGCGGCAGGTGCGGCGCGTGCTCCATGCGCAGGCCCGGCGACTCCCGGCGCCCGCGCGCGATCAGCGCCGCCGAGGGGTCGGTGCCCACGGTGTTGCGGAACCCGGCCCGCGCGAGGTCGCGCATCGCCCGCCCGTAGCCGCAGCCGAAGTCGAGGATCCGCGCGGCGGGGGCGAGCCGCGCTGCGATCGCCTGCAGCGGCACCGGATGGCGGAAGACCTTTCGCGCCCCCGCCGCCTCCCAGTACCCGCCCGCCATGGCCGACCTCCCCGCCTTCCGGCTCGCCGGGCACGACTATGCCACCGCCGTGCCCGGTGGACGAGCGGCGCGGCGGCCCGCGCTGCGCTCCCGCCGGTCGCCGCCCCGAGCGCTCAGCCGGTGAAGGCGGCGGTGTTCTCGCGGACCCATTGGGCGAAGGTGCGGGCCGGGCGCCCGGTGACCTTCTCGACCGTGGGCAGGACCGTGTAGCCCGCCGCGGGCGTGTCGGTCCGCATCCGGAGGAAGAACGCGACATCGGAGTCCCCGAAGCCCTGGCCGTGCCAGTGTTCGACCATCTCCTCCCGGCTGAGCTCGACGTAGCGGACCTCGCGGTCGAGGACCTCGCTGATGACGCGCACCTTCTCGGGCGGGGTCAGCGCCTGCGGGCCGGTCAACCGGTACTGCTCGCCCGCATGGCCCTCGCCGGTCAGCGCGGCCGCGGCCACGTCCGCCACGTCCGCGTCGTGGACCATGGCGCTCTTCGCGTCGGGGAAGCCCTCCCTGACGACGCCCTCGTCGCGCACCGAATCCGCCCATTCGAGGGTGTTGGACATGAACTCGACCGGCATCAGATCGGTCCACTCCAGCCCGCTCTCCTTGACGGCGCGGTCGAATCCGGTCTCCTCCAGGTCCCCGCGCAGCACGGTGACCTCGCGCGTGCCGGCTGTGCGCGCCAGCTCCATGATCTGCGGCCCGTTCTCCAGCGGCAGGTAGTCGTCGCCGAAGCCGATCAGGTGGGCCGCCGTGATGCCGGCGAACGCCTCGCCCAGGCTCGCGGAGTCGGCGAGGTTCCCGGCCGCGACCTCGGCACCGGAGGGGAGATCGGCCCGCGCGGATCGCGCGTCAGAGCACGGACCCGGTGTCCGGCGGAGAGCAGCCGTTGGACGAGGGGGCGCCCCACATTGCCGGTGGCGCCGGTGACGAGCACGGTCATCGGAACTCCTTTCGTCATGGCGCCGAAGCTAGCGGCGATCGCGGCCGGTTTCCGTCCGCGATCGCGCGCCGATCGCGCGGAGCCGCTCAGCAGCGGTGCCCGGCGTGGGTGCCCCGCCGGTGTACAGCCAGCTGGACATCGGATCGGCGGGCTGAGGGGATCGAGCGCCACCGCTCCACTCCGTAGCGTTCATCGTGTCGCTGCTGCGGCGCCCGCGCCGAGCGGTCGCCGCGCCCCGGCACCCCAGACCCGCCGATCCGCCGAGGAGCACCTCATGTCCGACCCCTACAGCATCGACCCCTCGTCCGGCCCCGCCCCCGCGAACACGTCCGCCGCCACGCCGCAGCAGCGCTCCGCGAACTCCGCCCGGACCGTGCAGGTCCTGCTGTGGACCCTGTTCGCCGTCTGCCTGGCCGTGAACGCCGTGGGCTCGCTGGTGGCGATGCCCCTCCTGCTCGACGCCGCCTTCGGTGCGGGCGCCCTGGCCTGCCTGGTCGCCGCGATCGTGCACTACCGCCGGACGCGCCGGTGACCGGCGTCGCCGCCGCTCGGCACCAGGAGCGGGACCCCCTCGCCGCCGCCGGCGTCGCCGTCGCCCTTGTCGGCGTGCACCGCAGCTACACCGACGGCCAGGGACGGGTGACCGCGCTGGACGGAGTGTCGCTGCGCGTGCCGCGGGGGTCGTTCCTCGCGGTGATGGGCCCCTCCGGGTCGGGAAAGTCGACGATGCTCAACTGCGCCTGCGGACTCGACCGGCCGACCTCGGGCACCGTGGAGATCGGCGGAACCGACATCGGGGCCCTGAAGGAGCCGGCGCTCACCCGGTTCCGGCGTGAGCGGGTCGGCTTCGTGTTCCAGTCCTACAACCTGCTGCCGACCCTGACCGCTGAGGACAACATCACCCTGCCGCTGCGTCTGGCCGGGCGCCGCCCCGATGCGGCGTGGCTGCGCGAGCTCGTGGACCGGGTGGGCATCGGCGATCGGCTGGGCCACCACCCCTCCGAGCTGTCCGGCGGACAGCAGCAGCGGGTCGCGATCGTGCGCGCACTGGCGATGACCCCCGACGTGGTGTTCGCCGACGAGCCCACGGGCGCGCTCGACGCCGAGGGCGCGGACCGCATTCTGGGGCTGCTCCGGGAGGTCGTCGACGACCTCGGCCAGACGGTCGTCATGGTCACCCACGACCCCCGGGCCGCCGCGCGCGCCCACGCCACGGCTGTCATGGCCGCGGGACGCATCGCCGATGTACACCAGGCGCCCCGGCCGGCCGAGCTGGCCGAGCGGCTCGCCTTCCTCGGAGGGAACTGACCCCATGCCGCCCAAGACATCAGCCGCTCCGCGCTCCGGAGCCGGCCCCGACGATCTCGCGTTCTCCGGGGCCGAGCGGAAGGGAGGGGCGCCGGGCCTCGCGCTGCGGCTGGCGCGCAAGCGCATCGGCGGGCTGTCGGCCGTCGCGCTGGCGGTCGCCGGCGGGGCGGCCTTCGTCACGGTGGGAGGCGTCCTCGCCGAGACCGGGCTGCGCTCGCATCTGCCCGCCGAGCGCACGGCCGGAGCCGACGTCGTGGTCGCCGCTCCCCAGACCCTGGACCAGCCCGACGACCTCGACGCCGCGCTGCCCGAGCGTGCACAGCTGCCCGGTCGGCTCGTCGACCGGCTGGGCGGGCTCGCCGAGGCTTCGGCCGCGGTCGGCGAGGTCTCCTTCCCGGCGGCGGTGGTCTCCGGCGGCGGAACCGCTTCGGGGCCGGACCCGCGCACTGCGGGCCGCGCCTGGTCGGCCGCCGAGCTGCCGGGCGGGGACGTGGCCGGTGCGGCGCCGCAGGGCACCGGCGAGGTGGCCCTGGACGCCGCGGCGGCGCGCTCGGCGGGTGTGGGGGTCGGCGACGAGCTGCGCGTCACCGCCGCCGGACGCACCGGCGACTACCGGCTGAGCGCGATCGTCGCGGATGCGGGCTCCGGCGTCTTCTTCGCCGACACGGTCGCCGCCGAGTTCGACGCCCGCGCCGACGGAGCGGGCCGAGCCGGACCCGCGGGCGGCCCGCCGGCCGCCGGTGTGGACCTGATCGCCCTGCGCAGCGCTCCCGGAACGTCCGCCGAGGAGCTGGCGGAGGCGGTGCGCGGCGACGTGGAGGCGAGCGGCTCCGACGCCGTGGTCTACGCGGGCGACGCGCGCGGCGACGCCGAGGCGCCCGCCGCCTCCGCCGGTCGCGCCACGCTGCTGGCGATCGCCGGCTCGCTCAGCGGGACCGTGCTGCTCATCGTCGGGTTCGCGGTGGCGGGCGCGGTCTCGGTCTCCGTCGCCGCTCAGCGCCGGGACCTGGCACTGCTGCGGATCGTGGGGGCGACGCCGCGCCGGATCCGCCGGCTGGTGGCCGTGCCCGATCTGTTCAGCGCGGCGGTCGCGCTGCTGCCGGGGATCGCCGCCGGCTACCTGCTGGCCGCGTGGCTGCACGAGTTGCTCGCCGGCGTCGGCGTGGTCCCCGCGGGCCTGCCGGTGGCCGTGGGACCGCTGCCGGCGGTGGCCGCAGCCGTTCTGCTCCTCGGCACCGTGTGGCTGGCGTCCGTGGCCGCGTCGGCACCCGTATCAGCGGCTCCGCCGATCGGTGCGCTCGCCGAGTCGGCGGCGCAGCCCCGGCCGCCTCGTCCCTGGCGCGCTCGCGCGGGCGCGGCGCTGATGGCGGCTTCGGCGGTGCTGTCGGTGCCGCCGCTGCTAGTGGACTCGCGCATGGGCATGGTCGGCACGGCGACCGCCAGCCTGGTGGCCGTCATCGGGCTGGCCCTGGCCGGTCCGGCGCTGGTGCGGGCCCTCACCGGCGCGGCCGCCCGTCGGCTGCCCGCCCGGGCCTCCGCGCTGACCTGGCTGGCCGTGCGCAACCTGCACGGCCACGCTTACCGTGTGGCGGGGGCGGCGGCCTCGCTCGCCATGGCGGTGGCGTTCACCCTCGGCTACGCCTACGCCCACACCACACCGGTGGCCGCCGCGGACATGCAGCGGTCCGAGAGCACCCTCGCCCAGCACCGGGTAAGCGCGCCGGGCATCGGCGGCGTCCCCGACGAGGCCGCCTCCGCCGTGCGGGACGCTCCCGGCGTCGCCGCGGCCGTGGCCTCGATCCCGACGTCGGTGGCCTGGCCCTACCAGGCGCTCGGCGAGGACACCCGGAGTTTCGACGTGCTGCCGGCCGACGCGCTCGGCCCCGGTGCCGCCGCTGTCGTCGACCCCGGTGTCGTCGACGGCGACCTGGACCGGCTGAGCGGGTCGGCGATCGCGGTCGGCGCGTCCTATGCCGACCGGCGCGGGGTCGAGGTGGGCGACACCCCCGCCTTCCGCCTCGGCGACGGCACTCGCGTCCGCGCTCGCGTGGCGGCCCTCTACGAGCGTGAACTCGCCTTCGGCCCTGTGCTGCTGTCCCGCGACCTCGTGGCCGGGCACGTCACCGGCGGCCTGCCGACCGCTCTGCTGGTGCGCACGCGGGACGGGGAGGAGGCCGCGGCGGCCGGGGCCCTGGAAAGCGTCGCCGCCGAGCATCCCGGTGTCGAGGTGGCGGCCGCGGCCGGTTCCGCGGAGTCCGGCGGCGAAACGAGCGCACTGCCCGCCGACACCGTCCTGAACTTCGTCGTGCTCTCCGCGCTGCTGGGTTACATGCTGATGGCGGTGGCCAACCGGCTGGCCGCCCAGACGCTGCAGCGGGGAGCGGAGGTGTCCGCGCTGCGCTCCGTCGGGATGACCCCGGGCCAGGTGCGCTCCGTACTCCGCCGCGAGTCCCTCATGCTCGCGGCGGGGGCCGTCGCGGCGGGAGTCGTCGCCGTGGCGGTCCCGCTGGCCCTGGTCGGCATCGGCTACCTCGGCAGGCCGTGGCCCGGCGGCCCGGTGTGGCTGCTGCCCGCGTCGGCTGCGGTGGTCGCCCTCCTCGCCTGGCTGAGCGTGGAGTTTCCGGCCCGCCGCCTGGTCGCCGCCGCGGCGCGGCGTGAGGAGTGAGGGGCGCCGGCCGCCGGTCCCACCGGATCGGGCCGGCGCCTTACGTGCCGAGGTAGGCCAGTACCGCCCGCACCCGCCGGTGGCCGGTGTCGCCGTCGGCGAGGCCGAGCTTGCTGAAGATGCGGCCGATGTGCTTGTGCACCGCCCCGTCGGTCACCACGAGCCGCTCGGCGATCTCGGTGTTGTCCCGGCCTTCGGCCATCAGCGCCAGCACGTCCCGCTCGCGCGGGGTGAGTCGGGACAGCGGGCGCTTACGGCGGGTCAGCAGCTGCCCGACGACCTCGGGGTCCATCGCGGTCCCGCCCGCCGCGACCCGGGTCAGGGCGTCGAGGAACTCCTCCACCCGGGCCACCCGGTCCTTGAGCAGGTAGCCCACGCCGCGCGCCCCGTCGGCGAACAGCTCGGAGGCGTAGACCTCCTCGACGTACTGGGAGAACACGAGTATGGGCAGCCCCGGGCGGGCGCGGCGGGCGTCGATGGCCGCGCGCAGCCCCTCCTCACGGTAAGCGGGAGGCAGGCGCACATCGGCGATGACCACATCGGGCGAGTGCTCGTCCACGGCGCCGAGCAGGCCCTCGGCGTCGCCGAGGACCGCCGCGACCGTGTGGCCTCCGGTCTCCAGCAGGAGTTTCAACCCCTCGGCGAGGATGGTGTTGTCCTCGACGATCACGACTCGCACGGCAGCTCCACTGTGATCAGGGTCGGGCCGCCCGCGGGGCTGGTCACCGACGTCGTTCCGTCCAGCGCCGCCACGCGGCGGCGGATGCCGCTGAGGCCGGTGCCTCCTTCTCCGCCTCCTTCGGCGCTGTCGGGGGCGGTGCCGCCCTCAGCGCCGCCGACGCCGTCGTCGGAGACCTCCACGAGCAGCGCGGCCCCGGCGCGGTCGATGCGCACCGAGGCCGAGGACGCCTGCGCGTGCTTGGCGGTGTTGGTGAGCGCCTCGGCGACCACGAAATAGGCCGCGGCCTGCACCGAAGCGGGCACCTCGCCCAGCTCGCCGACGTGGACGCGGGTGGGTACGGCGCAGCGGGCGCCGAGAGCCGATACGGCGCCGTCGAGGCCCCGGTCGGCGAGGATGGGCGGGTACATGGTGCGGATGACGTCGCGCAGCTCCGCCATGGCCTCCTCCGCGCGGCCGCGGACCTGGCTCAGCAGCTCGGCGGCGCGGTCGGGGTCGCTGGAGACCAGCTGCTCGGCGACGCCCACCCGCATGGCCAGATCGACCAGCCGTGCCTGGGTGCCGTCGTGCAGGTCCCGCTCGATGCGGCGCAGCTCGTCGCCGTGCGCCTTCAGCGCCTCGGCGCGGGTGTGGGACAGCTCCTCGACGCGGCCGGTGAGGCGCGCGGCCTCCGTCTCCGCCGGCGAGGGCGACAGCAGCCGGTCCAGCAGCCGGGCGTAGCCGGTGGCCACGACCGGGGATCCCCAGAAGAACAGCGTCGCGTACACCGCGGTCTCGGCGAGTCCGCCGACGATCGCGAACCCCCAGCCGCCGGCCTCGATCCCGAGGAACGTCGCGGGCTCGGGGAGGGCCCACCACACGGACATCTCCACGAGCGTCGTGGGCACACCCACCACCCCCGTCAGCCCGATGATCCCGGCGGCGGGCCCCAGCAGCGCGTGTACGGGCAGTGCGCGCAGGGCACGCCGCGTGGCCGGTTCGCGCACCAGCTCGCGCAGTCGCGCAGGGGCCTGCGGAGCAGCGGGCGGGGGAGGGCTCCCGAGCCGCTGGAGCGCCCGGCGGTGCTCCGACTCCCCCCACCGGCGCACCGCTGTCAGCAGTCGGGGCAGCAGGAGGGAGCCGGTGCCGAGCGGCATGAGCACGGTGGCCGCCGCCAGCAGCGGCAGCGCCACCATCGCCGCCACCCCGGAGGGGAACGCCGCCAGCAGATAGAGGCCGGCCCGCCCGCTGGCGAGCAGCCGTTCCCAGCCCATACCCCGACCTCCTGACTCCGGCGGCGCGGCCGGACGTTCCCGATTCTTCCGCAGTCCGGCGTGTGCCGACTGTCCGGGCAGCTCGACGTCCTGCGGTGGTGGCCCGGTCCGCTTCCCCCGGCGGTCGGGCGCGGTCAGGCTCCTTCGGCGGTCCTGGACCGCTCCGTAAGCACCTCGAAGACCGGGTGGTCGGGCAGGTCGGCGGCGAACTCGCGGACCGGGGATCCGGGAGGAGTGCGCAGCCAGCGTCCGCGGGCGACCTCCTCGGCGAAGGCCTTCAGCGCCGAGTACGCCTGGTCGCCGCGGGTCTCGACCAGCCGCACGGTCTCGGTCCGGCCGCGTCCGCGCAGCGTCCCGGAGCCGTCGGCGCGGGCGTTGGCGACCCACGCGGCGGCGCCGCTGCTCGCCACCAGCCACCGCCGCCCGCCGCTCCGGATCGGGCTGACCGGAGTGGAGCGCAGGGCGCCCGAGGCCCGCCCGGTCAAGGTGAGCACGTGTGCCCGTCCCACGGGAAGCCCGAGCCGCACTGCCAGCCGCACCGCGCTGTTGAGCGCGCGCATACCCGCCGTCGCACGGAACCGACGATTCACCGGGGCCTCCCGCGGCGATAGGGCGAGTCGCTCATCGGCCGAATATTAGCCGACTCCGCGTCCGCGGCGGCCGGATCGTCCCGAACCGGACATCCGACCGCAGCGGTGCCGCGACGAGCGGCGTCAGTCCTCGCCGCAGCAGGAGCAGCCGGGGCCGCAGCCGCACTCCTCGGATTCGGTCTCGCCGGCCGCGGCGAGGCCGATGCCGACCGGGGCGCAGCAGGCGTCGCCGCGCCAGGCCTCGCGGCCCTCCTTGACGGCGACCCCGGCGATGAGCAGGGCGACCAGCGGGTCGGCCCAGGCCCAGCCGAGGAGGGCGTTGGCCAGCAGTCCCGCCAGCAGGGCCGCGGAGAGGTAGCTGCACAGCAGGGTCTGCTTGGAGTCCGCCACCGCCGAGGCCGAGGCGAGTTCGCGGCCGGCGCGGCGCTGGGTCAGCGACAGGACCGGCATGATGACCACCGACAACGCGGCCAGCACGATGCCCGGCAGCGAGGGCTCGGCCTCGCCGGCGCCCAGCAGGGAGCGCACCGCGTCGAAGGAGACGTAGGCGGCCAGCGCGAAGAACGACACGGCGATGATACGCAGCGCCCGGCGTTCGCGGCTCTGGCGCAGTGCGGCGTCGCGGGCGGAGAACTGCCAGGCCACCGCGGCCGCCGAAGAGACCTCGATGACCGAGTCCAGGCCGAATCCGATCAGCGCCGTGGAGGAGGCCGCGGCTCCGGCGGTGATGGCGACGACGGCCTCGACCACGTTGTAGGCGATCGTGGCTGCCACCAGCAGCCGGATGCGCCGGGTCAGTGCGGCTCTGCGAGCCTCACTCGTGCGTCCGGTCGCGGGCGAGGCCATCAGCAGCACCCCTCCTCTTCGGTGTCCAGGCAGGTCTTGTCGGACTCCACTGCCAGCACCGCCGACCGCAGGTCGTCCAGCGCGTGGCCCAGGCGGGAGTCGGCCAGCTCGTAGCGCACCCGCCGCCCGACCGGCACGGCCACGACCAGCCCGCAGTCGCGCAGGCAGGCCAGGTGGTTGGACAGCCGGGTCCGGCTGATGCCGAGGGATTCGGCCAGGTCGGCGGGGTGGGCGGGCGCCTCGCGCAGCAGGAGGAGGATCCGGCAGCGGATCGGATCGGCGAGGGCGCGCCCGAACCGGGAAAGCGCGTCGATGTCCGTGGCGATGCTCAGCATGCCCCGACGGTACATGAAATCCTGAATCTGGAAAATGCTGAATCCAGGAGTCGATGTCTCCTCGGGTGGCGGCGCAGGAGGGGACCGCCTCCCGAGCGGCCAAGACGAACACACTCAAGGCGCCGGGCGCCGGGCGCCGGGCGCCGTCGCCGGGACGTTCATGCCCGTGCTGATGCGGATGCTGCTCAGAACGGTCTCGAACCGGAGAAGGCCTTCGGCGCCGAACAGCGGTACCGCATCGACTGGGACGCTTCGCTGCAGGACTCGGAACGGGAACCGCCGCCGGGAACGGCCCCGCGTGCCGCCGACGGCGGGCGCTGAACGAACGGTCCGCGAGCCGGATCCGGACGGCCGTCCGCCCGGCCGGTGGGGGTGTGTCAGTCGGCGGCGCTTCCGGCGGCCGAGTCCCCATCGCCCCCGCCGAGACGCACGGTGACCGTCACACGGCCCCCGGAATCGGCCTTCGCGACTGCGCGGCCGGTTCGCACGCCTTCCTCCAGCTCCAAGGTGATCGGGCCTCCCTCGCCGGTGAAGTTGCGCCACCACCTCTTGCGTTCGGGTAGGGCGACGGTGATCGCGACGGCCTCCGAGCTGCGGCGGTAGGCGACAGGCAGGGAGAATGTGCGCCCCGAGCGCCGGCCCGTGTAGGTGACGACGGTCATGCGCCTGCGCAGCGGGCGCCCCCATCGCGGGGATGCGCGCAGTGCCGTCACGCACGCGTTGACGGGACGGACGAGGCGGTGCGGCAGCGGTCCCTTGTATCGCACGAGGCCTCCAGGCAGTGGATGGAATACGAGCCGGGCACGGCCGTCCGCTCCCGTGGCGCATTCGGGCCCGAGCGGGTGGACCGCATCTCCGTTCGCCGTCACACTATCGGGATAAGTGGAGACCCCCATCCGTTTGCAGGGAAGTGAGAGGAATGGGCGCCGAGGACTCTCGCATGCCGCCCGGCAGCGCCGCTCGGTCCGGGACGGCCGGCCTGCGCGCCGACGCTCTGCACAACCGCAACCGGATCCTGGAGGTCGCCGGAGACCTGTTGGCCGAGCGCGGGCTCGACGTGCCGATGGCCGCGATCGCCAGGCACGCCGGTGTGGGAGTAGCGACCCTCTACCGGAGGTTCCCCACCAGGCAGGCCCTCGTCCGCGAGGTTTTCGCCGACCGGTTCGCTGCGTGTGCGTCGGCGGTCGAGGACGCACTGGCCGCACCCGACCCCTGGACCGCGTTCCGCACCGCCGTCGAGCAGGTATGCGCTGTGCAAGCCGGCGACCGGGGCTTCAACTCGGCGTTCGTCTCGGCCTACTTCCAGGAGTTCGGCGTGGGCGGCGAACTCGACCGCGTCATGCGGGGCCTGACCGAGCTGACGCGCCGCGCCAAGGACGCCGGTCGCCTGCGCGCGGACTTCGCGGCCGAGGACTTCACGCTGCTGGTCATGGCCAACAGCGGCATCTCCGTCCAGCCCTCCGAGGCGGCTCAGGCCGCGTCCCGGAGGCTCGTCGCCTACCTGCTCGACGCCTTCCGCGCCGACAGGGCGGGCCCTGCCGATCCGCTTCCGCCGCCCGCCCCGCTCGACCTGTACGACGTTCTGCGGCCGCGTTAGCCGACGCGGCACCCTCCCGGCCGGTCGCACGCGCGCACACGACGTTCCCTTCGCCGAGCCGACCGCACAGGGCGCGGGCGGCGCCGCCTGGTCCCGCGTCGAGAGTGTCCGCAGAGCCGCTCTCGACATCGAGGGTGACTCCACAGCCGCTCTCGACGCGGGAAACGCGCCCGGCGAGGCGAACGGCCGCCCCGATCCTGTGCCGCTCCCTCAGCGCCAGCCGGGGTCCGGGGACTCGGGTGAGACCAGGGGGCGCAGTGTGCGCGCGGCGATCCGCAGGCCCTGCTCGGTGTGCTCGGCGGTCCCGCCCCACACCGGGTCCTCGTGTTCGACGGCCAGCGTCCCGTTGTAGCGCGCCTTGTGCAGCATGTCGACGATGCGGTTCCAGTCCAGCATGCCGCGGCCCGGCACGCGGTAGCTCCACCAACCGGCGTCCACCGGCGACGTGCGCCCCACGGTCCTGCCGAAGACGCCGTAGCGGGTGCGCAGCCGCGTGTCGATCTCGACGTCCTTGGCCTGGGCGTGGGCCACGATGCCGCGCTCCAGCGCGAACTCCAGGGCGTCCTCGGCGTCGATGCCGATCCACGGCAGGTGGGAGGGGTCGAAGTCCAGGAGCAGTCCCAGGTCGGACATCCACTCCCACAGCTCGGGCGAGTAGGCGAGGTTGCCGGGATACCCGTCGGGGTGCGACCCCTCCATCGGGCAGTTCTCGGCGAGGAGCCGCACGCCGCGCTCGCCCGCGTAGTCCACCAGGGGCGGCAGTACGCGCTCGGCCAGCCGCAGGTTCTCGGCCACCGACCGCGTGACGTCTCTGCCGACGAACGTGGAGACGTAGGGCACGCCCAGGGCCGCCGCGGTGTCGACGCAGTGGCGCAGGTGCCGGTGGACGCTGTCGCGCTCCTCGGCGTCGGCGTGCAGGTTGTTCGCGCAGTAGACGACCGCGGAGACCGTGAGGCCCAGGCGGTCCAGCAGCGCCCGGACGCGTTCGGCCTCCGCCTGCGTGAAGGCCGCGGCGTCGAGGTGGGCGGCGTGGTGCGGATGGTCGCCGCCGGCGGGCCAGGCGGCGACCTCCAACGACGCGTACCCGTTGCCGGCGGCCCACTCGGCCACCTCGTCCAGGGACGATCCGGCGAAGCACGCGGTCAGCAGCCCGAGTCTCATCCCTCTCCCCTCAGCGCAGCGCTGTCGCCGGGCCCGCTGCCCCCGACACGCACCGGCCATGCGGGCATCGCGGTGCGCCCGCCCGCAGCACCGGCCTCGGTGCCGGGAGCGACGGGCGCACCCGACGGGGGACGCCTCGCAGGCCCGGCCGCCCCGCCGGTCGGCGGCTCAGGCGTCGTTGTCGGCGCCGCCGGCCAGCAGCGGCTCCAGCACCAGGTCGGGGTTGTCGCGCTCGATGACCCGCAGCCGGTACTTGTTGTGGATCAGCACCAGCAGTTCGCCGTCGGCGCGGCGCTTGAGCACCTCCGCGCCCGACAGCGCGTGGGCGGCGGGCGCGGAGTCGGCGTCGGTGCGCCGCGCCATCGTGTACTCCAGGTGGGCGAGTTCGACCGGGGCGTTGAACTCCTCGGCCATGCGGTGGGAGACCACGTCGAACTGCAGGGGTCCCACCGCCGCGAGTACCGGCGCCTGTTCGCCGCGCACGTCGGAGGTCAGCACCTGCACGACGCCCTCGGCGTCCAGCTGGGCCATGCCGCGCTGGAACTGCTTGTAGCGGCCCGAGTCCTTGGCCCGCGCCACGGCGAAGTGCTCCGGGGCGAAGCTGGGGATGGGGGCGAACTCCACCTTGGGTCCGGCGTAGAGGGTGTCGCCCACACTCAGCGCGGCGGCGTTGACCAGCGCGATCACATCGCCCGGGTAGGCGGCCTCGACGGTGGAGCGCTCGCTGCCGAACACCGCCTGGGTGTACTTGGTGGCGAAGGGCTTGCCGGTGTTGGCGTGGGTGAGCACCATTCCGCGCTCGAACCGGCCCGAGGCGATGCGCACGAAGGCCATGCGGTCGCGGTGGGCCTTGTCCATGTTGGCCTGCATCTTGAAGACCTGGCCGGAGAACGGCGCGTCGAGGGGGCGGCGCTCGCCCTTGGCGTCGACGGGGTCGGGGGGAGCGGGGGCCAGGTCCACCAGGGTCTGCAGCAGCTTGGAGATGCCGAAGTTGGGCAGTGCGGCGCCGAAGAGCACCGGCGAGGACTCCCCGGCCATGAACGACTTCTCGTCGAACTCGGCGCCGATCTCGCCGAGCAGCTCCATCTCCTCGGTGGCCTGGACCCAGGTCTCGCCTTCGGCCTCGGCGGCCTGCTCGGGGGTCAGGTGTTCTTCCAGCGCGCGGGTGGCGCCGCCGGGGGTGCGGGTGAGCTTGGTGTAGGTGCCCTCGGAGCGGTCGATGAGGCCGCGGAAGTCGCCGGCGATGCCCACCGGCCAGTTCAGCGGGGTGGGCCGCAGCCCGATCCGCTGCTCGATCTCGTCCAGCAGCTCCAGCGGCTCGCGGCCGGGCCGGTCCCACTTGTTGACGAAGGTGATCACCGGCATGTTGCGGGCGCGGCAGACCTCGAACAGCTTCAGGGTCTGGGGCTCCAGGCCCTTGGCCGAGTCCAGCAGCATGATCGCGCAGTCCACGGCCGAGAGCACCCGGTAGGTGTCCTCGGAGAAGTCGGCGTGGCCGGGGGTGTCGAGCAGGTTGAGCACGCAGTCGCCGTAGTCGATGCGCAGCGCGGCGGAGGTGATGGAGATGCCCCGGGCCTGCTCCATGTCCATCCAGTCGGAGGTCACCCCGCGGCGGTCGCCCTTGCCGTGCACGGCGCCGGCCGAGGTGATGGCGGCGGCGTGCAGCGCCAGCGCCTCGGTCAGCGTGGACTTGCCCGCGTCCGGGTGGGAGATCACCGCGAAGGTGCGCCGCCGGGCGGCCTCGTCCGCGACCTCGCGGGCCGGCTTGTTGTGGGTCTCTTCGGCCGTCGTACTCACCGCTGCTGCTGTTTCCTCACCTGGTCGCCGGTCGCTTCGAGGTGCGTTCTGCGCTGGTCTCCCAGCCGCTGGGCGAACTCCTCGGCCATCGCGAGCTGACCGCGCAGGTCGCGGCAGCGCTGCTCGGCGGCCCGCTCGAACTCGTCGAGCCGGTGGGCCAGGTCGGCCCGCCGGTCCCCGTCCAGGCCGGACTCGGCCAAGCGGTCCAGGACCTGCAGCAGGTCGCGGGTGTCCTCCAGGCTGAAGTCGAGGGGTTTCATCCGCTTGATCAGCAGCAGCCGATCCAGGTCGGCCTCGGTATAGAGCCGGAACCCGCCCCGTGAGCGGGCCGAGGGCTCGACCAGCCCGATCTCGCCGTAGTAGCGGATGGTCCGCAGCGACAGGCCCGTGCGTTGGGCGACCTCGCCGATCTGCATGTGTCCGGCGCCCATCGTTGCACCTCCTGCCTTAACCCTACCCCCACGTCAGAAACGGCGAGCCGGTCGTCCGCCGTCGAGAGTAGCGCTCGGCGCGGTCGTGCCGGGCCGGTGGGAGCCGCGCGGGGGAGCGGGCGACGTGCAGGGCGGCGATCGCAGACGGCGGGCCGCGGTGGCCGGGCGAAGCGCAGCCCGCCCGGCCACCGCGGCGGGAGGCAGCGGTGGAGTGTTGCGGAAGCGGCACCGCTGCCCCGGCGTTACAGACTCTACTATCCCGTGAGAGTAGAGTCGCCGCAGAACCGGCCGCCGCTCCGCGGACACGGCCGGGCCCACGGACGTGCGGTCGCCTCCCGCGCTCCGCGGCCGGCCCCGCAAGCCGCGACCATCACCGGCGAACACCTCCGGCCGGGGAGCTACGCTCCCGCGCGTGCCCGCCGTCGCGGTCGCCGCCTACGCGCTGCCGCCGACGGTCGCCACCCCGCTGGGCACGCGGGAGCGGGCGTGGAGCCGCCCCCGCCCGCCGATCACTCCGGCGCCGGTCCCGTGGAGTCGCGGATGACCAGGTGGGAGGGAAGCACCACGCGGCGGGGCCCGTCGTCTGACGGGCGGGTCGAGCCCTTGGTCAGCAGAATCTCCACGGCGGCGCGACCGGACTCCTCCTGGGGGCCGGCCAGCGTCGTGAGGGCGGGGACGCAGAAGTCGGCGCCGAAGATGTCGTCGTAGCCGACCACGCTGATCTGCTCGGGCACCGAGACGCCGCGCTCGGCCAGTCGCCGCAGGATGCCGATCGCCAGCAGGTCGTTGTGTGCGACGACGGCGGTCGCGCCCGAGACCAGCGCGGCGTCGGCGGCCGCACCGCCGCCTGCGACCTGCGGAGGGAAGGGGCCCAGCCGGGTCGCGGTCATGCCGCGCTCCTCGGCGCCCGCGCTCAGGGCGCGCCAGCGCTCTCCGGCCAGCCAGGAGATGTGCGGTCCGGAGAGGTAGACCAGTGAGCGGTGGCCCAGCGAGGCGAGGTGGTCCACGATCTGCCTGCTGCCTGCCGCGTTGTCGACGACGACGCTGGGCAGGCCCTCGACCTGGCGGTCGATGAGGACGAGGTTGTGCTCGCGGGCGAGTTCGGCGGTGGTGGCCTCGGGCATGCGGCTGGACGCGAGCACGAACCCGTCCACCGAGCGGGCCAGGCGCTCGATCTTGTCGCGCTCGGTGTCTGCGGACTCCTCGGTGAACCCGAGCATGAAGGTGATGTCGGCTGCCGTCGCCCGCCGCTCGGCTCCGCGGATGGGGCCGAAGAAGTGCGGGTTGGCGATGTCGGGCACGAGCATCGCGACCGTGGCCGTGTGCCCGGACTGCAGTGCGGTGGCCAGCGGGTTGGGGTGGTAGCCCAGGCGCTCGGCGATCTCCAGGACGTGCCGGCGGGTGGCGCCGTTGACGCGTCGGGGGTTGCTGAAGGCCCGGGAGACCGTCGATGCGGCGACTCCGGCTTCTCGGGCGACGTCGTAGACGGTCGTGCGCTTGGGAGTAGGCATGATGCGTCTGTTCTACGCGACATTGGCAACATTTGGCAATCGCTTGCCATGCCGTCCTCGCGAAACCTAAGGTTCACACAATTCGCGCTTCTGGCCGGTCGCGCACCGGGCTGAACTGCACCGATCGTTGTCCTCGTCGACTGGAGCACCGGATGTCCGACACCCCCGAACCACCCGGCGACGGGCCGCCCCCGCGGTCCCGCCCGGCGGCGGTCCGGTGGCTGGAGGCCGCGGAGCTGGCAGCAGGCATCGCGCTCCTGGCCCTGATCTTCGTGCTGATGCTGACCCAGGCGCTCCAGCGCCATCTGCCCGTGTCCGGATGGGTGTGGACCGGCGAACTCGCCCAGCTCGGCTTCGTATGGCTCGCGTTCTCGCTGGCCGGCTACCTGCTCGGCCGCGACGAGCACATCACCCTCAAGCTGATCGACTTCGCACCGCAGGCGTGGATCCGGCGCGCCGTGTGGATCGCGGCCAACCTCGTGGTGGCCGCCGTCTGCGCCGGTTTCGTCGTCGATGCGACCGAGTTGGTCTTCGGCGGCTCTCCGATGACCACGCCCGCCCTGGGGATCCCCATGAGCTGGGTCTACGTGATCCCGATGGCCGGGTTGGCGCTGACCGCGCTGCGCGCGGCGGTCAACGCCGTGGCGACCGGCCCGCCCGCCGGCGCGCCGCTGCCCGCCGAAGCCGATGCCGACGCCGGGGAGGCCGACCGATGAACGCCGCCCTGGTCGTCGCCGGAATCCTGGTCCTGCTCCTGCTGCGGGTTCCCATCGCCTTCGCGATCCTCGGGCCCTGCCTGGCCTACATGGCGCTGACCGGCCAGTCCACCGGGCTGAGCCTGCGCACCGCCGCCGAGGAGATCAACAGCTTCCCGCTGCTGGCGGTCCCGCTGTTCGTCCTGGTCGGCGTGACCGCCAACCACACCGGCATCGCCGACCGCATCTTCGCGTTCGCCCAGGTGCTCTTCGGCCGCGTCCGCGCGGGGCTGGGCTACGTCAACATCGGCGTGAGCGTCGGCTTCTCCTGGATGAGCGGAAGCGCGCTGGCCGACGTCGCCGGCGTGGGCAAGATGACGGTCCCGGCGATGACGAGCCGCGGCTACTCGCGGCGCTTCTCCATCGGGCTCTCGGCGGCGTCCAGCCTGATCGGCCCGGTCATGCCGCCGAGCATCCCGGCGATCGTCTACGCGTCGGTGGCGGCGGTCTCCACAGCGGCGCTGTTCGCCGCGGCCGTCGTCCCGGCGCTGCTGATCGCCGGCGGGCTCGCGCTGGCCGTCTTCATCTGGGGGCGCCGCCAGCACCACCTGGCCGGACGGCGGCCCGAACCCGGCGAGGTGCGCGGCGCGGTGCTGCGCGTCCTCGGCCCGCTGGGGGCTCCGGTGCTGCTGCTCGGCGGCATCCTCAGCGGCCTGTTCACCCCCACCGAGGCCGCAGCGGTCGGCGCGGCCTACGTGTTCGTCCTGGGCTTCTGCTACCGCAGCCTGAACCCGCGGACCCTGGGGCGCATCGCGGTGGAGACCGCCACCACAGCGGCCTCCATCGCCGTCATCCTGGCGGCCTCCGGCCTGCTCGGCTGGATCCTCGCACGCGAGCAGGTTCCCCAGGACCTGGCGTCGTTCCTGCTCGGCTTCACCGACAGCCCGCTGGTGTTCCTCCTGCTGGTCAACGTCGCGCTGATCTTCATCGGCACGGTGCTGGAGCCCGTCGCGGCGCTGGTGATCACGGTCCCCGTGCTGCTGCCGGTGGCGATGCAGTTCGGCGTGGACCCGGTGCACTTCGGCGTCATCACCATCGTCAACCTGATGATCGGCCTGCTCACCCCGCCCATCGGCGGAGTCCTGTTCGTACTGGGCTCGGCGACCCGCACGCCGATGCAGGAGGTGTTCCGGGGTACCGCCCCGTTCCTCCTCCCCCTCATCGCGGTCCTCGTGCTGCTGACCGTGGCACCGGATGTGGTGCTGTTCCTGCCCGCGCTTCTCGACCTCTAGCCCTGCCCCGCAAGACCGACCCCATCGCCGCTTCGACGCGGCATCCCCCGAAAGGACCCCTTAGGAGGCGTTCGATGCGCACCACCCTTCGCTGGGCGGCCGTTGTTCCCGTTGCCGCTCTGACCCTCGCCGGATGCGGCGGCGGGGGCGGATCCGACGACGGCGGGATCACCCTGTCGTTCTCCAACAGCTACGGCGAAGACCACCCGCACACCCGCTGCGGCATCGACGTGGTCGCCGAGAAGGTCGACAAGGCCGACGCCGGCATGACCGTCGACACCTTCCCCAACAGCCAGCTGGGCGACAACACCGAGACCTTCTCCTCGGTCATGTCCGGCGACATCGACATGGACGTGCAGGGTTCGGCCGCGCTGGGCTCCACCTACGAGCCGATCGGCGTGTTCGACGCCGCCTACGCGTTCGACGACGCCGACCACCTGTTCGGCTTCTTCGACTCCGACGCCTCCACGACCGTCAAGCAGGACTTCGAGGAAGCCACCGATACCAAGATCCTCGACGTCTGGTACTTCGGCGACCGCCACTTCACCGCCAACCAGGCAATCCGCAAGCCCGCGGACCTGGAAGGGCTGCGGATGCGGTTCCCCGACTCCCCGATCTACCTGGAGAACGCCGAGGCCCTGGGAGCCGACGCGACCACCGTCGCCTTCGAGGAGGTCTACCTGGCCCTGCAGCAGGGAACCGCCGACGGCCAGGAGAACCCCATCCCCACGATCAGCAGCGACAACTTCGACGAGGTGCAGTCGCACATCAGCCTCACCAGCCACCAGATCGGCTCGCAGATGATCGTCGTCTCCGGTCAGACCTGGGAGCGGCTCTCCGGCGAGCAGCAGGACGTCCTGCAGCAGGCGGTCAGCGAGACCCGCGCCGAGAACCGGAAGTGCATCGAGGAGGCCGAGGCCGAGATCCTCGACGAGTGGAAGGCCGACGGGACCATCGAGATCGTCGACGACGTGAACGTCGAGGCCTTCCGCGGCCAGGCCCGCGAGTACTTCCGCGACAACCTCGACGGCAAGTCGCTGGAGCTGTACGAAGCCTTCCAAGAGGCGAAGTAGGCCGGCGGAGACGACGGAGCGGAGCAACGCACATGCGGCGCAGTATCGCCACGGTATCCCTCAGCGGCACGCTGGAGGAGAAGCTGCAGGCGGCAGCGGCGGCCGGGTTCGACGGGGTCGAGATCTTCGAGAACGACCTCGTCGCCGCACCGGTGCCGCCGCGGGAGGTCCGCGCCATGGCCGCGGACCTCGGCCTGGGCATCGACCTCTACCAGCCCTTCCGCGACTTCGAGGGGGTCGACGACGCCCAGCTCGAACGGAACCTGCGCCGAGCCGAGGCCAAGTTCGAGCTGATGCTCGAACTCGGCACCGACACCATGCTCGTCTGCTCCAACGCCTCGGAGGCGGCCATCGGCGACGACGCGCGTGCGGCGGCACAGCTGCACCGCCTCGCCGAGGCCGCCTCCCCCTACGGCGTGCGCATCGCCTACGAGGCGCTGGCCTGGGGGCGCCACGTCGACGACTACCGGCACTCCTGGCGCCTCGCCGCCGAGGCCGACCACCCCTCGCTGGGGGTGTGCCTGGACAGCTTCCACATCCTGTCCAAGCGCGACGACCCTTCCGGCATCCGGGACATCCCCGGCGAGAAGATCTTCTTCCTGCAGCTGGCCGACGCCCCCTACATGGCCATGGACCTGCTCCAGTGGAGCCGGCACTACCGGTGCTTCCCCGGCCAGGGCGGATTCGACCTGACCGCGTTCACCAGGAACGTACTGGAGGCCGGCTATACCGGCCCCCTGTCGCTGGAGGTCTTCAACGACGTATTCCGCGCCTCCGACCCCCACCGCACCGCTGCGGACGCGCTGCGCTCGCTGTCGGTGCTGGAGGACGCGCTCGGCCGCGAGCGGGCGGCGGAGCGCGTAGCCGAGGGACCCGGGGCCGACGGCGCACGGCCCCGGGTCACCCTCACCCGCCTGCCCGATCCGCCCGAGGACGCCGCCTACGCCTTCGTCGAGGTGGCCGCACAGGAGGCCGGCGCCGACAGCGTGCGCGCCGTGCTGGCCGCGCTCGGGTTCGACCACACCAGCGACCACCGCTCCAAGCCCGTCCAGCTGTGGAGCCGCGGCGACGCCCGCGTGCTGCTCAGCGCCACCGATCCGCGCCTGGGGCACACCTGGGACGGCGACGCCGCCGTCACCGCCCTGGGCGTGGAGGTCGCCGACCCCGACCGCGCTGCGCAGCGGGCCGACCTGCTGCTCGCGCCGACCCTCCCGCGCCGCCGCGACCCCGCCGAGTCCCGCATCAGCGCCGTGGCCGCCCCCGACGGCACCGCCGTGTTCTTCTGCCCTTCCAGTCAGCAGGGCCGGGGGTGGCTGGCCGACTTCGCAGCGGCGGCCGTGCGCGACAGGAACGAGGGCGCCGGCGTCCCGGTGACCGCGATCGACCACGTAGGCCTGTTCCAGCCCTTCGACCACTTCGACGAGGCATCGCTCTTCTACCGCTCGGTGCTGGGGCTGACCCCGGACGCGAGCCTGGAGGTGGCGGCCCCCGACGGGTTGGTACGCAGCCGAGCGCTCCACTCGCACGACTCAGGGCTGCGCATCGCGCTCAACGTCTCGGTGCTGGGACGCGGAACCCGGGCCGACGCCGCGGGCGGGGCCCAGCACATCGCCTTCGCGTGCGACGACGTGTTCGCCGCCGCCGAGGCGATGCGCGCCGGTGGCGTCGCGCCGCTGCCCATCCCCGACAACTACTACGACGACCTCGCCGCCCGCACCGACCTGGCGCCGGCGGTACGCGAGCGGATGCGGGAGAACGGGATCCTCTACGACCGCGCCGGCACGGGGGAGTTCTTCCACTTCTACACCCCGATGCTGGGCAACCGGCTGTTCTTCGAGGTGGTGCAGCGCGTCGGCGGATACACCGGCTACGGCGCCGCCAACGCCCCCATCCGCATGGCCGCCCACCGAGCGGAGCGCACCAGGTGACCGGCGCGATCGGCGACGAGGCGGCGCGGCACACGGCCGTACCCGAACCCGCCGGCGCCGCACCGTCCTACCTCGTCGGACTCGTCGGCGCCGGGGTCGGCCCCTCGCTCACGCCGCCCATGCACGAGCGTGAGGCCGCCGCGTCCGGGCGGCGCCTGATCTACCGCACCATCGACATCACCGACCTGGGCCTGCCCGCGGAGTCGGTGGCCGAGCTGGTATCCGCGGCGCGGCGGCTCGGGTTCAACGGGTTGAACATCACCCACCCGTGCAAGCAGCTGGTGCTGCCCGTCCTGGACGGGCTCACCGCGGACGCGGCCGCGATCGGGGCCGTCAACACCGTGGTCTTCGACGGCGGGTCGGCCATCGGGCACAACACCGACTGGTCGGGCTTCGCCAGATCCCTGGGGCGCGGGCTGCCGCACGCACCCCGCGACCGGGTCGTGCTGCTGGGCGCGGGCGGTGCGGGTGCGGCCGTCGCCCACGCGCTGCTGGCTTCAGGTGTGCGCGAACTGTGCGTCGCCGACCTGGACGCCGAGCGGGCCGGGGAACTGGCCGAGCGCGTGGGCCGCCGGTTCCCCGACGCGGCGGTCGCCACCGGCGACGCCGCCGCTCCCGGCCGCCTTCTGGCCTGGGCGGACGGGCTGGTGCACGCCACACCGGTGGGAATGGCCCACCACCCCGGCATCCCCGTCCCGCCGGAGCTGCTGCGCCCGCCCCTGTGGGTTGCCGACGCCGTCTACCGCCCGCTGCGCACCGAACTCCTGCGCAGCGCCGAGCAGAACGGCTGCCCCACCCTGGACGGCGGCGGCATGGCGGTCTTCCAGGCCGCCGACGCCTTCGAACTGTTCACCGGCCTCGTTCCCGACCGCGACCGCATGCTCACCCACTTCCACGATCTGCTCGCAACGGAGTGACCCCTCCCGCCCTGCCCATCAGCCGCGCGTACCTAGGGCGGGGGAGCCGGGGACCCTCCCCTGCCGCCCGCCTCATCCCCGTCGGCTCCGCGGCCTGCTGCTCCCACGGCACCGGTGGCTCGCTCCGCCGGAGACAGCTCGTTCATGGGGCGAACGGATCGAGGGGAGCGCCGAAGACCCGGTCCATTCGGGCCTCTGTGCTGTCAGCGAGCACGTCTTGGGCCAAGGGGCGCAGACCGCGTTCGACGGCCATCCGGTGTGCAGCCGGGTCGATGCAGAACAGGACCCCGAGTACACGCAGCAGGCGGGCCGCGTTCTCAAGGTCGACGGGGAGCAGGGGGTTGGCGTGCCTCCACACGATGTTCACGGCTTGGTCGGCGATCCGGCGCTTCAGACCCGCGAAGCACGTCTCTTGGCCGTCGGATGCCAGGAGGGCGCCCAGCGCCGAAGCCGGGACGCGGTGCAGGGCGTCGGCGCACCGGTCCAGACCATGGGCGAGACTTATCAGTAGTGAACACCAGAAATGGCCGGTGAGGGATGTGCGGATCTCCCTTGTGCCGAGTGTGCTCTTCTCCGTTTTCACCGCGGAGGCCTCGATCGCGGGCAGTCCGCGGTCGGCGATCGTTTCGGCGATGTTCCGCGTCAGCCGAATCCGGTATCCGTATTCTGCGAGCCAGTCGGTGATATCCATCAGCGCGATTCCGGCCGCGGCCCGTTGCTCGCTGGTGGTGATGTTCCGGTGCCGCCATCCGTTCGGCGGAGCCGGGGCACTGTGCCATCGCTCTTCTGCAAAGGAGCGGAGCACGCGGCGCTCGTCCGGGGAGCGTCCGGCGCGGCCCAGGTGCCCGGGCCACCCGTGCATGCTGCCGCCGCACCCGGCGCACCGGCATTTCGGGCGGGTGGCTTCGGCGCACCGGCTATTGTGATTCATGGTCCCCCTGCTTCCTGGAGAGAAGTGCGGCGAGCTAATCGACGTTCGATCTCGTCGCTGCTTCTCGGACTCGGATGCAGACGCAGGAACCGGATTCCCGATAGCGCGGTATCACCGACCGGGGAGCCGGCAGTCGCCCGATGGAGACACTTTTAGTCGCGCGTACCTAGGGCGGGGCGGTAAGCCCCTGGGTAGCGTCCTATAGGTTCGACCGGCGCCCTTGGCCGTTATCGGTCACCGTCGCGCCGATGAGGCCGGGTGGTCGAAAGGCCGGTGGCGGATCGCGGAGCGCCGGAAAGGGACGCGTTCGGCGCGCCCGGTCTTGTCGACATTCGTAGACGACCGGAGGAGCGGCGTTCTCGGTACAGCATGTGAGTGGGACGGGGCGGGGGCGGCGGCC
>NZ_JROO01000090.1 GCF_000826685.1 Streptomonospora alba
CCCGACCACACCGTCCCGCGGCCATCGGCCAGTCCGAACTCCTGCGCCAGCAGACCATGCCGGACCTCGCCCGCCGTGTGGGCAGGTCCCGCATCGAGCCAGTACCGCTGCCGCTGGAAGGCATACGTCGGCAGCTCAGCCGGATCCGCGCACTCCGCGGCGCCCGGGGCCAGTGCGTCGATCACCTGCGACCAGTCGACGTCTGCTCCGTG
>NZ_JROO01000091.1 GCF_000826685.1 Streptomonospora alba
TCGCTGAAGTCGAACATCGGCCATACGCAGGCGGCGTCGGGAATCGCCGGTGTCATCAAGATGACCCTGGCCCTGCAGAACGAACGGCTTCCGCGGACGCTGCACGCCGACGAGCCCTCGCCGCACATCGACTGGTCCTCCGGACCGCTCGCCCTGCTGACCGACCCCGAGCCGTGGCAGCGCGGCAGCCGCCCGCGGCGCTCGGGCATCTCGTCGTTCGGGGTTTCGGGGACGAATGCGCATGTGGT
>NZ_JROO01000092.1 GCF_000826685.1 Streptomonospora alba
TCGCTGAAGTCGAACATCGGCCACACCCAGGGCGCGGCCGGCGTAGGCGGCGTCATCAAGATGATCCAGGCGATGCGGCACGAGACGCTTCCGCGGACGCTGCACGCCGACGAGCCGACGCCGGCGGTGGACTGGTCGAGCGGCGAGGTGCGCCTGCTGAATGAAGCACGCCCCTGGGAGCGGAACGGTCGTCCGCGCCGGGCAGCGGTCTCCGCATTCGGCTTCTCGGGGACGAATGCGCATGTGGT
>NZ_JROO01000093.1 GCF_000826685.1 Streptomonospora alba
TCTCGCCGCCCAGTCGATTGCGGCTCAGCGGACGGGACAACGCCTGGTGTGGGCGATGCCTGCTCATCATCGGTGTACGCAGCGCGTTCGCCGCGGGCCACCACGCGGAAGTGGCGCCTGAGCAACTCGTACGCACCCATGAGCGCGAAGCTCGGCCAGGCGTAGATCACCGCGACCAGACCGTCGGATCAGCCACCGCGACGTTGGCGGCTTGTCCGGTGCACGCGAGTATTCGCCGCGATCACCTCCCGTGACCGGACGCCGAGCGCCGGA
>NZ_JROO01000094.1 GCF_000826685.1 Streptomonospora alba
CCGGCGCCGCCGCGGAGCCGATCGCGATCGTGGGGATCGGCTGCCGGCTGTCGGGGGGTGTGGCCTCGCCGGAGGATCTGTGGGAGCTGGTGGAGGCGGGTGGGGACGCGACCTCGGAGTTTCCCGCCGACCGGGGGTGGGACGTGGACGCGCTCTACGACCCGCACCCGGGCGTACCCGGCCGCACCTACGCCCTGCGGGGCGGGTTCCTGGGCGGTGCGGCGGAGTTCGACGCGGGGTTCTTCGGTATCTCGCCGCGTGAGGCGCTGGCGATGGATCCGCAGCAGCGGGTGCTGCTGGAGACGGCGTGGGA
>NZ_JROO01000095.1 GCF_000826685.1 Streptomonospora alba
TGTGTCGTTGTAGACGGTCGACGCGGTGCCGTAGGTGTATCCGCCGGTGGTGGAGGGGTCGCCGTCGTACTGGGGGTACCCGCTCGGTTCGGAGCCGCTGTAGCTCGGTGCCTCGCTGTAGGCGGCGTCCCGGTCGGAGGCGGCGGCGTTGCCGTGGAGGGGGGCCTCGGGCGAGGGGGAAGGCTGTCCGTAGTCGGACCGGTACCCGCCTGCGGCGGCGGTGAAGGGGTCGCCGCCGCGGGGCGGT
>NZ_JROO01000096.1 GCF_000826685.1 Streptomonospora alba
CGGTCTGACCGCGCCGAACGGGCCGTCGCAGCAGCGGGTGGTGCGGGCGGCGCTGGAGGACGCGGGTGTGGCGCCCGATGACGTCGATGCGGTGGAGGCCCATGGAACGGGGACGAGTCTGGGCGATCCGATCGAGGCCCAGGCCCTGATGGGGGTCTACGGCCGGGGGCGCGACCGGCCGCTGTGGCTGGGGTCGCTGAAGTCGAACATCGGCCA
>NZ_JROO01000097.1 GCF_000826685.1 Streptomonospora alba
TCGGGGACGAATGCGCATGTGGTGGTTGAGGAGGCTCCGGTGGTGGAGGGGGCCGCGGGTGCCGGTGGTGTGGGTGGGGTGTCGGTGGTGCCGTGGGTGGTTTCGGGGCGTGGTGCGGGTGGTTTGGCGGTTCAGGCGGGGCGGTTGGCGGGGTTTGTGGGGGATGGGTGCGGTGTGGATGCGGTGAGTGTGGGGGCGGGTTTGGCGCGGCGCGGGGGGTTGGAGGATCGGGCGGTGGTGTTGGGGTCGGATGCGGGTGAGTTGTGTGCGGGGTTGGGTGCGGTTGCTGAGGGCGGGGTGCCGGTGCGGGGTGTGGTGGGTCGTGTGGGTGGGGGTCGTGTGGGGGTGGTGTTTTCGGGTCAGGGTGCGCAGCGGTTGGGGATGGGTCGGGGGTTGTACGGGGAGTTCGGGGTGTTTCGGGAGGCGTTCGATGCGGTGGTGGGGGAGTTGGAGGGGTGGTTGGGGTGCGGGGTGCGTGAGGTGGTGTGGGGTGATGATGCGGGGGTGTTGGAGGGGACGGTGTTTGCGCAGGCGGGGTTGTTCGCGGTGGAGGTGGGGTTGTTTCGGTTGGTGGAGTCGTGGGGGGTGGATGTCGGGTGTGTGATGGGGCATTCGGTGGGGGAGTTGGCGGCGGCGCATGTGGCGGGTGTGTGGTCGTTGCCGGATGCGGCGCGGGTGGTGGCTGCGCGGGGGCGGCTTATGCAGGGGTTGCCCGGGGGCGGGGCGATGGCGGTTGTGGACGCGGCCGAGGTGCGGGTGTCGGAGGTTGTGGAGTCGGCGGTGGGGCGCGGGGCGTGTGTGGATGTGGCGGCGGTGAACGGGCCGCGTTCGGTGGTGGTCTCGGGTGAGGAGGGTGCTGTCGAGGAGGTCGTGGGGGAGTTGGCCGAGGAGGGTTGCCGGGTGCGGCGGCTGGGGGTGAGTCACGGGTTCCATTCGGCGTTGATGGAGCCGGTGTTGGAGGAGTTCCGCGCGGTTTTGGGGGAGGTGTCGTTCTCGGCGCCGCGGTTGGGGGTGGTTTCGAATGTGACGGGGGCGTTGGCGGGGGCTGAGGAGTTGTGTTCGCCGGAGTACTGGGTGCGGCATGTGCGGGAGACGGTGCGGTTCGCCGACGGAGTGGGGGCGATGGCGCGGGCGGGGGTGTCGCGGTTCGTGGAGTTGGGGCCGGACGGTGGTCTGGTGTCGCAGGTGGGGGAGTGTCTGGAGGCTGATGCGGAGGCGGGTCGGGGTGCCGATGAGGCGGTGTTGGTTGCTGCGCTGAGGCGGGATCGGGGTGAGGTGGAGTCGGTGGTCGGTGCGGCGGCGGATCTGTGGGTGCACGGAGCAGACGTCGACTGGTC
>NZ_JROO01000098.1 GCF_000826685.1 Streptomonospora alba
ACAACGGATTCATCGTCTACGACATCTCCGATCCGGAGTCGCCGCAGGTCGCGAGCCGAGTGCTGTGTGAGGGCGGGCAGGGTGACGTCTCCGTGAGCGGCGACCTGCTCTACTACTCGGTGGACTATCCCCGGGAGAGCGAGGAGTGCGGCGCGCCGTCGAGCACTCCGGCCGACGCCGACGCGTTCGAAGGCGTCCGGATCTTCGACATCTCCGACAAGGCGGCGCCCTCCTACGTCGGTGCGGTGCGCACCGACTGCGGTTCGCACACCAACACGCTGGTGCCGGGCGACGCCGACACCGACTACATCTACGTCTCCTCCTACGCGCCGTCGGACTCCTATCCCAACTGCCAGACGCCGCACGACAAGATCTCGGTGATCGAGGTGCC
>NZ_JROO01000099.1 GCF_000826685.1 Streptomonospora alba
GTGCTGCTGGAGACGGCGTGGGAGGCCCTGGAGCGGGCGGGGATCGACCCGGTGTCGCTGCGCGGCAGCCGCACCGGCACCTACATCGGAGCCACCAACAGCGACTACCTCCCTGCCACGGCGCACTGGCCGCAGGAGACCGAGGGCTACGTGCTCACCGGCAACGCCACGAGTGTCGTGTCGGGGCGGGTGGCGTACTCGCT